>JBFOME010000028.1:0-34438 GCA_040830705.1 Paracoccaceae bacterium | reverse complement strand
CACGCCCTTGCCCAGATAGCGCGCCTTGTCGCCATCGCGCTTCTCGACCGCCTCATAAGCCCCGGTCGAAGCCCCCGACGGCACCGCAGCCCGGCCCAACGTGCCATCCTCAAGCACAACATCAACCTCAACCGTCGGATTGCCGCGGCTGTCCAACACCTCACGCCCAAATACGTCGATGATCACGCTCATTATGGTCTGTTCCCGGATGGTTCCTGATTGCCGGCGTCTTAACAGAGAATGCCGCCGGGAAACCACACCTGTTAGCGGCATCAAGAGCCTGGAATTCCATCTTTTTGGGCTTGCGCGCCAGCCAAACGCTCGCGCCAGATCACATAAATGCCGGCACCCACGATTACGGCAACTCCGGTCAGCATCATAAAATCCGGTCTTTCGCGGAACACCGTCACGCCAATGATCAGGGCAAATACGATGCGCGAGTAGCGAAACGGGGTTACGAATGAAACCTCGCCGACCCGCATCGAGGCAACGATCGCCAAATAGGCCGCCGCCGCAATCAAGATGAAGACCGCAAATATTACCCAAAGGTCGAAAGACGTCGGGACAAAAGGCCGATCGCTAAACTGGGCCAGGATCGCGGCAGAGGGGATCAGGGTCAGAAAAGCCAGAAAGCTGAGTTGCAGTGATGAGGTTTCCTCACTCACGCGCCGCGTTACCACATCGCGCACTGCCAGGCCGATCACGCCCTGCACCGCAAACAGAGATTTGGCGTCAAACCCTTCGGTCCCCGGACGGATCACCAGCAACACGCCCAGAAACCCGATCATGACCGCGCTCCAGCGGCGCGGGCCAACCCGTTCGCCGAGAAACAGCGCAGCCCCTAGGGTCACCACCAGCGGCGTGGCCTGCAATATAGCCGAAGCCTGGGAAATCGGGGTCAGCGCAATGGCGGTCACAAAGCCAACCGTGCCGACAATCTCGGCCACATTGCGCAGCAGAACCGGTCCTTTGAGATAGGCGCGCGTCCAGAGCGGTTGACCGCTGGCCTTGGTCATCGCTGCAAAGACAAGCGCACCGCCGCCCCCAAGAACCGCCAATATCTGCCAAGTAGGCAGGATTTCGGCCATCAGCTTGATGAACAGGTCCTCGATCGCAAAGCCCAGCATCGCCAGCGTCATCAGGGTCGCGCCGCGCAGGTTTGCGGATGTCTTTTTCATCAAGGGCCTCTTGCGGGAGTGCTTGGTAACCCAGTGCAGGCTTCAGCCCGGATGCGCAAGGCCGCGTCAGCGTTTTCGCAGCGGGACGCCGTAGAGTTCCAGCTTGTGACCGCGTAGCTCATAGCCCAGCTTGGCGGCGATCTTTTCCTGCAGCGCCTCGATTTCTGGGTCGACAAACTCGATCACCTCGCCCGAGTTCATGTCGATCAGGTGGTCATGGTGATCGCGTTCGGCATCCTCATAACGCGCGCGCCCGTCACCAAATTCCAGCCGGTCCAGAATGCCCGCCTCATCGAACAGTTTAACCGTACGATACACAGTGGCGATAGAGATACCCGGATCGATGGCGATCGCGCGGGCATAAAGCTCTTCGACATCCGGGTGGTCGGCGCTCTCCTCAAGCACGCGTGCGATGACGCGGCGCTGGCCGGTCAGGCGCAGCCCCTTGGCCTCGCATCTGGTTATGATCGTACTGCCGGACATGATGCGCCCCCTGCTCCGTCTGGGTCCCCGGTTTAATGCCTTGCGCCTCGCAGCGCCACCGGATTTCGCTCAAAGCCCCGGCTCAATCGCGCCGTCGCAGATCCGCCCAGACCGGCAAGTGGTCCGAGGCGATATGGGCGGGTTGGTCGGAAAAGACCTCGTGCCGCACGGCCTCCAGTTCCGGCCCCAGCGCGATCCGATCCAACGGGCCCAACGGGCGCAAGGCGGGAAAGCTGGGCAAGGGTCGCAAAAACCGCATCTTTGGCGCCAGGCGATCCAGAACAGGCTGGCGCGACCAGTCGTTGAAATCCCCCGCCCAGACCGTGGGCATAGGCGGCAGCGCCGCGATATCCTGCGCCAGATGCGTGACCTGATGTCGGCGCGACTGCGCCAGCAGACCCAGATGCAGGCCCACCACCCTGAGCGGGCCGATGGGTGTCGCGAGTTCCACCCGCACTGCGCCGCGCGGCTCGAACCCGGGCAAATCGTGATGGGCCAACGTATCGAGAGTGATCCCTTCGCCTTTCCAGATCACCGCATTGCCGTGCCAGCCCAGAGAACCCGCACCACCCAGATCGGCCACCTGCCAACCCGCCTCGTCCAGCACGAAATGCGGCAAGGCTGCGGGGCGCGGCGGCAGGCGTTTATCGGCCTCTTGCAAAACCACGATCTGCGCACCAAGACGATCCAGCACCTGAAGAATACGGCGCGGCAGCCGCCGCAGGTCGAGCCCGATGCATTTCTGGATATTGTAGCTGGCAAGGCGCAGCGTCGGGGTCAGGCTCATGAGGCGTCCGGTTCAGCGGGTCGCTCTCTTTGTGCGACGGGGCTGAGGCGGATGCAAGGCGCTCAGGTGCCGCAGAACGTCGCCTGTACGACTTCGGAATCCGTGGGGGGGCGTGTCAGGTCGGAGTTTTCGGGATTGTCGGTATAAGGCGCGGACAGAACCGTGTTCAGGCGCTGAAACTGGGCATAGTCGCCTGCCACAGCGGCTTCGATCATCTGTTCTATGCGGTGATTGCGGGGGATGACGGCCGGGTTGGCAGCGCGGATTGTGGCGTCTGCATCCTCTTCGCGCGCGGCGCGGTCGCGCCAGCCCTCATGCCAGGTATCGAAGGCCTGCGGGTCAAGGAACTGATCGCGCGCACCGGGCGTGCCAATTGCCCGGAACGTGTTGGTGAAATCCGCTTGATTTTCGGCCATCCGGGTCAGCAGATCGGCGATCAGGGCTTGATCGCCCTCCTCCTGCAGCACAAGCCCCAGCTTGGCGCGGAACCGGGTCAGCCATTCGGATTGCAGCAGCGCAGGCATGGCATGCACGATCTCGGTGGCTTCTTCGACGCCGGCATCACGGCTGTCCATCTGCTGGATCAGCGCGGTCGCAAGCTGCGCCATATTCCAGACCACGATGTCGGCCTGATTTGCATAGGCATAGCGCCCCATCTGGTCGATCGAGCTGTAGACGGTATTGGGATGATAGCCATCCATAAAGGCGCAGGGGCCGTAGTCGATGGTCTCTCCGGCGATCGAGCAATTGTCGGTGTTCATCACGCCATGGATGAAGCCGACCGCCATCCACTGCGCGATCAGCCGTGCTTGCGCTTCGCTGACCGCGCGCAACAGACCCATCGGCCCGTCGGCCTCGAGGTAGTGGCGGTCGATGGCATATTGGGTTAGGCGGGTCAGGCTGTCCTTCTGTCCGCGTGCAGCAAAAACCTGAAACGTGCCCACACGCAGATGGCTAGAGGCCACTCGCGTCAGAACCGCGCCCGGCAAGGCGGTTTCGCGAAACACCTGTTCACCGGTTTCAACCGCTGCCAGCGCCCGTGTCGTGGGAATACCAAGCGCGTGCATCGCCTCGGATACTACATATTCGCGCAGCACCGGCCCCAGCCAGGCCCGGCCGTCTCCGCCCCGCGAATAGGGTGTGCGCCCCGACCCTTTCAGCTGGATGTCACGGCGCACCCCGTCTTCACCCACTGTCTCGCCCAACAAAACCGCACGTCCATCGCCCAGTTGCGGATTGTAGTTGCCGAACTGATGGCCCGAATAAAGCTGCGCCAGTGGCGCCGCGCCAACTGGAATGTCATTACCTGCAAAGACCTGAGTCATTTCCCCGACCTCGCCGGGGCTGATCCCCATGAGCCGCGCCAGATCGTCGTTAAATGCGATCAAATGCGGTGTGGAGACCGGCTGCGGTGCCTGCAGTGTATAAAAGGCATCGGGCAGACGGGCATAACTGTTGTCGAACGGGATCATAAGGGTCATGGGCAGAACATATGCGGCACGCCGGGGATTGCCAGAGCCAACTGGCTTTGCGCATATCCCAGTCAGCACAAATCGGAAGGGAGTGCCATGACCGCAGACGAGATCATCGCCCAACTGGGGCTAGAGCAACACCCCGAGGGCGGCTGGTTTCGCGAGACATGGCGCGCCGATAATCCCGGCCGCGCCACCGGCACCTGCATCTATTTCCTGCTCAAGGCGGGTGAGCGCAGCCATTGGCATCGGGTCGACGCCACCGAGATCTGGCTCTACCACGCCGGAGAGCCGCTGATCCTGTCGCTGAGTGCGGATGCGGCAGGCCCGGCGACCGAGCATGTGCTGGCCCCCGATCTGACCAAAGGCGCACCGCAGCGCATCGTTCCCCAGGACCACTGGCAGGCGGCGCAAACAACCGGTGACTACACACTGGTCAGTTGCACGGTTTCACCCGGCTTCGAATTTGATGGATTCGAGCTGGCCGAGCCCGGTTTCGACATTCCCCGCGCTTGACGTGAGCAGCGTCTGGAATAGGCTGAAAACATGGATCACCGCACCCTGATCGCCGCGCTTCCGACCGAAGCCAAATTCGCGCTGACGGCGCGCTGTGACCGCGCTGGCCTGCGCCATCTCGGGCTTTATGGCCTCGCACTTGGTCTCTCGACCATCGGTATTCTTGCAAAAGTTCCGCTCTGGCCGCTGCTGATCCTGCCGCAGGGTTTGCTCTTGGTGTTTCTTTTCACTCTTAGCCACGAATGCACTCACCAAACCCCGTTCAAGACCCGTTGGATCAACGAGGTCGTGGGCCATGCCTGCGCGTTTCCCATCGCCCTGCCCTTCATCTGGTTTCGCTATTTCCATCTGGCCCATCACAAATGGACCAATGACCCAGACCGTGACCCTGAACTGGCCGGCAAACCACGCCCCGATAACTGGCCGAGCCTGCTGGCCTATCTGAGCGGCTGGTTCTACTGGCGTGGCATGGCGCGGGTGCTGGTCCAGAACGCGTTTGGCAACATTGACGCGCCCTACCTGCCGCAGCGCCAGCATGCTACTATGCACAGGGAAGCTCGCATTCTGCTTGGTCTATATGTGCTTGCCGCGTTCAGCCTATTTCTCACGCCTGCCCTGTTCTGGGTCTGGATTCTACCGGTAGCGCTCTGCCAGCCGTTCCTAAGGCTCTACCTTTTGGCGGAGCATGGGCTTTGCCCGCCGGTCGCCAATATGCTGGAAAACTCCCGAACAACCTTCACAACAAGCGCGATCCGCTTTCTGGCCTGGAACATGCCCTACCATGCCGAGCATCACGCCTTTCCCAATGTGCCCTTCCACAAGCTGCCGGAATTTCACACGCTGACGCAGGCCCATCTGAAATCTACCTCGGATGGCTATACCGGTTTCGCCGCCAGCTATGCGCACTCGATGAACCGGGGACCGATCCGCCCGTCATCTGGCTGAAAACATCATTGCGGAATCACCAGAGGCGAAAAAGGCGCCCCGGCGCCGATCAGGCGGGTACGGGAATGCTCACAACCCCGCCGCCCACCAGCGCACTGACCCCGGTGGTGCCCGGACAACTGGTCGGCAACCCGCGCGCAACCCGGACCGCGAGATAGGCAAAGGCCTGCGCCTCCAACATATCTCCGTTCAGGCCAACGGCTTCAACCGGCTCAACCGGGCAATCAAGAGAAACTTCCAGCATCTGCATCAGGACCGGATTGTGTCGCCCACCCCCAGTGACAAGAACCCGCGCCGGCGGCACCGGGCAATGCTCGACCCCCTGGGCGACACCGGCGGCACACATGCCGGTCAGCGTGGCCACCGCATCGGCATCACTCAACTCGCGCACCAGTTCGATCATCTCTGAGAAATCGTTCCGGTCCAGGGATTTGGGTGGCATCTTTGTGAAATAGGGCTCGGCCAGGAACAGCTCCAACGCGCCGGTCTCCACTTCACCTTTGCGCGCAAGTGCGCCGTCCCGGTCCATCGGCTGACCCAGCCGCGCCTGCACCAGATCGTCAATCGGCGCATTTGCGGGCCCGGTATCAAAGGCCAGCAACGCCCCCGCGTCCTCGGGGCGGTCAAAACTCGGATCGACATAGGTCAGGTTGCCAACCCCACCAAGATTGAGAAAACAAAGCGGGTCTCGCAGCCCAGCCCATTTGGCGCAGGCGAAGTGAAAAAACGGCGCCAGCGGCGCGCCCTCACCGCCCAAGCGCACATCGTCGGAGCGGAAGTCCCAGACCACGGGCACATCCAGATCATGTGCCAGTGCCGCACCATCGCCCACTTGCAAGGTGCCTCGCCCGCGCGGTTCGTGGCTGAGCGTCTGGCCGTGAAAGCCAATCAGATCGATCCCCTCATGCCCGGACAGCGCCTTGCGATGCGCTTCGGTGACGAGCGCACCCGCTGCCTCGACCTCCGGCCCGAGCCATTGGCCCAAACCGGCGCGCAAAACGGCGCGTTCCGCCTCGGAATAGGCCCGGTAGCCGGTCTCGCCAAAGCCAGAGATCACCCGTCCGTCGGTTTCGATCACGGCCGTATCCACCCCGTCCAGCGAGGTGCCCGACATCGCGCCCAGTGCCCTGACCGTGCCTGCTTGTGCAATGGCCCTATTCATGGCCTTTTCCTTCTCCGTCCTGCCGCCTATAACCTGCCTCGCAATTCAACCCCGAGGCAAGACATGACCTACCATCCCAAATCGGATTTCATCGCAGTGATGATGGAGCGTGGCTTTCTGGCCGACTGCACCGATTACCAGGGCCTCGACGAGGCGCTGATCAAAGGGTGCCAGCCGGGGTATATCGGCTTTGACGCCACGGCCAAGTCGCTGCATGTGGGTTCGCTGATCCAGATCATGATGCTGCGCTGGCTGCAAAAGACCGGTCACAGGCCAATCACGCTGATGGGCGGCGGCACCACCAAGGTGGGCGATCCCAGCTTCCGCGCCGACGAGCGCCCCCTGCTCGGCCCCGAACAGATCGACGCCAATATCGCCGGGATCAGGAAGGTGTTCGCCGCCTATATCGACTATGACAGCGGCGCTGAAAACGCGGCGCTGATGCTGAACAATGCCGAATGGCTGGACGATCTGAACTATCTCGACTTCCTGCGCGATATCGGGCGGCATTTCTCGGTCAACCGGATGCTCAGTTTCGAATCGGTCAAATCGCGGTTGGATCGCGAGCAGAGCCTCAGCTTCCTCGAATTCAACTACATGATCCTGCAGGCCTATGACTTCCTTGAACTGAACCGCCGCTATGGCTGTGTCTTGCAGATGGGCGGCAGCGACCAGTGGGGCAATATCGTCAACGGCATCGACCTGACTCGCCGGGTGATCGAGGGCGAGGTGTTCGGCCTGACCTCACCCCTGCTGACCACCAGTGACGGCAAGAAGATGGGCAAATCGCAATCGGGTGCGGTCTGGCTGAACGGCGATATGCTCAGCCCGTATGAGTTCTGGCAGTTCTGGCGCAACACCACCGATGCGGATGTGGGCCGGTTCCTCAAGCTCTATACCGAGTTGCCCGTCGATGAATGCGATCGTCTGGGCGCGCTGGCAGGATCGGAAATCAACGAGGCCAAGATTCGTCTGGCCAATGAGGTCACCACCCTGCTGCATGGGCCAGACGCTGCTCAGGCAGCAAAAGCCACTGCGCAGGGGCTGTTTACGCAGCAGATCAGGGGTGCATTGTTCCAAAACGAAAACAAGTTTGGACAAGGTGCAATCACCAGTGGCTTACCAACGCTAACTTTGACTAAAGAAGAAGTTGGCGACGGCATGTCGATCGTGCAGCTTATCGTGAAATCGGGCCTCGCCAAATCCGGCAAGGAAGCCAAGCGTCTGATCGCTGAAAACGGCGCCAAACTGGACGACGCACCGCTCACCGATGCCGGGCTGATGATCGACGCGGGCGCTTTGGCCGAACCGATTAAGCTCAGCGCAGGCAAGAAGCGTCACGCCCTGGTGAAACTGGACGGCTAACGCGACATAGATCCCCTTCTGTTGATTCATGTCATGGGGCAGGCCCGCTGCCTGCCCCATAATTGCGGCATGAACCAAAGAGGAGGGTACCAATGTTTGAAAAAATCGTTGTAGGCCTCGACGGGTCGGAACCATCTGATCGGGCTTTGGCCGTTGCCTGCGATCTTGCCGGGACATTCGGCGGCCAGATTATTCTTGTCCACACTCCGCAGCCGCAGACCGTCGCCTTCGCGCTTGGCGCGACGATGGGCTATCACGCGGTGACCACCATGCCGACCGACGTCGAGGTCAAACAAGCTGCCGACAAGATCATTGCTGCGGGCAAGGCGATGGCCGCAGATAAGGGCACAGAGGTCACTGAAACCCACATCGATAGGGGCGATCCGGCCGAGCAGATCGTGCACTGGGCCGAAAGCGCGGGCGCAGACCTGATTGTCACCGGTCGTCGCGGCCTTGGAAACTTGCAAGCGCTGGTTCAAGGTAGCACGACGCAGCGTATCGGGAAGCTGTCCAATTGCTCCTGCCTGTCCGTCGTCTGACACGGACCCCATCCAGCACTAGACAGGGCACCGGATTCGCGAGTATTTGAACACGTGTTCATATAACGGAGCCCCGCCATGCAATTGTCCGATACCGCCGCCATCGTGACCGGAGGTGCCTCAGGTCTGGGCGAGGCCACCGCGCGCCATTTCGCTAACGCGGGCGCACAGGTCACGCTGCTGGACAGGGACGCAGAACGCGGTCCAAGCGTCGCCGAAGAGATCGGCGGGCATTTTGCGCAGACCGACGTGACCGATGAGGCCTCGGTGGCGGCGGCAGTCGCCCATGCAATGGAGCAGATGGGCAAAATCACCGCCTGCGTGAACTGTGCGGGCATCGCCGTCGGGATGAAAACCGTCGGCAAGGACGGACCACATGCGCTCGATGCGTTTCAGAGAACCATCGACATCAATCTTGCAGGGTCGTTCAACGTGTCACGCCTGGCTGCGGCCGAGATGGCCAAAAACGATCCCGAACCGGATGGCGCGCGCGGGGTGATCATCAACACCGCATCAATTGCAGCCTTTGACGGGCAGAAGGGGCAAACGGCTTATGCGGCGTCCAAAGGTGGAATTGTCGGCATGACCTTACCCATGGCGCGCGATCTTGCATCCTTGGGCATCCGCGTGATGGCCATCGCTCCGGGCATCTTCATGACACCGATGCTGGCGGGCCTGCCCGAAGAGGTGCAGCAACAACTGGCAGCGGATGTCCCCAACCCGGCGCGGCTGGGCGATCCGGTGGAGTTCGGGCGGATGGCGGGCTTCATCGTCGAAATGGGGTATCTCAACGGCGAGGTCATCCGCCTCGACGGTGCATTGCGGATGCGGTAGTGCTGAACCATGTCCCAGAAAGACAAAATGCTGGCAGGCGAATGGTATAGCTGCCTTGATGATGAATTGGAGAGGATGCGCCAGCGCGCTCGTAACGCCGTACATCAGCACAATACCATGGCGCCTGACCTCCGTGGTCAGATGGGCCCGCAACTGGCGGAACTCTTTGGCCATGTCGGGCAGGATTGCCTGATCGAGGCCCCGTTTCATTGTTCCTACGGGGTCAACCTATCGCTAGGAGATCTCTCCTACCTGAACGCGGGCTGCGTCATCCTCGATTCTGCGTCGGTGCGGATCGGGGCTGGCACGATGCTGGGGCCTGCAGTGCAGATCTATTGCGCGCAACATGCCAAGGACCCGGTTGAGCGCGCCAAAGGCATGGAGATCGCCCTGCCCGTCACGCTGGGCGACAACGTCTGGATTGGCGGCGGCGCGACCCTCATGCCGGGCGTGACCATCGGCGAAAACGCCATTGTCGGCGCGGGCAGCGTCGTGACGCGGGATGTCGCGCCCGGCCAGACGGTTATGGGCAACCCGGCACGGTCGCGCTAGTTGGAATATCACGCAGCTCGGGCTTAACCCGATCGGATTTCCGAATCCCGCTTCATTAGCTTAGCCGGTCAGTCTTGAAACAAACTCGCCGCATGTCTGAACCAATGACGGTTCTGCGGACTTTGCTGACATTTGGTGTAGGGTATGCATGATTGGTTGGAGGACCGGAACATAAGATGTTGAAAGACTTGTTCCTTAACTTCGAAGGAGTGCTTGAGAGAAACCCGGTACGGGCATTTGTCTTCCTGTTGGTGTCGCATTTCGCGTTCTTTTTGTTGTTGATATTCGCAACCAATGCATTCCCAAATCGCGATGTTCTTGTTGCAAATATTGTGATCTGGATTTGGCTATTTTGGATGATCTATCTTGGTGTGCCGACCATTAGATATTTGAACAGAAAATACGGGAGCATGAAGTAGTTCTGGGCTCGATGCGGACCCTCATAACACGCTAGTTGTATCCCATTTCGGGTAGTCTTGGCGTATTGGACGCGTTCTCAAGCTAACCTTCGGCCTTCTCCTCCAGGGACAGCCACTCCTCTTCGGCGGCAGAGAGTTTTTCCTGCCGTTCCACAAGGGCTTGCGTGGCTTTCTGAAACTTGACCGGTTCACGAGCGTAAAGCTCGGGATCACCCAACAAACTCTCCAGTTTGCCGATCTCCGCTTCCAGTCGCTCGATCTCGGCGGGCAGGTTTTCCAGCCGGTGTTTTTCTGAGAAAGACAGGCCCGTTTTGGGTTTCGGCGCCGCTTTGGGTTTCGGCTTCGCAGTCTTTGGAGCCTCAGTGGCCCGCGGCGCGTCCGGCGCGCGCTGCGTCTGATAGTCGCTCCACCCGCCCGGATAGGCAGTGGCGCGCCCATCGCCCTCCATTGCGATGGTGGTTGTGGCGATGCGGTCCAGAAAGTCGCGATCATGGCTGACCAGCAGCACGGTGCCGTCATAGTCGTCCAGCAATTCCTGCAACAGGTCGAGCGTTTCCACATCCAGATCGTTGGTCGGTTCGTCCAGCACCAGAACGTTCGAGCTTTGCGCCATCAGCTTGGCCAAAAGCAACCGCGCCTTTTCGCCACCCGACAGCGAACGCACCGGGGCGCGCGCCTGCCGGTCGTCAAAGAGAAACTCCTTGAGGTAGCCCACCACGTGTTTCGGTGTGCCGCGCACCATGACCTGATCGGCCTTGCCCGAGACCCGCATGCTCGGATCGCCTGTCAGGCTGTCCCAAAGCGTCATGTCCGGATCAAGCTGCGCGCGGGCCTGATCGAATACAGCGACCTCCAGATTGGTGCCCAGCTTGACCTGGCCTTCGTCGGGCGCAACCTGCCCCAGCAGCATCTTCAGCAGCGTGGTCTTGCCGACACCATTCGGGCCGACAAAGGCTACCCGATCGCCTCGCTGCACCAGCAGGTCGAAATTGCGCAGGATGGTCTGCCCGTCAAAGGCTTTTGAGATGCCATGCGCTTCGATCACCTTGCGGCCCGATTTGGGGCCCGCCTCCAGCGCCATCGCAGCCGAGCCCTGCCGCCGGATTTGCGCCGCGCGTTCGGCACGCAAGGCCTGCAAGGCCCGCACCCGGCCCTGATTGCGGGTGCGCCTTGCGCTGATCCCCTCGACCGCCCAGCGGCTTTCGGATTTGATCAGGCGATCCATCTTGTGCCGCGCGCTGTCTTCCTCTTCCCAGACCTTGTCGCGCCAGGCCTCGAAGGCGTCGAAGCCCTTTTCCTGCCTGCGCGCGATTCCCCTGTCGATCCAGAGGGTTGCGCGGGTCAGTGCACGCAGAAAGGCCCGGTCATGCGAGATCAGGACAAAGCCCGCGCGGGTGCCGGACAGCTCGCGTTCCAGCCAGCCAATGGCCTGAATATCCAGATGGTTGGTCGGCTCATCCAGCAGCATCAGATCGGGCGCCTCGGCCATCAGCTTGGCCAGCGCCGCACGGCGCCGCTCCCCGCCCGAGGCGGTTTCAACTGGACGGTCGGGATCGAACTTCAGCCCCTCACCCGCTCGCTCGACCTTATACAGCTCTCCCGGTTCCAGCCCGCTTGCGGCATAGTCGCCCAACGTCGCGAACCCGGCCATATCCGGGTCTTGCTCCATATAGCCCACGGATTTTCCGGGTGGCACGGTGATCTCGCCCGCATCCGCCTCGACCAACCCGGCCATCACCTTCATCAACGTGGACTTGCCCGATCCATTGCGGCCCACCAGTGCCACCCGGTCGCCCGGCTGCACCACCAGATCAAGCCCGGAAAACACCGGATCGCCCCCAAAGGTCAGGGAGATACCAGACATCTGCAAAAGAGGAATACGTGCCATACCCGCCAGCTAAACCGGCCCGGAGGGCGCGTCAACGCCCTGCTTCTTCTCGTCCCAAATACGGAATCTTACCCGGTCACCGCCCGCAGCAGCCGTTTGCGTGCCGGCGGAATCGATCCGACCTCCAGCCCGGTGAAGACATGCAGCGTATTCATCTGCCGGTCGACCACCGCATGATCGCTGACCCAGCCCCCCATCGCCAGATAGCTGCGCAGCAGGGGCGGCATGCGCAGCATCGCCTTTTTCAGGTCTGGTTTGCGACGCAGGCGCGCAGCGAATCGAAAGACATCTGGCGCCTTGACCCGTGGCAGCCAGCGCTTGGGGGCCAGATGGCGGTGCTTCAACATCGCGAAGGCATCAAGATAGGCCTCGGTCTCGGTCCCCGCAAAGGACGAGCAGCCAAACAGCAACTCAATGCGGTTCTCGTCGACATAGGCCGTCATGGCGCCCCAAGCCGTGCGCACAATGTCGGGGTCGTTGCAATCGGGGTCGATGCAGAACCGGCCCATCTCGACCATCCGTCCCTCGAACGCAGCCAGCGCCGACAATTCATAGAACTGCGCCGAATAGCTGCGCCCGATCTCTTCCCCGCCCTGCATGTCGAACAGCCGGAAACAGCAGACCAGTTGATTGTCCGCCTGCGTATCCTCGACCAGCATGTGTTGGCAAAGACCATCATAGGCATCGCGATCCATAGCATCCGTGGCGAAGGCCCGCGTGCGCAGCGCCTGGGCGGCGGCGATATCTGCCTCGCCCTGCGCCAGACGCGCCTGGTAGCGCCCTGTGTTCAGCATCACCTGCGCCATGATCGCACCCTCCGCAGCGCTGCACGACATCTTGTTCGGTGGCTCACTAGCATAGAGCTTATGACAACAAGTTGACGGCTGCCAGATTATTGCTCTGACGGAAGCACGGTGCCCGGATCGAAATTGCCCAGGTTGCCCAGCAGTTGCCGCAGGAAGGTCTTGTCCTCGAGGCTCGATTCGGTCACCCGCCGCTGCAGCGTCACGACTTGGCCTCGCTCAAGGCCGAACCGTTCGATGTTGCGCACCACGCCCGAGTTGTCGAAGCTGATGGCCACCAATTCGCGCGAAACGATCTCTGGCGCGCGCGCGCCAAAATGCCGGAACCGGGTTTGCACGTAGTAGAATCCGCTATCTTCAAGCACCCCGGATGCCGTCGGCGCGCCGATCGTCTCGATCACACTGTCCCGGGTATCGACGCCAACGGTCACTTTCGACAGGTCTTCGGCTGGTGGGACATAGCCGTGGTTGCGATAGATTTCGGCACAAGCGGACAGGCACACCACAAAAGCCCCCATCATAACGATGCGGGACATCCTCTGTCCTGGCAGCTTTGCAGCGTCTATCATCCCGGCCCCCTTGCCTCGGCTGTGCGCGCCTTTTATCCCGATTACATAAACCGGCCAAGTGGTTCAACCAACGAAAGTCCTGTCATGCCCAAAGAGGATGTGTTGCGGGTCGCTGATCTGCCCCAGAACAGCCCCACCGAATTCAAACTGCGGCCAGCCGCGCCAGAGCTGTCCCGCATCGCCGAGGGACTCGACCTGCTGGGCCTGCGAAAACTGGAACTTTCCGGACAGATCGCGGCGCAGGGCCGCAAGGACTGGCATCTTTCGGCAAATCTCGGCGCGACGGTGGTGCAGCCCTGCATTGTCACGCTGGACCCGGTGACCACCCGTATCGACATCCCGGTGAGCCGGATTTTTTTGGCCGAATGGGAGGAACCCGAAGCCTCGGAAGTGGAAATGCGCGAAGATGACGAATCCGAGCCCCTTACGCCCGAGTTGGATCTGACGCGGATCATGATCGAAGCGCTGGCGCTGGCGCTGCCGCAATATCCCCGCAGCCAGGGTGCCGAAGCCGGCGAAATGGTGTTTACCGAACCGGGCAAGGAACCGTTGACGGATGAGGATGTCAAACCCTTTGCAGGGCTGGCAGATTTACGCGATGCGCTGAAAAAAGACCAATGACAACGCGGCTTTGACATGTCATAGGACGCGACCAGAAAAACCGCTTGAACATGGCGAGATTCGCAGTATTTTCGCGCGCTCATCGGATTTAAGGTTGGACAATGCAGGGGCAACGCCCTACACGCGCGTCACACCAAGAGAAACGAACACTATAACCCGGCCCGCCGGCATTGACCGCGGCCCTTAGCGAGACAAAGGTTGAGACAATGGCTGTCCAACAGAACAAAGTATCCAAGTCGCGCCGCAACAATCGCCGCGCGCACGATGCACTGGTTGCTGCAAACCCGAACGAATGCCCCAATTGCGGCGAACTGCGCCGTCCGCATCACGTGTGCCCGTCCTGCGGCCACTATGATGACCGTGAGGTTATCGCTCAGGCCGACGAGATCGATCTGGACGAAGACGCGGCCTGATTGGTCGCAGACTGAGGCATGGCGGCGCAGCCCGATCAGACCGGATCATCCCCCGCGACGACACAGGGGCGGATCATTATATCGGTTGATGCGATGGGCGGCGATGCCGGTCCTTCGGTCGTTGTGGCCGGAATCGCCAAGTCAGCGGAAAAGAACCCGGATATCGGGTTCATCCTGCACGGTCCGGAAGACACATTGCGCAACCTCGTTGCGAAACGGCGCGGCCTCGAAGGTCGCGTCGAATTTCGTAATGCGCCCGATGTTGTCACCATGGACGACAAGCCCAGCCAGGTTGTGCGCGGCGGCAAGCAGACCTCGATGTGGTCGGCGTTGGAATCGGTCCGCAACGGCGAAGCCGCGGGTGCGGTGTCCTGCGGCAATACTGGCGCGCTGATGGCGCTCAGTATGATCCGGCTGCGCAAGTTGCCGGGCGTGAACCGGCCCGCCATCGCGATCCTGTTTCCCTCAATCAATCCGCAGCGCTTCAACGTGATGCTGGATGTGGGCGCCGATGTGCGCGCCGATGCCCGCGATCTGCTGCAATACGCGCTGATGGGCGCGTCTTATGCCCGAAATGGCATGGAACTGCCCCGCCCCCGTATCGGGCTGCTGAACGTGGGCACCGAAGAACACAAGGGCCGCGCCGAGTTGAAAGAAGCCCATGCGCTGATTTCCGATTTCGCCGATCGCTCGAATTTCGACTTCGCAGGCTTTGTCGAAGGGAGCGATATCACCGGTGATGTTGCTGACGTCATCGTGACCGATGGTTTCACCGGCAACGTGGCGATCAAGACCGGCGAAGGCACCGCCAGCATGGTAGGCGGGCTTCTGCGTGAGGCATTCAAATACTCGTTCCTGTCGCGGCTGGCCTCAATCCTGGCCATCACCTCGCTCAACCGTCTGAAAAAGCGGATCGACCCGCGCCGGGTGAATGGCGGGGTGTTCCTGGGGCTGAACGGTACGGTTATCAAATCCCACGGCTCGGCGGATGACACCGGCGTATCGGCGGCTGTCAAGCTGGCCTTCACCCTTGCACAGTCCGGGTTTACGGAAAAACTGGCCGCACGGGTTGCATCCACCGGCGAGCTTACCCAAGATGCCGCCCACGCCAGTGGGGCGGAAAATCAATAACAAACACACAGGTGACCCATGACAGGCCGTGCAGTCGTCAAAGGCATAGGACATTATTTGCCCGAGCGCATCGTCCCAAATGCCGAATTCGAGGCGACGCTGGACACGTCTGACGAATGGATTCGCACCCGTTCAGGCATCGAGCGGCGGCATTTCGCCGCCGAGGGCGAGACAACCTCGGATCTGGCCTCAAATGCCGCCCGAGCGGCGCTGGCCGATGCCGGGCTTGAGGCCGATGACATCGACGCCATCATCGTCGCCACCTCCACCCCGGACCTAACCTTCCCCTCGGCCGCCACGATGGTGCAGTCCAAGATCGGCATGACCCGCGGCTTTGCCTTTGACGTGCAGGCTGTCTGCGCCGGGTTCGTCTATGCGCTTTGTAATGCCAACGCCTTGATCCTGGCCGGTCAGGCCAAGCGTGTGCTGGTCATTGGTGCCGAGACATTCTCGCGGATCATGGACTGGTCGGATCGTTCGACCTGTGTGCTGTTCGGTGACGGCGCTGGTGCCCTTGTGCTCGAATATCAGGAACAGGCCGGAACCAATGACGACCGCGGTATTCTGGCGGTAAACCTGAACTCCGATGGTCGGTTCAAAGACCTGCTATATGTTGATGGCGGCGTCTCGACCCAGACCACCGGACATCTGCGGATGCAGGGCAATCAGGTCTTCCGCCACGCGGTGGAAAAGTTGACCGATGCCGCCGAAACCGCGCTGAAAGAAGCCGGGCTGGAAAA
This sequence comes from Paracoccaceae bacterium, assembly GCA_040830705.1. Classification (GTDB taxonomy): domain Bacteria; phylum Pseudomonadota; class Alphaproteobacteria; order Rhodobacterales; family Rhodobacteraceae; genus Ruegeria_C. The sequence goes on along the minus strand of JBFOME010000028.1, from coordinate 18,021 downwards.
CAAGGATGTAGATTGGATCGTGCCGCACCAGGCCAATATTCGCATCATCAAGGGCACCGCCAAGAAGATGGGCGTGTCGATGGACAACGTGGTCGTCACCGTACAGGATCACGGCAATACATCAGCCGCCTCGATCCCGCTGGCCATGTCCGTGGGCAAGGCGCGCGGCCAGATCAAAGAAGGCGATCTGATCGTGACCGAGGCCATAGGCGGCGGCCTGGCTTGGGGGGCGGTTGCGCTGCGCTGGTGATCCGGCACAAACCGGCCCAGCCAAACGATTGAAATTCATTGATATTGACAGGGAAAATCCCAACGCCCTATTCTCGCCCAACAACAAGGGGATCAGCATGGGCGACAAGACTTTAACCAGAATGGATTTGAGCGAAGCCGTTTTCCGCGAAGTTGGATTGTCGCGCAACGAAAGTGCGCAATTGGTAGAGAGCCTTCTCAATCACATGTCAGACGCGTTGGTAAGCGGCGAACAGGTCAAGATTTCGTCGTTCGGAACCTTCAGCGTTCGCGATAAATCGGCCCGGATCGGCCGCAACCCGAAGACCGGCGAAGAAGTTCCCATTCAGCCGCGCCGTGTTCTGACGTTTCGCCCATCACACCTGATGAAAGACCGGGTCGCTGACGGTAATCGCAAAGCCTAGGAATTCCACCTGATGGCAAAGTCTCGTGACGCCTTTCGCACTATCAGCGAAGTTGCTGATTGGCTGGGCGTGCAGGCCCATGTGCTGCGATTCTGGGAAAGCAAGTTCACCCATGTAAAACCGGTGAAGCGCGCGGGCGGGCGGCGCTATTATCGGCCTGCCGACATGCTGTTGCTGGGTGGGATCAAGCGCCTGCTGCATGACGATGGCATGACAATCAAAGGCCTTCAAAAGCTGCTGCGAGAGCAAGGCGTGGCGCATGTGCAGGGGTTTTCGCAAAGCCTGGACCAGAACGCCGGTGACGATGTGCCCGAGGAAGGTAATGTCATCCGGCTGCACGAGCCCCCGAGCGACGCAAAACCCGCAACCCAGATCGACATGGACTTGCAGGCTGCCCCCACCCTGCCCGATCCCGAACCCGTCGCAGAATCGGAACCGCCAATCACTGCGCCCCCCGAATCGGCACCGGCAGAGGTCGCATCTGCCGCTGAACCGCTCATCCTCGAACAGGCCGACCTGTCCAGTGAGAGTTCGCTTTCTTACGCGCCAGGGCCGCTATCCCGGCTTGCGCATGTGGCCCGGTTTTCACCCGGCGACCTGCCTGCAGCCGCAGCCGTGGCGCGGGATCTGAAGGGCTGGATTGACCGGCAGGCCGCGCGCGGAGACGGATAAGAAAAAGGCAATGATTTCCTCTTGCCCCTGCCCGCAAAACCTTTATGAACACCTCAAAGTCGGGCTATGGCGCAGCCTGGTAGCGCGTCCGTCTGGGGGACGGAAGGTCGCAGGTTCGAGTCCTGCTAGCCCGACCAATTCATACCCTCGCTGCAAGACTGCACTCCGGCCCCAAAGGGAATGGAGCAGTTTTGTATGACCGGTGTTTGCCCCAATCAGCAGATCGAAGCGATGATCGCCGCAGGCGAGATTATCGCGCCCACGCCGATGCCCGAGGGACAGATACAGCCTGCGAGCCTTGATCTGCGCTTGGGAACAGTAGCTTACCGGGTTCGCGCCTCGTTTCTGGCGGGCGAAAACCGCACGGTCGACGAGCGCCTGACCGAGTTCGAGATGCACCGGATCGATCTGAGCCAAGGCGCGGTTCTGGAAAAAGGCTGCGTCTATCTGGTGCCGTTGATGGAATCGCTGGCCCTGCCCGGCGACATCAGTGCGGTGGCCAACGCCAAAAGCTCCACCGGTCGACTTGATCTGCTGACCCGCACGATCACTGATGGCGGCACCGAGTTCGACCGCGTGCCCGCAGGCTATACCGGGCCATTATATGCCGAGATCTGCCCGCGCTCGTTTTCGGTGCTGGTGCGGCCGGGCATGCGCCTCAACCAGATCCGGTTTCGCACCGGACAGGCGGTTCTCAGCGACGATCAACTCAGGACCCTGCATGCCGAAACCCCGCTTGTTGATGGCGAGGCGGTGATTCAGGACGGGCTGGGTTTTTCCGTCGATCTGCGCCTGCCCGACACCGATCTGGTGGGCTACCGGGCCAAACCGCATACCGGCGTGATCGATTTGGACCGGATCGGCGCCTACGATCCCGCCGAGTATTGGGAGGAAGTGCGCAGCGACGATGGCCGCATCATTCTTGATCCCGGCGCGTTTTACATTTTGGTCAGCCGCGAGGCGGTGCATATCCCGCCTGACTACGCCGCCGAGATGGCCCCCTATCTGGCGATGGTTGGCGAGTTCCGGGTGCATTATGCCGGGTTCTTCGACCCAGGCTTTGGCCATGCCGCCGCTGGCGGATCAGGCTCACGCGGGGTGCTGGAAGTGCGATGCCACGAAGCCCCTTTTGTGCTGGAGCACGGACAAGTGGTGGGCCGTCTGGTCTATGAGCGCATGGCCGAGACACCCTCGCAGCTTTATGGCGCGGGCATCAGCTCCAACTATCAGGGCCAGGGGCTGAAGCTATCGAAACACTTCAAACCCATAAGCTAACAGTCTGATATTTCAGAACTTCGTCATGCGCGCACTCATCCGTGCCGCTCTCTTGACCTTGCGCGCGTTTTCCTTTTGTACGCGCGTAAGCTCTGGGTTTGGCGGAGCGTCACCTTGCGCATCGGATCCCTTGCCCCTGCGCGCCATGGCGTCGATCCCGGCATCAACACCTTTGAACACGACCCGCCGCATTACTTGGCGGATCACCATGTTCAGAAGTCTTTCAACATTCATCGGCCTTGCCTCTCTACTGCGCCTCGCCCCGCAAGATAGCGCGTGAATGCGCCGATTTCAGGGCCTGTTCGTTCACTCTTCCTCGAAGAGTTCGGTCTGATCTTCGTTATCCGCGTCTTCACCGCTATCCTCGCTTGGCTCTTCGCCCAGGGGCATTGCGCCCGGTGGGGGCCGGTTCTCCAACAGACCAGCGGCACGCAATTCCTTCAGCCCCGGCAGGTCGCGGGCGCTTTCGAGCCCGAAATGATCAAGGAATTCCGGGGTGACCACAAAAGTCACGGGGCGGCCCGGCGTCATGCGGCGTCGGCCCAGGCGAATCCACTCCATCTCCAACAGCTGATCGATGGTACCGCGAGAGACAGAAACGCCCCTGATCTCTTCGATCTCGGCCCGCGTGCAGGGCTGGTGATAGGCGATGATCGCCAGTGTTTCGATCGCGGCGCGGCTCAGCTTGCGGGTCTCGACGGTTTCTTTGCGCATCAGAAAGCCCAGATCAGGTGCGGTGCGAATGACCCAGGCTTCCCCCACCTGCACCACACGCACGCCACGCCCCTCATAGCGCTTGCGCAGAAGTTCCAGCGCCTGACCTGCGTTGCTGCCATGGGGCATCCTCGCTTCCAGATCTCGAACGCTAACCGGATCGGGGCTGGCAAAGAGCACCGCCTCCACCATGCGTTCCTGCTCGGCCATGGGTGGCGCATCGAACAGGCTCTCGACTGGGGCGTCTTGCGGGTCTTCAGTCACGTGTTTCTGTCCTTTTGCGCAGATGAATCGGCGCGAATGTGTCGCTTTGGCGGATTTCTAGATGGCCTTCTTTTACCAGTTCCAGCGAAGCGGCAAAGGTCGATGCGGTGGCCGACCGGCGACGCATCGGGTCCAGCTCCCAGCCTTCGGGCAAATAGCTGGCCATCTCGGTCCAGCTTCCGGCAAAGCCGATCAGCCCGCGCATCCGGTCCAGCGCCTGTTCCATGGTAAAGACCGCCTCGCGATCCATCACGAAGGGGCGGAATTCGTCGCGGGTGCGGATGCGGGCATAACCCTGCATCAGATCCAGCAGCGTTGCGGAATAGGTTACGGTCCTGAGCCGCGTCACATCCTCGCCCTGCCCGCGGCGGAAGAAATCGCGTCCCAGTTGGTCGCGTGCCATCAGCCGCGCAGCCACGTCACGCATGGCCTGCAATCGTTCCAGTTGAAACGCCAGATGCGCGGCAAGCTCCTCACCTGATGGCCCCTCATCCTCGGGATCTGGCGGTAGCAGCAGGCGGGATTTGAGGAAGGCGAGCCAGGCGGCCATGACCAGATAATCGGCGGCCAGTTCGATGCGCAACTCCTTGGCGCGCTCGACAAAGGCCAGGTACTGATGCGCCAGCTCCAGAACCGAGATCTTGCGCAGATCGACCTTTTGCGTGCGCGACAGGGTCAACAGCACATCCAGCGGGCCTTCGAACCCGTCCACATCAACGATCAGCGCCTCGGCGGCCAGCCGGTCGGCAACTGAAATCGGATCTTCGGAACTGAGATTATCCACCATAGCCCTGCCCGCCAATGAGGCGGGAGTGTTCCGCCTCGGCGGCCTCGATGTCAAGCGGTTGCGGGTCATGGCGCCGTGCCAGCGCGCGCTCGGCGCGGGTTTGGGCGACGGAACTCATTTCGCCTGCCGCGTGGGCCACGGCGACACGATCCTGAAACGTTCCATTGCAATGCAGAACCACGTCAACGCCTGCGGCGATGGCGCGTGTGGCCTTGTCAGCGACAGAACCGCTGAGCGCCTTCATCGAGATGTCATCGGTCATCAACAACCCGTCAAAGCCGATCTGCGAACGGATCAACGTGATGAGCGGCGCAGAAACGGTGGCGGGGTCCGGCCCGATCCGGTCAAAGACCAGATGTGCGCTCATCCCCATCGGCAGATCGTTCAGCGCCCGAAACGGTGCGAAATCGCTGCTGTCCAACTGATCTGGGTCAACCGAGACGGTCGGCAACTCGTGATGGGTGTCGAGCGTGGCCCGCCCATGCCCCGGCATATGCTTCATCACCGGCAACACGCCGCCTTCCAGCAAACCATCTGCCACCGCGCGCCCGATACGCGCCACTTGCGCCGGGTCTGCATCATAGAGCCGGTTGCGGAGAAACGGGTGAGTTTCGGCAAAGGCCAGATCAAGCGTCGGGGCGCAGTTGCTGTCGATGCCAAGCGCCCGCAGGTCAGCGGCAATCAGGCGATAGCGCAGATACATCGCGCGTTCGGCCTGTTCGCCCGCCTGCGCCACCTCGTCCAGCGGCGGCAGCCAACCGCGCGCCAAAGGCGGGCGCAACCGCTGCACACGGCCGCCCTCTTGGTCAATGGTGATGAGGCAATCGCGCCCCACCGCCTCGCGGAAATCTCCGCAGAGCGCGCGTATCTGATCGGCAGTGTCGATATTGCGCCCGAACAGGATGAACCCAAACGGGTTCACCTCCCGGAACAGCGCCTTTTCCTCAGCCGTCAGCCGCAGCCCCTCGGCATCCTGAATGGTGGCGCCAAACCTCACCTGACGGTGACCGGGATGCAATCAACCCGTTCCGCGCCCAACGTGGCACAGAAGCGGCGTGCATCGCTCATGTCGCTGAACCCCATCGCGCGCAAACGGTAGAATGTGCGCCCGTTGCTGGTCGCTTTCTGCACCACACGCTGTTTGTCCGACATGTAATCCGCGAACTGTCCTGAAAGCCGATCCCATTCGCTGCGCGCGATCTCGGGGGACTCAAAGGCCCCAAGCTGCGCCAGACGGGTCCCGACCGGTATTTCCGACGGATCGACCTCTAGACCTGCGGCACTTTCGACAGCGGCGTTAATCGCATCGTTGAGGCTGGCCTTGACCACATTGCCCGAGGGCACAGCGCGGGCGGGCCGGATGATGGGTCGCAGCGAGCGTTTGACGCCCGGTGCCTCAAGCAGATCCGGGTCGGGCAGTTGCGCCACCAGATCGGCAGGGTCAATCGCGGGCAGCGCATCGGGCTGGGTGATGGCCGCAAGTTGCTCGTCGGGTGCGTCGCCGGTCAGAACCGCATTTTGCACCATTGGGGGCACATCCTTGGTCAGTTCGGCCACCAGCGCATCGACGCTGCCTTGCTTGAAGGCGGCCACAGCGCCGTCGGTCACTGGCTTGGCGGCCTCGACTTCTTCCTGACTTGGATTGATCTCGCCCATCGGACCGTCTTCTTCGGCCAGATCGACCGGGCGCGGTGCCAGAACCAGGCGATCTGCTGGCGCGGCGGCGGTGCCCTGGGCGGCGACGTTGTTCACGGCCAGACCCTGATGATCGGCAGGCTGCCCGCCCGGATTTTCTGGCTGGATGCGCATCGGACCTTCGAGCGCGCGCACCACCGGCACGCCGCTCACGTCGCGCACCACCAGTTTCACACCCCAGACGCCAATCCCCACGACCAGCGCCAGCGATCCAACCGCCCCCAACATGCTTGCCATCCGGCTCAGTCTGCCGCCCAGCGACGGACCGGTCGCTTCCATCTCGGGCTCCGGGTAGTCGTCATATTGGATTTCCTGACCATATTGGTCATACCGGGGGCCGCGCGGGTCATACTGCCCGCCACCATCGTAACTCGCCATTTCCGCCTCACTGCCCGTCACGCAAAGCCTTTTGCGCTCAAGGTTTTCTTGTTTCTGCCTCGAACCGGCGGTCTCGGCGGCTTGAGTTACCGCATCTCCTGCACCGGTGTGACGCCAAGAATACCAAGACCCGCTGAAATCACAACGGAAACGGCGCGGGCCAGCGCGATTTTCGACTGGCTTGTGGCAACATCGCCATCCTGAATGAAGCGCAGCTCGTGCAGCTCATTGCCGCGGTTCCACAAAGCGTGAAAATCACCTGCCAATTCATAGAGATAGAAGGCGATCCTGTGCGGCTCGTTGGTCCGCGCGGCAATCTCCACCAGGCGTGGCCATTCTGCCAGTTTCTTGGCAACAACCAGCTCAGCCTCATGCGAAATCTTGCTCAGATCAGCCCCCAACAGCGTGGCGTCATCGGCAGGCAAGCCTGCCTCGGCGGCGCGGCGCAGGACGCTCATCACGCGAGCGTGAGCATACTGGACATAGAATACCGGGTTCTCTCGGCTCTGCTCCAGCACCTTGTCGAAATCGAAGTCTAGCGGCGCGTCATTCTTGCGCGTCAGCATGACAAAGCGGGTCACGTCCGGGCCCACCTGATCGACCACATCGCGCAGGGTGACGAAGTTCCCCGCCCGCTTGGACATCTTGAAGGGCTCGCCATTCTTCCACAGTTTCACCAATTGGCACAGCTTGATGTCGAGCGGCACCTTGCCTTCGCTCAGCGCCGAAACAGCCGCCTTCATCCGCTTGACATAACCTCCGTGATCGGCGCCGAACACATCGATCAACGCGTCATAGCCGCGGGTCACCTTGTCATAGTGATAGGCGATGTCTGGCGCGAAATAGGTCCAGCTACCGTCAGATTTCTTGACCGGCCGGTCCACGTCATCGCCATGTTCGGTGGATTTGAACAACGTCTGCTCGCGCGGCTCCCAATCCTCGGGCTTCTTGCCTTTCGGCGGTTCCAACACGCCTTCGTAGATCAGGCCCTTGGCGTCAAGACTTGCCAGCGCCTCTTCGATCCGACCCGTCCCATAGAGCGATTTTTCCGAGAAAAACCGGTCCATTACGACACCAAGTTGAGCCAGATCGGCGCGGATCATATCCATCATGGCTTCGGTGGCGTATTCCCGGATCTCGGCCAGCCAGTATTGCTCGCCCTTGCCTACATAGGCATCGCCCACCTTGTCTTTCAGCGCCTGTCCAACCTCGACCAGATACTCACCGGGATAGGTACCATCGGGGAACTCGACCGCTTCGCCATGTGCTTCGAGGTAACGAAGATAGACCGAGCGCGCCAAGACGTCGACCTGCGCGCCGCCATCGTTGATGTAATATTCGCGCGTTACATCATAGCCCGCGTAATCCAGCAACCCCGCCAGCGCATCGCCAAAGACCGCGCCCCGCGTATGACCCACATGCAGCGGGCCGGTCGGGTTGGCCGAGACATATTCCACATTGACCTTGCGGCCCTGCCCCATGGTGGATTTGCCATAATCAGCGCCGCCCTGCAGGACAGCCGCCAGCACCGACTGCCAGACGGCAGGCGCCAAACGCATGTTCAGAAAGCCCGGCCCGGCCACCTCGGCGCTAGTGATCCGGTCATCCGCCGCCAGCTTCCCTGCCAATACCTCAGCAATGTCGCGCGGCTTCATTTTGGCCGGTTTGGCCAGAACCATCGCCGCGTTGGTCGCCATATCGCCATGGGCCGCATCGCGCGGCGGCTCGACCGCCACGTTGTCAAAGCTCAGACCCTCAGGCAGCGCGCCCTCGGCCTGCATCTGCGCCAGCGCGTCCAGCACAAGGCTGCGGATCTCGGAGAATAGGTTCATGACTTGCGTCCTCTTGGTTGCGGGCGGTTTATCACGCAAGCCGCCAAGGTCAATGCGGGCAATCCCTGCTTGGATTTGCATCCCAACCCTGTAGCCTGCCGACAACCAACAGGGAGTTTTGCGATGAAACGCATGATCATACTTGTTCTGGCACTTTGCCTGCCGTTGATGGCCAAGGCGCAAGGGCCGGTTCTGGTGACGCTGGGCGGCGATCTGGGCACCTCCAACCTGCCCGCACGCGGAGAGGATGATGGCGGTCTCTTTGGTTATCTTGAGATCACCTATGCCGAGGGGATGGGCTTTGATGCGGCGGCTCTCGGTGCATTGGAGCAGTATGAGATGACGGTGCCCTTTGGCCCACCCGGGCAGGAGGCCGACCGCGCCATGACCGGCCCGCGCCTGGCCGATGTAATGGCGCAGGCCGGGGTTACTGGAAAGACCGCCATTCCCATCGCGCTGGATGGCTACAGCGCCAGGATTTCGTGGGAGCAAATCGAGCGGTTCGAGCCGATTCTGGCCACTCATGCCGATCAGAAACCGCTGGCCCTGGGCGGATATGGCCCCGCGGTGGTGATTTTTCCCACGGTCGAAGACCCGGCGCTGGCCAAGGAACTGGGTAACCTACAGGTCTGGGCGGTGGCCTATATCGGCATCGAATAGGCTGGATTCCAGCGCGCTATTTACTCCGAAATCCGCATCGCACTTTTCGGAAAACGCTTCATAGCCGCGCCGGATCGGCCCCGGTCAGGCGCGCATGGTCCTGCACCGCAAACCGGTCGGTCATACCCGAGATATAGTCCGACACGATCCGCGCCAATGCGGTCTCGTCCGGAGCGGCGTCGATCTCCGGGTGCCATCGCTGGGGCATCTGATGCGGATCACCCAGGTAGATTGGGAATAATTCCTCAACGATCTTAGCGACTTCCGCGCGTTTCTTCATCACGCTGGGGGCACGGTACATGCGGGTGAACAAAAAGGCCCGGATCTCCTTCAGATCGCGCCAAAGCGCGTCCGAGAAGGCAATCACCGGATGATCCAGCGCGCGGATGTCCTCGACCGTTTCGGCCCCGCTCTCCGCAAGACGGGCGCGCGAGGTTTCGATCACATCCGACACCATCACGCCAAAGACCCGCCGCAGCGCCTCATGCCGCCGCCGCTTGGCCTCGATCCCCGGCCAGAGCGTGTCGACCTCGCCGTAACAGGCGCCGATTATGGGCAGGGTCGCGATGTCATCGTCGGAAAACAGCCCGGCGCGCAGCGCGTCATGCAGATCGTGATTGTTATAGGCAACATCGTCGGCAAGCGCGGCCACCTGTGCCTCGGCGCTGGCATGGGTGAGCAATTCCAGATCAAACGCCGCGTTGCATTCCGCCAGAGCCCAAGGCAGCTCTCCCAGCACCGGTCCGTTATGTTTCGCAATACCTTCAAGGGTTTCCCAGGTCAGGTTCAACCCATCAAATGCCGCGTAATGCCGTTCCAGCCGGGTCACGATGCGGATGGCCTGCGCGTTGTGATCGAACCCGCCATAAGGTGCCATCAAGGCGTGCAGCGCGTCCTCTCCGGTATGCCCAAACGGTGTGTGGCCCAGATCATGGGCCAGCGCCACGGCCTCGGTCAGTTCCGGGTTCAGCCGCAGCGTCCCCGCGATGGTACGGGCCACCTGCGCCACTTCGATCGAATGGGTCAGCCTTGTTCGGTAATTGTCGCCCTCATGTTCGACAAAGACCTGAGTCTTGTGTTTCAGCCGCCGAAAAGCGCTGGCATGGATGATCCGGTCGCGGTCACGCTGGAAACATGACCGAAAACTGCTTTCCTCTTCCGCTACCAGCCTGCCCCGCGCTTTTGCGGGATCCGAGGCGAAACCTGCCCGTTCCATACGTCCTGTCCTTGTCGCCTGCATCAAGGCTTTCTATATTGGTCCTCGCTCAATAAGAAAACCGCCGGAGTTGGCCCCATGAACCTGCCGCCCAAAGTCACAGACCGCGCCTTTGCCCGCCTTGCTGAGATCGGCGCCGCCGATCAGGGTCAGGCGCTGCGCGTCGCGGTGGAAGGCGGCGGCTGTTCCGGTTTCCAGTACGAGATCGCGCTGGATGCGCCTGCGGATGATGATCTGGTGCTCGAAGGTCAGGGCGAACGTGTTGTCGTGGATTCGGTCTCGCTGCCGTTTCTGGAAAACGCCATCATCGATTTCAGCGAAGAATTGATCGGCGCGCGCTTTGTGATCGACAACCCCAACGCAACCGCATCTTGCGGCTGCGGCACCAGCTTTTCGATGTAGCGGCCGGGGCGCCGATTGGGAGGCGCTGCGCGATTTCCCGACAGTCGTGATCTTGCTCCACCTGGCTAACTGGGCGATAGATCGTCACAGGCAGTCGGAGACCACTCATGAAAATCGCCACATTCAACATCAACGGCATCAAGGCCCGCGCCGAGGCGCTGCCCCGCTGGCTGGATGAGGCGCAGCCAGATGTGGTGCTGTTGCAGGAGATCAAGTCGGTCGACGAGAACTTCCCGCGCGAGATTTTCGAAGAGCGTGGATACAATGTCGAAACCCACGGGCAGAAAAGCTTCAACGGCGTTGCGATCCTGTCGAAACTGCCGCTGGAGGATGTCAGCCGGGGCCTGCCCGGTGATGACAGCGACGAGCAGGCGCGCTGGATCGAGGCCACGGTCGTGGGCAAACAGGCGCTGCGCATCTGCGGGCTTTACCTGCCCAATGGCAACCCGGTGCCGGGACCGAAATACGACTACAAACTGGCGTGGATGGAACGGCTATACGACCGCGCGCAGGCCCTGCTGGCGGAAGAGATTCCAGCGCTGATGGCGGGCGACTACAACATCATACCGCAGGCCGAAGACGCAAAACGCCCTGACGCCTGGCGAGAGGATGCCTTGTTTCGTCCCGAAAGCCGCGCCGCCTTCCGGCGTATCCTGAATCTGGGCTTTACCGAGGCTTTCCGCGCCTGCACGCGCGGCCCTGAACATTATTCCTTCTGGGATTATCAGGCCGGCGCCTGGAACCGAAATGACGGCATTCGCATCGATCACTTCCTGCTCAGCCCACAAGCGGCGGATCTTATGAGCGACTGTCAGATCGACGCGGCGGTCCGGGGACATGAAAAGCCCTCCGATCACGTCCCCGTTTGGGTCACCCTCGACCTCTAGCGCCTGTCAGGCGGCGCGGTCTTGCGTCACGTCGTGGCGATAGAGCCAGTCGAACTGACCCACCATGCGTGCGGGCGCGACCCGACCCGCCAGCCGCAGTGCCATATGCGCGGCGCCGCGCAGCGGGGGGAAGCGCAGATGATACTTCCAGGCATTGCCGTTTGCCGCCGCGATCACCCGCTCTGCCCGATCGCGCCGCCGCATCTGATAGAGCGCCAAACCGCTATCCAGATTATCCGCGCGTGACAACTCGTCCGCCAAAACCCAGGCATCCTCAAGCGCCATATTGGCCCCCTGCGCCAGAAACGGCAGCGTGGGATGCGCCGCATCCCCCAGAATGGCCACGCCGGACCCGTGCCAATGCGCGGCAACCTTGTGCCTGAAGAGCCCCCAGAGGTTGACTTCAGACACCTGATCCAGAAGGGCCTTCGGAGTGCCTTGGAACTCAGCAAAGGCGCGCCTTAGGTTGTCGGGATTGTCCTCATGATTCCAGCCTTCGGCGGTCCAGCTTTTGCGCTCCTCAACCGCCACGATGTTGACAAGGCTGCGATCGCGCAGGGGATAACAGACCATATGTCGCCCCGGCCCCATGTAAAGCTGCGCCTCGGGCGGCAGGCCAACCGTGTTGGGAACTGTCGCACGCCAGGCCACCTGCCCCGTAAAGAAAGGCTGTTCCGCGCGGTTGAGATGTCTGCGCAACCGCGAATGCAGACCATCTGCCCCCACCACCATATCGGCACGGATGCGCGAGCCGTTGGCCATATGCAGGGTGGGCTGATCCTCCAGTTCTATCGAATCGACCTGTTGCAGCAAACGGATAGGTATGCCACTCGCCCGCACCGCGTCAGCCAGCAGCGCAATCAGGTCCGCGCGATGCACAAAGCAATAACTGAGATCAGGCGCGTAGGCGCCCAGATCCAATCGCAGCACCTCGCCCGGTCGGCGATAGTCTCTCAGCGATACGGCACAGGCCTTGACCGCCGCCGCGTCCAGATCCTCCGACAGGCCAAGAGCGTTCAGAACCGCTGCGCCATTGGGCGAGATCTGCAATCCCGCGCCCACCTCGGTAATCGCGGCGGCCTGTTCCAGCACTGTCACATCGGCGCCGCGCTGACGTAGAGCCAATGCAGCCGAGAGGCCGCCAATGCCGGCGCCAACAACAACGATTTTCTGGTCGCGGAGTGTCATACCGACCGTTTAACGCAAAAACGCCGGGGCAACAGGCCCCGGCGTTTGGAAAGATGGCGCGTCAGGCGCAGTTAGTCGTCGCGGTGGACGCGTTCGCGCCGCTCATGACGCTCCTGCGCTTCGAGGCTCATGGTGGCGATCGGGCGTGCGTCCAGGCGGCGCAGCGAGATCGGATCACCGGTCACTTCGCAATAACCGTATTCCCCCTCGTCGATGCGGCGCAGGGCCGAATCGATCTTGGCGACCAGCTTGCGCTGCCTGTCGCGGGTGCGCAGCTCCAATGCGCGGTCGGTTTCTTCGCTTGCTCTGTCTGCGACATCGGGGATGTTGCGGGTATTGTCCTGCAGCCCCTCGATGGTGTCGCGGCTGCCCGCCAGCAGCTCGTTCTTCCAGTTGATCAGCTTGCGGCGGAAGTACTCGAGCTGACGCTCATTCATAAACGATTCATCCTCTGCCGGACGGTAATCCTCCGGCAGAAACACTTCCTGTTTCATCTTGGCTCCCTCGGTGTGGCCAACTATGTCCGTCATGTCTTTTGATCCAAGACCATTGGCGCCCCTTCTGACGCAGCATTTATCTGACACGCAGAAGATTGTCACTAGTCAAAGCTACTTCAACACCTCCAATTCTTGGAACGTGTTGCAATGAAAATAATACATCCCAAAGCATTGTTTTTCTGTGAAATTAGTCACAATCCCAGACAATAAGCGCTGGATAGGCGCCAACGCCCGCTACACGGGCAGTAAAAACATCCTGAACCGGATTGAAGTGTCACACTGATCCGGCGTTGCCCAGCCCATGTTGCGCCCTGCAGCTCGGCAAACAGGCGGCCCGACTTGCAAATCACCCTGCGCCTCGGTAGGGGGCATTGGGCGGTTTTTTGCATATGCCAGCTCAGAACTTTCCCCGGCTTGGAGGCCACAGCGATGACCACACGTTTCGAGGGTACAGCCGAATATGTCGCGACCGACGATCTGACCATCGCGGTGAATGCCGCCGTGACGCTGGAACGCCCGCTGCTGGTCAAGGGCGAGCCGGGCACCGGCAAGACCGAACTGGCGCGACAAGTGGCCGGTGCGCTGGGGCTCGACATGATCGAGTGGAACGTGAAATCCACTACCCGCGCGCAACAGGGTCTCTATGAGTATGACGCAGTCAGCCGGCTACGCGACAGCCAGCTTGGCGATGAGCGCGTGCACGATGTGGGCAACTACATCAAGAAGGGCAAGCTCTGGCAGGCCTTTGAGTCGGAACGCAAAACCGTGCTGTTGATCGACGAGATCGACAAGGCGGATATCGAGTTTCCCAACGACCTTCTGCAGGAACTCGACAAGATGGAGTTCCATGTCTACGAGACCGGCGAGACGATCAAGGCCCGTCAGCGCCCGATCGTCGTCATCACCTCGAACAACGAAAAAGAACTGCCCGACGCCTTCCTGCGCCGCTGCTTCTTCCACTACATCCGCTTCCCTGATGAGACCACGATGCGCAAGATCGTCGAGGTCCATCATCCCGGCATCAAAGAGGCGCTGCTGACCACTGCGCTGACCCAGTTCTACGAGATCCGCGACACGGCCGGATTGAAGAAAAAACCCTCCACCTCGGAAGTGCTCGACTGGCTCAAGCTGCTGCTGGCCGAAGACCTGACGCCCGAGGACCTCAAGCGCGACGGCGCAAACGCCCTGCCCAAGCTGCACGGGGCACTGCTGAAAAACGAGCAAGACGTGCATCTGTTCGAGCGGCTGGCCTTCATGGCGCGCGGGCAGCGATAAATCCATTCAGACGCGCTTTTCGGGAAACGATACGCCTCAGATTTCGGCAATTGTTTCTCAAATTCTCCGCAAATCCGCTCATGGTCGCGAATCCCCAATCGCGCCCATTGACCTGATGTCAGATAGCGGATCAACTGGTTCAATCGTTAACTTCTGAGTGGGGGCAGAAGTAACATGGCGTCTATGACGACGATCCGCGCTTTGCGGTCCGGCGACAGGCTGGAATGGGCTGACCTGTGGACAGCCTATCTTGAGTTTTATGAAAGCTCGGTCTCAGCCGAGGTCTATGACGTCACGTTTGCCCGTCTGCTGGGGGATGATCCTGCCGACTTCTCCTGTCTGGTTGCCGAACAAGACGGTCGGCTTGTCGGCCTGACCCATTACCTGTTCCATCGCCATGCCTGGAAGATCGAAGAGGTCTGTTACTTGCAGGACCTCTACGCCCGCCCCGAGGCACGTGGAACCGGTATCGGGCGCGCCCTGATCGAGGCGGTTTATGCTGAAGCAGATGCGCGCGACTGCCCGTCCGTCTATTGGCTCACGCAGGACTTTAACGAAATCGCAAGAAAGTTGTATGATCGGGTTGGCAGGGTTACGCCATTTATCAAGTACCAAAGGTAATTATGTTCAAACGGTTTTTGTTTCCATTTGTTATGTTTCTGGCCGGATGCGCAGCGTCCTCGGTCCGGGACACGCCCACACGGGCGCAGCTATCGCCGGCGCCGCTGCCGCCGATGAAATCCTTTTCAGCAGCACGACCAAGCGCCCCGGTGCGTTCCAACGCCAATATTGCCGCCGATTTCCTAGCGCTGCATTTTGAACTGGAAAGCGGGCGCGAGCTGCCGATCTTCACCCGGTTCGATCAGCCGATCACGCTGCGTGTGACCGGCGCGCCGCCTGAAAGCCTGCAAAGTGATCTGTCGCAACTGCTGGACCGATTGCGCCGCGAGGCCGGGATCAACATCCGCCAGGTTTCTGACAGCAGCGCGAATATCACTATCGAGGCGGTCAGCCGCGAAGAGATTCGCCGCGCCCTGCCCCACGCAGCCTGTTTCGTTGTTCCCAACGTCGCAAGCCTGGCCGAGTTCCGGAGCAAGCGTCGCAAGCCGGAGACCAATTGGGCACTTCTGCGCGAACGTCGCCAATTGGGCATCTTCCTGCCCAATGATGTCAGCCCGCAAGAGGTGCGCGACTGTCTGCACGAAGAACTGGCGCAGGCGATCGGCCCGCTGAACGATCTCTACCGGCTGCCCGATTCCGTTTTCAACGACGACAACGTGCACACGGTGCTGACCGGGTTCGACATGCTGATCCTGCGCGCCAGCTATGATCCCGCACTGCGCAACGGCATGACCAGAGACGAGGTCGCCGCCGCCCTGCCCGGCATTCTGGCACGGCAGAACCCGCGCGGTGTGCGCGTTGCGGAGCGTCCAATTTCGAAAACGCCACGCAGCTGGATCGATGCGACACAAACCGCGCTTGGGCCGGGTGCCACGCAAAGGCAACGGCACCGGGCTGCCAATGACGCCGCCCGCATTGCCCAGCAGCAGGGCTGGACCGACCACCGCCGCGCCTTTAGCCACTATATTCTTGGTCGTATGGTGCAGGCCGACGATGCCGAAACCGCGCAGCAGCACTACCGCAGCGCGCTCTATTACCTGTCGCAAACGCCGGGTACCGATCTGCAAACCGCCTATGTGATCACCCAGACGGCGGCCTATGCGCTGGCCAACGGGCAGCCGCAAGAGGCCCGCAAACAGATTGGCCCGCAATTGCAGGTGGCCCAGCGGGCTGAAAACGCGGCCCTGCTCTCGACCCTGATGCTCCTCGATGCCGAAGCGCTGGAACTGCAGGGCCAGCGCGACAAGGCCGAGGATGTCAGGCTGGACAGTCTGGGTTGGGCGCGTTACGGCTTCGGCTCGGACTGGGCGGTGCGCGCCAGAATGCAGGAAGTTGCGGCGCTGAACCCCCGGCAGGAACTGGGCGGATAAAACGGAATGATCGTAATCGCGATGGCCCTGATCGGGGCCGTTATCGGCGCTAGAACCGCCAAGAAACGCAATGGCTCGAAAGCTGATATGGCGCAATATGCAGCGGGTTATGGAATCGCCTTTGCGCTTTTGGGGCTGATCCTTACCATAGTGATCGACCGCACCCTGATCTGAGCCGACATGTTCCTGCCCTTCTTCGAAAACCTGCGCAGCGCTGGCATCCCCGTGTCCTTGCGGGAATATCTGACCTTTCTCGAAGGCATGAAAGTGGGCCTCGCCACCTATGATGTCGAGGCGTTCTACTACCTCGCCCGCGTCTCGATGGTGAAGGATGAGCGCAATATCGACAAGTTCGACCGCGCCTTTGCCACCAGTTTCGAAGGGCTGGAACAGATCAGCATGTCGCAGGTGATGGAAGCCGTGGACATCCCCGGCGACTGGCTGGAGAAGATGGCCGAAAAGCACCTGAGCGCCGAGGAAAAGGCCGAGATCGAGGCGCTTGGCGGTTTCGACAAGCTGATGGAGACGCTGAAAGAACGTCTGAAAGAGCAGCAGGGCCGCCATCAGGGTGGCAACAAGTGGATCGGCACCGCCGGGACTTCGCCCTTCGGCGCCTATGGCTATAACCCCGAAGGCGTGCGTATCGGCCAGAAGGAAAGCCGCCACCAGCGCGCGGTCAAGGTCTGGGACAAGCGCGAGTTTCGCAATCTCGACGACACGGTCGAGTTGGGCACCCGCAACATCAAGGTGGCTCTGAAACGCCTGCGCCGCTGGGCCCGTGAGGGTGCGGCGGATGAGCTCGACCTGGACGGCACCATCCGCGCCACTGCCGAACATGGCTATCTGGACGTGAAAACCCGCCCCGAACGGCACAACGCGGTCAAGGTGGTGCTGTTTCTGGATGTGGGCGGCTCGATGGACCCGCATGTGAAAGTGGTTGAGGAACTGTTCTCTGCCGCGCGCACCGAGTTCAAGCATCTGGAATATTACTACTTCCACAACTGCCTCTATGAGGGCGTCTGGCGCGACAACCGTCGCCGTTGGGCCGAGCAGACGCCCACCCACGAAGCGCTACGCACCTATGGCTCGGATTACAAATGCATCTTCGTCGGCGACGCCAGCATGTCGCCTTACGAAATCGCCTATCCCGGCGGCGCCAATGAGCACTGGAATCAGGAGGCCGGACAGGTCTGGCTGGAACGCGCCCGCGACCAGTGGCCGTCCAACCTCTGGATCAACCCGGTGCCCGAGAAATACTGGGGCTACACCCATTCCATCGGCATGATTCAGGACATCTTCGAGAACCGCATGGTGCCGATGACGCTGGCCGGGCTGGAACAGGGGATGCGGGAGTTGACGCGGTAGCGAACTGATCGCATGACGCAATCGTGCGAAAATTCCGCAGCCCCCAAACGTCAGGTCTGCAATGAGTCACTGCCGCACACCAATCTGCTCGAATGATGCGCCCAACCGGCAAAAACATGAACCAATTGCCGCTAGGGTCAGGATTCATAACCAAAAGATGACGATTGCTGCGAGGGCGATTGCTGATAGGAAGAGTTTGGGACAGCGATCATAACGTGTCGCCACGCGTCTCCAATCCTTGAGCCTGCCAAACATGATCTCGATGCGGTT
>JBFOME010000027.1:0-61309 GCA_040830705.1 Paracoccaceae bacterium | reverse complement strand
GATCATTTCGATCGAGGACGGCATGTCCGAGGATGACTGGGAAGGCTGGGCGGCGTTAACCGAATCTTTGGGGAACCGTGTGCAGCTTGTGGGGGATGACCTGTTTGTGACCAATCCCGAGCGTCTCGCGATGGGGATCGAACGGGGCTGCGCGAATTCGATGCTGGTGAAGGTGAATCAGATCGGCACGCTGAGCGAGACGTTGCGCGCGGTGGACATGGCGCACCGGGCGGGCATGACGAATGTGATGAGCCATCGCTCGGGCGAGACCGAGGATGCCACCATCGCCGATCTGGCGGTGGCGACCAATTGCGGTCAGATCAAAACCGGCTCGCTGGCGCGTTCCGACCGGTTGGCCAAATACAACCAGCTGATCCGCATTGAAGAGGCACTGGGCGAAACCGCCCAATACGCAGGCCGCTCCATCCTGCGCGGCTGAACAAAACTCTCCGAAACACCAAAAGCCCCGGCCAAATGGCCGGGGTTTGCTTTTGCAACTTGGGCGTCGGGCGTTACGTCGCCATTCCGTGAAGAACCGGAGGCCTCAGGGCAGCTGGTTCGCGCCGGTGCGTCAGTCTTCCGTCAGCAGGCTGGAAAGTTTCTCGGCCGCTGCTTTCAGCTTTTCGACATGCGCAACCGCATCTGTCAGGCCGAGCCTCTGTTCCGGCGCGTGAACAGACAGGGTCGAGACCAACCTTCCATTGCCCTCATGAATGGGCACGGCAACGGCGATCATGCCTTCCATGAATTCGCTATTGTCGGTGGAGTAACCGCGCTCGCGGCTCTCAACTGCCTCGGCGATCAAGGCTTCGGGGTCCGATATCGTTGTCGCGGTGCGCGCATCGAGGTTGGCGGACATGGCGTAGCTGCGCAAGTGCCTGCGGTCGAGACTGCTCAGGTACATCTTGCCGCTGGCCGTGCAGTAGAAAGGGACCCGCGTGCCAACGGGAAGCTGAATGCGCAATGGCCATTTGGTCTCGACCCGGTCGAGATAGACCATGGCATCGCGATCCGGGATCGCGATGTTACAGGTCTCGCCAATTTCATCGGCCAGTTGGTTGAGAATGGCCAGCCGTGCCGTTCTTATCCGCAGCGACGATAGGATGCCGGTGGACATCTTGCGCAAACGAAGGCCGGGGGAATACCCCCGGCCATCGATCTCGCGTTGGATGAACCCCTCTTGTTCCAGTGTTGTGAACAGTCGGTGTATTGTTGGTTTTGGCAGACCAAGGCGATGGTTCACCTCGGTTGGCGTGACGGGGACCCCGGCCTCTGCCATGGCCTCAAGTACCAAGAGCAGTCGCAGATTGGTCGGGATTGCCCCTTCTTTCTCGCCGGTATCCAAAATGGCGTCCATCCGATTACTTCACTTACCTCGCTCTAGCCCGATGGGATCAGGATTGTCGACAGAATAGGTGTCAGGGCCACGATGATCCAGACCGACAGAAGGGCGAACAGATAGGGCACCGTGTAGCGTAACAGTCGGAAATAGGGAACGCCTGTCACACCTGAAGCGACATAAAGGTTAAGTCCGTATGGCGGCGTGATGAAGCCGATTGAGGCGCCAACCAGGAAGATCACCCCGAATTGCACTGGCTCGACCCCCACGGAATGCGCGATTGGTGCGAGAATGGGGGCAAGGATGATGGTCACCGGCAGGCTTTCCAGCACCATGCCGGCAACGAACACGATTGCCATCGAAGTGAACAGCACCGCGTAGTATCCACCCATGCTGCGGACGAAATCACCGATGAACTGCTGCGCGCCCAGAACCGACAGGATCTGCTGCATCACGACGGACACCGCGATGAGGGGGGCCAGGATGCCCGCGATCTGCGCCGAGCGCATGGTGATCGACGGCAGTTCCAGCGGACCGAACCCCTTCACAACGAGGTATTCCGAAATGCCGCGCTCGCTGAAGTCGCGATCCTCTGACGGGGAGCCCATCAGCTTGTAGATCGGAAGGCTGAAGAAGCCCACGATGATGCAGAAGCCCACGGTAACGCCGGCTGCTTCGGTCGGCGAGAACTTACCGGTATAGATGCCCCAGAGTACAAGACCGATGGCAAAAAAGCCAAGCCACGCACCAACAGCGGTCTTGAATACGCGCCCGAATTGCAGCTTGATCAGATAGCCCCAGCCGTTCTTGGTGCAGATGACAAACGCGACCAGCATCATGGCACCCACCATCATCGCGCCGGGAATGATACCTGCCACGAAAAGTTCGGAAATGGGCAGGTTCAGCAGGAACCCATAAACGATGAAGATGATTGAGGGCGGGATGATGATCCCGACCGTACCACCTGCCGCAGCAGTTGCCGCAGAAAAGCGTTCGTCATAGCCACCTTTGACCATCTCGGGGTGCAGCATCGAACCGATCGTTGCAGTTGTGGCCGAGTTCGATCCGGAGATAGCGGCAAACAGACCACAGGCCCCGAGGCTGGCCATTGCCAGACCGCCGCGTAGCCAGCCGAGGCAGGAATAGGCAAAATCGCTGAGCCTTCGAGCAATGCCCGAACGGTTGATCAAGTCACCGGTCAGGATGAAGAGCGGCATCGCCAGCAGCGCAAACCCGTCGGTGAACACATCCGCAAGCGCGGCACCAGTGTTGATAAGGGGAAGGCCAAGCACAAAGCTCATCCCGATCACCCAATATCCGATCACGAGAAAGACCGGGACGCCCAGCATGAACAGGAAGGTGACCCCCAACGAAATAATAGTAATCCAGTTTCCATCAGTCATGGTCATCTCCTCAATCCGCGCCGATGGCGACAGGTGCAATCAGCGGCTCGCCCGAACGCAGGTTTTTCAGGTCTGTGAGCCAGTTTTCCATGGCGCGCGCGGCGATCAGGATGAAGCTGAGCGGGACCGAGACCAGGAACCACCATTGCAGCACATTGTCGGTGCCCAACAGGATCTGGAAATTCGCCGCCGAGTTGGCAGCGACTTGCGTCGAAGTGACGACAACGATCCAGGAAAACCCGATCCACAGCACTGCATCGACAGAAAGGCAGATGAATTGCAGCGCTCTTGGCATGTTGCTGCGAAACTCTGCAAAGGCCAAGTGGGTCCTGAGTTTGACGTTATAGGCGCATCCGGCCCAAGTCATGATCAGGAACAGGAAAGGCGGCAGAGTCGTCGACCAGGGTGCCTGTACGTTTAGGATGAAGCGGCGAAACACCTCGACAAATATGATGATGCCAATCAGCAGATAGGTCGACACCATCACGGTCGATTCTAGATTCCGTTCAACCCAAGGGATGTATTTGTAGAGCAGTAGAAAGAACGCGCCGCCCAAGAAAGTGGCAAACGCTCCGACCACCCAGGCTGCGTTGGTCTTGAGCGCTTCGCTGATCATCCAGGCGTCATTGGATAATACCGCGCTGAAGATCTCCGAGATGTCGCTGACAATAGTCGTCATGATCTGTCTCCTCCCTGAGACCGACAGTGGCGAAATTATGTGCGTGTGAGGTTTGAAAGGCGGCGGAGCGAGCCCGCCGCCTGAGCCGAGAGTTTAGGCTTTCCACCAGCGGCGGGGTTCGACATTTTCCGGCTTCATGTCGGCAGGCACCTCGCGGGCGATGCGATGAAGCTCGGTATAGGTGTCGATACCACCGGCCCACTTGTTGATCCGCTCGCGCCACTGTGCCCATGGTTCGGGCTGATATTCGGGCGAGCACATTTCTTCGGCCAGCTTGATCTGCTCGTCCGAAAGGAAGGCGTTGCGCACATCGTTTTCGGCAAAGATCGTGTCCGGCAGCTGCGGATCCGAGAAGCCGACAGTCTTGACCAGAGCGGCCTCGTTCGCGGCCTGTACGTGAACCTGTGCCAGATAGGACGATTCCAGAACCGCGTCCTGCAGTTCGCCACCCAGGCTGTCGAACACTTTCGCCGACATCGAGGTATGCTCGGTCCCGCAGAAGAACTTCAGGTCGACCGACTGTGTTACCACCGGCGCCATGTTGGCGTAGGCCACAGCAGACGCCCATGTCTCTGCACCGTCGATCAGGCCGGTCTTGAGGCCGTCGAGCGTTTCTTCCCACGCCACCGGAACCGGGTTCAGTTGCAGCAACTGCATTGCAATCCGGCCCAGCTGAGTGCCCGTCACGCGGTTCTTGGTGCCGAACAGCTCTTCCAGCTTGGTCACGGTGGGCTTGTCTGCAAAAGACTGACCCATCTGCAGGCCGCGCAATTCGCAGTGGCTGAACAGGAACTTCAGGCCGTGACGCTTCTCCAGCGGCTCACGCAGGATCGCGTTCGATTCCGGGCTGTACAGGAAATGGTACTGCGACGCGCGGCCCGGGAACACGTAGGCGTAGTCGAGCACGTTCAGATAAGGCGCGCCACCGGCCGAGTTCTGGGTCGAGGCGGCATAGATGTCGACGATGCCGTTCTGGGTTTTTTCAACGCAGGACAGCTGACCACAAATCTGGTTGTCGCCGATGAACTCGACACGAATCTCGCCATCCGTGCGGGATTCCAGGTCGCGGGCAAATTCCAGTGCGCCGGCACGCTCGATCAGCAGGTTGCGAGCGTTGAAGCCCGAAGCGCCGAATTTCAGCGTGAATTTTGCCTCTTTTGCGAATCGCTTTTCATAGGTCGATTCGGCTGCCGCGGCGAGCGACGGCAGCGATGCGATGCCACCCATAGACCCCGCAGCAAGCAGTGTCGAGGACAGGCCATACTGCCCTGACAGCTTGAAAAGATCACGCCGCGATATTCTGCTGAGCTTGTCAGCTACTTTCATGTCTTCTTCCTCCCGTGGTACAGAATTCTCATTAATGAGACTTGTGGTATCATTTTTAGTAGAATAAAGATGGTGACGCAAGGAAAACTTGCACGGGACCAGTTTCAATCTGGCGGAGGGCCAAAATATGCAGACACAACAAGCTGATTACATCGTGGTTGGAGGGGGCTCTGCCGGTTGCGTTCTGGCGAATCGCCTCAGTAAGGACCCGAGCAATCGCGTGATCCTGCTTGAGGCCGGGCCGCGTGACTGGAACCCCTGGATTCATGTGCCGGTCGGGTATTTCAAGACCATGCACAACCCGTCGGTGGACTGGTGTTACCGCACCGAAAAGGATGATGGCCTGAACGGGCGCGCCATTGACTGGCCACGCGGCAAGGTGCTGGGGGGATCATCCTCGCTGAACGGTTTGCTTTATGTGC
The DNA here is from genome assembly GCA_040830705.1 of Paracoccaceae bacterium. Taxonomy (GTDB): domain Bacteria; phylum Pseudomonadota; class Alphaproteobacteria; order Rhodobacterales; family Rhodobacteraceae; genus Ruegeria_C. The sequence continues at coordinate 56,140 of JBFOME010000027.1, read as the reverse complement.
GTGGCCAGAAAGAGGATTACGACCGCTGGCGCCAGATGGGTAATGAAGGCTGGGGCTGGGAAGACGTGCTGCCGCTGTTTAAGCGTTCGGAAAACCAGGAGCGCGGTGCTGATGAGTTCCACGGCGTCGACGGTGAATTGTCGGTGTCCAACATGCGCCTGCAGCGCCCGATCTGTGACGCCTGGGTCGCAGCGGCACAAGCAGCAGGGTATCCGTTCAACTCCGACTATAACGGCGCAACGCAAGAGGGCGTGGGCTATTTCCAGTTGACCACCCGCAATGGCCGCCGCTGCAGCTCGGCTGTGGCGTTCCTGAACCCGGCCCGCAAACGGCCGAACCTTCAGATCATCACAAACGCGCTGGTCCAGCGGGTGGTGATCGAGGGGGTGCGCGCCACGGGCATTCGTTATCTCGACAAGTCGGGGCAGGAATGTGAGGTGACCGCAACGCGCGAGATCGTTCTGTCCTCGGGCGCGATCAACTCGCCGCAGATTCTGATGCTGTCCGGCATCGGTGACGCCGCGCAATTGAAAGAGAACGGCATCGAAGTTGTGGCCGACCTGCCCGCCGTGGGCAAGAACATGCAGGACCACCTGCAAGCCCGGCTGGTGTTCAAGTGCAACGAACCAACCCTCAATGACGAGGTCCGCAGCCTGATCAATCAGGCCAAGATCGCAATGAAATACGCCCTGTTCCGGGCCGGACCGATGACCATGGCCGCAAGCCTTGCGGTTGGCTTTATGAAGACCGGCCCGCATGTGGACACGCCCGATATCCAGTTCCACGTACAGCCCTGGTCTGCTGATAGCCCGGGCGAAGGGGTGCATCCGTTTTCCGCCTTCACCATGTCGGTCTGTCAGCTACGGCCCGAAAGCCGGGGAGAGATCGTGCTGAACGGTTCTGATCCGCGAAGCTATCCAAAAATACATCCCAACTATCTGGCGACGGACCTGGATTGCCGGACCATCGTCGAAGGGGTCAAAATCGCCCGCTCCATCGCCCGCGAGGCACCGTTGAATTCCAAGATCTCGGAAGAGTTCCGCCCAACCAAGGACCTGGCGCTGGACGATTATGAGGGCACGCTGGATTGGGCGCGCAGTAATTCGTCTTCCATCTATCACCCTACGGGCACCTGCAAAATGGGGCAGGGACCGAACACTGTTGTTGACGCGCGGCTACGGGTTCATGGCATCCGTGGGTTGCGGGTGGCGGATTGTTCGATCATGCCCGAGATCGTCAGTGGCAACACCAATGCCCCCGCCATCATGATCGGCGAGAAAGCCAGCGATCTGATCCTGCAAGATCAGGTTTGATCGCTCGGGACCACTAAGGCTGGCTCGACTCGTCTATTAGACCAAAGGATGTGCCCGCAGGGCGCATTCACGCTTTCCGTGCACAACCCGGTTGTTTATTCATCCATTGCGGGCCAAAGTGGCTGCAAACGTGCACCTGTGGCGCAACTTTGCGCCGCCTGAGCACTTCCCCAGACGGAGGCGTCTGCAGTGCGCACAAGAACCCGGTGACGAGCGGGCTACAATCAAACTCGGGCCAGGTCAGTGCTGCCCCGCTGAATCGTCCCTTGTTGGGGATCAACTTTTTTGCTGGCGATGTCACTGCCGGGTTTGGTCCCTATTTGGCCATCTATCTGCTGGCGCAATTGCATTGGTCGCCGCAGAGCATTGGTTTTGCGCTGGCACTGGGGTCGATCGTGACCGTTCTGGCACAAACGCCTGCCGGGGCGTTGATCGACTGGACCAGTGCCAAGCGCGGATTGATGGTGGCCTGCATCACCGCGGTCGGCATTGCCGCGCTGACGCTGGTGGTGACAGATTCGAAATATGCCATCTACGGTGCACAGGCGACCATGGGGGTTGCTCTGGCCTTTCTCGGCCCGCTGATCGCGGCAATCACGCTGGGTGTTGTCGGGCGCGCGGCGTTTACCCGCCAGACCAGTGCCAATCAGGCTTGGAACCATGCGGGCAACGTGGTCGCTGCGGGAATTGCTGCGGGGCTGGCGTTGGCGGGGTTTGTCGATGGGGTCTTCATTCTTATCTCGGTCATGTGCGTCGGCATGATCTTTTGCACGACGCTGATCAAACCCTCGCAGATCGACCATGAAGCGGCACGCGGGGGCGTCGCGGAAGACGGCAAGGGCCAGGAACAACCCAGCGGCTTTGCCACGATCCTGAGCGAGAAGCGCCTGATCATCTTTGGTGCCTCTATCATCCTGTTCCATTTCGCCAATGCCAGCATGCTGCCACTGGTCAGCCAGAAAGTGGCCAGCGGCGGCGATACCAAATCGGGCATCGCCTTTACCTCGGCCTGTATCATCTCGGCCCAATTCATTATGATTGCGATGGCGGTGCTGTGTGGTAAGACGGCCGATAGCTGGGGCCGCAAGCCGCTGTTTCTGATGGCGTTTTCGATCCTGCCGATCCGGGCGCTGCTTTATACGCTGACCGACAATTCCGTGGCCTTGGTGGCGATCCAGTCTCTGGACGGGGTGGCCAACGGAATATTCGCCGTTTTGTTCCTGCTGATCGTCTCTGATGTCACCAAAGGCACGGGACGGTTCAACGTTGCGCAAGGCGCGCTGGCGACGCTTGTGGGCGTTGGCGCCTCTGCCAGCAACCTGATCGCCGAAGAGATCGTGCAGATCGCCAGCTATGACATGGCGTTCTATTTCCTTGCGGGCGTGGCGGTACTGGGCGCGCTGATCTTTGCGTTTCTGATGCCCGAGACTGCCGAACATGCCCGTCGTGACCTGGCCGATGCCGACACCACGGAGAGCCCGTAAGCCGCGCCATTCTTAGTTTTCTCAATACCGGAGAGTGCCCATGTCATTCAGCCTTGGGGTTTCAATCGCCGTCTTTACCTTGATCGCCATTCGCGAGTGGCTGCCGTCTTTCCTGAAGATCTGGCATGTGATGACGGCGGGGGCGGTTGTGCTGCTGGCGACCATGACAATCACACCGCAGGCCGCGCTCAAGGCTATCGACTGGAACGTCATGCTTTATCTCTTCTCGGTGTTTTCCATCGGGCGAGCGCTGTATGAGAACGGCATCTCGCACCGGATTGCCGGCTGGATGGTAGGGTGGCGGACCCCTGGCGTTTCGCTGGTGGCCTTCATGCTGCTTTTTGCGCTGGTCGCGGCGGTGCTGACCAATGACGCGGCGGCGATCATCGGTACCCCGATTGCGCTGATGCTGGCGCATCAGACGGGGGCCGATCAGCGGACCTTTCTGGTAGCACTCTGCGTGGCGGTTACCGTGGGCAGCATGGCGACCCCGATTGGCAATCCGCAGAACCTGCTGATTGCAGCCAGTGGCCACGTGCCCGCCCCCATGGTCACCTTTCTGATCTGGCTGATCGTGCCGACGCTGATCTGCCTGGGCGGCAGCGCGCTGTGGCTGTCCTGGCGCATGGTGGTGACCACGCCCGAGGGTACAACCGAAGAATTGGAAGGGCAGGAGGGTACACAATGGCCCGTTCTGCTGGCCATCGCGGTGCTGGTGGTTCTGGTCACGGTGGAAAGCGTTCTGGCCGCAACCGGTTCGAAGCTTGGCTATCCGCTGGGCGTGGCGGCTGCCATTGCCTGCCTCCCGGTCTACCTGTTCGACGGGGCGCGGGTGCGGACATTCATGCGGCTTGACTGGCCGACATTAGTATTTTTTGTGTCGATGTTCATCGTGACCGGCGCGTTGCTCGATTCAGGATCGTTGCAGGCGATGCTGGGGGAAGAGCGTCAGCATATGAACGAACCGCTGGTCACCGCCGGGATCAGTTTCTTCGGCAGCCAGATATTCTCGAATGTGCCGCTGGTGGACATGTATCTGAAGCTTTTGCCCTCGTTCGAGGTGCCAAACCTGATGATGCTGGCGGGTGTATCGACACTGGCGGGCAACGTTTTCATCATCAGCGCGGCGAGCAACGTGATTGTGCTGCAGATGGCCGACCGGATGGGGGCCGACGAAGTCACCTTCACCCAGTTCATGAAGGATGTGCTGCCCATCGGGCTGGTCTCGACCGGGATCACGATTGCCTGGATTCTAATGCTGGAAACGCATCTGGGCGGGTAGTGCTGTGCAGATTCGTTGCGGATTAGCTCTCTAGCGCAAAGTGCTTGATGAATTCGCGATCCGGCTCCACGCCCAGACCGGGCCCTGTCGGTATCGCGACGCTTCCGCCCAAGGCTTCGACCTGCTGTTGGATGTTCAGCGGCTCAACTAGCAAGGCATCGCGGAACTTGTTGTCGGTGGTGTCGAATTCAAGCATCGGCTCTTGCGGAAAAAGGCCGCCTGGCAAGGGCGGCAATGCGGCCAATAGCTGAAGGTTGGCGGCGACCGATACGGCCGATCCCCAAACATGGTTGATGACGGGGGTAAAATGGGCATGGCAGAGCGCCAAGACCCGTAGGTATTCGGTGATGCCGCCAAGCCCGCACACCTCGGGTTGAGCGATGTCGAGCCCTCGATTTTCGAGGATCTGCCGCCAGCCCCAGCGCGCAAACTCGGCCTCTCCGCCTGAGATGTTCACGTTCAGCCCATTGCGCAGGTCGCGATAGCCATCCAGATCCTCGGGCGCGACCGGCTCTTCGAACCAATAGGCGTCCAGTTCTTCCAGCGCGCGCCCTACGTAAAACGCATCCGGTGTGCTGTAGCAGTGATTGGCGTCGACCATGAACGGGAACTCGTCGCCGATCCCCCGCCGCACCGCCTTGCAGAGTTGCACGTCCAGTTTCGGACCCAACCCAACCTTCATCTTTGTCGCGACAAAGCCCATCTCGCGGATCGCGGCGGCCTCGTCGGCGAACCGGGCAACATGATCATCGACGCTTTCGCGCTTGAGCATCATGCCATAGCCATAGGCCTTTACGCTGCTGCGGTGCGCGCCTCCGATCAGTTTGTGAATGGGAAGCCCTGCAACCTTGCCCGCGATATCCCAAAGCGCGATATCGATGCCGGACAGCGATTGGATCGGCATCCCTTTTTGGCCGTGGTCACGCAAAAGATTGTAGACCTTATGCCAGATCACGTCCCGGTCCATTGGATCATCGCCCAGTATCATGGGCTGAATGACCCTTTCGACGATGGCCTTGTTGGCGATGGCGACATTGCCGGGACCAAAACACTCACCCCATCCGGTGATGCCTTCGTCGGTCTGGACTTCGACAAGGTGAGCAGTGCGCCGGGAGTAATATTGCTGCGAATACCCAAGTTCCTCGGGCAGGTCATAGGCCAGAATGTGGCTGATCACCTTAGTGATTTTCATGAGCGCAGTTCCTCTCTACCCGACACTGATAGCGCAGTTGATCCGTTTCGACACGCCGTAGTCGTGCGAGGCGAGGTCAGAGCGATCATGCCAATGGTCTACTAGCGATCAACCACCATTTACGTGAACCGTTCAATCACCGCACTTGCGACACAACCTGGCCGAATCCCCGTGGGTCGCCGCAAAAGAACTGGATGTGTCAAACTTCACTGATTATGATCGTTACATGCGGCGCCGTACTGAAAATACAGATGATGAGGAAGAGAACACTCCTCGCTCGATCTACGATCCTGAGCCGGTCGAGGAAGAGGATCTGTGGTTCCTGCCGCAACCGCCCGAAGATGTCGCCCCGGGAGAGATGCCCTGGCCGGTGGCCGCTCGTGAGGCTGGTCTGGATGAGCGTACGTGGCAAGCGGCCGAGGCCGCGCAATACCGGCTACTTGTGGCCGCAGCGCAGGCGGTGGCGCGGTATGGTGAACGACTGCGGCATGCCGCAGCAGGCGTGAGCGAGCGGTTGGCGCTGATGACGGTGTCCTCGATCCTGCGGGCCGAGGGGATATGGCTCGGGCCGGACCAGATCGCACTTTATCGCGCCTTCCGGCTCGGCAGCGATGACATGGCCCGCGACCTGAGCCGCGCGGATTGGGCGGTGAGGCGGCTGATGTCGGGGCCATTGCCGCAGGAAGGTTTACGAGAGTTTCTGGGCCGTGTTTCGGTCAGCGATCCGCACCCTGACGAGGATCGTCCCACCGGACCTGAACTGGATCTGGCAGGCCAGGATTGGTCCGAGGGCCTGCCCAAATCCGGCCATCTGCTGACCCGCGCCGCGCAAGGATTTGCGTCGTGGCGGCAGCAGGCGCTAACCCCCTACGAGCAGATGCTTGAGCCATCGGTTGCGGCGCTGTTGCTGGGCGCGGGTGAGGAAGCGCCGTTTCTGCCGATGGCCGAAGGGCATCGTTTTGACCGCCATAAGGTGGCGCAAGGGGCAGACGCGGCGGTGGCGCGGCTGGTGACCTTTCTGAACGCGATCGAGGCAGGCGCGCTGCGGGCGTCAATGGAACTGGAGCGGCTGGCTGCCTGGCGCAATCGGGCCATGGCGGCGACGGAAGGGCTATCGGGCCGCACGCCACCGCTGCTGATCGCGGCACTTCTGCGCTATCCGGTGCTGTCGGCGGAGCTGGCGTCCGAGGCGGTTGGCTGCTCGCGTCCCTCGGCCCGTCGCAACCTGACACTGTTCCACGATATGGGGCTGATCCGCGAAGTGACGGGGCAGGAACGCTACCGGTTCTGGGCGGCGCTGGTGTAAGGCGACAAGGCCGTTCGTACGGCCTTACACGCTTAGCCGCTGACGCTGGTGCGCTGATCCGCGCGACCCATCGAGAGAAGTCGTGGCGGATTGGAGTTCTGGACATCTTCCTTAGCGGACCAGCCACGCCACTGCGAGAGGATCAGGCTTTGTGCCGTGGCGCCACCCAGCGTGGTGCCCGGACCGAGGACGATGAACACGTCTGGCATGAACTCGCGCGCAGCCACGCGGATTGCTGCGGTGAAATCATAGGTCTCGGTGACCTGATGACCCAGAGTGTAGGAGCGCAAGGCATGCAGGTCGCTGGCTTTCGGTTGCCAGATCGTGCCGCGCCCGTCGATCAGGGGCAGGCTCGGTTGCTGGAAAAGACTTGCGTCCAGTAGATTTTGACCGGCGGCGGCAACCGGGGCCTGAAGCGCGGTGTGGAAACCGGCATGATTGGGCAGGCGCATCGGGAAGCGGTCTTGCAGACGCGGCATCTCGGCCTCAAAGGCGGCCAGACCTGCAGCATTTCCGGCCAGCACCGGCATACCGCCCAGATCAATTGAAAGTGCCAGCGTGTGATCGGGACGGGTGGTGATCTGAGCCACTTTGGCGATAATGTTCTCGCGCGCGTCGGGGATCACCTGCCAATCACTGTCCATGAATGGGTATATCAACTGCCCGCCGATCATCTGTTCCTGCATCAGCGTGCCCATCGTGTTCACCACCTTCAGCCCGTTCAGCGGGCTGAGCGCGCCAGCACAAGTCAGCGCGATGTACCAGCCCATGGAGTTGCCGGTGACGCCGACAATCTCGAACCGGTCACGGTCGATCGACAGGAAATCGGAATAGGCACAGGCATGGATTAGCGGCGAGGCGTTGTCGCCGCGTGTATGTACCGCGCCTGAGAACCGCGCGGCGCCGTCGAGTTCGCTGACCGGTGTTTGTCCTTGCGTGCGGCGATAGGCGTCGAAGTCATCGATCAGCGCGCCTTTGTCGCTGTGGTGACGGCCGAGATAGCCAAGCTCGTCCCGATTATATGTCCCGCGGCCGGGTGCGATGACGATGGCGGTCTGTTTCATTGTGCGTTCCAGAGGTTGCGCGCAGCGTCGGCAATGCTGGCGCGCGAGGGCATTGTGGCGGCATAGGCCGGGCCGGTGGCAATGAAGCTGTCATGGGCGGCGAGACGGGCATGGGGCAGGGGAGTCTGCTCGTGCATCAACGCCATCAATGCCTCGGAAAGGCTGCCGGTTTGGCGGCATTCGTCGACGATCAGCACTTTTTCCGCGCCCTCCAATGCGCCCAGAATGCCGTCGACCGGCAGCGGCGCGATCCAGCGCAGGTCGATCACGCGGGCCTTGATGCCCTCGGCGTTCAGATCACTGGCGGCTTGCGTGCTGAGATAGCGGCCATTGCCATAGGTCAGGATCGCCAGCGGGCCATCACCTTCGACGCCAACCTCGCCCAACGTGATGCGGCGGTCCGGGGCGGGATAGGTCGTCATCCATCCGCCGTCCTTCTCCGCCAAAAGATCACGCATTGGATAAAGCGCGATGGGCTCCACCATCACCACCACGCGCTGTTCTTCGCGCGCCAGACGGACGCATTCGCGCAGCATCATGGCGGCGTCATCCCCGCGCGAGGGGCAGGCGATGATCAGCCCAGGAATGTCGCGCAGCACCGCGAGCGAGTTGTCATTGTGGAAATGGCCGCCAAACCCCTTCTGATAGCCAAGACCCGCGATGCGGATCACCATCGGGTTGGTAAACTGGCCTTGGCTAAAGAAGGACAGGGTAGCGGCCTCGCCACGCAGCTGATCCTCGGCGTTATGCAAATAAGCGAGGAACTGGATTTCGGGGATCGGCACAAAGCCGTTATGGGCCATGCCGATGGCAAGCCCGAGGATGGATTGTTCATCGAGCAGCGTGTCGACCATCCGGTCCGGACCAAAGCGGTCGATCAGCTTTTGAGTGACGCCATAGACGCCTCCCTTGGCCCCCACATCCTCGCCCATCATGACGATCTCATTATGCTCCAGCATCAGATCGGTGAGCGCCCAGTTGATCAGCCGGTTCATGGTCTGGGGCACTTGCAGTTGCTTGTGGTCCGAGCCGAAGGCCGATTTCCGCGCCTCCTGCGATGGGCCATTGCTGGGAGCGCAGGCACGGGACGGCGGGACGAGCGATGCCATGACCTGCTCTGCCGTTTTCAGACGGGGGCGTTTGACCACTTCGGCGGCGACACGGGTGCACTGATCCTCGGCCTGCTGATAGATCTCCAGCACTTCGGCGGCGGTTAGAATAGCGCGCTGGGTCAGCAGGCGAGCGGAGTGCAGTAGCGGATCGTCACCTTCCCACCCCTCAAAGACGGGTTTCGGCAAATAGGCCTGTTGCAGGTCCGATCCGGCATGGCCGTAAAGCCGCACGAGGTTCAGATGCAGGAAGGCGGGTTTGCGCAGGCGCCGAACATATTCGGCGGCCTCCAGTGCCACGCGATAGGTGTCATAGAGGTCGAGCCCATTGGCGTGGAAATACTTCAAGCCCGGACGTTGCGTGAAATTTGCCGCCACCCAGCCACGCGGGGTGCGGGTCGAGATACCGATGCCGTTGTCTTCGCAGACAAAAAGCAGGGGCAGCGGGGTCGATTGGTAACTTGTCCAGGCGGCGGAGTTGAACGCGCCCTGCGCGGTGGAATGGTTGGCCGATGCGTCGCCGAAGGAGCACATAACAAGGCTGTCCTCGCTCAGGACCTGATGTTCGGGCGGATGACGTTTGGCAAGACCGATGGAATAGGCCGTACCGACCGCCTTTGGCAGGTGGCTGGCGATGGTCGAGGTTTGCGGTGGGATCAACAGCGGGCGCGAGCCCAGCACCTTGTGCCGCCCGCCGCTGATCGGGTCGTCCATCGAGGTGGCAAAGCTCAGCAGCATGTCCCAGGCGGGGGTGACGCCGGGCACCTGCTGGCTGCGCATACATTGGAATGCACCGTCGCGGTAATGCAGAAAGGCCATGTCATCGGGGCGCAGGGCGGCGGCAACGGCGGCCATGCCCTCATGCCCGGACGACCCTATCGTGTAATAGCCCTGCCCCTCGGCCTGCATCTTGCGCGAGCGGCGGTCGAGATTGCGGCTAAGGCATTGGGCACGAAAGATCGCCACGGCCTGCGTGTCAGAGAGCGGCCCCTGCGCCGCGCCCCCCTCGGGCAGATCACCCGAGATCAGCCGTTGGCGGAAGGCCTGATCAACGATATCGGCGCGGTCCATCTGATGTCCTTGCGTATTTTTCTTCGCGGATCACCATAAGAACCCGCGTCACGGACCGAAACCGATCTTGCGGAATGCTTCTATGAGGAAATGGAATAGAAGCGGCTTTGACCTCGGCTTTGATCCAAGGACATTCGTTGGACCCCCCCGCCTTTGCCTTCTCCGTCGAGGACGCTATGGATTGGGGATGGATGAATTGGACCGCAAGATCATCGCCGCACTGCGCCACAATGCCCGGCAGTCGACCACCGCGATTGCCGGGCAGCTTGGCGTCGCGCGCACAACAGTGCATGAACGGATCACAAGGATGGAGGCGCGCGGCGTGATCGGCGGGTACTCGGTGGTGCTGCGCGACCCGGACGCGGGCGCCAAGGTTCAGATCATCGTGATGCTTGAGGTGCAGCAGCAAGAAACAACACGTATCATCAAGCGGCTAGAGGCCTATCCTGAAGTAAAACTATGCCTGTCGATCAATGGTGACTTCGATCTGCTCCTCTCGGCTGAGGCCCCCCGGATCGAGGATCTGGACGTGCTGGTTGATGAGCTGGCACGTGTGCCGGGCGTGCAGCGAACCAACACCTCGGTTGTGTTTGGACGGAAAATCGACCGGATCTAACGTAATGACGAAAAATCCGTCATTATGACAGGTATATGAGTCATTCCGGCACTCTTTGCCCTGCACTTCGTACAGCGTGCGCTTTAGATTCAAAGAAAAGGGATCGGAGACTTACTATGCATTGGAAAATCTGTGTCGTCGGGGCTGGCAAGATCGGTCGTATGATTGCCACGCTGCTGAACGGGTCGCGCAACTACACGGTCACGGTGGCGGACCGCGATCTGTCTGCGCTGGCCGCGCTGAAGCGGGCCGGATTGCCGACCATGCAGATTGATGCCGATGATCCGGCGGCTTTGGCAAAGGCCTTGGCCGGTTTCGACGCGGTGATTTCGGCGGCGCCGTTCTTTCTCACTCCTGCAATCGCGGGCGCTGCAAAGCAGGCAGGTGCCCACTACTTCGATCTGACCGAGGACGTAGCCGCGACGCAAGCTGTGCGCGATCTGTCCGAGAACAGCGAGACGGCCTTTATGCCGCAATGTGGGCTGGCACCGGGATTTGTCGGCATCGCAGGGGCAGCGCTGGCGGCGGAGTTCGACACGCTGGACAGCCTGCATATGCGGGTGGGTGCGCTGCCTTTGTTCCCGACAAACGCTTTGAAATACAACCTGACCTGGTCCACGGACGGGTTGATCAACGAATATTGTAACCCTTGCGATGCCATCGTGAATGGCGTCCGGGTCAAGACGGCACCTTTGGAAGATTACGAACTGCTGGGCCATGACGGTGTGGAATACGAATGCTTCAATACGTCCGGAGGGCTGGGCACCTTGCCCGAAACGCTGGAGGGGCAGGCGCGGGCGGTCTCCTATCGTTCGATCCGCTATCCGGGGCATCGCGACATCCTGAAACTGCTGCTCAATGATCTCGGGCTGGAGCGGCGGCGCGATCTGCTGAAAGAGATTTTCGAGGCTGCCTTGCCGCGAACCGATCAGGACGTGGTGCTGGTCTATTGTACCGCGAAGGGGCTGAAGGACGGACAATTGCGTGAGCAGAGCTACATCAACAAATCCTTTGCTCGCGAGATCGACGGGCGGGTCTGGAGCGCCATTCAGGTGACAACGGCCGCGGGTGTTCTTGGCGTAGTCGACCTGATGCGCACGGGTCAATTGCCGCAATCAGGCTTCATCCGCCAAGAACAGGTGCCGTTACAGGCCTTTCTGCGGACCGAGTTGGGGCAGCTTTATCGGGCCGGAGACGTGACCCGCCAGAATGCGGCGGCGTAGCGGAAGTCTGGCGTTCGTTGCGCTTTCTGTGTGCGAAACGCAGATGCACAAAAATGGTTGGAGACTGGCTCAACAGGTCAGCAGTTGCTTGCGGTCCGGCCCTAGCGGGCCGTCGCGTCATGTAATAAACCAGTTGCTTAATTAACCAAATGGTTTATGTGTAGTGTCATGAGTGGCACTGAAAAACTTGATGCCGTTTTTGCGGCACTGGCCAATCCCACCCGCCGCGCCATTCTCGCGCGGCTCGCAAAAGGCGAGGCGACGGTGAACGTGCTCGCGCAGCCTTTTGAAATGAGCTTGCCCGCGATCTCAAAACACATTCGGGTCCTTGAAAATGCCGAACTCATCGAACGTGGAAAAGACGCGCAGTTTCGGCCCTGCAGGTTGAATCCGAGCGCATTGCAGGACGTGGCCAATTGGGCCGAGCAATATCGTCACATCTGGGAGGCCAGGTTCGACGTGATGGACACGGTGATAGAAGCAATGAAGGATAGCAACGATGACTGATCAGCAAGCATGGGTAAGGATCCAACGGGAATTTGACGCCCCCATCGATCTCGTTTGGCGAATGTGGACCGATCCGGATTTGTTCAAGAAGTGGTACGGCCCGATGGGGATGTCTGTGCCGACCGCAGAAATGGACGTCGTCGTGGGTGGGGTTCGTAAGATCTGCATGGAAATGACATCACCCGAACGCTCGATGAGCATGTGGTTCACTGGGGTGTATAAAGAGATCACACCCCCTACACGTCTGGTCTACACCGAAAGCATGTGTGATGCGGATGGGGTGCTCATCCCACCCCAGAGCATGGGCATGCCCGAGGGTCATCCCGACATCACAGAGGTCATAGTTGAGCTCAGCGCGATCGACGGAAAGACCATTATGACGATGGTTCATGTTGGCGTACCGGAGGGATCGGCCGGTGCAGGCGGTTGGGGTCAGGCCTTCGACAAGCTTGCAGGGGTTCTGAACGAAACGGCCTAGCTCACTTGAGCCTGTGAGCAACGCAAACCCGTCACACACCTAAATGAGTTGGTGGTGGCGCGGACGGGTAAGCGGCACGGGCCAGACAGCCCGTGCCGGAAAACGACCTACCGAAGGCGCATGCCGGTTTCTGCGTCAAAGATCATGGCGCGCTCGGGGCGCAGGATCAGGCTGACACGGCTGCCTTCGGCGCTGCGTTCATCGTCGCGTTCCTCGACGATCAGCTTGTCCCCGTTGGACGCGGTCAGATAGACATAAGAAACACCGCCAAGTGCCTCGGTCAGGTCCACGGACAACGCGTCGCCGCTGCGGTCCAGCCCGATATGTTCCGGGCGCAGGCCCAGCGTGACCTTGCTGGCCCCGGATGGGAGTGGCGCGGGCGGATCGAGTGGTGCCGAGAGGGCAGGGTGGGTCAGCTTACCATCGACCACGTCGCAATCGAGGAAGTTCATCGAAGGTGAGCCGATGAAACCCGCCACGAACTTGTTGTCGGGATTGCGATACAGCTCCAGCGGCGCGCCGACCTGTTCGATGCGCCCGTCGCGCAGCACAACGATCTTGTCTGCCATGGTCATGGCTTCGACCTGATCGTGAGTCACGTAGATCATCGTTGCGCCGATTTCTTTGTGCAGGCGCGCGATTTCGACCCGCATCTCGACCCGCAATTCGGCATCCAGGTTCGAGAGCGGCTCGTCGAACAGGAACACGACGGGCCCGCGCACGATGGCGCGGCCGATGGCGACCCGCTGGCGCTGACCGCCCGACATCGCCTTGGGCTTGCGCTTCAGGTATGGACCGAGTTTCAGGATGTCCGAGGCCTCTTGCACCTTCTTATCGATCTCGGCCTTGGCGACACCGTTCATCTTCAGGCCAAAGCCCATATTCTCGGCCACCGTCATATGCGGATAGAGCGCGTAGGTCTGGAACACCATTGCCACGCCGCGCTTGGCCGGGTCCATATGGGTCACGTCGCGCTGACCGATGCTGATCTTGCCGTCCGAGGTTTCCTCCAGCCCCGCGATCATCCGCAGCAAGGTGGACTTGCCGCAGCCCGACGGGCCAACGAAAACGCAGAATTCGCCATCCTCGATCTGCAGATCAACCCCGTGGATCACCTGTGTCTGTCCATAGCGCTTGATTGCGCCTTCCAGCGTCACACCTGTCATGTCGCCATCGCCTCTTTGTGAAGTGTTTCCGGAAAGCGCCAGGCTTGTGCCTCGCGCCCAATATCATCAGCGGCCTGCCGCACGCGCGGGGCCCAGTTTTCGAGTTTCTTAAGGTCAGTCCGGCTGGTCGGGCCGGTGATCGACATCGCGCCAAGCATGCGCCCGCCTGGTGTCAGGATGGGGGCGGCGATGCAGATGATGCCGGGCTCATGCTCTTCGCGGTCGAAGGCATAGCCGCGCGTGCGAATCGCTGCCAGCTCGGTGCGCAGTGCGGTTTCCGAGGCCAGCGTATGGGGGGTAAACCGGTGAAAGCTCTGCTGTTGGATCGCCCGGTTCAGCGCATCGTCGGGCAAGAAGGCCAGCATCGCTTTGCCGACACCGGTGCAATAGGCGGGGCCGACTTTCCCCGCCTGCGAATACATCTCGACCGGGTCGTCTGCATTGCGTTTGTCGACGTAGAGCACCTGGCTGGCATCGAGTTGCGCCAGATGCACTGTTTCCCCAAGATCGCGGCTGAGCGCATCTAGGTGCGGCCGCGCGATAGGCGCGAGTGAACTATGGGTCCAGGCGGCATGGGCCAGACGAACCAGTCTGATTCCCAGCGCGTAAGACTGCCGGTCGGGATCATAGCTGAGCATGCCCTGATTCGTGAGGGTCTGCAGAAAGCGGTAAAGTGTGGCCTTGGGGAAGGGGCTGTGATCAAGCAATTCACCAAAGCGCACAGGGCGATTGAACCCTGCGACAAGGTCTAGCACATCACATGCTTTTCCGACTGTTCCGTCCCCTGACATGAGGTGACGTCTCCTCCCTTTGTCCTGCCCTCCCGCAGGATTAGTGTTGACAACCCTAGCCGAAGTGATGTGTAGTTTTCAACATGTAAAACACGGTTTCAAATAATGGAACCAAATGGAAGCTACAGGGAGGAAACCATGCATTCCATGACCAAGCGGACATTGGCCGCTCTTGCCGCCTGCACGGCATTGTCGGCACCCGCCTCGGCACAGGTCAGTGGTGATCTGTCGATCTTTCTCGACACGTCGAACCCCGCGCCGCGTGCAACGATGGAAGCGATGATCGAGCGCTTCGGCGAGAAGAACCCGGATCTGAACATCGAGGTCACGGTGATTGATCGCGAGGCCTACAAAACCCAGATTCGCAACTTCCTGACTGCCAACGCGCCGGATGTTGCGACCTGGTATGCCGCCAACCGGATGAAGCCTTATGTTGACGCTGGTCTGTTCGAAGATGTGTCGGACCTCTGGGCCGAGCCGATGTTCGAGAATGATCTGAAGTCCACCAAAGGCGCGATGACGATCGACGGCAAGCAGTGGGGCGTGCCTTACACATACTACCAGTGGGGCGTTTACTACCGCAAAGACATCTTTGACGAACTAGGCCTGAGCGAGCCGACCACCTGGGAAGAAGAGAAGGCCAACTGCGAGAAAATCGTCGCATCGGGCCGCGCCTGCTACACGATCGGCACCAAGTTCCTGTGGACCGCTGGCGGCTGGTTCGACTATCTGAACATGCGCACCAACGGGTATGACTTCCACAACCAACTGGCCAATGGCGAAATCAGCTGGGAAGACGACCGGGTCAAGCAGACTTTCATGAACTGGAAAGAGCTGATCGACATGGGCGCCTTCATCGACAACCACCAGACCTATAGCTGGCAGGAAGCGCTGCCCTTCATGGTCAATGGTGAAGCGACCGCCTACCTAATGGGCAACTTCGCCGTGGCACCGTTGCGGGATGCGGGTCTGACCGACGATCAGCTGGATTTCTACCAGTTTGTCGAGATCACCCCCGGCGTGGAAAAGGCCGAAGATGCGCCAACCGATACGTTCCATATTCCTTCGGCTGCGAAGAACAAGGAAGCCGCGCGCGAGTTCCTGCGCTTCGTCGCCTCGCCCGAGGAACAGACCATCATCAACAATGGCAAGAACCTCGGCCAGCTGCCGGTGAACTCGCAATCCACTGTGGATGACGACAAGTTCCTGCAGAAGGGCTTTGTGATGCTGAGCGAGAACAGCCCCGGCGGCGTCGCACAGTTCTGGGACCGTGATGCACCGGCGGAAATGGCCAAGGTGTCGATGGAAGGCTTCCAGGAATTCATGGTCAAGCCTGACAGCCTCGACAAGGTTCTGTCCAAGTTGGAGCGCGCTCGCGGGCGTATCTACAAGTAACGGAGAGATGGGGTGAAACCCCATCCTACACCTGACAACGCGGCTGGGCGGGGGTGACCCCGCCGCCGCACCCCCACATGTTTCAGAGGGATGGCCGCCATGACCGCCTCGACAGATATCCTCGACGAAAAACCCGAAAGCTGGTTCCATCGCAATCAGCAAGCCATCGCGCCCTGGCTGTTCCTGGCGCCGGGCATTCTGTTCTTTGTCGTTTACGTAATTGCTCCGGTTTTCCAGTCCTTCAACCTGTCTCTTTATCAGTGGGACGGGTTAGGTCAGGCGGAATATATTGGCCTGCGCAACTACGAAGACCTCTATTATGAGTGGGTCGATCGCGACGCATTCTATGTCTCGCTCAAGAACAACCTGATCTGGCTGGTCCTGTATCTGCTGGCGATCCCTGCGGGTCTGTTCATCGCGCTTTTGCTGAACCAGACCGTGTTCGGAATACGACTTTACAAGTCGCTCTTCTTCTTCCCGTTTGTGATCAGCCAGGTCGTCGTCGGCCTGGTTTTCACCTGGTTCTATGACCCGACGTTTGGGTTGCTGAACCAGATGCTGGGCGTGTTCGGCATGGGGCCGATCAACGTGTTGGGCAATGAACATCTGGTCACCTATGGCATCATCGCCGCCGGCCTTTGGCCGCAGACAGCCTATTGCATGATCCTCTACCTCACCGGCCTGAACGCCGTGGATCCCGAACAGATCGAAGCGGGTCGTCTGGATGGTGCAAAGGGCGCCAAGATGCTGTGGTATATCGTGCTGCCGCAATTGCGGCCCGCAACCTTCATCGCTTTCGTAGTGACGATCATCGGCGCGTTGCGGTCTTTCGACCTGATCTCGGTCATGACCCAGGGCGGGCCGTTCGGATCGTCGCGCGTGCTTGCCTACTACATGTTCGAAGTGGCGCTATCGGAATACGGTTTCCGCATGGGGTATGGCGCGGCCATCGCCGTGGTGCTGTTCATGATCATGATGTGCTTCATCGTCTACTTCCTGTGGTCGATGTACCGTGAAGAGAAGGGACATTAAGCCATGTTTCCCACACCAATCGAAAAACAGTCGCAAGCCGCACAGATCACCTATAAGGCGTTGCTGCCGGTTGCCCTGCTGCTCTGGCTGGGGCCGCTTCTGGCGGTGGCACTCTTCTCGGTCAAACCGGATGCGGATTTCGTCAACGCCAACTACTGGGGTCTGCCGTCTTCGTTCGAGTTCATGCACAATTACGGGCAGGTTTTCTTTAACAGCGACATGCCGCGCTACATGCTGAACTCGATCCTGATCACCGTGCCGACGGTGATCGGGGCGGTGGCGCTGAGTACGATGACCGGTTTTGCCTTGGGCATCTACAAGTTCAAATCGAACATGTGGATCTTCTTCATGTTCGTGGCGGGCAACTTCGTGCCGTTCCAGATCCTTATGGTGCCGGTGCGCGACCTGACGCTGGAATTGGGGCTTTACAACACCAAGACCGGCCTCGTGCTGTTCCATATCGCGTTCCAAACCGGGTTCTGCACCTTGTTCATGCGCAATTTCATCAAGGCGCTGCCTTTTGCCCTCATCGAGGCTGCAAGGGTCGAGGGGATTAGCGAGATCAAGATCTTCTGGTACGTGGTGCTGCCGCTGATGAAGCCGGCGCTGGCCGCGCTCAGCGTGCTGATGTTCACCTTCATCTGGAACGACTATTTCTGGGCGGTGGTGTTGACGCAGGGCGCCGAAAGCCAACCGGTCACGGCGGGGATCACCAGCTTTAACGCGCAGTTCCGCGCCGCGTATCACTTGATGAGTGCGGGCAGCATCGTGGCGGCGCTGCCGCCGGTGGCGATGTTCTTCCTGATGCAGAAACACTTCATCGCGGGTCTCACCCTCGGAGCCGTCAAGTAATGATACGAACATGGTCGCTGCATGATGAGCGGCAATCCCTGGTGCTCGCGGGTCATCGCGAGCACCTTCCTGAAGTTGTGTATTTCGGGCCGCGCCTGCCCGAAGGTGAAAATACCGAAACACTGTTCAAGGCTTATGGGCTGGATGTCACCGGGGGAATGCTGGATGCCAACCCCGAGCTTTCCATCTGCCCCGAGGCGACGCGCAGTTTTCCCGGCCAACCCGGTCTGATCATTCGCGATGGCGATGGTTCGCCGATATTGCCAAAATTCTGTTATGAGGCCGAAGAGGTAGATGAACGCAGCCTCGTCCTGACATATCGGGACGAGGCGCACCGGCTGACCTATCAGGCCCGGTTCTCGATCGATCCAAAGACCCACATCATCGAGGCACAAGCCTCGCTAGAGGCAGATCGCCCAGTGCTGCTGCACTGGCTCAGCGCGCCGGTCTTTCCCGCCCCGCAGCTGTCGGACGAGATGCTGGATTTCGCTGGGCGCTGGTGTCGCGAGTTCCAGATGAACCGGACCGCCTGGTCTCCCGGCATTCGTTATCGCGAGAACCGAACCGGGCGTACCGGGCATGAGCATTTCCCCGGCCTGATCGTGCCGGTGCGTGGGGCAACAAATGCGCAGGGCCAGGCCTATGGGTTCCACTATGGCTGGTCCGGCGGGCACCGGATGGTGGCCGAGGAGCTTCCTGATGGCCGCCGCCAGATTCAGTTCGGACAAGCTGCGCGGATGGAACGCGAGGCGCTCACACGTTTCGAGACCGCGCCGCTATATGCGGTGTTTTCCAATGACGGGATCAATGGCTGCGCCGTGGCCTTCCAGCGCCATCTGCGCGATAGGATCGTGGCCTTTCCCAAGCCCGATCGCGCCCGGCCCGTACATTATAATTGCTGGGAAGCGGTTTATTTCAACCACAACCTACCGGAACTGAAGGACATCGCCGAACGCGCCGCCGATCTGGGGGCGGAACGCTTTGTGTTGGATGATGGCTGGTTCGGGCAGCGCGATGATGACACCTCATCGCTCTCGGACTGGGAGGTTGATCCGCGCAAATATCCTGACGGGCTCGACCCGTTGATCAAGCATGTCCATTCGCTTGGCATGACCTTCGGCATCTGGTTCGAACCCGAAATGATCAACCCCGACAGTTCGATCCACCGGGCGCATCCGGAATGGGCGCTGGGGGGCGAGGACCAGATTCTGGGACGCCAGCAAAAGGCGCTGAACATGGCGCTGCCCGAGGTGCGCGGGTTCCTTTATGAACGTATGGCGGCGATCCTGTCGGGCCACGATATCGACTATATCAAATGGGACCATAACCGCGTTCTGCCGATGCCCGATGCAGCGCAGACCCGTGGGTCATATGCGCTGATCGACCGGCTGCGCAACGACTTCCCGCATGTGGAGATCGAAAGCTGCGCCTCAGGCGGTGGCCGGATTGATTTCGGCATCCTCAAACGCACCCAGCGTGTCTGGCTGAGCGACAGCAATGATGCGCTGGAGCGGCTGCGCATTCAGCACAATGCGGCGATCTTCCTGCCGATGGCGGTGACCGGCAGCCATGTGGGGCCGCGCGTTTGTCACACATCGGGTCGGGTGCTGGATATCCGGTTCCGGGCTTGGGTCGCGGCGCAACGGCATATGGGTTTCGAGATGGACCCGCGCGAATTGTCCGAAGATGAAGCCACGGTTCTGAAAGGCGTCACCGACTGGTGGAAAGCCAACCGCGACTGGCTCTACTACGCCGACATCCTGCGGCTCGACAGCCCCGATCCGGCGGTGATCGCCGAGCAGCAACAGACCAGCGACGGCTCGCGCTTTGTGGTCTTTGCAGGCAAGGCCGACACCTCGGCCCAGATTGCACCGCGCCCTCTGCGGCTGACACGTCTTGAGGCGGATGCGCTGTATCAGGTGGAACTGCGCCGTACAGCCGAGGCTCCACCGACCCTGTCGCGCGGCAATCCGGTTCTGAAACAACAACCCGTCACGCTGAGCGGGCAATATCTGATGAGCTACGGGCTGACCCTGCCCTGGAGCTTCCCGCAAAGCATGTGGGTGATTGAAGGCAAGAAACTATGAGTGATCGCCGCAATCGCAGCTGGTACGGCATGATGGACAAGGAGGGTTTCATCCGCCGTAGCTGGATGAAAAACCAAGGCTTTCCCGATCATGTCTTTGACGGGCGGCCCGTTATCGGTATCTGCAATACTTGGTCGGAACTAACACCGTGCAATTCCGGCCTGCGTGAACTGGCCGAAGGCGTCAAGCGCGGCGTCTGGGAGGCAGGCGGCTTTCCGGTCGAGTTCCCGGTGATGAGCCTGGGCGAGACCCAGATGAAGCCCACTGCCATGCTGTTCCGCAACCTGCTGTCGATGGATGTGGAAGAGAGCATCCGCGCCTATGGTATGGATGGCGTTGTATTGCTGGGCGGCTGCGACAAGACCACGCCGGGGCAGCTGATGGGCGCAGCCTCGGTCGATCTGCCAACCATCGTGGTCAGTTCCGGCCCGATGCTGAACGGCAAGTGGAAAGGCCGCGATCTGGGCTCTGGCACCGATGTGCGCAAGTTTGCCATGGATGTGAAGGCGGGCGATATGACGCTCAAGGATTTCATGGCCACCGAATCGGGCATGAGCCGGTCCAAGGGCGTCTGCATGACCATGGGAACGGCGTCCACCATGTCTTCGCTGACCGAGGCGATGGGGCTGGCCCTACCGATGAACGGCTCGTTTCCCGCGGTCGACGCCCGGCGCATGGCGCTGGCCCACATGACCGGCAAGCGCATCGTCGAGATGGTCGAGGAAGATCTGAAACTGTCGGATGTGCTGACCAAGGCGAGTTTCGAAAACGCCATTCTAGCCAATGCCGCGCTTGGCGGATCGACCAACGCGGTTGTGCATCTGTTGGCATTGGCGGGTCGTGTCGGCGTTGATCTGACGATGGAAGATTTCGAAATCGGAGGAGAGATACCGCTGCTGGTCAATTGCATGCCGTCGGGCACGTATCTGATGGAAGATTTCTGCTACGCGGGCGGCGTGCCGGTGGTTCTCAAAGAGCTCAGCCACGTGCTGCGCACGGCCAATACAGTGATGGGCAAAGACTTGTCGCATTACTATGAGGACGCCGAATGTTATGACCGCGACGTGATCCGCGCCTTTGACGCGCCGCTGAAACCGGCGGTGGGTCTACGGGTTCTGCGTGGCAATCTGGCACCCAAAGGGGCGATCGTGAAACCATCAGCCGCAAGCGAACATCTGCTGGATCATGAGGGTCCGGCCTATGTCTTTGAAACCATCGAAGAGCTTAAGGCCAATATCGACCGCGAGGATCTGCCAGTAGATGAAAACACCGTTCTGGTGCTGAAACACTGCGGGCCAAAAGGCTATCCGGGCATGCCCGAAGTGGGGGACATGCCGGTTCCGGCCAAGCTGGTGAAGAAGGGCGTGCGCGACATCGTGCGGGTTTCGGACGCGCGCATGTCGGGGACGGCCTTTGGCACGGTGATCCTGCATGTGAGCCCAGAGGCAACGGCGGGCGGGCCGCTGGCACTGGTGCGCACCGGCGACCGGATCAGGCTTTCGGCCTCATCGGGCGTTCTGGAACTGCTGGTGCCGGAGGCAGAACTGGCAGGGCGTCGCGCCGGATGGACCGCCCCGGCGCCGCATTACACGCGTGGCTACGCAAAGATGTATGTAGATCATGTCTTGCAGGCAGATCAGGGGGCCGATCTGGACTTCCTGGTCGGAAAAGACACAAGACCGGTCACGCGGGAGAGCCATTGATGTCGGGCGGGACCAAGATTTTTGGAAAAATCTTGGAAGAAAACTCGAATTTTCTTCCTGGGCAAGTAGAGAGGTGAGCGAATGACACAAGTGATACATCCCGACCTGAAAGGCGCGTCGGTTTATATCACCGGCGGTGGCTCAGGCCTTGGGGCGTCCCTGACCGACGGGTTTCTGGGGCAGGGGGCCAATGTCGCCTTTATCGGCCGCTCGGATGCTAGCGATTTCGTCACCGAGATGCAGGACAAGCACGGGCGCGCGCCGCTCTTCATGCAGGGCGACATCACCGACACGGACCGGCTGCTGGAGACCATGCGGCAGGCCGCTGACTCCCATGGGCCGATCCGTGTGCTGGTGAACAACGCGGCCAATGACAAACGGCACTCCCTGGAAGAGGCAACGCCGGATTTCTGGGACTGGATGCAGGCGATCAACCTCAAGGCTTACTATTTTGCGTGCCAGGAGGCGGCACGTCAGATGAAGGAGGGTGGCGGGTCGATCGTCAATTTCAGCTCGATCAGCTACATGATGGGCAATGAAGGCTATACCGCCTATACCACCGCCAATGCAGGTATCACAGGCATGACCCGTTCGCTTGCCCGCGAGTTGGGGCCGCACAACATCCGGGTCAATGCTCTGGCACCGGGCTGGGTTCTGACCCAGAAACAGATCGATCAATGGGCCACGCCTGAGGGCCTTCAGGCCCATATGGACCGGCAATGTCTCAAAGAACATCTGACGCCTGATGACATGATCGGTCCGGTGCTTTATCTGGCCTCCGATGCCAGCCGCATGATGACCAGCCAATGCGTGGTCGTGGATGGCGGTGTTGTGGTGACAGGATAAGATATGAGCGTCAAAGCCGAATGGATCGCTGTCGACTGGGGCACGTCGCATCTGCGGGTGTGGGCGATGCAGGGCGCGCACCCGATGGCTGAGGCGCGCTCGGAAAAAGGCATGGGCCGGCTGGCGCGGTCCGAGTTTCAGGGTGCGCTACTTGAACTGGTGGCGGACTGGCTGGGTAACGCGCCGGTGGACGTGATCGCCTGCGGCATGGTCGGTGCGCGGCAGGGCTGGGTTGAGGCGCCATATGCCGCGGTACCGGTTGCGCCGCTTTCGGATGTGCCGATCCGGGTGCCGGACAGTGATCCACGCATTCGCGCCCATGTTGTGCCCGGTCTGAAACAGGCCAAACCGGCTGACGTGATGCGCGGCGAGGAAACCCAGATCGCAGGGTTCCTGGCGCTGAACAAGGATTGGGACGGTGTGATCTGCTTGCCGGGCACTCATTCGAAGTGGGTGCATGTGAGCGCGGGCGAGGTGGTGAGTTTCCAGACCTTCATGACTGGCGAGATGTTCGATTTGCTGTCGGGTTCTTCGGTCCTACGTCACTCTGTTGGCGAAGGATGGGACGATGCCGCCTTTCAGGACGCGGTTGAGACCACATTATCGAAACCTGAAAGCGTGGCCGCGCGGCTCTTTGGTATTCGCGCCTCGGATCTTTTGGACGCGACCGAAGGTTCGGTGGCGCGGGCACGTCTGTCGGGTCTTCTGATTGGAATGGAACTGGCTGCGGCGCGGCCCTATTGGCTGGGGCAGCAGATCGCTCTGATCGGCGCTTCGGGCATGTCGGCGATCTACGCCAAAGCATTGGAATTACAGGGTGTCCCGGCCACGGTCGCGGATGGCCAAAGAATGACACTTGCCGGATTGAACGCGGCCCGGAAACTGCTGGAGCACTAATATGGAACGAGCCATTATCGCTATCCTGCGCGGTCTTGACCCGCAGGATGCTGTCGCCATGGGCGAGGCGCTGATCGCTGCCGGGATCACCCGGATCGAGGTCCCGCTGAACTCGCCGCAACCTTTGCAGAGTATTGCTGACATGGCACGCGCGTGCGGCGATCGGGCGCTGATCGGGGCAGGGACGGTTCTGACGGTGGAACAGGTCGAACAGGTGGCCGAGGCCGGCGGCAAGCTGATCGTCTCGCCGAACTGTGATATCGAGGTGATCGCACGAAGCCGCGCGTTGGTGTTGGAAAGCTGGCCGGGCATCTTCACCCCGACCGAGGCATTTGCCGCGCTAAAGGCCGGGGCCAGTGGTTTGAAGCTGTTTCCGGGCAACATGGCAGGGCCTGGCGGATTGAAGGCAATGCGCGCAATTCTACCCGAGGGGACACAAGTTTACGCCGTGGGTGGTGCAGGGCCAGAGAATTTCGGCGAGTGGATTGCGGCAAGCGCCGATGGTTTCGGGATCGGTTCGGCGCTCTTCAAGCCTGGCATGACAGTCGCGGACGTGGCGGCGCGTGCGGCGGATCTCGTCGCGGCCTATGATGCGGCGCTGGGATGAGCCGGGCTTTCGACGACCGCCCCTGCGAGCTGGGAGAGGGTCCACTTTGGCATCCCGAGCGGCAACAGCTTTTCTGGTTCGACATCATCGGCAAGAGGCTGATGACCCGTGATGCGGATGGGCAGCACTACTGGCAATTCGATGAGCATGTGTCCGCCGCCGGTTGGGTTGATCGCGATACGTTGCTGATGGCCTCGGAAACGGGCCTCTGGCGGTTTGATCTTCAAAGCGGCGCGCGCGAGTTGGTGGTGGCGCTTGAGGCCGACAACCCTGTGACGCGCTCGAATGACGGGCGCGCAGATCCGTGGGGCGGGTTCTGGATCGGAACGATGGGCAAGCGGGCCGAACCCAAGGCAGGCGCAATCTATCGCTTCTACAAGGGCGAGCTGCTACAGGTCGCGTCAGACATCACCATCTCGAATACGATATGCTTTGCCCATGACCGCCGTTGCGCCTACTACTCCGATACCACATCAGGGCAGGTGATGCGCCAGCAGCTGGATGCCGAAACGGGCTGGCCCGAGGGAGAGCCGCGCGTGTTTCTAGACCTGCGCGTAGACGGGCTGAACCCCGATGGAGCGGTGGTGGATGTGGATGGCAATGTCTGGATCGCACAATGGGGCGCGAACCGCGTGGCGGCCTATTCGCCTTTGGGCACGTTCATCAAGGCGGTGCGCTTTGCTGGCCGACATACCTCCTGTCCGGGCTTTGGTGGCCCGGAGTTCCGCGATCTCTACTGTACGACGGCGCGCGAAGGAATTGACGAAGCGGTGCTGCAGGCCGAGCCGGAGAATGGAATGACCTTTGTTGCGGAAAACGTTGGCCGCGGCCGCGCGGAGTATCAGGTGATCTTATGAAACCGGAACTGGGCGTCTGCTATTACCCCGAACACTGGCCGGAAGAAGGCTGGGCCGACGATGCGCGCCGCATGGTCGAGATGGGCCTGACTTGGGTAAGGATCGGTGAATTCGCGTGGAGCCGGATGGAACCGGCGCCGGGACAGTTGATGTTCGACTGGCTGGACCGCGCCATTGAGGTACTGGGTTCGGCGGGGCTCAAGGTTGTGTTGGGCACACCCACTGCCACACCGCCGCGCTGGATGCTCGATAAGCATCCAGACATGCTGGCGGTGGATGCGCAGGGTAACCCTCGCAAATTCGGCTCGCGTCGGCATTATTGCTTTAGCCACGCCGGATATCTGGCGGAATGCGTGCGGATTACGGACATCTTGGCGCAGCGTTACGCGGGCAATCCCCATGTAGCGGCGTGGCAGATCGACAATGAATATGGCTGTCACGATACGGTCCTGAGCTATAGCAAGGCGGCGCGGCAGGGGTTCCGCGCCTGGCTCGCTGAGCGCTATGGCGATGTTGCGGAATTGAATACGGCTTGGGGCAATGTGTTCTGGTCGATGGAATATGGCGCGTTTGACGAGGTTGATCTGCCCAACCAGACCGTGACCGATCCCAATCCGTCGCATGTGCTGGCCTTTCGGCGCTTTAACTCGGATCAGGTGGTCCGCTTCAACCGGGCGCAGGCCGAGGTGCTGAAGGCACATACTGATGCGCCGTTGATCCACAATTACATGGGTCGCGTGCTGGAATTCGATCATTTCGAAGTGGGCGACGATCTGGAGATCGCCAGCTGGGACAGCTATCCGATCGGGTTCCTGTCCGACCGTTTGGACGCGGATCCCGCCCATAAGCTGGCCTTCCTGCAGCAGGGCGATCCGGACATGCAGGCGATGCATCACGACCTCTACCGCGCCGTTGGGCGCGGGCGCTGGTGGGTGATGGAGCAGCAGCCTGGACCGGTGAACTGGGCGCCTTACAATCCCGCGCCGCTGCCGGGCATGGTCCGGCTCTGGTCGCTTGAGGCGCTGGCGCATGGTGCCGAGGTGGTCAGCTATTTCCGCTGGCGGCAGGCCCCCTTCGCGCAAGAGCAATATCATGCGGGTCTCTTGCAGCCCGATGGGCGCGATGCGGTCGGTGCAGATGAGGCGGCGCAGGTGGCCGCCGATCTGGGTGTGCTGGGTGACCTAACGCCGACCCGAGCGCGGGTTGCGATCCTGTTTGACTACCCGTCCGACTGGGCGTGGACGACCCAGCCGCAAGGGGCGGGCTTCAGCTATTTCAACCTGATCCTTTCGGCCTACAAGGCGCTGCGGCGGGCCGGGCTGTCGGTTGATTTCCTGCCCTCTCGCGAGCGCGATTTCAGCGGCTTTGACCTGATCCTTGCGCCCGGACTGGCGGTTCTGCCATCTGATCTGAGCGAGGCGCTGCGGGCCTCGAATGCGCAGGTGGTTCTGGGCCCGCGCAGCGCGGCGATCACCGAAGAGTATCTGGTGCCGGAGACAGGTCGTCCCGGCGTGCCGGATCTGGATGTGCATATTGATCTGGTAGAGTCTCTGCCGCCTGATCATGCCCGTGCAGTGGCTGGCGGCGGGCAGGTGATCCACTGGCAGGAACAACTCAGTGGGAATGCCGAGATCCGCCTACAGACCGAGGCAGGCGCGCCTGTGCTGATGGTTGACGGCTCGCTCAGCTATCTTGGCGCCTTTCCCGATGACGCGCTTTGGGACCGGGTCATCGCACTGGCAGCGGGGCGGGCAGGGCTTGACCTGACGCCCTTACCCGAAGGCCTGCGTTTGCGCGATATGGGCGGGCATCGTTTTGCGGTGAATTACAACGCGCATCCGGTGGAGTGGAATGGTGTCCGGCTGAAGCCCTGCGGCGTAGCGGTCTGGAAAGACGGGGTGCAGGTCCTCTGATCTGATTTGGCAACAGGCTATATTGACCGGTGGGCGATGATCGCCCATCCTCCGGGCATTGTTATTCTCGCGTGTCCCGTGGGCTCGTGACCTGTTTTCAAAGGCTTGTCCCATGACCGATGCGTCCACCAAGCGTTATCGCCTTGATACCCATCGGTTACGCGATCCGTCACAGACATTGGAACTTGTGCGGCCGCATCTGCGGCGTATGGGGATCACTCGGGTGGCCAATCTGACCGGCCTGGACCGGATCGGGCTGCCGACAGTGATGGTGTGCCGGCCAAATTCGCGATCGGTTGCGGTATCGCTGGGCAAGGGACTGTCGCTGGAGGCGGCGCAGGCCTCAGGCGTGATGGAGGCGATCGAAAGCTGGCATGCCGAACGGATTACGCAACCCCTTCGCCGGGCGCCCTATGCGGATTTGCGGGCAGAGGTGAATGTGGCCGATATCGACCGGCTGCCAAAAGTCACCGGTGGTCGCTTCGACCCGCATCGCCGCCTGCTCTGGATCGAGGGGCTCGATCTGGTCAGCGGCACTCCCTGCTGGGTGCCCTATGAGATGGTCGATACCGACTATACCGAAGCCCCCAACGGTGGCCACTGCGCCTTTCCGCGGTCCACCAACGGGTTGGCCTCTGGCAATGACCTGAACGAGGCGACCTGTCATGCGATCTGCGAGGTCATCGAACGGGACGCAACCACGCTCTGGCATCAGGGACCGCGCGACCGGCGTATTGATCCCGCGACGATAGACGATCCGCGCTGCCGAGAAGCGTTGGGCAGGTTTGTCGATGCCGGGATTGATGTGGGTGTGTGGAACACGACTTCGGATGTGGGTGTGGCGTGTTTCCACTGCGCGATCTGCGAGGCGGGGCCGCAGCCGGGTCATATCGGGTTGGGCGATGGCTGCCACCCGGACCGGGCGATTGCGATGCTGCGTGCCTTGACCGAGGCGGCGCAGACGCGGCTCACCTATATCTCGGGCGCGCGCGATGATCTGGAACCCGAAGAGTTCAGCGATACCGCTTTATGCGCGCGTGGGCGCTACGTGCGCGACCTGATCGATGGGGCCGCGCCAACGGAAGATTTTCGGTCCTGTCCCAGCAATGCCTCTGCATCCTTCGCAGGTGACCTTTCATGGCTGGTGGCGCAGCTGACGTCGGTTGGTTTGGAACAGGTGATCTCTGTTGATCTGTCACAGGAGGGGCTTGATATTGCTGTGGTGCGGGCGGTCATCCCGGGGTTGGAGGCGCCGCATGACGATCCCGATTTTGTGCCCGGCGCCCGCGCGAAAGGGATGCGCGCATGAGCGCGGTTGTTTTTGTCGGCCCGACGCTGGCAGAGGAGGCCGTGGGCAAGATTTTGCGGGCAGAGATTCTGCCACCGGTCCGGCAGGGTGATGTCTATCGTGTGGCGCGCGAAAATCCCCCTGCGATCGGGATTATCGACGGCTATTTCGATGGGGTCCCTTCGGTCTGGCACAAGGAAATCCTCTGGGCGATGGAGCAGGGTATCCCGGTTTTCGGTAGTGCCAGTATGGGCGCGCTGCGGGCGGCTGAGCTGGCCGATTTCGGGATGATTGGCGTGGGGCGGATTTTCGAAGATTATCACGCCGGTGTTCTTCAAGATGACGATGAGGTTGCGGTTCTGCACAGCCCGGCTGAGCTGGGCTTTCAGCCCCTGAGCGAGCCAATGGTGTCGATCCGCGCCACCGTGGCGCGGGCGCTTGAGGTTGGGGTGCTGACGCCGGACCCGGCCGAAGCCATCTTGCGCGCGGGCAAGGCCCTGCATTACCGCGATCGGGACTGGCCGGGCGTTCTGGCCAAGTTGAGCGGAGAGCATGACCTGGCCGCGTTCAGCGGCTGGCTACCTGAGGGTAAGGTCGATGCGAAGGGTGAGGACGCGACGGAGATGTTACGGCAGATGGCGGCGCATCTGGACGATGGCGCAGAGACCGCCGAAGCGTCCACCCGGGTCGAGCGTACGCTGGCGTGGCAGGGGCTGACTCGGCGCATCGACGGCGAAACACCCAAGGCACGGAGCGGCCCGCAGGACATACTGGACGAGTTGCGTCTTGATCCGGCGCGCTTTGCGGAATTGCGGGAACGGGCGATGCTGGGCGTGCTGGCGCAGGAGGATGCGACGCGGCGAGGATTGCGGGCAGATCGCGAAGCGCTGATGGCGCAGATGGATCGCCACCGCTCGGGCGCGCGGTTAACACAGCGCAGTGATGTGCTGCGCTGGTTGGAGGTCAACGACCTGGACGAAACGGGCTACGAGGAGTTTCTGGTTCACGCTGCGCTGGCCGACGAAATTCTGTCGCTGCGGTCCGACCGGTTGGTGCCGCACATGCTTTCCGCGCTGCGGTGGACCGGTGACTATGCGAAGATCAAAGCCCGCGCCGAAGCCAAGAACGCCGTGTTGCACGGCGCGGAAACCCGTGATTTTTCTGCACAAGATCGGTTGCGTTTGTTGATTTGGTATTTCGAGGATCGCCTCGGTCAGCCGGTGCCAGAGGACCTGGACGGGCACGCGCTTAGCCTCGGGCTCGCGGATCGCGAAGAATTCTGTAGACTGGTCGAGCGCGAGTTCCTGTATTCTCAGGAAGATGGCAAGATTGCCAGCGCGCAAGACGCATAGTTGGATGATTGGAGGGACGCATGTACGAACCTGACCTGCCAGAGGACGAAGCGCCGGGCACGCGGTTTCTGCTCTTCCCGCAATCGCCGTTTTTTGAAAGCAACCCGAGGCCGGAACTGGTCGAAGTTTCGGCGCCGCCCGGTTCGCTGGCTGCCGGGCCTTCTGGACCGCGCATGTATACGGTCAACCCGGCAGGCAAGACCACGCCATTTGGCGCGATCATCGAGGGGCCAAATGGGCCGGGCATGTATCTGCCGCCCTGGGACGGTCCGGTTCATGCGCCCGCAGAGCCGGATGAGGATGGCAATTTCACCCATCTCGATCCTTCGGACCCGGCTTTTGAGGCCGCGCATCTTTTTGGTTCGGCGCATTTCACTATGGATGTCTGGGAAGGTTATTTTGGCCGCCCGATCCCTTGGCATTTCGAGCGTGACTTCGACCGGCTGGAACTGTCGCTGCTGCCCAGCCTCGACAATGCGCATATCGGTTGGGGATTTCTGGAAACCGGGGGGACTTGGGAACATGGCGACGAATATCGCGCCTATAGCCTGAACTTTGATGTGGTCGCGCATGAGATCGGCCATGCCATCATCTACAGCGTGATTGGCATGCCCGCGCCCGAGGATACGCCGGGCGAGTATTATGGTTTCCATGAATCCGCGGCCGATATGGTTGCGCTGGTGGCGGCACTACATTTCGGATCGGTGGTCGAAGACCTGTTGGAAAACACGCGCGGCAATCTCTATTCCTTCAACCGGCTTAGCCGGTTTGCGGAACTGTCTGAGAACGCGCAGATCCGCATGGCTGCAAATGACAAAACTTTGTCGGAATTCGAGTGCGGTTGGAGCAGTGAGCACGCGCTCTCGGAACCGCTGACCGGCGCGATGTTCGACATCTTTGTCGATATCTATCATGAGCGCCTGTTGGTCCATGACCTGATCTCGCCGGAAATGGAGGATCTGTCGGACCAGTTGGAGGACTCGCCCGAATATGGCGAGGTCATGCAGGAGATGTTCGACGAGCGCTATGCCGAGAACCCCGACGGGTTCCGCATCGCGCTGCTGGAGGCAAGGGATTTTCTTGGCTCGTACCTTGCGGATGCCTGGAGCCTGCTGGACGCCGAGATGCTGAGCTATCTGGGGGTCGAACGGGCGCTGGTACAGGTGGACCAGGAAATCACCGACGGTGCGTTTCGACAGATCATTGAGGGCAATTTCCGCATGCGTGAGGTGGGCGTAGTCGAAGTCGGCCCAAGACTGGCCGAGCCGGATGAAAACAGTCATGCGGTATCGACCCGGACGCGGGTACCGGATTGAGCCATGCGTAAATCTCTTTGTTATCGGAGAATTTTATGGCACGGTGGCTGAAGGAGTTATTCTTATCTTTATTTCGGCCCCGGCTTGGCGGGGTCATCACAACGGGATCGGGGGCGGACTGCCCCGTTGAAATCCCTCAGACACAAGGAGTGGGTGAAGTGGGCGAAGTCGGCGAGTCTTTACTCAGTTTTTCGGAAGTGCTGCTATTTGGACGTGTGGTCACCGAGTTGACCTATGAAAACAAGAAGAAGAATACCAACAGTCGGAACAATTTCCTTCAAAACCAGGTCGCATCCGGCGCCGATGATGATGGGTCGGACCGGCTCAATTTCGCGCGAATATACGCGTTTGGTTATGATGGCGGCTTTTACGAACTACCGGAGCCCGCCTTGTTCCTGGTCCGTGGACCGGGTCGAAGCGCGACGAACGGCAACAAACCGGGTGATCTGGCATCCCGAGCGCCCAATCGCCCGGAGTTGAGCGGGGTGGCTGCGGCCGACTACCAGATCGCAGACGACATCTTCGTTTGGGATTACCAGCAAGCCGACTACACGATTCGTATGGACGTCGCAAACGGCCGATTTGAACAGGTACTTCTGGATGCTTATTTTGGCTCCGATGGTGGGGGCGTGAGCGGCGCGAAGGTCAGCGGTGCCAAGGTGAGTGGTGCTAAGGTCAGCGGCGCCAAGGTGAGTGGCGCCAAGGTGAGCGGTGCCAAAGTCAGTGGTGCAAAGGCCCGCGGCGGCGACTGAGCTTTCCGACTACGATTGAAGAGGGGCGCGCATCAGCCGCGCCTTTTTTCGTTTTGCGCCAGATTAAGTTCGCTTCAGAAGCCCGCCTTCTTTAGCCCTTCGACAAAGTGTTGGGTGTCATCCTCCAGCTTGTCGGGCTGGATCTTGGCCCAGTGATCGAGCGAGAAATTAGGATGAACCTCGCGATGTTTGTCTGCAATCTCGCGCGCGATATCCACCTTACCCAGTTGCGCGTAGCTCGCGGCCAGAATGCGCTGCCCCTCGGTGGGGTTGTTCATTTTGTTTACGGTCTCAATGACATCGTCATATTGCTTCAGATTGTAATAGGCCCCGCCCAAGTGCCACAGATACTGGTCCGGGAAATACGGATTCAGCCGCATCGCCTGTTTCAGGTGATGAATGGCGGTTTCGTTGTCACCGGAATGCACCATTGCATCCGCAAAGTCGGAATGCAGATCGGCGTCGTTGGGGTTGAGCGAAAGCGCGCGTTTATAGGATCCAAGCGCCGCGTCATGGTCCTTGCGATAGAGATGTACGAAACCCAACTCTCCAAAGCCGCGTGCGTCGGTCGGATCGAGGTTGACAGCCCGTTGGGCAAACCCCAGAGCGGTGTCCAGCGCCCGATCGGAATCGTTGGTCCAGGAATAGCGCCAGTCAATGTTCAGCGTCCGTGACAGTGCAGCGGATGCCCGGGCATAGCCCTCGTCGCGCTCCAGCGCTTGTTCGTAGAGCGTATGCGCTTCGTGATTGTCCTGACGGGTGTATTTGTAGAGGTATTGCTGACCGCGCAACACATAGCCGTAGGCCGCCAGATCATTGGGGACTGCCTGGGCAAGACGCTGCCGCTCCTGCGCCTCAATCAGCACAGCGGTCGAGGCGACGATGGATTCAGTTACCTCGTCCTGGATAGCAAAGATGTCGTCGATCACCCGGTCATAGCGTTCGCCCCAGATGGTGCGCTCGGAATCAGCGTCGATCAGTTCGACGCTAATCCGAATCCGGTTGCCAGCACGGCGCACGCTGCCGCGCGCGATATAGCGTACGCCCAGCTTACGTGCGGCGTCCCGCGGTGACATGGACTGAGCCTTGAAGAAGAACGCCGAGTTACGCGCAATGACAAAGAGGTTCTTGAACTTCGACAGGTTGAGAATGATGTCGTCGGTCAGCCCATCAGCCACCCAGCCATCGGAGGGGTCGCCGCCCATGCTGACAAAGGGCAGCACCGCGACCGAGGGCGTGTCGGGCCGCTGCTGCTCGGGTTGCTGCGCCGGGGATGGCCGAAGGGTAGCGGCCATGGTGACCCCCTCAACCTCGCTGCGCACGCAATAGGTGGGAATCGGATTGGCAATATTCTTGAGTTCCTGCGGACCCAGAAACTCGTACCCGTAGCGCAGGCGGTTGCGGATCTGTTCATACACTGTTGAGCTGACACAGACCCGGCCGGGTTCGGCGATCTCTTGCAGGCGGGCGGCAATATTGACGATGTCGCCATGCACGCCGCGTTCATCGGTCATGATCTCGCCCAGATGGACCCCGGCGCGGAAATGAATGCGCTGGTCTTCTTCGCGGGTCTCGTTGTTTTCATCGGCGATGCGGTGCAGTTCCACCGCAAAGCGCACCGCACTCGATGCCGTGTCGAACAGTGCCAACACACCGTCGCCGCGAATTTCGGCCACGTGGCCGTCGAACTTGCGGCAGGCATCCTCAAGCCGGACCAGCAAGGATTTCAACGCGCTGTAGGTGTCGACCTCGTTTTGGCCCATCAAGCGGGAGTAGCCGACCACATCGGCAAACAGCACCGCCCCAAGCCGATGCTTGATCTCAGAACTTGGGCTTTCTGCGCTCACGTTCCGTGCTCCACCTCTGTTCTACACCCAGGGCCTGGCCAAGGGCCAAGTCCCCATTCCCTCCGTCAAAATATGCTAATCAAATGAGTTTATTTTGCGTCCGGGTCAACAAGTGGCCAAACCCACCCCGAGGACCCAGCCTCTCCCATGCTGACGCTGGTCCCGGTGGGAAGCTCAGCGGATAGTCTCAGGCGGTGCGCCTCCCATTCATCTTTTAAGAGACCAACAACGACCATGTCAAAAAACTTACCCTGCGCAAACCATGCATTGCGCATGCGTCCCTCTTGTTGAAACCCAAGTTGTCCAAGCACCTGATGACTGGTGCTGTTGTCCTCGCGATAGTACGATGTGATCCGGTTCAGGCCAAGCTGCCGGAAGGCCAAATCAAGCAATAACGCTGCGGCGCGTGTGCCGACACCCTGTCCGCGCGTTGCCGGATCAAGGAAAGTGGCGATGATTCCGTCGCGATTTGTGAAGGAAATCGCATCCAGCCCAACGATACCGACTGCCGCGCCGGAAACTGATTCGACTATGAACCAGCAGCGTTCGCCCTCTGCCGTTGTTTCAACCGCACGTTCCCAAGTGCGCTCGGTTCCGAAAATATTGAGAGGCGTGCGGCAGGTGCGATCAAAGGCGGCCAGATCATCGACATTGCGAAACCAGCGAGAAATCAGGGTCAGATCTGCTTTTTCAAGCGGTCTGAGCGCATAGTGGCTCTTGGGGTGATCTGACATGTTTGGAATCCTTTTATGCAATAACTCATACAACCAAAGCGCAGTCAATCTTAGCACGAGATTGCGAACAACAAGAGTATCATATTGAGGCAGCCGGGAATTTTGCAAGTTTTGTACCCCATAGGATGTGCTGGGTCTTGGCAGGTCAGGTGACTCAGGGCAAAGCTGCGTCTGGTGCGACGCGAACCCGGAGACTAGGATGACAGACGCAAAAAACGTCCTTTTCATCATCATTGATCAGCTACGGGCGGATTGTCTGAGCGGTGCACTGGCCGAGCATGCCGACCTGCCCAACCTGCGGGCTTTCATGGATGACGCGGTCTCGTTCGAGCGGCATTTTTCGGTCGCCAATCCCTGCGGGCCATCGCGCGCCTCGATCCTGACCGGGCAATATGCGATGAACCATCGCTCGGTCCGAAACGGGACGCCGTTACGCCACGATACACCCAACATCGCCAAAGAGATGCGCAAGCTGGGTTATCTGCCGATGCTGTTCGGATATACCGACACCTCGCAGGACCCGCGCGCATTCGCCCCCGGTGACCCGGCGCTCCGAACCTATGAATATCCGATGAGCGGATTTCACGAAATGACTGAAATGCGGCAGGAAATGTCCTATCCGTGGCGGTCTCATTTGATGGCGCAGGGGTATGAGTTCGACCGGTACCATGATGTCTATAAACCGGTTTCGCCAAGTGGGGGCGAACCGCGGCTGACCGATCCGGCGATTTACCGGGCCGAGGATAGCGATACCGCGTTTCTGACCGACAGCTTCTTGGGCAAGATGGGGGCCTATTGCGGCGAAAGCTGGTTCGCACATCTGACCTATATCCGCCCGCACCCGCCGCTGGTGGCACCGGCGCCCTATAACAGCATGTATGACCCGGCGAGGTTGCCTCTGCCGGCCCGCAAGGAAAGCGGCTCTGCCGAAGAGGCGATTCATCCGTTTATCGGCGCGGCGCTGGACAAGGACACCGTCGCCGGCATGGTCGAGGGGTTTGACGATCTCGACGCCAGCGACGAAACGGTCCAGAGCCTGCGCGCAATTTACCTGGGCTTGGCGAGCGAGGTGGACAATCATATCGGGCGGGTCATCGATTTTCTCAAAAGCTCGGGTCAGTATGACAATACGCTCGTGGTGATCACTGCCGATCACGGCGAGATGCTGGGCGACCGCTATGGTTGGGGCAAATCGACGATCTACGACGCGGCCTATCACACGCCGCTGATGGTGCGTTGCCCAGGAAACACGAAGAACGCCGGGCGCAGGGTGACACTGCCGACCGAGTCGATTGATGTGACGCCGACCATTCTGGACTGGATGGGGGCCGAAAGACCCAATTCTATGGATGGTCGGTCGTTGCTGCCACTGATTGAGGGCGAGACCCCCCAAGGCTGGCGTGAACATACCTATTCCGAGCTCGACTTCTCCGACCCGCTTTCGCCGACACTGGCAGAACAAAGGTTGGGTACGGGACCGGATGACTCCAGCCTGTGCATTCTGCGTGAGGACCGGTTCACTCTGATCGAGTTCGCGGCCGATCTGCCACCCATCCTGTTCGATCACCAGGGAGCCGGAGAAATGGAGAACGTCGCGCCCAGGCCCGAATATCAGAGCGATCTGGCGCGGTTGACCCGCAGCTTGCTGCGCCACCGGATGCGCAACGCGGACCAGACTCTTTCGCTCTATTCCATCACGGATGACGGGCCGAAACGGCGCTCACGTCAAAGTCTGCGCGGGGAAGCCATCAGACCGCGCGTGTAGCGGGGCGTCACCGGGCGGTGGTCACATCGATACCCCAGCTACGCAATGCAGCGGAGAGGCGCCCGTGCGGCGCCTGGTCCGAGACGACCTGGTGCACCGCGTCGGGCTCGGGGCCGCAATGGGGCGCTGTTGCTCCGAACTTATGGCGATCGATACCCATCAGGACGCGCCGCGCACTCGCCGCGATCTCGGTGGCCAAATGGGCCTCGGCCGCGCTCAGGTACAAGAACCCGCGCTCTGGCGACAGCGCATCCGAACTGAGTACAGCCATGTCATAGGCAAAGCGGCGCGCCTGCCGTTCGGCCACATGACCGAAGGTGCCGCGCTCGTTGCTTTGCAACTCGCCACCCAACATGTGCACCCTATTGCCATTGGTATTGACCAGCGTTTGCGCCACACCGATGGAGTTTGTGACCACCGTCAATTCGGCGTGCTGGTGCCGCAGCTCTTCCGCAACAAAAGCCGTGGTGGAGCCGACATCGAGAAAGATCGTCATACCATCCGTCACGATCCCGGCGATGGTTGTGGCGATCAGTCGCTTTTCCTCGGCGTGTTTGTTGATGCGCCGAAAGAAGCTGGGATCGTTGCGAGTGCCGATCAGATAGGCGCCACCATGCACCCGCACCAGCGCGCCTGAGGTGGCAAGAGACTTGATCGTACGGCGCACGGTTTCTTCCGAGACGTTCATCACCTTGGCCAGTTCCGTGCTCCGTGCCGATCCGCCTGCACGCCGTAAGGCGGATAGAAGCTCCATCTCACGATGTGAAAAACTGCTCATGTCGCTGGCCATGACACGCTCCATTTCTTGCCGGGTGGTCCGGCTTGCCTCGGTGCTGATGCTTCGACATTAGTGATACACGTATCGATCCAGAATTTAACCCGCACCGCGTCGGCTTGTTCCGGCCGAGATCCCCCCGATAGCGGCATCTGGGCGGCTTTTGCGTTTGCCTCGGGCTCAATTCCCCGCTTTGCTAAAACCGGCAGTACAGATCAGGCGGAGGCAGCAGTGAAACAGGTTCTGGGTCTTGTGGCACTTTGTTTGCTTTGTGCCTGCGGGCAGCCGAAACCGATCGAGCGGGCCGAGTCCGCGTCGCTTGCCACACGGGCCGGAGGCCCCCTGCGGTTTGCCGATCACGACCCGCATGACTGGTCCGGGCGGGCGCCCTGGCGCTATGGGGTGCATGGCATCGACGTGTCACGCTGGCAGGGAGCGATCGACTGGAAGACGGTGAAAGCCTCGGGCATTTCCTTTGCCTTCATCAAGGCGACCGAGGGCGGCGATCTTGTTGATCCCGCCTTCGAGCAGCATCGGCGCGGCGCGCGGAGCGCGGGAGTCCCCTATGGCGCGTACCATTATTTCTACTTCTGCCGACCCGCAGACGAGCAGGCCCGCTGGTTCATCCGTAATGTGCCGCGTGACGGACGTGCCCTGCCACATGTCTTGGATATGGAATGGAACCCGCATTCGCCCACGTGCCGCAAGCGGCCCGATGGGCGCGTGGTGCGGGGCGAGGCGAAACGCTTCCTCGACATTCTGGAGCGTCACTACGGGCGTCGGCCCATCGTCTATACGACGGTAGATTTTTATCGCGATACCGGGATTGGGCAATTGCGCGGGACAGAGTTCTGGCTGCGCTCGGTGGCGGGTCACCCGAGCGAGACCTATCCCGGCGCGGACTGGACGATCTGGCAATATACCGGCACCGGTAAAGTGCCGGGCGTGCCCGGCCCGGTGGATATCAACGCCTTTCGCGGATCGCCTGAGGACTGGGCGCGCTGGTCGAACTAAACCTGCATCGTTGCCGCAACCGCGCGTTTCCAGCGCGCATAGCGGGAATCGCGGCTTGCTTGATCCATGTCGGGGGTAAAGCGGCGTTCGCGCGACCAGGTGCGTGCGAAATCTTCCTTTCCAGGAAGGACACCTGCGCGGCTGCCCGCAAGCCATGCTACTCCGAGCGCGGTAGTTTCCAGCACGGAGGGACGGTCCACTTCGGCTCCGATGATATCAGCCAGAAACTGCATCGCCGGTTCAGATGCCGACATGCCGCCATCGACCCGCAGCACGTTTTGCCCGGCATGATCGGACCAGTCTGCCACCATCGCTTCAAGCAGATCGCGGGTCTGGTAGCCGACGCTTTGCAAGGCGGCGCGCGACAGTTCGGCGGGGCCGCTATTGCGGGTGAGACCGTAGATCGCGCCGCGGCATTCGGGCTTCCAATAGGGCGCGCCCAGCCCTGTGAAGGCGGGAACGATGATGACGTCCTGCCCTGGGTCCGCCTGATCGGAAAGCGCATGTGTATCATGCGCCGCCTCGATGATGCTTAGACCGTCGCGCAGCCACTGCACCACCGCACCGGCTATAAAGATCGAACCTTCCAGCGCATAAGTCGGCTTGCCATCCAACTGATAGGCGATGGTGGAAAGCAGCCGGTTGGAGGAAAAGACCGGCGCGGCCCCGGTATTGAGCAGCGCGAAACATCCCGTCCCATAGGTGGATTTCAGCATGCCCGGTTCAAAACAGGCCTGCCCGATCGTGGCCGCCTGCTGATCACCCGCCACGCCCAGTATGGGGATCGACCGACCACCCAACAGATCGGGTTCGGTTTCACCGAAATCGGCGGCGCAATCCAGAACCTCGGGCAACATGCTGCGCGGGATGTCGAGCAGCGCAAGCATGTCATCGTCCCAGTCGCCCTTGGTGATATTGTAGAGCATCGTGCGGGCGGCGTTGGTTGCGTCGGTCACATGCCGCTTTCCGCCTGTCATGCGCCAGATTAGATAGGTGTCAATCGTGCCGAAGAGCAGATTTCCTGCCTCGGCCTGACCGCGAGCGCCTTCGACATTCTCAAGTATCCAACGCAGCTTGGTGGCCGAGAAATAGGGGTCGAGCAGCAGCCCGGTTCTGGCCGTGACATCCGCTTCGTGCCCTGCCGCGCGCAAGCTCTCGCAATAAGCGGCAGTGCGGCGGTCCTGCCAGACGATGGCATTATAGACGGCGCGGCCGGTGTTCTTGTCCCAGACCACAGTGGTTTCGCGTTGATTGGTGATGCCAATCGCCGCGATTTGTGTGATTGACGCATCAGAGCTGTCCACAGCTTGCCGGCACATTTCGACCGTGGTGGTCCAGATCTCCTCCGGATCATGCTCGACCCATCCCGATTCAGGGAAATGCTGATGAAACTCCTGCTGAGCCGTGTTCCGGATGCTGAGCGTCTGGTCAAACAGGATCACTCGCGTCGATGTGGTGCCTTGGTCAATCGCCAGAACCAGAGCTGTGTCCGCCATATGTTTCTACCTTCCGAGATGTGCGCAGCGCCATTCGCCTGCGGGGTAAGACCCTCGCATGGTTGGGGCTTTGTGTTCTCTCGCGTCTAACAAGTTTTGCATCGCAAGCGAAGGAAAAACGAACGAAAACGAAGGCAAACGACCGCGGCAAGGCACC
Source organism: Paracoccaceae bacterium (assembly GCA_040830705.1). Taxonomy (GTDB): domain Bacteria; phylum Pseudomonadota; class Alphaproteobacteria; order Rhodobacterales; family Rhodobacteraceae; genus Ruegeria_C. The sequence goes on along the minus strand of JBFOME010000027.1, from coordinate 16,853 downwards.
GAGATGGCCATGGCAAGAAATGCGCGATCGGGGCGGTTCAAAATGAAAGATCTGCCGTTTTAAGTCATGCGAAAATACCGGTGATCAATTCGCCTCAATTACTTTATGCGTTAACATTTCGATTATTTTATTCGATCAAATAAAATTGGGTGCAATTGGAGTTTCGCACAAATTTTAATCATCAGGCTTAATCTGGCGGTTCGGGCCTGCATGCCGATAGGCCGAGACGAGTTTGGCACGCAACGAATCGCTCGACTAGGAATCCAGAGACAGGGGGAGTGAGCAGACCGCTCGCGATCCTTAAATCTTGCTCCAAATGTTCACATATTGCGATCAATCAGGCCAAAATGGGTAGAAATGTGTCCTATTTGCATCACAGAAAGGAAAAAGAGGGAAGCGCCGCAGAAAAGGTAGCCGTCACGGGTCTGCCGGATCGCGCCGACCCAATGTATTGAATTGACACAAGTTTGCCGACAGAGTTGTATCGCAAAAAATTCATTTGACATAAATAAATAATTCACCTTGCGCGAATCGCAAAAACTAATTGCTGACAGAGAAGTATTAATATCCTAGCCTAAATCTACCGGTTATGGCGCGTGTGAGTGGCGAGCTTATGATACACCGGTTTCGCAGGGGGGGGTCCCCAAGTTATTTTTTCGGGCGGATACGGTGTACCGTCCCATAGCGGTTCTTTTGTATTGGACCTCCCCTCTGCATCTCCAATAAAATTTGTGCAAAAATCGCGCGCTTTCGGGTTTGGTTCGCTTTGTTGTCACGATTTGCGCATCGCATCCTGCAGCGCGGCGCCAAGCGCACCTTGCTGCTTGGGTTGCGCCTTTCCCTTGTGCTGGCCTTGCTTTTGCTGGCACTGTCGTCGCGGGCTGCCCGCGTCTGATGCTTTCGGCGGCTGACCACTGTTCTTGCGCATGCTCAGGCCAATCCGTTTGCGTGGCACATCAACCTCGACAACCCGAACCCGAACGACCTGACCGGTCTTAACCACCTCATGCGGGTCCTTGACGAACCGATCCGCCAACTGACTGACATGCACCAGCCCGTCCTGATGGACGCCTATATCCACGAAGGCGCCAAAAGCGGCCACGTTGGTGACAGTACCTTCCAGCATCATGCCGGGTTTGAGGTCGGTGATCTGTTCGACGCCGTCGGCAAAGGCGGCGGTGACAAAGCTTGGGCGCGGATCGCGACCCGGTTTTTCCAACTCACTCAGGATGTCCCGCACAGTTGGCAAGCCAAAGCTGTCGTTGACGTAATCCTCGGCGCGCAGTCCGCGTAGTGCGGAATCGTCGCCCATAATATCGCGCAAGTCGCGACCGCAGGCCTGCACGATGCGCCTCGCCACGCCATAGGCTTCGGGATGTACTGCTGAGGCGTCGAGTGGCTCTTGCCCGTCGCGGATGCGCAGAAAGCCCGCGCATTGTTCAAAGGCCCGGGGGCCGAGGCGCGCGACCTTGAGCAGGTCCTTGCGCGATCCGAACGCCCCATTTGCGTCACGATGTGCCACAACCGCTTCGGCCAGACCGGGGCCGAGCCCTGAGACATGGGCCAACAGCGGGGCGGAGGCGGTGTTCAGGTCAACGCCCACCGCGTTCACCACGTCCTCGATCACCGCCTCAAGCGCGCGCCCGAGCCGGGTCTGATCCACATCGTGCTGGTATTGGCCGACGCCGATGGATTTGGGTTCGATCTTGACCAGTTCCGCCAGCGGGTCCTGCAAGCGGCGTGCGATCGAGACCGCGCCGCGCAAGGACACATCCAGGTCAGGAAACTCCCGCGCCGCCAGTTCCGAAGCAGAATAGATCGAGGCCCCGGCCTCGGACACGACAACCTTGGTGGGTTTCTTCACATCATGGGGCAGCAGCTTGAGCGTATCACTCACCAGTCGCTCGGTTTCACGGCTTGCTGTACCATTGCCGATCGCGATCAGTTCGATCCCATGTTTGGCAATCATGTTCAAAAGCGCCGCCTGTGCGCCACGTAGATCGTTCTTGGGCTGAAACGGATAAAGCGTATCGGTCGCCACCAGCTTGCCGGTCGCATCCACGACCGCCGCCTTCACGCCTGTGCGGACACCGGGGTCGAGCCCAAGTGTCGGTTTCGCCCCAGCGGGCGCGGCAAAAAGCAGGTCCTTGAGGTTGCGGGCAAAGACCGCGATGGCCTCGTCCTGCGCGCGGGCACGCAGGTCGCCCATCAGTTCTACCATCATCGACAGGCTCAGTTTCACTCGCCAGGTCCAGCCCGCAATCTTGCGCAGCCACAGATCGCCCGGCCCGTCGCCCTTGGTGTGCAGGTGCGCCGCCACGATGGCCTCGGCCCGTGCCGCGCCTGTTTCGGGTTCGGGCCCGATATCCAGCGTCACGATGCCTTCTTTCGAGGCGCGCAGCATCGCCAAAGCGCGGTGCGACGGCGCGGTGGCCCATTTTTCGGAATGGTCGAAATAGTCGCGGAACTTGGCTCCTGCCTGTTCCTGCCCCTCGACCAGTTTCGAAGTGATCAGTGCTTCACGATGCAAGAAGCGGCGCAGATCGCCCAGCAGCTCCGCATTTTCTGCCAAACCTTCTGCCAGTATGTCTCGCGCGCCGTTCAGTGCGTCCTTGGTCGTGGGCACTGCTTCAGTCACATACGCTCCAGCCAGCGCCTCGGGGTCAGCGGAACGGTTTTCGAGAATGGACTGCGCCAGTGGCTCCAATCCGTTTTCGCGAGCAATCATCGCCTTGGTGCGGCGCTTGGGTTTGTAGGGCAGATAAATATCTTCCAGCTGCGCCTTGGTTTCTGCCCCGGCAATGGACTTCGCCAGATCGTCGTTCAACTTCCCCTGATCGCGGATCGAATTCAGGATCACCGCGCGCCGCGCATCCAATTCGCGGAGGTAGGAAAGCCGTTCGGCCAGAACCCTGAGTTGCGTATCATCCAGCCCGCCGGTCGCCTCTTTCCGGTAGCGCGCCACGAAAGGAACGGTCGCGCCTTCGTCCAGCAGTTTGACGGCAGCCTGCACCTGTTCCGTGCGGGCGTTGATTTCGGTGGCGATGATGCGACTGGACCGGTCCAAGACTGTCTCCTTCAGCGAGGGGCGGGGTGTCTTCTTAGACGCGGACGCGGTTGAGGCCAAGTGAGGATTTCGGTGTTGCCGCGCCATCGCAACCGGATTTGATCGGCTGGGCGGCGACATGCGCGCATTAGGCCGATTGCGCAGAACGCTTCGGTGATTTATGGGGATGCTGTCACATCAGAGTCGCCTGGACTGATCCCGCGGGATCACTTCGCATTTTTGCTGCACGCACGCAGCGCACACTCTTGGATCGCACGCCCCTGAACGGCAAAAAAAGGTAAGGGAATATGGCTGAAACAACGAACCCCGATATATTGTATACCATCGTAGACGAAGCGCCCGAACTGGCTTCGGCCTCGTTTCTTCCCATCATCCGCAAGTTTGCTGCGGCGGCGGGCGTGAGCGTTGGCACCAAGGATATCTCGCTTGCAGGCCGGATCATCGCGACCTTCCCAGAAAACCTGACAGAGGCGCAGCGCCAGTCGGATGATCTGGCCGAACTGGGTGAGTTGGTGAAGACGCCGGCGGCCAATGTGATCAAACTGCCCAATATCTCGGCTTCGGTCCCCCAGCTTGTCGCGGCAATAACAGAGTTGCAGGGGCAGGGATACGACCTTCCAGATTACCCGGAAGAGCCCGCAAATGCCGCCGAAAAAGCGATCCGGGCACGCTATGACGCGATTAAGGGTTCAGCCGTGAATCCGGTTCTGCGCGAGGGTAACAGTGATCGCCGGGCGGCGCGGGCGGTGAAGAATTACGCTCAGAAGAACCCGCATTCGATGGGGGCCTGGGCATCGGACAGCAAGACCAAAGTGTCCTCCATGCCCGGCAATGATTTCTACGCGAATGAGAAGTCGGCCACAATCACTGCCGCGCAAGCGGGCGATGCCAAGATTGAATTTGTGGGCAAAGATGGCAGTGTCACCGTGCTAAAAGACAGCTGGCCGCTGGCCGAAGGCACCGTCGCTGACGCAACCTTTATGTCGGTGAAGGCGCTGTCATCTTTCCTGGCGGACGCCATTGCGGACACCAAGCAAGACGGAACCATGTTCTCGCTGCATATGAAGGCCACGATGATGAAGGTCTCGGACCCGATCATCTTCGGCTATGCGGTCAAGGCTTGGCTGGCCCCTGTCTTCGAGAAGTTCGGCGCAGAACTGGACGCGCTGGGGGTGAACCCGAACTCGGGTCTGGGTGATCTGTTGGAGCGCGTAAAGGACAATGCCGACATCATGGCCGCGATCGACGCCCTCAAAGGCGACCGTCCCAGCATGTATATGGTGGACAGCGACCGCGGCATCACCAACCTTCATGTGCCGTCGGACGTGATCATCGACGCGTCGATGCCTGCGGTGATCCGCGCGGGCGGCAAGGGTTGGGACGAAACCGGCGCCAAGGGCGACACCAATTGCGTGATCCCCGACCGCTGCTACGCGCCTGTCTATGACGAGGCCATTAACTTCTTCAAAGCCAATGGCGCGCTTAACCCGTCTACTTCAGGGGCCGTGGCCAATGTGGGTCTGATGGCCCAGAAGGCCGAAGAATATGGCTCGCACCCGACCACGTTCGAGGCGCCCGCCGACGGCACGATCCGCATCGTGCTGGCCAATGGCGAGGTGTTGCATAGCCATGAGGTCGAAGCGGGTGACATCTGGCGCTCGTGCACCGTCAAACAGGCGCCCATTGAGAACTGGATTCAACTGGCGATGGACCGTCAGCGCCTGACCGGTTCCGAAGCGATCTTCTGGTTGGATGCCAATCGTGCCCATGACGCCGAGTTGATCAAATATGTCCAGCCCGCGCTGGAGGCCGCTGGCGTGGCCGACAAGTTCCTGACCCTGGCTCCACGCGAAGCCACCCGTCAGTCGCTGGAGACCATCACCGCAGGCAAGGACAGCATCGCCATCACCGGCAACGTGCTGCGCGATTACCTGACAGACCTGTTCCCGATCCTGGAACTGGGCACCTCGGCCAAGATGCTCTCGATCGTCAAGCTGATGCAGGGCGGTGGGCTGTTTGAAACCGGCGCGGGTGGCTCGGCCCCGAAACACGTGCAGCAACTGGTCGAGGAAAGCCATCTGCGCTGGGACTCGATGGGGGAATTCTGCGCGCTTGGCGAGTCGCTGAACTTTCTCGCCGATGCGCAAGGCAACGCCAAGGCGGGTGTTCTGGGCGCGGCAGCCGAGGTCGCAACGCAGGGCATTCTGGACGACAACCGTTCGCCTAGCCGCAAGGTTGGAGAGCCCGACAACCGCGACAGCCACTACTGGTTCGCCCGTTACTGGGCCGAAGCGCTGGCCGCACAATCCGACGATGCCGACCTCGCCGCCGAGTTCGCGCCAATCGCGGCAGACCTGGCCGGGAAAGAGGCGGCGATCCTGTCGGAACTGGCCGCCGCCCAGGGCGCGCCTGCCGATCTGGGTGGGTATTACAAAACAGACCCGGCCAAGACTGCAGCGGTGATGCGCCCAAGTGCGACGCTGAACGCGATCATCGGCTGATCCTTCCCGTGCACGCGGTTCTGAAAAAGGAAAGACCCGGGCAATTGGCCCGGGTCTTTTTCGTTCGGCTCTGACGGAGTCGGTTTATCCGGCGACAGCCTGAATACCCAGAAACAGCACCCCGGCCAGAAGCGCAGCGGCGGGCACCGTGATGACCCAGGCTGCGATGATCGTCAGGAAATGCGTGCGACGTACCAGTTTGCGGCGCTTGCGTTCTTCGGGGGCGAGGGCAGGGCGATCCGGCATCGCCATGCGCGCAGCCTTGAGCCGTTTCTCGGCGTCCCATTCGCGGAAGAAGCCCACGCCAAACACCGCACCAACGGCGATGTGGGTCGAACTGACCGGCAGGCCAAGCCAGCTCGCCACGATCACGGTGATCGCCGCCGACAGTGCCACACAATAGGCGCGCATTGGGTTCAGCTTGGTGATCTGGCTGCCAACCATGCGGATCAGCTTGGGCCCGAACAGGAACAGCCCAAAGGAGATCCCGAAAGCCCCGATCACCATGACCCAGAACGGGATGCTGACGGCTTGCGTGAAATCACCTGAGGCAGAGGCCTGCACGATGGCAGCCAGCGGCCCGACCGCGTTGGCCACATCATTGGCCCCATGGGCAAAGCTCAGAAGTGCGGCCGAGGCGATCAGTGGGATACTGAACAGCACCTTGAGCGACTTGTTGCGGTTCTCCAGCCCCTCGGATTGCCGCCGGATCACCGGGATCATGGCAAGCCACACAAGGCCACCGCAAGCGGCGCCGATCAGCAAGGCGTCGCCCAGATCAATCTTGACGATCTTCTTCAGCCCCTTGAGGGCAAGATAGGCGGCAAAAGCTCCGGCCATGATGCCCACCAGCATCGGCACCCATTTGCGCGCGGCGGCGATCTTGTCGGGTTGGTAGATGATACGCGCCTTGATGAACCACAGGAAGCCGGCGGCAACCAGCCCGCCCAGCACAGGCGAGATCACCCAACTGGCGGCGATCTTGCTCATGGTGCCCCAACTGATCGCACCAAAGCCTGCTGCAGCGATGCCTGCGCCCATCACACCGCCCACCACGGAATGGGTCGTCGACACTGGCGCACCGATCCACGTTGCCAGATTGATCCAGAGCGCCGAGGACAGCAGCGCCGCCATCATCGCCCAGATAAAGGTCGAGGCGGTGCCCATGCTTTCCGGGGCAATGATGCCCTTTGCGATGGTCGAGACCACATCGCCCCCAGCAATAAGCGCCCCTGCGCTTTCAAAGATCGCCGCGATGGCAATGGCACCACCCATGGTCAGCGCGTTTGCACCGACCGCAGGACCCATGTTGTTGGCGACGTCATTGGCACCGATATTGATCGCCATATACGCACCGAACATCGCCGCGATGACAACGATCAGGGCGTTGCTGTCCTGTCCGAACAGAAACGCGGCCACAATCCCGGCGATGATGATGAAGGCAAACGCGATGCCAGAACCAACAATGGGCCGCCCCACATGGCTGGTGGCCACCTCCAGACGCGAGAACCTTCTGAGGTCACGGTCGAGCGTATCCAGGTGGCGCGGTTCGAGATCTTTGTCGGTCATGGAAGGTCCCATCGATTGCATCCCGTGCAGTAGGTGCGTTCGGTGTTTATTTCAACAGGATTTGACCTGCCGGGCCTGCATGTTACACCTTGCCCACAGGCGATCCGGCAGGCTGCGGCCAGCGAATTCAGAGCGAGGTGAGGATGAGCGACGATCCCTATTCCGTGTTGGGTGTCTCGAAAGATGCCTCTGACGCCGAGATCAAGAAAGCCTATCGGCGGATCGCCAAGGAATGCCACCCCGATCTCAAACCCGGCGATGCCGAGGCAGAGGCGAAGTTCAAGGCCGCCGCCGCCGCCTATGACCTGCTCAAGGATGCGGAACAGCGGGCGCGTTTTGACCGGGGCGAGATCGATGCGTCAGGGCAGGAGCGGGCACAGCAGCAATACTATCGCGACTATGCCGAGGCGGCGGGCAACCCTTATCGATCGGGCCCCAATTTCGGCGATCAGCCGGATATGTCCGACATCTTTTCCGAGTTTATGCGTGGACGTGGGCAAGGTGGGTTTGGGCAGAGTGAAGGGTATGAATTCCACGCACCGGGCCGCAATCGAAACTATTCGTTGCAGATTTCGTTTCTGGATTCGGTCTACGGTGCCAGTCAGAAGCTGACCTTGCCCGATGGGGATCGTGTCGAGGTGAAAATCCCCGCCGGGATCACCGATGGTCAGACCATCCGGCTGCGCGGCAAAGGGGATGCCGGGATAGGGCAGGGCGCGCCCGGCGACGCCCTGGTGACCGTTAGCGTCGCGCCCCATCCGTTGTTCCAGCGCGTGGGGGATGATATCCGCATCACCCTGCCGATCTCGCTCGACGAGGCGATCCTGGGCGGCAAGGTGCCCGCACCAACAATCGACGGCAAAGTGAATGTCACGGTGCCGCCCGGCACTAGCAGCGGCCGAACGCTTCGATTGCGCGGCAAAGGGGTCAAGAAACGCGGGACATCGGATCGGGGCGATCAGTTGATCGAGCTAACCGTGGTCATGCCCAAAGAAATCGACGAAGACCTGAAACAGTTCATGGAGTCATGGCGCGATACCCACGGCTATGATCCACGTGCGGGGACACCGTCATGAGCCAAATCTACACCGAAACCCAGATCATCGCGACAGTAGCTCGGCTTACACCAGACCGGTTGACCGACTACCTTGCCGCCGAAATTGTAATACCGACCCAGTCCGAACAAGGGCTGGTCTATCAGAGCCTCGACGTGGCGCGGCTGGAACTGGCCTGCGAGTTGCACGATCAATACGAGATGGAGGCCGATGCGCTGTCGATGGTCATATCGTTGATCGACCAGATGCACGGGCTGCGCGCTGAACTGCGCGAGGTTCTGAACGCTGTTGAGGCCCAACCCGACCCGGTGCGCCGAACCTTGGTCGATGCGATCGGAGTGGCGCGGTTCAAAACCTGACGTCAAACGGAATTCTTGAGGATTCCGCTTAAGAAAATTATCGCTTAACCCGCGCGTTCCATCTCTTCGATCATCTTACGCGCGCGTTTGCATTGCAGCTTGTCGCGCAGGGGGCTGTTGGGGTCGACATCCTTTTGGCAGACCACGCACTTATCGGCGCCTGATATTGCGTTCAGCCCGCCGCAACTTCCCTTGATGGTCTTGCCCATAAGGATCACCCCCAGCGACATGCCGACCATCACCAGCGCAAGCAGCACAAAGGCAAGAATGAAAGTGCTCATGATCGGTCTCCGTCACTGGCCCGCGAGAATCTCGGCAAACGCGCTGCTCTGTTCGACAGTATAGGGCTCGGCCCCGTCTTTTGCAGCCTTGCTGATGAAAAACACGGCAAGTTTATTCTCTTCTGCAATCTTCATCCCTTCATCGGCACCAATAACCAACATTGCCGTGGCCCAGGCATCCGCTGTCATCGCATCATCGGCCACCACGGTGACCGAAGTGGTGCGATGCGTGATCGGTCGCCCTGTCGTTGGGTCGATGATATGGGAATACACCACACCGTCCTTTTCAAAGAAATTGCGGTAGTCTCCCGATGTGGCCATGCCGTGATTGCTGACCGGAACGATCAGTTCAACAGCCTGCACAGCAGCATCAGGCCGTTCGATTCCGATGCGCCAGGGCTCGCCCTTGTCATTCTCGCCACGCGTGACTAGGTCGCCGCCGATTTCGACCATGTAGTTCTCGACGCCGAACCCTTCTATCGCTGAGGCAACCGCGTCCACGCCATAGCCCTTGGCGATGGCAGCCAGGTTGATGCCAACCGCGGCATCCGCTTTGGCGACTGTACCCGCGTCCTGATCTAGCGCCAGAAGGTTGGACTGCCCAACATGCTCCAGCGCCTCCGTGATCGCCTCATCGCTGGGCACCGGATCTTCGGGCTTGCGCGGGCCAAAGCCCCACAGCTCAATCAACGGCCCAAGCGTGACATCAAACCGCCCGCCACTCTGCGTGTGTACCTCATTTGCGGCGGCGATCACCGTTGCAAATTCGGGCGAGACAGCAACGGGCTGCGTGTCATCAGAGGCAGAAAAAACCGAAACCTCGGAATTGGGATCCCAGTTCGACATTTTGGCATTGGTGGCGGCCAGGCTTTCGGTAACGGCCGCGGCCATCGCATCCTCGTTCAGATCTTCGCCCACAACCGTGATGTTGTAGGTCGTCCCCATCGTTTCGCCCGACAGGCGCACCACCTCAGGCTCCTCATCAAAGAGGCAGCCCGCGAGTATTACGGGCAGGAGCAGAGGGAACCATTTCAGCATGAGGAAACTCCGGTCGGACATCACAGGCGGCGTATGCCAGCGGGCTCTGGTCGAGTCAAACGTTGCTCAGACCTTGAGCGGCAGGAAAGCCAGTGCAAAAAGCCCCAGTGCCGCCGGGATGCCAAAGAGCCAGGCGCGCCGCTGCCAGCCAGGGGATTGCTGTTTCCAGGCCAGTCGGAACCGGTGGCCGCAGACCACCACGGCAAAAACGATCAGCGCCCCGGTCACCGGTGTAAGATACAGTTCTTCGCTCATTCCGCCCCGCTCCGATCCGGCTATCTGCCATGTTGCGTCGAATTTCCCTCTTCCGGGATCGGCAACCCGCGTTAAAGTGAAGCGAGAACAGAGTCACATCCGCAGAAGGAAATCAGCCTATGGCCCCAAGCTCTTACCAAGCGCCCAGCCGTGGCGACAAGACCGATAAGAAGACCCATAGCCAATCGGTGGAGTCGAACCTGTCGCATTCGCAGACCACTGTGGCCAAATTGCTGGAGGGCAAGGGGGATGCGGTGTTTTCTCTGCGTCCGAATGACACGATCAGCCACGCTGTTCAGATCCTCAAGGACAAGCATATTGGCGCCCTGATCGTAACGGACCAGAATGGCAAGCTGCAGGGTATCCTGTCGGAACGCGACATCGTGCGCCGCATGGCCGAAACGCCCGGCCAGACCCTGCCGCAAGAGGTTTCGGCCCTGATGACCAGTGACGTGGTGACCTGCACGCCAGATGATGCGCTGATGGACGTGCTCAAACGCATGACCGAGGGCCGCTTTCGCCATATGCCCGTAATTGCCGACGACAATCTTTGCGGCATGATTACCATCGGTGATGTGGTGAATTTCCGCCTCAAGGAACTGGAATACGAGGCACTGCGTATGAAGCAGATGATCGTCGGCTGACGGCAGGGCCTTGGGCGGGCACCCGGGAATGGGCATTTGTTTGAGGATTTCCGCTCTGGACCCCTTGCACATGTCCCAGACCTTGGCTACATCCGCCCGCAACGGGTGATTAGCTCAGTTGGTAGAGCGCTTCGTTTACACCGAAGATGTCGGGAGTTCGAGTCTCTCATCACCCACCATCCTTTATTGCGACAAGAATGGCGATGAGCGCGAGCCGGCGATATGCGCCGCGTTTCTTCAATCTGGAAATATGACGTGCTCATAGCCTGAAAGAGCTGATGGGCGTGGATACCACCATCCGGAAGCATCCACGCCCATCAACAGTTATTCAGAACATGCGAACCTCAGCTTGGCCCCGCAAGAACGGGACCTCTCGCATAGCGCACCGTCTCAGCAGCCGGTGCAGCGCAAGACGACACTTACGGTCTTGGCAAGAATAGACACGTCTGATGCCAGCGTAAGATTGTCGTAGTAGTCATTGTCGAACTGCGCCCGCGCTGCAAAGGTTGTGGCATTGCGATCAGAGACCTGCCACGGGCCGGTAATACCTGGGCGCATCTTGTAGTAAGCCCGACCAGGATACAGGCTCTTTTGCTCTTCCATCATTGGACGAGGCCCAATGATCGACATATCCCCGCGCAGAACATTCCACAGCTGCGGCAACTCATCCAGAGACGACTTCCGCAGGATTTTCCCGATCGGAGTGATCCGCGGATCATCCTGCAACTTTTGCTTGCAGTCCCACTCTTCGCGCGCTGCCGGGTTCATGGCCAGATAGGCCTCCAGGCATTCCTTGGCATTGGGAACCATCGTGCGGATTTTCAACATATCGAATACAACGCCGTCCTTGCCGATCCGCCTTTGGCTATAGAAGGGCGAGGCGCCAGTACTTGCGATGATAAGCACGAAAATCGCGATAAGAGGCACCGCAATCGGTGCAAGAAGCAGCACCAGAGCGATGTCAAACAGCCGCTTGAAACTGTCGCGGTAGATGTTGGTAGATTGTGTTGTGAAGGAGCGGTCTTCAAACTGCCCAGATCGCGCTGCTTTCGCAACGGTGAACGCTTTCGCTTGATACGACATTTAAAAATAAACCCCAAAAACTTACAACGAGCGCACAAACACCCGCCGTCACCCATAACTCACGCCAGAAAATGGCGCTAACACTCGAATCAGAAGATTCTCTCGAAACTTCCCCCACGCGCACACTAGCAGTTTTTCGCCGATGTTTGCATAGAATTTAAATGGCAGATGTTGAGAATTTTTCAACCCTTTGTTTTGAAAAGGATTTAAGTTTGATGAAAAAATGTGCGCGAAATAGTGGCGACAAGATGGCAGGTTTGTCCGCGCTTCTTCATCAATCGGCCCTCCAAAAGCCACTTGTGTGGTGCGCTTCGGAGCTTGCCCGAGCCCCGATCGCGAGCCCAGCTATATGGCTTCCGCCCACGCGCAGCTTCGATCAGCTATATTATTGAAATCTTAGCTCTTGTCGCCGACCGTCACTCGACGCGTCACCTTCGGTTTTGACAAAGCGGAACCACTAGAAAAATGCCGATTAGGATAAGGGCAGCATCAGACATGAGCGGATTTACGCAACAGCTTTGTAAAAACCTTGTAACGCGCGTGGACATGCTGCAAATTTGTTCTACTTATGAGTGTGGATTGTTATTCCCGCCGCTGGGAGCGCTCGTATGGGAGTCCTTTTGATAGCCTTTTTGGCCGGTTGCGTCAGCGCTGCGATAGCGTTGGCTTCGGGCTATGGGTTATTGACCGCATTCGGCGCCTATTGCCTGGCAGGTTTGGTTAGCGTCCCGTTCACCTTATTGGTGATGGCGTGGAGCTGCACGCTGCGCAAGTGGTGGACCGGGGACAGCGCCGAAAAGCTGAATTCCCAAGCTTGGCATTGAATTGATCCGTAAGTAACGCCCCTCTCACGATCAGACTGCGCCTTTCTGTGAGGTCGCGTGGCAAAACGCGTGCCTCAGGCCTTTATCCGCACCCGGCTCATGGCCGCATACGGAACTCCCGTCCAATGTTAAAAAACACAGCATGGGAATGTGCACGTGGATCGGTCGTATCTTCGCGCATGCGGTAGCGGTAGCCAGTGCTCAGGGCCCAATCTTCGGTCAGAGCATGCACATAAGATGCGGTAACGTCGGCACGATCAATGGTGTCGGTCGCCTCGTCACTGATGGTGTAGCCCGCGTCGAGACTAATGCCCGAGGTCCTGGTGAGTTCGTGAAAATAGCCTAGGAAAAGCGCCGTTCTCAGGATGTTTCCGTCGTCGTCGTCAAAAAATAGCGATCGATCGTATCTTGCCGAGAACTCTCCACGAGGCAGTTCTTGCAGCCAATTCACAGAACCGATGAAGTCAGGACTGTCCAGTTCGGAATCGGCAACGCCAAAACTGACAGCCAGCTCTCCCGCGGGGAGGTCCATGCTACGACCAAGCAGATAGTTTCGGATGTCGCCATCCTCGGTAACGATCTGTTCGAGCTCAAGGTCCAACGTGCCGTTGGGCATGTCTCGCTCAACCCTTAAGAGGCCGGTTGGCCCATCTGTGCGGGTGGTCGTTCCGAATTCGCGCGTGTCGATTGTCGTGAAACCATAGCGCGCCTCTAGGCGCCAAATCGGCGAAAGTTCTAGATTGAACCCGGCATATCCGGTTCTGGTTTCGCGCCGGGTTTCCTCGTCGTCGTCGGCTTCATAAAGGCGATAATTCGCGCCTACCACACCTTCGAATACTGGGGAAAACCGAAAAAACACATCAGCTAGAATGTCACCGCGGTCACTGTCGGCCAGACCATCATCGGTCGTGTCGGTATATCGCAACCCAAGATATTCGGCGGCCAGATCTGCCCCGACCGGCGCATCCTGACCGAGTTCAAGCTCAAAAACAGTGTTGAAACGTTCGCGCGTGCCGGTGCCGTTCAGATTGTCCAGATCGGGCGGCAGATCAATGTCGCCATCATCGCCTTCTGCGTCTTCAAGTGGACGCAGAAACTGGATGTCGGAGCGGAGATAATTGGCTTCGAACCCAAACGCCGATTGCGCCCCCAGGCGACCATAGCTCAGATCCAATCGCTGATCGTCCCACCCCGATTGCGCGCCCGGACCATTCACCGCCCGCAACACCCCTGAAAGGGCAAGGCCGAACCGGTCAACTTCCGTTTCACGGGTCAAGCCAAAGGAAAGGGTAGTGGACGCGAAACTGGTTCGGCCGGCGCTGACCGGATCAAGGTCCAGATTGTCGTCGGTCTCGAAACCCTGAGCGATGCCAAAGACGATTTCGCTGCCGTCTTCCTGCGCGGTAACCGGCAATGCGCAGCAGAGGCAAAAGCCGCAAACCGAAAGCGCGCGATAGATCAGATGCCGTCCCAAGTTTGCCCCAACCTGCTTCTCATTTTCTTAATCTCTGCTCTCTATGGACAGCGTTCTGCGACACTGTTGAGCATTTGTACATATTATTCTCAAGTTCAGTCAGGGTCAGATGGAAAAAAAGTGACTGATGATGCTGATCTGCCCTATCTAGAACGGCCCGTGTTGAGGCCTTGTCTGTCGGGCATTCGCCCATTCTTACAGCACCTCAGGAAACGGAACGCGCCCTTTGCAGGCGCAGCTTAAATCTAGGCGCATCGGACCAGCTGAACGAGCAGCGACGGCTGCTTTCTACACTTGGAATGCGTGGGTAAGCTTCACTATGGCCGCAGCAAAAAAAAGAGAGCGGCCGCAATGATGCGACCGCTCAAAAACTCGGATATTGAAGACGCTTAGGCAGCGTGCTTGCGGCGCCGGCGCATCAGGCCAAACCCCGCCAGACCGCCGATCAGCAAGAGACCGGTTGCAGGAAGCGGCACGGGTGCGAGTGCAACCTCGAAGCCCTTGATCACGAAATTGTCCGTGGAGCGGCAGCGACGATAACCATCGCGGCACTTGTGTCCGTCTGCCAGAATGCTGAACGACTTCGCGATGACATTGCCAAAATAGAATGGATTCTGCGAACTCTCGTTGGCGATCTTCGTCGTGCCAACATAGACGTCCCAATCATCGTTGCGATCAACATGACCCATCGTTACCGACACCAGCCGAACCGCCTTTTCGAAGCCAAATGTCAGCCATTCATCAAAAAAGCCGTCAAGATCGCGCGTATCGTCGAAGTAACCCGACCTGACGCCGATGCCATCGTCGCCTTGCGAAATCCTGGGAGAATAAGAACCGATGCTGTGGGCCGTTATCGTCCCTTTCACACCGTCAACTTCGAACGTTCCGACACCGCCTGAAACGTCCAAATCACCGCCCTTCATCAAATTGACGGTCGTGGCGTTTGCGCCAGCGGCCATCGTCATGATCAGGGATGCTATTGCTAGAACCTTTTTCACTTTTACCCTCGATGAACTCGTTAACCTTTCCTCAAGCTACCAAAAACAAAGCGGGCAGGCGAGCAATAATTCGCCTATCGCAGCAAAAAAAATAAAATTGTGAAAATACACCGGAGAACATCAAGGTCTGGATGAGAAATCACAGCCGGGGACGACCCGGTTTGGCGAAACAATGCCCAAAAAACCTGCTGACTGTTCTCGGATGTTGCCAAATCTCTCCCGCGCCGGTCCCGATTCGCAGTATTCTGCTCAAGTGGAAGGTCGCAGCGAAGTATGCGGCCCAGGCCCAATGGCGGCAAACCGCTCTCTGACAGTGTTGGCAATCAGCAAGGGGGTGTTATCCAACCGGATTTGCGCTTCGCAGCTTGCGCCAAAAAATCCAACGAAGATAAGGCAGTCCTTTGCGCGCGCCTTGAGCGGTCTTGGGGTCGGTGCTACTGCTGAGCGCAGATTTGGTCGAGTGGCAGTGGGGCAGCCTCCGTGTCCCACCTGTGAACAATCAAAAAGAGGCAAAAGACCTAGATGTCGGACAGTATAGATGCGCAGGCCCCGGCATATGCGGTCGTCATCCCACACTATAACGACATGGTTCGTTTGAAGCGCTGTCTGACTGCCTTGGTCTCCCAGGATCTCAACGCAACAGAGGTGGTTGTCGCTGACAATGCAACGCCGGCCGATCTGACCCGGCTCAAAGAGTCTTTCCCACAAGTGCGATTTGTCACCCAGCCCATCCCCGGCGCGGCGGCCGCGCGCAACAAGGGGGTGGAGGGCTCGTCTGCGCCCTGGATCTTCTTTCTCGATGCGGATTGTGTTCCGTCGGAGACATGGCTCGCTCAGGCACGGGCCATCGCAGCGGGGGATCCGAATACGGTCACGGGTGGTCGCATCACGGTGTTCGACGAAACCCCACCGCCCCGATCCGGTGCCGAAGCCTTTGAGACGGTCTTTGCGTTTGATCAGGCCCGTTATGTTCGCGAGGCTGGCTTTTCTGTGACGGCGAATTTGGTGACGCATCGGGCGGTCTTTGCTGCGGCAGGGCCGATGGTAGTGGGGGTGTCAGAAGATGTGGATTGGTGTCATCGGGCCGTTGGGACGGGAGCAACCTTGATCTACGATGCTGAACTGATCGTGGCGCATCCAACGCGCCAGGACTGGCCAGCCCTGGTCAAGAAATGGCGCCGCATGACCGAAGAAGGGTTTGGATTGAGCGGCGAAGGCCTAGTCGGCCGGGCGAAATGGCTGGGCAAGGCGCTGTTGATGCCAGCGAGCGTTCTTGCCCACCTGCCGCGAATCATTTTGCATCGTGATTTGTCGCAAAAAGAGAAAATTCGCGCCGCCGCAACCCTGATACGTCTGCGGGCGATACGCATGTACTGGATGGTTGTGCAGGCCCTGAAGGGGCGTAAGTGACCCGGCGGTGATCCCCCAATAGGCGGCGCAGAGGTTTGTCGCGCGGTCGTCGGCGATTGTGTTTTGCGATCAACCAACTAGCCTCTTCACCGGGTCCGGTGCGAGATTTCACTAAAATTTCACATTGAAACTTTGGGGCGGTTGCGCCGGCGAGATCAGCGCAATTCCGCCGATTTTCAACGGTTTGCACGGAATAGCCACAATTGTGGCGGGTTGCTGCCGCGCCCCGTCCGCTTTCAGCAAATTCCCGCCCTGCTTAGGCCGTAATTAAGAGGCCTCTAGTATCTCAGTTTTC
>JBFOME010000026.1:0-96828 GCA_040830705.1 Paracoccaceae bacterium | reverse complement strand
CCCCCGCCATATGCACGACCGGCCCCTCGCGCCCGCTAGAGCCACCGCTGCTAAGCGTGATCAGCGACGCAAACATCGAGGCGATCCCGGCGCGGGACTCAACCCGGCCATCCTGCAGCGCCGCGCCTTCGATGACGTCGGCAACCGAGCGAACCCGGCCATCATCCGTGAAGTAATAGAAGATCAGCCCCACCACCAACCCGCCCACGGTTGGTATGATCAGCAGCACATACCACGGCATGTCCGCGGCAAAACTATGCAGCCGCAACCGGTCATCCGCGCCATAGATGAACGATTGCAACTCGGTGATCGCCATCCGGAAGGCCAGCGCCGCAAAGCCCGCCGCGATGCCGACGAGCAGGGCGATGAACCAGAACTGGATCTGGCTCGGCCCGCGCTGACGCAGAACCGCCCAGCCCTCGGTGACAGCGGTTCTGGCCGACTTGAGCTGTTCGGAAATCAGGTTGCGGGTGGATTGGGACATCAGCGCTCGAAAATCTAGCTCGGCCTATCGTAAGCAACACGGATGAAACAGAAAAGCGCGATTGCGGCGGCGCGCGATCATTCCTGCGAGAGTGTTGCGCAATCAGGCCTCCAGCAGCGCACGGGCGGCGGCGCGAGCCGCATCGGTGATCGTATCACCCGCAACCATACGAGCGATCTCGTCTACCCGATCATCGGGCCCGAGCGGGACCACGGAAGAGAGCGTTGCCCCACGCGCCACCTGTTTGTGCACGCGCCAGTGATGCGCGCCCTGCGCTGCCACCTGCGGTGAGTGCGTTACCACCAGCACCTGTCCTTCATCCGCCAGCGCGGCCAGCCTGCGCCCCACCGCATCCGCCGTGGCGCCGCCAACGCCTCGATCAATCTCGTCAAAGATCATGGTCCGGTCACCGTCATCCCCGCTCAAACACACCTTGAGCGCCAGCAGAAACCGGCTGAGTTCGCCGCCCGAGGCGATCTTGTTGAGGGGTCCGGCAGGTGCGCCGGGGTTGGTCGCGACGGTAAAGGCCACGGCGTCGCAGCCTTCGGGGCCGGGTTCAGTCGGCGCGATTTGGGTGGCAAATACCGCGCGCTCCATCTTGAGCGGGGCGAGTTCGGCCATGACCGCCGTGTCCAGCCGCGCCGAGGCCGCGATGCGCGCCTCGGACAGTGCGCGGGCGGCGGTGTCATAGGCCGATTGCGCCTCTTGTACCGCCTCTTCACGCGCGTGCAGGTCGGCATCCCCCGCATCCAGCGCCTTGAGCCGGGCGCGCAGCTCTTCGGCGAATGTGCCAAGCTCATCGCTGGCAACCCCATGCTTACGGGCCAGCGCGCGGATGGCAAAGAGCCGTTCTTCGGTCATCTCAAGATCGATGGGATTGAAATCCAATGTGTCGAGGCAGCTTTCGACGCCCGCCTGCGCTTCGCCCAGCTCGATCAGCGCGCGGCCAAGGGCAGCGATGGGCTGCTCCAACTGCCCATCAGCCTTGTCTGACACGCTTTCCAGCCAGCGCAACGCGTCACCAAGCGCGGATTCTGCCCCGTCGGAGCCGATCAGCGCCTGCGCACGCGCCACGTCGTCGCGAATCTTCTCGGCCCCCTGCATCATGCGGCGGCGCGCGTCGAGTTCGGCATCCTCGCCCGGTTTCGGGTCCAGATCGTCCAACTCTGCAACCGCGTGGCGTAGGAACTCTTCCTCACTCCGCATCGTATCGAGAGCAGCGCGTGTATCGGCCAGCGCGCGCTCGGCCTCGGACAGCGTACGCCACGCGGCACGGCATGCACCCAGTGCATCGTCCAGCCCGGCAAAAGCATCGAGCATGGCGCGATGGTCGCGCGGGTTCAGCAGCCCGCGGTCATCATGCTGGCCGTGCAGCTCGATCAGGGTTTCCGACAACGCGCGCAGCACCTCGCCCGAGCAACGTCGGTCATTGACCCAGGCGGTTTTGCGACCCTCGGCGGTGTTGATACGGCGCAATATCAGTTCCGGCCCGCCGGGCAATCCGGCCTCGGCCAGAACCGCATGTGCAGCATGCCTATCGGGCAGTTCGAACACGGCCACTACTTCACCCTGCGCTGCGCCTTGCCGGACCAGTTCGGCCCGCCCCCGCCAGCCCAGAACAAAGCCCAGACTGTCGAGCAGGATGGACTTACCCGCCCCGGTTTCGCCGGTCAGAACGTTGAGGCCCGGCTGGAATTTCAGTTCCAGCCGGTCGATGATCAGCATGTCGCGAATATCAAGCGCGCGGAGCATGTCGCCCCCTCTGTGCCCCCGCCGTTCGTAGGATGGGGTTCCACCCCATCCCTGCTACAGCCATTGCCCCTTGATCGACTGGCGGTAGATCTGGCTCAGCCAGTTGTTGCCACGGGACTTGGCCTCCAGGCCGCGCGAGGTCAGTAGCTTATAGGCATCCTGGTACCAGTCGGTGGACCGGTAGTTATAGCCCAGAATGGCGCCGGCTGTCTGGGCCTCGTTCACCAATCCCAGCGACAAGTATGCCTCGACCAGACGATAGAGCGCCTCGGCTGTGTGGGTCGTGGTCTGGAAATCCTCGACCACAACACGGAACCGGTTAATGGCGGCCGAATAATGCTGCTTGCGCAGGTAATAGCGGCCGATCTCCATTTCTTTGCCCGCCAGATGGTCAAAGGCCAGATCGAATTTCAAGATTGCCGAGGTGGCATATTCGCTATCGGGATAAACCTCAATCACCGTGCGCAGCGCCTGCAGCGCCTGGAACGTCAAGCCCTGGTCGCGGCCGACCTCGTCGATTTGGTCATAGTAACTGAGCGCCAGAAGATACTGGGCGTAAGCCGCATCCTCATCGGTGGGATAGAAGTCGATATAGCGCTGCGCGGCGGCGCGGCTTTCGACATAGTCGCGACCCGAATGAAAGGCGAAGGCCTGCATGATCAGCGCGCGCTTGGCCCAGTCGGAATAGGGATAGAGCCGTTCAATCTCGGAGAAGTAGTAGGCGGCATCGTCGGCCCGCTTTTCAGACAGCTCATATTCACCGCGTTCAAAGATCTGCTCGGGCGTGAAACCGTCCAGATTCTGCGTCCGGTCCGCCCCACTGCGATTACCACAGGCCGTCAAACAAACCGCTACAAGAACTGCGCCAACCAGTTTGGCCCCTGCCCTGCTGCCACTCATTCCCACTATTCCTTGTCGTCCTGCATTGAGGCGCTTTGCCCGTATGGGCCTTGGTCTAGCACACAAACATCAGGTGCAAAACGCCTTAAAGCATGCAGGAGGTCACAAGTTCGGGGACGCGGCAAGGCGTCAGGCCACCAACGGAATCTCAGTCCAGACCAGCCCCTGACCGGGCAGACGTGCGGTGGTTTCCGCATCGCAGAACACCGGGCGTACGGCACCAGGTGTTTCGAAAAGGGCGCGCAAAAGCGTGTTGGTCAGCGAATGCCCCGCCTTCTCGCCCACATAACGGCCCAGAATCGGGCCACCGGCCATGTAGAGATCGCCGAGTGCATCCAGCATCTTGTGGCGCACCGCTTCATCGTCATGGCGCAGACCGCCGGGGGTCATCACGATGTCGCCATCAACCACAACCGCATTGTCGAGCGTGCCGCCAAGCGCCAGCCCGTTCTCGCGCATCATGTCCACATCCGCCTTGCGGCAGAAAGTGCGGCTGTCGCACAACTCGCGGGCAAACGTGCCATTGCACATGTCGAGTGTTTTGGATTGCTGCCCGATGGCGGCGTCATCGAAGTCGATGCTGAAGTCGATCTCCAGCCGGTCAGCGGGCAGCAATGTAGCCTTGGCTCCGTCTTTTTCTACTGTGACAGCTTTCACTACCTCGTAAGCCAAGACCGGCGCGGCTTGCTGGCGTACCCCTTTTGCCATTATGCCGCGCACGAATGCGACCGACGAGCCGTCCATGATCGGAACTTCGGGCCCGTCAACTTCGATCAGCGCATTGTGGACTCCACAGCCCGCCAATGCCGCCATAATATGTTCCACCGTTGAAACCGACACACCGCTGTCATTGACCAGCTTGGTGCAGAGCGGCGTCCGCTCGACCCGGTCATAGATCGCCGGGACCATCGCGTCGCCCAATTCGATATCCGTCCGCTTGAACCAGATGCCGTGACCGGCTGCTGCCGGGCGCAGGGTCATGATGACGCGTGCGCCGCCATGCAGGCCAACACCTTTGAAGGTAACCGGAGCTTTCAGCGTATGTTGCAAGATGCACCCCTTGGGACGGTTTCCAGCCTCGTTGGACTGTGTTGCAGATCAACTAATGGAGGGGCCGCTGGGGCTCAACTCAATCTTTGCAACCAAATGAAACATGTTTGTAACAGAGCGGCAGAAGCCCGCTTGTTCACGTCTAATCTCTTGATTTAGAATAGAAAAAGGCCATCCGAAGATGGCCCGTTTCAGCGATTTTGTGACCGCTATCAGTTCGCTTGGCGGCGCAGGAAGGCGGGTATTTCAATCCGTTCCTGTTCCGGGTCCGGGTCGGCCGGTGCATGTGCCGTAGCGTCAGTTTGGCGCAGAACCGGCTGTTGCCGCATCGGCTGCGCGCCGCGCTCGTCCGGCGTGTCCGATGCATGTCCGGTCATGCGATCAATCAACCGATTGAAGCCAAAACGCGGCTTTTCCGATTGGTTCTGCTGTGCCTGCTGCGCTGCCTCTGCGATGCGCTGGTTCCGCTGCGCGGGGGAAGGCACATGCTGGGCCGCAGCCTGCAGACGCTGAAGCGCCTCGGGCGACGGCGTACCCGGTTCGGGCGCCTTGGGAGCGACGAAGCTGTCAACCGGTGCATCATGTGCCTCGGTCCGCGGTTCGAATGCCGGGACGCGCGGCTGATAGACCGGCTGTGGCAGGCCATCGTCGTCCTGGACCGGCTGGCTGCTTTCAGCCTCGACCACCTCTTCGGCGGCGCGGGCTGCAACAGGCTGGGCCGGTACGCCATCAAAGAGGCCGGGCTCCTCAGTCGCGGTCGCGGCGACCTGGGCTGGTTCCGGTGCAGGAGCAGCTTCGGGCTGCGGCGCGGGTTCTGCCTGCGCTTCTTCGGCGTCGACCTTCTGCTTAAGCGGCGCTGACATCGGACGGCGCGCGACCGGCGTTTCGGACGCGCCCTCGGTCGCGTCGATACCGGTGGCAACCACGGAAACGCGCATCGTGCCTTCCATCGCCGTATCCAGCGTCGAACCAACGATGATATTGGCGTCCGGGTCCACTTCTTCGCGGATGCGGTTGGCCGCTTCGTCCAGTTCGAACAGGGTCAGGTCATGCGCGCCGGTGATGTTGATCAGCACGCCCTTCGCACCGCGCAGGCTGATCTCGTCCAGCAGCGGGTTGGCGATGGCCTTCTCGGCGGCCTGAATGGCGCGATCTTCGCCGTCGGCTTCGCCGGTGCCCATCATCGCCTTGCCCATCTCGTCCATCACGGCGCGAACATCGGCAAAGTCGAGGTTGATCAGACCGGGGCGGACCATCAGGTCGGTGACGCCCTTAACACCCTGATAGAGCACGTCATCGGCCATCGAGAACGCCTCGGTAAAGGTGGTCTTTTCATTGGCGAGTCGGAACAGGTTCTGGTTCGGGATGATGATCAGCGTGTCGACCATTTTCTGCAACGCATCAACGCCGTCCTCGGCTTGACGCATACGCTTGGCACCTTCGAACTGGAAGGGCTTGGTCACCACGCCAACGGTCAGTACGCCCAGTTCCCGCGCCGCCTGCGCGATGATCGGGGCTGCCCCGGTGCCGGTGCCGCCGCCCATGCCAGCAGTGATGAAACACATATGCGCGCCAGCCAGATGATCGACGATCTGTTCGATGCTTTCTTCGGCCGCTGCGGCGCCAACCGTGGGACGGGCGCCGGCGCCCAGACCTTCGGTGACTTTCACGCCCAGTTGCACCCGCGCTTCCGAGCGGCTTTGCTGCAGCGCCTGCGCGTCGGTGTTGGCAACGACGAACTCGACGCCTTCCAACTGCTTTTCAATCATGTTGTTGACGGCATTGCCGCCTGCCCCGCCGACCCCGAATACAGTGATCCGGGGCTTCAAATCGTCCTGACCGGGCATCGAAAGGTTCAGTGTCATACTCTGTCCGCCTGTACTAAATGCCCGCATTCGCGGGCGTTATTTTACCTATCCACGACCAATCCTACCGTGATGCAGAAGGATCGTCACCAAAAAAACGCAAAAACACCGCAAAATATGGGCGAGTTTTCGCTGGAACCCGCTTCATTTTGCTCGGTCGGGAAAATCTTGCGGCTTGGCACGTCGATACCACAAGGCAACGACATTTGGGCCGCAGTCATATCTGCGGATGCGCATGTAGTTTTTGGTTTTGGGCGACTGCTCTGCCTGCCGCCTGGGTCTCTGCGGGTCTCTGTCGGACCTTGTGGATATCTTGCGGGATAACTCTGCCCGCCGCAACCGATTTTTCAGCTTGTCGGCGCGTTTGGACAGTCGATTCCTTCATCGGTGATAGTGCGGACCTCTTGGATTTCCGCGTTCAGCAGGACATCCAGCCGCACCATCAGCCGGTCATCATGGGCGAAGGGCCACCAGCAAACCGGAGGGCGGTCGGGCCGGTTGTCATACTCAAAGCAGATCCGGCCCTGGGGCGTGGTGATCTTGCCGTAGACGCAGGGTTGTCCGGGTTCCCTCCAGACCGAAAGCGAGCGGTTGAGAAACTGCTCGACCCCGACCAGTTCTCCGCTTTCGATCTCGTAGAAGCTGAGGGTCTTGCCGGTCGCGGCATCCAGAAATGCCTCTGGCGTGATCCGGGTTTGGGCCAGAGCCGGACCCACCATCACAATGACCCCAAGCGCTGCAAAGACCCGTCGCATCATCCTACCAATTATCGCGGAACCACTTGACCGCGCGCTTAAAGGAGCGCGCCGGGTAGCGGTCAACCGGAATCTCGAAATCCCACCATTCATCCTGCGGATGCGCAGCAAAGAGGCTGAGCCCTACCGCGCTGGAGAAGCCCGATCCCGTCGCCGATTGCGGCAGCCCGTGCACCCGCAGCGGGCGGCCCAGACGCACACGTTGACCCAGGATGCGGCTGGCCAGCCCGTCGAGCCCCATCACCTGGCTGGCGCCACCGGTCAGCACGATCTGCTGACTGGGCAGGTGGTCGAATCCCGCCGCGTCCAGCCGCGCACGCACCTCTTCCAGAATTTCCTCAACCCTTGGCCGCATGATGCCGATCAATTCGGCGCGGCTGACGCTGCGCCGGTCATGTTCCCAATCGCCGGTCTCACCGCCGATATCGATCATGTCGCGGTCATCGGCCCCGGTGGCATGCACCCCGCCGGAAAAGGTCTTGATCCGTTCGGCATTGGCGGCAGGTACGCCAAGCGCCATGGAGATATCGCCGGTCACATGATCGCCACCCATGCGCACGCAATCGGCATAGATCATGTGTTTCTTCATGAAGATCGACACAGAGGTCGTGCCGCCGCCCATGTCGATACAGGCCGCACCCAATTCCTGCTCGTCCTCGACCAGTGCCGAGATGCCAGAGACATAGGCTGAGTTCGCGATGCCCGCGAGCTCCAGATCGCAACGCTTGATGCAGCGCACGAGGTTCTGGATCGCGGTGGCGTCCACCGTCAGCATATGCATATCAACCGAAAGCGACTGGCCGATCTGCCCGCGCGGATCAATCAGGCCCGAGCGATGATCAAGCGCAAAATTCACCGGCTGCGCATGCAGCACTTCGCGCCCGGCGCCGTATTCCGGCACCTCGCAGGCGTTCAGAACGTGGCCGATATCGGATTCGCTCACCACCTGGGTTTCCAGATCCACCTCGGCATCGAGCCCGTAAGACCGCGGGTTTGCACCCGAGAAACAGGCAATCACGTGATCGACACGAATCTCGGCCATCTTCTGGGCCGCTTGCAGCGCTGTGCGGATGGCGCGTTCGGTTTCCTGCATAGCGGTGATCTCGCCAAACTGCACCCCGCGTGAGCGGGTGGTCGCAGCACCGATCACGCGAAAGCCGGTCTGCCCCGCCATCGACCCGATCGAGCCATCCTCGGCCAGTTTGCCGGTGCCGTCGAAACGCAGCACAAGGCAAGCAATCTTCGAGCTGCCCACATCCAGAATGGCCACCACACCGCGTTGCATTGCCTGCTGGCGCATCTGCCGCATCGCCCGTTGCGACTGATAGAGATCCGTCATCATCTTAGTCTTGCCCGTCCCCGCCTGGATTTCTTATGCGCCACCAATCCTCGGTGGCATTCTGTGTCATTCTCAGCGTCGGCCGCTCGCCGATGCGCATATCGACCGAGGCCACATCCCGTTCCAGCATGTCCTGCACCTCGTTCACCGCCAGCACCCGCTCCAGCGCCTGAATCGGACGGGTCGTGGGCAGCATGATGCGTTGACCGCGGTCCAGAACCAGATCCCAGCGCCGCTCGCCCACGCGGACCAGACCGCGCATCCGCTCACCCAGCGGTTCGGCCACAGCAAAAAGCGCCAGCGCCTCATCGACATGCGCATCCGCGCCCTTGCCCGCGATCAGCGGCAGGTCGGTGCGCAGCTTGCGGCTGGTCAGAATGTCGATATGCGCGCCAGTCTCATCCAGCATCTCGATGCCCTGACGGGTGCGCCAGACCACAACCGGCTGCCGCTCGGCCACATCAACCTGCAGGATACCGCCCGGACGCACCCGGACCGAAGCGGACTTGACCGGGTCAAGCCCGGTGATCACATCGCGGATCTGCGCCACATCCAGATCAAAGGAACTGACCGGGAAATCCAGCGGCACCACCTCGCGGATGTCCTGCGCCAGATTGGTGCCCGCCCCGTCGATGACCATCAGCTTGACCATGAATTCCGGGCGTTCCTGAATCGAGGCGCGCAGCTCGGCGATGAAGCCGGTGAACGCATCGCGTCGCGCCTCATCCGACCAGAAGGCGATGCCCGCTGCCAAGGCCAGACAAAGTGGCACACCGATGCGCAAGCCAAGGCGGATGCCGGGCGTCAGCATCCAGCGCTGAATGCGATAATTCAGCCGTGAGGGTGCCGGATCAGCCCGGCGCGGCGCTTCGCGCCCCATACGGCCATGCCCGTCCAGCTTGACGGCGGGTTTGGCCACATAGCCCGAGGTTTCGGCAGACGAAAACTGCGCATCCTTGCGCACCAGCGGTTTCTCGCGGTAGCGCACCGGAAGGAAAATCCGTGTCAACGATCGCATGAGGCGTCCTCCACCATCCAGGCGCAGAGCTGGCCGAATGTCATCCCAAACAGCGTTGCCTGTTCCGGCACCAGAGAAGTAGGGGTCATGCCCGGCTGCGTGTTGGTTTCCAGCAGGATCAACCCATCGGTTCCGCGCGCCTCGTCCCAGCGGAAATCGGTGCGGGTCACGCCCCGGCAGCCCAGCGCGTCATGGGCGCGCAGGGCATAGTCCATGCAGCGGTCGAACACGTCCTTAGGGATATCGGCGGGCAGTTCGTGGCGCGACCCGCCAATGGCGTATTTCGCCTCGTAGTCGTACCAGCCTTCGGTGATTATGTCGGTCACGGTCAGCGCCCGGTCCCCGATCACCGTTGTGGTCAACTCGCGACCTGCCACATATTCCTCGACCATGACATAGGTCGACATGGTTTCTTCCAGCACGGGCGGACGGTTTGCGCCTTCCTGCACGATATAGATCCCGACCGAGGAACCTTCGTTGTTGGGTTTGACCACATAAGGCGGCTCCAGCAGGTGCGCCGCCATGACCTCGTCCTTATGCGAGATCACGCTTTCCACGATGGGCAGGCCGACGGCAGCATAAACATCTTTCGAGCGCTGCTTGTCCATCGCCAGCGCCGAGGCCAGCACGCCGGAGTGGGTATATGGGATGCGCAGCCATTCCAGCAGGCCCTGCACGCAACCATCCTCGCCCCAGCGACCATGCAAAGCGTTAAAGGCGACATCGGGTTTGATCTCGGCCAGACGGTCGCAAAGGTCCGGACCCGCGTCCAGCTCGACCACCTCAAATCCTTCACCCCTTAGTGCGGCTGCGCATTCACGCCCGCTGCTGAGCGACACCTCGCGTTCCGCCGAGGGACCACCCATCAATACCGCCACTTTGGGGGTTGTCCTGCTCGACTGACCCACAATGCGCCTCAATATGACCGGATCTTATTTTTGTGATCCGCTTTTGTTTTTGTCCCACCCAACCGCCCCAAAATGCCTGAATAGGGGTTCGGTCCGGGGGTCTTATTCTGTCAGCGGCTCACCGACCCGCATGATTTCCCATTCTAGCGTGATCCCGCTGGAATCGTAAACCTTTTTTCTGACCTCTTCGCCCAATCCTTCGAGATCGGCGGCGGTGGCGGCGCCGGTATTGATGAGGAAATTGGGGTGTTTCTCGCTCATCTGTGCTCCACCCCGGCGCGCACCGCGCAGACCCGCCTGATCGATGACCTTCCACGCTTTCAGGTCATGGACGTCATCGGCACGGCCGGTGGAGGAGAAACCCGCCGGGTTGCGAAAGGTCGACCCGGCGCTGCGGTCCTTTGTGGGCTGAGTCTCGTCGCGCTTTTTCAGCTGCGCTTCCATGCGGGCATGGAGTTCGGCAGGGTCACCTTTGGGGCCTTCGAGCACCGCATCAATCAGCACCGCGCCCTCGGGCAGATCGGTCTGGCGGTAGCGGAAATTCAGGTCATCGGCAGTCAGCGTGATGATCTCGCCCTTCCGGGTCACGGCGCGCGCCGAGACAAAGACATCCGCCGTATAGCTGCCATAACAGCCCGCATTCATGCGCAACGCCCCGCCGATAGAGCCGGGAATGGTGCGCAGAAATGTCAGGTCTATACCCGCATCGGCAGCCTTGCGCGCCACATGCGCATCCAGCGCCGCAGCCCCTGCGGTGACGCGATTGTCCGCGACCTCGATCCCATTGAAACCGCGTCCCAGCCGGATCACCACGGCGCGCAACCCCCCGTCGCGAACGATGAGGTTGGAGCCGACGCCCATCGGGAAGACCTGAACATCAGCCGGCAGATCACGCAGGAAGGCCTGCAGGTCTTCAACATCAGAGGGCTGAAACAACGCATCCGCCGGGCCACCCACGCGCAGCCAGGTGAGTTCGGACAGATCACGATCATGGGACAACTTCCCGCGCACGGTTAGCTTACTCAGCGTCGTGTTCGTCTCCATTGAATTGTGCCCCAAATCCAGCCAGCCAGTGCGCACCCCCCTATATAGAGAAAACCTAACCAGAAAAAGGATTTAAGCGCGGCAGCAACGTCATGTGTTTCCGTAAAGAAGTCGTAGCTCAGCCAAACGAAGACCGCACCCCATACGAGGGCAATGCCAATCAAAGTACGATTGCATCGTGACAACGCCAAAGAACGAAATAGGAGCAGACAGAGGGCTGCAACAACAACGGCGATTACCTGCAGTTTCGACAGAACAGTTCACCCCTAACGATTTCTAACTCTGCTGTTACTACTGCCTGCGAATCCAACGGGTCAGGTATATCACAGGCCACCGCAGAACAGACATCCCCGCGATCAAGGCGATCAGCCCGACCACGGGACCGTTTTGGTAGGTGACATAGCCCAAGAGAGGGATGCCAAGCGCAATCAGCAGGTAGGCGCGGGTCCAGTGGTTGTCCCGGCTTGGGATCATCGCCATCAGATTCGCCGAGATTGCCCACACACAGGCCAGTGTCAGGGATAGGGTCATTGTGCGGCCCCTCCGCTCTCAAGCCCACGCCACTTGCGCCAGAAATAGGCCAGCGGCTTGCGGAACATCGACACGAAGGCGGCGAACGCAGCAAGCCCGATCAACAGACCATACTGAGCGCCAACAATTACAATCAGAACGGGCGCGGCCAGCATCAACGCCCCGCCCGGCAGATATTGCAACCGCATCGGCAGCAGCGCCACAATTGTTGCGGCGCAAACCCATGCCATTGCTAGAAGTATTGAAAGGCTCATCGCCGTTGCCTCAGTCCCGGATTCGCCATCTGATTCGTTTTTCCACTCGCCCTATAATTGAACCAAGCAAGTCAGGTTTTCCATAGCTTTCTTATCAGCACGCAATCTTGTGAAGACGCTCGGGCAAATCGTTGGCCCAGGTCGAGATGGTCCCTGCCCCAAGACAAACCACCATGTCGCCGGGCCGCGCCTGCTCGCGCACCAGCCGTTCCAGATCGTTTTCATCGAGGATTGCGCGCGCGTGGCGGTGCCCGTGGCGGATCAGCCCTGCGACCAGATCGTCGCGGCCCGCGCCCTCGATCGGGTCCTCGCCGGCGGCGAAGACCTCGGCGATGGCGACCACATCGGCCTCGTTGAAGCAGGTGCAGAAATCGTCAAACAGGTTCGACAGGCGCGTGTAGCGGTGCGGTTGATGCACAGCGATCACCCGGCCATCGCAGGCCTGGCGCGCAGCCTTAAGCACGGCGGCAATCTCTACGGGATGGTGGCCGTAATCATCGATGATGGTGACACCATTCACCTCGCCCACGCGGGTAAAGCGGCGGTTGACCCCGCCGAAATTGGCCAGCGCGTCGCGGATTTCGGCGGTCTTCATGCCCAGATGGCGCGCCACAGTGATCGCAGCCAGCGCGTTCGAGACGTTGTGGTCACCCGGCATCGGCAAAGTGCATCCCTCTATGGTGATGTCTTCTTCCTGCAGAACCACGTCGAAATGCGCCACGCCTTTTTCGTAAGTCAGGTTAATCGCCCGCACATCCGCCTGCGCGTTGAACCCGTAGGTGCGCACGCGACGGTCATGGATACGGCCCACCAGCACCTGCACTTCGGCATGGTCGGTGCAGCAGACGGCGAGACCGTAGAATGGCAGGTTTGAGACAAACTCATAGAAACCGTCGCGCAGCTTATCGAAATCGCCCCAATGCTCCATATGCTCGGGATCGATATTGGTCACGATGGCGATGGTGGCAGGCAGGCGGTTGAAGGACCCGTCGGACTCGTCGGCCTCGACCACCATCCATTCGCCCTGACCCATTCTCGCGTTCGAGCCATAAGCGTGGATGATGCCGCCATTGATCACAGTCGGGTCGAAGTCCCCAGCCACCATCAGTTCCGCCATCATCGTGGTGGTTGTGGTCTTGCCATGAGTGCCCGCGATGGCGACGTTGGACTTCAGCCGCATCAGCTCGGCCAGCATGTCGGCGCGGCGCACCACCGGCAGGCCCATCGCCCGCGCGCCATCCAGTTCCGGGTTGCCCGGCTTGATCGCGGTTGAGACGACAACAACACGGGCGCCCTCAAGGTTTTCTGCCCGTTGCCCGATGAAGATCTTCGCACCCAGCTCTGCCAATCGGTCGGTGATCTTGGACGCTTTCAGGTCCGAGCCCTGCACCTGATAGCCGAGGTTCAACAGCACTTCAGCGATGCCCGACATGCCGATACCGCCAATACCCACAAAGTGGATCGAACCCACATCCTGTGGGAGTTTCGTTGCGGGGGTCATGGCGTCTCCTTTCGTGCAAGATCCTCAACCAGCGCCACCAGCCGCTCGGTCGCATCCGGCGCACCGACCGTAAGGGCGGCACTGGCCATTTGCTGTGCGGCTTGGGGATTCGTGAGAACCGAGGTGATTTGCTCTGCCAGTGATGAAACGTCAAGAGCGGATTCCGGGATCATGATGGCGGCATTTGCCTGCACCAAACCGCGCGCATTGGCGGTCTGATGATCGCCTGCCGCGGCGGCAAAGGGGATCAGGATGGACGGGCGCCCGATGATGGCGATATCAGCCACGCTGGAGGCGCCCGAGCGGCTGATGACCAACTGCGCCTCGGACATGCGGCGCGGCACGTCGTTGAAAAAGGGCTTTACCTCGGCACTTATCCCGTGCTCGGCATAAAAGGCGGTGACCCGATCGCGATCTTCGTCGCGGGCCTGATGCGCCACGCGGATATGTTGACGCAGCTCTTCGGGCAGCGCTGCAATTGCGCCCGGCACCATGTCGCTGAGGATACGCGCGCCCTGACTGCCGCCCATTACAAGAATCGACATCGGATAGTCTCCGGGCGTGATATAGGCGGCCCCGGCCCGCTCCAGCACCGCGCCGCGCACCGGGTTGCCCACATGCACGCCATGGGCGCCCTCGGGCAGGTCGGTGGGCCAGACGCCGCAGGCCACATGGCCGACCCGTTTGGCAAAGACCTGATTGACCCGGCCCAGCACACCATTCTGTTCGTGGATCATGCGCGGCAGTTTGAGTAACGTCGCGGCACCCAGCGCCGGTATCGACGGGTAGCCGCCAAACCCCACCACCACGTCGGGCTTATCGCGCAGCATGTTCAGCGCCATTCCGGCCACCCCCGCGACAATTTTCGGAGCCACCAACGCCTTGGCCAGCACCCCACCGCGCGCAAAGGTGGCTGAGGAGGCCTCGACAATCTCTGTTGAATGGGGGAAGCCGCCGGTATAGCGGGCACCGCGCGCGTCTGTGGAAAGCCGCACGCGCCAGCCGCGCGCAAGCATCGCCTCAGTGAGCGCCTGCGCGGGGAACATATGCCCCCCGGTACCGCCCGCCGCGATCAGCAGATAGTTTCGCCGCATCACCCTCGCCCGCGCAGTATCTCGCCCAGCCCGCCCTGCGGACGGGTGCGAGTGAAGGCCAGCAACATGCCTACGGCAATCCCGCCAGCAATCAGCGACGAGCCGCCATAACTCACAAAAGGCAAGGTCATACCCTTAGCGGGCAGAAGGCGCACCGCAACGCCCATATTGATCATTGCCTGCACACCGAACATGCAGGCCAACCCGGTGCCCGCAAGGCGAATGAACGGATCACGCTCCCGCATCAGCCGCAGCAAGGACCGCACCACGATCATCGCATAAAGTGCGATGATCATCATCACCAGGACGAGGCCATATTCCTCTGCCGCGACCGCGATGATGAAATCGGTATGGGCATCGGGCAGCGACCATTTCACCTGTCCCTCGCCGACTCCAACGCCAAACAGACCACCTTCCATGATGGCGTTTGTGGCATAGCCCAATTGCGTGGTCGGATCGACCTCGGGGCTGAGGAAACCGTCGATGCGGCGCGCAAAATGCTCGGAACTGGAATAGGCGAACATGCCGCCCAAAACCACAACAGCGGCCATGCAGACCAGCAGAAGCATCGGCGCACCCGCCACGAAATACATCACGCCCCAGCCGAAAAGGACCAGACAGGCCTGCCCGAAATCCGGTTGCATCACCAGCATGCCAACAATCGCCAAGCAGAGCGCAAAGGACCACAGCCGCCCCGGCGGGCCGTTGATTTCCTGGCTGGCGGCGAACATCCATGCGGCGACCACTACGAATCCGGGTTTGAGAAACTCCGAGGGCTGCAGCGAGGCAAAACCAAGCGAATACCACCGCACCGCGCCTTTGCCGAAATCGGTACCCAGAAACGGCAGCAATGCCAGCGCCACAAAAGACACGAGGAACCCCAGAACCGCCAGACGGCGCACCAGCGTGGGCGACATCATCGATGTGAGCAGCATGGCCAGAACCGCCAAACCGCCAAAGAAGGCCTGTCGTTCGACATAATAGAACGGTTCGAACCCGTTGCGCGACGCCAATGGCGGTGAGGCGGCCAAACCCAGCAGCAGGCCGATCACGAACAAGATCAGCACGCAGGACATCGACCATTTGTCCAGCGTTCGCCACCACTTGGGTAGAATCGGTTCGCCGCCCCGCTCCGGGACCGCGCCATAGACCATCTCAGTCATGAGATACCGCCGTTTTCTGCCTCACTTGCGCCCCGTTTTCGGGGTCTGAGCGCAGGCTACAGGAATTTCGCCTCTCAGGCCAGCCTCTTCCTCTTGCCAAAGCCCGGTTTACCGGCCAAGGGCGGTGCATGGAGTATCAGACAATCATACTCGGCGCCGGTGCGGCCGGAATGATGTGCGCCGCCCATTGCGGCGGCCGCACGCTGGTGCTGGATCACGCGCGTGCGCCGGGTGAAAAGATCCGAATTTCAGGCGGCGGGCGCTGCAATTTCACCAATCTTTATGCTGAGCCCGGAAACTTCCTGTCCGGCAACCCGCATTTCTGCAAATCGGCGCTGGCGCGGTATACGCAGTGGGACTTCATCGATCTGGTGAACCGGCACGGCATCGCCTGGCATGAAAAGACGCTGGGGCAGCTGTTTTGCGATGGGTCATCGAAACAGATCGTCGCATTGCTGGTGGATCAACTGCAACAGGCCGGGGTCGAGCTTTGGTTGTCGACGTCGGTGCGAGGGGTCGAACAATGCAGCGGGGGGTTTCGTCTTGACCTTGACCGTGAGGGCAAGACCCTGTCGCTCACCTGCCGCAATCTGGTGCTTGCGACCGGCGGCAAGTCTATTCCCAAGATGGGCGCCACCGGCCTCGCCTACGATATAGCGCGGCAATTCGGGCTGGCGGTAACCGACACCCGTCCAGCGCTGGTCCCTTTCACCTTCCCCGAAGGCCGCTTCAAACCGCTCGCGGGTGTTTCGCTGCCGGTCCGCCTCAGCAACACAATTACGTCTTTCGAAGAAGCGCTGCTCTTTACCCATCGGGGCCTGAGCGGCCCGGCGGTGTTGCAACTCTCCTCCTACTGGCGCGAGGGCGAGGCGGTTTCGGTGAATCTGATGCCCGATATTGCGCTTTACGACCTTTTGCGCGGGCAACGGCAGGATGGAGGGCGCAAGGCGCTGACCACCGAGCTTGCGCGTCACCTGCCGGCCCGGTTGGTCGAAGTGCTGAAACCTGAGCTAGACCTAGAGGGCAATCTGGCCGATCAGTCGGATGCGCGGCTGAAGAGCCTTTGTGACTCCTTGCAGGCCTGGCGCCTGACGCCCTCGGGGACCGAAGGGTATCGCACGGCCGAGGTCACGCTGGGCGGCATCGATACCGACGGGCTATCGTCAAAAACCATGCAGGCCAAAACCGTGCCCGGTCTCTATGCAATCGGCGAAGCGGTCGATGTGACGGGCTGGCTGGGCGGCTACAACTTTCAATGGGCGTGGTCCTCGGGTCATGCGGCTGGTATCGCCATCGCGAAGGCTAGGCCTATCGGGTAGAAAGCGCGCTCTTACAGCCTGCCCAGAACTTCGGCCGTGAAATCCTCGCCGCGTTGTTCAAAGTTGTCATATTGATCAAAGCTCGCGGCGGCGGGCGCCAACAGAACCGTATCACCCGTCTGTGCCTCGGCCATCGCCCGCTCGACGGCTTTGGACATGGTGGTGCAAACCTCGGCCTCGACATCCAACTGCATGGCAAACCCTGCTGCCTCGCGCCCGATCACATAGGCCTTGGCGACCGCACTCAGAGCACCGCTCAGACCCTCCAGACCGCCCTCTTTCTCAAGCCCGCCGCAGATCCAGCGGATATTGGTGAAAGCCTGAAGAGCCTTGGCAGCGCTGTCCACATTGGTGGCCTTGGAGTCGTTGACATAAGTGATGCCATCCGCCTCGGCGATGATCTGGCTGCGATGAGGCAAGCCCGGAAAGGAATGCATTGCCCTTTCGATCTCGCGCGGCGCAAGCCCCAGCGCGCGGCAAGCGGCGTAAGCGGCGCAGGCGTTCTGGTGATTATGCACGCCCGGCAAGCCCCGGATCTGGCGCAGGTCGATCGACCCCGCCTGCCGCCCTTTGCGGTATTCCGACAGATACCCCTTGCGGGCAAAGACCTGCCAGCCCGGCCCCGTCAGTTTGCGCGCCACCGAGACGCGGATCACCCGGTCATCACCCGGCCCCTCGGCCATTTGGCCCGACAGATAGGCCCCTTCGGCCTCGTCGATGCCGATCACTGCCCGATCCGGGCCACCTTCGGCAAACAGACGGCGTTTGGCGGCGAAATAGCCGCCCATGCCGCCATGACGATCCAGATGATCGGGGCTGAGATTGGTGAAGACGGCCACATCTGGCGTCAGCGCGCGGGCCAGATCGGTCTGGTAGCTGCTGAGTTCCAGCACCACCACCGAGCCATCGCTGCCGGGATCGATATCCAGCACCCCGCGCCCGATATTGCCCGCCAGTTGCGAGGCCCGCCCCGCTTCGGTCAGGATGTGGTGGATCAGTGCGGCGGTGGTGGATTTGCCATTCGATCCGGTCACAGCGACCACACGCGGCATGGTGTCGAACCGCTCCCACTCCCGCGTCGCGAAAGAACGGAAGAAGAGGCCAATGTCATTATCGACCGGCACGCCCGCCTCCTGCGCGGCCATGATCACAAGGTTGGGTTTGGGATAGAGATGCGGGATGCCGGGCGAGACGATCAGCGTTGCAATCTCTTCGAACGCCCCTTGCTTGAGTAGGTCGCGGCAGACAAAGCCTTCAGCCTCGGCAGTCTCGCGCGCCGCCGGGTTGTCGTCCCAGCAGATGGGCTCTGCCCCACCTTCGCGCAATGCACGCGCAGCCACCAGACCAGACCGGCCCAACCCCAGAACCGCCACCTGCTTGCCCGCAAAACCCTTGACCGGGATCACGCCGAACCTCCGTCTCGCTACATCCTTACGGCGCAACCTGCACCGGGTCGGTCGGGAAAGGCAAGCCGATGCACGCCATCACCCCTCGCCCTCGTCCAGCAAAGTTTGCAGATTTTTCTGAACCGTTTTTGTTTGAGGGTGCTCAGCCCCAAGGGCCTTCTCAGATATCGCCAGCGCCTCACGAAAGAGCCGTTCGGCGTCTTCATACCGGCCGGTTGCGCGCAGCAAACCGGCAAGGTTGTTGAGGCGAGCGGCATAGTCAGGATGCTTGACACCTATCGTTTTGAGACCGACCTCCAGCGCCTCGCGATAGAGCGGCTCGGCCTCGTCATATCGACCGGTCATTCGAAACAACAAGGCGAGGTTGCTGAGGCGTATCGCATACTCAGGATGTTCGATACCTAACGTTTTGCGGCCGATCTCCAACGCCTCGCGATAGAGTGGCTCGGCCTCGTCGTAACGGCCAGTCTCATTCAGCAACACGGCGAGGTTGTTGAGGCGGGTGGCATAGGCGGAATGTTCGACACCCACCGTCTCGCGGCTTATCTTGAGCGCCTCGCGATAGAGCGGCTCGGCCTCGTCATAGCGGCCCGTCTCTCGAAGCAAACCGGCAAGGTTGTTGAGGCGGGTCGCATAGGCGGGATGCTCGATACCTATCGTTTCGCGGCTGTTCTTCAACGCCTCGCGATAGAGCAGCTCGGCCTTGTCCGCACGACCTTGTGCCCGACAGCTTGCCGCCAGATTATTAATGGCGGTAGTCGTTTTTTGGTGCGTTTCCCCAAATTCTTGCCGGGAGAACTTGAGCAGGCGCTCCCCTATTTTTGTGCTTGCTGCATAATCCCCGGAATGGTGCAAGAATATCCCTGCCCTAAGCAGCGTGTCATAAGTCGGGTTCAGTTCGGCCGCACGGGAATAGTGCTTGGCCGCGTCGTGCCAGCGGACCTCTGCCTCGGCGATCTCACCGCGCCCGAATGCAGCGCGGGCAGCCCGTTTCACGGCCATCTCGCTGCGCGCCTCGATTTCGGCAAATATCCCATCTGCGATAGAATAATCGCCCTGTTCCAACGCCGCGCGCGCCTCGGCGATCCTGTCGCCGCCGATCTCGTTTCCGGACCGTTCCAACAATTCTTCGAGCTCGACGATACGCGCCTTTGCCTCGGCCAGCGCTGCATCGGGATTGGCGATCTGGCGTTCAAGCTCGGTGATCCGGGCACGCAGAATCTCGGTTTCCTGACCCGTCGTCTGCGCCAGTTCCGCCTCCAGCTCTGCCTTGAATTCTCGGCGCATGCGGATGAATTCGGGCACCGTCAGCTTCGGCCCGTCCTTGTCCCGCTCCCCGGCAATGGCGGCCACGGTCTTGTCATCCAGCGCAACGGTATCGGGTTTCTTCCATCTGGCCAGAAGCAACCGAAACGGTTTGAAGACAAATTCGACGATGGCGATGACCGCAGCTATGGTTCCCAGTAATGTACCGTGATCCGAAATGAACTGAGACATCTGATCCATCAATTTGCCGTTATGAAAATGTCGGGGCACGCTCGTACGCAGGGACACATAGTGAAAAGCTTGATCTGCAGGAGCGTGATCATCTCGTCGCCCCTTCCTTCAATTGCACCTCAAACCAGTCCGCCCGCTCGGAAACGGGCAGTTTGGGGACCAGAACCGTCTGAAACCCGTAACGCGGTAAGCGGTTACATAACGCCTCGTATTCCGCAAGGGCGTCGACCATCACGTGTTTGCGGTCTGTGTCAGTCTTAAAGATCTCGGGCCAGGGCGGCGTCAGATAGACGCGTTGGTCATAGCCAAGGTTGAGCACCTGTTGCCGCGTGGTCTGTGACAGCTCACTACCGGTCCGGTCAAACCAGATCATCGCGTCCAGCGCCGAGCGGTCGAAGATCACCGGGTCGCCAGTTGCGACACGCAAATCCTCGATCGCCATGTCTATGGCACGATGGCAGAAAGCTGCGGGATTGATCCAAGGCAGGGCCTGCCCACCAGTCTCGCGCTCCTGCGCGATGATGCGGCGACCCGGCTCGGGCACCGTGGCGTAACCCCGGCGCGCCATTTCTTGCAGCAGCGTAGATTTGCCACCGCCCGAGCAGCCCGACAGGACGATCCGGCGCTGTGTCACCGAACCTTGAGCGTGGCCAGCCCGATCATCGCCAGGATCAGCGAGATGATCCAGAACCGGATTACGATTGTGGATTCCGCCCAACCCTTTTTCTCGTAGTGGTGATGGATCGGGGCCATCAGGAACACGCGCTTGCCGGTGCGTTTGTAATAGAGCACTTGAATGATCACACTCAGCGCCTCTATCACGAACAGCCCGCCGACTACGGCCAGCACCAGTTCGTGTTTCGTTGCCACCGCGATCGCGCCGAGCGCGCCGCCCAGCGCCAGCGAGCCGGTATCACCCATGAACACCGCCGCAGGCGGTGCATTGTACCAAAGGAACCCGAGCCCCGCGCCAAAAAGTGCTGCGGCAAAGATCAGGATTTCGCCCGTGCCCGGCACGTAATGCACATCGAGATATTCGGTAAAGTCGACGCGGCCCACCGCATAGGCAATGATGCCCAGCGTGGTGCCCGCAATCATCACCGGCATAATCGCCAGCCCGTCAAGCCCGTCGGTCAGGTTCACCGCATTGGCCGCGCCAACGATCACGATGATCGAGAACGGGATATAGAAGACACCCAGATTGATCAGCGTATCCTTAAATACCGGCAAGGCCAGTTGGTTGCGTAGCATGTCCGGGTGATAGGCCGCCGCCCAGGCCGACGCGATCACCGCGATGATGATGCCCAGCGCGAGCCGCACCTTTCCCGGCACGCCCTTGGTGTTCTGTTTCGAGACTTTGGCATAGTCATCGGCAAATCCGATCAGCGCATAGGCCAGCGTCACAAAGATCACCAGCCACACAAACGGGTTGTCGAGCCGCGCCCAGAGCAAGGTCGAGCTGAGCAGCGCGCCCACGATCAGCAGCCCGCCCATGGTGGGCGTTCCGGCTTTGGAGAAATGCCCCTCGGGGCCATCGTCGCGAATGGGTTGACCCTTGCCCTGCTTGCGACGCAATACGTTGATCAGAGGGCGTCCGAACAGAAACCCGAAGATCAAGGCCGTCATAAAAGCTCCGCCCGCACGGAAGGTGATATAGCGGAAGAGGTTAAAGAAATCCCCTCCATCCGACAGGGCGGTCAACCAGTACAGCATTTCAGAACGGTCCCTCGTTCGTATTGTTTTAATCGGCTCCGTCGCCCATATGGCGCATGCCGTCAACGATCTGCGCCAATCCCATGCTCAGTGAGCCTTTGGCAAGCACAATATCGCCTCCTTCGATCAGATCGGGCAGCAATGGCACCATCTCGGCGCTGGCCTCGGTCCATTCGCCGCGTTTGTCGTCAGGTAAGGCATCGTGAAGCGCCTTCATCAGCGGGCCGATGCAATGAACTTTGTCCACGTTTTCCATCGCATCCAGATCGGCAAGATCAGCATGAAACGCCTCGGCCATCGGTCCCAGTTCTTTCATATCGCCCAGAATCGCCACCCGGCGGCGGCCCTTGGTGGCGCCCAGCACTTCAAGCGCCGAAGCCATCGATGCGGGGTTGGCGTTGTAGCTGTCGTCAAGCACCTGAATGATGCCACCGGTCGGCAGCTCCATCTTCCGCCGCGTGCCGCGACCATGATAGGGCACCCAATCCTTGAGCGCGGTGATTGCCTGGATCAGATCCGCACCCAACGCCGCGCTGGCGAGGATCGCACCCAGCCCGTTCATAGCGAAATGCGTGCCTGGGGAGTGGATCTTGTAGCCCAGAACCGAGCCATAGATATTCGCCTTGGCCATTGTCGATGTGCCATCGGTTTCAAGCTCGACCAGTTTGAAATCCGTCGCATTCCTGCCAAATGTCAGCACCCGTGCACCAACCTCATCGGCCTTGCCGCGCAGAATGTCGGCCTGCTTGATATCGGCGTTGATGATGGCGATACCATTGTGGGGCAGCCCGTCAAAGATCGCCGCCTTTTCGCGGGCGATGTCATCGACCGACTCGAACGCCTCCAGATGTGCAGGGGCGACGGTGGTGATCAGCGCCACATGCGGGCGGGTCTGACGGGCCAGCGGCGCGATTTCGCCCGGATGGTTCATACCGATCTCAATCACCGCAAATTCGGTGTCGCGCGGCATCCGGGCCAGCGTCAGCGGCACGCCCCAATGGTTGTTGTAGCTCGCGACGCTGGCATGGGTCTCGCCCTGGTCGCCCAGCATCTGCGCTAGCATTTCCTTGGTCGAGGTCTTTCCAACGCTGCCGGTCACCGCGACCACTTTCGCGCCGGTGCGGGCGCGGGCAGCGCGGCCCAGATCCTCCAACCCATGCAGGACGTCATCCACAATCAGCAGAGGAGCATCCTCGGCGACGCCTTCGGGCACGCGGCTGACCAGAGCCGCCGCCGCGCCCTTTTCCAGCGCCTGCGCAACGAAGTCATGGCCATCGCGCACATCCTTGAGGGCCACGAACAGATCGCCGGGCTCAATCGTGCGGGTGTCGATGGAGACGCCGCTCGCCTCCCAGTCCTGTGTCGATCGCCCGCCAGTGGCCTGCGCCGCTTCAAGACTTGTCCAGAGTGTCATACGCCTCTCCCATCCAAGGCGGCCACGGCCACGCTTGCCTGTTCGACATCGTCGAAGGGCAACACATCGTCGCCGACGATCTGCCCGGTTTCATGGCCCTTGCCCGCGATCAGTAGCGCGTCGCCGGGTTGCAAGCTGTCGACACCGCGCAGGATCGCCTCGGCGCGGTCGCCCACCTCGCTGGCGTCAGGGGCACCGCCCATCACGGCAGCCCGGATCAAGGCCGGGTCCTCACTGCGTGGATTGTCATCGGTGACAAAGACAACATCCGCATTGTCCGCTGCCGCCTGCCCCATCAGGGGCCGTTTGCCGGTGTCGCGATCACCGCCCGCGCCGACCACGACGACAAGGCGGCCCATGACATGCGGGCGCAACGCCTTGAGCGCGGTCGCCACCGCATCGGGGGTGTGAGAATAGTCGACAAACACCGTAGCGCCATTGTCGCGGGTTGCGGCCAGCTGCATCCGTCCGCGCACGGTGGTCAGATGCGGCAGGGTTTCAAAAACCCGTTCGGGATCGTCGGCTGCGGCGATCACCAGCCCGCAGGCCATCAGGACGTTCTGCGCCTGAAATCCGCCGATCAGGTTGAGGCGGGTCTGATGAACCTTGCCCTCATAAGAAAAGCGCAAATCCTGACCGTTTGCATCGAAGCGCTGGTTGAGAAGGTTCAGATCGCCGACCCCGTGCCCGACTGTGATGATCTGCTGACCACGCGCGGCGGCAATGGCGCGCATCTCGGCCCCTTTGGGGTCGTCGATATTGATCACCGCCGTGCCTTCGGGCGGCAGCACACGGCGGAAGAGGCCCGCCTTGGCGGCAAAATAGGCCGCGAATGTGTCGTGATAATCCAGATGATCCTGGGTGAAATTGGTAAACCCGGCCGCCTCCAGCCGCACACCGTCGAGGCGGCGCTGTTCCAACCCATGTGACGAGGCCTCCATCGCGGCATGGGTGACGCCCGCCTCTGCGGCCTGAGCTAGACAGCGATGCAGAGTGATTGGCTCGGGCGTGGTATGGGCCAGCGGCGCGGTCCAGGCTCCTTCAACTCCGGTGGTGCCGAGATTGACGGACTTATGTCCCAGCTCCGACCAAATCTGGCGCACAAACGTGGCCACCGAGGTTTTGCCATTGGTGCCAGTCACCGCCACCATCACCTCGGGCTGCGCGCCGAACCAGAGCGCTGCGGCATAGGCCAGCGCCTGTCTCGGGTCTTCGGTCACAACAAGCGCGGCATCGGAGGCGGCCAGTTCCTTGGCCGCAATCCCGGCCCCGACTGTGTCGGTCAGGATCGCCGCCGCACCCATCCGCAATGCGTATTGGATGAACTCACCGCCATGTACGCGGGTGCCCGGCAACGCGGCAAACAGGAACCCGTCCTTCACCTCGCGGCTATCGACAGCCAGCCCCGTTATCTGCGGATTGGCCCCGCCGCGTGCAGTCAGGGCCAGTTGGCTGAGTGTCTTTGCCGGTCCGCCCATATCCGCGCCTGCCCTTTTGCCGATCAGTTTGCGGTCAGCGTTATAGCAGCGGGTTCGGTGGGCTCAACCTTTGGCCGCAGCCCCAGAAGCGGGGCGACGCGACCAATCAGCTCTGCCGCTACCGGCACAGCCGTCCAGCCTGCAGTGCGGCGCTTTTCGCCATAGGCCAGGATCGACGGTTCGTCCAAGCTCACCACCAGCACGTATTTCGGATCGCTCATCGGAAAGATCGATGCAAATGTGGCGATCACCTTTTTGTCGTAGTAGCCACCGCGCGGCTTGGGTTTGTCGGCGGTGCCGGTCTTGCCGCCCACCTCATATCCCGGAACCTCGCCAAAGCTGGCCGTGCCGCTGGTCACCACTTTGCGCAGCATATCGCGGGCCTGTTTGGCGGCGTTGTTCGACATCACACGGGGGCCATATTGAGCCCCAGTCTTTTTCAGGATCGTCGGGCTGACATAGTTGCCGCCATTGGCAATTGCGGCATAACCCGCCGCCAGATGCATCGCGCTTGTCGACAGACCATGACCATAGGAGATGGTGACAGTACTCAATTCACCCCATTTCTTGGGCAGCAGCGGTTTGCCACCCGCGGCCTCGACAATCTCGAACGGGGTCGGGTCGAACATGCCCAAACCATCAAGGAACTGCTGCTGCCGCTTGCCGCCGATCTGGATCGCCAGCCGACCTGTGCCCCGGTTCGAGCTTTTGACGATGACGTCTGCCACGCTCAGCTTGCCGTAGTTCTTGCCCTGGAACTCACCAATTGGGAACCGCCCGATCCGCATCGGGCCGGACGTGTCGATGATCGTGTTGGAGTTCACCAGCCCCAGGTCTACAGCCTGTGCGGCAGTGAAGATCTTGTAGACCGAGCCCAGTTCGTAGACCCCTTGCACATAGCGGTTGAAAAGCGGGCTGTCGGACGGATCGAAACCAGAGGTGGGCGGGCGCGGCCGGTCGTTGGGATCAAAGGATGGCAGAGAGGCAGCCGAGATCACTTCGCCTGTATGCACATCCATCAAGACAGCCGAGGCGCCCTTGGCGTTCATAATCTTCATGCCGCCAAAAAGCACGCGCTCGACCGCTGCCTGCACGGTCAGGTCCAACGACAATTGCAGCGGCTTGGCGCCGTTGGCGGGGTCCCGCAGATAGGTGTCGAACTTCTTTTCAACCCCGGCGACACCAATCACTTCGGCGGCACTGACGCCTTCCTTTCCGAACCCGGCCCCGCCCAGAATATGCGCGGCGAGTTGACCATTGGGATAAAGCCGCATTTCGCGGGGGCCGAACAGCAGACCGGGATCGCCCAGATCATGCACCGCCTGTTTCTGTTCCGGCGAGATGCGCTTTTTGATCCAAAGGAACTTACGCTTGCCGGTGAAATCCTTGACCAACCGCTCACGGTCGAGATCGGGGAAGATCTGTACTAACCCATCGGCGGCGGCCATTGGGTCCACCATCAGCGGCGGCTGAGCATAAAGCGAATGGGTCTCAAAATTGGTCGCCAGAATACGCCCCTGCCGGTCTACGATGTCGCCGCGCTGGGTGGCAATCGACGCGCCGGTCGCGTTGGCAATGGGTTCTCGCGGCTCAGCGGTGGCCATCACGCCCATACGCAGGCCTACCACGCCGAAGGCACAGAAAAAGAACGCCGCCAACACCAGCAAACGCCCCTCGGCGCGGACACGGGTGCGGTCGCGCATTTCTTCGTGGCGCTTTCGGATGTTCTCTCGTTCGATGGCTGCGGGGTTCTGACCCTTGGCACGGGCGTCCAGCACACGGGCCAGCGGTCGCAGGGGCGTGCGGGTCATGGGAACTGCTCCTCAAGGATGGCGCGGACATCGATGGCGTTGTTGATCGTGATCTCGGGCTCTGGCGGACGCGGATAGGCGACCTCATCAACCTTGCCGAACTGGTCAGGGCGCAGGGGCAAGAGGCCGAGACGGTCGAAATTCAGCTCGGCCAGTTCACGCAACCGATCCGGACGGTTCAGATAGGCCCATTCGGCGCGCAGAACGCTGAGCCGCACCTGTGCGTCGCCAATCTGACGCTGCAGGGCTTGCGTGTCTTTCAGCACCTGCTGGGTCTTGTAGTTTTCCTGATAGGCCCAAAGCGCCAGGCCAAATACGGCCAGGGCAGTGAGCACATAGATCACACTTTTCATCTTGCCCCCCTCAATTGCGGCATACCGATGCTTTTTGCATCGATCCCCCCGGCGGGCGCATCCGTACGCACCGCCACCCGCAGCTTTGCCGACCGCGACCGCGGATTTTCCTCAAGCTCCTGCGCGTCAGGTCCAATAGCCTTGCGCGTCTTGAGGTCGAATTGCGGCTGTTCCTGCGCCTGCTCGGGCGCATAGCGATTGGCGCGCCCGGTGCGCCCGGCCCGCGCCTGCAGGAAACGTTTGGCCATCCGGTCCTCGATCGAATGAAACGTGACGACTGCCAGCTTGCCGCCGGGCTTCAACGCCCGCTCCGCCGCCATCAACCCCTGAAACAGCTCGTCATATTCGGCGTTCACGGCAATGCGCAACGCCTGAAAGCTGCGAGTGGCGGGATGGGACTGGCCCGGCTTAGGGCGTGGCAGGCAACGCTCGATCACCTCGACCAGGTGAAACGTGGTCTCGAACGGGGCCTCGGCACGGAATTTGACAATCGCCTTTGCGATGCGGCGGCTGGCACGCTCCTCACCATAATGAAACAGGATATCGGCGAGATCGGCCTCGGTGGCCGTGTTGACCAGATCAGCGGCGCTTTCACCTTCCTGGCTCATGCGCATGTCGAGCGGGCCATCCTTCATGAAGGAGAATCCCCGCTCGGCCAGATCCAATTGCATCGAGGACACGCCCAGATCCAGCACAACCCCATCAAGGTCCTTGCCGTATTCATCCATGCGCGAGAAGACGCCGCGCTGCATCACCAGCCGATCACCATATTGTCCG
Organism: Paracoccaceae bacterium; assembly: GCA_040830705.1. Taxonomy (GTDB): domain Bacteria; phylum Pseudomonadota; class Alphaproteobacteria; order Rhodobacterales; family Rhodobacteraceae; genus Ruegeria_C. The sequence goes on along the minus strand of JBFOME010000026.1, from coordinate 69,402 downwards.
GCCCAATCCGCCGCCATGTCAAAGGCCAGCGGGTCGCGATCTACAGCAATCACGCGGTCTGCGCCCGCTTCCAGCAATCCGCGGGTATAGCCGCCCGCGCCAAAGGTCCCATCCAGCCAGAGGCCCGAAACCGGCGCGACCGCCTGCAAGAGCGGGCGGAGCAGAACAGGAATGTGAGGATCATCGGAAGACGCGCGCGCGGCCATGCCGTCACGCGCCCCCGGCGCCATCCAGGAACTGCATCGGATCGAAATCTTCGGGCAGATCGTCCATGAATTCTTCGACCTTGCCCAGCTCTTCGACGTCGTAGGTCTCGGGCTTCCAGATCTGGAATGTGTCACCGGTGGCAAAGAAGAACGCCTCATCGTTCAGGTCGATCTTCTTGCGCAGCTTGGCAGGCAGCACCAGGCGCCCGGTTTCATCCACATTGGTGGGAAAGGATTGCCCGTGGAACAGGCGCTGCAACAGCTTGCGTTCCATCGAACCACGCGGAAGCAGATCAATCTTGGCGTCGACCTCGTCTATTGCCTCGATGGTGTAACACTCAAGGAAGTTCCGACGATGATCACCATAAACAATGACCAGTTCGGGGTTGTTGCCGGATTGCCAGTTGGGATCGCCCGCTTCAAGCACACGGCGAAACGAGGCCGGGATCGACACCCTGCCCTTACTGTCCACCTTGTGGTGGCTTTCGCCTCTGAACCTGCGCGCCAAGCTGACTGTCCCTTTCGCTTGCGCCCCACCAAAACTTTTCCGCCCCCGGAAACTGAAAACGGCGGGTTGATCTGCTGCCACTGATCAACCCGCCGCATTGGCCCGCTTTGCGGGAAGTCCGACTGCGCGCGCACCTGGGGGGGGGATGTCTGCTCGCCCGCGCGCCGGATCTCATTGTCTGATGAAAGCGAGATGCCTGTATGAAACCGTTTGTTTTTTAGCGGGGTCGTTTGGTGCCCCTTGTCGCCTCGTCCTCATCGGATGAATAAGGGATGACATGGGAATTCATGGAAATCAACAGGAAATTACGAGCAAATCTTAATCCTTACTCCTGCTGTCGCCGTGATATTACACCAATTTGTGGACAAAAATCCAATTGCACCACTGCATATACGCGGCACAAGCGGATCATCCACTAAATATGGACAGGTTCGCCTGGCAGACAAATTCTCCCATGTATTCCCAGATACTAGAAACTTTTTTGAGCAATCAATTTTAAGTTCATTTTTTGTTCTAAAATTTGTCTACGAATCTTGCCATAGAAGCAAAGGCAACGCTGACAATCTAGTGGCCGGAAGGGACTCACCCGAGCCCGGCCCATGAATTCCCAAGCAGCCCTCGACACAGATTACTTTCCGGCTCTGCCAACCCGTCGAAAGCAAAGTTGCTGCGAATTCTCAACGGCGATCCCATTGATAGCCGATTACATTTCGCTCAAGAAATCGCCGAAGCCCCCGCGCAAAGCCCAATCGCTGGGCGCACACATTTTCGTGAGGTTTTTGATCCCGAACGCAGGACCCGCGCTAACGCTAACAAAATATGGGGAAAATCCGAACCACATGATTTCAATACACAATCCATGCAATTTCTGCATAGCAGCATTGATCACGTGAAGCATTGTGCACTCGCAGCAATTGCCTATGTTCAGTCTCAACAGCGCGGGTCGATACCAGCGCAACGACATACAGATTAGGTGAACAAAATGGCTGCTACCAACGACTTCAGCGCCGCAAACGGCCTCGAACTTTCCGGCTTCTATGCTGGCATCGAAAACCTCAAGACCCGGTTTGAGCAATACCGCGTGTATCGCCGGACCCTGGGCGAGCTTTCGGCTCTTTCTGAACGTGAACTGGCTGATCTGGGCATGCACCGCAGCATGATCCGCCGGATTGCGATGGAAGCCGCCTACGACGGGCGCACCGCCTGAGGCACAAGAGATAGATTTCAGCGCCCCTCTCCTCCTCCCTGGGGTCTGAAAGCAGCGGCGGCATCCTCCTCCTCCCTGATGCCGTCGCCAAAATTCCGGCCTTCGACGCCGGATCTGACACCACCGGGGCCTCTCCTCCTCCCTAGGCTTCGGTGTTGCAAGAGCGGTGACGCCCCACCTCCTCCCGGGGCGTCGCCGTTACCCAAATACCCGGTCAACCCGGGCACAGAATGCATCGGGCCTTCTCCTCCTCCCTAGGTCTGATGTGGCAAGAGAACGGCGGCACCCTCCTCCTCCCTGGTGTCGCCGTTTTCCTTTTCAGAAGCAGGTGCGCGAAAGAGTCCTCAGAAGGGGACATCGTCGCTGGCGTTGAGGAACCGTGCGACGACTTTCTTCAATCCGGCCTTCTCGAAATCCACCTCGACTTTGTCGCCTTCGATGCCAATCACCGCGCCATAGCCGAATTTCTGGTGAAACACGCGCTCGCCCAAAGTGAAGCTGGCAACCGCATCCATGTCGATCACAGTGTTGCGGCTCTCTTTCGGTTGCGACATGCCATATTGACCCTGCCGCGCCTGCAGACGTTTCCAACCGGGCGAGTTGTAAACATTCGCCTCAGCCGCGCGGGTCTCGATGCCTTGCGCGCTGAATCCGCCGCCCGAACCGCCGTAAAGTCCGGGAGGCGTCAGCACTTCGACATGATCTTCGGGCAACTCGTCTATGAACCGCGACGGCATCGAATTCTGCCACTGACCAAAAACCCTGCGATTCGCGGCAAAAGAGATCGTACAGACCTCTTCGGCGCGGGTGATGCCCACATAGGCCAGCCGCCGTTCCTCTTCGAGGCCCTTGATCCCCGATTCGTCCATGCTGCGTTGCGAGGGGAACAGCCCATCTTCCCATCCCGGCAGGAAGACGGCGGGAAATTCCAGCCCCTTGGCGGCATGCAGCGTCATGATCGAGACCTTGGCCCCGCCATCATTTTGCTCGTTATCCATGATCAGGCTGACATGTTCTAGGAAGCCCTGCAGGTTCTCGAACCCTTCCAGCGCCTTGATCAATTCCTTGAGGTTTTCCAGCCGACCCGGCGCCTCGGGCGTCTTGTCGTTCTGCCAGAAGCCGGTATAGTCGGATTCGTCCAACACGATCTCAGCCAGTTCCATATGGGTCAGGTCCTTGTCGCCTGCCATCCGGCCCCAGCGCGCCAGACCCTCGACCAGTTCCCGCAAAGCGCCGCCGCCCTTGCCCTTGATCGCGCCCTGCTCGACCGCAAGTCGCGCGCCCTCAACCAGCGAAACACCATTGGAACGGGCCGTCATCTGGATGGTCTGCTGTGCCTTGTCACCAAGGCCGCGCTTGGGCGTGTTCACGATCCGCTCGAAGGCCAGATCATCTTCGGGGCTGACCACCAGTCGGAAATAAGCCATCGCGTCGCGGATCTCCATCCGCTCATAGAAGCGCGGCCCGCCGATCACCTTGTAGGGCAGGCCAATGGTCAGGAACCGATCCTCAAAGGCGCGCATCTGGTGCGAGGCGCGCACGAGAATCGCCATCTCGTCCAAGTTCATGGGCCGCACGCCCCGGGTGCCGCCCTGCATCGCGTCGATTTCCTCGCCGATCCAGCGCGCCTCTTCCTCGCCATCCCAATGACCGATCAGGCGGACCTTTTCGCCCTCATCCGCCTCAGTCCAGAGTTCTTTTCCCAGACGTCCCTGATTGCCGCGAATGACATTCGATGCGGCAGCGAGGATATGCGGGGTCGAGCGATAGTTCTGTTCCAACCGCACCACATGTGCGCCGGGAAAATCCTTTTCGAACCGCAGTATGTTGCCCACCTCGGCACCGCGCCAGCCATAGATCGACTGATCGTCATCGCCCACGCAGCAGATATTTTTATGCGCCCCGGCCAGCAGCCGCAGCCACATGTACTGGGCGACATTTGTGTCCTGATATTCATCCACGAGGATGTAGCGAAACCAACGCTGATATTGCTGCAGCACGTCTGCATGGGTCTGAAAGATGGTGACCATATGCAAGAGCAGGTCACCAAAATCGACCGCATTCAGTTCGCGCAGGCGCGTCTGGTACTGCGCATAGAGTTCGACACCTTTGTGGTTATAGGCCCCGGCATCGGCGGCAGGCACCTTATCGGGTGTAAGCGCACGGTTCTTCCAGTCGTCGATGATGCCGGCCAGCATGCGCGCGGGCCAGCGTTTGTCGTCGATGTTTGCCGCTTGAACCAACTGCTTGAGCAGGCGTAGCTGGTCGTCGGTATCGAGGATGGTGAAGTTCGATTTCAGGTTCACCAGTTCAGCATGGCGGCGCAGCAGCTTGACGCATATGGCATGAAAGGTACCCAGCCACTGCATTCCCTTGTCAAGGTTGACCGGGTATTCCTCAACCCGCTCTTTCATTTCTCTCGCGGCCTTATTTGTAAAAGTCACTGCAAGAATTTCATTGGATCGCGCTCTTCGAGTATGAATGAGGTGCGCAATTCGCGAAACCAACGACCGTGTCTTTCCAGTTCCCGCACCCGCCAGAACCAGAAGCGGTCCATCCAGTGTTTCTACAGCCTCTAGCTGCGAGGAATTCAGCCAATCCAGCCAAGGTGTGCCGCGCGCGCCCATGGCACGGGCGGATAGCGACGCGCCCTCAAAGGCGTCCATTTCATCGAAACTGCTCATACGCCGACTCTATCTTGATCCATGAAAGAGTTAAAGGGACGTTCGCGCTATGTTCCGGAAAATTGACCGACTCGAATAGCAGAGATCGCCTCAGATGATAAGTCTGGACTTTTCGCTGCGACGCAGCGTAATAACCGCGCATGGATTTGCACAGCACCTATCCCGGCATTGCTGATCTAAAGGAGAAGGCGCGGCGGCGCCTGCCGAAATTTGTCTGGGAGTTTCTGGATAGCGGCACCGGGATCGAAAGCGGTAAGGCCCGTAACCGGCAGGCGCTGGACCGGATCGGGTTTCTGCCTCGCATCCTGAAAGGCCCGATGGCATTCGATCCGAGCGTGCAGCTCTTTGGGCGGACCTACCCATTGCCCTTCGGCATCGCGCCGGTCGGAATGTCAGGACTGGTCTGGCCTGGCGCCGAGCGGATGCTGGCCAGCAGCGCCGCCCGTGCCGATATCCCATTTGTGCTGTCAAATGTGGCCAGCCAAAGCCCCGAGGATTTGGCACCGCATATCGGAGAGCAGGCCTGGTTCCAGCTCTACCCGCCCAAAGACCCCGAAATCCGCCTGGATCTGCTGAACCGCGTTCGGCGTGCGGGGTTCCACGGGCTGGTTCTGACGGTGGACGTGCCGGTCGCATCGCGGCGGGAGCGGCAGACCCGGTCCGGCCTGTCGCACCCTCCGCGCCTGACACCGCGCCTGCTGGCGCAGGTGGCGCGGCGCCCTGCCTGGGCAATGGGCATGCTGAAAAGTGGCTTGCCGCGTATGCGCTCGCTGGACAAATATAGCGCCGAGCGCGCAAACCTGCCGCCGACAGCGCATTTGGGCTATCTGCTGCGCACTTCGCCCGACATGGACTATGTGAAGTGGCTGCGCGATCACTGGGACGGACCGTTTATCATCAAGGGTGTTCTGCGCGCCGAGGATGCCACCTTGCTAGAGAGCGCGGGCGTGGATGCGCTCTGGGTCTCGACCCATGGCGGACGGCAATTTGACGGTGCTCCCGGCGCGATCGATTTGTTGCCGGACATACGTGCCGCGACATCGCTGCCAATCCTCTTTGACAGTGGTGTCGAGAGTGGGCTGGATATTTTGCGGGCGCTGGCGCAGGGCGCGGATTTCGTGATGCTCGCCCGGGCCTTTCACTATGGCGTCGCCGCGCTGGGGGCCTCAGGGGCTGATCACGTGATCGACATCCTCGCGCGCGATCTTGAAGCGAATATGGGGCAATTGGGGGCCCAAAGCCTGACCGATCTGCCCACGCCAATCACTTTGCGGGCGCTGGCCCCGCCGTGAATCGAACCTTCCGCAGAAACGTGCGCCGTTTGCCGACCACAAATTGCCGTTTCTACCCAGAACTCCCAATATACTAGACGCTACGAGACCTCTAAAAGACGGCCAACTCGACAATCACGCGGGACATCCAATGACTGACTTCAAGAAAATCCTGATTGCCAACCGAGGCGAGATTGCCATCCGCGTGATGCGCGCGGCCAATGAGATGGGCAAGAAAACCGTCGCCGTTTACGCCGAGGAGGACAAGCTGGGCCTGCACCGCTTCAAGGCGGATGAGGCGTACCGGATCGGCGAAGGGATGGGGCCGGTTGCGGCGTATCTGTCGATTGACGAGATCATTCGGGTGGCCAAGGAATGCGGCGCGGATGCGATCCACCCCGGTTACGGCCTGCTTAGCGAAAACCCCGATTTCGTGGATGCCTGCACGAAGAATGGTATCACCTTCATCGGACCCAAGGCCGAGACCATGCGCGCGCTTGGCGACAAGGCCAGCGCCCGGCGCGTTGCCGTCGACGCGGGCGTGCCGGTGATCCCGGCGACCGAAGTGCTGGGCGACGACATGGACGCGATCCGCGCAGAGGCTGCAGAGGTGGGCTATCCGCTGATGCTGAAAGCGTCGTGGGGTGGCGGCGGGCGCGGCATGCGGCCGATCTTTGGTGAGGATGAACTGGAAGAAAAGGTTCTGGAAGGCCGCCGCGAGGCCGAGGCCGCTTTTGGCAATGGCGAGGGGTATCTGGAAAAGATGATCACCCGCGCCCGCCATGTCGAGGTTCAGATCCTCGGTGACAAGCATGGCGGGATGTATCACCTGTTCGAACGCGACTGCTCGGTCCAGCGCCGCAATCAGAAAGTGGTCGAACGCGCCCCCGCACCTTACCTGTCCGAAGAGCAGCGCGCCGAGATTTGCGACCTGGGCTACCGGATCTGCAAACATGTGAATTACGAATGCGCGGGCACGGTCGAGTTCCTTATGGATATGGCCACCGGCAAGTTCTATTTCATCGAGGTGAACCCGCGTGTGCAGGTGGAACACACCGTCACCGAAGAAGTGACCGGCATCGACATCGTGCAATCGCAAATCCTGATCGCCGAGGGCAAGACCATTTCCGAGGCGACCGGCAAGGCCTCTCAGGACGATGTGAAACTGAACGGCCATGCGCTGCAGACCCGGATCACAACTGAGGATCCGCTGAACAACTTCATCCCCGATTACGGTCGGATTACAGCCTATCGCTCGGCCACGGGCATGGGCATTCGCCTGGATGGCGGCACGGCTTATGCGGGCGGCGTCATCACGCGCTATTACGATTCCCTGCTGACCAAGATCACCGCTTCGGCCCAGACACCGGAAAAGGCGATCGCTAGGATGGACCGCGCGCTGCGCGAATTCCGTATTCGCGGCGTGTCGACCAACATCGCCTTTGTCGAAAACCTGCTGAAACACCCCACCTTCCTCAGCAATGAATACACCACCAAGTTCATTGATGAGACGCCAGAGCTGTTCAGTTTCAAGCAGCGCCGCGACAGGGGCACCAAGGTTCTGACCTATATCGCTGATATCACGGTGAACGGGCATCCCGAGACCAAGGACCGCCCCAAACCCCGCGCCGATCTGAAACCCGCGGTCGCACCGGCCAAAAAGACCGAGCCGATGATGGGCACCCGTAACCTGCTGGAGCAGAAAGGCCCACAGGCGGTTGCCGACTGGATGAAAGCGCAGCGGCAGCTTCTGATCACAGACACCACAATGCGTGACGGGCACCAGTCGCTGCTGGCGACACGTATGCGCTCGATCGACATGATCAAGGTGGCGCCCACCTATGCCGCCAACCTGCCGCAGCTCTTCTCGGTTGAATGTTGGGGTGGCGCGACCTTTGACGTGGCCTATCGCTTTCTGCAGGAATGCCCGTGGCAACGGCTGCGCGATCTGCGTGAGGCGATGCCGAACCTGATGACACAGATGCTGCTGCGCGGGGCCAATGGTGTGGGCTACACCAATTACCCCGACAATGTGGTGCAGGAATTTGTTCGGGAAGCGTCCAAGAATATCGACGTCTTCCGCGTGTTCGACAGCCTGAACTGGGTCGAGAACATGCGCGTTGCGATGGACGCCGTGGTCGAGAACAACAAGATCTGCGAAGGCACGGTTTGTTATACAGGCGATATCCTCGACCCCGATCGCGCCAAATATGACCTGAAATACTATGTTTCGATGGGTCAGGCGTTGCGTGACGCAGGCGCGCATGTATTGGGCCTGAAAGACATGGCCGGGCTATTGAAACCCGCTGCCGCGCGCGTGTTGATCAAGGCGCTGAAGGAAGAGGTTGGCCTGCCCATCCACTTCCACACACACGACACGGCAGGCATCGCCAGCGCCACGATCCTTGCTGCTTCCGAGGCCGGTGTCGATGCAGTCGATTGCGCGATGGATGCGTTCAGCGGCAATACCAGCCAGGCGACGCTGGGCACTGTGGTCGAGGCGCTGCGCCATACCGACCGCGACACCGGGCTCGACATCAAGGCGATCCGCGAAATCAGCGACTATTTCGAAGCGGTGCGCGGGCAATATGCAGCGTTCGAGTCGGGTCTTCAGGCTCCAGCGTCGGAGGTGTATCTGCACGAGATGCCGGGCGGTCAGTTCACCAACCTCAAGGCGCAGGCGCGCTCGCTTGGGCTGGAGGAGCGCTGGCACGAAGTGGCGCAGATGTATTCCGACGTGAACCGCATGTTCGGCGATATCGTCAAGGTCACGCCCTCGTCCAAGGTGGTCGGCGACATGGCACTGATGATGGTCAGTCAAGGGCTGAGCCGCGCTGACGTCGAAAACTCCGATACCGAAGTGTCCTTCCCCGATTCGGTGATCGACATGATGCGCGGCAATCTGGGCCAGCCTCCGGGCGGTTTCCCGGACACGATCCTGTCCAAGGTGCTGAAAAGCGAGCAGCCCAATACCGAGCGCCCCGGAAAAGATGTGCCGCCCGTTGATCTGGAAGAAACGCGCGCTCAGGTCAGCAAGGAACTTGAAGGCAAGCAGGTCGATGACGAAGACCTGAACGGGTACCTCATGTATCCAAAGGTTTTCATGGATTACATGGGCCGCCACCGTACCTATGGCCCCGTCCGCACCCTGCCTACGCGCACATTCTTCTACGGCATGGAACCGGGCGAAGAGATCAGCGCCGAGATCGATCCCGGCAAGACGCTGGAAATCCGCTGTCAGGCGATCAGCGAGACCGACGAGAAGGGCGAGGTCAAAGTGTTCTTTGAACTCAACGGTCAACCCCGCGTGATCCGCGTGCCGAACCGTCTGGTCAAATCTACAACCGTGCAGCGACCCAAGGCCGAACCAGGCAATGCCAACCATGTTGGCGCGCCAATGCCCGGCGTGGTGGCCAGTGTTGCTGTGCAAGCTGGACAGAAGGTCAGCGAGGGCGATCTGCTGCTGACGATCGAGGCGATGAAGATGGAAACCGGCATCCATGCAGAACGCCACGCGGTGGTCACCGCCCTGCATGTCCAACCCGGCGGCCAGATCGACGCAAAAGACCTGCTGGTCGAGTTGGAGTAACGTGCTATCTGCATTTCGATCCTGCGCTGATTTCAGTCGGCGCAGGGTCGGTTACGACTGACCGGGGCAAAACGTATGATTTCCGTTACACCGATTTACGCATCCCTCATCGCCCTTCTTTACGTGGTGCTCAGCGCCAATGTGATCGTCCGGCGCGGGCGCCGGCGTATTTCGATGGGTCATGGCGGCGACGATGATCTGATGAGAGCCATGCGGGCGCATGGGAATTGTGCGGAATATGCGCCCTTTGCGCTGCTCTTGCTGCTGATGGCGGAGTGGCAGGGTGCGGGGCATTGGTATCTGCACCTGCTGGGCCTATCACTGCTTATTGGTCGCGTGCTGCATGCTTACGGTTTCGGACGCGCCGATCCGATCCTGATACTGCGTCAGATCGGTATGGTTCTGACATTTGCCACAATCCTTCTCGCTGCGCTGACAAACCTGGTGCTGGCGCTCTAATGTTGACGCAAAGTGGCGCAGCGGCAAAAAATCTCTGTCCCGGCCATTTTCCTCTTGCAGCGCTTGGCGGGACTTTATATCTCCCTCCTCACTCAACCGGGCGGGCGTAGCTCAGGGGTAGAGCATAACCTTGCCAAGGTTAGGGTCGGGCGTTCGAATCGCCTCGCCCGCTCCAGTTGAGGCCCCAGGCCGACAGGCCAAACGGATGCGGGCGTAGCTCAGGGGTAGAGCATAACCTTGCCAAGGTTAGGGTCGGGCGTTCGAATCGCCTCGCCCGCTCCAAACACTCAGCGCAAACCAATCTGATCCTGCGCGCGCGGCGGCCGGTGTGATGCCGGTCAGAAAGACTGAGACGATTTGAAGCCTCGCCGGGGCACCTGATCGGTCCTAGAAATGTTCCATGATCGCCGCGCATTCACCCTATTCCTACCGGGACGATCCTGCTGTTCCGGAGTTCTCGGTCACCGGAGTTGCAACTGTCATGGATGCGCATTGCGCACTCTGCGCGCGCGGGGCGACCTGGATCGCACGACATGACCGCGCGCAGGAATTCACCATCATCCCGGTGCAGTCGGAACTGGGCAGCGCCCTGATGCGGCACTACGGGCTGGACCCGACCGATCCGCTCTCTTGGCTCTATCTGGAAAACGGCCGCGCCTATAGCTCGCTTGACGCGCTCATGCGCGCGGGCCGCCGGCTGGGCGGGGTCTGGAAGGGCCTGACGATCCTGCGCATCTTGCCCGCCCCGCTTCAGGATCGTCTTTATGCCTGGGTTGCGCGAAATCGCTACAGGATGTTCGGGCGCGCTGATCTATGTGCTTTGCCCGATCCGGACGTGCAAAAAAGGCTGCTTCGTTGAAGGTTCTCATTCTTGGTGGCTATGGCGTCTTTGGTGGACGCCTGGCGGAGTTACTGTCGGATCTGGAGCAGGTCGAATTGCTGATCTGTGGCCGCGATCTGTCGCGGGCCACCCAGTTTTGCAAAAGCTTTGACGGGCCTGCCACTACGCGACCTTTTAGGCTTGTGCGTAAGGACATCGCGCGGGCGCTGGCCGTAGAACAACCCGATCTGGTTGTCGATGCCTCGGGCCCGTTTCAGGACTACGGCGATGACCGCTACAATGTCATCCGCGCCTGTATCGCGTCGGGGACGGATTACCTAGATTTCGCGGATGCCGCCGGTTTCGTGTTCGACGTGCCTCAATTCGATGCCGAGGCGCGGGCGGCAGGCATATTTGTGCTGAGCGGCGTCAGCAGCTTTCCTGTGCTCACCGCAGCGGTACTGCGCGAGATATCACGGAGCATGGACATCACATCGGTGATCGGCGGTATCGCCCCCTCGCCCTATGCCGGGATCGGCCTGAACGTCATGCGCGCCGTGCTGGGATACGCCGGAACACCGGTCAAGCTGCGCCGCGATGGTGTCGATACCCATGCCATCGGGCTTGTAGAACATATGCGGTTCAGCATCGCAGTGCCCGGGCATTTGCCGTTACAGAACAAACGCTTTTCGCTTGTCGAGGTACCGGACCTGCAAGTGATACCGCCCAAATACAAAGGCCTGCGTGATATCTGGATGGGCGCGGGACCGGTGCCGGAGTTTCTGCACCGGTTCCTGAACGGGTTGGCAATTGCACGGGCAAGGTTCGGATTGCCATCCCTGAAACCGTTGGCCGGTCTAGCGCATCGGGTTCTGAACTTGATGCGTTTTGGCGAACATCGCGGCGGAATGTTCATTCGCGCACGTGGGCTACGGGATGGCAAAGAGGTTGAGCAAAGCTGGCACCTGATCGCCGAGGGCGATGACGGCCCCTACATTCCCTCCATGGCCATCGAGGCGCTGATCCGCAAGCTTGTCGCAGGGATTCGGCCGGCAAATGGGGCCAGAGCGGCAACTGATGCGCTGGACCTTTCCGACTACGCGCAATTGTTCGAGCGTAGGGATATCCATACGGGCTTCCGACTGCACCAGGAAAACACAGCGCCCATCTATCGCCGGGTGCTTGGCCCGGCCTTTGACAAACTACCCCTTCAGGTGCAGCACCTGCATGACGCAACCGACACCCGCCGCTGGGCTGGCACCGCGCAGGTCAGGCGCGGCAATGGGGTGTTGGCAGGCCTCATCGCGAAGCTCTTGGGTTTTCCGGAGGCCGCCGATGCGGTGCCGGTGACCGTTACCCTCACACCTCAACAAGATGGAGAGCTTTGGGAGCGTGACTTCGGCGGCAAGCGCTTTTCGTCCTTTCAGAGCTGCGGTGCAGGCAAGAACGACTATCTACTGATCGAACGGTTCGGGCGCATCAGCGTCGCACTTGCCCTGGTGACGGAGGGTGACAAGCTCTACCTTTTGCCACGCCGCTGGTCCTTCATGGGCATCCCCCTACCCGCAGCCCTGCTGCCACGCGGCCAAACCTTCGAGACCGAGCGGGAGGGGCGGTTCTGTTTCGATGTGGAAATCGCGGCACCGCTGGTCGGACTGATCGTGGCCTATCGCGGACGCCTATCCGCCTGCGGCTAGTTTTACCGCGCCAATTAAAACGCGTTCACAAACCATCGCCCCTCTGGCGCGCGCCCCGCACTTACCCCATCTTGATGCCACGCGAACCAGACAAGCGAGGCGCCCGTGTCAGACTATATCATCCGCTCCATGACCCCCGAGGAGATCCAGACCGCCGTGGACTGGGCCGCACGTGAGGGCTGGGGACCGGGTTTTCAGGACGCCGCCTGTTTCAGCGCAACCGACCCCGAGGGTTTTCTGGCCGGTTTTCTGGACGGAAAGATGATCGCCTCCATTTCGGCCGTAAACTACGACGACGCATTTTCCTTCATGGGTTTCTACATCGCCGACCCCGATTATCGCGGCGCAGGTTATGGCTTTGGTCTGGGCAAAGCGGCCCTGGATTATTGCGGTGCGCGCAACAAGGGGATCGATGGGGTTGTTGAGCAACAGGAAAACTACAAGCGCAACGGGTTCAAGCTGATCTATCGCAACATTCGGTTCGGCGGCACGGTGGCGCAGGCGATTGCAGCGCTGAAGGCACCCTCCACCAACGGGGTCGCGCCGCTGCGCGGGCTCTCGGATGAGCTGAAGGTTTATGACCGCGCCCTGTTCCCGGCCGCGCGCGACAGGTTTCTGACCCAATGGCTTGGCGCGCCGGGCCATATATCGCGCGTGGCGCAGGATCAGGGCCGCATCGTGGGTTATGCCACGCTGCGCCCTTGTCATGGCGGGTTCAAGATCGGGCCGCTCTTCGCCGACGATCCCGAAATCGCGCGCGCACTACTGGCCGCGTTGCTTGCCGAGGTGCCCCCAGACCAGCACGGTGAAACTGTCTATCTGGACATGCCGGAGCCGAACGCAGAGGCGTTGAAGCTGGCGGCGCAGCTGGGGTTTTCCCAGGTGTTTGAAACCGCGCGCATGTATTCAGACCATGCACCCGACATTGATCTGAACCGCATCTACGGCGTCACCAGCTTTGAGTTGGGCTAGAACGCGTTGAAAGTGATGGTGGTCAGCGAGCGCTCAATCCCGTCAATGTCGAGCAAGCGTTCATTGATGAACTTGCCCACATCCTCGCCCTGCGGGATGTAGAGCTTCATCAAGAGGTCATATTCACCGCTGGTGGAAAACAGCTCGGAATGGATTTCGCGCAAGGCGATCTCTTCGGCCACCCTGTAGGTGGTGCCGGGTTTGCAGCGTATCTGGATGAACACACAAGTTGACATGCCGGGGCCTTCCGATTGATCCGCGTGCAGGCTGTCACGGGTGGTGCCGCCGCGCAATCCCCTGATTTGGCCCCTGTTTCGGCGCAACACTTCGCCATCAGCATCACTACGCCACTGGTAATCCTTGCGATTGCGGAACTATAAGCACATCCGAAACAGAAGGATTTCGCCATGCGCCGCGCCACGATCAGCCGCAAAACCGCGGAAACCGAGATTTCCGTCGAGATCGACCTCGACGGGACCGGTCGCTATGACATTCAAACCGGTGTCGGCTTCTTTGACCACATGCTGGATCAACTGTCGCGCCATTCGCTGATCGACATGACCATCCGGGCCAAGGGCGATTATCACATCGACGATCACCACACGGTCGAGGATACCGGCATTGCACTGGGTCAGGCCCTGACCGAGGCCTTGGGCGACAAGAAGGGTATCCGCCGCTATGGCGAGTGCCATCTGCCGATGGACGATGCCCAGCTGCGCTGCGCGCTGGACCTGTCAGCGCGCCCCTTTCTGATCTGGAATGTCGACCTGCCCAACCCCAAGATCGGCACCTTCGACACCGAGCTGGTGCGCGAGTTCTTTCAAGCCCTCAGCACCCATGGCGGTATCACGCTGCACGTGGACCAGCTCCATGGCTTCAACAGCCACCACATCGCCGAGGCGGCCTTCAAAGCCGTGGCGCGCGCCTTGCGTCTGGCGGTTGAGACCGATCCCCGCAAGGCGGACGCGGTGCCGTCGACCAAGGGCACGCTCTAGGCCGTCGTCAGGGGCGCTGCCCCTCTTGGCCTGCGGCCAATTCACCCCGCCGTATTTGGAACAAGAAGAAGAACAGGGCGACCCATGCTAACTGCGATTATTGACTATGAGTCGGGCAACCTGCATTCCGCCGAAAAGGCCTTTCAGCGTATGGCGAAGGAGCTGGATGCGGGCGAGGTTATGGTGACCTCGGACGCCGATATCGTGGCCCGTGCCGACCGGCTGGTGTTGCCGGGCGACGGGGCCTTTCCCTCCTGCGCGGCAGAGTTGCGCGGGCATAAGGGCATCCATGATGCGATGGTCGAAGCGGTCGAACAACGCGGTCGTCCTTTCCTGGGCATCTGCGTTGGTATGCAGTTGATGGCAACCACAGGCCACGAATACGAGGAAACCGCTGGTCTCGGCTGGGTGTCGGGCGATGTGGTGAAGATCGAACCGGAAAACAAGTCGCTGAAAGTGCCGCATATGGGCTGGAATGATCTGGTGATCGACAATCCACACCCGATCTTTGACGGAATTGAGACCGGGGATCACACCTATTTCGTGCATTCCTACCAGTTCCGCGTCACCAGTCCGTCGGACCGGCTGGCTCATGTCGACTATGGTGGTGATGTCACCGCCGTGATCGGGCGCGACACGATGATTGGCATGCAGTTCCACCCGGAAAAGAGCCAGTCCACCGGTCTGCGCCTGATCGGAAACTTCCTGAATTGGCACCCCTGAGGGGCGCCAGCCGCTTAGCGGATGCGGGTCCAGTCCTGACCCCGGCAGACAAGCCCGCCTGCCACGCAGCCTTTGACCTCTAGCGTATTTCCGCTCAGCGTCATTTTCGACTGATAGGTCTTGCCCGATTCCGGGTCCCAGATCTTGCCGCCGCCATATTTGCCACCGCCATCGGATACCATGTCCCAGATCATCTGCTTGCCCAGATGCTCATAGTTCACGTTCTGATCGCCATTGGCGCTGAACGCACTGTCGATCGTACCGCATACCGCGCTGCCGCATGGCGCAATCGATACATGCAAATAACCGCCGGTATCGCCCGGTTGCGTTTTCCACAAGCCGTCAACCGGGTCTTCGGCATGGGCCATCGTACCCATCAGAACCGCGCCAACGACGCTCAGAATGACATGTTTGTTCATCAGAACTACTCCCTCTTTGCGTGCAGATTGGCGCGGGATTCCACTTTGGGCAAGACTGACTTTGGGTCGCGTTGCATCCCCTGCCCGTCCTGTGTCATATCCCGGCGAAAATCAGCAAAAGGCCGCTTATCCCATGATCCTCTACCCTGCCATCGATCTCAAGGACGGTCAGGCCGTGCGCCTTCTGCGCGGCGAGATGGAGGCGGCGACGGTCTTCAATGACGACCCTGCCGCTCAGGCTCGTGCCTTTGTCGAGGCAGGCTGCCAGTGGCTGCATCTGGTTGACCTGAACGGGGCCTTTGCCGGTGAGCCCGTTAATGCCGCTCCGGTCGAGGCGATCCTGAGAGATTGCGATGTCCCAGCCCAGCTAGGCGGCGGCATCCGCGACATGGCCACGATCGAGCGCTGGTTGGACAAGGGTCTGGCACGCGTCATTCTGGGCACGGTCGCGGTCGAAAACCCCGATCTGGTGCGCGACGCCGCGCGCTTCTTTCCCGGCAAGGTGGCCGTTGGCATCGACGCCCGCAACGGCATGGTCGCCACCAAGGGCTGGGCGGAGGAAACTGGTGTCGAGGTCACCGATCTGGCACGGCAATTCGAGGATGCAGGCGTTGCGGCCATTATCTACACCGATATCAACCGCGACGGCGCGATGCAGGGTCCGAACATCGAGGCCACCGCTGCGCTGGCCCGCGCGATCTCGATCCCGGTGATTGCTTCGGGTGGTGTGTCCTCCATCGCCGACCTGATCGCCTTACGCGATTGTGGCGCAGATCTGAATGGTGCGATTTCCGGCCGCGCGCTTTATGATGGGGCCATTGACCTGAAAGAGGCGCTCACCGCGCTGGCCTAGCCGTTCGCACTGTCCGCGTGGCGGACGATTTTCCAGACATTCTCCAGTTTTCGATCCCCGTGATAGGGCTGGATGGTGTCTTCATCAATGCGTTCCAGACGCCAGCAGCCTGAACCGGTGCCCCAATCCTCGCACCAAAGATCGCGGCGGACGGTCCAGTTGGACCTGTAGGTTCGCTGGCCGAAGATCCCGGCCGCACCGCCATCGCGATCATATGTCTGAACCCAACGTGTCGCGCCATCCTCGTTCGATATTCCCGACAGAACCGCCCCTGGGATTGTGGCCAGTAACTCCTCTGCATCCATGACCCCGTCCGCGCCTGACGGCGTGGCGACGCAAAAAGCTAGCGTTGCGAACAAAGCGTGGCGGCGCAAAAGCATGTGGCAACTCCCAAAAAGTGCTGCGACATGATAAACACAAACGGGCGGGACACCCAAATGCCCGCCCCTTTTCGTTCATTGGTGTGAGGTCCAGCGCTTATTGCGCCGCAGCCGTCGTTAGTTTTTTCAGCGCGCCCTGCATGACTTCAACAGCCGGAGAGTTTTCGACGTCGTCAAGCTCGTCGAAGGTTTCCTTGGGGTCTTCATAGGTCAGCCAAACCTGACCCTGCGCATCCTCATAGGCCTGCACCTTGAGCGGCAGAAACAGCCCGGCGAGCGGATCGATCTTCATCGCCGGTGTGCCAATCTTGGGATTGCCGAAAATCAGAACCTGATTGGCCGGGATGCTGTCGCCGATCTTCTCGGCGCCTGCTGCGTGGTCGATCCGCGCAAAAACGGTTGCGCCCGCGTTGCCGATCGCCGCTTCGAGCGCATCCAGCGCCTCGACCACTGATTTGTCGGTCTTTACCTTGATGATGTCGTCAGCCATTGCCGCTACCGTGCTTCCCAATGTGAGTAATGCTGCCAAAAACAGACCACGCATGATGTCTTTCCCTCTATGACTTCCCGTTCAATTTCCACAGCTTAGACCGGTATTACAATCACAAGTCTGGCATCGGCGAAGCTTTGCCGCTAGGAGTGCGGCAACAAAGGATCGCTCATGCTGAAAACACGCATTATTCCCTGTCTTGACGTCGCCGATGGCCGGGTGGTCAAGGGCGTCAATTTCGTTGGCCTGCGCGATGCGGGCGACCCGGTGGAATCGGCCAAGGCTTATGACGCGGCGGGCGCGGATGAGATCTGTTTCCTAGATATCCACGCCACCCACGAAAATCGCGGCACAATGTTCGATGTTGTGCAGCGCACCGCGGAACAGTGCTTCGTTCCGCTGACCGTAGGCGGCGGGGTACGCACCCGCGAAGATGTGCGCGCGCTGCTGCTCGCGGGGGCTGACAAGGTCAGTTTCAACTCTGCTGCTGTGGCCAATCCGGATGTGATCGCCGAGGCCGCCGACCAGTTCGGCAGCCAATGCATCGTCTGCGCCATCGACGCCAAGACCGTAGAGCCGGGCCGTTGGGAGATTTTCACCCATGGTGGCCGCAAGCCCACCGGAATCGACGCCGTAGAATTCGCACGTAAAGTTGTGGCCAAAGGCGCAGGAGAAATCCTGCTGACTTCGATGGATCGCGACGGCACAAAGGCAGGCTTCAACCTGCCGTTGACGCGCGCAATCAGCGATGCAGTGGACGTGCCGGTCATTGCATCGGGTGGCGTTGGCACTCTGGATCATCTGGTCGAGGGTGTCACCAAAGGCGGCGCCAGCGCGGTTCTGGCCGCTTCGATCTTCCATTTCGGCGAATACACAATCCATGAGGCCAAAGCACATATGGCCGCCGCAGGCATTCCGATGAGGTTGTGAATTTGGATTGGCAGAGCATATCCCTCGAAGAAGGAGAAACCCAGAGAACCCTTTGCGACTGCTGTCGAAAAACGACAACCGAAGCACTGGGCGATTTGTCGATCGGAACGAGGTATCTCGGCTGGTACACGGCAAGGTTCTCTGAAGACCAGCTCGAACACCCTCCGCTCCTTACAATATATACCGGAGATTGGTCGGAGAACGCCCCGATCAATAGTCGTTGGGGCATCAGAACGATTTGGCACTCCGAAGGATGCGAGTTACTTGATTGGAGCCAAGACGACCGGAACCGCATAAAATCCTTCACACCACTCGGGCGCGAAGACGTACTAAGCACCCCTTTCGCTGCGGAGTATTGGGCTATGGTCGATGCGATAATCATGAAAGACAGCCGGTTACAGGAGTTGCACTCGGAATGACCCTTGAAAATCTGGAACGGGTTATCCTTGCCCGCAAATCCGCAGATCCCGACAGCAGCTGGACCGCCAAGCTGTTCGCCAATGGACCGGAGAAATGCGCCGAGAAATTTGGCGAAGAAGCGGTGGAGGCCATCATTGAAGCGGTCAAGGGCGACCGGGACAGGTTGACCTCCGAGGCGGCGGATGTGCTCTATCACCTGCTGGTCATGCTTGCGGCACGGGATGTGTCGCTGCAATCGGTGCTGGACGAATTGGCGCGGCGCCAGAACATGAGCGGTCTTGCCGAAAAAGCCACACGATCCAGCGATTGATTGCAACCCACTGCCGAAAGCGGCAGGAAGCGGATAGTTTCACCCCGATTCTTATGGGATAGCGTCATGATACGAGTGTTCAAAACCGCATTGGCCCCGATGATGCTTGCGCTGATCAGCGCCTGCACACATCAGCCGATCACCGTCGATCGCGCCGATGTCGACCTGCTGGCGCAGGAAATCCGTTCACTCGGTCCCGAGGTCGACCCCCAGGAAGCGCAGCGAGCGGCCAGCATTGCCTATGAATATTCCGCCCAGCTTGCACAGGAATATGACATCACCGATCCGCCGCTTGTTCATAACGCCAAGGTCAATTCCGGCATAAAGGAACGTGGGCTGTGTTACCAATGGGCCGAAGATATCGAAGCGCGGCTCAAGCAGGAGAATTTCCAGACCCTGACCATGCACCGCGCCATCGCCGAGCCACGCAACGCTTTTGTGGTCGACCACTCCACCGCTATCATCAGCAGGCGAGGTGACGGGCTGCAGGACGGGATCGTCCTTGATCCCTGGCGCGATGCCGGTGATTTGCACTGGGCCCTGACGCGCGAAGACACCCGCTATGACTGGGAACCACGGCTGCAAGTCTTGGAGGAAAGGCGGCGTCGACGCGAAGCAAAGAGCTGAGAACTGCATGTTGCCAGCCTCTCAGCGCGCGCGCCTGCCCCAAGAGCGAATTGGATAGATCACGCCTCCGCCGGCGCGACGGCCCGTTGATAGAGATGCCATGTCGTGTGGCCAAGGATCGGCAGGGTGAAGATCAGGCCCAGAAACGCCGGAACCATCGATAACAGCATAGTCACCGAGATGATCGCCGCCCAGCCGAGCATGACCATCGGGCTTTCCGTTACGACGCGAACGCTTGTTACCATGGCGGAAACGAAGTTTGTTTCCCGGTCTAGCAGCATGGGCATGGCGACGACGGTCACCGAGAACAGGACCGCCGAAAGAAACGCGCCTACGCAGGTGCCAACCGCAAGGAAGGTCCAGCCCTGTGGTGTGAAGAACACCGTGTTCAGAAACCCGTCAAAGTCCGAAAAGGAGGCATCCTGCAGGATTATCGCCAGCCAAAGCCGAACCTGGTAAGTCCATACCCAGAATATGAACAGGGTAACAAAGGCCATCCAGCCCATCTCGCGTTTGCGTTGATTGGCCATGACGCTGAGGATGTCAGACCAGCCGAAACTGTCTCCCTTCTGCAACCGGCGGGACATTTCATAAAGCCCGGCAGCGGCGAAAGGAGCGACCAGCGGGAAACCCACAGCCGCCGGAATGATCATCCAAATCTTGCCGAGCCAGACCAGGCACCAGACAAACAGGATGCCGAATACCGCATAAAACAGGCCGAAGAAGCCGCTCATGACGGGGCGTGCCAGAAAGTCGGAGAACCCGGCCTTCAGCGATGCGGTGATATCATCCGAAGTCACCTTGTTGACCTTGATCATGGTCTGCTGCGTCGGCGTCGGGTTGTCTTGTGGTTTGGAACCTGCGGTCTTGGATGCCATGACTCACCCCTCCCAAAACATGGTACCTTACTGTCTCGTTTAGGAACGGGACTAGTGGTGAAATGGATGTCCCTCCTCCGCCAACAAGCTTGCATCAGCTGACGTAGAGGGGCAAGGCGCGCGCGTAGCAGTGAAGCCCGCAAAACCGTCGCTCGTTCCGCCTTGAGAACCCCCTTCATAATTTGGAAGAAATGATCCCGGTCGCAAATCCACCCATGCGAAGCTCACCAAAGAGGCGTTGATATTCGATCTTGGGGCAGCGGTTCTGGATCACGTCGATGCCGCGGGCCTGCGCGCGCGCGGCGGTCTCGGCGTGCTCGACACCGATCTGCATCCAGATCGTGCGCAGCGTGGGGAATACCTCCAGCGCTTCGTCAACGATGGGCGGCACCGCCTCGGAGCGGCGGAAGATATCCACCATATCCACCGGCTCGGTTATTTCCGGCAATCCGGCACAGACTTTTTCGCCAAACAACACCTTGCCCGCATGGCCGGGATTGACAGGGATCACCCGGAACCCCTTCAGGCTCAGGTATCGTGCCACATAATAGCTGGGTCGCACCGGGTTCATCGACACCCCCACAACCGCAATCACCTTGGTCCGGGTCAGGATGTCCTTGAGATATGCATCATTGTATCCAGTCATGAGGGCACTCTAAACACCTGCGCCAAAGAAAAAAGCGCCCAGGAAGACCTGGGCGCAAGGTATGGAACGAGGGACAGTGAAATGACGCGCGGAAGTTCCTGTCCGCGGTCATGATGTCAGGTATGCGTTGCGAGCCGGAAAAAAAGAGGTGCGTTGCGACTTTCATATGCGTCCACACCAGTTCCGGCGGATTTCCGCCGATCAGCGATAAAGAACCTCGGGCCAGTTCGCCTCGGCCAGTTCGATGTTTGCCATTGGGTCGCGCATCCAGATCCGTTCGATGTTATTCGAATGGATCAGATAGAGTTTGTCGTCGATGACATGCCAGATATTCGGGTCAATCGTGCTCAGCTGCCCTTGCGAGACCGCATAGGCGCAATAGCCGCCGAATTGCGGCGCAAAAGCACGGGGATTTGCCTCGAACGCCTCGCGATTTTCATCGCTGGCGAAGTGCCAGACCGCGCCCTTCCACATCAACGCATTGTCGGGTTGGCCGGGAACCGGGCCGCCATCGACAAAATAGGACACCGTATCGAACCCCGCGATCGCCGCTCCCCCCTGCGAATAGATCATCGGTGAAGCGGCGCGCGCGGCAGGAGCAAGTGCAAGTGCACCCAACCCGGCAAGGATGTTACGTCTGGTCGGCATTCCGGCGTGTTTCATGGTTGCGATTGGCTCAAAATGCCCGCAGCGCCGCGATTATGAAAGCCCTCTGACGGGGTTGTGATGGAAATGTGTCTGTCCGGCGCCTAGTCAAAAACGTCCTCGACCACATCCCAGGCTTCCTCAAGGACTTTCGAAAACAATGACTTACGCTTCTTTGGCTTGCGTTGCGTCTTCTTACGCCGCGCCGGCGGGACGTTTGCGGCAGGGGTGCTCTTTTTTTGTGTCTGCACCCGTTCGCGCCGCAGCATTTTCAGGTCATGCAAAGGCGCGCCGCAGGCTGAGCAACTTAGCTCATGCCGTTCGCGCCCTCTTAGAACCAGTGCGGCGCGGGTGCCGCAATAGCAGCAGGTGGCGATTTTCTGAGGGCTGGAAATGTCGGTCTCCTATCGTGGTTGAGAGGCATATAGGGCAATCGCCGCCGCATTTGAGACGTTGAGCGAGCCAAATCCGCCTGCCGCGTCGATTTTGACCAGCTTGTCGACCGTTTCCTTTGTTTTTTGCCGCAATCCCGGCCCCTCGGCCCCCAGCACCAGCGCCACCGGCTGCGCCTTTTGCGCGCCAAGTGTTTGTTCGATGGTATCTTCGGCCTCACCGTCCAACCCCAACACAAGAAACCCCATGCCCTGCAATTCAGTGATGGCATCGGCCAGATTGCGGACCCGCAGATAAGGCTGGCGCTCCAAAGCGCCGCTGGCGGTCTTGGCCAGCGCGCCGGTTTCAGGGGCCGAATGGTGCCGAGTGCCGATCACCGCGCTGGCGCCCAATACCTCGGCCGAGCGCAGGATCGCCCCCACATTGTGCGGATCGGTAACCCGATCCAGCAGGATCACGCGGGGGTTTTCGCGGCCGATGCAATTCTCGGCCAGCCCGCCCCAGTTCAGCGGTCGTACCTCCAGCGCCGCGCCCTGATGGACCGACCCGGGGTCAATCGGAGCGCTGAACTTGCGGGGATCGACGATCTCTGGCTCGATCCCACCCTCGGCAATCGCCTCTGCCAGCTTGTCGCGTGCGTTCAGGGTGACCAGAAGGCGCAGTTTCTGCCGCGCCGGGTTGAGCAACGCATCGCGAACCGCGTGCAGGCCAAAGAGCCACACAGTCTCGTTGCCCGCTGCCTTGCGCGCCTGCTCTTTCTCAACGACCCATTTGGGTTTCTTGGCCATATCCCGCCCATCCGTCCTTTGGTTCGGGGCACATATCAGATGCGATGGCGCTGGGAAACACAGTCTTGCAGGCGATTGCGATCGCTGTGGGCCGCCTCCCGTTTCTGTCGGAAAATCAAGTGCGGGACCCGCAATTTGCCCGCGCAGCCGGAGCGTCGCGAAATCCACATTTTCCGGTTGACGCCCCTTGCCCGCTTGTCTATCCCCGCACCGTGTTGGGCGACAGGCCGCAAGGTGTGGCAGGGGACTGTAACTCCCTCGCGGAGACGCACGCCTGGTTCGATTCCAGGGTCGCCCACCATTTCTCACAAGATCAGACGCTTTGGCCCGAATGCGTACCGGTGCGACAAGTTTGTGAAACACAACAATGCGTTTGGCATCCTATCTGTTTACGTCTCGGCACGGGGTTCTTTACTTCCGTTGGCCTATTCCGGCAGAGCTTAACCCGGACCCAACTTTGACAGCGCGGGCGGCGCTCCGCCCGCTGGACATCGCCGCGTCGGTTGGATAGCTGCGCCCTATGCCTCGCTACGCACTAAAAGTCGAATATCAGGGCGCGCCTTTTGCCGGTTGGCAGCGCCAGAAAGATCAGCCCTCTGTGCAGGGCGCGATCGAGGATGCGCTGTCCCGACTGGAACCGGGCGCACATACGATTGCCGCTGCGGGCCGTACTGATGCGGGCGTGCATGCGCTGGGTCAGGTGGCCCATTGCGATCTGGCCAAGGACTGGGACCCGTTTCGGCTTTCAGAAGCGCTGAACCACCATCTCAAGCCAAACCACGTCGCTATTGTCGCCGCAGCGCGGGTAGAGGACGAATGGCACGCGCGGTTCTCGGCCGTTGAGCGGCAATATCTATTTCGGATTCTGATGCGGCGCGCGCCTGCCACGCATGAGGCAGGTCAGGTTTGGCGCATTAACCACCAACTCGATGTGGAGGCAATGCAGCGTGGCGCGGATCTCTTGCTGGGGCGGCATGACTTCACCACCTTCCGCTCATCCATCTGTCAGGCGGCGAGTCCGATCAAGACACTGGATGAATTGCGGGTCGAGCGCGTAGCGGGGTTTTCGGGGCCAGAGATACATTTCCATGTCCGCGCCCGCAGCTTCCTGCACAATCAGGTGCGCAGCTTTGTCGGCACGTTGGAACGGGTCGGTGCCGGGGCCTGGTCGCCCCAAGATGTGCGCACCGCGCTGGAGGCGCGGGATCGCGCGGCTTGCGGTCCTGTCTGCCCGCCGCAGGGGCTTTATTTGGCGCAGGTTCACTACCTCGAACCGGTCTTCGGCTGATCGGTTCAGAGCGCGCGCATCATCAGGCCGCCAGCCACCACGGCAACCACCAGCCCCGCCATAAGTTCGACCAGGGGCAACACCCGTGCGGCCTGCTGGAATGCGCCGGCAGATCCGGCAATACCGCCGCGCATGCCTGCGGCGGCAAGACCAACGGTTATTGTCACGGTGGCGGTGCCCAGCGCCATGGCAAACGCCCCGGCGATGCCAGCCCCGGAAATGCCCATCTGCCAGGTAATCAGCAGCACGAACAACGCTCCCGTACAGGGCCGGATCGCGATGCTGAGGATCAGCGCCAGCGCCTCGCGCAGGGTCGAGACCTGATCAACCTCGCTCAGATCGGGGCCATGTTTGTGACCACAGCTTTCGCAAGTGCCGTGATCATGCGCATGTGCATGGGTATGCGCGTTGCGTTGGCGCAGCAGTCGCCGCAGCCCACGCCAAAGCAACCAAAGCCCGACCAGCGCAATTGCGCCGTAGCTGACCGGCGCCATGACATCCTCGGTCACGCCGATCAGCCGCTCGCGGGTCATGTCGAATAGAAAGACCCCAGCATAGACGATGGCCACCGCGGTTACCGCCTGCCCCAGACTGGCCAGCAGCGAGATCACGCTCAGCCGCAGCCATGGCACCCGGCGGCCCAACCCGTAACCCCCGATCAAGACCTTGCCGTGGCCAGGCCCGACCGCGTGAAAGAACCCGTAGGCGAAACACACCCCCATGAGGAGCCAGAACGCGCCCGAATGCCCAGCCCTCAATCCGCGCAGCGCCGCTGCGATGCGGTTCTGAAAGTCGCGCTGCTCGCCCGCCGCCCAGACGGCCAGTTGATCGAAACCGCCACCGGCCCACAGCCACAGCAACAAAGCCGCGGCGATACCAACCGGGAGAATCAGGAGTTTGGACATGTGATCCGGATCTCGGAGGCGAACTCGGCGCCGATCATCGGTATGTCATTTTCTTCCAGGTCGGCATTTGCGTCTATCGTCAACAAAAAGGCCCGCATCTCCCGCAGCTTCTGGTCAATGTCTGGATCAATGCGATCGGTCATACAGGTGTCGGCCCCCATGACACGTACCGGTAATGTCAGGTCATAGCTTGTATAGAAGCTCTCGTCATACGCACTCAGCGACAGCGTCTCGCCCAATGTCACCGGCTGCCCAGTCACTTCCCGCAGATGGGTTGTCACGATACGCCCGTCGCGCAGTTCCGCCGTCGGTTCCAGCGGACCCGAGAGATCCAGCGGCTCGCCGCCCAGCCGCACGTCCAGATCACCGTTGAAGCCTGGCACCCAGTTCATGTCAAAGCCCCGCAACCTTTCCTGCTCCCAAGGTGCCAGAACATTGTCGGCATCTGAATCTAGCCCCAGGTCTTCGAGGATCAGCAGCGAGTAGAAGTCGTCATAGGCCCAGGTGACTTTTACGTGGGTCAGCCGGTTTTCCGCGTCAAAGACCACATCCAGTCCAGTATCCACAAACACATGCGGATGCGCATTCAGGCCAAACGGCATCAGGCACAGGGCAAGGGGCAGAACACGTCTCATGCGGTGAAGATAGGGCCGCCCCGGCTGAGGTGCAACGCAATGCGGCTCAGACTTTCTCCTGCGTGTATTTTCGTAGCTCGGTTCGGGCAACCTGCCGCCGATGCACCGCGTCCGGTCCGTCTGCCAATCGCAAGGTCCGCACATGGGTCCAGGCGGCGGCCAGCGGGGTGTCCTGGCTGATCCCTTGCGCGCCAAACATCTGCGCCGCCTCATCGATCACCTTGAGTGCTACGCGCGGCGCGATCACTTTGATTTGCGAGATCCAAGGGGCGGCGGCACGCGCATCGCCCTGATCCATATACCACGCCGCTTTCAGGCACAGCAGGCGCGCCATCTCGATCTCCATCCGGCATTCGGCGATGATGTCGTAATTGGCCCCAAGCTGCGCCAGTCGCTTGCCAAACGCCTCGCGCTGCAGCGAGCGTCGACACATCTGTTCCAGCGCGGCTTCCGCTTGCCCGATGGCGCGCATGCAATGGTGGATTCGCCCCGGCCCCAGACGGCCCTGCGCAATTTCAAATCCGCGCCCCTCGCCCAATAGCATGTTCTCGACAGGCACCCGCACATCGGTGAAACGAATATGCATATGCCCGTGCGGCGCGTCGTCATGGCCGTAGACCTGCATCGGGCGCAGCACCTCGATCCCCGGCGTATCAGCGGGCACCACGATCATCGAATGCCGCTTGTGTTTCGGCGCCTCTTCATCGCCGGTCCGTACCATCACGATATAGACCCGGCAGCGCGGATCCCCTGCGCCCGAGGCCCACCATTTCTCGCCATTCAGCACATACGCATCCCCGTCCCGCTCACAGGACATCGAAATATTGGTGGCGTCGGACGAGGCGACACTTGGCTCGGTCATCAGATAGGCTGAGCGGATTTCGCCCTCCAGCAGAGGTGCGAGCCATTGCGCCTTCATGGCCTCGGTGCCGTATCTTTCGAACACTTCCATGTTGCCGGTATCGGGTGCGGAGCAGTTGAAGACCTCGGCCCCCAATGGTGTCTTGCCCATCTCTTCGGCGAAATAGGCATATTCAACTGTCGTCAGCCCAAAGCCGCGCGCGCTGTCAGTCAGCCAGAAATTCCACAGCCCCGCCGCCTTGGCTTTGGCCTTCAGACCTTCCAGGATCTCGGTCTGGCGCGCGGTGTATTGCCAGCGGTCGCCCTTGGCGACCTCAGCCTGGTATTCCTCTTCCAGCGGCATGACCTCGTCGCGGATCAACGCGCTCACCCGATCCAGAAGCGCGCGGTGTTCTTCCCGCATCCCAAAGCTCATTGTCATGAATTTTCTCCCTTGCCGGAATTGCCGGGCTTTACCTTTGATCGCAGGATGACTTAGCTGGGCGGCAGATGTCCAGTTGGGTGACGAAGCGTTACCTTGGAATAGCGGGAGGTACACCCATGGCGCTTTTGATCAACGTTGGCCACGGCGGATGGATGACCGATGAAGAGATCGCAGATACCCTTCAAAGCCATGCCGCCGGTATCGATGTGCGGACATTGTCAGACCCCGGTGATCTGGATGCAGTGACGATGCTTGCGGTTTCGCGACTTGAACCGAGCCTTCCGCAAACGCTCCCCAATCTGAAACTGGTGCAAAAGCTGGGGGCAGGTGTCGAAACCATCGTGCGCCACCCTGCCCTCTCCGACCATGTGCGGGTCGCGCGTCTGAAGCCCGAAGCCCCGGCGCGCGAGATTGCCGAGTGGTTCCTGACCTATATCCTGAACGCGCAGCGTCAGGGGGACCGCTATCGCAGCCAGCAGGCGCAAGCGCACTGGGGCCCGACCGCGCCCATGGTGACTGCGGAAACGGCGGTGGGCGTATTGGGGCTGGGCCATATCGGCGGCCATACCGCACGGCTGATGACCCAGATCGGCTTTCAGGTCCATGGCTGGAGCCGCTCGTCAAAATCGCTTCCGGGCGTGACCACCTACCACGGCTACGACGCCCTGCCCGCCATGCTGCGCCACTGCGACCATGTCTGCGCGATCCTGCCCAGCACCCCGGAAACCGCAGGGCTGATCAACGCTCCGATGCTCGCCGCAATGAAACCCGGCAGCCAGTTGCTCAACGCCGGGCGCGGCGACCTGATCGACGAGACCGCATTGCTGCACGCTCTGGACGGCGGGACACCCGGACACGCGGTTCTGGACGTCGTCAGCCAGGAACCGCTGCCGAGTGACAACCCGCTTTGGTCTCATCCAAATGTCACCATCACGCCGCATGTCTCCGGCTGGCATCTCGGGAACGCACTGCAAGATGTGGCCGAGAACTTCCGCCGCCTTGGTGCCGGCGAAGCGCTGCTGCATGAGGTCGACCGCGCGCGCGGCTATTGAATTTCGGGCACAACGGCAGCCGCAAGCGCCAGTGCCTGTCCGCAAGGACAGGCCAAAAACGAGCGGCGGGCCCATGGCCCGCCTCATTCAGGGAACAGGGCGTTCCCTCAAAAAGTGTCGACTCAATCAGCCGATGAAAGCGTTATAGGCCCCCTCGTCCATATATTCGTCCATCGGCGACATGTCGGACACTTTGATCTTGAAGAACCAACCGGCCCCTGTCGGGTCATCATTGACCTTGCCCGGCTCATCAGCCAGCGCCTCGTTCACCTCAACGACCTCACCATCAAGCGGCGCAAGGATATCCGAGGCGGCCTTGACGCTTTCGATCACGACGATCTCGTCATCCTTAGCAACCTCTGTGCCGACCTCGGGCAGTTCGACAAAGACGATATCGCCCAGCTGCTCGGCGGCATGGGCCGTGATGCCCACCGTCACTACGTCATCCTCGACAACCAGCCATTCATGTTCTTCGGTAAATTTCATGCTGTCTTCCCTCGACCTGGCCCATATCTGGGCCCTTATATCTGGCGCCCCTACTGGCACGGCTAAGCCTAGGACCGCGTGCGCTGTCAAAGCAAGAACTGACTGGGCCGCCCTGGGCTGAAATCATCGGCACCCTGATCGGGCTCAGGGAACCAGCAGCCACCGACCATCGGCCTGCTTGCACATGCGGCTGCGAATCTGCACCGGCTGTTCGCGGCCCTTCGGGTGTGCGACCTGCTGCAGAAATCCGCAATTCTCACGCATCTCGTTCAAAGTGACCGAGCCCCTGGATTTGGTCGCCGGGTTTTCCCAAGCAACTGTCTTTCCCACCTGCGGGACACCATTCACCACCAGCTTGCCCATCGCCTGCTGCATCAGTTGAAAATCCTCGGGCGACAACCCGCTTTCTGAGATGATACGCGACAGCGGTTTGGCCTGCACGTCGGCGGTGAATCCCACCAATACAAAACTCAGACAAAAGGTCAGAAATATCTGTTTCATGGCATACTCTTGGGACAGCTCTGTACCAACATGCTCGCACGGGCGGTCGGGTTCGTCTAGCGGCATGTGGCTGCAACCTTCGGCCGGGCGGCCAAAAGCCGCGATCAAGACGGCAACGCGGTCTGTTCCCGCAATCGCGGGATGCTTCAATCCGTGCCATTTTGGACGCCTATCTGGCGGTTTGATCGGCAAGGGCTTCACATCAGACGAAAAATTTGCTGTGGTTCAGAAAGATGCCGCGTCCACGGAGATGAGTTATGAAAGTTCGCGCTGCCCTGCTGGTTGCACCCGTTCTGTTTGGCCTCGGCGCTTGCAGCGATCAGTTCACCCTGCCAGGCGGCAAGAACGCCTATCCCAGCAAGAATGTCTCGGTCATGAGCCGCACATGGGCCGTGCAGCAAGTCTCGGACGCGCCGGTGGTCTACCGGGCCACGCGCGACATGAACAACCTCAACCCGTACGGCCAGCCGGCGCGTCCGCGCCCGGTTCAGGCAAGTGCCGCGATCCGGCAGGCGACGGGGTGCCGAGTTCTTGGAAACACGATGTATGAGAACATCTCGGGCCAATTCTTTGCTCAGGTTCAATGCCCTGTGGCCCCAGCCTCGTAAGCTCGTAACCAGCTAAATTGTATCAATCTTACGCCTGTCGTTGAGCTGCGGGTCAAGCGCTGCCATACCTGCCGCATGAGACTCGCGATCAACGGATTTGGCCGCATCGGCCGTACCATTCTACGCCAGATACTGGCCCTGCCTCCTGGGTCGGATATCGAATTGCTGGGCGTCAACGATATCGCCCCGCTGCACACCTGTGCCTATCTGTTCCAGTATGACAGCACCTTCGGCCCCTATCAGGGCCGGGTCGAAACGGCGCAAGACGCGCTTGTCGTCGACGGGCAGCGCTTCCCGTTCACCCATAGCGACGACCTGAGCCGTATCGACCTGTCAGGCGTCGATGTTCTGTTGGATTGTACCGGCATCGCGCGCAGCTCTGACGTTGCCCGCCGAGGGTTGGCAGCCGGTGCGCGCAAGGTGCTGATCTCGGGCCCTTCGCCCGGCGCGGAACTGACGGTTGTACTGGGCGCAAACGAGGATCAACTGGGCGAGGCGCGGATCGTCTCGAACGCATCCTGCACCACCAACGGGCTTGCACCGCTGGTCAAGATGATCCACCAGATCGCCGGGATCGACACCGCGCATATGACCACAATCCACTGCTACACCAACAGCCAGCCCATGGTGGACGCCCCACGCGGCGATCTGGCCCGGTCACGCGCCGGTGCGCTGTCGATGGTCCCGACCACCACCAGCGCCACACATCTGGTGAACGAGGTACTGCCCGAACTGGCCGGGCGCATCAGCGGGGCCGCCGTTCGCGTGCCCAGCGCCAGCGTCTCGGCCGTCGATCTTGTGGTGCAGCTTGCGCAGGACAGCGTCGAGGAGCGCTTTCTCGGCGCGCTGCGTGAACGGGTCGAATCCTCGTCGATCCTGGGCTGGACTGACCTGCCGCTGGTTTCCTCCGATCTGCGCGCACGGCCTGAGTCGCTGGTCATTGCCGGTCCCGAGACGGCGATGACCGGTCCGCGTCAACTGCGCGTCTTTGGCTGGTATGACAACGAATGGGGCTTTTCGGCGCGGATGCTGGATGTGGCCCGGCTGATGGCCTGAACGGCCACGCCCGGGACGACCAAGAACACTGCCAGGCCTAGCGTTTCTTTCCGCTGCTTGTCTTTGCACCCTTGCGCGAGGGCGGCGCCATGCCGCCAGACTTGCCTGCTGCTGCTGCCCGACGCGCCCGGTTCTTCTTGCTCGACGGTTTGCCGACCGGTGGCTTGGGTCCGCGCGGGCGGCCCTCTTTGCCGTCAGGACGCTTCGATTTCCCAGCCGATTTGCGCGGCTTCAGCGCGTCCACCACAACCAGTTCGGGCTGTTGTGCCTCGACCGGTTTCGGCTTTTTCCCGCGGGCGGGCTTGGCACCCGGTTTGGGTTTCTTCACCCGCGGCTTGGGATCATCGTTCCAATCGACCGGCACCGTGGTGCCCGGTTTGCCTGCTTTGTCCGCCGGGGCGTCATCGCGCGGTTCGGTGCGGCGCGGCTTATGGGGCCTTGGCCCTGCGGGTTTGTCCGGGCGCGGGGCACGATCCAGCTTGGGCGCAGTTGCCAGCCGGGCCAGCGCCGCACCGTTCTCCAACACCATCTCCGCCCCGATCGCTGCCAGAAAACCCTGAACGGCGCTCTCACGCATTTCGATCAGCGAGGCCTGCGGCTGGATGCGGATGGCCCCGATATCATCGCGTGTGATATTGCCCCTTTTGCACAGCATCGGCAGCAAGCGCCGGGGCTCGGCCCCAACGGCGTGCCCGCCTTCCAGCGAAAACCAGACGCTGGGACCAAACGGCGCGCGCGGTTTGGGTGCCTCATTGATATCGGACAGTTCCTCGGGCGCGGAATGGCGTTCGCGGTAGAGCCTCAGATACGCCGCTGCGATCTGTTCGGAGGAGAAATTCCGGGTAAGGGTCGCAACGATTTCGGCATCCGATTCCGCCACCGGCGTTTGCCAGCCCGTATCGGCCAGCATCCGTTCCTCATCTCTGGCCGAGACCTCTTCGGCCGAGGGTGCCTCGCCCCATTCCGCCGTCAGTTTCGCCCAGCCCAGCAGACGCTGCGCCTTTTTCTGAACGGCAGGCGGCACGATCATGGCGCTGACCCCCTTGCGCCCGGCGCGCCCCGTGCGACCAGAGCGGTGCAGCAGCGTTTCCTGATTGCTGGGCAATTCCGCATGGATCACCAGATCAAGATTAGGCAGATCGATCCCGCGTGCCGCAACATCAGTCGCGACGCAGACCCGCGCACGCCCGTCGCGCATCGCTTGCAAGGCATGGGTCCGCTCGGTCTGCGACAACTCGCCAGACAGCGCCACCACGGAGAATCCGCGATTGGACAGGCGCGTGGTCAGGCGGTTGACCATCGCCCGCGTATTGCAAAACACGATCGCGTTGGGGGCCTCATAAAAGCGCAGAACGTTGATGATCGCGTTTTCACCATCGCGCGCCGAGACCTTCATGGCACGGTAATCGATGTCGGCGTGTTGCTTGGCGCCGCTGGTGGTGGCGATGCGGACCGCGTCCCGTTGATAGCTCTTGGCAAGCTTCGCGATCGCTGGAGGGACCGTAGCCGAAAACAGCAGCGTCTGCCGCTCTGCCGGGGCGTTTTCAAGGATGAATTCAAGGTCCTCCCGAAAGCCCAGATCCAGCATCTCGTCCGCTTCATCCAGCACGATGGCCTTGAGCGCGCTCAGATCGATTGAGCCACGCATGATGTGATCGCGCAGACGTCCGGGCGTGGCGACAACGATATGGCTGCCGCGCGACAATGCCCGGCGTTCGTCGCGCATATCCATGCCTCCCACGGTCGAGGTGACAACGGCGCGCGCGTTTTCAAAAAGCCAACCGAGTTCCCGCTTGACCTGCAAGGCCAGTTCCCGCGTGGGCGCGATCACCAGCGCCAGCGGAGCCTCCGCGCGGTCAAAGACATCACCCTCGCCGAGCAAGCCCGGCGCGATGGCCAAGCCAAACCCAAGGGTCTTGCCCGACCCGGTCTGCGCCGAGACCAGCAGGTCCTGCCCAATGGTTTCGGGTGCCGTCACGGCCTCCTGCACGGCGGTGAGGGAGGTATATCCACGCGCGTCCAGCGCATCAGCGAGTGTCTTCTTCACAGCCGTTCCATCTTCTTGTTTTAAGCAGTTCTGGAGGCTCGAAGTCACGGTGCCAGCCAAGAAAGGCGCGCGTGTAGACCTTTAATCCGGTCATGTACAGGGCTTGTTGCGGCATGATGCGCGAAAACGGGACGCGCATGTCGGATTTTCAACGGTTTATGCCTTGTCGTGCACCAGACGCATGGCGGCCATTCCTCCTGGGGCGTGTCTCGGGTCACCGGTCTCAGTCAAGCGAAGCAGTTTTGGGGACGAACCTTTGGGTGACTGGTGCCGCGGTCTGCACCCGCCTAGGGTGAGACATCCGTTTCCTGTTCTTGGACTTTCATGCCATGCTCACCATCACCGGCCTCAGCCATATCTGTATCAATGTCGATGATATCGACAGCGCGCTTGCCTATTATCAGGACTTGCTCGGCGCCGAGCCGCTACAGATCTTTCCCCATTTCCGAAACGAGGGTTTCGCCAAAAGCGCGGGCTTTGGCGAGGATTGGGACAGGGTCGATGTCTCGATCGCCTTCATGGCGCTGCCCGCCAATGCGATGACGCTGGAACTGATGGAGTATCACGCGCCTGCGGGCCAGGTTCTTGACTATGACCTGGCCACGACCGACCGCCGCCGTGTCGGGCATATCGCGCTCAAGGTGTCAGGCATCGATGCCGCCTTTGCCCATGTGCAGGCGCAGCCCGACACGCGGATGATCTCGCAAGCCCCCGATTATCGCCCTGAGCGGATCAGCCCCACAACCCCCGCCGATTTCCGCTTTTTCGATCCGGCCACCGAGGCGGATGCAAAACAGAAAAAGGCCACCGCCGATATTATCAGCGGCATCCGCTATTTCTATTTCGTCGATCGTTACGGCATTCAATGGGAATGCGAGGAAGGGCATCACGATATCGGCGATCCAACCGAATGACCGCGGCTGGCGGCCCGCGGAACCCCCATTTCGTGGGGCCATAGTCACAGAAACCCAATAGAAAGTGTCTGTGGGCAGAAAATACCTTTCCGATAAGCGCCCCGCATGTGTTAACTGGTGAATAAGCACGGTGCCATTCGGGTGGGCAAACCGTCGGAAAATTGAGGCAATTCGGAGCGGACCATGACAGGTCTCGGCAAGTGGAGAGCGGGCTTACTCGGCTGCGTGTTGGCCTGTGCAACCTTGTCACCTTCCATGCTCTGGGCTCTGGAAAGCTCACTTTCGGCCCCCGGCGCCTCGAAAGAACTGCGCGAAAAACTGGAAGAGGGCTCATCGGTCCTGAACGCCGAGGCGCGTGGCCTCGACACGCCGCTTGAACTGCTGTCGGCGGCACTGGCGGATTACCGGACGCTGGTCCAGATCCTTTATGACGCGGGGTATTTCAGCCCGCTGGTGAATATCCGCCTCGACGGGCAAGAGGCGGCGGATATCGACCCGCTGAATACACCCGGTGCGGTTCGCTCGATCAATATCGCGGTCCAGACCGGCCCGGCCTTTCGCTTTGGCGAAGCAGAGATCGGCCCGCTGGCGCGCGGCACCGAATTGCCAGAGGATTTCGCGCCTGGACGCCCGGCCAGCACCGGCACCATCCAGCAAGCAGCCACAGCCGCCGTGCAGGGCTGGCGCGATGTCGGTCACCCCAAGGCGGCGATTGGCGATCAAAAGATCACCGCACGCCATGTGCAGGCTCGCATCGACGCGCAGATCGACGTCGCCGAGGGACAGAAACTGACCTTCGGGACTATGCACATCAAGGGCGATACCCGTGTTCGGCCTGAATCGATCTACCGCATTGCGGGGTTCCCAACCGGTGAGGTCTATTCACCTGCCCAGGTTCAACAGGTCGGGACCCGCCTGCGCCGCACCGGCACGTTCAGCAGCGTCCGGATCACCGAATATGAGAACGCAAACCCCGATGGCAGCCTCGATTTCGACGCAACCTTCGAAGATATGCCGCCAAGACGGCTGAGCTTTGGTGCCGAGATTTCGTCGAACCAGGGTCTTGACCTGAGTTTCGCCTGGTATCACCGAAATGTCTTCCGCCGCGCCGCGAGGTTCAAGTTCGAAGCCGCCTTGCGCAATATCGGTGGCACCGAGGATATCGACGGGCGCGTCGGTATGCGGCTCGACATGCCCGACCGGCTGGGCCCGGATGATAGCATGTTCTATCTGGCCCAGTGGGAACGGCGCAATCGCGAACATTACGACATCACCACCGTGCTGCTGGGTGTCGGGGCGCGGCGGGTGTTCTCGCCCGTGCTCTTCGCCGAAGCCTATCTTGCAGCAAGCGACGCAAAGGCCGATGACGCGTTCGGCGATGACCGGCCGTTCCGCTACCTGCTGCTGCCGATCCGGGCCGAATGGGACCGGCGCGACAACAAGGTCAACCCGACGCGTGGTTTCTTTCTGGACGGGCGGTTTACGCCGCTTCTTGGCATTTCGGGCACCAAATCCGCCGCCCGGCTTTACGCTGATGGCCGCACCTATTTCGATGTTGCGTCAAACGGTAATCTTGTGCTGGCCGGGCGGGTACAGTGGGGATCGGCGGGTGGCCCGGCCCTGAGTGAAATATCACCGGAATACCTGTTCTTTTCCGGCGGTGCGGGCACCGTGCGCGGGCAACCCTATGAAAGCCTAGGCATTCCGGTTGGCGACGAAACCGCTGGCGGCAAATCGTTCCTGGGCTTGTCCGGCGAGATACGCGGGCGTGTCACCGAGAGTATCTCGTTGGTGGCCTTTTATGACTACGGCATGATCGGTGCCGATGCCGTTGTCACCGGCGACTCGGAAAGCCACTCTGGCGCCGGGCTTGGCGTGCGGTATGATCTGGGCGG
Organism: Paracoccaceae bacterium; assembly: GCA_040830705.1. Classification (GTDB taxonomy): domain Bacteria; phylum Pseudomonadota; class Alphaproteobacteria; order Rhodobacterales; family Rhodobacteraceae; genus Ruegeria_C. The sequence goes on along the minus strand of JBFOME010000026.1, from coordinate 33,820 downwards.
GTTCGGCCCACTCCGGGTCGATCTGGCCCTGCCGGTCAGCGGTGATACCGGCGACGGGTTGCAGTTCTATATCGGGATTGGACAGGCGTTTTGATCCGGTCAGCCACATATGCCCTCGCGGTCACGGTCTGCCTCGTCCAGGTCCCTACCCCCGCAGCGGCGCAAGAAGAGACCGGCGGCATGCTGGTCGATTTCCTTGAGGACACATTGTCCGGCGATGGCCGCTATTTGAAAGTGGTGGGGCTGGAAGGCGCGCTGAGTTCTCGTGCCACGATAGAAGAGATTACCGTCTCGGATGATGGCGGGGTCTGGCTGACGATCAAGAACGCGGTCCTGGACTGGAACCGCCTGGGCCTGCTGCGCGGACGGTTTTCGGTCAATACGCTGTCAGCCGAAGAGATCGACATTGCCCGAGCGCCCGAACCCGTCGAACAGGATACCCCGCCCCCCGATCCGGGCGCCTCGGCTTTTCAGGTGCCTGAACTGCCGGTGGCGGTCAATATCGACGAGTTGCGGGTCGACAAGCTGAGCTTGGGCGAGCCGCTAATCGGGCGCGCCGCAGTGCTTGCGGTCAATGGCAACCTTTCGCTGGCGGATGGAACGCTCGACACCAAACTGGACATAACGCGCCAGGATCGGCCCGGCGACAGCATCAAGCTGACTGCGGGTTATGCCAATTCCAGCACCCAGATCACGCTGGACCTGCAGGTGATCGAGGATGCGGGCGGGATCATCTCAACTGCGCTGAACCTGCCCGATTCCCCGCCTCTGCTGCTGACCGCCAAGGGCAAAGGGCCTTTGGATGATTTCACCGCCGATATCGGCCTGACCAGCGACGACACGCAGCGCGTCTCAGGCCAGGTCAGGCTGCGGGGCGTGCCCACACCGGACGCCGACAACGAAACCAGCATCGCGTTTACCGCGAATGTTGGCGGCGATCTGACGCCCTTCCTGCAACCGCGCTTTGACCCATTCTTTGGCACCGATACGCGGCTAGTCATTGACGGTCGCAGCGATCCCGACGGCACTCTGGCAATCTCGGAACTGGACCTGACATCCCAGGCCCTGCGGCTTGAAGGCGAGGTAGAACGGGCAGGCGACGGGGTGTGGGAGAAACTGGCCATTCAGGGCCGCATTACGCCCCCGGATGGCCAGACGGTTGTGCTGCCAGTCGCCGAGCCGGTCACAGAATTGGAAGCCGCCGAGTTTTCGCTCTTGCTTGATGCCGCAAGCGGCGAAGGCTGGTATCTCAATCTGAGCGCCAACGCCGTCAGCACACCGGACATGACGCTCGACCAGTTGAAGGTTGGAGCGCAGGGTACGCTGGATCAGGCTGGCAACAAAGAGCTCAGCGGCGATTTGCAGGCCGCCTTGGATGGGCTGAATTTTAGCGACGCGGCGCTTTCCCGTGCGGCGGGCGACACCATCACGTTGGACGGCTTCTTTGACCTTCTGGGCGACGGCGAGCTGAAATTGTCAGAATTCGAACTGCGCAGCGGCGATGTCACGGCGCAGGCGGATGTGGACATCAAAGGCCTGAACAGTGGCTTCGAGATGGATGGCAAGGTCAGCCTGAACGCCGCCGATCTGTCGCGGTTCTCTGGCGTTGCCGGCCGCGATCTGGCTGGGTCGGTCAAGGCCGATCTGGACGGTACCGGCACACCCCTTGGTGGCAGTTTCGACTTTGTTCTGACCGCTGACGGCACCGGTCTGAAAAGCGGCATGGAAGAGATTGACCCGCTGCTGGACGGCCCGGTCTCATTCTCGCTTGATGCGCTGCGCGACACTAACGGGCTGTCAGTCCGGAACTTCACGCTGAAGGGCGACACGCTGTCCGTCGATGCCGCCGCCACGCTGACCGGTTCGCAGGGCGATTTCAGCGGGAACGGGCGTGCGACGGTGGCCGCCGAGGACCTGTCGCTCTTTTCCAAGCTGGCTCAACGCGACCTGGCCGGTGCCATCGACGCCGAGATCGAAGGCAGCGGCGCGATCAAGGACAAACATTTCGACATAGTGATGAGCGCCGAGGGGCGGAACCTGAAGAGCGGCATGGCGCAAGTCGACCCGCTACTGGTCGGCGACACAAGCATCGAGCTGAACGCAAAGAATGATAGCGAGGGCCTGCTCCTGCGGGACTTCAAGCTGAACGGAAAAAGCTTCTCTGCGCAGGCCACGGGCAAGGCATCCGGGATTGACAGCGGGGACTATGCGGTGTCGGAGGCCGATATCGCTCTGTCCGCGAGCGATCTGTCGATCTTTTCCGACCTCGCCGGGCAGGATCTGGCCGGATCAGTGACCGCCACTCTCCAAGGTGGCGGTGCACTCAATGACCGCAGCTTTGACATCAAGGCCCAGGCCTCGGGCAGCGATCTGAAAAGCGGGATGGCGCAGATCGACCCCTTGCTCGCCGGAGACCTGAAGATCACTCTCGACGCGGCCAATGCGGATGACACGCTGACCATCCGCGATTTCGATATTGTTGGGGACGCGCTCAAGGCCAGCGGGGCTGTGACCGTGTCAGGGATCGAAGCGCAGGAGATCGCGGCTCAGGGCAATATCAAGGCCAGCGCCTCTGACTTGTCGCTGTTTTCGCAGTTGGCGCAGCGCGATCTGGGTGGGTCGGTTGCGCTGAAGCTCGGCGGCTCGGGTGACTTGGCAGATGAAACATTCGACCTCCAGCTTGACCTTGACGCGCAGAACCTGCGCAGCGGGATCGAACAGCTCGACAAGCTGATCACCGGGCGTACGACGCTGAAGGCGGATGCGGCGGCAACTGACGAAGGGCTGGAAATCCGCACCTTCGATCTTGCGGCCGCTGCGATCTCGGCGCAGGCCAGCGGGACCCTGCAGGAAACTGGCGGCAAGCTGACATTCTCGGCCGCGCTTGATGATATAGGCCGGATAACCAACCTGACATCGGGGGAGATTACGCTCGATGGCGACGTGTCGCGGACCGGATCAGGGTTCGATGGGGTGGTGCAGGTCAATGGCCCGCAATCCTCCTTTGCCAAGCTTGACGGTTCGGCCGAACTCGACGGTAACGCGGATTTCGACTTCGAGGCGCGGCTGGACCAGGTGGAGCGGCTGGTGCCCGACTTCCCCGGTTCGCTGTCGGCCAACGGCAATGCACGCCGCGACAATGGGGTCTGGACCATCGACGGGAAGGCCACCGGCCCGGCGGATGTGTCTACGACGCTAAAGGGTACCTTTGACGAAGAGACCGGCGATGCCGATCTGGCGGCCAAAGGGCAGGTCAATATCGGCATCGCCAACAACTTCATCTCTCCCAACAAGGTCGAAGGCACGGCACAGTTCGACCTCGCCCTCAAAGGCCAACCCGCACTCGACGCGCTCAGCGGCACGATTTCGACCTCGGGTGCGGCGCTGGCCATCCCGGGCGCGCGCCAGACGCTGACCGGGATCAACGGCACTGTGTCGATGGCAAACAGCACCGCAACTGTCGCGATGAATGCGGCCATCCGCACCGGCGGCAACATTCAGGTCAACGGGCCCATTCAACTGACTCCGCCGCTCAATACCGACATAAGGATCGCACTGAACCAGTTGGTGCTGACCGACAATCTGCTTTATGAAACCTCGGCCAATGGCCAGATATCCGTCACCGGCGCGCTGGCAGGCAACAGCAGTGTCGCCGGACGAATTGATATCGGCGAAACCAATATCAATCTCAATGCTGCCACGGGATCGGCCAGCGCCGCCCCGATCCCCGACATCATCCATGTGGGCGAATCCAGCGCGGTCTACCAGACGCTCAAGAATGCGGGGCTGATCAAGCCGGACGAAGACGAAGAGCGCGGCAACTCAACGATGGCATTGAATATCGACATCGTTGTCCCCAACAAAATGTTCGTGCGCGGACGCGGGTTGAATGCGGAACTAGGGGGGGCGATCAACATCGGCGGGACCACGGCCAATGTCTCCCCATCGGGTCAGATCGAGTTGATCCGAGGCAATCTGGACTTACTCGGACGGCGTCTGGAACTGACGAAGGGCATCATCGCGCTACAGGGCAATCTTGACCCATATATCGAGTTCGAATCGACCTCCACCACCTCGGACGGTCAGGCGACGCTGGAAATCTCGGGGCCACTCGACCTGCCCGAAATTCAGGTCTATTCGGATCCTGAACGCCCACCCGAAGAGGCCCTGGCGATGTTGCTTTTCGGCAACCGCTTCTCAGAGCTATCGCCATTGGTTGTGGCGCAAATGGCGGCCTCGTTGGCGCAGTTGAGCGGTGCCGGGGGCGATGCCACGAAAGGTGTGCGTGACAGCACCGGGCTGAGCACTATCGACATCGGAGCCAACGAAGGCGGCGGCGGTCGCTTCGGCGCTGGTACCTATCTGAGCGACGAGCTTTACACCGATTTCACAGTCAACACCGAGGGTGAAACCGAAGTGAACCTGAACCTGGACGTGACCGACAGCATCACCCTGAAGGGTAGCGTGGACAACGCCGGAGACACCGGACTGGGCGTGTTTTTTGAACGCGATTATTGAAAGGCGCACGACGATGCAAAGTCACAGCGCGACATCACCAACAAAGGAAAGAGGCCGTATGATGACCCACAGAACTAGAAACACCAAAGGCAGGACCACAATTCTGCTGTCCGCCGCCACAGCGGTTTTGTTCACATCCGCATGCTCGATGCAGCCGCTCCAGAATCCTTCGGCCACACCCATCAACTGCTCGACCGCTGAAGGCGATTTGCGCGCATTGGCATCCGAAAAGAAATACGCACAGAGTCAGGAGCTTGTTTCGGCCACGGCGATAACTCCCGCAGGCGCGCTGCTTGGGCTTGCGACCGATACCGAGGATGAGAAACTGGAAATCCTGTCGGGAGAATACCAGAAGAAGGTTGATGCGCGCGTTGCCGAGATCAAGGCCAAGTGTAACCTGTAGAAAGGCTCGGCACCCGGTTCAGAACTTGCCGCCTGCGGCATAGATTCCGTCGATCACCTGCTGCACCTTTACGGACATCTCCAGCGGAAAGACACCGCTGCGATCTCCGCGGCAGGCGGCGACAAAGGCGTCGGCCTGGCGCTCGTACTGGTTCACGTCGAACCTGAAGTTTGTCTGCGTGGTGTTTTTCTGATCGTGCAGCACGACCTCGGCATAGCCGTAATTCACCGCGTTGAACGGAGCGCGCACGTCAATCCAACCCGCCTCGCCCATGAACCGCATGGACTGATGCAGCGCCATCTGGCTGGAGACATGGAAAGAGAGGTTGAACCCCTCAAACGTCACATTTGCGCGGGCGTAAATGTCGGTTCCGAATGTGGGCGAGTATTCGACCTGACCGGTCACCTCGCCCGGTTCGGCACCGGTCGCCAGTAGGGTCGTGACCACCGGGTAAACCCCGATATCAGGCAGCGCGCCGCCACCCAGATCGGGCTGATTGCGCATGTTTCCGGGGTCGGTCAGGTGGTAGGAAAAGCCGCCGGTAACATGACGCAGCCGCCCGATCGCACCCTCGGCGATCAGATCACGCACCTTATGCCATTGCGGGTGATAGGCGACCATGAACGCCTCGGCGATCAAACAGTCGGTGCTGTCGCGCGCGACGATGATCGGGGCAATCTCCTGGGCCCGCAATGCGATGGGTTTCTCGCAAAGGACGTGCTTGCCAGCCTGCGCCGCTCGGATCGACCATGCGGCGTGATGCGCGGTTGGGATCGGAAGGTAGACACCGTCGATTTCGGAATCGGCCAGCAGCGCATCGTAGTCTCCGTACCATTTCGGCGCGCCGAACCGGGCGGCCTCGGCGCGCGCCTTTTCCGGATCGCGGCTGGCAATCGCATGCACCACACCGGTCGCAGAGCGACAGATCGCTGGCAAGACCTGCTCGCGCCCGATCTTCGACGTCGACAGGATACCCCACCGAAACAGCTCGTCTTGCATCCCCTACCCTCCCTTGCCGGATGTCACGAAATGTGCCGCCCCGATGAGCGCGGCAGCGTCATCGGCAATCAGCCGGATCGGTACACGCAGGACCTGATCTGACAGTACCCCATCTGTCTCGAAAGCGGCCAGAAACTCGGATACTGCCGCAGATCCAAGGATGCCGCGCGCGGCGCCCCCTGCGAAATGAACCCCGGCCAGCGGCAGGTATTGCAGCACCATCTCGCGCGTCAACATTCCCAGTAGGCGGGCGCTGAGCAACACGGTGCGCTGCGCCTGCGGGCCATCACCTTGCGCAAACTGTGCCAAGATCTGCGGCCCGGAGACCTGATCGCCCGAGATCGCATGATGCAGCCGCGCCAGCCCCCTTCCGGAAAACAGGTCTTCATTGGTTTGGAACCGCTCTGCGCCAGCGCCTAGTTCGGCACGCAGGGCATCCTTTACACCCGCAGGCAGGCTGGCATGACCCAATTCTGCTTCGACCACCGTTGCGCCCTTGAGAAGGCAGGCGTTGAAGCCTGTTCCCGCCCCGGCAACCAGCGCCTGATCATTTGCCGCCGAACCCGGGACAGTGCGAATTTCGGTCAGTTGGTCGCTGTTGAGATGCGGCAGCGCGTAGCCCAGAGCCACAAGGTCATTGGTCAGCCGCACGTTCCCGGTACTGCCCAGAACATCGCGTAGGCTTTCTGTGTCGAAATGCCAATCCCGATTGGTCAGCTGCGCGTGATCGGCATTAACCGGCCCCGCGACCGCAACACAGCAGGCCTCCACCCCTGTCGGGCCAGTAGTGTTGCGATACTCCTGCAGCACCTCGTAGAACGAGGAATACCTGTCATTTTCATATCGCTTGATGGCGGTCGGAATCCCGTCCCTGACCATGGCAAGCCTGGCATTGGTCCCTCCGACATCGGCAACAAGAACGGACATTGGCCTTCCTCAACTGGCAATATGGCTGTTTCTGTACCACGCCGACGACCCATCGGTCCGGTCGATCACCGGAACCTTTGTTGTAAGCACCCTAAACGGGCGCCGCATCCGTGTCCGCGGCTTGGCCTGAATACAAGCGGTTTCGCGCATCTTATCTTTTTTATTTTTTAAAGTAAATTAAATAAGGTGCGCCGCCACCGTCAACCTCAGATATGCCGGAACTGGCCTGGCGTTTGCCCAGTCCAGCGTTTGAACGCGTCGTTGAAACTACTCAGTCCCGAGTAACCCAACAGGAAAGCAATCTCTGCCAGAACCAGATCGCTATCCTTGAGATAGCTGATCGCAAGCGCCCGCCGGAGCTGTTCCAACGTCTTGAAAAAGGTCGTATTCTCGGAGGCAAGCCGCCGCGACAGGGTGCGCGGGCTCATGCCCATGGCGCGCGCCACCTGGTCCTGGCTGGCTTCACCTTTGGCGAGCCGGTCGGCGATCGCGCGTTCAACATCGACGATCAGAGGCGGCAGGTTGCGCGATTTATCGCTGAGGATCGCCTCGCAATACTCGGTGAGAACAGAATAGAGGTCGTTATCCGCCGTCATCAGAGGCAAGGCCAGATCCTCGGGCCGGAAGTGATAGGCATTTTCGGCGGTGCCAAAGCTGACATCGCAGCCAAAGAATCGCCGGAACCGGTCTATATGGCTGTTACGGAGGTGGTGAAAGGTCACCAACCGCGGCTGGAAATCCCGATTTGCGGCTTGCCGCAGGCCATATAGTAGGCCAGAGGCACCAAACTCTACATATTGGCGGCGGCGCACCTGGGTTGGCACCGCAAAGTACCAGCGCAGGATGCCCTCGCTTTCCAATTGCTCGACATCGATCTCGACCGCGTCGCTGAACACCCGGCGATAGCGTGCAACATTCTTGATGAAATCCAGCACGGTCGGGGCCGCCATCCCCACATAGCAGATCACACCCGACCGGCGCATTTCGCGCCGGGCCCCGCGGTCAAACCCCAGCGTATCCTCGCCAGTAAGATCTGCGGCATGTTCGAAGAAGGCCGCAATGGCATCAAAAGCGGCAAAGGGTTTGTCCTGGTTGATAATATCCGGAGAAATTCCAGTGCGTCCAAAGATCTGATGGGGCTTGTAGCCCTGCGCAAGCAGGTCGGTGGCCAGTTCCTTGACATAAACGGCCCCGTGTCTTGGTGAGGTATTAAGCATTGCGCGGTGAGGTCTCAGCGATGCAAATCTGGATTGTCGTCAAACATGTACTCATTGCGGATACCATAGGCCGTTTCCATCTCGCGCGGCAATACGGAGATCGGCGGCTCGCGAGGGCGAGAAGACGGTTTCCGGACGCCCGATTCGACATGGCGGGACTGTGTCACGCATGTGGCGCCAAGGCGCGTAACCCCCTCAATCGGCAATCAAAAACCGTATTGTTTCCGGGCGGCAGGGCAATCGCACGCCAATATACGAGAGTGTGGGACAAACCCTTAAACTTTGGCGCAAATGGTAGTGCTAGGTGGCATCAACTGCCACGCAGCAGCCCGGTCGCACCGGGGGAGTCCTTGCGACAGGACGTGCGGCCGGGTGATCATTCCCTTGTGTGGGTCACGAGTTTCTTCGGATACCGAGCGGCGCGCCAAGGCGCGCCGCGAGGTCAGGCTGACGGTGTGCGGCGGCCATACGGGTCAACCTTGTCTGCGCCCAGTCGGGAAATGGAGCCGAGCGGCCGGTTTCCTGACTGACATTGAGAATCAGGGCCTCTTGGGTGGCACTCAGCGCGCCATCGCTCTCGGCGAACATCTCGGCATAGTAGTGCAGCCGCTTGGCATCGGTATCAACCAGCCAATAGTGAATGGCATAACCATCACCCTCATGCAGTTCACGGGTGAAATGCAGGTGCGATTGCAAGATATAGGGACCATGCCCCGCAGTGCGGACATAGGTTTCACCCAGCCCCAGATGTTCGTCCAGCATCACCTCTGCGGCCTGATCGAAGGCCACGCCGTAATAACCCACATTCATATGCCCGTTATAGTCGATCCAGCTCGGATCAACCGTCAGCCCACCTACGATCACGGGTGCAGGGTAAGGACCGTCATGGCCCGATTCAGGTTGCGTTTTCTGCGGCATGGGCCTCCCCTACTGCGATGTGCGCCCTGTCCATTCTGCCTTCCGACGCTGCCCAAGGGAAGCACTGGCAAAGCCACGCCCATAGCAGGCGATCGGATTGTCGGCCGGAGACCGCAATGCTATCCGGCATCCATGACGAGTGCCCCCGATACCCGCCAGCGCGGTTCCGCTGACCTGTGGCTGGATGCCGCAACCGAAATTCTCTGCGATGCAGGCATCGATGCGGTCAAGATCATGCCGTTGGCCAACAAGCTGAACCTGTCACGCACCGGGTTTTACTGGCATTTCAAGGATCGCGCCGCCCTTCTCGATGCGCTGATCGCAAGGTGGGAGGCCCGCAATACCGGCAACCTGATCGCCCGCAGTGAAGCCTATGCCGAAACCATCTGCGAGGCGATCTTCAACATTTTCGACTGTTGGCTGGACGAGGAGCTTTTCGACTCGCGTATGGACCTGGCAATCCGCAACTGGGCGCGCACCGATCCCGCCCTGCAATCCCGCGTCGATGCTGCCGATGCGCGACGCAAACAGGCCATTGAGGCCATGTTCACCCATTTCGGCTATTCCGAAACCGAGGCCGAAGTGCGTGCCATGACAGTGATCTACACCCAGATCGGCCATCTTTCGATGCAGGTGAACGAGACCCGTTGGAAGCATGTCGCGCGGATGCCCGACTTTGTCGAGGTCTTTACCGGCCAGCGCCCCAGCCAGAGCGATGTGGGACGCTTTATGTCCCGCCACCTCAACGACTGAGGCGCAACGTTCGCGGCGCACGCAACGCGTTTCGCCGCGAAACTTGCCTATTCCGCCGCAACCGCCGCCATCGGTTCGACCCGGACGGCAGAGTATTTGAACTCCGGAATCTTGCCATAGGGGTCGAGCGCCGCGTTGGTCAGAATATTCGCTGCCGCCTCGACATAGGCAAAGGGCAGGAATACGTTGTCCTCGGCAATCGCGCGATCCGCACGCACCATCACGTTGACGGAACCGCGCCGCGTGGTCAGCGCGATCATGTCGCCCGGTTCAACCCCCATGCGCCGCAGCGTGCGGGGGTTCATCGAACAGTTCGCCTCTGGCTCGACCGCGTCCAGCACATGCGACCGGCGAGTCATCGACCCGGTATGCCAATGCTCCAACTGCCGCCCGGTGATAAGGACAAACGGGTATTCCGCATCGGGGCGTTCATCGGGTTCGATGATGCTGGCGGGCGTGAAGCGGGCACGCCTGTTGGCACGCGGGAAGCCGTCGCCAAACACGATAGCCTGGCCGGGGTCTTCGGGGCTGAGCGAGGGATAGGTCACCGCCTCACCTTCCAGCCGTTCCCAGGTGATGTTGTCGAGCGACCCCATGTTGAGCTTCATCTCGGCAAAGACCTGGCTGGGATGGGTGTAGGTCCAGTTCAGTCCCAGCCGTTTCGCCAATTCGACCTCGATCCACCAGTCTTCTTTCGCCTCACCCGGAGGCGTCACGGCGGGGCGGCCCATCTGGACCTGACGGTTGGTGTTGGTCACGGTTCCGGTCTTTTCGGCCCAAGCGCTGGCAGGCAGGATCACGTCGGCATAATTTGCCGTCTCGGTCAGGAAAATATCCTGCACCACAAGATGATCCAGCTTGGCCAGTGCGGCGCGGGCATGGTCCACATCCGGGTCTGACATGGCCGGGTTTTCACCCAGGATATACATCCCCTTGATGTCACCCGCATGGATCGCATCCATGATCTCGACCACGGTCAGGCCCTTCTCATTCGAGAAATCGCTGCTTTCCCACACATTGGTGAAAGCCGAGCGCACGCCGTCATCGGTCACCGACTGGTAATCCGGCAGGAACATGGGGATCAGCCCCGCATCCGAGGCGCCCTGCACGTTGTTCTGACCGCGCAGCGGGTGCAGACCGGTGCCGGGGCGGCCCACATGGCCACACATCAGCGCCAGCGAGATCAGGCAACGCGAGTTATCGGTGCCATGAATATGTTGGCTGATGCCCATCCCCCAGAAGATCATGCCAGCCTGTGCGGTCGCAAAGTCGCGCGCCGCCTGGCGCAGCACATCCGGTTCAATCCCGCAGATCGGTGCCATCTTCTCAGGCGTATAAGCAGCGAGATGGGTTTTCATCTCATCCCAGTTCTCGGTGTAACCTTCGATATACTGCCGGTCGTAGAGACCTTCTTCGACGATGACATTCATCATCGCATTCAGCATCGAGACATCTGCACCTGGCTTGAACTGTAGCCGGTGAGTGGCGAACTTGCCCATGCCCACGCCGCGCGGGTCACAGACGATCAGCTTGCCGCCGCGCTTGGTGAACTGCTTGAAATAGGTGGCCGCGACCGGGTGGTTCTCGATCGGGTTACAGCCGATGACGATGGCCGCGTCTGCGTTTTCGATCTCGTTGAAGGTCGCCGTCACCGCGCCGGACCCGACGTTTTCCAGCAGTGCCGAGACCGACGAGGCATGGCAGAGCCGCGTGCAATGGTCCACGTTGTTATGGCCGAAGCCCTGCCTGATCAGTTTCTGGAACAGATAGGCCTCTTCATTGGAACACTTCGCCGACCCAAAGCCCGCAACATTGGTGCCCTTCTCGGCGCGTAGGTCCGACAGACCGCCCGCGGCCGCATCCAGCGCCTCTTCCCAAGTTGCCTCGCGGAAGTGGGTGTGGACATTCGCCGGGTCCACATTCAGCCCCTTGGGCAGGCCTTCCTTGCGGATCAGCGGCTTGGTCAGGCGATGCGGATGGCTGATATAGTCGAACCCGAACCGACCCTTGACGCAAAGGCGATTTTCATTAGCGGGACCGTTGATGCCCTCGACATACTTGATCTTGTTGTCCTTGATCTTGTAGCTGAGCTGGCAGCCCACCCCGCAGAACGGGCAGATCGATTTGACCTCGCGGTCGTAATCCTTGCTGTCGCCCACCTGTTCGTCATCCAGAACCGTGGCGGGCATCAACGCGCCGGTCGGACAGGCCTGCACACACTCGCCACACGCCACGCAGGAGGACGCACCCATCGGGTCGTTCTGGTCGAACACGATCTCGGAGGTCGCGCCGCGACCGGCCATGCCGATCACATCATTGACCTGCACCTCGCGACAGGCGCGGACGCACAGGTTACAACTGATGCATGCGTCCAGATTGACCCGCATTGCCACATGGCTGGCATCCAGCAGCGGGATTGTCTCAGGCGCCTTGGCGGGAAAACGGCTCTCATCCACGCCGTTCATCGCCGCCATATCCCAGAAATGCGACGAGGCATCATGGGCCACCTCGGGCTGGTCCGCCACCAGCAGTTCCATCACCATGGCGCGCGACTTTTCGGCGCGCGCGCTGTCAGTGGTGACCACCATTCCGTCAGCGGCCGGGCGGATGCAGGAAGCCACCAGCGTGCGCTCCCCCTCCACCTCGACCATGCAGGCCCGGCAATTGCCGTCCGGGCGATAGCCGGGCGCGGGTTTGTGGCACAGATGCGGGATCACCAGGCCCTTGCCATTGGCGGCTTCCCAGATGGTCCAGCCTTCGGGCACGGTGACATCTTCGCCATTGAGGCTGAAGGTCACGGTTTTAGTTTCGCTTGCGTCAAGCATGGCTCGTTCCCTGTCCTTCAGATTTCGTCTGAGAAGTGTTTCATGACCAGCCGGATCGGGTTCGGGGCCGCCTGCCCCAGACCGCAGATCGAGGCATCGGCCATCACATCACACAGATCGCTCAGCAGATCGGTGTCCCAACTGTCGGCCTGCATCAGCTTCACCGCCTTTTCGCAGCCCGCCCGGCACGGCGTGCATTGGCCGCAGCTTTCATCCTCGAAAAACCGCAGCATGTTTAGCGCCGCGTCGCGGGCGGTGTCCTGATCGGACAGAACCACCACCGCCGCCGACCCGATGAAGGTGCCATGCGGCTGCAACGTGTCGAAATCGAGCGGAATGTCATCCATTGATGCGGGCAACAGGCCGGAGGACGGCCCGCCCGGCTGATAGGCCTTGAAGGCGTGGCCCTCAGCCATGCCCCCGGCAGCCTCGATCACATCCAGAATGGTCGAGCCTGCGGGCAGCAGGTAGACGCCGGGCTTGGCCACACGGCCCGAGACCGAATAGCTACGCAGCCCTTTGCGACCGTTCTTCTCTGTCGCGTTCAGGCATTCCGGCCCCTCGCGGCAGATCTTCGATACCCAGTAAAGCGTCTCGACATTGTGCACGAGCGTGGGCCGTCCGAAGACACCAACTTGCGCCACAAAAGGCGGGCGATGGCGCGGCAGGCCCCGCTTGCCCTCGATCGATTCGATCATCGCGGATTCTTCGCCGCAGATATAGGCACCGGCCCCGCGCCGCAGGTCGATATAGCCGGGCTCGACGATTCCGGCTGCTTCCAGCGCGGCAATCTCGCGGCGCAGAATCTCCAACACCGCCGGGTATTCGTCGCGCATATAGATGAAGCAGGTTTGCGCCTCGACCGCCCAGGCTGCGATCAGCATCCCCTCAAGGAACACATGTGGCGTGCGTTCCAGATAGTAACGATCTTTGAAGGTGCCCGGTTCGCCTTCATCCCCGTTCACGGCCAGATAGCGCGGGCCCTCGTTCATGCGGACAAAGCCCCATTTCTTGCCCGACGGAAAACCTGCGCCGCCAAGACCGCGCAGCCCGGAGGCCAGCACCTGCTCTTGCACCTGCTCCCAATCGCCGGAAGCGCGGAGGGTTTTCAGGGCCTCGTAGCCACCGTTGGCGGCATAGCCAGCAAAGTCTTCGTAATCAGGCAGATGCGGATGGGTGTCGCCCGCCGCAATCGCTTCCTGAACCTTCTCTGGAGTCGCGTGGTCGATATGATTGTGGCCGATCTCCAGCACCGGTGCCGTATCGCAGCGCCCCATGCAGGGTGCGCGCAGCACGCGCACTTGGCTCGCGTCCAGCCCCTCTTCCAGGGCCTTCTGCAACTGCTGCGCCCCCGCCATCTCGCAGGAAAGCGAATCGCAGACCCGGATGGTCAGCGCAGGTGGCGGCGCCTCATCTTCTTTTACCACGTCGAAATGAGCGTAGAAGGTCGCGGTCTCGTAAACCTCGGCTTGGCCTACTTTCATCTCGGCGGCCAATGCGCAGATGTGATCCGCCGACAAATGCCCATGTGCATCCTGAATCAGATGCAAAAACTCGATCAACAGGTCGCGACGGCGGGGACGGTCCCCCAACAGGCGCTGCACGTCCTCCAGTGCCTCATCCGTGAACTGCCGGCCCTTGGGCGTGCGCCGCCCTTTGCCTTTACCTGACTTCCAGACGCCCTTTTTGTCGCCCGATGGCTTGGTATCCAATGGTGCCATGATGCCCTCCGATTGAGGCCCCGTCTCTCATCAGCAGGATATATCGTCAAATCGCAAAAGCGAATGGTACGATCACGACAGATTATCACGATAATGAGGCAACCACATCCCTCAGAGCGGCGATGATCGGCAGGTCGGGATCACGATCCAGTGTCGCCAGACAGATCGGCTTGCTGACCTCGGGTTCGATCAACGGGCGAACGATCGTTCCGTCGAGGTCGCCGAGCGTCGCCACCAGTATCTGCGGCAAAACCGTCGCCGCCAGCCCTTCGCGCGCCAATACCAGCGAGGCAGTGAAGCCACTGGTTTCTGCAACGACCCGAGGATGCAGCCCCTGTTCGGCAAAAATGTGATTGAGGATTCGGCGGTTCTGCATCTGCGGCTCAAGCAGCGAAAGCGGATAGTCTGCCACCTGTGCCCAAGGCAAAGGGCCGGTCTCATCACTCATATGCGCTGGCATCAGTAGCACATATGTTTCCTCATAAAGCGGCTGCACGATGCGCAGATCGGTGCCGATATTGTCGCCGTATGTCACCCCGGCATCGATCAATCCATCGTCCAGTTTGTGCTGGATCGCTGTCGCCGACATCGCCTCGATTCGCGTGACGATCCTTGGATGCGCCTCGTGCAACAGACGAGTAAGTTGGCCGGTAAACGCTAGTGCGGTTGGCACCACGCCAAGGACCAGCGTGCCGGTGATCGCACCGCGCGCGGCCTTCACCTCCTGTTCCAGCGCTTTGGTGTCGTCGAGGATTCGGCGGGCACGGCGAACGATCATTTCGCCCTCTTCCGTCAGCCCCTGAAACCGATTGGCGCGGCGCACGATCGAGACACCCATCCGGTCCTCAAGCGCCCGAATTCGCATCGAGAAGGCGGGTTGAGAAATCCCGCAGGCCTCGGCCGCCTTGGCGAAATGGCGGTGCCGCGCAAGGGCGGTCAGGAGTTCGAGATCGCGGAGGTCTATCATGTTATGGGCCGCTGTTTCGGATCAGATGCGCAGACTAGCGTTTTTGAAGCGCGGTTAAAGCGCTAGTTGCGGCCTTTGGCAGATCCCGGTTCCCACAGGCTGCGCGAGCAGGCTATCCTGAACGGAACGTGGCAACGCGGACGGAGAGGTTCCATGACTTCGAGATACTACGATTTGATAGCGCGACTTCAGGTTTGGGCGGCGTTGCTGACATTGCTATTGGCCGGAGCCGCCAATGCCCAGCAGGATGACACCTCGGCGGTCAAAGACCTGTCCCGGCAGGCGGTAGAGATGTGGGCGGCGGATGCAACGATAGACACGTCGATTTTTGCCGATGGCTACATGAACCATCAGGCGCCGTTGGCCACGGGTGGTACGGGAAGCATCGATCTGGCCACATGGACTGGTATCGTCGAGGAAAACCACAAGGCTTTCCCCGATTTGAAGGTCGAGATCTTGGGACAGGTTGCGGAAGGCGACCGGGTGTCTACCCACTGGCGGTTTTATGGAACTCAGAAAGCTCCATATCTTGGCCTGCCAGCCTCTGACCGTGCGGTCGATTGGACGGGCATTCAGATCGACCGGATCGCCGACGGAAAGATCGCAGAGAGCTGGGTCGTCTGGGACTTTTTTACGCTGCGCCAAGAACTTGGTATGGGAGGCTAGGACCGGAGGCTGTTGCGTAACTGGCCCTAGCAAGACCCCAGAAGGGCTCAGGTGTTGAACAGGAAGTGCAGCACGTCGCCATCCTTGACGACATAGCCCTTGCCCTCGGCCCGCATCTTGCCTGCTTCCTTGGCCCCCTGCTCACCGTTGCAGGTGATGTAATCGTCATAGGCGATGGTTTCGGCCCGGATGAAGCCTTTTTCGAAATCCCCATGGATGACGCCAGCAGCCTGCGGCGCGGCGGTACCGGTCCGGATGGTCCAGGCGCGGGCCTCTTTCGGGCCAACCGTGAAATAGGTTTCCAGATGCAAAAGCGCATAGCCTGCCTTGATCAATCGGTCGAGCCCAGCCTCGCTGAGGCCCATTTCCTCAAGGAACATGGCCGCCTCATCATCTTCCAGCTGGCTGATCTCTTCTTCGATCTGGGCTGAGATGATGACATGGGCATTGCCTTGCTCCGCCGCCATCGCAGCAACCTTTGCGGAGTGCTCATTGCCTTCGGCAGCCTCCGCCTCGCCCACATTACAGACGTAAAGCACGGGCTTGGTCGTCAAAAGCTGCAGCAGTTTCCAAGCGCGCGCATCTTCGGCGTCCACTTCAACCAGCCGTGCTGGCTTGCCATCTTCGAGCATTGCCTGAGCCGCAGCCAGCAGCCGGTCCTGCTGCTGGGCCTCTTTGTCATTGCCCTTGAGCTTGCGCACCAGATTGGCACGACGCTTTTCGATGCTTTCCAGATCGGCCAGCATCAGTTCAGTCTCGATCGTGTCGGCATCGGCCACGGGATCGACACGGCCTTCGACATGGGTGACGTCGCCATCCTCGAAACAGCGCAACACATGGGCGATCGCATCAACCTCGCGGATATTGGCCAGGAACTGGTTGCCAAGCCCCTCACCCTTCGAGGCGCCTTTGACCAGACCGGCAATATCGACAAAGGTCATCCGGGTCGGGATGATCTGTTTGGAACTGGCGATCGCCGCCAGCTTGTCCAAACGGTCATCGGGCACCCCCACCTCGCCCACATTGGGTTCGATCGTGCAGAACGGGAAATTCGCCGCTTGCGCCGCCGCCGTCCGGGTCAGCGCGTTGAACAGGGTCGACTTGCCTACATTGGGCAGACCCACGATTCCCATTTTAAAGCCCATGACAGCCTCCTGAAGTCAGTCGCGGCTGCTTCTAGGCAGCTTGGCATGAATGCGCAAGCGGGCGCATTTGCAACACTGCAAGGCCGCAAGCGCACCGATCACGTCCTCGTCACTATACTTGGCTTCGGGCACCCAATAATTGTTGGGAAAACGGGAAAGCTCGACGGGGACAATGATCAGACTTATTTTTGCAGCGCTCCTGCTCAGCGCAGGGGCAACGGTTGCGCAGGCTCAAAGCCTGATTTTGGGCGCGGGTTACGCAGACTATTCAAACAATGAAGGCAAGGATCAGGCAATCTTTGCACTCGACTATCACCACTCTCCCTTCCACGAGGCCACACGGTTCAGCGCAGGATGGGGTGGGACATTATCGGTCGATACCAGCGGCGACACCCATATCGGGGCCGGGCTGTACGGTATCTATTCCCTCAACAATAGTTGGTTTTTGGAAGGCAGCGTGATGCCGGGCGCCTACTTCGAATCTGAAAGTCGCAATGATCTGGGAGGCAACTTTCAGATCCGCAGCCTGATCGGCGTCGGCTATGCCTTTGATAACGGCAATAGGCTTTCGCTGGCTATCGCCCACAAATCAAATGCCAGCACCGAGGACTTTAACCCCGGCGTGAACGAGGCGTTGATCCGCTATCACTTCTCTTTCTGAGCCTTCGCGCACGCGGCGGGATTGATTTTCGGGACAAGTTTCTGCACATCGGGTCGAACCCTGACTGCAAGGAAACCCGATGACCCGTATAGACGCCAAGTTTGCTGCCCTGAAATCACAAGGGAAGAAGGCCTTTGTCGCCTATATCATGGCGGGCGACCCGGATTTCGACACCTCGCTTGAGGTCGTCAAGGGACTGCCCGGCGCGGGCGTGGATGTAATCGAGCTTGGCCTGCCCTTCACCGATCCGATGGCGGATGGGCCGACGATCCAGCTGGCCGGTCAGCGGGCGCTGGATGCGGGAATGACAATGGAGCGCACGCTGGAGCTTGCACGTCGGTTCCGCGAAGCCGACGACACGACACCCATCGTGCTGATGGGCTACTACAACCCGATCTACAATCGCGGCGTCGCGCAATTTCTCAAGGACGCGAAAGAGGCTGGCATAGACGGGTTGATCGTCGTCGACCTGCCGCCCGAGGAAGACGACGAGCTGTGCATCCCCGCGCAAAAAGCCGGGCTGAACTTTATCCGGCTGGCCACGCCTACCACCGATGACAAGCGCCTGCCACGCGTGCTGCAAAACACCTCGGGCTTTGTCTATTACGTCTCGATCACCGGCATCACCGGCGCAGCCGAGGCGCAAGCGACGGATGTAGGCCCCGAAGTGGCTCGCATCAAATCAGCAACCGAACTGCCCGTGATCGTGGGCTTTGGCATCAACACGCCCGAAAAATCCCGCGCCATCGCCACCGTTGCTGACGGTGCCGTCGTGGGCTCGGCCATCGTCAGCCAGATCGGCGCAGGCAAGCCGGTGCCGGAGGTGCTGGATTTCGTCAAGACGCTGTCAGATGGCGCGCATTCGGTCTGAGCGGTCACACCCGGTCTCGGTCCTCATCGAGATAGACCCGCAGCTCGGTCAGAATCGGCAGGATATCCCTTAGCTTCGAAATATCGAACTCGCGCGCCAGCCGTTCGAATTGCGGGGTCATGTCGGCGATGATCCGGGCACGCAAGGCGCGACCGGCATCAGTGAGCCAGACCTGTTTCGAGCGGCCGTCCTCGGGGTTGGCCCGCATCTCGACCAGCCCGTGTTTCACCAGCCCTGAAACCGTGTGCGTCATCGAGGTCTTGGGCACCTGAAACGCGCGGGCCATTGCTATGGGCGTGCTGCCGTCGCCCACGCGGGTCAGGTGGTTGAGCACCCCGAAATGCGGCGCGATCAGGCCTTTGGGCATATGCGCCTCCAGCACCGTTCGGCTGAGCTGTTCGATGATACCGATCTCGTTAAAGACCTGAAAGACCAGCGGCGGCGCACCCTGTTGTGTCAAACGGTTGTTACTTTCGCGTCCAGCGGCCAGCGCGGGCTTTCGGGAACCTGCGGGCCATATCCCAATCGGCCCAACATTTGCACGGTTCCGCCCTGCGGGGCCAGCAGTTCATGAGCTTGGCGGTAGAGCTTGGCCATCTCGGGAAATTCCTGCAAGGCTTGGCTCATCGGTTGCACGCCCAGGCCCTGCGCGGTCGCGGCAAGGTTCAGACGCACCCAATCACGCCCCGCCGCGATCTGGTCTGCGCGGGTGTTACGCTCGCTCACCAGCCACACATAGGCCATGCTGGCCTGCGCTGTGTCCCGCACCATATCGAGGCCGGATTGATAGGAATAACCGCCTCGGTCCAGCGCCGCCTGGCGTGAGAACAAGCCGGTCAGGCGCAGCGCCTCCCACATCGGCCCCGAGAAATCAAGCCCATCGGGATTGGCATTGACCTCGCGCTTGCCGATCCGGAACAAATCGACGCTTTCCTTGTAGGTATGCGGGGTTTCGAACTCGATCTGAAGGGCATCCGCGGTGAGATCGCGCAGGGCCTGCACCTTGTCCGGCGCGTTTGTGGTGGCCACAGTGCTGCCCTTGCCCACTGCCCGTTCGAGGGTGGACAGGGTATCTGTCGCGACCGGTCTTGCCATATCATATGGCTCTTTCAGCGATCGCCGGTTGAGGATTTGCTTGAACATTTCCGGCTCTGCGTCCGCGCCTTCGGGTACGAACCGTGTGACCGCGATGCGCCGGTCATCCAATGCGGGTCCGGGTTCACCATCGGGGAACAGATCATACTCGACTGCGAACCCGTCCTGCGCCGCCGCAATCGTCAGGAGTTCAAGAAAGCAACCCAACCCGACAATGATCTGTCGGCTGAACGGGTCGGTATGCGGCAACAGACGGTCAGTATCGACATAAAGTGTTACCTCGCTATCGGTCCCCAGATCGACCAGCCAAGGCTGCCGATTATGAGGGTTCGGCGCTAGGATTGCATAGCTCAGTGCATGTTTGCGCGGGTCGGAATACTGACCAGCCAGGGACCAGGGTCGCAGTGCTTCTTGTGGGGTGCGGGTTGTAACGAAGCCCGCGGTGGCACCGCCTGCAGCGAGAATGGTACCTCCACCTAGCAGAGCGAGCGTTTTTCTACGGCTCAAGGTCATCGAATCCTCCATTAGTACGATATCGTACATTTATAGTTCAATATCGTACCAATCAAGAGTCGACCTGCTTTCTTCTGTTGCCAAGTGATATCAAAATTGGTAAAGAAAATTTACCAAATGCGGGAGCCGCTCGAAAATGCCTGTGATTACAACAATCGATGACCTCAAGCGTATCTACGAGCGCCGAGTACCTCGCATGTTCTATGACTATGCCGAAAGCGGAAGCTGGACCGAACAGACCTTTCACGAGAACACATCCGATTTCGAGAAGCTGCGCCTGCGCCAGCGCGTTGCGGTTGATATGTCGGGCCGCTCGACCGCCAGCCAGATGATCGGACAGGACGTTGCGATGCCCGTGGCTCTGGCCCCTGTAGGGCTGACGGGCATGCAGCATGCCGACGGTGAAATCAAAGCGGCCCGCGCGGCAGAGGCGTTCGGCGTGCCCTTTACGCTCTCGACCATGTCGATCAACTCGATAGAAGATGTGGCTGAGGCAACCACGGCACCCTTCTGGTTTCAGCTCTATACAATGCGCGACGAAGATTATGTGCGCCGTCTGATCCAGCGCGCCAAGGATGCGGGCTGTTCGGCGCTGGTGATCACGCTGGACCTGCAAATTCTGGGTCAGCGCCACAAGGACCTGAAAAACGGTCTGAGCGCGCCGCCGAAACTGTCGCTGAAAGTGCTCGCCGACCTGATGACCAAATGGCGCTGGGGCATCGGGATGCTGGGCGCACATCGGCGCGAGTTCGGCAATATCGTGGGTCATGTCGAGGGCATCTCTGACGCTTCGTCGCTGGGGGCCTGGACGGCCGAGCAATTCGACCTGACGCTCGACTGGAACAAGATTACCAAGCTCATGGAGCAGTGGGATGGCAAGGTGATCCTCAAGGGCATCCTTGACCCGGAAGATGCAAAAATGGCCGTGAAGCTTGGGGCTGACGCCATCGTGGTGTCGAACCACGGCGGCCGACAACTAGATGGCGCGCTCAGTTCGATCCGCATGCTGCCGCAGATCATGGATGCGGTGGGCGGTGATATCGAGGTGCACCTGGATAGCGGCATCCGCTCGGGCCAGGACGTGCTCAAGGCAGTGGCACTGGGGGCCAAGGGCACCTTTGTTGGACGTGCCTTTGTCTACGGGCTGGGCGCGATGGGCCAGCAGGGCGTCACCACGGCGCTGGACGTTATCTACAAAGAGCTCGACACCACGATGGCGCTTTGCGGCGAGCGCAACGTGACCGATCTGGGACGGCATAACCTGCTGATTCCCGAAGACTTCGAAGGCCGCTGGCAGAAGGTCTGAATTGACCCTACAGTGACGCCATGTTGATCTTTTCTGATCCCTGCCTGGCCTTCCTTGCGGTTCCAAAGACGGGAACGACGGCCTTCGAGTCGGCATTCAGACGCCGTGCGGATATCGCGTTTTTGGGACGGCGCAAACACATGCCGGCCCAACGATACGAGAGCAAGATCAAACCGTTTCTCGCCGACACGTTCCGGCTCTATCCTGAATGCGTCGCTGTCATGCGCGATCCCCTAGACCAGATCGGCAGCTGGTACCGATACCGGACACGCGACGAATTGAAGGGCTCTGATCGCTATACCGGTGACATAAGCTTTGACACGTTCGTAAGAGACTTGCTGAAAGAGCCCCCGCCCGAGCATGCCTCGGTAGGGAGCCAATTCCGTATGCTGACCAACAAGCAGGGCGATCTGCTGACAGATCATCTGTTTTCATATGAGCACTTGAAGGTGTTTCATGACTTTCTGGGAGAGCGCTTCGGCGAAAGACCCAATTTTAAGGTACGCAATGTCTCCCCCCGCATGGAGTTGGAACTGGACCCGTCCACGCTTCGCAAATTGCACAAAATACGGGCCGCCGAATTCGCGATCTACGAGCGCCTTTGCGATGCAGACGGCCACCTAAAAACCTGACCCGCACGACCCTGCTAAATTGGTCTTTTCAATCCTCCCGGTCTGGTCTATACGCGCGACTTCACGCGGGGTGACAGCCTTGGAGGCACCCTGCCCTAACTTTGGAGATTTATCATGGCTGGTGAGATTCCTGATCTCGTAGCTCTGGAACGGACGGGGACAGGCAAGGGCGCCGCTCGTCAGGCGCGCCGCGCCGGTTTGGTTCCGGGCATTGTGTTTGGTGGCGACGTTGACCCGCTGCCGATCCAGATTCCGTTCAACGAATTGTTCAAGCGCCTGAAAGCAGGCCGGTTCAAGTCGACCCTGTTCAACCTGAAGGTCGAAGGCCACGACGACGTCCGCGTCATCTGCCGCGACGTGCAGCGCGATGTGGTCAAGGACCTGCCGACGCATCTGGACCTGATGCGCCTGCGCCGCACCACCAAGATCAACCTGTTCATCCCGGTTGAATTCGTCGGCGAAGACGACGCACCCGGCCTACGCAAGGGCGGCGTTGTGACCATCGTGCGCCCCGAGGTTGAACTGATTTGTACTGCGGGTGACATCCCCGAGAAGATCATCGTCGATCTGTCGGGCATGGAAATCGGTGATGTTGCCACCATTTCGGGCGTCAAACTGCCCGATGGCACCAAGCCGACCATCGACCGCGACTTCGTGATCGCCAACATCGCCGCACCGTCGGGCCTGTCGTCCTCGGATGACGAAGAAGGTGAAGGCGAAGAGGTCCAAGAAGGCGCAACCGAAGAAGTCGAAGCGGAAGCCGCCGAGGAGTAATCCTCGCCAACGTGCGAAAGCAAGAACAAGGCTGCCATATTCAGCCCGTCAGGCCGCCGATGAGTTTCATCGGCGGCTATTTTGATTTTCGGCGCGCACTCTGATCAGAATATGAAATCGCTGGCGTCCAGATCGCTCAGCGAGACGTTCCTAAGGAGCATCGATCCGCCCTGATAGTCGTCAATGCGTGCATCCAGACCTGATTGGATCAGATGATTTGCGACCAGATCGGCGTAGGAGTCGATGTTGATCGCATTGGACAGATCAATCTTCTCGGCGGCGCTCAGCGCATCGAAATCGGCGATTTCGTTAACACCCTTGCTCAGCACAAAGGTATCGGCGCCCCCGTCGCCATAAAGCGTATCCTGGCCGCTACCCCCGTCAATCCGGTCACTGCCATCAAGGCCAAAGATGAAATCGTCTCCGTCGTCACCCGAAATGGTATCGCTCTGCTGGCCGCCATAAAGCGTATCCTCACCGGAGCCGCCGAAAATCTGGTTATTGCCCTCTACGCCAATCACAACGTCATCGCCCTGCCCGGCCCGCACGGTGTCGTCGCCCGATCCGGCCGTGATCGTGTCATTGGAGTTGGCGCTGTTGGGTATCTCATTTTCACCGAGATCCGCATCGCCAATAAGGGAGTCATTTCCCGTGCCGCCGTCGATCTCATCAGCACCGCCGCGCCCGGTCAGGAAATCATCATCCGCGCCACCGGTGATCGTATCGTTAGCGCTTCCCAAGGCAGTCACGGTGTCATTCCCCTCACCGCCGACAATCCTGCCACGCGCATCAATGATGAGGTCATTGCCATCGCCGCCTTCGACATCTCCGCCGCCATACACGGTGTCGTCGCCCTCGCCCGCACGGACGGTGTCATTTAACCCGAAATCCGCATTAATACCGCCGTTTCCCATGGTTTTGATGAGGTCATTGCCTGCCCCGCCATCCAGCCAGTCATCACCCAGCGACCCGAACAGCATGTCGTCGCCACCGCCAGCCTCGATACTGTCATCTCCGCTACCACCGCCAAGGAGCTCGTCCTCATCCGAGCCGATGATCGTGTCATTGCCCTCTTGACCGCGCACCGTATCCTCGCCGGATCCAGCCAACATCAGGTCATCGCCCTTGTCGCCTTTCAGACTATCATTACCGGCTAGGCCATTAACAGTATCCCCGCCCGCGCCGCCGACAAGCGTGTCATCTCCGGCGGTGCCGTCAATCATCAATTGCACATAGAGGTCCTCGACCGCAAAGACGCCGTCATCCAGCGACAAAAACTCGACGGAAACCAGCATGTCCGTTCCCGTGGGCCGCGTAATAAAGACCCGGCCATCAGTTTTTTGGACCGTCAGGTCGCTGGATTCCAAGCCATGGTAGATGGCTGTGTCTTCTTCACGCCCGCCAACGAGCTTGTTGTTGCCAAGCCCGCCTTCGAGGCTGTTCACCCCGTCTCCGGCGCCCAGCGTATCATCGCCGGACCCGCCGAGCAGGTAGTCGTCAGGTCCCGATGAAACAACGTCTTTTTCAGGCAGGTCAAGCGTCATGACTTCCGGCCAGTTGCCGTTGGGAATGGTGCCAAGCAGATCCTCGGCCGCCCCCAATTCTCCTGTGACCTTGATTCTCTCCCGCTCACCAAACCCGTCACTTAGCCATTCACTGTAGCCCGTTATCGGCCCGAAAACCGTGCCGCCAGGTCCGTAGGTGAAATCGCCCTTGTAAACCGCTCTGATAGTCTGGTTGTCCGCGTTGACACCTTCAACTCTGATCTCGGATGCCGATGTCTCGACCATCGTGCCGGTCCAGGCAAGCAGGTTGCGCATGTCGATTTGTTGGTAGAAGCGATAAATTGTCACAACGATGACCTTTCACATGAGTATATTGATATATTCAGCTTTCATTATTTTTGGTCGTGCTGCGAGCTAGCCCATCACGCATAGCGTGCTGCTTCAAGTTAACTCTCAACCAAGACGACCCTGAGGCCGGGGCCGCGCGGTGTCAGTCGCGTTCCGGAACGCGTCTTAATGGGTTGAGTTTCCGGGTCTCAGAGCTGCTTTCGCGAATAGCCACGTTCCGCGAACGACTATCGCGGGCATTGTCCCGGCTCTGTGCATAAACAGCCTATTTCTTTTCGACAAGTTCTGGAAATCCGCGGCTTTTGGGTGCATCTACGCGGTGACGCAAATGCGGAGCGATGCCATGAAACTCTTTGTCGGACTGGGAAATCCCGGCGGGAAATACGCCCGCCACCGGCACAATATCGGATTCATGGCACTGGACCAGATCGCGGCGGATCACGGGTTTGGCCCCTGGAAATCAAAGTTCCAGGGCCAGATTGCCGAAGGGCGGCTGGGTGGCGAAAAAATCCTGCTGCTCAAACCCGAAACCTTCATGAACCGCTCGGGCCAGTCGGTGGGTGAAGCGATGCGGTTCTACAAGCTCAAGTCAACCGATGTGACGGTGTTTCACGACGAGCTTGATCTGGCCCCAGGCAAAGTGCGTGTGAAGGCAGGCGGCGGGCATGCCGGTCACAACGGCTTGCGCTCGATCCACGACCATATCGGCGCGGCCTATGACCGGGTGCGGCTGGGCATCGGGCATCCTGGCCGCAAGGAACTGGTCTCGGGCTATGTCCTGCATGACTTTGCAAAAGCAGATGAGAGCTGGCTGGATGACGTTCTGCGCGGCGTCTCGGACGGGGCTGCGCAATTGGCGGCGGGCGATGGCGGCAGGTTCATGAACGCCGTTGCCCTGCGCACCGCCCCTCCCCGCTCCTCCAACACTAAGCCCGCAAAAAAAGAGCCCGAGGCCGCCCCCATACCCGCCGAAGAGGCGTCCGAAGATACCCGCAGCCAAATGCAAAAGCTCCTGGACCGTTTTCGCTGAGCAAATGCCCCGACGTCGCCATTGTCCCCGTGACTGCCAGTTGCAACTCTCCCGCCTGTGAGGAGAACGGAATGCGGATGATCTTGAAGTGGCTGTTGAGGATCGTGTTGGCCCTTGTGCTGGCCGCTCTGGTTGTCGGGTTCTGGAAACGCGAAGAGATCGGTCGCTTGCTGGCCGCCAATTCGGTTTTTGACGAAGACAAGATCGTCGCGAATTTCTCAAACATGGAGGCGGCATTTCTGTCCACGTCTCTGCCGCGTGGAAACGGCCCAACCAGCGAGCTTGCCTATGGCGCGGAATTCGACCTGCCACAGGGGGCCGATCAATGGCTGGAGGCGCGATCGGCGACATCCCTGCTGGTGCTGAAAGACGGCAAAATCCGTTATGAGCAGTATTTTCTCGGCACTGGTCCGGATGATCGACGAATTTCCTGGTCGGTGGCAAAAAGCTATCTCTCTGCGCTGTTTGGCGTGCTTCTCGAAGAAGGCGCGATCAGTTCTCTCGATGATCCGGTGATCAAATACGCGCCTCAACTCAAGGGCAGCGGCTATGAGGACGCGACGATCCGCAACGTGCTGCAAATGGCAAGTGGCGTAACCTTCGACGAGGATTATTTCGACTACGACTCCGATATCAACCGAATGGGCCGGGTTCTGGCGCTGGGTGGCAAAATGGATGATTTCGCCGCTTCAATCACCGAAACATTCGCCGAGCCTGGCGAGACCTGGCAATATGTATCCATCGATACGCATGTCGTCGGCATGGTTATCCGTGGTGCAACCGGCCGCGGCATTCCGGACTTGCTGACCGAGAAGATCATCGAACCACTGGGGCTGGAACAAGACGGCTACTACCTAACCGATGGGGTTGGCGTGGCATTTGTTCTGGGCGGCCTCAACTTCACCACGCGAGATTTCGCCCGTTTTGGGCAAATGATCCTGCAAGACGGGATCTATGGTGGACAGCAGATCGTTCCGGCGGATTGGATCGCGGAATCGACCACCGCGAGCGCACCCACCGAAGCGGGGCAGCGCGGCTATGGGTACCAGTGGTGGCTGCCCGTTGATGCGCGAGAAGGCGAGTTCTTTGGCCGCGGCATTTATGGGCAGTACCTCTACTTCGACAAGCCGCGCGGCGTGTTGATTGTTATGACCGCTGCCGATCGCGGGTTTCGTGACAAAGGCGCGCATCGAAGCAATCTGGAAATGTTCAGACAGATCGCTGAAAACCTGTAAGATAGACACATGGAGCCCGATGACAGCGTGAATGCTCTTGGCGGAGCGCTTGAGCCTTGTTCAACCGATCCTTTGACCGGCTTCTTTCGGGACGGGCATTGCAACACCTGCGCCCAAGACCGGGGCAGCCATACGGTTTGCGCGGTTATGACGGCCGAGTTTCTGGCCTATTCCAAATACGTCGGCAACGACCTGAGCACCCCGCGCCCAGAATTCGGCTTCACCGGCCTGGTCCCCGGCGACAATTGGTGTCTGTGCGCCGCGCGGTTTCTGCAGGCCCATGACGAGGGGTGCGCGCCCGAAGTCAACTTGGCCGCCACCCATCGACGGGCGCTGGCCATTGTACCATTGGACATCCTGAAACGTTATGAGGCGCAGAAGAGTTGATCATCTCGCTGGGCTGCGGCCAGAACACCACAGCCCGGTGGCATTGATCAATCCGCTTCGCGGCCCTCTGTATCGGACATGTCAAAGCCCAGATGCTTGGCGACGGTAAAGATGTCCTTGTCGCCGCGCCCGCACATGTTCATGCAGATGATGTGATCCTTCGGCAGTTCAGGCGCAATCTTCATGACATGCGCCAATGCGTGGCTGGGTTCGAGGGCCGGAATGATCCCTTCCATCGCGCAGCTCAGTTGGAACGCCTCCAGCGCCTCTTTGTCGGTGATCGACACATATTGCGCGCGCCCCACCTCATGCAGCCAGGAATGTTCCGGCCCGATACCGGGATAGTCGAGACCCGCCGAGATCGAATAGCCTTCGAGAATCTGGCCGTCGTCATCCTGCAGCAGATAGGTGCGATTGCCATGCAGCACGCCGGGACGCCCACCGGTGAGCGAGGCGCAATGCTCCATCTTTTCGTTCACGCCTCTGCCACCCGCTTCGACGCCGATGATGCTGACTTCTTTGTCGTCCAGGAACGGATAGAACAGGCCCATCGCATTCGACCCGCCACCTATGGCCGCGATGATCGTATCGGGCAGTCGGCCCTCGGCCTTCTGCATCTGTTCCTTGGCTTCCTTGCCGATGATCGACTGGAAATCGCGCACCATCGCGGGGTATGGATGCGGTCCGGCCACGGTGCCGATGCAGTAGAACGTGTCACGCACATTAGTCACCCAGTCGCGTAGCGCATCGTTCATCGCATCCTTCAGCGTACCGCGGCCTGAAGTGACCGGGATCACCTCAGCCCCCAACAAGCGCATGCGGAACACGTTAGGGGACTGACGCTGCACATCATGCGCGCCCATATAGACCACGCATTTCAAGCCGAACTTGGCACAGACGGTGGCGGTAGCCACACCATGCTGGCCCGCGCCGGTCTCGGCGATGATCCGGGTCTTGCCCATGCGGCGGGCCAGAATGATCTGCCCGAGCACATTGTTGATCTTGTGCGCACCGGTATGGTTCAACTCGTCCCGCTTGAGGTAAATTTTCGCCCCACCCAAATGTTCGGTCAGGCGCTCCGCGAAATAGAGCGGCGAGGGGCGGCCCACGTAATTGGCCCAAAGATCATCCATCTCAGCCCAGAAGCTGGGGTCATCCTTGGCCTTGTTATATTCCTCTTCCAGCGACAGGATCAGCGGCATCAGAGTTTCGCTGACAAAGCGGCCCCCGAATATGCCAAACCGGCCCTGTTCATCCGGGCCGGACATGAAGGAATTAAACAGATCGTTGGCCATGGGTCCCTCCGACTTCGTGTGGGATGTTCATATGGGGCAATCGTGGGATTTGCCATCAGAAAAACGCGCGCTCAGGCGTATGTTGCGAACCTTGCAAGCTGCCATCTGGCATAGGCGTTTTCCTGGGTCGGCACGTCTTCGCAGGGGAAATGATGAAAATGATGGGTGATGGCCAATCTCGGGGCGGCGGTGACAACCGCCCGATGAGGGCCGCTTGTTGCATAACGTCTCATCGCCTGCGCGTTTTCCCAAACCGACAATGAAAGCAACACCCCCTCGCGCTGAAAGACTGAGGCGTGGTGACATCCGGGGTCCCGTCTGGCCTGCCGTAATACCCGACCCGCACGCCAGAAGAACTCGGGCGCCATGATCCAGCTTTTCAGTTCCAACCCACCGATGGCCGCCAAGAACATGCTTCACCCCCTGTTAAGGAGTGATACAGCCCGCAGCGGCAGAAGGATCAGTTTGTCGCGGCCTGAATGAAGGCCCGGATGAGATCGGAATCCTTCTGGCCCGGCGCGACCTCGATCCCAGACGACACATCCACCTGTTTCGCCCCGGTCATACGGATGGCCTCGCCCACATTCTCGGGCGTGAGACCGCCAGCCAGCATCCACGGCTTGCGCCAGTACTTGCGCCCCGCCAGCAACCGCCAGTCAAAGCGCAGACCAAGACCGCCAGGCATCGGAGCGTCTTTGGGTGGTTTCGCCTCGATCAGAAACTGATCTGCCACATCGCCAAACAGGTCGATCTGTTCCAGATCGCCTTCATCAGCCACGCCGATGACCTTGATCACCGGCAGGCCATATCGCGCCTTCACCTCGGCCACGCGTTCCAGGCTTTCGCCGCCATGGAGTTGGAGCATATCGAGCGGCACGGCAGAGGTGATCCGATCAAGCTCTTCATCGTCAGACTTAACGGTGACCGCCACTTTGGCGACCCCCACCGGAACCATCCCGGCCAGGATAGCTGCCTGATCCGGCTCAACATAACGGGGTGATCTGGGAAAGAAGTTGAACCCGATGTATCGCGCACCAGCCTCTACCGCCGCGCGCACATGCTCGGCCTGTTTCAGGCCGCAAATCTTGACGCCGATTTCCGCGGGCATGGCTGGTCAGTTACTCTCTTCGAGCAAGGCCAGCACCTCGTCCTTGCCTTCGTTCTTCTGCTTCTTGAGCTTGTTCACCTCGCGCTCAAGCTTGCGCACTTCGCGGTATTTCTCACCCGCTTCGCGGCGATGCTTGTGTTCGCGCAGCCATTCCAGAATGTAGCCGATGATCAGCCCTGCCGCGATCCCGCCAAGAACAACGATGAAAACCGGCAGCGGCAGCGAATAGTTGAAGCCAAGAAGCTCGGCCAGAGCATCCGGCATCAGCTTGAGCGTCACCATCTGGAGATTGGCCAGTGATACCGACACCAGAACGATGATCAGTGCGGCCAGAAAGGCGTAGCGAATATAGCGCATCATGTTAGGCTTTTCCGTTCAATCGATCCCTGAGCAACTTGCCGGTTTTGAAGAAGGGCACGTGCTTTTGTTCCACATGCACTGTTTCGCCGGTTCTGGGATTGCGACCAATCCGCGCGTCCCGCTTCTTGACCGAAAACGCGCCGAACCCGCGCAGCTCCACCCGATCGCCACGCGCCATGGCGTCCGTGACCTCATCGAAAACCGTGTTCACGATCCGCTCCACGTCACGTTGGTAGAGATGCGGGTTCTCGTCAGCAATTTTCTGGATCAGTTCCGAACGGATCATAGGCTCTACCCCTCCCAAGGCGCGTGACGGTTTTTGTGAACGTACCGGCAAGTATATGAAAAATCACGCTTGTGTGGAACGCAAACTCACGCACAAAATCGGATATTTCAGGCGCTGGGGCGAAAGATATCGGCTTGACCCGTGCATTTGACCAACATTCCCTCACGCTGCGTCGCAGAAACACACGCGAAAGGGGGTTGGGCCGAAGCCTTTGATTCGCAAGCCAAAGCCGGAGGCCTTGCCCCGGGTCAGGGATCCGAGCGTGCAGCGGCCAGACCAAGGCCGGCAGCCAGAAAAAGACCTCCGGTCAATTGGTGCCGCCAACGCCCCAGCCGCAACACCGATCGGCGTGCGGATCGCGCCATCACGACCCAGCCCAGATCGCCGAGGAAGATCACGCTCAGATAGATACCCGCCGCCAGCACCAGACCAGAGCCGCCTGACTGCGGGCTGACAAACTGCGGCAGGAAGGCGGCATTGAACAAAAGCGTCTTGGGGTTGATGACCGCCAGCAAGAGGCCCTGCCAGAACACGGCGCTGACTGGCCGGTCGGTGGGTTGTGCATCGGGCATGGGATCGAACCCCTGCCGCAGGGCCTGAATGCCCAGGAATAATAGATAGGCCACCCCCACCCATTTGATCCAGAACAGGGCCTCTGCCGCCAGTTGCAACAGCGCGCTGAGGCCGATCACCACGAGGCATAGCTGTAGCAAGATGCCCAATGTGGTGCCCAACACAGTTACCGCACCAAAGCGAAAGCCATGGGCGATGGTGTTGGCGATGATCAGGGCCACGTTCGGTCCCGGTATCGCCACAAGGACAAGCGTTGCCGCCACCAGAGCCATTGCCAGATCAAAGGACATGTCTCACCTCAAACTTGAGAGGCCCTACCCTAGCATGAGCAGCGCGGAAACGAAAAAGGCCCCGCGGATTTCACCGCAGGGCCTAAAGGTCATCGATACCTGATGATCAGTCGTCGCCGGATTTCAGCGCGGCACCCAGGATATCGCCCAACGATGCGCCCGAGTCGGAGGAGCCATACTGCTGCACGGCCTCTTTCTCTTCGGCGATCTCGCGAGCTTTGATCGACAGACCCAGACGGCGGGTCTTGCTGTCGACATTGGTGACGCGGACGTCAACCTTGTCACCGACCGAGAAGCGCTCAGGGCGCTGTTCGGCGCGGTCACGGCTAAGGTCGGAACGGCGGATGAAGGACTTCATGCCTTCGTATTCCACCTCGATGCCGCCATCCTCGATCGCGGTCACGTTCACGGTCACGATCGAGCCGCGCTTCACGCCGCCAACCGCTTCGGCGAACTTGTCGCCACCCAGCGCCTTGATCGAGAGCGAAATACGCTCTTTCTCGACATCAACTTCCGAGACAACCGCCTGAACGACATCGCCCTTGCGGTAGTTCTGGATCGCATCCTCGCCACGCTCGTCCCAGCTGAGGTCGGAGAGGTGAACCATGCCGTCGATGTCGCCTTCGAGGCCGATGAACAGACCGAATTCGGTGATGTTCTTGACTTCACCTTCGACCTCGGTGCCCTCGGGGTGGGTTTCTGCGAACACTTCCCACGGGTTGCGCATGGTCTGCTTGAGGCCCAGCGATACGCGGCGCTTGGCACCGTCGATCTCCAGAACCATGACGTCGACTTCCTGGCTGGTCGAAACGATCTTGCCGGGGTGGACGTTCTTCTTGGTCCAAGACATCTCGGACACGTGAACCAGACCTTCGACGCCCGGCTCCAGCTCAACAAATGCACCGTAATCGGTGATGTTGGTGACGCGGCCCTTGTGGACAGAGGACAGCGGGTACTTGGCGCCAACCAGATCCCACGGATCTTCCTGCAGCTGTTTCATGCCCAGGCTGATACGGTGGGTGTCCTTGTTGATCTTGATGACCTGAACCTTGACGGTCTCGCCGATAGACAGGATTTCCGACGGGTGATTGACGCGGCGCCATGCCATGTCGGTGACGTGCAGCAGGCCGTCAACGCCGCCCAGATCAACAAACGCACCGTATTCGGTGATGTTCTTGACCACACCGTCGACCGCTTGGCCTTCGGTCAGGTTGCCGATGACTTCGGCACGCTGTTCGGCACGCGATTCTTCCAGGATGGCGCGACGCGACACAACGATGTTGCCACGGCGGCGGTCCATTTTCAGGATCTGGAAGGGCTGCTTCAGACCCATCAGCGGGCCAGCGTCGCGCACGGGGCGTACGTCAACCTGCGAGCCGGGCAGGAACGCAACTGCGCCACCCAGATCAACGGTGAAGCCACCTTTGACGCGGCCAAAGATAGCACCTTCGACGCGCTGTTCGTCTGCATAGGCTTTTTCAAGACGATCCCAAGCTTCTTCACGGCGCGCCATTTCGCGGCTGATGACCGCTTCGCCACGGGCGTTTTCAACCTGACGCAAGAAAACTTCGACTTCGTCGCCAACGGCGATTTCAGGTGCTTCGCCAGGGTTTGCGAATTCCTTGAGCTCGACGCGGCCTTCCATTTTGTAGCCGACATCGATGATGGCCTGGCCCGCTTCAATGGCGATGACCTTGCCTTTGCCAACCGACCCTTCATCGGGCGTGTCCATTTCGAAGCTTTCGTTCAGGAGGGCTTCGAATTCCGCCATAGATGCGCTTGGAGCCATGTGCTCTATCGTTTCCTTTCTCACGTTTTGACTGGCCGCGCGGTTGTCTCCGCCGGTCTTGACATTGGTCGTGAGCGATCAGTGTTCGGAAAAACAATGAGGGCCGGAGGATGCTCCAGCCCTGCTCGTGTTCCCGACGTTAACCGCCTTTTGGGTGACAGCGCGTCCTATAGAGGGAGTTTTGAACAACTGCAAGTCTTTCAGTGCCACGGCAGCAATCTCTTGCCCCGCTGTCCCGGGCTTGACCCGGGACCTCGCCCTAAATGGCCAGCGCCAGACGAGGTCCCGGGTCAAGCCCGGGACGGTGAAGCGCGTTTGGCCTCGATCGCCGCGATGGCATGCGCAACGGCCTCGTCGATGCGCAGCGCGCTGGTGTCCACCAACACTGCATCTTCGGCGGGGCGCATGGGGGCCGTGCTGCGTGTGGCGTCGCGTTCATCGCGGGCACGGACGTCCGCCAGCACCGTATCATAGCTGATATCGTGGCCGCGTTCTTTCAACTCGAGATAGCGCCGGTCGGCGCGAATCTCGGCAGTTGCTGTCACGAACAGCTTGGCCTCTGCGTTCGGGCAAATCACCGTGCCGATGTCGCGTCCGTCGAGCACAGCACCGCCGGCGCGTCGGGCGAAGGCGCGTTGAAAGTCAACCAGTGCCTCGCGCACCTCGGGGATGGCGGCCACGCGGCTTGCGGCATCCGCCACGT
>JBFOME010000025.1:0-64470 GCA_040830705.1 Paracoccaceae bacterium | reverse complement strand
TGCCATGCGACCGTGGGAAGAAAGGGGAAAGCTTGGCCATCTGCTCGTCGGTCAGCCAGAAAAGGTCGCTCATATCACCGCTCCGTTTTTCGAGCCGTGAATCACGCAGCGCTTTGAAAATCAATGCATCCTGACCCTAGCGAAAGCTAGTGGAGCTCTGGGTTAATGTCACGGCTCAACTCCGCAAAGCGGCCACCGGCACGAAACGAAAAAGGCCGCCCCAAAGGACGGCCTTGAACTTGCGAGGCGGTGAGCGTTTAGAAGCCCAGGCCTTCGTATTTCTTCTTGAACTTGGACACGCGGCCGCCGGCATCCATCAGGCGGGTGTTGCCGCCGGTCCAGGCCGGGTGCACCGAGGGGTCGATATCCAGCGCCATCTGGTCGCCTTCTTTGCCCCAGGTTGAGCGCATCTGCACAACGGTGCCGTCGGTCATTTTGACGTCGATCACGTGATAATCGGGATGGGTGTCTTTTTTCATGAATCCGCTCCTTAAGCCTGTGCGCCAGCCTTGGGCTTGTAGTGGGTGTCTTCTGCGATACGCGCGGATTTACCACGGCGCGAGCGCAGATAGTACAGTTTGGCGCGACGGACGCGGCCGCGGCGGACAACGGTGATGCTGTCGATATTGGTCGAGAACAGTGGGAACACACGTTCCACACCTTCACCAAAAGAAATCTTGCGAACGGTGAACGAACCGGCAATGCCATTGCCGTTCTTGCGGCTGATGCAGACGCCTTCATAGTTCTGCACCCGGCTCCGCGAGCCTTCGGTCACCTTGTAGCCGACGCGAATGGTGTCGCCGGGTTTGAAATCGGGAATGTCCTTCCCGAGAGCGGAGATCTGCTCCGCTTCAAGCTGTGCGATCAGGTCCATCTGATCTACTCCTATCTGCTCGTGGTTGATCCACGAAGGTGGTGTCGCCTCAGAGCTCTTGGTCTTCACCGGGTCCGCCGTGGCGCCCGCCAGAGATCAGGTCGTCGTTTCTTCGGTTTTTTGGGATTGCTGGCCCTAGACCCATCGAAGAAACAGGCACGCCAATAAACCCAGGCCGGGCGACTCATCTCTAAGCCCCGGCCAGCGGTGTATAGGAGGAGATGCGCGCCAGATCAAGAGGCCCCGATAGGGCGCACAAAGCTATTGCGGGATGCTCAGGTCTGGTCGTCCGTGTTCGCTTCGGGCGCGTTCTTTTTTACAGATTCGATGCCGTTGTCGCGACCCGAGGCGCTGGCGTAACTCTGCGAGGTACCGATCACCTGACCATTGCTGGCCTTGAGATTGAACATATGCTTGCCCGCAGCGGTTTCCTTGCGCTCGTAGCGATCATCGTTGGAGGCGTTCTCCTGCACCGACTTGATGCCGTTTTCCGCGCTGGCCTTTTGCTTGTAGCCTTCGCTGGCCAGAATGTTCTCGCCATTTCCGGCCTTCAATCGAAAGCGGAATTCACCGGATTTGTCTGTATAAAGTTCAAATTTTGCAGCCACGGCTTCCCTGTCCCTCTTTTGTTGTGTCGGGTGAGCTTACACATGGCGGGCGATCTGCGGCAACAGGCGATTTCTGAAGGACGGAACGCATGCACTTCGCATGCGTTCCAGCTTTTAGCTAGGCGCAAAATTCAGAACGAATTTGCTGCGGTTTGCTGCCATCCGCTGCCAACCAACTGATCCAGTATGACGCGCCGCTGTTCGGGCGTGCTGGCATTGAGTTGTTGGAACTCGGCAGATGTAAGCTCGCGCCGTTCAAAGCCGCGCTTCGACAGGCACCTGTCGATGCCGTTTTATTCGCCGTGGGTACGGATATCCTGTTCGTTGGCGGCAACAGCGACGACACCGATAAGCCCAGCTAGAACCAATCCTCCAGCGTAGCTGCCCACGACGGCATTTTGGCCTGATTTCGGTGCAGTTGGAGCGCAAGCCTGAAAGGCGACCCGTGCGCTGTCGAGGTTCTGACCCGGTTGATAGGGCACAGAAGGTCCCGGCAGTTGGCTACATGCGGACAGCAGCATGACCGCAGCCAAAGCAATCTTTTTCATACACGATTCCCCAGATGTTACTTTAGTAGAAGCAAAATACGACTCACCTTTAACGGGCAAAATCGATCAAAATGATGGCAATTGAGAAATTCCCTGAAGTCCTTTTCCAAAAGGAGAGGCCGGGCCCAAAAAATGAGCCTATGAATCCGCTTTAGGTGTCATCGCCCGATAGCTTCTGCCACAAATCCGGGCGACGCGTCCGAGTGATTTCCTCGCTCATGTCCCGGCGCCATTGGGCGACTTTACCGTGATGGCCCGACATCAGCACGTCGGGGATGGTGCGGCCCTTCCATTCGGAGGGGCGGGTGTATTGCGGGTGCTCCAGCAGGCCCGAGGAAAAACTCTCCTCTTCGGTCGAGGCCTGGTTGCCTAGCACGCCGGGGATCAGCCGGACAGTGGCGTCGATCAGCGCTTGCGCCGCAATCTCGCCGCCGGTCATGACGAAGTCGCCCAAAGACACTTCCTGGATGCCGTAATGCTCCAGCACACGTTCATCGACGCCCTCGAACCGGCCACACAGCAGGGTGACGCCATCGGCACGCGCCAACCCCCGCATCAATTGCTGATCCATGGGCCGCCCGCGAGGGCTGAGATAGATCATCGGCCAATTGCCCCGGACACCCTCCATCGTGTGTTCGATTGCTTCGCCCAGCACATCGGCGCGCAGCA
Organism: Paracoccaceae bacterium; assembly: GCA_040830705.1. GTDB lineage: Bacteria > Pseudomonadota > Alphaproteobacteria > Rhodobacterales > Rhodobacteraceae > Ruegeria_C. The sequence continues at coordinate 61,771 of JBFOME010000025.1, read as the reverse complement.
CCATGCCCGCGCCTCCGCCCGCAGGCGTGTCATCGACATTGCGGTGTTTGCCGATGCCGAACTTTCGCAGATCCACGGTTTCCAGCTGCCATAGCCCCTCCTGCAGGGCCTTGCCGGTCAGGCTCTCGCCCAGCACGCCGGGAAAAGCACCGGGGAAGAGCGTGATGATCTTGGCTTTCCAGACCCCGTGCAGGTCCGGTGTGGCGGAAATGAGTTCCTGAGGCCGCAGTGTCGGGCGAATCGCCTTGCGGCCATGAGATTTGCTTGGCGCTGTCATGGGGGCCTTGTAGAACAAACCCAAGCCTAAGCAACCATAAGCATATTGAGGCGGCAGTGACACAGATCGAAATTAACCGGCCCATCGTGGCCGGCCAAACCCTGTTGGAAGATCAGGCGGCTCAACTTTGGCGGGATGTGGCTTCGGAAATAGGTTGGCCTGCGCAGCCGGTTTCGATCCGGGCGCTTAAGTTGGACAGCAATCGTTCGGTGGCCGTTTGCAAAGTTACTGGTCCAAATGTCGAGTCAGTTATTTTGAAGGGCGAGTTTGGCCGGTTTCACTCCGACCGCCTGTCCAGGGACCTTGAGGCATTGCGACAAGCCGGCATCGTGCTCTCAGCTCATCCAGACCTGTCTGTACCAGAGGTCTTGTGGAGCGATCCAACGCGCGGTGTTTCGATCCAAACTTTTGTTCCAGGCGATAGCGGGCGCAAGGCGCTGGCTTGGGCGCGGTTCGGTCTTGGTGATCGCCGGGACATTTTGCGCCGCAGCGGGCGCTATGCTGCTGCATTGCATCGGGGTGGGATCGATCAGGTTGGCGGTTTCAGGCCCGGTCGATACCTGAATGGCGTATCGAAGCGCGCCAAACATGTACGTCAGGGCTTGGTCTCGATGCCGCGCCCGAAACGATTCCTCGGCCTCTGCGCCTATCTGCACAGGGCAGGTCGCCGCTGTCGAAGTGCTCCGGCCCAGATGTGCCGTACCCACGGGGATTTTCATCTGCTTAATCTGATCGTAGCGGATGACCAGTTAACTGCGATTGACTTTCGCAGCCGCGAGCGGGGCTATGGCTATAGCGATCTGGCCCGTTTCTGGCTGAATGCAGGTGATGCGTTCGACCCGTTGGATCAAGAGGCGCTGGGGTTTGCAGGGTTGCCCAAAACCGATCTGCTTGCTCTTGAAGAGGGTTATGGGCGGCGGGCTCACGAGGACCCGGTCTTTGTGTTTCTCTTCGCCCATCAGATGTTCAAGGAGTGGAGCAAGCTGGCTGAATTGGGTGGCAAGATGCGGCCCGATCAACGCCAGCAGCTTATCCGGCTGACATCGCGGCTGGATGCGTTAAAGGCCGCAGAGTGCCTAGAGTAGACCCTCTGGCGGGTCCGCGATGATCCGACCCTGCGACAGGTCGACGGTCGGCACCACCGCGAGAGTGAAGGGCAGCAACACAGTGGCTTTCAGGCCGGGCCCATGAATTTCCAGCAGGTCGGCAGCGCCATGGTTCAGCACCGATTTCACCCGGCCCAGCAGCGTGCCGCCAGTGTCATAGACCTCAAGCCCGATCAGGTCGGCATGGTAGAACTCGTCATCTGGCAGCGAAGGCAATTGATCGCGACGGGCATAAAGGCGCAGGCCGCGGGCGGCATCTGCCTGCTCTTTGGTGTCGATCCCACCCAAACGCGCGGCAAAGCCGTTCTTGATGGCGCGCGTAATCGTCAGTGGATAGCTCTTGTCGCCCGCTTCGTCCGTCAACGGCGAATAAGCCTCGATGTCCTCGGGGATCGCGCAGAAGCTTTTCAGGCGCACCTCGCCGCGCACGCCGAATGCGCCGGACACGGCACCAACGCAGATCAGATCACTCATTTGCCCGCCCCGTTTCAAGACATAACCCATCTTGCCAGACGCCACGCTCTTTGCAGATCACGTGCTGGTTGTTGCGCTCATAAAGAACGCCGGCCACGAAAGCGACCATCAATAATATTGGCAGGCGTATCAATCCGAACATTGGCCCTCAGCGCGTCTCAATTGGAAGGGTTGCAAAGCGCGTTTCCCAACCCGCGCGTTCCAATTCCGGGCTGTCCGAGCTTTCTTCCGGCCAGCCGATGCAGAAATAGCCGATCAGGCTCCAGCCTTTGGGGGCATTCAGGTCGCGCGACAGCTGGACGGGATCAAGGATCGAGATCCAGCCCAGCCCCAGCCCCTCGGCCCGCAGGGAGAGCCAGAAAAGCGTGATGGCGCAGGCCACTGAATAGCGGCGCATCTCGGGCATGGTGCCTGCGCCCAGCCCGCGTCCCTTGTCGGTGTCATCGTCGCAATAAACGGCCAGTTGCACCGGCGCTTCCTGCATGCCCGACAATTTCAGCCTGCTATAGGTAGTGGCATCCTCGCCGGAATAGCCCGAAAGGGCAGCGCTGTTGGTGGCGCGAAAATTGTCCAGCGCGGCGGCCCGGGCCTCATCGCTGTTGATGCGCAGGATGCGCCAGGGTTCAGACAGACCCACCGAAGGGGCCGTCGAAAAAGCAGAGAGGCAGCGCGTAAGCACTGCCTCGTCCACAGGATCGGTACGAAACCGGCGCACATCGCGTCGGAGCCGCATCAAAAGGTCAAGCTGCGTGCGGAAATCCTCGCTGAAACTCAGATCCCGCATCGCGCCGTCCTTCTTATTCAGCAGCGGCTTCTTCTGCCGGTGCAGCAGCAGCTTCGGCAGCTTCTGCGGCCTTGGCAGCTTTTTCTTCTGCACGCTCTTGCGCTTTTTTGCCCGGCGCGCCCTTTTTGGGGTTGTTGCGCTCGGCCTTGTCACGGCTGCCGGCAGCTTCCAGCATGCGGGCGATCCGGTCGGTGGGCTGGGCGCCTTGATCCAGCCAGTACTGGATGCGCTCCATGTTCATTTTCACGCGCTCTTCGCTGTCTTTCGGCAGCAGCGGGTTGTAGGTGCCCAATTTCTCGATGAAACGGCCGTCGCGTGGCATGCGGCTGTCAGCAGCCACGATGCGATAGAAGGGGCGTTTTTTCGAGCCACCACGGGCCAGACGGATTTTCATTGCCATTGTGTTATCTCCTTTGAATGGCGGTTGCACCGAAGGTGCGTTTGGGGTGTGCGATGGGGTGAAACCCCATCCTACGTTTGGTTATTCCTGTTGTTTCTTGTGGTGCCGGATGACCTCCTGAATGATGAAATTCAGAAAGGCCCGGGCAAAGTCAGGGTCAAGATCGGCTTCTTCGGCCAATTGTTCGAGTCGTTCGATCTGTGCCGCTTCGCGCGACGGATCGGAGGGCGGCAGGTCGTGCTGCGCCTTGAGGCGGCCCACGGCCTGGGTGTGTTTGAACCGCTCGCCCAGCGTATAGACCAGGATCGCATCAAGGCGGTCGATGCTTTCGCGGTGTTCCTTAAGCAGTTCCGCGGCGCGGCTGACGGGATCAGTCACGGGAGGATCCTTTCGCAGTATCGGGCGGGGCATGTCGCATCAGGCCGCCTCCGGTTTCGGGTGGCGGTAGACGATCGCGGGGGCAGAGTCGCCAGGCGAGGCCAGCATACCATCGGCACGGGCGTCGATGCGTTCGGCAAGGGCGATTGACCTTGCGTTGTCCTCTGCAATGTAGCTGACCAATGAAGGCAGGTTCAAATGCTCGAACCCGTACGCGCGCGCGGCCTCTGCTGCTTCGGCGGCGTAGCCATGGCCCTCGGCCTCACTACTCAGCATGAAGCCCAGCTCGGGTTCTTCGTCGCCTGGTTCGAACCCCAGCAGAACGAAGCCTAGCAGGGTACCATCCTGTCGTGATGTAACGGTCCACAGCCCATGGCCGCGGAGCAGCCAGCCTGCAACCATGTTGGAGAAGTCGTACCAAGCCTCGGCCCGGGTCGTGCAACCCAGGTGTGCCCCGCGTGGGCTGAGCGCGATATCGGCATAGGCACGGAAATCCTTGATATGCGGCGCCCGCAGGACGAGACGGCGAGTTTCCAGCACCGGAATACGGTCTGCCAGTTGGCGGGCCTGCATCGCGCAAGGACCTATTGCGGGGAGTTCGCACATCATCAGGCTCATGCGTAAGCCTCCATCCCGCCGTTTTCGATCTGATCGGGTGAGAGGTGACGCCAGACCTTCAACTCACCGAATTCGTTGTGGATAAACGGCGTGTCTTCTTTGGCGCCCATGCGCTTGGCCAGTGCCACCGAGCGGGTATTCTCGGGCATGGCGCAGCTGATCACAGTGGTCCAGCCCAGAACATCATAGGCGTAGGCGCGGCTGGCCAATGCGGCCTCCAGTGCGATGCCTTTGCCCTCGGCAGCCTCAAAGAGCGACCAGGCGATTTCCGGTTCCGGCCAGCCTTCGGGGAAATAGAGCCCGACCACGCCCAGCGGCCTACCGTCGGATTTATCCGACACCATCCAGCGACCATATCCTCGCAGATGCCAATGGCCGATGATTGCCGATAAGCGGCTAAAAGACTGGCTGCGGGTATACGGCCCGCCAACGCCCACAGAGCGCGGCGAGGCGCAGAAATCTGCGTAGGCCTCGTAATCCGATGAGCGTGGCGACCTCAGGATAAGGCGTTCGGTTTCCAGAACGGGGATGGTCACGCTCATGCCTGCGCCTCCGCCAGTTGAAAGGAGCTCGGGTGGCGATAGACCATCTGGGTGCCGTGGCTGACATTTTCATAGCTGCGCTCGAAGCGTGCGCCCAGCCGCTCGGCCAGCGCGACCGATCTGTCATTGCCCGGAAAGATGTTCGAGCTGATCGTCTCGAAACCCAGCACCTCATAGGCATAACGGCGCACTTCGCGCGCGGCTTCCAGGGCATAGCCCTTGCCTTCGGCGTCCGCAAAAACGACCCAGCCCAGTTCGGGTTCGGGCCAGCCCTCGGGCTCCCAGATGCCGACAAATCCAACCGGATGCCCGGCGCGGGTTTCGACCATCCAGTAGCCATAGCCGCGCAGAACCCAATGGCCGATCATGCTGGCGAACCAGCGCCAGGCTTCATTGCGGTTGCATGGGCCGCCAAAGCCCCAGCTGCGCGCTTCATCGGCGAAGAAGGTTGCGACATTCTCGAAGTCGCGCGCATCGGGGCCGCGCAGGATCAGGCGTTCGGTTTCAAGCTTGGGTATGGTGACGCTGATCATGCGGCACCTACCCGTGGCAGTTCGAACACGTCGCGGGTGACCCCATCGGGGAACGTGTCGCGTGCGATCTTGCGTCCGCCAAGCCGTGCAGCAAGGCGTTGAGCGGGCAGATTCTCGTCGCGCATATGGGTTTCAACCGAAGGCCAACCCATGTCGTCATAGGCCCAGGCGATCACGGCCCGGCTGGCCTCGGTGGCATAGCCCTTGCCGCGTGCCTCGGTCATCAGCCACCACGTCAACTCATGGCGCGGCCAGTCATCGGGATGCATCAGCCCGCATGCGCCAAGGACGTCCTGTTCGCCCTTCAGACGCAGCAGCCACATGCCAAAACCCTTGGTGGCCCAATGGTCGATATTGCGCTTCAGGATCGCCGAAACCTCATCCTCACTGCGTCCGCCACGATACCCGCCCGCCAACTCGTTCGGGGCTGTGTAAAACGCCCGATACGCGCCGAGATCATCGGGCGTGGGTGCGCGCAGCGTCAGGCGCGAAGTGGATATGATGGGTGCGGCGGTCACGTTACTTCTTCTTGCCGAACCCGCTGAGGCCCGGCGGCAGGCCCATGCCTCCGCCAAGTCCAGGCAAACCACCGGGCATTTTGCCGCCCATTGCCTTGGCCGCCTGTTCCAGCGCCTTGGGGTCCATGCCGGCTGCCATGTCCTCGGGGCTTGGGCCGCCCTTGCCGAACATGCCTTTCATGGCCTGTTTCAGCATCTTGCCTTTGCCCATTTTGCCCATCTTCTTCATCATGTCCGACATCTGCCGGTGCATCTTGAGCAGTTTGTTGAGGTCACTGACCTCCAGACCCGAACCCGCCGCGATACGTCTCTTGCGGCTGGCCTGAAGAAGCTGGGGATTGGCACGTTCGCGCTTGGTCATCGACTGGATCAGGGCGATCTGGCGGCGTAGCACCTTGTCGTCGAGGCCCGCCTCATCCATCTGCTTGGACATCTTGTTCATGCCGGGCATCATGCCCATGACGCCTTGCATGCCACCCATCTGGAGCATCTGTTCCAGCTGCATCTTCAGGTCGTTCATATTGAACTGACCCTTCATCATGCGCTTCATCATGCGCTCGGTCTGTTCGATCTCAAGCGTTTCCTGCGCCTTCTCCACCAGGGCCACGATATCGCCCATGCCCAGGATACGGCCCGCGATCCGGTCCGGCTCGAAGGTCTCCAGCGCGTCCATCTTTTCGCCCAGACCCACGAATCGGATCGGTTTGCCAGTGACAGCGCGCATCGACAGCGCAGCCCCGCCGCGCCCGTCGCCGTCCATCCGCGTCAGCACGACGCCTGAGATGCCGATCGTTGCGTCGAATTCTTCCGCCACCTCGACAGCGACCTGACCGGTCAGGCCATCGACCACCAGCAGGGTTTCGCGCGGGTTGACCACATCGCGTACATCCTCGACCTCTTGCATCAGCACTTCGTCGATCTGCAAGCGGCCCGCGGTGTCGAGCATATAGACGTCATAGCCACCCAGCGCCGCCTGCTGCTTGGCGCGCTTGGCGATATCGACCGGTTTCTGGCCGGGCACGATGGGCAGCGTGTCGACGCCGATTTGCGTGCCCAGAACCTTGAGCTGGTCCATCGCCGCTGGGCGGTAGACATCGAGCGAGGCCATCAGGACTTTCTTGCCCTCTTTCTCGGTCAGCCGCTTGGCGAGCTTGCCGGTGGTGGTGGTCTTACCACCACCCTGCAATCCGACCATCAGGATCGGCGCGGGCGGGCTGTCGATTTTCAGCGTTCCGGGGTCTTCTTCGCCACGCAGCACATCGACCAGCGCGTCATGCACGATCTTGACGACCTGCTGACCGGGTGTGACCGATTTCGTCACCGCTTGGCCGGTCGCCTTGCCTTGTACGGTCTTGACGAACTCGCGCGCCACGGGCAGCGAAACATCCGCCTCAAGCAGGGCGACGCGCACTTCGCGCAGGGCGGCCTTCACATCCTCTTCCGAAAGGGCACCCTGCTTGGTCAGGCGATCAAAGACGCCAGAGAGGCGTTCGGATAGATTTTCAAACATGCCTCGGCCTCCTTCGCCGGTTGTCGCGTGGCGCTTCCCAGATAAGAAACACCGGTTGAATACACAATTGCCCCCACGGGCGAAACTCGCTGGTGGGGGGCGATCCCTTCGTCAAGAAAGGACCGGAAGGTTTGACGCTTCCGGATGTTTGGAGGCGGCGATACTAGAGAGGCCACGCGTTGTCAACTCGGCTGGCGGCTCAGACGCCCCTTGCCTAAGCCGAAAATTCGCTTCAAGAGCGACACGTCGTCAAGGGAACAGATTCATGGACGCCTCATCCGCCTATCAGGACAGCTTACCAATCTCATCTGATGCGCTTCTGGCGCAGTTGGATGCGTGGGGGTTGAGCTACCGTCAACGCGAACATGTTCCGCTGCGCACCGTTGAGGACGCCAAATCGGTCGAGGATGATCTGCTGGTGCCGGGTGAGACCGCGCTGCGGATCAAGAACCTCTATCTGCGGGATCGCAAAAAGCGGAACTACCTGGTGACGCTGCAACAGGACCGGGAGATCGACCTCAAGGCGCTGGGCGCGGAGCTGGGGGTCGGCAATCTGTCGTTTGGTTCGCCTGAGCGCTTGATGGAACATCTCGGTATCCGTCCCGGAGCGGTCAGCCCACTTGCGATGATCACCGGGGTCGGGACGGGCGTGCGATTCTTTCTGGATCAGGCCGCACAAGAGGCGGATGTGATCAACATGCATCCGCTGGTCAATGACCGGACCGTTACCATGCCGCGCGCCGATGCGATGGCGTTCTTTGATCGGGTCGGCTGCGAGGTCAATTGGCTGCCCTAATCGGCAATCCGCTCCTCCTCCAACGCCAGATCCAGCGCGGCGGCCACATGGGCTGCAGAGGGGTTTACGAAGATGTGCCCGTCGGCCCGAAAGCTCACGTCATCCAGATGATCGGGATAGGCCAGCGGTAACTCGGTGCAGGCCAGCAGGATTGCGGTGCCGGGTGCCGAATGCCGGTTGCAATAGTCCAAAAGGCGCTGTCGGGCAGTGCCTGACGCGCCGCCATAGAAATCATCGTCGATCATCGCCTGCATCTCGGCAATTTCGTGTTCGGGCAATGTGTGATTTGCCGCGATGCCGTGGCCCGAGAGCGTTTCAGCATAATCGCGCGCCTGCATGGTGACGGTCGTGCCCAATACCAGCGCGGATTGCGCCCCGGTGGCGGCGGTGGCCAGCGCTGCGGCGTCAAAAATGCTGAGAATCGGAATGCTCACGCCCTCGCGGATCGCATGCAGGCGTGCGTGCGGCGTATTGCTGGCGATCAGTGCGAAATCGCAGTCAGCGCGTTCAAGATTGTTCAAAGCTTCACGGAAGACCGCATCAAACCCCGCCCAACTCGCCTCGTCGCCGGGCACACCGCGCAGGGCGCGGGTCCTGGCTTGGGTGACGGATTCGATGCACATCGGCGGCACCGGTAGGGGCGACCCCGCGCCGCGCGCGGCAAAGAATGCGCCTGCGCCCTGACAAAGGGCGCGGTAGTAATCAACGGTAGAGGCCCATCCAACACCGCCTACGATCCCGATCTTTTTCATGGCGCTATCGCTCCAATGCAAATGTCGTAGCGACTGTGCGGCCTGAGGGGGCGGATTTCCAGACGAAAACCCGCCCCATCGCAGCGTGAGTGGCTGCGGTGATGTGATCAGGCGGCGAGTGCGTCGATGGCCTTGTGCGCGCTTGCCAGTGCGGCGTTGGCATCAATTGCCATCTGGTCGGCGGCGACGATCTCGACATCGGTGATCCCGATGAAACCCAGCACATGCCGCGCATAGCCGGTCGCGAAATCGTAGTCGGAGCCGACTGCCGTACCGCCCGAGGCAACCGCCAGCACGGCGCGCTTGCCCTGTAGCAGGCCAACGGGGCCGTTTTCGCTGTATTTGAACGTGAGCCCGGCACGCGCAATCAGGTCGAGCCAGGCCTTGAAGGCTGCGGGGACCGAGAAGTTGTAAATTGGTAGGCCGATCACGATGGTATCGGCGCGCTTCACCTCTTCGACCAGTGAATCGGAAAGCGACAGGACGTCGCGCTGCACGGGGTCGCGATCTTCGGCGGGTGTGAAGTTCGCCTCGACCCATGTTTCGGTGATCAGCGGCAACGGCGTTGCCAGATCGCGGCGGATAATGCGGTTCGCGCCAAGCGCGCGGACAATCCGCTCCGACAGATCGCGGGTTGTCGAGTTTTGCAGGCGGGCAGAAGCGTCGATGTGAAGAATGGTCTGGGTCATGTCTGGGGCCTTTGGGTCAGGGGCTGCGTATGGGAAACAGATTGGGCATTGCAAATTCGAACGCAACTGTGGAAAATCAACAGATACTGTTGGAATTTGCACATAGGCGCAGAGATGGATAACTGGGACGAAGTCAGAACGGCTTATCAGGTGGCCCGAATGGGAACCGTGAGCGGTGCCGCCGAGGTTCTGGGCGTGCATCATGCAACCGTGATCCGTCATATCGACGCGATCGAGGCACGGCTGGGGGTCAAGCTGTTCCAGCGCCATGCTCGTGGCTATACACCAACTGAATCCGGCGAAGACCTCTTGCGAGTGGCGCAGGCCACCGACGATCAGTTCAGCCAGTTGGTCGGACGCCTGAAAGGGCAGGGCGATGATGTCTCGGGCGAACTGGTGGTGACTTCGCTGTCGTCGCTGGCGCCGATGCTGGTGCCGACGCTGACCCGGTTCCAGCAAATGCATCCGGGCCTGATCGTACGCTATCTGACCGGGGACCGCTTGTTCCGTCTGGAATATGGCGAGGCCCATGTGGCGATCCGCGCCGGCGCTGCGCCGGATCAGCCGGACAATGTGGTTCAGCCATTTCTCAGCCAGGATATCGGGCTCTATGCCAGCAAGGATTACATTGCGCGCCACGGAAAGCCCGGCAGTGTTGCCGAGTTTGGTGAGCATTTCTTTGTTGCCACCGATGATGAAAACAGCCGCGCGCCGTTTTCGCGCTGGCTGCGCGAACATATCACCGCCGACAGGATCTCGTTCCGCTGCACCAATGGCTTCACGATGCAAGAGGCTGTGATGGCTGGCGCGGGCATCGGCTTCATGGCGCGGTGGGAAGCCGTTCGTCACGCAGAGCTGATTGAGGTGATGGAGCCGCTACCGGACTGGGCGGGCAAGCTGTGGCTGGTCACCCACGTGGATCTGCACCGCACCACCAAGGTTCAGGCCTTTCTGACCTTCCTCAAAGCTGAGGCCGCCGACTGGTGCCCATGACCCAGGCGCAGCGTGGCCATCTTGCGATGCTCACGTTCTCGGCGCTGGTCGCGGGGAGTTTTTCGCTTGGTGCCCAGATCGCCAATGAGATCGAGCCCGCTGCCCTGAACGCGGTCCGCTTTGCCATTGCGACCGTGCTGATCGGAGCGCTTGTCTGGCGTATGGGTGGGCTGACTCGCGCAGCGGCGCGTGCGCCGTGGCGCTATGTAGTGCTGGGCGGGTTGATGGCGGTTTACTTCGTGCTGATGTTCGAAGGGCTCAAGACTGCCAAACCGGTGAGCGCGGCGGCGGTCTTTACCTTGACCCCTGTCATTTCAGGTCTTGTCGGTTGGGTCTTGCTGCGACAGGTGACGACCCCGAGGATGGCGCTGGCGCTCGCCATCGGCGGGGCCGGTGCGCTTTGGGTGATTTTCCGCGCCGATCTGCGAGCTTTGTTGGGGTTTGATATCGGTCGCGGCGAGGTCATTTATTTCTGGGGCTGCATCGCTCACGCGGTCTACACCCCGATGATCCGCAAGCTGAACCGCGGCGAACCGGCCATGGTCTTCACCTTCGGAATGCTTGTGGCGGCGACACTCTTGCTGTTCCTCGTGGCGTGGCCAGACTTGAGAGCGATGGAGTGGCAGACACTGCGCCCGTTCGCGTGGTGGACGATCCTCTATCTTGCGATCTTCTCGACGGGCACAAGCTTTGTACTGACGCAATATGCGGCGCTGCGCCTGCCAGCGGCGAAGGTCATGGCCTATACCTATCTGACGCCCAGCTGGGTTTTGTTGTGGGAACTTGCCCAGGGTCGCGGTGCGCCACCATTGCTCGTGCTGGGCGGTGTTGCGCTGACCGTGGTGGCATTGATCTTGTTGCTGAAGGATGAAGACCCCGTACAAGCAACGAAGTTCCAAACACCAGAATAGAGGTTCGCCTTTTGGGAGGCCTCTTGCAAGTGTGTTGACAGATCAATAGACAAGGGCAGTGTGATGCGGATTCAAGCAACAAGTCTGGTAGCAAGTCTGACACTATTGGCGGCTTGCGGCGGTGGCTCGTCGGGCGGTGACGAGTACACCATCTTGCAAGATAGCTGCGAGGCGCTGGTTGCTGCAGAGGCCAATGTGCAGCCTGGCGCGGTCAAGGCGATCTCGACCAGCAACGTGCCAAACGGCACGCTTACCACGGTCGAGGTGGCCGGGGCTGTGGCGCCCTGGACCTGCGCTGCTGATCCCACAGGCGTGATCCTGGGCGTCGAATTCTCTCAGGAAGGCTAACTGCCGGTTGGCCCGTCGTTTTCGGGCTGGGTCAACTCGCGCTCCAGAAACCGTTCGAATGCGTCCAGATGGACCGGTTCGAACTGGCCGAACCCTTGCATCCAGACCGATGCTTCGCGCATTGCGTCCGGCTCCAGCTTGCACCACTTGACCCGCCCGCGCTTTTCCTGTGCGATCAGGCCAGCGCGGGTCAGGATGCCCAGATGTTTCGAGATTGCGGCCAACGACATCTCGAACGGCTCGGCCACATCGGTCACCGCCATATCATCCTCCAGCAGCATCGCAAGGATGGCGCGGCGGGTGGGATCGGCAAGCGCCGAGAAGACAGTGTCGAGTTGATCGGACATGGGCCCTTCCTAATGGCGCGAAAGCGGTTTGACAAATCGCGCGATAGGCCCAAGGTGCGCCGGTGGGAGAGGGGCAGGCATGGCGCTGAAATACTGGATCGTGATCTGCGTGCTCGGCATCGGCTGGGGTATGTCCTTTGTGTTCAACGCCATCCTGTTGCGCGAGTTGGGGCCGTTGTCAGTAGCCATGGGGCGCGTGGCTCTGGGCGCTCTGGGCTGCTGGGTCTATGTGATCGGGGCGGGCAAACCGGTGCGGCTGGGCTGGAAGCGCGCTTTTGCGTTGCTGGGCTTCGGTGCACTCAGCTACGCGGCGCCGTTCGCGTTCTATGCGCTGGGCCAACAGCATATCGCCGCAGGCGTGGCTGGCATCGTGAATGCGACCACTCCGGCCTTCACGGTGATAGTGTCGCATTTCTGGCCAGGCAGTGAGCGGGCGACGCTGATGAAAACGCTTGGTGTGATCTGCGGGTTTGCCGGGATTGTTGTGTTGTCGCTGCCGGTCCTGGGCCGCGGCGCGTCATCCGAGTTCTGGGCGATCCTGCTGACGGTTTGCGCGCCAATTTGTTACGCCTTTTCGGTCAACATCGCACGCGCCTTTCGCGACATGCAGCCGGTGGTCCTGGTAGCGCTGGCGCTGACTGGCGCGACACTCGCAATCGCGCCGCTTGCGCTCTGGCTCGAAGGTATTCCGGTTATCACAAGGCCTGAGACCTGGGCCGCTCTTGCCTTCATCGGATTTGTCCTGACCTCCGCCGCCTTCATCTCCTTCTACTGGGTGCTGCCCAAGGTCGGGCCAACCAATATCTCGACCGTCACCTTTATCGCGCCAATCTCCGCGCTGGTGTTGGGGACATCTGTGTTGGGCGAGCGGTTGTTGCCGGAACATCTGCTTGGGATGGTGGCGATCTTTGCCGGTCTGGTACTGATCGACGGGCGTCTGGTCCGTAGGTTCACCAAGGGTCGCCGGGACGAAAATCAACCAAAAGGTTGAATATGCCCTAAGCCGCGTATCTTGGCCTTGCGTGGTTGTTTGGCATAGGTGGGGTCAAGTAGGATTTCTAAAATTATCTTGAAAAAACAAGTGGTTGAAATGGTTTCAGCCGCGTAATATGCATCGTTGACTCTGCGCCCATCGCCCCTTAGCACCATGGCCAAGACGACAAGGGGCGAAAACCGTTGACCGAAGACGACCAAAAGCAGCGAATGTCGCAGCTTGAGGCACGGATATCAGCGGCGAAAAAGGTTCAGGAACCTGCGCCCCGAACCGACAAGGACTTTTCCCAGGGCGAACTGGCCTGGCGGATGGTCATCGAATTGACGGCCGGCATCGTGATCGGCTTTGGCATCGGATACGGGTTGGATTACCTGATGGGGACGATCCCGATATTCCTGGTGCTGTTCACACTGTTGGGCCTGGCTGCCGGCATCAAGACGATGATGCGCAGCGCGCAGGAGGTCCAGGACAAGAAATTGGCCGAGCAGGCCAAGAAAGACGAGAGGGACTAGACGTGGCAAGCGACGCACACGGCGCAGAAGAGGGTGGCCTGGTTTTCCACCCGATGGATCAGTTCATCGTAAAGCCGCTTTTTGGCGGTGACACCGTTGCCTGGTACACGCCCACCAACATGACGCTGTGGTTGGGTTTTGCCATTCTCGCCGTTGTTGCCCTGCTGGTTCTCAGCACGTCGAAGCGCGCCATCGTGCCGGGTCGCGGTCAGTCGATCGCTGAACTTGCCTATGGTTTCATCTACAAGATGGTCGAGGATATCTGCGGCAAGGAAGGGGTGAAATTCTTTCCCTATATCATGACGCTGTTCATGTTCATCGTCTGTGCCAACTTCCTCGGCATGATCCCAACCGCCTTTACGCCCACCTCACACTTCGCCGTGACCGCTGTGCTGGCGCTGATGGTGTTCCTCACCGTCACCGTGCTGGGTTTCGTCAAGAACGGCACCGCGTTTTTGGGTCTCTTCTGGGTCTCCAGCGCGCCGCTGGCGCTGCGCCCGGTTCTGGCGATCATCGAGTTGATTTCCTACTTTGTCCGCCCGGTCAGCCACTCCATTCGTCTGGCTGGTAACGTGATGGCGGGCCACGCCGTGATCAAGGTGTTTGCGGGCTTTGCCGCGATTGCCGTGATCTCGCCCGTCTCGGTTCTGGCGATCACCGCCATGTATGGTCTGGAGGTCCTCGTGTCCTTCATCCAGGCCTATGTCTTTACCATTCTGACCTGCGTGTATCTCAAGGATGCGCTGCATCCGTCGCACTAGGCGATGGGGTGAAACCCCATCCTACGCAGGGACGATAACCTAAAATCGAAACTTCCAAATCGTAAGGAGAACTCTCATGGAAGGCGAACTCTCGCACATCGGCGCAGGCCTGGCAGCAATCGGTTCCGGCGCAGCCGCAATCGGTGTGGGTAACGTGGCAGGCAGCTTCCTGTCCGGCGCTCTGCGCAACCCCTCGGCAGCCGCCAGCCAGACCGCGACCCTGTTCATCGGTATCGCGTTTGCAGAAGCTCTGGGCATCTTTGCATTCCTGGTCGCTCTGCTGCTGATGTTCGCCGTCTAAGACCCCGCGAAACACATATCCTTACGGCCGGGCAGGGCGCCACCCGTGCGACACTGCCCGGTGTAAGTTCACGTTTCCTCGGAGTACGACATGGCAACTCAGACCCAAGACGCAAGCCACGGCGCAGCGGATGCGGCAAATGCCGCCGCTGACAGCGCTCCGGGCATGCCGCAGCTGGCATTCGAAACATTTCCCAACCAGATTTTCTGGCTGCTGGTCACGCTTGTCGTGATCTACATGGTCCTGTCGCGTGTGGCGCTGCCCCGGATCGGGGCGATCCTGGCCGAGCGTCAGGGGACCATCACCAATGATCTGGCCGCTGCCGAAGATCTCAAGGCCAAGGCCGTCGAGGCGGAAGAGGCCTATAACAAGGCGCTGGCCGATGCCCGTGCCGAGGCGCAGCGCATTGCCGCTGAAACCCGCGCCGAGATCCAGGTCGGGCTGGATGAGGCAATCGCCAAGGCGGATGCCGAGATTGCAGCCAAGGCTGCCGAGTCGGAAAAGGCGATCGCCGAAATCCGTGCTGGCGCGCTGGAAAGCATTCAGACCGTCGCAACCGATACGGCAGGCGAGCTGGTCACCGCGTTGGGTGGCAAATCAGACGCCAAGGCCGTCGCCGGTGCCGTTCAGACCCGGATGAAAGGATAAGCGCCATGCGTAACATTATCGCTCTTGTCCTGACCTTTGGCGTCGCGAGCCCTGCCTTTGCAGCAAGCGGCCCCTTCTTCTCGTTGAAGAACACCGACTTCGTGGTGCTGCTGGCCTTCCTCGTCTTTATCGGTATCCTGTTCTATTTCAAGGTTCCCTCGATGATTGGCGGCGCCCTGGATAACCGTGCCGAAGGCATCCAGTCGGAACTGGATGAGGCGCGCTCCCTGCGCGAAGAGGCCCAGACGCTGCTGGCCTCTTACGAGCGCAAGCAGAAAGAAGTGCAGGGCCAGGCGGATGCCATCGTGGCCGCCGCCAAGGAAGATGCCTCACTGGCCGCCGAACAGGCCAAGGTTGATCTGGAGCAATCCATCGCCCGCCGTCTGGCGGCCGCACAGGATCAGATCGCATCGGCCGAAGCCTCTGCCGTCAAGGAAGTCCGCGATCAGGCGATTTCGGTCGCGGTTGTCGCTGCCAGCGACGTGATCGCCAAGCAGATGACCGCTACTGAAGCCAACAAACTGATCGATTCTGCGATTGCGGATGTAGGTGCCAAGTTGCATTGAGGGGTCAGGGCGTCTCATGCGTCTTCAAGGAAAATCCGCCCTATTCACGGGCGGATTTTTCAGTCTTGGATTGACCATCTTCACCTGCGATGGTCGTCATCCGAAAAAGACACTGCCGGGGGACTGCAATTTGAGCCTAAGTGAGTGTGATGAGCGATAAGACCGCCGAAGCCGTGACGTTAGCGCCTGTTTGCCTTTTTGCATTCAACCGACCCGATCACACGCGGCGGACGCTCGACGCGCTGGCCGCTTCGCCCCTCGCGCAAGAGACCGATCTGATAGTCTATCTGGATGGACCAAGAACGGAAGAAGAATCCCCACTTGTTGAAAAGGTCGCGTCTATCATTCAGGTGCAAAACGGCTTTGCAAGCGTTCGCCTGAACCGGCGTGACGCCAATGTCGGGCTGGCCGAATCTATTCGGTCTGGCGTCACCCTGACCATGCAGGAATACGGTCGCGCCATTGTCGTCGAGGATGATATCGTTACGTCGCAGGCGTTTCTAAGTTACATGAACCAGGCGCTTGACCGCTACGAGAATGAAAAGAAGGTTTGGCATATCGCCGGCTACAACGAACCGATAGCCGCCAATCGCGATATGCGGGGTGCTGCGTTCTGGCGATTGATGAGTTGTTGGGGTTGGGCTAGTTGGGCGGACAGGTGGCAGCATTTTGAAAGACAACCACAAACGCTTATCAACCGGTTCAGGCCGGATGACATTCGTCGATTCAACCTGGATGGTGTTGCTGACTTTTGGTCTCAGGTGGTTGCCAATGACAGCGGCGAACTGAGAACATGGGCCATATTCTGGTACGCGACCATATTCTTAAACGATGGTTTGTGCTTGTCGCCTCACTTGTCATATTGCGGAAATATTGGGTTCGATGGATCTGGTACACACAGTGGACCTCTGAATACCCTTCAGGCTGAGAGGCTGAATCAGGACATGACGCCGCCGCTGCCGGATGAGGTCGTCGAGGATCTTGAGGCTCTTGCTCGTCTGAAGGCATACTATACGCGCCGCCCAACGCGCTTGGAGCGGTTGCGGCGGCGATGCCAGAAGCTGGCTCGAAAATTCAGGCGATAAATTCTCAGAGTTGTAAAGAGGTTGCCTTTATGCGCGTGTCGAAAGATATGGATCGACTTAGGGCCAATATCCTGGGCGTTGTCAGGAACGGCGGTGTCGAGTTGGGAAAAACGCTAGAGCGGATTAATGCCCTGCGAGGGCGCCTTCTCAGCAGCAAGGTGATTATTGCAACAAATGACAATTCGGACGACACCCATCAGCAACTGATTGATTTCGCGCGGGAGGATCACAGTGTTTACGTCTTGAATCTCGATGGGTTGATAATTACCCATCCCGATCGCGTCGATCGCATTGCCGCCGCGAGGAACGCGGTTTTGTCCCGTCTCTTTTCACTTGATGAAATTGAGCCATTCTGTGTCGTTCTTGATCTCGATGGTCCTTGCTCAAATCTTGACGAAAGGTCCGTTACCAAGGCGCTATGCCGCGACGACGTCGAATGGGAAGGGTTGTTTGCCAATCCTCAGACAGCTTTCTATGATCTTTATGCTTTGCGGTGCCCGAACTGGTGTGAATGCGATGTCTGGAAAGAGGTTGACGCGGCGCGCAAGCCGCTCTTTTTCAGGCGCAGGTGGCGTCGCGAACTGATCAGGCAAAAGGTCTTTGGTCGCCAATACCATATTCCAACGTCATTTCCGGCAATACCGGTAGATAGCGCCTTCGGTGGGCTAGCGATCTATCGTACCGGCGCCCTGAACGGGCTAACCTATTCTTCACGGTTAGAAAACGGAGAGCAGGTTTGCGAACATGTTTCGCTGCACAACCGGATGCGCGCGCGCGGGGCGAGGCTGTTTATTGATCCGGGTCTGACGACAATCGCACCCATCGAGCATTTGGGTGAAACCAGCGGGAGTCCATTTCCAATGGATCTGTTGGCCGAGTTAACCTTCCGACAGAACAACCATTGAGATAGGGCCCCTCCCATGCCGAATTCACCAATTACAGGAAAGCCTGGCCGCCTGCTATTCGAGCACGATGTCTTAGGACGACACATCGCTCGGTACTATCTGGACGAGTCGATTGGTTATATTTGGGTTGATCAGCCAACTTGGCTTGAGGAGGCGTATAGTGATGCCATCGCCATTACCGATACGGGTATCCTGTCGCGGAACTTGGCTAACATTGATACTGTTTCTTTTGCGATGCGGTTCAATGGCTTAGCCGAGGTTCGTTCGATTGATCTCGGCGCTGGCTATGGCCTCTTTGTTCGTGGCATGCGAGATTTTGGGTTGGATTTTCATTGGTCGGATCTCTATGCGAAGAACCTGATCGCGCGTGGTTTTGAGGCAGATGATGGCGGTTACGAGGTCGCTGCGGCATTTGAGGTTCTGGAGCATCTCGAAAACCCGCTAGGTTTCCTGAGGGAAGCAAGGCACAAGTTCCGCTACAATACGCTGTTCTTTTCCGCGACCTGTTTCGATGAAACGAACATTCCGGGACCCGATTGGTGGTATTGGGCTTTTGAAACCGGGCAGCACATCAGCTTCTTTTCGAAACGTGCCCTGGATTTCATCGCGACGGAGCTCCAGTTGCATCTTGTGCATATAAAAGGAGAGATCTTCTCATTTACCGACAACCCTGAAATGGCTTGGCCAAATGGCTGGCAGCGGCGCCAGATACGACGCCGGTACAAAGGGGTTAGCTTGTTGGCGAAAGACTATGAGAAGATGAAGCGTCGAATAAAGGGTCTTTAGAGGAGTGGGACTGGCAAGGCCTCCGGCGTTTTGTGGTCATTTAGAGCCCTTGCATTTATGACCGTCTCGCCTCGTGTTCCAACTTCTGCCGGGCGATGGCTTCGTTCTGGTCGGCTTTCTTTTGGTCGGCGAGACATTGTTCGACGTAGCTCAGATGTGCCTCGACGGCAGTGCGGGCAGTGGCGGGGTCCCGGGCTTGTAGAGCCGTGTTGATCGCCCGGTGCTGGTCCAGCAAGGCGCTACGGGTGGTGCACTGACGGAACATGACCTGGCGGTTGTAGAACACGCCCTGACGTAGCAGGTCAAACATGGACCGCATCATGTGCAGCATGACGACATTGTGGCTGGCCTCGATGATTGCCATGTGAAATTGCGCGTCGAGCTTGGCTTCGGCCTCGGCATCGCGGCCGTCCTGTGCGGTCTCCATTTTGTCAAAAACGGTCTGAATGACCTTGAGGTCGCTCTCTGATCCCAGCCGGGCGGCGCGTTCGGCGGCCAGACCCTCCAGATCGCGCCGGAAGGCGAGATAGTCGAAAACCGCCTCGTCATGGGTGGCAAAAAGCTGTGTCAGGGCGGGCGAGAAGGCCGAGCCAAGAACCTCGGCCACATAGATGCCGGACCCGGCCTTGCTGGTAAGCAGGCCCATTTCCTGCAATTCCGCCACTGCTTCGCGGAGCGACGGGCGCGACACGCCAAGACGTTCGGACAGTTCTCGTTCCGCCGGCAAGCGTTCGCCGGGCCGCAAGATACCGCGCAGGATCAGCAGTTCTATCTGGCGCACCACTGAGGTTGAAAGCTTTTCGGGTTGGACTTTTTGAAAGGGCATCTAAGTCTCGCGCAGAATTGGTCAATCAAAGTGACCACATTCAACCGACCCGCGCAAGCTGACCACGGCAGGATTTTCTGTACCAATAGGTCAGAATTATTGACTTTATTGTGCGGCACACGCAGGATCTGCCCAGGCTCGAAGAGGGGAGGTGCAAATATGGTCGAACATCTGTTGGCAAGCCGCATGTCACGCATGAAGGCTTCGGAAATTCGCGAATTGCTCAAGTTGCTAGATCAGCCCGGCATCATTTCGTTTGCGGGCGGCATCCCCGATCCTGATCTGTTTCCGGCAGATGCTTTTGCCGAGGCCACGGCACAGGCGCTGAATGCCGATAATCGGGCCCATGCGCTGCAATACTCAATCAGCGAGGGGCACTTGCCGCTCCGCCGCTGGATCGCACAGCACATGGGCGAACTTGGTGTGCATTGCAGCCCGGATCAGGTGTTCATCACATCCGGATCGCAGCAGGCGCTGGATTATCTCGGCAAGCTGTTCTTGTCACAGAATGATACGGCGCTGGTGGAATGGCCCACCTATATGGGCGCTCTGGCCGCGTTCAACGCCTATGAGCCAAATTTCGAACAGCTCAACCTGCACGGCAACCGCGCCGCCGCCGACTATGATAAAGCCGCTGCAGAGGCTGGTGGTCGAGTGAAGTTTGCCTACCTGTCTTCCGATTTCGCAAACCCGACCGGAGAAACGTTGGATCTGGCGGGGCGCAAGCATTTGCTTGATCTGGCAGAAGAGCTGGATTGCCCGATCATCGACGATGCCGCATATCAGGCGCTGCGCTACGACGGGAAACCGGTCCCGCCTCTGCTTGCCCTGGAACAAGCGCGAAAGGTCGATCTGGATGCGTGCAGGACGATCCATTGCGGCAGCTTTTCAAAAACTCTGTCGCCGGGTGTCCGCATGGGCTGGGTCGTGGCGGCGCAGCCGATCATTTCCAAGCTGGTTTTACTGAAACAGGCTTCGGACCTTCATACGCCTACGTTGAACCAGGTGGTCATCTCTCAAGTGGCCGAGGCCCACTTCGACAGCCATGTGTCAATGTTGCGCGAGGTCTATGCGCGACGGCGCGACCGGATGCTGGCCGCGTTGGAGCGGCATATGCCGCCGGGTACCAACTGGACCCGCCCCGAGGGTGGTATGTTCATCTGGGTGACCCTGCCGGTTCATCTGAACGGGGACGCGCTGCTGGCCGAGGCCGTGGACAGCGCCAAGGTGGCCTTTGTGCCCGGTCAGGCCTTTTTCGCCGATGGCAGCGGCGACAATACCATCCGGCTCAGCTTTTCCTGCGCCAAGGAGGAGGAGGCAGAAGAGGGGATCAGACGGTTGAGTCAGCTTCTGCGGGTCCATATCTGAATGATTTCTTAACGGTTTGAGCGGCAATCTGCGTGCATGTGGCGCTGTGTTTTGGTTTCGCTCGTTGCGGCTTGCGGTGCCGCCAGCCCCGAGTTTCGGCGGGCACCCGTTATGCGTGTGGCGGTGGACGGCAGCGTCTTTGACATCCGGGTGCGCGGTGGTTTGGCCGAAGCAGTTCGGGTGAACCCGCAATACGCCCCGCGTCTGGGTCCAATCGGGTCACGCGCCGGGGCTGCGATGGAACAGGTCTCGGGTTGTCAGGTTGTGGGGGTTCTGGGGGATCAGGCGGTGATGACTGGCGTTTTGGATTGTGAGAGCAGGCCAAAGGATTGGGCGTTGCTCGCTGCTGCAGGGCGGGAAAGATAACCCGCAGGTAAGACTCAGCTTCATCCAGATGTTGTGGATAACTGCGCTCATCCGCCCATATAGGGCGTCTGATCCGTTGACTTGCAGTGTTTCCGGGCGCAGTCTCGATTGACACAGGAATCACGAAAGCCCGCCTTTGCGCTTCACGAAACTCAGACTGACCGGCTTCAAGAGCTTTGTGGACCCGACCGATCTGGTGATCGCGGACGGGCTGACCGGTGTTGTTGGTCCCAATGGGTGCGGCAAGTCCAACCTGCTTGAGGCGCTGCGCTGGGTGATGGGTGAAAATCGCCCCAAGGCGATGCGCGGTGGCGGAATGGAGGACGTGATCTTTGCCGGGGCCGCGACCCGACCCGCACGCAATTTTGCCGAGGTCTCGCTGCTTCTGGACAATGGTGAGCGGCTGGCGCCTGCCGGGTTCAATGACAGCGACAATCTTGAGATCGTACGTCGGATCACCCGAGACGTGGGCAGTGCCTACAAAGCCAACACCAAGGATGTGCGAGCCCGCGATATCCAGATGCTGTTTGCCGACGCCTCCACGGGCGCGCATTCGCCCGCGCTGGTGCGGCAGGGTCAGATCTCGGAACTGATCAACGCCAAACCCAAGGCCCGGCGGCGCATTCTGGAAGAGGCTGCGGGCATTTCTGGGCTCTATCAGCGGCGGCACGAGGCCGAACTGAAGCTCAAGGGCACCGAGACCAACCTGACCCGCGTCGATGACGTGCTGGAGCAACTGGCCGCGCAACTGGCGCAACTGGCCCGGCAGGCCCGGCAGGCGGCGCGCTATCGCGAGATTGGCGAACAGTTGAGGCAGGCCGAGGGCATGTTGCTCTATCGGCGCTGGAAAGAGGCTGATGTCGCGCGCCTGACGGCCGAGGATGTGCTGCGGGACCGGACCACCGAGGCGGCCAAGGCCGAGATCGCAGCGCGGCAGGCCGAAAAGACCCGCGCCGCCGCCGAAGAGACCCTGCCGCCCCTGCGTGAAGAAGAAGCCATCGCGGCGGCGGTCCTGCAGCGCCTGATCGTGGAACGCAGCGCTCTGGATGATCAGGAAGCGCGCGCGCGTCAGACGGTCGAGACATTGACCGCCCGCGTTGCACAGCTTGGCCGCGACATCGAGCGGGAAACCGGGCTGAACAAGGACGCGGGTGAAACGATTGAACGGCTTGAATGGGAGGCACGCGAGCTGACCAAGGCGGGCGAAGGTCATGACGAGCGGCTTGCCGAGGCGGCTGAAGCGTCGAGCGAGGCAGCGCGGGTTCTGCAACAACGCGAGGATCACCTGTCGCAGGTGACCGAAGATGTGGCTCGGCTGGCCGCGCGGCATCAGTCGGCGCAGCGGCTGGTCGAGGATGGCCGCAAGACGCTCGCCCGCTCAGAGGGCGAGGAAGCCAAGGCGCGCGCCGCGATGGAAGAGGCCGACCGTGCCGTTGCCCAGGCCGAAGAGGATTTCGATACAGCGCAACAGGCGCAGGAAGAGGCGAACGAAGCCGCCGAAGCCGCTGAAGAGGCCTTGGCAGCAGCGGATGAATTGCGGGGCGAGACCCAGGCGCGCGAGGCAGAAGCGCGCGCGCAACGCTCGGAGGCTGAAGGCGAGGCGGGGGCGATCCGGGCCGAGACCGCAGCTTTGGCCAAGCTGGTCGAACGCGATACTGCCGAAGATGGGCAGGTTCTGGACCTGATGCGTGTTGCGGCGGGCTATGAAAAGGCGCTTGGCGCTGCTCTGGCGGATGACCTGCGCGCGCCCTTGGCGGATGATGATGGCCCGTCGGGTTGGGTTCAGATCGCGGGGTATGCCTCTGATCAGCCCTTGCCGGACGGGGCCGGGCCGCTGGCGCTGCATGTCTCGGGTCCTGACCGCCTGACGCGGCGGATCGCGCAGATCGGTCTGGTAGACAGCGAAGATGCGGCGCGGCTGCAACCGCTACTGAAACCCGGCCAGCGGCTGGTCAGCCGTGGCGGTGACCTCTGGCGCTGGGACGGGTTCCGCGCTTGGGCCGAGGATGCACCAAGCGCTGCGGCGCTGCGGCTGGAACAGCTCAACCGGCTTGAGGCGCTGAAGCAGGAATTGACACGGGTCGAGGCGCAGGCCGATGGCGCACGTGCCGCCCATGAGGCGCTTTCGCGACAACTGGCCGAAGTGACCGAGGCCGACCGCCGCGCCCGCGATGCCCGCCGCGCTGCCGATCAGCGTATGGCAGAAGCCGCCCGCGCGCTTAGCCGTGCCGAGGCAGAGCGAAACCTGTCCCAGGGGCGGCTCGAAACGCTGAGCCTCGCGGTGAACCGCCACAAGGAAGACGCGATGGCCGCTCGCGCCAGCCTGAAAGAGGCCGAGGCCGGGCTGACCGACTTAGGGGATCTCGATACCGCGCGTGGCCATGTCGAGGACATCAAGCAGACGGTCGAGGCGGCGCGGATCACCATGCTTACTCACCGCTCCAGCCATGACGAAGTGCGGCGTGAGGGCGAGGCGCGGACCCGGCGCGCGCAAGAGGTGACTAAGGATATCAGCGGCTGGCGGCACCGGCTGGACACGGCTGAAAAGCGGATTGCAGAACTGGCTGAGCGCAAGGCGGGGTCCGAAAAGGACCTCAGCGAGGCGCTTTCTGTCCCTGCCGAGATCGCTGAGGCGCGCGAAGAGTTGAGCGAACAGATCAGCACAGCCGAGGCCCGCAAATCCGCTGCTGCCGACAAGCTTGCCGGGGCTGAGCGCGCGCAGCGCGAAGCGATGATCGCCGAGCGCGATGCGGAGCGTCAGGCCTCGGAGGCCCGCGAGGCCCGCGCGGCCGCCGAGGCGCGCACCGAGGCCGCACGAGAGACCGTGACTGCCGCTGCCGAACGGATCGCTGAAGATCAACAACTGACCCCGAACCAGCTTCTGAATCAGCTGGCAACCGATCCTGACAGCATGCCCGACGCAGATACGCTTGAGGCCGAGGTGAACCGGCACAAGCGACAACGCGACGCGATGGGTGCGGTCAACCTGCGCGCTGAGGAAGACGCCCGCGAGGTTCAGGAAGAGCATGACACGCTGCAATCCGAAAAGGCGGATCTGGAAGAGGCGGTCAAGACCCTGCGCAGCGGTATCGCCAGCCTCAACCGCGAGGGCCGGGAACGGCTGCTGACCGCGTTCGAGCAGGTCAATTCCAACTTCTCGATGCTGTTCAAACATCTTTTTGGCGGCGGTGAGGCCAATCTGGTGATGGTTGAAAGCGATGACCCGCTGGATGCCGGGCTTGAGATCATGTGCCAGCCGCCGGGCAAGAAGTTGTCGACGCTCAGCCTACTGTCAGGAGGGGAACAAACCTTGACAGCTATGGCACTGATCTTTGCGGTGTTCCTTGCGAACCCGGCCCCGATCTGCGTGCTGGACGAGGTTGACGCGCCGCTGGATGACGCCAACGTAACGCGGTTCTGCGACTTGCTGGACGAGATGTGCCGCCAGACCGAAACCCGCTTCCTGATCATCACCCACCACGCGGTGACAATGGCGCGGATGGATCGGCTGTTTGGCGTTACGATGCAGGAACAGGGCGTCAGTCAGCTGGTTTCGGTCGACCTCAAGAAGGCCGAGGCGATGGTGGCCTGACCATCCCGGATTCGCCTTATCGGCGGATTTCTGCTAATATTGGCTCATGTTTCAATTGTGTATTGTGTTCATTCTTGTAGTTTCCTCCAGCGCGATTCGCGCCGAGGAGGTGAATTTAGGCAAAGTGGGCTGGTCCGGTTATGGCACTCATTTCAGTATGGTTTCTGACCGCAAACCGAAGCTGCTGCGGCCCGCGACCCGTCGACGCAGCGCGGTCAGGGCGCCGAACTCGCTTTATGACAGGCCGAAGGGGGGCGTCTCGATAGGCGTGCTCAAGCTGCGCCGCGAAGGCGATCTGTGCCTGAGCTTTCGCAAGACCTTCAGCCGCTGCGAGCTGGCCCTGACCGAAGACCGGCTGATCCTGTTCAACCGACGCAGCAATGGGCGATTGCCGATGCGGATCCAACTGGGGCTGAGCCGATAACGGCTTCACTGCAACGTGACTCCCCTCGGGTAGCGGATCGGGTCATGATGGCGCCATGTTACGCCTTTCGATACCCTTGCTGTTTCTGGGCCTGCCCGTCTGGGCCGCTGACTGGAACCTGAGACCGGGCGAAGAGCCGTTGTCCTTGGCCGAGCTTGACGCGTTTGAGGGGCGCACGCTGACGTTCTATGACAATGGTCAATCCAGATATTCGGCGGATGGGGCCTATTCCTATACCTATGGCAGCGGAGGGACTGCTTTCGGCACCTACCGGATTGCCGAAGATGGCAGCATCTGCACTGCTTTCGACCACGGCTTCAACCGCTGTGACCTGTTTGTGCGCAGGGACGGGCGGCTGATCCTGATCGACGAGAAGGGCCAACGCTTTCCCGTTCGCCCCGATGATGGGTCATAGCTGGCGCAGCAACTCGGGCGTTGGCCAGGCATCGGCGGGTAAGCCCAATCGCTGCTGTTCAGTCTGCACCGCTGCTCGTGTGCGTGCGCCCAGAATGCCGTCCACCTCGCCGACGTCATGGCCGCGTTCTTGCAGCTTGGTTTGCAGCTGCTTCATCTGCGCGCCATTCAATCCCATGTCAGGCGTTCCGGCCTGATACACCGGTGCACCTTCCAGTTGGGTGGCAAAATAGGCGGCGGTCAGCACATAGACAAAACTCTGGTTCCACTCGAAGTAGACGTTGAAATTCGGGTAGGCGATAAAGGCAGGCCCTTTGTGCCCTTGCGGTAGGATGATGGTCGCCTGCATATCACCCGCCTCAAGATCGCCTTCGCGCGCGGCGACGCCCATTTCTTGCCATTCTGCCACGCTGCGCGGTTTCGAGGGGCCGGTCAGCGACCAGTCCAGAGTGTCGGGCACGGTCACTTCCTGTAGCCACGGCTCATTGGCCTGCCAGCCCATATGTTCCAGCATCTTGGCCCCTGAAACCAGTGCGTCGGGGGCCGAGGTTGAAAGTTCAACCTTGCCGCTGCCATCGGCGTCGACGCCGTTCACCAGAATGTCACGCGGCAGCATCTGCACCATGCCGATTTCGCCAGCCCAGGCGCCTTTGGTACGGTCGGGGTCGAAATCGCCGCGCGCATGCAGTTCAAGGGCAGCGAAAATCTGGGGCCGGAACAACTCAGGGCGGCGGCAGTCATGGGCCAGCGTCACCAGCGCGTTGCGGGTGTTGAAATCCCCCTGATAGCCGCCGTAGTCGGTCTCAAACGCCCAGAAGGCCAGCAGAACTCCGCGATTCACGCCGTATTCCGTTTCGATACGGTCAAAGACATCGCTGTATTTCTCGGCCATCGCCGCGCCTCGATCGATGCGGTTTTGCGAGATCAGGCGATTGGAAAAGTCGATGAAGGGTTTCTGGAACACACCCTGCGCGCGATCGGCCCTGAGCACCTTGGGGTCCTGCCGCACGGTCTTGAAGAAGGCATCAACCGTCTCGGGTTCAAGACCGGCGCCGGTGGCGTCGGCTTTCAGCGCCTCCACGAAAGCTCCGAAATCGCCGCCGCATTGCGCCAGCGCGGGGGAGGACCCCAGCAGCGCAAGGCCAAGGACAGTCGCTCTGATCATTCTTGTCTCCTCTTACCACAGCAGCGAGATTACGATTCCGACCATGACAAGGCCAAGCGCCAATGCCCAGACCTGCCAGAGAATTTCCACCGCGCGGGCGATCTCTTGCGCGCCAATCTCTTTGCGGGCGTTCTCATTCACCCAGGCCAGGTGCCGGATCTGGCCGTGATAGCTGCGCGGCCCGGCCAGCGCCACGCCAAGCACGCGCGCCATCGCTGCTTCGGGCCAGCCTGCATTGGGTGAGACGTGCCGTTCGGCATCCTTGACGATGTCGAGCCAGTGCGATTGCCGGTTGGCAAGCAGCGTGATCATCAGGCCGGTCAGCCGCGCCGGGATCAGATTGAGCAGATCGTCCAGACGGGCCGCAGACCAGCCGAACTCGGTGTATTTGTCGTTCCGGTACCCAATCATGCTGTCGGCGGTGTTGATCGCCTTATAAAGCAGCAATCCGGGCAGGCCGCCCAGCAGAAACCAGAACGCAGGCGCGATTACCCCGTCCGACAGGTTTTCGGCTGCGCTTTCGATGGCCGAGCGCGCGATCTGCGGGGCGTCCATGTTACTTGTGTCGCGCGAGACGATGCGGGCAACCTTGCTGCGTGCCTCGGGCAGTGACACATGCAGGGCCTTTGCGACGTCGCCCACATGCTGAACCAGTGACTTTTGGGCCAGCAGGATTGCGCAGCACAGGATTTCGACGATCGGGCCCAGCAGTGACAGCGCCCAGCCGATCAGCAACGCCCCTACAGCCAGAATCGCGGTGGTCACGGCTCCCTTGAGCCGTTTCTGAGACCCATGGTTCAGGCGTTGATCTAACAGCCGCACAGCATCCCCCATCAGCACCGCCGGATGTCGTAGTCGCGACCATAGCCAGTTGGGCTCTCCCAGCGTGGCGTCCAGCAACATTGCGCAGGCCAGCAGGGCGGGCGTGCTCATAAGGCGTCCTCCAGCCGCTCCCATCCCGACGCCGGGGGCAGGCCGAGGCGCAGATAGTGCCGTGAATAGGGAAAAATGCGGCTCCAGATATGCGCTTTGGCCAGTCGATCCTGCCATTCGGCGGCATCATCTACCCGATAAAGACGAAAGAGGGTTGTGCCGCCCTTCAGTTCCGCCCCGGCACCGATCAGTCGCTGATCCAGTCGCGCAGCGTCGCGATCAAGCCTCGCCCGGGTCTGCCTCGCCCAGTCCGTATCGTTCAATGCCAATGCACCGGTGCGCAGCGCGGGTCCTGAGACGGCCCAGGGCCCGGTGAGATCGGCCAGTTGGTCAATGATCTGGGGTCGCGCAATGGCAAAGCCGAGACGCAGCCCGGCGAGTCCCCAGAACTTGCCAAAGCTCTTCAGAATGATGGTTCCGGCATGGTCCGCCAGGTGCACGAGACTGCGCGATGGCATCACGTCGCAGAAGCTTTCGTCAATAACTGTCATCGCAGCTGACGCATCCCCGGAGGTCCAGACACGGCCATCGGGATTGTTGGGGTGCACGATCACGCGAGCGTCGCTTGGGCCTGACCCGGTGATCTGCCAGCCTTGTGCCGCGAAAGCTGCCGCATGCTCGTTGTAAGTGGGTGCCGTAATCTGAACCTGGCCCGCTGGCATCAGTGCGGGCAGACGCGCAATCAGGGCCGATGCACCTGGCGCAATCAGGATGCGCGCCCCATCGGGCACGCGCCAGAACTGCCGTGCGGCGGACTCCAATGTGCCAAAGGCGGCCTGATCCGGCAAGGCGGCCCAATCCTGCGGCTCAAATGCGGGCAGAGGGTAGGGCTCAGGGTTGATGCCTGTCGAAAGGTCCAGCCACCCCGTTCGAGTTCCACCATAGGCCGCAATGGCGGCATCAAGGGTGCCTCCGTGGTCTCTGGGCGCCTCGGGGGCGGTCGGTGACATTCGGTCCATTGATGCAACCAAATCGGTTTCGGATCTGCGTTCAACATCGCTTCAAGCGGAAATCCGCTGCTTACACAAGCGTGAACAGCGTTCGGGACGCCCTGCGGGGACCCGTTAAGAGTTTGTTAAACAATTGATCACAAGACCTAGATAGGGGAGTGGTGCCACCAGATCAGCCCAAGCGGCGGCACCCGTAGTCTGAGATGAAGGTTTTGATTGTGGAAAGCAACCCGGGTCTGGGTTTGCTCTGGCAGCGTCACTTGCGGCGGCAGGGGGCGGAAGTGACGCTGGTACCGTCGCAGGAAGCGGCGATTCTGGCGCTCTATCGTGATCGTTTTGACATCATCGTTCTGGATTTGGTGCTAGAGGATGGTAGCGCGTTGGCTGTTGCAGATTTTGCCAGCTATCGCCGCCCCGAGGCGCGGGTGATATTCGTGACCAACACAACGTTCTTTTCGGACGGCTCAGTGTTTGCCCATAGCCCGAATGCGTGTGCGTTCCTGCAAAGTGAAATGCCGCCAGAGGATCTGGCGGCCATGGTCGAACACTATGCGGCAGGCCGCTGATCGCGCCCGTGCGGAGCATCGTAGTCCAGAACCGGGTTGGTCGGAATGATGCGATGCGGGTTTATGCTGTCATGGCTGTAGTGATAGTGGCGTACGATGTGATCCATGTTCACGGTCTGCGCCACGCCCGGCCATTGATATAGCTCGCGCGTGTAGGCCCAGAGATTTGGGTAGTCCACCAGCCGATTGCGGTTGCATTTGAAATGCAGGTGATAGACCGGGTCGAACCGGATCAGCGTTGTGAAGAGCCGCCAATCGGCCTCTGTCGCCTGATCGCCCATCAGGTAGCGATTGCGCGCCAAACGATCCTCCAACCAACCAAGACTGTCAAAGAGCGGGCCCACCGCGGCGTCATAGGCCGCCTGTGTTGTCGCAAATCCGCATTTGTAGACACCATTGTTGACGGTATCGTAGATGCGGGCGTTCACCTCTTCGATTGCATCCCGTAGCGGTTCAGGCCAAAAATCCTGAGTGTTGCCCGTCAATTGGTCAAAGGCCGAATTGAACATGCGGATGATCTCGGAACTTTCGTTCGACACGATGGTTTCGCGTGTTTTGTCCCACAGGATCGGCACGGTGACGCGGCCGGTAAATGCGGGGTCTGCCTTGGTATAGACCTGATGCGCGTGGGTCAGGCCGTAGAGCGTGTCGCCGGTGGCGCCCTGTCCATCGACCTCGAACGTCCAGCCCCGATCCAGCATGTCAGGATGAACGACCGAGACCGAGATGTGGTCGGCCAACCCCTTGAGCTGCCTGAATATCAGGGTTCTGTGCGCCCAGGGGCATGCCATGCTGACATAAAGGTGGAAGCGACCGGATTGAGCGGGAAAGCCGCCCTCTCCCGAGGGGCCGGGGCTGCCGTCAGGTGTGATCCAGTTTCGGAACTTTGCCTCGCTGCGCTTGAAGGCGCCACCGGTTGCCTTGGTGTCATACCACTGGTCGTGCCACACACCATCGATCAATAAACCCATCTCGTCCTCCAATCCTCAGTTGTGCCAAACCTAGCCCCGGAGCGGGGCTTTGCCCAATGCAATGGGCGCGCAGACCCCCTGCACCCATGCACAGGTGATGAGGATTTGGCGCAACGTGAGCTCGATTTAACGCCACCGTCATAAAAACTCAGCTTGATATATCTATGTCGGGCGGCAGGATGAGTCGGGCTGGAGTGAGGGGGATCACATGAGCACCTATGTGTCAAAAGAGATCAGGGCCGGGCTTGAAGCCGCACGCCTTGCTGGGATCAAGAAAGCCAGCCGCCTGCGGGTCGAAGTTGGCGAGGAGTATTATCCTGTCCTTGGATTGTGGCGGGCCGGTTTCTCGGTCGAAGCCGCCTCGACCCCAAGGTTGCGCGGATTGGTCGACGTCTACGACGGAGCCAACCATCTTTATCAATGTCTGATCGTGGCATCGAAAGAAGATGGCGGAGAGGTTCACTATGAATTCAAGCGCAGTACGGCTGCAACCGACCGCGCGCCGCTGGATTTCTACCGCGCACCCGATGCGCCCGTCGCGCTGCTTGGCAAAGACTAGGGCTTAGCCGCGCGAATATGAACGAGATTTAATCGCAAGCTGCAAATCTGAATAGCTTCAGATCCCAAATGTAATTCGATCAAGACAGTGCGTCATGAGTTGCTTCAACAAAGGCGCATATATCGACCGAATTGGGAGAATGCTATGACAATTTACACTGACTTGCGGCCGAAAGCGGATCAATCTCATTCGCGGCACCCTTTGTTTGAGCGTGCCCTGAGCGACCAGGCCTACGCGAGGCGCCTTGAAACGGACACGCGCGCCGCGTTGGAGGAAATGGTCGGCCCGCTGCCCGGGGGTGTAGATTACAGAGTTGTTACGGATACCGACAAGGTCGCGTATCTGCATATCCCGCAGCAGCCTTCCCAGGGTGAGGTCAGCGATGCTGACCTCCATGCAGCGCAGGGAGGGTCGACGTTATTTTGCCTAAGTGTCGGAGTTACCATTGCGGGCATTACCGGCGCGTTCGATTGAGCACAGTCGCGATACGGATAGGCAATGAAGGCACCTCAACCTCAGAGGGCCACCCGGCAGGCACCTAGGGTCTGATCTCGACCGGCGTTCCGATGGGAACCAGACGCCACAGTGCCTCCATCTCGGCATTTGTGACCGCGATGCATCCTGCGGTCCAATCGCCGGGCAGAGTGAGGACGGACAACCCGTTAGGCTGACCATGGATGAAGATATCGCCACCAGGGTCAACGCCTTGCGCCTTGGCGCGGATGATATCTTCGGGGCGGGGGTAGTCCAGGCCGAGAGAGAGGTGAAACGCGCTTTGTGGATTGCGGCGGTTGATCGTGAAGTGACCTTCGGGGGTTTTTCCATCGCCTTCCATCTGCTTGTCACCACTGGGCGCAAATCCCAGCGCGATGTCCGCCTGAAAGACCGGTGCGCCATCGGCCGTCGCAGTCAGACGACGGGTAGATTTCTCGATGACTATGTGATCGACCCGCTCAACCACCGGGGCCAACTCTGGCGCGGGGGCGGGTGGACTATAGCGGCCCCAGAGAACAGACAGCCCCCCAATCGCGAGGATCACGAGAGCGCTGCGCAGCAAGGCTCGCAAACGCATCTATTGCAGATCACGGAAGGCGTGTTGCATCCGGCGGCCGGCCTCTTCGACACGGCCAAGCTGGGTGGCGAGGTTAAAGCGCTGGAACGTCTCGCCCCCTGAGCCGAAGCCGGGACCAGGTGAAACTGCGATCTTGGCCTCATCGCGGATGCGGGCGGCCACATCCTCGGGCGGCATACCGGTTCCAGAAAAATCGACCCAGGCCAGGTAGGTGGATTGCAACGGCAGCGAGCGCACACCGGGGATTGCATTGATCGCCGCATCAAAGGCGCGGCGGTTCGCGTCCAGATGCTCGATCTGCGCATCGACCCATTCCGCACCCTCGGGTGAATAGGCGGCCATGATCATCCGCACTCCAAGCGCGCTGGGCGAATAGTCTAACGTGGCCAGTCGATGGTTCATCGCGGCGCGCAATTGGGGATCGGGGATGATCATGTTGCCTGTGCGCTGACCGGCGATGTTGAAGGTCTTGGAAGCGGCGGTCAGATAGACCATCCGGTGCCGAAACTCGGGCGCTGCGATATCCATCGGCACAAAATTCCCGCCGGGATAGACCAGATCATGATGAATCTCATCCGAAACAAGGATCAGATCATTGCGCTCGGCAAATTCCGCCAGTGCGTGCAATTCCTGTGCCGTCCAAACGCGACCCGACGGGTTTTGCGGTGAGCAGAAAATCAGCATGGATTCGTCGCCGGTAAGGCGGCTCTGCGCATCGTTGAGGTCCAGATTGTAAGTATCCCCTTCGCGCGCAAGTGGGCATTCGACAACGCGGCGCCCCGCCTTGTTAATCTTGTGTGCGAATTCGTGATAGACGGGCGAGAAGATAACCACGCCATCGCCCGGCTTGGTCCAAACATCCAATGCCAAAGCGATACCGTTGCCCAACCCTTGTGTGGTTAGTACCCAATCGGTTTTGATGTCCCAGTTGTGGCGGGTTTTCATCCACCACTGCACCGATTGCAGGTATTCGGGATAAACCCAGGAATAACCGAACACACCATGTTCAGCGGCCTCACGCACCACGTCGATCACGCAAGGCGCGGTCGGGAAATCGGAATCGGCGGTCCACATCGCCAGCCCGTCCTCTGGCGAGACGCCAAAGCCGCGCTCCATCTTGTCCCATTTAGTGCTGAACGTGCCGCGACGGTCGTTGAGTGTGTTGAAATCCATGAGGTCGTCCCTTGAGTGTCTCAGGCAAGCTAACGACAATCGGGCTGCGTTCAAGAGGCGTTGCGGCGCCGCCGTCAATCGCCTACATCACCCCCATGAAACGCAACATCCTGATCCATCCCGATCCCCGCCTGAAAAAGGTTTGCACGCCGGTCTCTGATTTGTCCGACGATCTGCGCCAACTGGCCGACGACATGCTGGAGACGATGTATGACGCGCCAGGCATTGGTCTGGCCGCGCCGCAGATCGGGGTCCTTGAGCGTTTGATCGTCATGGATTGCATCAAGGAAGAGGGCGAGACACCGCGCCCTATGGTGTTGTTCAACCCGAAAGTGGTGTCGTTTTCGGACGAGACCAATGTGTACGAAGAAGGCTGCCTGTCGATACCAGAGCAATTCGCCGAGGTGACCCGTCCCAAAGTGGTCGATGTGGAATGGATCGACCGCGATGGCAATCCGCAGAGCGAGACGTTTGACGGGCTCTGGGCGACCTGCGTGCAGCATGAGATTGACCATCTGAACGGCAAGCTCTTCATCGACTATCTCAAACCGCTTAAACGGCAGATGATCACCCGAAAGATGCAGAAACTGAAACGCGAGCGGGCGCGGGCGTGAGCGTTCGCCCTTGCCTGCCCTGGCCCGACAAGCGCCTGCGAACCAAAGCAGACGAGGTGAGCGAAATCACCGACGAAATCCGCGCCATCTGGGACGACATGATCGACACGATGGAGGCGATGCCTGGCGTAGGTCTTGCCGCGCCGCAGATCGGGGCGATGCTGCGGCTGGCGGTGGTCGATGGCTCGACCGAGCGGGGACGCGCGATGCGGCTGGCCAATCCAGAGGTTTTGCACAGTTCAATCGAGCTGCGTGAACATGAAGAAGCCAGCCCAAATCTGCCCGGCGTTTCGGCCAAGATCAAACGCCCGCGCGCCGTGACGGTGCGGTTTCTGAACGATCAGGGCGTGGCCGATCAGCGTGATTTTGTCGGGATCGAAGCGACGTCGGTGCAGCACCAGATCGATCACCTGAACGGGCGGATGTATTTCGACAATCTCAGCAAGGTCAAACGTGACATGCTGCTGCGCAAGGCGCGGAAACTGGGGTGAGGGGATGGGGTGAAACCCCATCCTACGGAGGTGGCGTGTAATGCGCATTGTTTTCATGGGAACACCTGATTTCTCGGTGCCGGTGCTGGATGCGCTCTTGCAGGCAGGGCATGAGATTGTCTCTGTCTATTGCCAGCCGCCGCGGCCCGCTGGGCGCGGCAAGAAGGATCGTCCGACCCCGGTGCATGCCCGAGCCGAGGCGCTTGGTCTAGACGTAAGGCATCCGGTTTTGCTCAAATCCGCCGAGGAGCAGGCGCGATTCAGCGCCCTGAAGGCGGATGTGGCGGTGGTGGTTGCCTATGGCCTGATCCTGCCGCAAGCCATTCTGGATGCCCCTGCCCGCGGGTGCCTCAATATCCATGCCAGCCTATTGCCGCGTTGGCGCGGGGCGGCGCCAATTCACCGCGCGATCATGGCCGGAGATGCCCGGACGGGAATCTGCATCATGCAGATGGAGGCAGGGCTGGATACCGGGCCGGTTCTGCTAAGGCAGGCCACCGAGATCGAAGGGTCAGAGACCACAGGTGCCTTGCATGACCGGCTCTCGGTGATGGGTGCAAAGCTGATCGTTGAGGCGCTACAAATGCTGGATGACTTGCGGCCCGTGGCGCAAGAAGAGGTGGGCGTGACCTATGCCAACAAGATCGACAAGTCTGAAGCGAAGGTGGATTGGACCCGCCCTGCCGCCGAGATTGACCGCCAAATCAGGGGCCTTGCCCCTTTTCCCGGCGCCTGGACAGAGATCGGTGGCGACAGGGTGAAACTGCTCGGCTCGCAACTGGCTGCTGGGCAGGGTGCCGCGGGTGAGGTTCTGGATGAGGCACTGACCGTGGCGTGTGGCGCGGGTGCGGTTTCACTGACCCGCTTGCAACGAGCGGGCAAGGGCGCGCAGGATAGCGCGACATTCCTGCGCGGCTGGCCAGTTGCAAAGGGAACAATGCTCTGAGGAGGGTGCGCCCATGTTCATGGTTCTGTTCGGGACGGTCGTGATTGCCGGGATCGTTGGGTATTTGGCGGAAAAGACCGGCTTCACCCATAACGGGTATCTGCAATCCATCATCATCTGCGTCGGCGGGGCCTTCTTGTTCTACTTTGTCCGGATCATGTTCGGCTTCGGTTTCGGATCACCGGGGATGAACGCGATCCTGTCCTCGGTTGGCGCATTGGTCATCGTGCCCACCCATTGGCGGAAATGAAATGTCGGTTGTTGTTCTGATCATTGTAGGCGCGGCGGCGGGCTTTCTGGCCACGCGGCTGATGCGGATCGAGGCCGATATCCCCACCACCATGCTGATCGGCATTGTTGGTGCGCTGATCGGCGGGTTCCTTCTGCGCTTCCTGACCACTGTGATGGGCGCACTGGCTGGATTTGTCGGAGCCGTGCTGGGTGCGCTGCTGGTAATCTGGCTTTGGCAGGCCTGGCGCAATCGGCGCTGAACTCTAGTTGCGCGGTGGGCGCGATTTATAGACCGGCAATTGCCAACCGAACAGCAACGATCCGGCCCTCAGACCCCAGCAAGTGGCGGCGCACGCGACCAGCACCACAATCTCTGGAAGGCCCTGCCAACTTGCTAGAACCGCAACACAGGCGCCGGCAAAGGCGCAAGAGACGTAGAGTTGCCCCTGTTTCAGCACCAGCGGCAATTCGTCATTCACTACATCGCGCATCAGCCCGCCAAGGCATCCAGTAATCATGCCCATCAGTACGACAATCATCGGCGGCTGGCCCAGTTGCAGCGCAACTCCTGACCCGGCGGCCACGGCGATGGACAGCGCGAAGCTGTCCAGCCAAACCAGCCAGTTATATCGGCTCTCAACCAGATGTGCGGTGAAAAAGACCAGCACCGCCGCGCCAGTGGCGATCAGGATATAGGTGGGGTTCGCGACCCAGAAGACCGGGTGGCGGTCCAGCAGCAAGTCGCGCACCGTGCCGCCACCAACTGCCGTCAAGCTGGCCATAAAGGCAAAGCCTACCAGATCTAGCTGGGCCCGGCTGGCTACGAGGGCGCCAGTCAGCGCAAAGATCAGCACCGAGCCATAATCCAAAAGCGACAGCAGCGTCATGCGCTGGCTTTTCCGGGCTTGAAGGGCTTCATCCCCGCACGTGCCAATTCGTCCGCGCGCTCGTTTTCGGGGTGCCCTGCATGTCCCTTGACCCATTCCCAGGTCACGTCATGGCGGCGCTGCGCGTCGTCCAGCCTCTGCCATAGCTCCACGTTCTTGACCGGTTTCTTGCTGGCGGTTTTCCAGCCATTGCGCTTCCAGCCATGTATCCAGCCGGTAACACCATTTTTCACATAGGCGCTGTCGGTCACGATGGTGATTTTGGAGGCGCGTTCCAGCGTCTCAAGCGCCGAGATGGCGGCCAGCAACTCCATCCGGTTGTTGGTGGTCAGGGCCTCGCCGCCCTTCAGCTCGCGTTCCTTGATCACCGTTTCACCGCGCTTCGCCTGCATCAGCACGCCCCAACCGCCGGGGCCGGGATTGCCGGAACAGGCGCCATCGGTATAGGCAAAAAGCTCAGCCATTGGCGCGCACCACGATCCAATCTGCCATCTGACCGTCCAGTCCTTCGGAAGCTCCGAAATGGCGGTCGATCAGGGTGAACCCGGCCTCAATCATCCGCTCTTCAAGCTCTTCTTGTGTGTAGTAGGTATAGTGGCGACCGATCTTGTCGGGCCCGGCACCGGTGCCAAGCTTCATGCCGATATGGAAGAGACCACCGGGTTTCAACGCTTCTTTGATTGCCGCCAGATGTGCCGCCAGCGAACTGCGCGGCGCGTGGAGCAGGCTGAAATTGGCCCAAACCCCATCAAAGAGATCGGATCCTTGCAGTTGATCGAAAGTCGCGACCCTTGCCGTGACACCGGGATGGGTCGCGGCCAACGCGACCATCTCGGCAGAGCCGTCCAGCGCCTCGACCTTGTGGCCAGCCTTGGCGATGGCAGCCGCCGCGTCACCGGGCCCACAACCCAAATCGAGGACGGCGCTTGCCTGCGGTAGCCGCTTGATGAAATCCGCCAGCAACGGATCGTCATAGTCGCCGGTAAGCGCTGCGTATTCGCCCGCTTTTTCGTCATAGATGCGCAGTGTCTCGTCAGTCACAGAAATACCCCTACAGACAGGCAGGCGATCACGACCAGCGTCAGCATTATGCGCAACCGCATCCACCAGGGCGGTGTCAGCCCCCAGAACGAAAAGGCGGCATCGAGGAACAATAGCCCGGCAAAACCAAAGATCAGGTTCATCCCTGCACTGACTGGCCCGCCGCCAGTCATGAAAAAGGCCCAGAGTGCGGGCAATACCGACAGCGCATAGCCAGTAGCGGCGCGGCTGCCGGACGTCTTGGTGGCGAAGCCCCAAAGCACGCCAGACATGAAGCTGAGGATCACCGAACCGTAGAAGAGCTGAACATATGGTCCGACGAAACGCGGACCCAAATGGGCGGCGCCCCAGGCTTGCAACCCCCCGCTCAGATAAGTGGTGGCGCCCCAAACAAAGGGGATCAGGCCAGCGAGGCCCAGAAGCAGCGGCGCGGTGGGAATACGGCTCATGCCGGAACGCGCAAGACGCGGGGCACTTTGAACTCTACGTTCTCGACGGCGGTTTCGACCATTTCGACGGTCACGTCATAGCGTGCTCGGAAGGCGTCGATGACCTCGTTGACCAGCAGTTCAGGCGCCGAGGCACCGGCGGTAATCCCCACCGACCGGATGCCATCCAGTGCGCGCCAGTCGATGTGTTTGGCGCGCTGGACCAGTTGGGCATAGGCGCAGCCCGCTTTTGCGGCCACTTCAACCAGGCGGCGCGAGTTGGAGGAATTGGGTGCGCCCACCACCAACAGCGCGTCCACTTTTGGGGCCACGGCTTTTACAGCCTCCTGACGGTTGGTGGTCGCGTAGCAGATATCTTCCTTGTGTGGGCCCACGATCTGCGGAAAGCGCTTCTGCAAGGCGGCAACGATGTCGCGCGTGTCATCCACCGAAAGCGTAGTCTGGGTGACATAGGCCAGCTTATCGGGGTCGCGCACCGCGACCTCGCCCACATCGGCAACGGTTTCGACCAGCAAAACCTCGCCCTCGGGGAGTTGCCCCATCGTGCCGATGGTCTCGGGGTGGCCTTTGTGGCCGATCATGATCATCTGCAGGCCGCTATCGGCGTGGCGCTGTGCCTCGATATGCACTTTTGATACCAGCGGGCAGGTGGCGTCCACATAGATCATCTCGCGCCGTTCCGCCTCGGCCGGCACCGCCTTGGGGACGCCATGGGCCGAGAAGATCACCGGGCGGTCATCGGGGCAATCCTCCAACTCCTCAACGAACATAGCGCCCTTGGCCTTGAGGCTATCCACCACGAATTTGTTGTGCACGATCTCGTGACGCACATAGACCGGCGCGCCCCATTTTTCGATCGCCATCTCGACGATCTTGATGGCACGGTCCACACCTGCGCAAAACCCGCGCGGTGCGGCCAGATAGAGGGTCAGAGGTGGGTTTGTCATCGCGGCATCTCCTTGCCGGGGACAGGTAAGGCTTTCGGCAGGGTTGGTCCAGCGCTTCGCGCGCACCACGGTGGGATTGTTACGAATCTGACATGCGACAGAGGTATAAGATCGCTAATTTCAGCACCTAAATATAGTGAAAGCGCGGTCCGGGGTGGCCCGGCCGCGCCTTTACTGTCTGTTTCGGTTGCCCGGGTAGGCCTGTCAGTTAGTGGCCGCGACCACGTTTCGGCTTTCCAAGGGCATCTCGCGCGGAGGGCGGCCGATGACATCCTTGAGCTCTTCCAGCTCGATGAAATTGTCGGCCTGACGTCGCAGATCGTCCGAGATCATCGGCGGCTGGCTGCGGATCGTAGAGACGACCGAGACACGTACGCCTTGTCGTTGCAGGCTGGCCACCAACGGGCGGAAATCCCCATCGCCCGAAAACAGCACAATATGATCGACGCGCGGCGCCAATTCCATGGCATCAACAGTCAGTTCGATGTCCATATTGCCTTTGACCTTCCGACGCCCCATGCTGTCGGTGTATTCCTTGGCTGGCTTGGTCACCATGGTGAAGCCGTTATAGTGCAGCCAGTCGACCAGAGGTCGGATCGGGGAATACTCATCATTTTCAAGCAGCGCGGTGTAATAAAACGCGCGCAACAGCTTTCCCCGGCGCATGAATTCCTGACGCAGCAGCTTGTAGTCGATGTCAAAGCCCAGTGCCTTGGCCGCCGCATACAAATTGGAGCCATCGATGAACAGCGCCAGCCGTTCGTCTTTGTAAAACATAATTGTTCCTTCCGGTGTTCATCATTGCGCCAAATATTCCCGTGAGTGATCAAATGCGGCGGAATGATGGGCTTAAATGTAAGACAACTGTCATATATAGCAAGTGGACGAGACATTAATTCCGAGGTCAAAAGTGACCGAAAACCGGTCAATTTCAGCCGTCGCACTGGGTGCGAACCTGAAATTTCATGAAAACACCCCAGAGTTGACGTTAGGGCAAGCCATCAAGGCGCTGGCCGACCAGGGTGTAGTGATTCGCGCGGTAAGCCGGTTCTTTGCGACCCCGTGTTTTCCCGCAGGCGCGGGTCCGGACTATGTGAATGCGGCGATCCTGATAGAAACAGCCGCCGCGCCACGCATTATCTTGGGTCAACTCCACGAGGTCGAAGCGCGTTTTGGGCGTGAGCGGGTTCAGCGATGGGGTATGCGCACGCTGGATATGGATCTGGTTCTTGCCGGAGATCAGGTGGCACCGGATATCGACGCGTTTCGGTCTTGGCAGGCGCTTGACGCGCAAACACAGGCGCGCAATGCGCCCGATCGCCTGATCCTGCCGCATCCACGCTTGCAGGATCGGGCTTTTGTCCTGGCGCCATTGGCCGATATCGCGCCGGAGTGGCGGCATCCGGTATTGGGACAAACAGTACGCGAGATGCTGCTGGCGCTGCCCGAGGAAGAGCGTACCGCCGTAGTGCCCATCTGAGCGGAGCTGTGCCTGATTTCCCGCTTGTCAACAGGCCAAATTGCGCTTAGATACATCGCTTCTGACCTGGGTTGCACTGTGGAGGCCTCTGATGGCGCGCGTAACGGTTGAAGATTGCGTAGACAAAGTACCGAACCGGTTCGAACTGGTAATGCTGGCGGCCCACCGGGCCCGCGAAATCTCGGCCGGGGCAGGGATCACCGTGGATCGTGACAACGACAAGAATCCTGTCGTGTCGCTGCGCGAGATTGCAGATGAGACGCAAAGCGCCGATGAACTGCGCGAGCGCCTGATCGAAAGCAATCAGACCCAAATCGAGGTGGACGAGCCAGAAGACGATCAGATGGCGCTGCTTATGGGGGCCGAGTCCGACAAGCCTGCCGAGGATGACATGTCCGAAGAGAAGCTGTTGCGCGCGCTGATGGAGGCCCAGGGCCAGGGCTAAGCCTACCGCCTGGAAGGATGCGGACCGGATGATTTCAGCTGACGACCTGATCGCGCTGGTCCGCAACTACAATCCCAAAACCAATGCAGACCGGATTGCCGCCGCCTATGAGTTCGGCGGCAAGATGCATGACGGGCAGTTCCGCCATTCTGGCGAGCCCTATTTCTCGCACCCGGTCGCCGTCGCTGCCATCTTGACCGAGCAGCGCCTCGATGACGCCACCATCATCACCGCGCTGCTGCACGACACGATCGAGGATACCAAGGCCAATTACGGCCAGGTGGCGGAACTGTTTGGGGACGAGGTCGCCAAGCTGGTTGATGGCGTCACCAAGCTGACCAACCTGCAACTGACCAGCCTTGAGACCAAGCAGGCAGAGAATTTCCGCAAGCTGTTCATGGCTATGTCCAAAGACCTGCGGGTCATTCTGGTCAAGCTGGCCGACCGGCTGCACAACATGCGCACGATCAAGGCCATGCGCCCGGAAAAACAGGCCGTCAAGGCGCGCGAGACGATGGATATTTTCGCGCCGCTGGCAGGTCGTATGGGTATGCAGTGGATGCGCGAAGAGCTGGAGGACCTGGCCTTTCGCGTTCTCAACCCTGAAGGCCGCCAGTCGATCATCCGCCGCTTCATCATGCTTCAGCGCGAAACCGGCGATGTAATCCACCGCATCACCGGCGATATGCGTCACGAACTGGAAAAGGCAGAGATTGAGGCCGAAGTGTTCGGCCGCGCCAAGAAGCCCTATTCAATCTGGCGCAAGATGCAGGAAAAGGAGCAGGGCTTCTCCCGTCTGTCCGACATCTATGGCTTCCGCATCATTACCCAGTCAGAAGAGGACTGTTATCGCACTCTGGGCGCGATCCATCAGCGGTGGCGCGCGGTGCCGGGGCGGTTCAAGGATTATATCAGTCAGCCGAAATCGAACGGTTACCGTTCCATCCATACGACGGTTTCGGGTCGCGACGGCAAACGGGTGGAGGTTCAGATTCGCACGCGACAGATGCATGATGTGGCCGAAACCGGCGTGGCGGCACACTGGTCCTATCGCGATGGGGTGCGTTCGGAGAACCCCTTTGCCGTCGATCCGGCAAAGTGGATTTCAGGCCTAACCGAACAGTTCGACAGCGAAGAGGATCACGAGGATTTCCTCGAAGCGGTTAAGCTGGAGATGTATTCAGACCAAGTCTTCTGCTTCACCCCCAAGGGTGACGTGGTGAAGCTGCCTCGCGGGGCCACGCCGATCGATTTCGCCTATGCGATCCACACCCGCATCGGCCATTCCTGCGTCGGAGCAAAGGTGGATGGTATCCGCGTGCCGCTCTGGACCCGGCTTAAGAATGGGCAATCGGTGGATATAATTGCCGCCGAAGGGCAAACGCCGCAGGTGAGCTGGCTTGAGATCGCAGTGACCGGTAAGGCCCGAACCGCCATCCGCCGTGCGCTGCGGGAAGTGGACCGCGAACGGTTCATCAAGCTGGGCCAAGAACTGGCGCGTTCGGCGTTCGAACATGTCGGTCGCAAGGCGACCGACAAGGTTCTGGACACGGCCGCGCGGCATCTGCGTCTGAAGGATCGAGGCGAGCTGTTGGCGCGTCTGGGCAGTGCCGAACTGACCGGGCATGAGTTGGTGCAATCGGTCTATCCTGATCTTGCCCCTGATGAAGGCGATGCGATCTCGCCGCGGCGTGCGGTGATTGGTCTGGAACCAGGGCAGAGTTTTGAGCGCGCCACTTGCTGCCAGCCGCTGCCGGGAGAACGCATCCTCGGCATCACCTATCGCGGCAAAGGCGTTGTTGTGCATGCTATCGATTGTGAACGCCTGAGTGAATTTGAGAACCAGCCAGAGCGATGGGTTGATTTGCATTGGCATTCCGGCACGCACCCGGCGGTCTATGGGGCGGGGCTGGATCTGACCATTGGCAATGATGCAGGTGTGCTGGGGCGTATTTGCACATTGATCGGTGAGAAAAAGGCCAATATCTCGAACCTGGAGTTTCTGGACCGCAAACCGGACTTTTACCGATTGATGATCAGCGTCGAAATCAGGGATTTGGAACAGTTGCATTCCCTGATGCTGATGCTGGAGGCCGAAGGCGATGTCGCCTCGGTTGAACGTTATCGGGAAAAGGCCAGGAAACGGGCTGAGGCGGGGTAAGGCCCTGACGGGCAAGGGAAAGGACGACACAGCGTGGTGTTCAAGCGCCGAGATCGCCGATCGCCCGTTCAGGTCGTCTCGGAGTTTCTGTATCCGCGCGGCGGATGGACCCGAGCGTTTCACTACGTCAAGCATCGTGTCCGGCGCTTACCCGATTCCCCGGAACGTATTGCTCGCGGCATCGGGGCGGGGGTTTTTGCCTCGTTCACTCCGTTTTACGGGCTCCATTTCTTCATCGCCGTGTTATGCGCCCGTCTGATCAACGGCAATTTTCTGGCCTCGCTCAGCGGGACGTTTTTTGGCAATCCGCTGACCTACGTACCGATCGGTGTGATCTCGCTGCAGACCGGGCATTTTGTTCTGGGTACGAAATACAAAGAGCGGGTCAGCAACTCTCTGCTCGAAAAGTTCGCGGATGCTGGCAGCGATCTGTGGGACAATTGCATTGCGATGTTCACGGATCGGAAGGCGCAGTGGCATGGGCTGGAAGTGTTTTATGACGAGATATTCTATC
Organism: Paracoccaceae bacterium; assembly: GCA_040830705.1. GTDB lineage: Bacteria > Pseudomonadota > Alphaproteobacteria > Rhodobacterales > Rhodobacteraceae > Ruegeria_C. Next base: position 18,652 of record JBFOME010000025.1, on the reverse strand, counting down.
CCTACATGATCGGCGGCATCGCGCCCGGGCTGATCGCCGGGACAATTTGCTATTACCTCTCTGTGCCACTGATCCGCGCATACCAGCAACGTCGCCGCGCCAAGATCAAAGCCAAGTTCGAGGCGATCCGCAAAAAGGCGGAGGCAGAGGGTGACGCCGCTGATCAAACATCGCTAGTGTCCTCTGGAAAACGGAACAGGGACAACTGACATGTCTGACAACTATTTGCGTCTGGGCGTGAACATCGATCATGTCGCCACCGTGCGCAATGCGCGGGGCGGCGCTTATCCGGACCCGCTGCGCGCCGCCAAACTGGCGGAAGAGGCCGGAGCCGACGGAATCACCGCCCATCTGCGCGAAGACCGCCGCCATATATCGGATGCGGATATTGACGGGCTGATGGAGGTTCTGTCCGTCCCGCTGAACTTCGAGATGGCGGCAACGGACGAGATGCAGAAGATCGCCCTGCGCCACAAGCCGCACGCGGTCTGTATCGTTCCGGAAAAGCGCGAGGAACGTACCACCGAAGGCGGGCTGGAAGTGGCGCGCGAGGAAAACAAACTCGCGCATTTCATTGCCCCGCTGCGCGACGTAGGCTGCCGGGTCTCGATCTTCATCGCCGCCGACAAGCGTCAGATCGAAGCCGCCCACCGCATCGGTGCCGAAGTGATCGAACTGCATACCGGCGCCTATTGTGATGCCCATGCCGAAGGCCGCACCGACGAGGCCGCGCGCGAATTGGACGCGCTGCGCGAGATGTCTGCCTTCGCGCATTCACTGGGGCTTGAGGTGCATGCCGGGCATGGTCTGACCTATGACACCGTGAAACCCGTCGCCGCCTTTCCCGAAGTGCGCGAGTTGAATATCGGTCACTTCCTGATTGGCGAGGCGATTTTTTTGGGCCTGCACCCCGCCATTGCCGAAATGCGCTTCTTGATGGATGAGGCGCGGGAATGATCGACCTTACATCCCTTGCCGTCACTGCGCTTGCCTTCTTTGTCGTGGCCGTATCGCCCGGGCCAGCAAATATCTCCAACGCGGCCATTGCGATGAGCTTTGGTCGCAAAACCAGCCTAGTATATGGTGCCGGCCTGTCCTGCGGACTGGTCTTCTGGGGATTGATTGCGGCCAGCGGTATGGGCGCGGTTTTGCAAAGCTCGCTCTATGTCCTGATGGTGCTCAAAGTCCTGGGTGGCCTCTATCTGCTGTGGCTGGCCTGGCAATCGGGCCGTTCGGCGCTGCGGTCGGATGCCGAACGCGTGTCGCCGCCAGCCAAAGGCCGGTGGTTTTGGCGAGGGCTGATTCTCAACCTGTCCAATCCGAAATCGGTCATTGCCTGGATGGCGGCCCTGTCCGTTGGCCTTGGCCCGGAGGACGGTTGGGTCTCCGTGGCGGTTGCGACCGGGGTTTGCATTGCTGCTGGTTTTATCAACAACGCGCTCTACTCGCTTCTGTTCTCGGTCAGCGGCATGATGTCCGGCTATCGCAGGTTTAGGCGATGGATCGACGGTGTTGTCGCGGGATTGTTTGCCGTCGCCGGTTTGGGCCTGATCAAATCGGCCTTTGCAAAATGACCGTATGCAGCATCTCGATGAACCCAGATATTGTGCGATTCGGACAGCTATTGGTCGGCGTGGCTATTTTGCCGTCTCACGCGGCCACTTGGAAAACGGACCAGATGATGGATGAGGTGCACCCATGATAACTCCGGCATTTGTGGCCATCTGGTTGGCCTGGGTGATGGCGGCTGGCTCGCCCGGACCGGCGACGATGGGCATTGCGGGCACAGCTATGAACGAGGGCCGTATCGCGGGTCTGTCCTTTGCTTTGGGCATCTGCGCTGGCTCTGCGGCCTGGGGCATTGCCGCCGCGCTGGGCCTATCTGCGATCATGCTGGCCAATGTCTGGGTCTTCGAGGTGATCCGTTATCTCGGTGTGGCCTATCTGGGCTGGCTTGCCTTCAAGGCGCTGCAGCGCGCCATGACCTCGGACGAGGTGGCGCTGGGCAAGCCGGTGACGGGCTCGCTGGGCACCATATTTGCCAAAGGGGCGGGTATTCACCTGACCAACCCCAAGGCGATCCTCAGTTGGGGCTCGATCTATGCCATCGTCGCGCCAAGTGATGCGAGTTTGCTGATGTTGTTCGGATATTTCGGCCTGCTTTATGCAGGATCGCTGCTGACCTTTATCGGCTATGCCTTTCTGTTTTCTTCTGCGCGCGTGGTCCGCACCTATCGTCGCGCACGGCGCTGGTTCGATTTCGCTTTTGCGGGGTTCTTCGGGCTCGCCAGCTACAAGATCCTGACGGTGCGCTTGTCATGAGGGCCGTTACCTACCGTGGTTTTGGACCAGCCGCTGAGGTGCTTGAACTGGTCAATTTGCCCGATCCCGTGGCGGGGCCAGGTGAGGTTCTGGTGCGGGTTCGCGCCACCGGAATCAACCCGTCCGACGTAAAACTGCGCGGCGGCGCACGGCCCGGCGCAGTCATGCAGTTCCCCACCATCGTTCCGCATTCTGATGGTGCCGGAGTGATCGAGGCGGTTGGTCCGGGTGTTGATCCGGCCCGGATTGGAGAACGGGTCTGGATCTGGAATGGCCAGTGGCAGCGCGCCTTCGGGACGGCGGCAGACTATATCTCTCTGCCCGCCGAGCAGGCGGTGCTTTTGCCGGACACAACCGGCTTTGACGAGGGCGCCTGTTTCGGGATCCCTGCAATGACGGCTTGGTATGCACTCTATCGGGACGGGCCGATTGAGGGGCAGACGGTTCTTGTCACAGGTGGTGCCGGGACTGTTGGGCGCTATGCGTGCCAGATGGCGGCCTTGGGTGGCGCGCGGGTGATCACGACGGTCAGTTCCGAGGCCAAGGCCGCGCATTCCGGTGCAGCCGAGTGGGTCAACTACCGCTCGCAGGACGTGGCCGGGGCGGTGATGGACATGACATCAGGCCAAGGTGTCGACAGGATCGTAGAAGTGGATTTCGCCGCCAATCAGCAGGCCTCGCTGTCGCTGATCCGCCCGGGCGGCACAATCGCAAGCTACGCGTCAGCTTCGCGGATGCAGCCCCAGCTCGATTTTTACGGCTTCATGTTCAAGGATATCCGTCTGCATATGCTGATTGTCTATCAACTCGCGGGCACCGTCCGGCGTGCGGGTGAGGCGCAGTTGCACACTTGGCTGCAGCAAAACGCGCTGAACCATGCGGTTGTACCTGCGGGCGCCCTCTCGGATGTTGTGTCAGCGCATGAGATGGTCGAGGCAGGGCAGAAGCTGGGCACGGTGGTGCTGGAGGTTTGACGTGATCCTTGGCATCGGCACAGATCTTGCGAATATCGAACGTATCCAGGGCACGCTGGACCGGTTTGGGGACCGGTTCCGCAATCGTGTCTTTACTGAAACCGAACAGTACAAGGCAGAAAACCGCGCGGATACCGCCGGTACCTACGCCAAGCGCTGGGCCGCGAAAGAGGCGTGTTCCAAGGCGCTGGGCACCGGGCTTCGGATGGGTATTGCATGGAAAGACATGGCCGTCAGCAACCTGAGAACCGGTCAGCCCGTCATGCAGGTGACGGGTTGGGCGGCAGAGCGGTTGCGCGAAATGACGCCACAAGGTCACGAGGCGATCATCCATGTCACATTGACCGACGACCACCCCTGGGCGCAGGCCTTTGTGGTGATCGAGGCAAGGCCGTTGGATGACGAGGGCGCGCCCTTGACTTACCCCGGCCCGCCCCGCATGTAGCGCGCGATCAGAAAAGTATCGGAGAGCAGCATGGCCACCGAAGCCAAAACCGGAAATGCCGTCTGGGAGACGATCAAAACCGTCGTCTTTGCCCTGCTCTTTGCAGGGATCTTCCGCACGCTTTTCTTTCAGCCGTTCTGGATTCCCTCAGGCTCGATGAAGGAAACGCTGCTGATTGGTGACTTCCTGTTCGTGAACAAGATGTCTTACGGCTATTCCTATGCCTCCTGTCCCAACCTGATCATGCCCCGCTTTGGCATCAATATCGATGCCCAGAACATCTGCGGTTTCCTCGACGGCGACAACACGCGCGTGTTCGGCGGCGAACCCGAGCGCGGTGATGTCGCGGTGTTCCGTCACCCGACAACGGGGCACGATTTCATCAAGCGCGTGATCGGTATGCCGGGCGACCGCATCCAGATTCGTCAGGGCGTTCTGCATATCAATGGCACCGCCGTGGGCCTGGAACCTGACGGTGTCTTCGAAGAGACCTATGAGCCGCAAGGGCCGCAAGGCCTGCGCCCGCGCTGTGAAAACGGTCCCGTGGGCCTAGGCGGCACCTGCATCAAGTCGCGCTATATCGAGACGTTGCCCAACGGCGTGTCCTACACCATCCTGAACATCGGCAATCAGGCCTCGGACAATACCGGCGTCTACACGGTGCCCGAGGGTCACTATTTCTTCATGGGTGACAACCGTGACAATTCCAGCGACTCGCGTCTGCCGCAATCTGCGGGCGGTGTCGGCTTTGTGCCCTTTGAGAACCTGATCGGGCGCGCGGATCGTGTCATGTTCTCATCCGCTGGCCGTTCGATGCTGTTCTTCTGGACCTGGCGCGGCGACCGCTTCTTCAAGAGGATCGATTGAAACTCTCGGCGGACCTGATCGCGTTTCAGGCGCGGATTGGCCATGAGTTTTCCCGGCCCGAACTGCTGGTGCGCGCGCTGACGCATGGGTCTTTCTCGACACCCACGCGTGGCGACAATCAAAGGCTGGAGTTTCTGGGCGACAGGGTGCTGGGGCTTGTCATGGCGACTGCGCTTTTGGACGAGGACAAAGCCGCAACCGAAGGGCAATTGGCGCCGCGTTTCAACGCTTTGGTACGCAAGGAAGCCTGCGCCGATGTGGCGCGCGAGGTTGATCTGGGAGCAGTGCTAAAGTTGGGCCGATCCGAGATGAAATCCGGTGGCCGCCGCAAGCTGGCGCTGCTCGGCGATGGGATGGAGGCGGTGATTGCAGCCGTCTACAAGGATGCCGGGTTCGAGGCTGCACGCGCTGTGATCCTGCGGCTTTGGGGGGATCGCATTCACAAGGTCGAGGCCGATGCCCGCGACGCCAAGACGGCGCTGCAGGAATGGGCCCAGGCCCGCCGTCAAACACCGCCCGCTTATGTGGAGATTGCGCGCGAAGGCCCGGATCACGCCCCGGTTTTCACTATCGCCGCGCGATTGCAGGACGGGACCGAAGAACAGGCCACAGCCGGGTCGAAACGACAGGCCGAACAGATCGCGGCCAAGACTCTGCTGGACAAGCTGGAGCAAGAAAAATGACCACTCGCGCCGGATTCATCGCCCTGATCGGAGAGCCCAACGCAGGTAAATCCACCCTTCTGAACCGCATGGTGGGCGCTAAGGTGTCGATCGTGACCCACAAGGTGCAGACCACGCGGGCGCGCATTCGTGGCGTGGCGATGGAGGGCGATGCGCAGCTTGTCTTTGTCGACACGCCGGGCCTGTTCAAACCGCGTCGCCGACTGGATCGTGCAATGGTGGCCGCCGCCTGGGGTGGTGCGGCGGATGCCGACATTGTCGTGCTGATGGTCGAGGCGCATCGCGGCGTCACCGACGGTGTCGAACGCATCCTCGAAGGTCTCGAAGAGATCGGTCAGGGCCGCAAGGTCGCGTTGGCGATCAATAAGATCGACAAGGTCAAACCCGGCCACTTGTTGGAACTCGCCAAGGAACTGAACGGGCGCTACGGATTCGCCGAAACCTTCATGATCTCGGCAGAACGTGGCCATGGCGCGGACGATCTGCGCAAATGGCTGGCTGGAGAACTGCCCGAAGGCCCGTGGCTTTACCCCGAAGACCAGATCGCCGACTTGCCTATGCGCATGATCGCCGCCGAAATGACGCGTGAAAAGCTGACCCTGCGTCTGCATCAAGAACTGCCCTACCAAATGACCGTCGAGACCGAGAGCTGGCAGGAGCGCAAGGACGGCTCAGCTCGTGTCGATCAGGTGATCTATGTCGTGCGCGACGGGCATAAGGGTATCGTGCTGGGCAAGGGAGGCGAAACCATCAAGGCGGTCAGCCAGGCCGCGCGGGCGGAACTGGAAGAGTTTCTGGACCGCAAAGTACATCTGTTCCTTCAGGTCAAGGTGCGGCCCAACTGGCTGGACGAGGCGGAACGCTATTCCGAGATGGGTCTGGATTTCAAAGACGGAAACACATGACCCGGCTGACGGCGGAGTTCTGGGTCCATGCCTATCTGGCGCGGCTGCGGTTTCAGGAAATTCCGGCCTTTGTTGTGGCTCATGGCGATGACACGGCGGGTGCAGTTCTGGTCAAGCTGAATACCTTGGACGGCCAGGCAATAGCATATCAGCGCAGTTTTGACCTTATGAGCGGCGAACGTAAGTGGGTGGAATTGTCCAGCGGCGTCGAAAGCGAAGTGGACGACGCCATTCAACGCCAACGCAGCTTCGATCCGGACCTGTGGGTGATCGAGGTCGAAGACCGGGATGGGCGACACCTGCTGGGCGAGGATGGGCTGGAGTAGCGCCGTTTCCGAGGCCGCCAATCCAGCTTTCAGAACCGCTTGCGTTTTTCCCGCGATCAGGACTTGGTTCAGCGTTTCAAAACACCTAAATAGGCCGCGCATGAATTCTGCGAATGCGGCACGGTGGCCGATCAGACGCGTCCAAACGGAGATCATACCTTGGCTGATTTAGCACTTGGTCAGAAGTTCATACGATCAAGCGTCGGTCGTGTGATGAAGCATTTCGAGGGCTTCATGGTGTTCGTGGGCGTCGTCGGCCCATTCGCCACGCTTCCGCAGCTGGTGAAGCTTTACTATACCCATTCGCAACACGCGTCCGGTCAGTCTCTGGTAACATGGTCGCTCTATGCCGGGTTGTCGCTTCTTTGGTTTGTCTACGGTTTGATGGTCAAGAAGCTGCCCATCTATGTGGGCAATGGGATCTCGATGGTGCTGAACCTGCTTATGGTCATCGGTATCTTGATCCACGCAGGCGTTACTTTCTGACCCGCCTTGGGATTGCGTGCAGTGACGGACTTGCAGCGCTGTTGGCTTTGCGCTCTTTTGCTTAGGCAGGACTGTCCCAGCAGGATGGAGTCACCTTGGACTGGCGCGATCATGGCATACTCCTGACGGTTCGCCGCCACGGTGAAACGGCTGCGATTGTCGAGGTTTTTACGGAAAGTCACGGTCGTCACGCCGGTGTCGTACGCGGCGGTGCCAGTCGCAAGACCGCGCCGATCCTGCAACCGGGGGCGCAGCTGGATCTGTTGTGGCGGGCGCGGCTTGAGGAGCATATCGGCAGTTTTCAAGTCGAACCCTTACGCTCGCGCGCTGCCTCGGCCTTCTCGGGGCGACTGGCACTGGCAGGGTTGAACGCTGTGGTAGCGCTTCTCTCTTTCTGCCTGCCCGAACGCGAACCACATCCGGCGCTTTACATCCGAACCGAACAATTGATGGACCTTCTGGGGCAGGATGAGATCTGGCCCCTGGCCTATCTGCGCTGGGAAATGGCGCTGTTGGAGGAGTTGGGGTTCGGCCTAGACCTGAGTGCCTGCGCGGTGACGGGCGCGACCGAGGGGCTGGTCTATGTCTCACCGAAATCCGGGCGCGCGGTGACCGCGCAAGGGGCTGGAGAATGGGCGGATCGCATGTTGCCGCTGCCCCCGTGCCTGCGCGGAGAGGGCCAGGCGCCCGACGCGGAAATTGCGCAAGCCCTGATCACGACGGGGCACTTCCTTGAAAATCATCTTGCGCGCGGGTTGGGGCACAAGCCGCTGCCCGAGGCCAGGGGACGCTTCCTGAACGTGTTTGCCCGATTGACCGAGTGAGCATCGGCTCCCGGGCAAGTGGCCTCCGCCGTCTCCTACCGATATGGATTCTCGGGCAGAAGGGCGAACCTAAATCCCTCATCGGTCAAGGATTTGATCATTTCACTGGCCGGCGGCTCCTTGAACAAGATCGCAACCAAATGGCTGCTGCGTCGGATACGGCGCTTCTCTTGCCTGTCTCGCTTGGCGATTTCATCGCTCATCTGTTTAAACAGAGTTTTCTCTCCATCAGATTTGGGCGGCATGCTGGCTTCCCCGAGGCCTTCCGTAAAATGATCGTTCAGGGGCAGGAAGGCGAGGGACGTTCGGTGCATGCCAAGCATGAACTTTTCGAGTTCACGCTCCGAAACCGTATAAACATAGTTTCCGACCTCTTCAAAATAGTGTGGCATTACGCGCTTACGGCGCAGCGTTCGAAGGATGAATTTGGTGGCCGATTTCATGCCGCGATCGATGTTCTCATCCCGCGGCTCGACCAAGATCACCCCTTTTTTCGCGACACGCAGCATCTCGTAAAGCGCGATGTAAGGACGAGGGAAGTGGTGATAGGCCTCTTTGCAAAGAACAAAGTCAAATCCGTTATCGGCGAAGGAAAGCGCTTCGGCGTTTTCCAGGGAACAGGACCCGATGAAGCCCCTGTCTTTCCCGATTTCAAGGAGCGGTGAACTGAAATCGGTCGCATGAACAGATGTTGCGCCAAGCTGCGTCAGGATGTGACCATCACGGCCAAAATGACCATCGCCCACAGTGAGCCACGAGGCGTTCGGATCTCTCTTGATCAGGCTGGAGGCCGGTTTGATCATCCGAATATGTCGCCAGCCATCCAGAGTATCGAGCCGCATCGCTTGCGCGGCTTCGTCAAGAGCCTCGACATGATTCCGCCAAATGCCGGGATGATTGTCGTAGTCTTCAGTTGAAGGCATAATTTCGCGGCCTTTCCTGTCCTGTTTTTCGGTCGCGGCGCTGTTTCGTCGTAAAGACCGCATGTTTCGTAAGCCCTTCGCTGGCTCGTTTAAATGTGGTGCGGGTTTCACTCATTGGATTTGAACACCATTTCATAACCCTGATCGTTGCGCAGGATCAGTACATCACCGGCTACTTCGGACTGCGTCATCGCCATCAGAGCGGCAAAATAGGTGCCTTCGGCCTCAAGCTCGGGGCAGGCCACCTGTGTCGCACGCAGGTCTGAAACTTCAAACCAGGGGTATGGCGCATCCATTGTTCCGCTATAGCTGTTGCAGGGGGCCTTGCCCGCAATCTGGCCTGTATCGGGAAAGGTCAGCGTGGTTTTGGCCGTAGCCGCCTCTCCGGCAATGCTCTCCAGCATCCACGTTGTGCCGCCTGCACCATAGGCGGCCACGCTTTCGTCCGATTTACACGTACCCAGCGCAATCAATGGCGTGAACAGAAACAGGCGCAGCATCGCGTTCTCCTTGATCCAAAACCGGGTTAAGCGCCCTGCGCCGGCCAGGCAAGGGGGCAAGGAAAAAGGCCCGCCAGATCGGCGGGCCTTGCAGTCTGTGTATCGGCTGGGGTTGCCCCCAACGCTCGCTTAGCCCAGCTTCTCGGTCAGCTCCGGCACGGCCTGGAACAGGTCGGCAACCAGACCGTAATCGGCAACCTGGAAGATCGGTGCGTCTTCGTCCTTGTTGATCGCGACGATGACCTTGCTGTCTTTCATACCGGCCAGGTGCTGGATCGCGCCCGAGATGCCAACAGCGACATAGAGATCTGGGGCAACAACCTTGCCGGTCTGACCCACCTGCCAATCGTTCGGGGCATAGCCCGAGTCAACGGCGGCGCGCGAGGCACCAACAGCGGCGCCCAGCTTGTCGGCCAGGGTTTCGATCAGTTTGAAGTCGTCTTCCGAGCCAACGCCACGGCCGCCCGAAACCACGACGCCAGCCGAGGTCAGTTCTGGACGGTCGCTCTCGGCAACCTTGTCTTCGACCCACGAGCTGAGGCCGGGATCGGCAGCTGCCGACACGGTCTCTACCGGCGCGTTGCCACCTTCACCAGCGGCATCAAAGGTCGCGGTGCGGATGGTGACGACCTTCTTGGCGTCGTTGGACCTGACGGTCTGGATCGCGTTGCCCGCGTAGATCGGACGCTCGAAAGTCGAGGCATCGACCACGCCGGATGCGTCCGAAATAATCATCGAGTCAAGCAACGCAGCCACGCGCGGCATCACGTTCTTGGCGTCGGTGGTGGCGGGCGCGATGATATGCTCATAGCCGTCGGCCAGGCCAACGATCAGCGCGGCGGTCGATTCCGCCAGACGGTGACCCAGCGAGGCATCCTCGGCGACCAGCACCTTGCTGACACCATCGATCTTGGCAGCAGCTTCGCCAGCGGCAGCGGCAGAGGCGCCAGCGGCCAGAACGGTCACGTCGCCCAGTTGCTTTGCAGCAGTCACGGCCTTGGCGGTTGCGTCCAGGCCCAGTTCACCATTGGTGACTTCGGCTAGCAGAAGTACAGCCATTACACAGCCCCCGCTTCTTTGAGTTTCTCGACCAGCTCGTCGACCGAGCCGACCATTATGCCTGCGGCGCGTGCGGCGGGCTCTTCGGTCTTGACGATTTCAAGGCGCGGGGTGACGTCGACGCCGTAATCGGCGGCGGTTTTCTCATCCAGCGGCTTTTTCTTCGCCTTCATGATGTTGGGCAGCGACGCATAGCGCGGCTCGTTCAGACGCAGATCGACGGTGACAATGGTCGGCATCTTGACGCTGATGGTCTGCAGACCGCCATCCACTTCGCGGGTGATCTTGGCGTGACCGCCTTCGATGCCCAGTTCCGAGGCAAAGGTGCCCTGCGACCAGCCCAGCAGGGCCGACAGCATCTGGCCGGTGGCGTTCATGTCGTTGTCGATGGCCTGCTTGCCTGCCAGAACGATGCCGGGCTGCTCTTCTTCAACCACTTTGGCGAGGATCTTGGCAACGGCCAGCGGCTCGATATCGGTGTGGACGTCATCTGCGGCGATCACCAGAATTGCGCGGTCCGCGCCCATGGCCAGCGCCGTACGCAGCGTTTCCTGCGATTGCTTGACGCCGATCGACACGGCGACGACTTCGTCAGCCTTGCCCGCTTCTTTCAGGCGGATCGCCTCTTCCACGGCAATCTCGTCGAACGGGTTCATCGACATCTTCACGTTGGCGAGATCAACACCGCTACCGTCCGCTTTGACCCGGACCTTCACATTGTAGTCAATCACGCGTTTGACAGGCACGAGTACCTTCATTTGCGTCATTCTCCTCACAGGTTTGACGAGTCGCATTCCGACTCGGCCTTTGCTCTCTTGGGCTAGATAGCGGGTAGAGGCACCGGAAAACAGGTTAAAATCGTCACATTAGTGACAAACGACGTCGGGTTTTTTTCCTTTCCGTTTTTTGGTGCAATTCGGGTCGCGGCACGGGGGTATGTGAACGCTTGCGAGACCGCGCCTGCGCTGACATACCGGAGGCAGTCTTGCGCTGCCGCGCCTTGCCCGCCCGCTCATTTGGGGATCGCTTCATTGCCCGGAAACCGCCTTGTCGACCATGCGATCCTACTGGCGGGTGTCATTGTCATGACTGGCCCGCTTTGCTGGCTGGTCTGGCAGTTGATATCCGGGCTGGATCCGTCGGCGCTCTGGTCGCTTTTTGTAGAGATCTGGCGCGGCGGCAGAAGCGGCACCGGTCTTGGGGCCGGGGCTATGATGTTGAATTCGCTGATCCTCGCACTTGGTGTTGCAGTGATCAAATGCGCGATCTCATTGCTGGCGGCCTATGCGCTTGTGTATTTCCGTGTGCCGCGTGGTGGGCTCCTCTTCGGTGTGATCCTTCTGCCGATGTTTTTTCCGATCGAGACCAGGATCTTGCCCACTTTTGCAGTGACGAACCATTTAGGACTGCTGAACACCTACACCGGTATGATCCTGCCGATCACCGCCAGCGGTTTGGGGGTTCTGGTCTTTCGCCAATACCTTCGGCAAATCCCGCCTGAGCTGACCGAGGCCGCGCGGATCGACGGCGCAGGTCCGCTGCGTATCCTGTTCGATATCATCCTGCCGCTGTCGGCACCGATGATGGCAGCGCTTTTCGCAATACTCTTCGTTCTGGGCTGGAACCAGTATGTCTGGCCGATCATGATCACCACCACCAGCCAGGATCATGACACGCTGGTGCGGGGTATGGCCTATGCAGGTTTCGGCGGGCAGGCTGGCATGGTGCTGGCGCTGTTGTCCCTGCTACCGCCAGCAGTGGTGGTGATCGCACTGCAGCGCTGGCTGATGCGAGGTTTGACGGCGGGTATCCACTGACAGCTGAAAGGTTACAAAAGGGTGCGGTTACCAATAGGATCATAGCAGCGACGCAACCGCTCGGAGGTTCTCATGGAAAAAGTAGCGGGATTTGGCGGGTTCTTTTTCCGGTCGGAGGATCCCAAGGCACTTGCGCAGTGGTATCTGGACAATCTGGGCATCAACCTCGTGCCGAATGATTATGAAACGCCCTGCTGGCAGCAAGAGGCCGGGCCGACGGTCTTTGCCCCCTTCGAGAAGATTACCGAGTATTTCGGGAATGCCGAGAAGCAGTTCATGCTGAATTTCAGGGTGCGCGATCTTGATGCGATGATTGCGCAATTGCAGGCGGCGGGAGTTGAGGTTCGGCGTGATCCGGATTCGCCTTATCCGAATGGTCGATTTGCATGGCTCAACGATCCCGAGGGCAATCCAATCGAGCTATGGGAACCTGCCGGTTAGGTGAGGTCGGGCGGGTTGGTATCCCAAGGCTCCGCCCTTCCGATCGCCGGACCGTCCAAATGACGCCCCGCCGCTGACTACTCAGCGGTTCGCGCCCGGAACCCACAAAACATCGTCCTTGCCACCATTGTTGGCCTGCCGGGCTGCCACAAAGAACCAGTCACTGAGACGGTTCAGGTATTTGATTGCAGCTTCGTTAATCGGCTCATTGCTGGCGAGCTCAACGGCCATTCGCTCGGCACGCCGCGAAACGGTACGACAGACATGCAGGTCGGCGGCCAGCCGCGCCCCGCCTGGCAGAATGAAGCTGCGTAGCGGTTCCAGATCAGCGTTCATCGTGTCGATCTCAGCTTCGAGCCTGTCCGTTTGCGCGGCGGTCATGCGCAGGGGCGGATACTCGGCATCCGCATCCTTGTCCATGTCCGGGCGGCAGAGGTCAGCGCCCAGATCAAAAAGGTCGTTTTGGATATGCGACAGAGCCTTGTCCAATTCGCCTTCGGCATCAAGCCGGGCGACGCCGACAAAAGAGTTCAATTCATCCACCGTCCCATAGGCCGCAACGCGCCCCGAGAATTTGGAAACTCGGTCACCATTGCCAAGGGCGGTCTGGCCCGCGTCGCCGGTGCGGGTGTAGATCTTGTTCAGAACCACCATGGCTCAGCCCCCCTGATTGCGCAGGTATACGTAGAGAACGACAAGGCAAACAGCGATGAACTGAAAGAGCAGCCGCAGCCGCATCATCTTGTTGCCGTATTTTGCGTTGAACTGACCGCCCTTGGCGAACCCGCCGATCCCGATCATCAAAACGATGACGACCGCCGCCATTGCCAGAAACAGTATGCTCAGTAACAGACCGTCCATGTCGCCCTCTCACGTGCTTGGTGCTGACCCTTGACCTAGCGGGTCTAAGCGAAAAAGCGAACCGGTTTTTCTACATCTGCGACAGGATGCGGTCACTGGCCCGGGTCGACAGAATGCGTTTGAGGAAGGCTGCGATATAGGTCGGGGTCGTTACATAGTAGCGCGCGCGCGGGCGTTTTGCCTCGGCCGCGTGGGCCAGTTTGGCGGTCACCGCTGACGCTGGCAGTTCGAACCGATCCGACCCGCTGCCCTCATAAAGACGTTTGAGCAACGTCTCTTCATACTGCTTGCGCAGCGCCGAGGCTTCCCAGTCAATGAACCGTTCAAAGACCGGGATCGCCTTTTCACGAATCTTCGACGTCACCGGACCGGGTTCGATCAGAACAACGTCGATTCCGGTTCCGCGCAGCTCAAGACGCAGCGTATCGCTGAGCCCTTCAAGCGCGTATTTCGTCGCGACATAGGCACCACGCCACTTGAAAGGAACAAGCCCCAGCACCGAGGAATTCTGAATGATCCGCCCATGCCCCTGTGCCCGCATAACGGGAACCACACGGCGGGTCAGCTCATGCCAGCCGAAGAAGTTGCTTTCGAAGATGTATCGCAGCCCATCGGTCGGCACGTCCTCAACCGCACCGGGAAGACCATGTGCGCCGTTGTTGAACAAAACATCCAGCGTTCCGCCAGTAGAGGTCAGCACTTCGTTCAAGCCAGAGGCGATGCTTTCAGCGTCGGCATAGTCAATTCTGGGGCTGTCGAAGCCCTGCGCGCGCAGCCGGTCGCAGTCACGTTGATTGCGGCATGACGCAAAAACATGCCAGCCTCTTGCACGCATACCGTGTGCCGCATCAAGTCCGATGCCCGAAGAACATCCTGTGATCAGAATGGTTTTCCGCATGTCGCCTCTTGCCCGTAGCTGAAGTCTCTATGACCGCAGAGCGGGATTGGCGCAATGCGCTGTCAAGTTCAGTTCGCGTTTTTGCTGACCAGTGATGCCGCAATCCAACCAATCTGTTGCTCTGGCAAGACGCGCAACCGCAACCATCCAGTGCCCGAGCTGTCCAGCACCTCGACCTGATGGCCGATATTCAATCTGGAGATCACCGGATAGATGGTGCCCGGACCGTCCCGCATGTTGACGCGGGTACCGATGATTTCGCGGATGTCGCGCTCGGGTTCCGGGAGTGTTGCCGCCAGCGGTTGTTCCGGTTCCTGCGCGTCGGTCACGGTTTGCGCAGACAAGAGTCCGTCCTCCAGCGAGGCAAGTGTGATCGTGTCCTGTGTCCCGGTCTGGAAAAGGCTATCAGAGGGGGCGATTACATTTACCTGTGCCAGTTGGGCCAGCGCGTCCTGCGCTACGGGTTCGGGCGTTTCGGTCTGTGCGACCCGGATCGGCTGCGGCTCGATGACCGGCTCAGACACAAGTTCCAGCGCGGCTGAGGTGATCGGTACAGTCTGAGGGGCCGGTTTGGCCACGGCGACTGCCACGGTTTCGGGCTTAGGCCCGCGCACGCCGCGCGGTTCGAAATCCGCGCCGCCGCTGAGTTCGTAAAAGGCAAAGCCCATGAATACAAATGATACGATAACCAAGCGCATGGCGCGCCTCCTTGAACAAAAATAACCAACTGGAATCAGCAGCAGACTTAAGATCTTCACCCTAACATAACCGGGGTCGTGAGTCGAAAAATCGGGGAGGAATCGCGCGCTGGTCCCCGTAAGCTGTGGATAACCTGCCGGCCCTGGTCGGAAATCATACACGCTCGCTTTACGCCCGCCTTCTGGCGTCGTATCACATCATGTATGAGCGATACGATCGATGACCCCAACATGAAGTTGCCCGAACCCGGTTCCGAAGTGGCCGAACCGCTGCGCCGCGCCATTGGCGAGCGCTATCTGACCTATGCGCTGTCTACCATCATGCACCGTGCTCTGCCCGATGCCCGTGACGGTCTAAAGCCAGTTCACAGGCGCATATTGTTCGCAATGCGGGAACTGCGGCTGAACGCCACCGGCGGGTTCCGCAAGTCGGCCAAGATCTCGGGCGACGTGATGGGCAACTATCACCCGCATGGTGACGCCGCGATTTACGACGCGATGGCGCGCTTGGCGCAGGACTTCAACGTGCGCTACCCGCTGGTCGACGGGCAGGGCAACTTCGGCAATATCGATGGCGATAATCCAGCGGCTTCGCGATACACCGAGGCGCGGATGACCATCGTGGCCGAGGCGCTGCTGGAAGGTCTGAACGAAGATGCCGTCGATTTTCGCGAGAACTACGATGGCACGCTCACCGAGCCGGTGGTACTGCCCGCGCAATTCCCGAACCTGTTGGCCAACGGATCAAGCGGCATCGCCGTGGGCATGGCGACCAACATCCCGCCACACAACATCGCCGAGCTTTGTGACGCCTGCTTGCACCTGATCAAGACGCCGGACGCGCGCGACGACACGCTGTTGAACTATGTTCCCGGTCCCGATTTCCCCACCGGCGGCATCATCGTCGAACCACCTGAAAACATCGCGCAGGCCTATCGCACCGGGCGTGGGTCCTTCCGGTTGCGTTGCAAATACGAGATCGAAGATCTGGGCCGCGGCCAATGGCACATCGTAGTTACCGAGATTCCCTATCAGGTTCAGAAATCCAAGCTGATCGAAAAGATCGCCGAGGTGATTCAGACCAAGAAAATCCCCATCCTTGCCGATGTGCGAGACGAATCCGCCGACGATATCCGACTGATCCTTGAGCCCCGGTCCAAGAACGTGGACCCCGAAGTGCTGATGAACATGCTCTACCGCAATTCGGACCTCGAAGTGCGGTTCTCGCTCAACATGAACGTGCTGATCGATGGGGTAACGCCCAAAGTCTGCTCGATGAAAGAAGTGCTGCGCGCCTTCCTTGATCACCGGCAAGAGGTGCTGCTGCGCCGCTCGCGGCATCGTCTGGGCAAGATCGACCACCGTCTGGAAGTGCTGGAAGGTTTCATCGTCTCCTTCCTCAACCTCGACCGGGTGATCGACATCATCCGCTATGACGACGATCCCAAGGCCGCTTTGATTCGCGAGGATTGGAGCAAGGACCATGTCCGCGCCACCAGCGAGGCTGACTATATCTCGCCCGCTCCGGGTGAGGGGGAACTAACCGAGGTTCAGGTCGACGCCATCCTCAACATGCGCCTGCGCAGCTTGCGGCGGTTGGAAGAGATGGAACTGATCCGCGAGCGCGACGCGCTGATGGAGGAACGCGCCGGGATCGAGGATTTGCTGGAAAGCACCGATCTGCAATGGGCGCGCATTGCCGAGCAACTGCGCGAAACCCGCAAGACGTTCGGCAAAGATTACGAGGGCGGCGCGCGCCGCACCCGCTTTGCCGAAGCAGGCGAAGTGGAAGAGGTGCCGCTTGAGGCGATGATCGACCGCGAGCCGATCACCGTTGTCTGCTCTCAAATGGGTTGGGTCCGGGCAATGACCGGCCATATCGACCTGAAACGCGAGCTGAAATTCAAGGATGGTGACGGCCCGCGCTTCATCTTCCATGCTGAGACCACCGACCGGCTGCTGGTCTTCGCCAGCAATGGGCGTTTCTACACGGTCAGCGCCTCGAACCTGCCCGGCGGGCGCGGTATGGGCGAGCCGCTCAGACTGATGGTCGATCTGCCTAACGAGGCCGAGATCGTCGATATTCTGATCCACGCGCCCGAACGCAAGCTGCTGGTGGCGTCCAGCGCGGGCAATGGCTTTGTCGTGCCCGAGGCGGATGTCGTGGCTCAGACCCGTGGCGGCAAGCAGGTGCTAAACGTCAAGGGCGATGAGCGGGCAATGATCTGCACGCCGGTCGCGGGTGATCACGTGGCCGTCGTTTCGCAGAACGGCAAATTCCTTGTGTTCCCGACGGATGAACTGCCCGAGATGGGACGTGGCAAGGGCGTTCGCCTGCAGAAATACAATATGGCGCGCGGCAAGCAGGGATCGCTGGAGCTTGATGGCGGGCTGAGCGATGTGACCACCTTCAACTGGGACGAGGGGCTGCGCTGGACCATGGGCGGCGACAAGACGCGGCATGAAGCGGACATGACCCAATGGCTGGCCAAGCGGGCAGGGGTCGGAAAACGGCCCCCGCATGGCTTCCCGCGCAATTACAAATTTTCTTGAGCCGCGCCCATGGTCAGAGAAATCTCGCCCATACCGCTTGGAGAAACGCG
Source organism: Paracoccaceae bacterium (assembly GCA_040830705.1). Lineage (GTDB taxonomy): Bacteria > Pseudomonadota > Alphaproteobacteria > Rhodobacterales > Rhodobacteraceae > Ruegeria_C. Next base: position 1,020 of record JBFOME010000025.1, on the reverse strand, counting down.
CCGAAGGTGGTCTAAGATCGACTCTGAGGAACAAATCGAGACAGGACGATCATGATCCGCACCTTTGCTCTTGTCGGTGGGCTTGCCCTGATGGCGGCGTGCACACAGACGCAAATTGACGAGGCCCCCGAGGATATGGGGGCTTTCAAGCTGCGCATCAATCACGTGGTTACCGACAAGGCGGTCAAGGGGCCGGTCTCGCGCGATGCGACTGCCGAGGAATGGAAGGCGGGGCTGACCAATGCGATTGATGGCCGGCTTGGTCGCTACGAGGGAACTCAGGAATACGATATCGGTGTCTATCTGGGGGCTTACATGTTGGCTCCGCCGGGTGTGCCGGTGATTTATAATCCCAAAAGTATCGCGATTGCCGACGTTTATGTTTATGACGTCGGCCAGAAAAAGATGCTTGCCCGCGAACACCGCATACAGGTTCTCGAAGATACCACCGGGGAAAGCGCGCTTGTTGGCTCGGGCCACAGCCGCACCAAGGAAGAGCAGATTGCAGGACTTTCCCTGAAAGTCGCCGACGCAATTGAAGAATGGTTGGCGGAGGAGCATCAGAAAGATGGCTGGTTCGATACGCCTCCTGATGCCGATGCAGAGCCAGGGGCGGAAAACACGCCCGGCAGCTAGTGCCGCTGTACGGTTGCACTTGATTTTCCCTTTTGAACCAAATATCCCGCGCGCGCAGACGCTAACCGGGACCTGGGGTCCCCCAAAACGCAAAAGGGCGCCAAGGACATGGCAAAGGAAAAGTTTGAGCGTACGAAACCGCATGTGAACATTGGCACGATTGGCCATGTTGACCACGGCAAGACGACGCTGACCGCAGCGATCACCAAGTATTTTGGTGACTTCAAGGCGTATGACCAGATTGACGGTGCGCCGGAAGAGAAAGCGCGCGGGATCACCATCTCGACCGCCCACGTGGAATACGAGACCGACAACCGTCACTATGCCCATGTCGACTGCCCCGGCCACGCCGACTACGTCAAGAACATGATCACCGGTGCCGCC
>JBFOME010000024.1:0-59673 GCA_040830705.1 Paracoccaceae bacterium | reverse complement strand
CTTAGCGAACATAGAAATAGACCGCGTATAGGATCACAGATTGTGGGTAGTGTGCACCTTTGAATGAGATCACGGAGCATTCCAAAATAGCGCTACAGACCAGACACCAGTTGGATCAAACCAAACCAAGGTGCAATAGGCAGGCCAAAGTTGGCGACAGATCTACATCATTGATCGGTCCATAGCGAAGCACTGAGACAGCTTCACTACATACCCATGACATTAGCGCGAAGAAACTGTTACGATCATTATTGCCGTATTTTGATCTCTACATGCGGATCGCGATTCTCGGAACCTTCGCCCGATCGGCCATTCCGGAGCCCCGTTGCGGCCATTCTTACCATATCTCAACTCCGCCGAGCCTTTCGAAGCCCCTACTCCGCTGAAAACCGACTTTTCTGCCATCGATGGCGCCGAAATCCCTGGCGCCATAAGGCAGGTTTCGCGGCGAAACCTGTCGCGTCTCACACCCGAGGTCTTTTGGCTCGAAAGCCTGCCCTGGACGCACCCTCAACCAATCTCTTTCGCCAGCCGAACCAACAAGCGCTCCAAACGGTTGGGCGCGATCTCGCGTCCCGACAGTTGCATACGGAACCCATCTGACGTGATCTCCGCGCTCAGCATACCGCCGCCCGGCACCTCCCTGCCCTTCAGCTTGGTCACCTCTGACGGACGTCCGCCGCGTGCCGGATCACGGGCCGGTTTTGGCGCGCCCTTCAGCACCTGTTCCAGCACCTTCCACTCATCCTTGGCATCCATCACATCTGCCCCGCTCAGCGCCGCACGCAGCTGTGCCTGCGCCCCATCTCGGATCGCCGAGGCCAATCGCAAACCAGGGCGTTCACCTAGGGCTACGGGAAATTTCAGCAGATCGCCCAAGCCCTCATGCACGGCGGCAAAACTGCGCACTTTCGATCGCTTGGCCTTGGAAGCCGCGGCAAAAAGCGTATCAACCGCCTCTTCGACGGACTCAAACACCCCCTGCCCTACGGCCAGCACCGCGATACGCCCACGCTCGTAATGGGTCAGATCCGAACGCAGCTCGTTCTCTTCAACCATCGCCACATAGGCCCCCTGCCCCGCGCCCGCAACGCGCACAAAGGCCGGGATATGCTCGAATTGCGGATCTTCGTCCGCCAGCCTGCGGAACGCCTGTAAGCGCCGGTAGCCTGAGATCAGCCCATAACCCTCATCGCTGCGCGTCACCTCTAGTGGCGTGCGCAACCCGTGAACCCGGAGCGACGCGATAAGCTCTTCCATCGCCTCTTCATCTTCGACCATTCGGTCGCGACGGATGTAATCGGGGTCGATCTGATCCAGCGGTATCTCCTCCGCGACCAGTCCCGATTCCGACGCCTCGCGCCAGCGCACCGCGTCCCCCTGATCCTGCGCCAGCGCCACACGGTCAGTGACTGAGGCCATGCCGGCCAACGCGGCCGCCTCACCCGCGACCTGCGCAATTGGCGGCGTCATCGCCTTGGTCTCGAACGGGTTGGCGCTAGGTTTCGCGGCGAAACCTGCCTCCAGCTCTTCCAGCTCCGACGCGTCCGGCGCGCTCAGTCTTCTGCGTTTAGCCATTCTGCTCTCCTCCCATCTGGGCATCGCGCCACCAGCAGCCGATCAGCACCTGTTTGAACTCGGCATAGGTCCGGTCAAAGGTCTCGCGCCCCCGGACATAGGTATCGCGGTTGAATTCCCGGTAGTCTGCCTCATAGATACCGTTCACCTGTTCCCCGGCCTGACCCACCAGCGCGGTGTAGTCCTGCCGGTAGGCATTCATGAAATCCCCGAAATAGGCCTGTATGACATTGGCCATATCGGTCTGCTGCGAGGCATCGAACCGCGTGATGATGGCCCGCACTACATCCCATTCGAACTTAATTTCAGGCAAACCCGCCGCCCGTTGCGCGGCATTCTCGCCATCCTCGATGCTGGCAAAGGTCGTATAGAGCATGTCGAAGAAGCGGCCGGTGGAGTCGAACTCCAAGAACGATGCCCCCAGCGGCACCAGCAGGATATCTGCCGCCGCCAGCGCGTTGATGGTCAGGTAACCAAGGGCAGGGGGGGTGTCGAGGAAGACGATGTCATATTCATCCAGCACGCCCTCATCCTGCAAGAAGTTGTTCAGACCGTCCCAGAGCGGCCAGCTGCGCAGCCCCATCCGCCAGACCGGAATCTGGAATTCCGCCCAGTACAGGTTCAACTGCGCGCCAATCAGATCAATGTTGGGCCAGTGCGTTTTCTGGATGACGTTTCGCGGCGAAACCTCCAACGCTTCCTGCAGCGTTTCATCCAGCGGGATCTCGGGTTGCGCCGCTGCCGCGCGCACCTGGTTCTCCGCCTGCACCGCTTTGGCGTAATCCTTTGCGATCAGCGGAAACACTGTCTGCCATTCATCGGCAACCTTGCCACCCAGGATCGATGTCATCGAACCCTGGCTGTCCAGATCAATCACCAGCACCTTGTAACCGTCCAACGCCGCCGACATCGCCAGATGCGCCGCGGTGGAGGTCTTGCCCACACCGCCCTTGAAGTTCGCGACTGAGACCACCTTGGCGGGCAATCCCTCGGGCCGGTAGGGCAGGTATTCCTTGGTACTGATGCCTTCGCTGGCGAAATGCTGGCGCAGGGCCAGCACCTCTTCCAGCGTGAACCATTTCGAGCCGCCATCCCCCTCGCCTTGCGGCAGGTCGGGATTGGCCTTCAACACCCGGCGCAGATGCGCCGGGGCCACCGGGATCAGGTATTTCGTGATTTCCCAGATCGAGAACTTGCGCAGACGCTTTTCGCCGTCCGGAGCATAGCCGCGCCGCGCCAGGTCTTCACGTCCTTTGGCGCAAAACGCGGCGGCTTTGGCGAATCGCGTTGTTCCGATAGGGTCGGGCAAACGCTGCGCTGCGGCCTCCGGATCCAGATTCAGATAGGGCGGCAGGGGAGGTGTGTTAGGTTTGTTCACGGTCGATGCCTCAGAAAATGTTCGCCTTTCTGGCGTATATTTCCAAGAATAGCGAACATCCCCGGACATGACTAGCATCTCTCGTGGATAAATCCGCCCTATCGCGCCAAGCGCAGAGGTTTCGCCGCGAAACCTACCTCAAATAAAGAAATATACCACCCAACAAGGTTTTGACTCTTTATGTATTTTAGATTCTTTAGGGATAATAAATAACGCAATTACAACAAGATAAGACACAAAGGGGACCCGAATCCGGGCTTAAAGGTGCCTGTGTACGGGATCAAAGGAACCCGGATGCAGGATCGCGGGTACCTGAATGCAGGCGGAACGGGCCCGATTCGCGGTATGAGTCAGTTAGAGCCTAAATCAGACCCTAAAAGAGCCGTTTACCGAACGTTCGCCGAAGTTGCTTTGCAGGATTTCTGTGGATAAGTCTTGCGAATGGCGGGGCAGGGGGCTTTAGGTACCTGTCTACGGGATCACCTCAATCCCGTATTTGGGCACCCAAAAGCAATTGCGCGACAGGTACCTTTCATGCGATGAATATGGGCAAAAGAGCAGTCGGGCAAAAAAAATAATGCCGGAACCACAAATAGATATGGATCAGCTGACCGGCGCCTTAAGGCGCGAGACGGTCAAAAAGAACGTGGCCGCAATTCACATCAGCGGCAAGCTGACGCTGTTGCAGCGCAAGCTGTCCAATGTTTTGCTGCTCAACGCCTATGACGCGCTGACCTCGGCGCAGACCCATACGATCGACGCGCGGACGCTGGCGATGATGGTGGGGTATAACTCGAACGACTTCGACACGCTGCGCGGCAGTCTTCGGGCGCTGGCCGAAACCGTGGCGGAATGGGACATGTTGGACGAGCAGGGGCGGCAGGAATGGGGGGTGTCCTCGCTGCTGAGTTTTGCCAAGCTTAAGAACGGCGTTTGCGAATATGCCTATTCCCCAGCGCTGGCGCAGAAACTGCATGATCCGAAGATCTATGCCCTCATCAATGTGCATATCCAGCGCAACTTCAGTTCGGGGCACGGTCTGGCGCTTTATGAAAACTGCTACCGTTTCGTGCGCACCGGCTCGACCGGATGGTGGACGCTGGACGTGTTTCGCAAGCTGATGGGGGTCGATGGCTCGGCCTATTACGAGAGCTTCAAGCATCTCAATGCGAAGATCATCAAACCTGCCGTCGGTGAGGTGAACAAAAGCTCGGACATCGTGATCGAGCCAGAGTTCCGCAAGAAAGGCCGCACCGTTACCGACATTCGCTTCCTGATCCGCGAGAACCTGCAGATGGCGATGTTTCAGATTGGGGATGATGACGGGCTGCGCAATACTGCCGTCTACAAGGCGCTGCGCGGGCAGGGGGTCTCGGACCGGTTGGCGCGGCAATGGATCGCCGAACATGGCGAGGCTTATGTTCAGGAAAAGCTCGACTATCTGGCGGGGCAGGGGAGTGTTAAGTCCAAACTCGGCTATCTCTCTGCTGCGATCCGCGATGATTACCGGCCCGCTGACACGCCAGAGCCGGCCACACCCAGCCCCGAGGCGCTGGCCGCCGCCAAAACGCGCGATGCCGAAAAGGCGCGAGAGGATCAGGCCTATTCCGCGCGCATGGCCGAACGAGCGGAACGGGCACGCCGGTTCACCATCGTCGATGACCTGGTTTCGCGGCGAAACCCCACCCAGCGCGATGCCGACAAGCGGCTCTTTATGGCGGGGTTGAATGACGATCTGGAACGCGAAAGCTTCCGCGCGCATGGCTGGCGATCCAGCCTGAATGCCGCCGCGATCTTTGCCTTTTGGGAAGAGCTGGAACCGGGCGCTTTCGACCTCTGACCCACGGGAATTCACGAAATCTCCAGACTTTCCTCAGCTCACGCTCATGCGCGAGCGTATGGGAAAGGGCAGGGTGATCTCATGTTCAAAGGCGCTGCGGCGCACAGAATAGGAGAATTTCGATGACCCGTTCCTTTTCACGCTCTCACTATGACGCCGTCATTATCGGTGCCCGTTGCGCAGGAGCGGCCACGGCGCTGCTATTGGCTCGTTCTGGCGCGCGGGTCTTGCTGGTCGACCGCGAGGACGGCCTGCGGGATACATTGTCCACCCATGCACTGACCCGCCCTGCGGTGTCCCTTCTCAATGACTGGGGGGTGCTGGACCGGATTGTCGGCGAGGATACACCGCTGGTCCGTCACACCCGGTTTCAATACGGGCGCGAAATCGTGGATGTTCCCGTGCATCCCGAGGGCGGGGTCGCCGGGCTTTATGCGCCGCGCCGCTGGCGGCTCGACCGTGTGCTACGTGACGCGGCCTGGGAGGCTGGCGTGGAAATGCACACCGGCGTCACCCTGACCGGCGTGCAGAAACAGTTGGACGGTCGCGTCTGTGGCGTATCGCTGCGGATGAAATCCGGCGCGGTCGAGCCGGTTTCGGCCGGGATCGTGATCGGCGCAGATGGTCGTCGATCCAGCCTCGCCGAAATGGTCGGTGCTCGCCCGATCCTGAGTTCCCCTGAGCGGGCGGCCTGCGTCTACAGCTATGTCGATGGCATCCCCAACGAAGGCTACCGCTGGTATTTCGGCGACCGGGTCTCGGCCGGGCTGATCCCCACCAATGATGGCGCGCATTGTCTCTTTGCCGCTTGCGAGCCGCGCGCGATGCGCCGCTGGTTCAACTTCGATGCCCTCGGTGGCGCAGTGCAGATGTTGTCGCAATGGGATGGTGAACTGGCCGGCGAACTGGCCGCGCGCGGTGCCACCGAGCGGGTCCGCCGCTTTGCGGGCGCGCCGGGTTTTCTGCGGGAATGCGCCGGTCCGGGATGGGCGCTGGTGGGCGATGCGGGCTATTTCAAGGACCCGGCAACTGCCCATGGCATCACCGATGCGTTTTTGGATGCCCAGCGTCTGGCCGACGCGCTGTCCAACACGCCGGGCGAGGCGGCAGGGTATCAAGCAGCGCGCGACCATCTGGCGCCGCGCATGTTCACGTTGACCCAGCAGATTGCGTCATTCGACTGGGATCTCGACCGGCTCAAGCAGTTGCACATGGCGTTCAATGCCTGCGTCAAGCAGGAGCAGAGTGATCTTAGCCATAGTGCTGCCGCGCATACGCTGGCAGCCTGAGGCCAGTTCATGCGGCGACCAGCCGGTGAATGGCGTCCAGATTGAAGGCCAGACGCGCCTCCAGCGCGTCTGGCGCCGTCATGTCGCGACCGAACAGGTGCGATCCGGTATGTCGGTTGGACAGGTAGTGGCAGCCGATGGCGGCGATGGTGATACTTAATTGCGCCGCGTCGATCCCGTCGCGGAACGTCCCCGCGTTCCGGCCCCGTTCCAGGATGCTCTCGACCAGATCGACAAGACCCTGCGCGCTCTGGGGCAGGTGGTCGAGCGTGCGGATATGGCGCCCGCGATGCAGATTTTCACTATTGGCCAGCGCAATGAACTCGGGATGTTCCAAATAGTAGTGCCAAGTGAAACATACCAGCCGATCCAGAGCGTCGCGCGGCGGCAGCCCGTCCAGTTCAAGCTCTTCCTCGGCGGCTTTGACATGCAGGTAGGCGGCCTCCAGCACAGCGGTGAACAAGGCTTCCTTGTTGCCGAAATAGTGATAGATCATCCGCTTGTTGGCCTGGGCGCGCGCAGCGATATCATCGATGCGGGCACCGCTCAGACCCGAGCGGGCAAACTCGGTCCGCGCGGCGACAAGGATGCGCGCGCGTGTGCCGTCGGCATCGCGCTTGGCTGTCGCGTGCTGTTGCGTCATTCTATCCCTCTTCCGGGTCTGATTGCGCCCGGTTTTTGACATTAGCCGTCCTGATCGCTCTGCCCCTGACAATCAGTCAAGGGGAACAAACGGCAGATTGCCGCATCGGCGGTTGCCTGCCGGTGGTGCGGCACAGGTTCTGGCTTGATTTCCACCCCCTAAACGTAGGAATTACCATCATCGTCGCGCCCGCTTGCTGGTGGGCCGCAATATTTCAGATGCAGGCACAAGATGAATGAACGAGATTTTCTGACCGGGCTGTTTGATGCAGCCGTCGAGGCTGCCGATCCGGCCGCCGCACTGAAACCGCATCTGCCGCAGGTTCCCAAAGGCAGAACCGTGGTCATCGGCGCCGGCAAGGGGGCCGCGCAGCTGGCGCGCGTCTTCGAGCAGCTTTGGCCGGGTCCGGTCTCGGGCGTGGTGGTGACGCGCTATGGCTACGGCACGGAATGCGACCACATCCGTGTGTTGGAGGCCTCACATCCGGTGCCAGACGCGGCGGGGCAGAATGCGACAGAGGCTTTGTTTCAGGCAGTTTCGGGCCTTGGGCCAGACGATCTGGTGGTGGCGCTGATCTGCGGCGGCGGCTCGTCCCTGCTACCTTGCCAGCCAGAGGGGCTGACACTGGAAGATGAGCAGGCATTGAACGAGGCCCTGCTTGCGTCCGGCGCGCCGATTTCAGTAATGAACGCGATCCGCAAACATGTGAGCGGCATCAAAGGCGGGCGGCTGGCGGCAGCCGCGCATCCGGCGCGCGTAGTCTCGCTGGTGGTCTCAGATGTGCCGGGTGATGATCCGGCGCAGGTTGCCTCGGGGCCAACAGTGCCGGACGGGGTTTCGCGGCAGGACGCATTGCGGCTGATCGAGAGCCATAGGATTGATCTGCCAAAGGCGGTTCTGGACCATATGCAGCGCGCCGAAGCGGATGCACCGGACCCTGCCGACCCGGTCTTTGCGGGCCATGAGGTGCGGGTTGTCGCGTCGGCCGCAATCTCGCTGGAGGCTGCCGCGGCACGGGCCGAGGCGCAGGGCGTGCCAGCGGTGATCCTGTCGGATGCCATCGAGGGTGAGGCGCGCGAAGTTGCGCGTGTGCATGCCGCGATTGCACGCGAGGTCCTGAACCGTGACCGGCCCTTCACCAAGCCGGTGGTGATCCTGTCAGGGGGCGAGACCACGGTGACGTTGCGCGGCAAGGGGCGTGGCGGGCGCAATAGCGAGTTCCTGTTGTCGCTTGCGGCAGAGCTGGACGGGGTAGCTGGCATTACCGCGTTGGCAGCCGACACAGATGGCATCGACGGGTCCGAGGACAACGCAGGCGCCTTTGCCGATGGCACCACCTGCGCCCGGCTACGCGCGGCGGGGCGCGACCCGGCGGGCGATCTCGGCAACAATGACGCCTATAGCGCCTTTGAGGCGGTGGGCGATCTCTTTGCCCCCGGGCCAACCGGAACAAACGTCAATGATTTCAGGGCGATCCTGATCAAGTAGCGCTAAGCAGCCTGATTGCCGGAGGTGGTCGGGTCAGGTAAGGTCTTTCATCAGGAGCAGCCAGTCTTCGGCCTCGGTCTGCCAGCCCTCTTTCAAACAGGGGGCGGTGGCGGTTGTTTGATAGCCTTTGCGTTCGTAAAGACGACGCGCGCCATCATTGTTGCCAGCAACAATGACACTCATCCGATGCAGGCCCTCGGCGCGGGCGATGTTATCGGCCAAATCCAGCAGGTCTGATCCCAGCCCCTGACCGCGATATTCAGGATAGCAGGCCAGAACATTGACGTACCAGCTGTCCAGAGCCTGGTTTTCCAGTTCCTGCAAGGGCCTGAAAAGGGCTGGGAAATCGTCGCTGATCTCGACGGGTTCTGGTCCGATTATGTACCCCGTCAGACCTGCGACAGCGCCGTCCCCGTGGTCGATGACGACGATCTGACCCTCAAGCGCCTTTTCTGCCTGCCGGGTGCGGCCAACCTCCCACGGATCCTGCCCATCGCGCGCCAGCCCGGTCCAGATATGGAGCGGCAATCCCTCTCCGGCAAAATTGACCAGATCGGCAAGCTGAGGCGCGTCTGCGGCGGTGGCCAATCTCTGGGGCGAGTCGAGCGCGATCATGTGGTCCTCCAGTGCGGGCGGTGGTCCAATACGGGAAACCGTCTTCCCGAGGTTCTGGCCCTAACATACATGTGGAACGTCAGACAACTTTGACCTTTGCGTCAGAAACTGACCCCAATTGTCCCTCCAATTGCCACGGTCCAGGGCCAGATTCCAATGACGACCCCGCGTTGCGGTCATTGGCTCGACCGAAGAGCAACGTCTGCGCTGTGGGGCCTTTCGGCCCTTCAAATCTGCTGCAGTTGTCGTTTGAACGGCTATTGTTCGTTGACGGATAATTGCCAACGTATGACTTTGGCGGCCAAGACCATTGGTGCGCATATTGGTGTGTATTTCACGTTGAGCAATTCAAGCCAATTGACTGGAGGCCATAGGAGCCTGGCATCCTTGGTAGTTCTGCCTCATATTTGCAAAGGGAGCGCAGGAATAGCTTACGTCGGATTTGCAATAAAGCTCTGTACTTCATCTACGAAGCGGGGCCAGGCTGGCTCGTCTTCCAGCAGGATGTGGTTGTTTCCTTCCAGCGCGACGAAGCGCGCATTTGGGATTTCCGCCGCCATTTTTCGCCCCTCTTTGAAGGGCGCAATGGCGTCATTTCTCGCGTGGATAACGAGGGTCGGCGCAAGAATCTGCGGAAGCAATTCGGTGACATCCATTTCACTGAAGGACTTTCGCAAACGGACAGCATTGTCAGGTGAAACGCTGATGCGCATCAAGTCGTTGTACCAGTCCATTTGCTCCTTAGTTCCGTCGGGGATCAAATTTGTGGTGTAAAACTGTCTGAACGCCGGGTTGTCCTGTCCCCAGCCGGAACGAATCAGCGTGTTTAGTGCCTCGGATCTTTCTGTCTCCTCACGATCTCGTCTGGACGCGCCGCGTGTGAAACCGCCATACAGAACAAGATGGCTTACCCGTTCAGGGTGTCGAGCCGCGTAGGCGACGGAAATGGGGCATCCCTGCGAAATGCCAAGCAATGGGAACTTCTCTAGCCCAAGTGTGTCCACCACCGTTTCGAGATCTTTTACGAAGGCTTCAAAAGAGATTTCGTCAACGTCCCAGTCGGACAATCCATTGCCCCTTTGATCAAAACGAACCAATGTGTTCTTGGCTGACATTTCCCGAACGAAATGACGCCAAACCGGACTGTCCCACTCATATTCCAGATGGGTCATCCAGTTGGGCGCCTTGACGAGAGGAGGCCCCTCGCCGGCAGTTGCATAGGCAATTTGCACACCGTCAAATGACTTGCAGAACATTACCTTCTGGTTCGCAGCTTGGTGTTCGGAACCCGCCGGTGGGCGTTTGTCATCGGCCAGCGGGTGCTCCAACCCATCACCCTCCCGTGATTCCCAAATGTCACTTGGTCCGAGAGAAAAGACTTCGACTGGTCTGGAAATGTTCTTTACTGATTGTGGTCCAATAGGTTGAAATGCAACATGGATTTTATCCCTGACATGGTCATGGGCGCTGCGCGAGATGCATATTCCGCCTGGCTCGCATAGCGCCTCCAACCTGGCAGCAATGTTGACGCCTTCGCCAAGAATATCTTCCCCGTCGATGATAACGTCTCCGACGTTTATTCCGATGCGGAGAACGAGGCGTTTTTGCTCAGCAAGCTTGGAGTTTCGATTGGCCATGCCCTGTTGCATGGCCATTGCACATGTGACGGCGTCGACCACGCTTGAAAACTCTACCAGGAAACCATCACCGGTCGTGTTGAAAATCCGGCCTGCGAAACGTTCAAACAGCGGATCAATGAATTCGGAACGATGAAGCTTTAGTTCTTCAATGGTACCAACCTCGTCGACGCCGACAAGACGGCTGAAGCCAACAACATCGGCAACAAGTATGGCGGCTAGGCCACGTTTCACTTTCTCAGCTGTCATCCGAGTATCTCAGCGACTAGGTTCGTCGGCTCATTCTACACAGAGACCGACGATTCTAATAACAAACGTTCGGCAACCTCAATTCGGGTTCAGATCAATGGGCAACCTTGGGCTCCGCGCCAGATTTCACCGCGCTGTCGGGCTAGGTCTGCTTGCATCCGTTGGTCATCCTTTGTCAGATTTGGTTGACGTTTGGGCCAGAAATGAATGACGCAATTTTCCCTTTTTCGGTGGTCTTAGCCGCCGCAAGACCCGAAGGCGTGACACTCTGATCGCTGGATATCCACGCCGCGTGATTTGGACTGTGTGAAAGGTGGGATCACCCGTATTCGACCGACACGCTCATCGAAACCGTCACGGTGGCCGATATTGCGACCGTTGCGCTCATCAGACAGCCGAATGTGGTTCCGCCTTGGGTCAATGCCAGATCTGCATCCGAGATCTCCCCGCCCTCGGGCGCTGCGGGAATGTGAACGTAGCAGGTATTTTCCGTATCCCTGACAACCCTGATATCGAGGTCATCCGGCAGGTCTCCGAGATATGCGCTGACCGCATCTTTTGGATTCTCTTGCAAGTCGGTGGCGAATGCCTCGTCGGTCCAGACCCTCTGCAAGAAGAGCGCATGGCTGGTTTTGTTCATGGCGCCGGTCATTTTCTCCTCCGATATTGAACTACCTGTTTCCTTTCGCCCCGATCGACGGGCGCGCAGTCTCAGGTATCTTTGTTGGTGATCTCTTTGGTTGTTTCGATGACGGAAACAGCCAATGAGGCGGAATATACGGCGACGGTCATCCAGCAAACCGGTGTTGTTCCGCCGGTCAGTTTCATGAGGTCGGCATCGCTGATCTCTACCGGGTCCCGCGCCGAGAGGTCTTGCGGGTTGGTTGGCGGGCGGTTGTCTCCAGTATGTCTCATGGTCGAGAGCTCCTTTTTCAGTTCGCCCGGAAGCCGGGTGACAGGATTAGTCCGGTTGGGGCGCGAATTTTGGTTAAGTGTCTAGGTTTGCTCGATTATTGCAGTCGCAATCACAGATACCGAACCGACAACGCCGGTGCCGATGCCCATCGAGATGACGCAAAACAGACCGGACCCACCCTGCGCCTGCATCAGATCCTGATCTGAAACCTCTACGTGTGAGGGCATGGCCGGGATATGGACATATCTGGTGTCGGCAGTGTCCCGTACCACTTTAATGTCAACATCGTTCGGCAGCTCTCTCATGAATTCCGCAAGTGCGGCTTTGGGATCTTGGTCCAGACGTTTGCTGAAAGCGTCGTCATTCCACGCCCTGTCACAGAGCGCCTGTAGACCAAATGTGCGGTCGTGACCGTTGGTATTCATATCTTCGCTCCTCCCCAGCCATAAGCCATTGAGCCTGACGCATTCGACGCGTCAGCCTGATATCGACTTAGGAAGGCACCCTGCGGTGTTTGTTATCGGAGGGTTAAGAAGAGCTTAGGATGCAAGCTGGGCGGCCTCAGCCTGGGGCTTTGGCTGTGGGTTACCGGCCCACTCTGCAGGGCAGATTGTTTGACTGTGGCAAAGGTCAGCCGAAATCCAGGCCCAGATCGATGGTACGCGAAGAATGCGTCAGGGCGCCGGAGGAGATGTAGTCTACGCCGGTGGCGGCGATCTCGGCGACGGTCTCTTGCGTGACATTGCCCGAAGCTTCCGAGACCAACTGCCCATCGATCATCGCCACCGCTTCGCGCAGGGTCTCAGGCGTCATGTTGTCGAGCAACACCACATCCGCGCCTCCAACCGTCAGGACTTGCGAGAGCTGATCGAGCGTGTCCACTTCGATCTCGACCTTGACCATATGCGAGGCCTGCGCCTTGGTGGCCTCCAGCACCGCCGCGATGCCGCCGGCTGCAGCGATGTGGTTGTCCTTGATCAGGATTGCATCCGAGAGCGAATGGCGATGGTTGAAACCGCCGCCATGCAGGACGGCCTGTTTCTCGACAATGCGCAGGCCCGGCGTGGTCTTGCGGGTGCAGGTGATGCGGGTTTGCGTGCCCTTGGTTTCTGCCACCAGAGCGGCGGTCTGGGTGGCGACACCGGTGAGGCGGCCCGCGAAGTTCAATGCGACCCGCTCGGCCGAGAGGATCGAGGCGGCGCTGCCGGTGATCTCCATCAGCGTGTCGCCCTTGCGGCAGGGCTGGCCGTCCTCGATCCGGGTGGTGGCACTCAGGTCGGCATCCATCAGGCGGAAGGCCAACCGCGCCACCTGCATGCCCGAGACTACGGCGTCCTCACGGGCGTTGAGGTGCGCGGCATATGTGGTGCCCGCCGGGATAACGGTGCGGGTGGTGATGTCGCCATTGGTGCCGAGATCTTCCAGCAGGGCGGCGCGGACCATCGGTTCCAATACCAGATCGGGCAGGGGGGCTTGGGTCATGTCATGTCCTTTGCGATCTGGTCGCGGAGATTGCGTGCCCGTTCCAATGTCATCGGTTGGCGGCGGGCGGGTCCGGCGAGGGTCTCGGGGAAATCGGACCGGCAATGTGCGCCGCGGCTTTCCTCGCGCAGTAATGCGGCGGCGGCGATCATTGTGGCGGTGGAGGTCATGTTTTCGAAGGCGTCGCAGTTGGGATGGCCAGCCTCCAACCTCGCAAGCGTCGTTAGCGCTTGGGCTAGACCCTCGCCATCCCGTACGACGCCCACATGATCGGTCATGGTCTGGCGAAGTTCCGCGACTGCGTTGGGGTTGAGGCTCTGCCCGCCCGGTTGGAAATCGAGGTCGAGCGGCGGGGCGCTGTCGGGCAGGGCGGTGGTTTGCGCGATGTCTTGGGCGCAGGCGCGGGCAAAGACCAGCGCCTCCAGCAGCCCGTTTGAGGCGAGCCGATTGGCTCCGTGCAGCCCGGTCGAGGCAGCCTCGCCACAGGCCCAGAGACCTGTGAGCGTGCTGCGCCCGTTCAGATCGGTTGCGACCCCGCCCATATGGTAATGCGCGGCGGCGGCAACCGGGATTGGCTCACGCACCGGGTCCAAGCCGTTGCGCGCGCAGGCCTGCGCGACAATAGGAAACTCGCTCAGGATGCGGGCGCCGATGGCTTCGCGTGTGTCGAGCATGGGGCGCATTCCGGCCTGACTCTGGGCAAAGATGGCGCGGGCCACGACATCGCGCGGGGCGAGTTCCGCGTCGGGGTGCAGACCCTGCATGAACCGCGTGCCATCGCGGTTGATCAACACGGCACCATCGCCGCGCAGCGCTTCGGTCGCAAGCGGGGCCGGGTCTTCGCCCACATCTATGGCGGTGGGGTGGAACTGGACAAACTCGGCATCTGCGATGGCGGCCCCAGCGCGGGCGGCCATGCCGATCACCTGACCCCGGATGCGGGGCGGGTTGGTGGTCAGCGCATAGAGCCCGCCCGAACCGCCGCCCGCCAGCAGCGTTGCGGCCCCGCGCAACAGGATGGGCTGTGATCCAGCCTCATCGGATCGGGTCAGGACGACGCCGGTGACGCGATTGCCGTCAGTCTCCAAGCGTACGGCTTGGGTGCCTTCCAGCACCTGCACCGAGGGGGTTTCCCGCAGCTCGGCGATCAGCGCGCGCATGATCTCGGCCCCGGCCTGATCGCCCTTGACCCGGACAACCCGCGCCATGGAATGCGCCGCCTCGCGCGACAGCACATAGCCACCCTCGGGCGTGCGGTCGAAACCGGTGCCCAGATCGGTCAGATCCAGAACGTGCTCGCGGGCGGCGTTTGTCACAAATTTGGCCACCGCCGCATCCACCGCACCCGCGCCTGCATGCACCGTGTCGGCGGCGTGCTTTTCGGGGCTGTCATCGGGGTTCATGGCGGCGGCCACACCGCCCTGCGCCCAGGCCGAGCTTGCGCCCATACCCAACGGATCGGGCGAGATCATCACCACCGGACGAGGCGCGAGTTTCAGCGCCGCGTAGATCGCAGCCAGCCCGGCGCCGACAATGACCACCCTTTCGGTGGTGACTTCACGCATGAGGCTGGCTCAGATACCGAGCCGACGGCTGAGATCGATCATCCGCTGCACCGACAGGCGCGCCTTGTCGGCGACGCTTGGGTCAACCTCGACCTGACCGGTCATGGTGTCGAGCGTATATAGCACCTTTTCAAGCGTGATCTTCTTCATGAAGGGGCACATGTTGCAGGGGCCGACGAAATCGACCTCAGGCAGTTGATCAGAGATATTCGAGGCCATCGAACATTCGGTGATCAGCAGCGCCTTTTCCGGCTTTTCGTCGGTGACATATTTGATGATGCCGCTGGTCGAACCCGAATAGTCAGCCTCGGCCACCACATCGGGCGGGCATTCGGGATGGGCGATCAGGCGGGTGCCCGGGTTCCATTCGCGGAAATCGCGCAGGTCCTGTGCCGAATACTGCTCGTGCACGATGCAGGAGCCTTCCCACCAGACGATGTTTTTCTGCGGTACTTCCTTAGCCACGTTCTGGGCCAGATACTGGTCCGGCGTCATGATCACCGTGTCGCTGTCCTGCGCCGCGACGATCTGGGCGGCGTTCGATGAGGTGCAGCAGATGTCCGAGGCGGCTTTGACCTCGGCGGTGGTATTCACATAGGTGACCACCGGCGCGCCGGGATAGCGGCGGCGCATTTCCTCCACTCCTTCGGCGGTGATGGATTCGGCCAGCGAGCAACCGGCCTCCATATCGGGCATCAACACTGTTTTCTCGGGGCTCAGGATTTTCGAGGTCTCGGCCATGAAATGCACGCCGCATTGCACGATCACATCGGCCTCGACCTCAGTTGCCTTGATGGCAAGTTGCAGACTGTCGCCACCGAAATCCGAGATGCCGTGATAAATCTCGGGCGTCATGTAGTTATGGCCCAGGATCACCGCGTTACGCTCTTTCTTGAGCGCGTTGATCGCCTTGACGTATGGCGCATAGATCGCCCAGTCGGCGGGGGTGACGACCCGGCTCATCCGGTCATAGATATGGCTCAGTTCAGCCGCGATCTCGGGCGAGGGCGCAAGATCGTATTTGTCGGAAAGCGAGGCGCGAAGCGTTGGCAGATCGAACAAGGGAACATCCCCCGGTTTGTTGAGTCCGGGCTGCATATATGCAGTTTCACTCGCATTGACCACAAGGAAGGCCTTTGTGCCAGCGCTAACGTGACGGTTTTTTGACAGATTTTTTCCGTTCCGCTGCTGTGGTGCGTCCTTCGGACACAGGAAATTACAATCCAGAGTAAAAAACTCGGGTTGACTATTCCGAGTGATTTTATCAGTTATAGCGTGTCTTTCTGAGTCTCTTCTGCGGGATGACGCGGGACCAAAACTGAACAAGGGATACTTCAGATGAGAACTGCGCTTCTTTCGACCGCGTTTGCAGCGATTGCGCTGACCGCGCCGGGCCTGGTGTCGGCCGAGGTCAGCAAGGCCGACGTATTGGCCAACTATTCCAACATCGCGGCGGCGAAATATGGTGACAGCGTTGCGACCGCAAAACTGTTGCAGGCGGCTGTGGATGCGCTGATCGCGAACCCCTCGGCGGAAGCGCTGCAGGCGGCCAAGGCGGCCTGGCTGGTGTCTCGCGTGCCGTATCAGCAGACCGAGGTTTACCGTTTCGGCAATGCGATTGTTGATGACTGGGAAGGCAAAGTGAATGCATGGCCGCTGGATGAAGGCCTGATCGATTATGTGGATGCCTCGTATGGCGGGCCCACCGACGACAACGAATTTGCGGTTCTGAACGTGATCGCAAATCCGAACTTCAACCTGTCGGGCAATGAAATCGACGCCAGCGAAATCACGCCTGAACTGCTGTCCGACACCCTGCACGAGGCGGACGGGATTGAGGCCAACGTGGCCACTGGCTATCACGCCATAGAATTCCTGCTTTGGGGTCAGGACCTGAACGGGCATGGCACCGGCGCGGGCAACCGTCCCTGGACCGACTATGCGCAAGGCGATGCCTGTACGGGTGGCAATTGCGACCGTCGCGCGGCCTATCTGAAGGCGGCGACCGACCTGCTTGTAAGCGATCTGGAATGGATGGCCGCGCAATGGGCCGAGGGTGGCGAGGCGCGCGGCGCGCTGACTGAAAACGAGGATGCCGGTGTCGTCGCGATCCTGACTGGTATGGGCTCGCTGTCTTATGGCGAAACCGCCGGTGAGCGTATGCGCCTTGGCCTGATGCTGAACGATCCCGAAGAAGAGCATTCCTGTTTTGCCGACAACACCCATAACGACCACTATTATGACGGGCTGGGCGTGCAGAACGTCTATCTGGGTCAGTATGTTGGTGCCGATGGCACGCTGGTTTCGGGCCCGAGCCTGAGCGATCTGGTTCTCAAGGCCGATCCGGCGCTGGATGCGGAAATCAAGCTGAAACTGGCCAACACGATGCTGGCGCTTGGCCGGATCAAGACCGCGGCTGAGGCGGGATTTGCCTATGACCAGATGCTGGAACGCGGCAACGCGGCTGGCGAAGCGCTGGTAATGGGCGGCGTCGCCGGTCTGGTCGATCAAACCAAGAGCATCGAACGCGTGGTCAGCGCCCTTGGCCTCGATCAACTGGAAATCGAAGGCTCTGACAGCCTGGATAACCCGGATGCGGTTTTCCAGTAACGAGTAACCGCCGGGCGCTGCCAGCGCCCGGCCCGTTTTGATCAGGATACGACCATGATCGTTTGTCACTGCCAGAACATCTCGGACACCGAGATCGACGCCGCCATTGACTGGATGCGCGCCTCGGACCCGCAGGCCCTGATCACTCCGGGCAAAATCTATCGAGCACTTGGCAAGGCCGCGGATTGCGGCGGCTGTATGCCACTGTTTTTGGACTCCATGAGAAAAAACGATAACTTGGAGATACCCGTTCAACTCCGATCCCTTAGAGGCGGAGCAACAAAGGAACCCAGCGAATGCAAGGCGACCCCAAAGTCATTGAATACCTCAACGATTCTCTCCGGCACGAATTGACAGCAGTCAGCCAGTACTGGCTGCACTACCGGCTTCAGGACGATTGGGGCCTGGGCCATATGGCCAAGAAGAGCCGCGAGGAATCTATCGAAGAGATGGAGCACGCGGACAAGCTGATCGAACGGATCATCTTCCTCGAGGGTCATCCGAACCTTCAGAAGCTGAACCCCCTGCGGATCGGTCAGACGCCCAAGGAAACAATGGAATGTGACCTGGCCGCCGAACAGGAAGCGCAGGCGCTCTATTCCGAGGCGCGGAAATACTGCCAGTCGGTCGGTGATTTCGTCTCGATGGCGCTGTTCGAGGGCTTGCTGGCCGATGAAGAGGGTCATATCGACTTCCTCGAAACCCAGCTGGAACTGCATGACCGGATCGGTGCGGAGAATTATGCGCAGCTCAACGCGTCGAAGATGGATGAGGCTGAGTAGCCTTGCCTTGCTGGCCGGGCTGATCGGCCCGGCCGGTTTCGCGGCAGAGACGGAAACCGCGCCCCTGCGCGACCGACATCTCAACAGCTTGCCGCGGACCGAGGAAGAAACGGCGCGCATTGCCGCGATAACGGCCCCGGCCCGCGACATTTCCAAGCCACAGCAATTCGAGCATCTTTCCGCCGGGGCCGCCACCGTGCGGGCACGTAGCGATGCGGATGCGTTTTCGCAGCCCTCCGGGAATCTCAGCTTTGAGCAGGAGTTGGATTTCAAGGTTGGCAACGGGCTTTTCAAGAAGATCTGGGTATCGTCACCTTCCTCGACCATGGCGTCGGATGGGTTGGGGCCGCTTTATAACGCGCGCGCTTGCCAGCGCTGCCATATCAAGGATGGGCGCGGGCACCCGCCCTTGTCGCCCGAGGACAGCCCGGTGTCCTTCCTGATGCGGATTTCGGTGCCCGGTGAGGCGGGCGAAGAGGCGATCGAGGGTTATCTGGCGACGCAGCCTGACCCGGTATATGGCGAACAGCTGCAGGATTTCGCACTGCCGGGCCATGCGGCGGAATACAGGCTGCGGATTACTCATGAAGAGATCGACTTGACCCTGTCAGATGGCGAACAGGCGACGTTGCGCAAACCGATCTATCACGTGGAGGATTTGGGCTATGGTCCGTTGCATCCACACGCGATGCTGAGCCCGCGTGTCGCACCGCAGATGATCGGGCTTGGCCTGCTGGAGGCTATTCCGACGGCGGATATTCTGGCGGGTGCCGACCCGGAAGATGCAGATGGTGACGGCGTATCTGGCCGCGCCAATATCGTCTGGTCGCTGGAACATGAACGCCCGATGCTGGGCCGGTTCGGACACAAGGCGGGCCAGCCCACGGTCAGCCAGCAGTCAGCCGCGGCGTTTTCCGGTGATATCGGGATTTCCTCGCCGCTTTTTCCCGCACCTGCGGGCGATTGCACCGAAGCGCAGGTGGATTGCCTCGCCGCACCGCATGGCGATGACCCGGTGCGCGTGCATGAGGTGGATCAGGTGGCGATGGACCTGACCAGTTTCTACAGCCGCAATCTGGGTGTGCCGGCCCGGCGCGATGTCGCTGACCCACAGGTGTTGCGTGGCAAGCAGGTGTTCAACGAGACCGGTTGTGTGTCTTGCCATACGCCCGCCTTTGTCACTCATCGGCTAGAGGACCGGCCCGAGCACAGTTTCCAGCTGATCTGGCCCTATACCGACCTGCTCTTGCATGACATGGGTGAGGGGCTGGCCGACAATCGCCCCGAGGGCCGCGCAACGGGGCGCGAGTGGCGCACGCCGCCGCTTTGGGGCATTGGCCTGACCGAACAGGTCTCGGGCCATACCCGATTTCTGCATGACGGTCGCGCGCGGTCACTGCTTGAAGCGGTGCTGTGGCATGGCGGCGAGGCGCAAGCCCAGCGGGATGCGGTGATTGCCATGCCGAAACCTGACCGTGACGCCCTGATCCGATTTCTGGAGAGCCTTTAGATGATGCGTATCCTTGCCTTGTGCCTGATGGTCCTGCCCGGTGCGGCCCTAGCTCAGACGCCGGTACGGCAGGTGGTCGATGGCCATATCCTGCCTGGATTTCAAACGCTTGCGCAACGAACCCAAGCGCTGAAAGCCGCCAGCGCTGAGGGCTGCACCGGACTTGAGGCACCTTATCATGACGCGTTTGATGCCTGGATGGGCGTGTCGCATCTGCGCTTTGGTCCGTCCGAGGTGGAGGATCGCGCCTTTGCCATAGCCTTCTGGCCTGACACCAAGGGTTTCACACCCAAATCACTGTCGGCACTGATCGCCGATCAGGACCCGGCCGTGAAGGATCCGGCGCAATTTGCCGAAGTGTCCGTTGCTGCGCGCGGCCTCTTTGCGCTGGAATTCCTGCTTTATGACGCGCAGCTTTCGACGGCGGGCGATGACGCTTATCGCTGCGATCTGATCCGCGCCATTGCCGAAGACATGGACCGGATCGCCGTTGATATCCTGTCCGACTGGACCCCGCATTACGCCGCGCTGCTGATCTCGCCTAGTTCTGACAGCCGCTACCGCAGCGACGACGAGGCCGCGCAGGAATTGTTCAAGGCCTTGTCCACGGGTCTACAGTTTACCTCTGATACGCGGTTGGGCCGCCCGATGGGTACGTTCGACAAGGCCCGCCCTAAACGGGCCGAAGCGCGCCGGTCGGAGCGGTCGCTGCGCAACGTGATCCTGTCATTGTCCGCTTTGCGTGAGCTGGCGGCGCAGCTCGCCGAGGGGTATCCCGGCACGGCGGCGGAGTTGGATGCCGCCTTTGATCGCAGCATCGCGTTGGCCGAACGGCTGGAGGATCCTGATTTCGCGGGTGTGGCCACGCCGCAGGGCCGGTTCCGGGTGGAAGCGCTAAAGAACAGCATCGATGAAATCCGGGCGATCACCGCAACCCAGCTTGGCCCGCAATTGGGTGTTGCGGCGGGGTTCAATTCGTTGGATGGCGATTGAGATGACCACGCGACGCGGCTTTCTTGCGGGACTGGTGGCAACAGGGGCGCTGCCCGCGACAGGCTGGGCCGAGGCGGGTGCGCCGGACTATCTGGCCGCCGCCCTGTTTCCCGACGGGTCCTACCGGTTGGCCGGGCTGCGCGCCTCGGGCCAGATGGTTTTCGACCTGCCGCTGCCCGCACGCGGCCATGCCGCCGCTGCCCATCCGCTGCGGCCCGAGGCGGTAGCCTTTGCCCGCAGGCCAGGGCGGTTTGCGTTGGTGATCGACTGCATGACGGGTCAGCGCATCGCCAAGCTCGACGCGCCCGAGGGGCGGCACTTCTACGGTCATGGTGTTTTTGCGCGCGATGGCCGGACGCTGTTCACCACTGAAAACGACTATGACGCGGGGCAAGGGGTGATCGGGCTGTGGGATGCCACGCGGGGCTATGCGCGGATTGGCGAGATGCCCTCAGGCGGTGTCGGGCCGCATGACATTCTGCTGATGCCCGATGGAGAGACATTGGCGGTTGCCAATGGCGGTATTGAAACCCATCCCGATACAGTACGGGCCAAGCTGAACCTGCCTTTCATGGAGCCGAACCTGTCCTACATGACGCTGGACGGAGATATTCTGGAGCAGGTGGGGCCACCTTCGGGGCAGCACAAGAACTCGATCCGCCATCTTGCCCTGCGCGCGGATGGGCGCTTGGGTTTTGCGATGCAATGGCAGGGCGAGGCGACCGTGCATCCGCCTTTGTTGGGACTGCATCGGCGCGGCACGGACCCGGTGTTTCTGACAGCGCCCGAGGCGCAGCAAGCGCAGACGCAAGGCTATGCGGGCAGCGTCGCCTTTTCGCGTGATGGCATGCGCGTTGGCTTCACCGCACCGCGCGGCGGTGCGCTGCATGTCTTTGACGCCGAGGATCACAGCTTTTCCGGGGAGCACCTGATCGAGGATGTCTGCGGGCTTGGCGCGGGGCCATCGGGGTTCTTCTTTACCGCAGGAACCGGCGGTGTCGGGCGATTGGGCAAGGGTAAGGCAATTGCCCTAGCGCAGGCCGGATGCCAGTGGGACAATCATCTGGTTCCGGTGGCTCTCTGAACTTTGACGGTTATGCAGTAGCTCTTTTTTGCCGGTTGGAGAGGCAGAGCGGTTGTCGCGTGACCTGATCGTCGCAGGTGGCAAAGTGTTGAGGTCGTTTGGACCGTGCGCGTTGACAACTTCCCTGTATTTTCATTTGTGTCACTCGCGGTATCATCTTGTTGGGTGAATTACGCGTGTTTGAGTGGAGGAAGTTTGATGCCAATCGTCCGTGCGGGTCCCCTTCTGATCTATTATGCCCATGTGCCGAAATGTGCGGGCTCTGCGATTGAGCAGTATCTAGAGGCCCGGTTCGGATCGATCGCTTTGGTGGACACCAGGCATCACGCGAAACCAAGCGCCGAACGATGGAGCCGGACCTCGCCCCAGCATCTTGATTTGGCCACGCTACAACGGCTGTTTCCGGATGGTTTCTTTGACTACAGCTTTGCAGTGGTCCGCCATCCGGTCGCGCGCATTGTCAGCGCCTATCACTTTCAGCTCGAAATCGAGCAACATGCTTCGGCCCGGATGGGGTTTTCCGCGTGGCTGGACATGCTGCCCGAGATGATGGAGGAAGACCCGTTCATTTTCGACAACCACACAAAGCCGATGTCGGAACTGGTGCCCGAAGATGCCCAAATCTTTCACCTTGAACATAGCACGGATGCGCTTGTGCCGTGGTTCGACAGCCTCACCAACAGCACCAGCGGCCCGCGCGCGCTGAAACGGGTCAACGATCGCAAGGGGCGCGGTGACAAGACCAAAGTTGAGCCAGGCCCGCTAGACCTTCAGCGCATTGCCGAGATTTATGCGGATGATTTTGAGCGCTTTGGCTATGAGATCGACAGCAAAGCGCCGTTGGCCGAAGCGCCGGTGCTCGACCCTGCTTTTGTCGCCGAGCGCGACGCGGAACTGGCGCGGCAATCCAGCCTGGGCGCCTGGCTTCGCGAGAAGGTGGACCGAGTGCGGCGGTAGTGAAACCGAGCGGCCCGCTTAGCGGGCCAGCGGCGGTGTTGAGGGCCGTTTGCTACTGAAGATTTCCGCCATGCGCACATTATCCGATTTTCGGCTGAGCGTGACACGGTGATTGATGGTTCCGTCATCGGCTTTTGTTCGTTCGTGGACGCGGAACACCAATGTCTCGTCGGGCTCGGAATTGGCGAAATAGCACACATCCTTGGACACCGTGGAATGATGCATCAAGAAGCCCTTTCCCTCGGCGTTTTCCAGGCAAAGGTCCACGATGGTCGGGTAGGCGGCAAAATACAGCAGGCCTACACCGTTGATGTCGTGCGGAGGCAGGATTTCATAGTCGCATTCGAACAGCGCCTCGCCCGGTTCGGCGCTGCGCCGCGCGCGGTATTCGGTCGAGAACTCGGGGAAGCTTTCGTAAGGCGGGATTGCGTCCGGCCGGGGCAGCGGCGGCGTGCCTTTCATCAGTGATGTGTTGTTGCCGCGTTCACCGTATTTGGCAAAGGTGGACATGGTCCGTGCGGTGCCGTTGGCGCTTGTGCCGGTGAGGTTGTGGGTTCCGAAGAACATGCTGGCCCCGTGTCGGCCAAGCTGGGAATCGATGGCCAGAGAGGTGTTTTCGGTAAAACCGCGCAGCGTGTCTTCGAGGTCGATGCGAATGCGGGTGAAAGTTGCATAAAGCCGGGACCCGGTATCATCCGAGATTTCTGACGAGGGCTGTTGCAGGAAGGCGCAGATCATGGCCCAGTGCATGTCGCCGACTTCTTTGAACAACCAGCTTTCCGACAGGCCCGACAACGCCATCTGCGGCATCTCAAGCGGGCGTCGGCGATGGGCGCGCCCATTGGCGTCGACCCAGGTTGCGATGGGCGAGTCTTCGTTTGCCGGAGGGGGGGCGAGGGATGTGGGTTCGTTCGAGGCGGCGGGCTGGGTTGGCGGCGTTGCGTTGCTAAAGACCGGCAGGCCGGCCAGTTCTTTCAGAGAGCCTGCCTCGGCCCAGTCGGTGTCGGGAATGCGTGTGGCAAAATGCGTTTCGAGACTGCTGCGCAACGTGAGCAGATCGAAACTGTCGAGGCTTGTGGTGTCAATGGGGGCCGAGATTTCGGCCTCGGTCAACGCCGGGAACTCTTTCTGGATCAGTGCGAGAACGGCGGCATCGACGGTGCCGGGCGCGCGGGCCGCGGCCCCTTGGTGGGGCAGGCTGGACCTGTCGATCCGCTGCCCGGCAAGCTGTGAGTCGGCTTGGGTGATCACCGAAAACGGCGCGATGGTGCCGCGGACGACCGCCCCTGCACCGATCACCGCGCCATCGCCGATGGTGGTGCCGGGAAGCACCACCACGCCATAACCGAGCCAGACATCCTTACCGATAATAACGTCTGCTTCCGACATCGCCTGCGCATCGATAGGAGCGCCGTCATTGAACCGGTAGTTCGCGGCCGTGATCATAACGTGGGGGGCAATAAGTGTGTGATCGCCAATGACGATCCGCCCACGGGATGGCCCAGCCCAGATGTGGCAGCGGGCGCCAATGGAGACACGGGCGCCGATCTCGATCCGCTCGGGATTTGAGAACAGGGCGTTGGGGCTGATGCTGGCACCGTGGCCCGGCTGCAGTTCGCGGCGGGGTTGAACGTGAGAATAGTTGTAGTAGTTGATCAGCCGGATCGCATGCATATAGGCGCGGGGATCAAGCGCCGAACCGATCAGGCGCAAGCCGCGTTGCAGCCGGGACTTGCGGGCTTTGTGCGCAGGCTGAGAAGGCATATCACTCATCGTTTGGGCGCTCCTATAGGCCGTCGATGTAAGATTTGAGAAACCCGGTCAGGGCGTCATGAGCCGGACCCGGCGCGTCGTCGGCGGGGGTCAGATCGGGGTTCGTCAGCAGAGGTTTGAGATCGCTGACCTGCCATGCCACATGCAGGCCGGTGCGACCGGCAACCGCTTGCGCCGTGGCGATCTGGTGATCATTGCGGTGTTCGCCCTGGTCGTGACGCCGGGGGACCAGCACCAGCGGCTTGGCCAGACGCTTGGCCGACAGTATCGTCCCGATACCGGCATGGGCCACGATGATACGGGCCTGACGGAACGTATCTTCGAAAGCGGCAGGGGCGAGGTGATCCGCAATCTCGAGATTGGAATAGGTGCCGTCGTCGGGGCCGATCTGCGCGATGATCTTTTCATCAAGTTCGGGCGCGAGGTCGTTCATTGCCGCGATCAGCCGGGGAAAGGGCAGCTGCGTACCGGTGGTCACAAAAATCACAGGACGGATCCCTCGTAACGAACGCCTGATGCCGCTGCGACTTCGGGCCATTGGCTGAGCGTCAGGTGCGCGATCTTGCGCGCCAGACGCCCCGACGAGGACAAAACCTCTCCGTTGGCCACGCTATCCACCCAGATCGTATGCGCCCCCAATATCCGGCCCGCCAGGATTGCGAAGACACCCGGCAGGGCACCGGTAGAGATCACGATCTGTGGCCGCAGCCGCAGCAGGCGCCAGAAAATCACCACGGCGGCGCGCAGGGCCCGCAGGGGCGTGTCGGCATTGCAGTCGGGAACCAGCGCTGAGGGGGTTGCGCCGAATTGCTCGGCCAGGCCGGGCAGGGTGGTCAGGTAAGTCACATCCAGATGCGCATAGCTCGACCGCAGCAGCAACAGTTGATTGAAATGCCCCCCGGCAGAGGCAATCGCGACGAGGCGTTTGGGAGCGGTCATCGGCATTCTCAGGTTTTGAACGGGGCAAAGGCGATGGCGCGGGCCTCGGGCGCAAGCCGGTCGCGGACATTGGAGGGCGGCGCGGCGCCCGCCGCTCCGCGCAGCAGGGCGATGGCCTCGGCGCGGTGCCCCTTGAGAAGGTATTGCCCGGCCTTGGCAATCGAATAGGCCCAGGCCCCCAGCAATGCGCCGGGCAGATGGCGGCGCACGAAACGCATTCGGCCACGATGCTTGAAATATTGCGAGAAGGGCGCGGCGATGCGTTCCAACGTCGGCGAGCCGATCGCGGTACCAGCCCGGTGGTAGACGAGGCCGCCCTCGCAATAGGCAAAGGGCAGATCGTCTGGCCGTCTGAAGGCCCAGTCAACCTCTTCGTAATAGAGGAAATACTCCTCTGGCATCGGACCTACGGCCTCATAAAAGGCGCGGCTTGCAACCATCGATGCGCCGGTGATGAAATCCATTTGCGCCGGGTCGGCTGAGGGGGTGGCTGCGTGGCTCTGTCCAAGATGGACATTGCCGGTGATCCCGGTTTTGCGGTTAACAGTGCCGCCGTCGATCTGGATCGTGTCCGGGTCGTGGGTATAGATCACCCGCCCCCCCATCAGCGAGAACGGCCCCGGCTCGGCAGTGGCGAAGGCGAGCGCGGCGCCGGGGGCAGCGGCGGCGTCGGGGTTCAGTATCCAGAACCTGTCGCTGGCGCTTTTGGCGGCCAGATGGGCCAGACCGCGATTGACCCCCGCTGCAAATCCCACATTCTGGCCGCTCTCGATCAAGGTGATGGCGGGCGCTGCGGCGGTGCAGCCGGGGCAGGCGCTGTCTTCGTCCGCGATCTGCACCGGTTTGGGGCAGGGGGACAGGGAGAACGGCATGTCGTCGGGCGTGGTGAAAGCCTGGGTGCCAGCAGCCCAGTTCCGGATCGTCTCGCAAGTGCCATCGGTAGAGCCATTATCGACCACCACCACATCGAGCGCGACCTCTCCGGCCCCGGCCATTAGGCTTTCGAGGTTTTCGAGGATTACGTCAGCGGCGTTGAACGTCACCACCACCACGCCTAAGGCTGGGCGATGATCGGAAGTCTTTAACATATGCACTCTTTCTCTGTTGTGATCTGAATGCCCTAATTGCTGGCGGTTTTCCAGATCGTAGGGAAGTTGATGTGTAAATTTCAACACGATCGCCTAATGTAAGCTGGTTCTGTTGACCGATCGTGCGATATAGGTTCTGCAGAAGGCGAACCCTTAATTGTTCAGTTGCGCGCGGGCATGACGACGACCGACATACTCAAAGATCGGCATAACCGAGCCAATGCCTCCGACCTCGATGGAGATCGGCTGCACCCGCTGGTCCCCCTCACGCTTATCTCTTTGATTATACCCGTCTATTTCTCGATTGGCTCAACGCTTTTGACTCCTTCGCGCTTACTGTTTCTGTTTGTCGTTCCGGTGCTGACATTGCGTCTTTTCGGCGGTCACTTTGGCAAGGTGGTGTTTTTCGATTACTGCCTGCTGTTCAAGGTCTTCTGGATGATGGTCTCGGTCGCGATTCACCTGCCGAGCGTGCTGGTCAGCTTTGTCGGAAGCCAGGCAGTGGTGATTCTGGGCGGCTACCTGGTCGCGCGTTGCTATATTCGAACACCGGCGCAATTCATCAAGACCACCCGTATGCTGGGCATTATCGTTCTGGGCCTTCTGGTTTTTGCGATCCCCGAGGCGATTTCGGGGCGCTTGATCATCCCGCCCATTATCGATGCGCTGCCGGGCATGACCAGCCATGTCGACGTGGACTACGAGCGGCGCTTCGGGCTTGATCGGGCGCAGGTCGTCTTTGTGCATCCGATACATTTCGGTCTGTTCTGTTCTATTGCCTTCACGCTGGTGCTGGTGGGCCTGCGCAATCACCTGCCAGCGGCGGTGCGCCTGGTCTGGTCGGGGCTGGTGATCGGGGCGGTGTTCTGTTCGGTCTCGTCGGGGCCGTTTCTTGCCACGCTGATGCAGGGGATCATCCTGCTTTATGATCGCATTTTCCGGTCGGTGCAGGCGCGTTGGCGGATCCTGATCTGGGGCGGGACCGTGGGTTACGTGATCCTCGACCTGCTGTCCAATCGCCCGGCCTATTTCGCGGTGCTCGAACGGCTGGCGTTCAACAGCTACACAGCCGGGGTGCGCCGCACGCTGCTGGAATACGGCGTGGCACAGATTGGCCGGACGCCGATCTTTGGCGTCGGTTTCGGTAGCTGGTCGCTGCCGGAATGGATGACGGGCAGCCTCGACAATTACTGGCTGCAGATGGCGCTGATCTACGGGTTGCCGGCCCTGATCGCTGTTGGCGGCGGTGTGGTGCTGATGATGATCCTGGTCGGGCGCCGCCCGTACCCGCTGGGCACGGATCTGGCCAATTGCAAGATGGCGTGGATGACCACCATGACCTCGCTGGGTTTCACCCTGGCCACGGTTGCGATCTGGTCCGAGATGATGTCGGCGGTCTACTTCATCTTTGGGGCGGGCGTGTTCCTGATGTCGGCTTCGATCAACGAAGAGGACGAAGCCGAGACCGAGCCGGAACCAGAGCCGGACCCGGTCCGTTCGCGTTATACAAGGTTCCCGAAGGGACCGGTCGCCAATACCAGTGCACAAGCATCCGACGCAGCGCCCCGGCATCAAACAAACCTACGCTATCCCGGCCGACCCTCGATGCGGCCACAGTCCTGATTTCACCCCATACCTGTCCCAAGTAAGTAACCAGATTGTTTCATGTTCAAATTCACGCAAAAAATGTCGCAGCGCTCGGAGCTGCTGGATTGCATCCGGGCCGTGGCGGTCACGATGGTGGTCATCTTTCACGTCGTCGCGGCGGGGTTTTACGATACATCCGCGGATACGGTGGCCGGTCTGTTCCAGCGCTATGGGTTTCTGGGCGTAGACATCTTCTTTCCGCTTTCCGGGTTTCTGATCACCAGCTTCTTGCTGAAATACTCTGACAATCAGGCGATTAAGACTTTCTTTCTGCGCCGGTTCTTTCGCATTGTACCGCTTTATGCGCTCGCCCTGATTGTCTTCATCGTTGCGGCATTGGTCACCGGAATCGATGCCAATTTGCTGGACCGGACCTGGATCAACGCAACCTTTCTGACCGGCTGGTACATATTCCTTGAGGGACGTGAGACCGTACCCTACACGATCACCTGGTCGCTATCGGTGGAGGAGTTTGCCTATATCCTCTTTGGCATTGCCGCGTGGCTGATCCGTCGCAACTTTGTCGCACTGTTGTGGGCCATTACGCTGCTGTCGATTGGCTTGCGGTTCTGGCTGAACCTGCAAGATGCGGTCGATGTCTATTATTTCCCGCCCGCCCGTCTTGACTCCATCGCCATTGGCGGGTTGCTGGCCGCCGCGCTGCATTATGGCAAACGGCCCCTGCCTTGGCTGGCAGGCGGGCTTGTGCTGGCCATTCTGCTGAGCCAATTCGGAGACGAGCTGCGCCAGACCATGTTGTTTCTGAAGCTGACCCTGGCGACCTGCATGGTGATCCTGGCAATCCAGACCTGGGCGCCCGAGTTCCGCAGCCGCCCCACCTTTCCCTTTGCGGTAATCGGGTTCTATTCCTACTTCATCTACCTGTTCCACTATTTCTTTATCTATGCGCTGGAGATTGGCCTGTCCGTGACAGGTATCGAAATGGGCTTCTGGGTCTTCTGCCTCGTCGTCGTGGCGGCGACCACCTTTGCCGGTCATGTCTCTTATGTGCTGTTCGAGGGACCCTTGATGAAGTTCGGTCGTGGGCTGGAACCGGAACGCTCCAACAAGATGCACACGGTCGAAACGGAGACGCAGACCGTGTCCCGGCATATGGCGGAATAGAGGCGGCTCAGGTCGGGTCGCGATTTGGCTGTGATGCCGGGGCACCTGCACCCACCCAAGGGCTATCGGGACGCAGGCGCCAGCCTTTTGGGCCGATATCCCCGCCCCGTGCGACATTGACGAAGTGCCGTCCTGCATAGGTCCGGTCAGCGGGTACCCAGCTCATCAGTACATTGCCGCTGGTAAAGACCCCTGATCCGATCGCAATCTTCGTGGCGAGGTTGCCCATCACACGCGCATTGGTCACGCCGTTCTCGATCAGGATGCGTGGCGGCCAGGAGGTGTTTCCGTTGGCTTTCACCGTCACCGCGTCCGGGTTCCACAGAAGCGTGTTGCTGGCGATCAGAACTTCGTTGGCGCGCCCGATCGCGATGCCGTTTGCGGCACCGGTGTAGATCAGGTTGTCGGTGATTTCGATGTTCTGGTAAATGTGGGTCTTGTTGCCGCGCTCATAGGCGATGTTGCGCATGAATATGGGTTGCACGGCGACCCCGTTGCCAGTGTCGAAAACGTTGCCGGTTATCGTGATGTTGCGGCTGATCGTTTCGGCCCGATGCGACCACATCTGAATGAAATCGGAATGCGTGAATTCGTTCGGCGTGGCCGAGAAATCATACATGTCATTGTTCTTGATGAGGACGTCCTGCACGCCCACAAGGCGAATGCCATCCCCTTGCATTGCCGTGATTTCATTGTCTGAAATCGTAACGCCATCAGCTTCCTTCAGGGTCAGCCCCTGTTCGTAGCCCGAGACCCGGTTGCGTGCGAATGTCATGTCCTTGACATGCCGGATCATCGATAGCCGCTCGCCAAGCACGGCGTTCGGGTCACTGGGATTGAAGGTGGTCGAGCCGTTCGACGTGAATGTGCTGTCTACGATGGCGAGACGGCCCGATCTGATAATGTCGATATCGCGGTGGTTTTTTGCCCGCGCGACGCCGGTGCTGTCGATATGCAGGTGCGACATGCGCAGATTGTCCACCCCGCTAAGCGCGATGCGGCTGATCCGGGCCGGTCTTGCGGGGTCGGTCGAGGTGATATGCACCGGGTGAGGGCCACCAACCTTGAGTGCGATTTCACCGCCGGGCGGGAAATTGGGCGCCAACAAAATGGTGCCGCCGCCATCCGCATGACCTGACAGGGTGAGGTAGGCGCGTTCGAGCGCGCTGGGGTTTTCGACGGAGATTGTGGGCCCTGAGGGCATGGCCGAAATCTCGGCCCGGGCGGTCCCGGACAAGAAGGTCCAGATCGGGCTGGAAACGGCAAGAAAAACAAACGCGACAGAGAGATGGGACATCATGACAATCGTTACATTCCGAGGTATACGCACATAGACTGAGACCCATATTAGCAAAATCGGGCGCAAGCCGACAGGAATTTGCGCCCCCGCCCGGTGAGGAGCCCATGACCGAGACAACCGAGCCCGCACCGGCCCCCCTGAAAAAGGCCAAAAGGAGAGGCCTTAACAAGCTGTCAGGGCTGCGCAATGTGATCGTCGGGATGCGCCGCTTTGTCCTGACGCGGTTTTGGGGCATGGATATCCATCCGACGGCACAGCTGTCGCTTTCGGCGAAACTCGACAAGACCTTTCCGATCGGCGTTCATGTGGGCGAACATTCCTACATCGCGTTCGAAGCGCGGATCCTGTGCCACGACCGGACGCGCGGCCTGTATCTGCATACGCGGATCGGGCGAAACTGTTTTGTCGGCGGGCGGTCACTGATTTTGCCGGGGGTAGAGATCGGCGACAACTGCGTGATTGGGGCGGGGTCTGTGGTGACGAAATCCGTGCCACCGCGTTCTGTTGTGGCTGGTAACCCCGCGAGAATCCTTCAAGAGAACATCGATGTTGGCGAATATGGCCGTTTCGCAGAGGCCGATGCGACCGAATCGAGGCTGGCCGAGGAGGGGCTGGCCTGATCCGCTTCGGGTTTGGTCTGGCCCTGATTGGGTTTGCCATTGCGCTGGTCTGGGCGCTGCCGCTCTGGCGCGGGCCGGGGATATCCGACCTGCCGCCGCGAGATCGCTTGATTGATCCGCGCGCGCTGCCTGACGGCGCGCTGCGCATCGTGGCCTTTGGCACCTCTCTGACCGCGCGCAGCCCGTGGCCAGATGAGTTGGCCGATCGGCTGGGTACCTGTCTGGGGCGGCCGGTCGAGATCCAACGCGTGGCCCAACCCGGTGCAACGGCGCGTTGGGCCGCCTCAGCTAAACAGATCGCTGCCGTCGTGGATGCGTCGCCCGATCTGGTTTTGGTGGAATTTGCCGTGAACGATGCCGACCTGCGCGAAGGCGTATCACGGGCTGAGGCCGACCGTTTGATGCGAGCGGCCCTACAGGCGCTGGCCGAGGCGCTGACTGACGCCACACTTGTCGAGATGACGATGAGCCCCGCGCGCGGATGGCGCGGGGTGTCGCGCCCCGGCCTTGCGGCGTACTACAGCGATGCTGTTGCACGGGCAGAGGAGCGGGGCGGGGGGCTGGTTGATTTCTATCGCCGATGGACCGCCCTGCCGCGATCGGAGCGCGGTCTTGCCGATGGGATACATCCTGATCCTGATGTGGCCGCCGCCGTCATCGTGGCACCGCTGGCCGCCTATGTGGCGGCGGGATTTGAGGCCAGCTGCCCCGAAGGTCAACTGCCAGAGCGTTCGTAACCCGACAGGTCAATCGGATGTGCGACGATTTTGGCAAGCCTGTCATTGGAGTCGGCAAACCGCCCGGCATAGACCTGCTTGACGTAATTGCTGACAGGCTTTGCCTTGCCGAAGATTGCAGGAAAGGGAGGCCGGCGCAGCACATAGCCCGCGGCGCGATAAAGCACATGACCGCTGGGGTCGAGGGGCAGGGCAGGCCCGGGGTTCATCGGGCTTCGTCGGAAATGGTTCACACGGCGCAAGACGGGCACCGCAAATTCGGGATAGCTCACGCCCCGGGCACTGCGCGCTGTCTCGCTCAACCCGGCATAGGCGGTGTTGCTGGCAAAAGCGGCAAGCGCGGCACAGGCCGCTTCTTTGTCGGCGGCCAGGCTCTCTTGAGTCAGGACATGGACGTTCTCGGCGCCAAACAAGTCCTGATAGAGACCGATCAGCCGATCATACTCGAAATGCTCATGCTGAAAGCCGAAAAAGCCCGGGACGTCGACGCCCGCATAGAACTGATCGTAGGTCAGGGTGCCGCCCCTTAGCAGGTACTGCATGTAGACGGAGGGCAGGATCTTTAGCTGCGCGCGGATAGAGACCAGTATCTTGGCCTCGGGCGCGATGGCTTTCAGCCGACGGGCGTAGTCGTCGCTCATCTGACCGGCATGAAAGGGATGGGCCGACAGGATTTCAGAGGAGACGACAGCGCAATGGCCATCCGGCAGGTTGGCACTGCGCTCGGCGATCAAGGCGCGCATCGGTTCGGGATCGAACAGCAAGCCATGTGGTTGCACCACGCGGGCAAAGATCTCGTCATGCTCGGCCAGCATCCGAAAGCCGTGTTCGGGCTGGAACAGCTTGGTCTGCATCCAGGTCGTGGCGGTCTTGTGATAGCCAATATGGATCAGGAGCGGATTGTCGGACATGGGCGTTTGATCTCGGATCGGAAAAGCATGCAATGAAAAGAATGGGTCAAGCCGGGCCGAAGCCCTGAATTTTTGGCGCTTTAATGTAGGCGCGAGCATCCCGCATGGTCCAGATGCACAGGCCCAAGAGCGCGCCGCAAAGCGCCACCAAGCTCCACCGGGGCACGTTGCTCAGTAGGTCTGACGTCGGTTGAAGGGCGTAAAGTGCTGCCGTAACCAGGAGCAGCCCGACCGCGACGCAGACCGGCCAGAGCCGGGAGAGCGCAACCTTGGCGCGCCACCGCATCAGCAGCAAAGAGGCCACGACACCCGCCGCCTCGCCCAGCGTGGCGATCCAGATCACCAGAAGCAGGTCACCGGTCTGCACCGCAGCCCACCAGGACAGAGGCAGGCTGATGATGCGGAAGCTGTTGGCGACCATCGCGTTTTCGGTCTTGGCGCGTGCCAGCGCGGCCACCGCGCCGCCTGCCTTGAAGACCCGGATCGCGTGCAGGATCGCCATCCAGACCATCAACGGGACAAGATCGGCGTATTTCTGTCCCAAGACCAGATTGATGAAAGGCTCGCCCAGAAGGACGACCGCAAAGACAAGCAGCGCCCCATTGAAGAAATTCGCTTCGACCGTGGCGCGCGCCAGTGGCTGAAAACGTGCATCATCGTCCTGCGCCGCCGACAATTGCGGCAGAAAGAACGACTGCACGCTTTTTGACAGAACCAATGTCGGCGTCAGCGTCAACGTAAAGCCCATCGCGAAGATGGCCAGCGATGTCATGCCCAATTCGCGACCGACCACGATCTTTTCGCCATTCATCACGATGACGAGCAGGATGTTGTTGATCAGCAGGGGCCAGCCAAACCGTATGACCTGTTTGAACGAACTGCGGTCGAGGCGGAGCCGGAACGCGCGTTCGGCTGTCAGGATCGAGAGCAGCGACATCAGACCCGTCTGGATCAGGATGGACCACAACATCACCCGGAAATCGCCGAATAACAGGAAGAGAGGCCAGATCGCAATGAACGACACCAGCGCTGGCACCGTCGTCGACAATATCATCGGCCCGTAAACCATCTGCCGGTTCAACCGGTAGATATCCAGGTGCAGAAACCCGTTCAGGATCGGCACAACTGCCAGCAATTGATACGCCCAGGTGATCTGCGGCACACCCATGAAATCGGCGATCATGCCCGCACAGAAGAACAATATGGCGGCCGACATGACCGCGCGCATCATCTGGAATCCCTGCAGCGCTGCCTGCCATTTCAAATCGTCGCGCTTGGACTGGATGACCTGCTGATGCAAGCCAAAGGCCGAGATCATCTCGATCAAGGTCATCACGATCGCGAAGGTCGCGGCGATACCGTAGTCTTCTTTGGAAATCAGGCGTGCGACAAGCAAGTTGCGCAACAGTGTCAAGAGCGACGAGATGATGTTGCCTGACAGGAGAAGGAGAATTTTATTGAATGTACTGCGCCCTTGCGCGGTCCGGGCGCTGTCCGCTTCGCTTTCGATCACTCTGAATACTCGGAATAGCCGGAGGTTCCTTCACCATGCCGGTACTGATTGAGGATAACCCCCATCACATTGGTATGCTCGGCCACTTCCCGTTCGCACTTGTCAAGTTCTGAGACGGTTGTCTTGGAGGCGCGCGCCATGATCAACGCGCAATCGACATTGCCTAAGAAACCAGGCGTGTCGGCGTCGATTTTCATCGGGGGCAGGTCGAACAGCATCAAGTCCGGTTTGTAGCGGCGTTCGATATCCTTGAGCGTTTCCTGGGTCTGCCGGCTCATCAGATAGCGCATCGGGTCGGCGGCGGGTTGAAGCGCCAGGCACACTGCAAGATTGCTTCGGATGCGCAGCGCCTGATCTTCGAAACCGATCTTGCCGGTCAGCATGTCGGTTACCTCATGCACCGGTTTTGCATCAAGCACTTTGGCGATGCTGGGGCGGCGCAGATCAAGGTCGAACAGGATCGCGCGGACATCGGGCTGACGCGTTATCCCGATGGCGATGTTGCATAAGGTCGTCGTCTTGCCGCAGCCCGACGTTGCCGAGGTGATGGCAAGTCTCTTCCAGTTCTGCTTGCGCATATGCAGTAGGGTCTTGGTGCGCAATATGTCGACAGCCGAGGCGTCGCGCCCGGGCCGGTAGCTGACCACGCGATTTCTGAGCAACTGCTTGGACGAGGGCTCGAAAGGCGTCAGATCTGCCCAAAGCGCATCGACCCGCTCATTGCTGACGGTGCCGCGCCCGCTGCCAGCTGCTCGCGCCGGAGGCTGCCCAACCCGCTGTTGCCTGGCTTTCTGCAGAGCCCGTTGCAATTTTTCCATAATCGAGACTCCAGAAAATCAGGTCAGGCCAAGGCGAACCAGCAATTGCTGAGACAGTTCATCCAAAGGGATGACATTGGAATGAACGACCCAGAGCCCGGCAGGTACGCCAACCAAAAGGACCAGGACCGCCATGACCTGTGCCGTCCGGCGCAACAGACGGCTGCGGGCGGTTTCAATATTGGGCAGGGTTACGAAGGGGCTGATGCCAAGCGCTTTGGTGATCTCGGCGGGTCTGCGCACCGTTCTGTTCAGCAGCTCAAGCAAGACAAAAAGCGCCGCAGCCAGGAACAGCCCTGCTCCCGCGCCGCCCGCCGCCAGCATCCGGCGATCCGGGCTGGTCGGTTTGCTGGGCACGACGGGCGGCTCCAGAATGGTGATCCGCTGACCGCGCCCGCCTGCTTCAAGCCGTTCACCGATCGAGGCCCGCGCAAGCGAGCGACGCGCGTTTTCAAACTGCAACTGCACATTGTCATAGTCGCGTTCCAGCCGCTGCAGCTTGATCGCGTTCAGTGGCGCGCGCGAGATTGCGTCGGACAGTTCCTCGATCTTTGCATTGGCCTCGGCCAGGGTCACATCGATGGCTTCGACCTGTGTGTCGATCTCGGCCAGGCGCAGGGCCAGAATCGGATCGACCGGAGATTCCTCTTCGGACTGGTCGACCTGGGGTTGCGCCGTGCCTGCCCGCTGGGTGCTGCGCCGTTCAAGCAGTTTGATGCGGCGTTGCAAGTTCTGGACCTGCGGCGCGGATTCCGAAAACGTCAGCAGCAGCGTGTCGAGTTCCTCTTGTGCCGCCTGCAGTTCGAGCTGATCCGGAGGCAGCTCTGTGTTGACGGGTGTTGCACCGGCCGCGAAGACCTCGATGGTGCGCTGGCGGGTTTCCAGCAGGGCCCGACGTTCGCGTTCCGCCCCGGCGATGCGTTCCTGCAAAAGCGCCTGTCGTTGCAGGCGGAATTCCTGATCGTTGGGCATGGCGTCGGCATTGGCGCGCTGGAATTCGGTTATCCGGGCAGAGCGGATCCCGAGTTCATCGCTCAGCCGCTCGACCTCGCGCTCGAAGAAGCTGAGCGTTTCACCAGCTTGCCCGGTCCGCAAACGCACATTGGCGGCCAGAATGCGGGTTACATATTCATTGACGACATCAGCTGCGATCTGGCCGCTTCGGGCGCCGAAGGACACCGTCACAAGCACCGGGCTTGGCCCAGAACGGCGGCTGTTTCCGCCCTCCGACTTGATCGTCGTGGCTGCGCGCATGCTGCCAAAGACCTGATCGGGCGTCATTTTGCGGATATCCTCGAACACGTCGTAGGTGGTCGCGATTTCGATCAAATTGGCGCGCGTCATGACTTGTTCGCGCAGAAGCTGAACCTCTTCCAGTGCTGCAATCTGCACGGTTGATGCCGCCAGATCCTCAGAGATCGCTTGCCCCTGCACCAGCAGTCGCGCCTGGCTTGAGAACGTGGCTGGCAAACCCGTCGCAAGCATCAGCCCCGCCACAGTGGAGAGCAGGAACAGCAACAGCATCGCCGGCGCGCGCCGGATCAGAAGATGCCGGTAGAAGCGGATGGTAGGACTCATTCCGCAGCCTCGTTGGCGGGCTCCACGGTCTTGTAGAACACGATGTCTTCAAGCACCTGTTGCATTATTTCCAGATCAATCAGTTTCGTCTCGGCGGCGACGGCATAAACCATGGCAATATCCGCCAACTTGTTGATCAGGCGTGGCACGCCTTCGCTTTGTTCATGGATCAGAGCGATCGCCTGAGCCGTGAATTCGTCACCAGTGCCGCCCGCATGTGTCAGACGGTGACGGATATAGGCGGCGGTCGCGTCGGCGCTGAGCGCAGGGATGTGAAAGCTTGCGCTGACGCGCTGAGCAAACTGGCGCAATTCGGGGCGCGTGATCATGTCGCGCAGTTCCGGCTGCCCGATCAGGATCAACTGCAGCAATTCGTCCTTGTTCGAATTGATATTGGTCAGCATGCGCAGCTCTTCGAGCCCCTCTGCCGACAGGTTCTGCGCCTCGTCGATGGCCAGGACCACGCGACGATCCTCGGCATATTGGCCGACCACGAAATCCTGCAGTTTCTGGAACATCGAAACATAGGTCGCGTTCAGGTCGCAGGGCACGTCGAGCGCGTTCAGCACCCATTGCAGCAACTCTCCGCGCCCGCCCTGGGCGTTTGAGATAAGCCCGATGGTGACGTCGTCATCCAGCGTTTGCAGCAGTTTTTGAAGCAGCGTCGTCTTGCCCGCGCCCACTTCTCCTGTCACCACGGTGATCGGCGCGCGCGTCATCATACCGTATTCAAGTACCGAGAAGGCGCGTTTGTGATCCGGTGACCAATACAGGAAATCTGGATCGGGCAACAAGGTGAACGGCCGTTCAGTCAAGTCAAAATGCTTTGCAAAATATTCCAAGCCAGACATTGCATCACCTTTTGGGGACCTGCCGGGGGCACGGTCACTCCAGTTTGCCATATTGCGGTACATATAGGGACGATTATCTGGAGATGCACGGGCTAAAAGGCTGGAATCTAAGCCCGTCCGCTGCCTGTGGCGCAAGAAAATGCAGGGACCGTGACCAGAACCGGGCTCACTGCCAGATATGTGTGCGACAGGGCGGGGCGGCGAGAGTGTCAGACGTGGCGATTCGTACATGCTGCTACAGAATAATTGTTTCGGCAGACTTATAGAGGTTTGAACGGGACACTGGCTGGGCGAAAATGTGTCGCTCGCGGGGTAAGAGGCCGGTCAGGCCTTGTGAAGTGCTGATTACCCGGAAATTCCCGCGGTAGGCTGGCGGGTTGCTATCATATCAGCGTTTGATATTAGACGAAGTCACAACCTCACAGAAGGGATAATGGGTGTCTGTATCGACCGCTCTGAAGGGACTTTTGCTTGGGGGCATAATTCTGGCGCTGGGTGCGTGCCGGGATGACGCTGAGCGTGCAGAGGCACATTACCAGAAAGCGCTTGAACTGATCGAAGAGGGCGACACTGTGCGCGCCTCGATCGAATTTCGTAATGTGTTTCAAAGAGATGGCGCGCACCTAGAGGCCCGCGCGACCTATGCTGCGATGCTGCGCGAGATCGGCGATACCGAGCAGTCTTACCGGCAATATCTACGGCTCGTGGAACAGGATCCCGGCCATGTGGAGGGCAGGATTGCCCTGGCCGAGATGGCGTTAAGCTTTCAGAACTGGGAAGAGGCGCGCTGGCATGGCACGCGGGTTCTTGAACGGGCGCCGGATGCTCCGGAGGCCGGGGTCATCGCGCTCAATCTCGATTATCTGGCTGCAATCGAGGCCGAAGAAATCGGAGCACGTCAGGCCGTCGCACAGCGGACCCGGGCCTTGCTGGAAAGCGATCCGGATAATCTGCTGCTGCAGCGTCTGGTTATCGACAGCCTGATCCGCGATTTCGACTTCGAAGATGCGCTTGATGTTATTGACGCCTCGCTGGCCACGAACCCCGATTCAAAGCTTTTGCATGACACACGGCTTCAGGTTCTGGCCGCGTTGGAACGTTATGAGGCCTTTGAGGCGCAATTGCAGGACATGCTGGTGCGGTTCCCCGAAGACGAGGAATTACAATGGGTTCTGCTACGTTTCTATCTGAGCCGCGATGACACCGCGTCGGCTCAATCCTATCTGACCAACCTCTCTGACACCGCCGATAAGCCCGAGACCAGGGAACAGGCCCTGCTTGCCCTGGTGCGCCTGTTGATGGCGCGCGAGGGTCCCCAAGCGGCCATGGCGGAACTAGACCGGATTATCGAGGCCCAGGAGGGAGACACGGCACCCTACCGCGCCCTGCGCGCATCCGCGCAGTTCGAAAGCGGTGACCGGGCGGCAGGGATCAAAGAGATCGAATCCCTGCTGTCCGAAGATCTGTCGCTGATCGATCGTGGCCGGTACCAGATGGTGTTGGCGCAGATGCTTTTGCAGGATGGCGATACGGCGGCAGCTCAGGGTCTGGTCGATGCCGTATTGGGAGCCGACCCAAATCAGACCGATGCGCTGAAGATGCGGGCGGTCTGGCTGATCGAAGAGGATGACACCCAAAGCGCGATCCGAAACCTGCGAACGGTGCTGGACGAAACGCCCGAGGATATCGTCGCCCTGACGCTGATCGCCTCTGCCCATGCCCGAGCAGGGAACCGCGAGTTGTCGCGCGAATTCCTGTCGCTGGCGGCACAGGCTTCGGGCTCGGCCCCGGCGGAAACCCAGCGCTATGCCAGGGCGCTGATCGAAGATGAACGCTACCTGCTTGCGGAAGAGGCCCTAATCGCGGCCCTGCGGCTTGACCGATCCGATATCGATCTGTTGTCGCTGCTGGGGCTTGTCCATCTCAGGATGTCGGACTGGGCCCAGGCCGAAAACGTAGAACGCCGCCTGCGCGAGATCGGCACCGAAGAGGCCGTCGCCCAGGCAAACCGGTTGCATGCGGCGCTTTTGGCGCAGCGCGGCAATACGGAGGAAGTTATCAACTTTCTCAAGGGCTTAGCCTCATTGGCCGGTGACAGTGATGTTGGTGCACAGGCCGCCGTGATCCAGGCTCATCTGGAGTCTGGTGATGTGGACGGCGCGCTGGCACTGGCCGAGAAGATCAGTTCGGACAATCCCGATAATCTGAGCTACGTGCTGGTGCTGGCATCGGTACAGGCCGGCGCGGGGCAATTGGATCCGGCCGAGGCCAATTTCCGCCGGGTCCTCGAAGCGCGCCCGGAGGCTTTGGAAGGCTGGGTCGGTCTGATCAGGGTTCTCGATGCGCAGAACCAGGAGGAGGCGGTGCAATCGGCATTGAAGGATGCTCAGACAGCGCTGCCGGAATCGCTTGATCTGCTGTGGATACAGGCCGGTTTCCTTGAAGAGGCAGGTGATTTCGAAGGGGCGATTGCCCTCTACGAACAGCTTTATGAGCAAGAAAACGATTCTCTGGTGGTCGCCAACAACCTTGCCAGCCTGATCTCGACTTACAGAACGTCGGACGAGGACTTGAACCGGGCCTATGAAATCGCCCGGCGATTGCGTGGCTCGGATTTTGCACCGTTTCAGGACACTTACGGATGGATCGCCTATCGCAGGGGTCAGTATGATGACGCGCTGGACCACCTCGAACCGGCGGTGCAGGGCTTGCCTGACAACGCGCTTGTGCACTACCATCTGGGCATGACCTACTTGGCGTTGGAGCGTTCGTCGGACGCGTTGGAACGGTTGCGTCAAGCGGTCGAACTGGCGGGGCCCGAGGACGACCGGGCGCAGTTCGTGCAAGCCCGGGAGCAGATTGAAGCTCTGGAGGCCAAGGCCGCCGAATAGAGACGAATGTCGGGGAATCTGTTGTTTGGAGGCGACAGCTATGCCTGACTTTTTAAAGAAATCTGGCAAAACGGTTTTTTTACGCGGCGAGTCAGTTCATCAAAAGAGGGTTCAATATAGGGTACTTATAAGATGCGGTTCCTCATTCTGACCTTTTCGGCGCTGATAGCGGCCCTTGTCATCGGCACCCAAGCCATGGCCCAGGGGTATCGGATTCAAGCGGGCGATGTGCTGGCGATTGACGTTGTAGAAGACCCGACGCTCAACCGCGAGGCATTGGTGTTGCCGGGCGGTACGATCTCGTTTCCCATTATCGGCACCCTAAGCGTAGGGGGGCTGACCGTCGATCAGGTGCAGACCCGCATCGCTAATGGAATTGCGTCTAATTTCAGTGTGATGCCGAAGGTTTTTGTCAGCGTGAGCGCGCTTGCTTCCCAAGAAGTGCTTGAGGAAAGCGGGGAAGACCTGATTTCGATCTACCTAATCGGCGAGGTTGTGACACCCGGCGTGCACCAGATCGCCCGCGGCAGCCGATTGCTGCAAGGTTTGTCGCTGAGCGGTGGCTTCACCAACTTTGCGGCTTTGAAGCGCATCCAGCTTCGGCGGGTAAATCCAAAAACTTCTGCAATCACAGTGGTTAAGCTGGACTACCGTGCCCTGACGAAGAATGGCGTCATCCCGCAGGACCCGGTTCTGATCGAGGGCGATGTGATCATCGTTCCCCAGCGCCGCTTGTTCGAATAGCAGACCATCCCAGGGTCAGGCGGTGCGCCTGATCCGGGAGTCTGGCCATTCGACGCTTTAAAAACTCCGACAAAGATGTGGTGCCGATCCGGTCATATTTTGTGGCCGAATCCGCGCTCCGCTACAGGATCAAATCGGTCGTCAAGCCCGAATCAGTGGCCCAAAAGCGGTCATTAGTGTATTCATGACCTTGTAACGAGTGTTGGAGTTTCAGGGCGATGAGCGCTATCTTTTCGCGTTTGCCAGCCGGTCCGCGGTCAATTTTCAGCGGACGCCGGGTCGACCCGATGGGTCTGGCTCTATTTTTCCTTTTGATTCTAGCAGCTTTGCCGATTTTCTGGACCGGCTTCGTATCGCTGTTCGCAGCCTGGGGCACCCCCGAATACAGCCATGGGCCGCTGATCCCGATCATTTCGCTGTACCTTTTCCTGCGCGAACTGCGCCACATGGACCGGCTGAAACCCGGCATTCGCATGGTGCGCTGGCCGGGTCTGGTGGTGCTGACACTCGGGCTTTTGATGTCTTTGATCGGCAATATCGTCAGAGTCCCCGACATTGTTTCCTATGGCTTCATCGTCTGGGTGGGCGGAATCGTTCTGACCGTGTTCGGTTGGGAGCGAGGCAAATTGCATCAATTGCCGGTTCTGCATCTGGTCTTCATGCTGTCGCTGCCTAATTTCCTGTACTGGAAGATGAACACCTTCATGCAGGGGGTTTCATCGGAACTGGGTGTCTGGTTCATACGGCAAGCCGGTGTGCCCGTGTTTCTGGAAGGCAACATCATCGATCTGGGCTTGATGCAGCTTCAGGTCGCTGAGGCATGTTCGGGTCTGCGTTACCTTTTCCCGATCCTCAGCTTCTCGTATCTCTTCGCGATCCTCTATCGGGGGCCGTTCTGGCACAAGGCGGTGCTGCTTCTGATGGCCGCGCCGCTCACGAT
Organism: Paracoccaceae bacterium; assembly: GCA_040830705.1. Taxonomy (GTDB): domain Bacteria; phylum Pseudomonadota; class Alphaproteobacteria; order Rhodobacterales; family Rhodobacteraceae; genus Ruegeria_C. The sequence goes on along the minus strand of JBFOME010000024.1, from coordinate 17,582 downwards.
TTTCATGAACTCGTTCCGCATCGGGGTGATGGGGGTCATTGTGAATTCCTATGGGATCGACTGGGTCGAGGGATTCACGCATTTCTTCGAAGGTTGGGTGATCTTCATCGCATGCATCGCGATCCTGTTCCTGATGGCCGTGGCGCTGCAACGCATGACGCCTGATCCGCTGCCGCTCAGCCAGGCGATCGATCTGGATACGGCCGGGCTTGGCCGGATTTCCACTCGGATCGTCGAGATCCCCCGCCGCGCGGTAACCATTGCGGCGGTTGTGATCACAGCCGGGTTCTCGCTGGCTGTCTATATGGTTCAGCCCCCCGAAGCACCACCGCTTGAACGCAACTCATATGATGTGTTTCCGCGCCAGCTGGGCGAGTGGTCCGGTGCCCGTAACACCTTCAGCCCCAAGATCGAGGCGGTCTTGGGCGCGGATGACTATGTCAGCGCCACTTACTCTCATCAGGAATATGACGCGCCGGTCAGCTTCTTCTCGGCCTATTACGAAAGCCAGACCGAAGGCTCGGGTATCCATTCACCCGAGATTTGCCTGCCCGCAGGCGGCTGGGAGATATTCTCGCTAGATCCGCATATGGTGCATTTCCCCGAGGCTGGCTTCGGGTCCTTCGAGCTTAATCGGGCGATCATCCAGAACGGACGTCAGCAGCAGGTCGTGTATTATTGGTTCGAGCAGCGCGGTCAGCGTTTCACCAACGATTTCATCGCCAAGCTCTGGGTGATGTGGGACAGTTTCCGTTACAACCGAACGGATGGGGCGCTGGTTCGGTTCATCTCTCCGATCGAACCCGGAGAAACCGCCGCTGACGCAGATGCGCGGATATTGGCACTGATGGGCGATGTCCTGCCGCGCCTGCCGGTCTTTGTACCGGGGATGGAGCGCGGAGAGTAAACTTCCGCGCCTGGGCATTGCCGCGCTCAGAGCAATCTTGGGCTGTTCGGCCCGTGCGTCAGATCAGCTCTGTTGCGCGACCAAACAGGAACTCCCATTGGGTACCATCGCTCAGCGACACCTTGCCTGCGCCCGATGTTGGGTCCCCCTGGCGTGTGATCGAGGCGGTTCCGGTTCTGCCATCCTCACATCGCAGCGGAACCTGCAGGGTCGGGGCATTGTCGGCCGGATCGTAGCGTCCGCTGCACCGGGTGGAGCCGTCGGACACTTCGAACGCGCCGTCTTGTGTGGCGCTCGCGGTTGGGGCGGTTGCACCGCCTGCGTTCTCGGGGGGCGGTGCCGAGCATGCGGCAAGTGCGGTCATCAGAACGGCCACGGAAGCGAAGCGGATCACGGCAATCTCCAGGTGGTTGGGTATTGTGACCGTAGCATCGACCCCAGCAGTGGCAAGGGGGCCTATTGCGCCGCGGTGGTGACAAAGAAATAGACCCATTCGCCCCTGAAATCCGGGTTGGCCGCGCGGGCTTCGGCCACACGCGTCTTCATCCAGTCCAGATAGGGCTCTGCCGGTTCCGCCAGCGGGCGCACCTCGTCATAGAGGGGTTCTGAGGCGGCGAAGGCCACGGCGATTTCCTGGCCGTAGGGCGGGCCGATGGTGATGTAGAGCCCGGGCGCGCCGGGGCGTTCGGCGCCCACACGCAGGGCGGATTTCGCCTCGGCCAGCGTCAGCGGCACGCTGTCATTGGGGCTGAGGTGGATGACCTGACCCTTGGCGTCGAAATAGTCCACATAGACATAGGCATCGTAATCCGGCGCGGTCAGGTCGAGGATCAGTTGCTGGCCCTCGGTATAACGGAACTCTCGCGCGTGGGTATCCTCGCCTACCAGAAGCGGATTGGTGATCTGGTCGGTGGATTGCGGCAGGCCCACATTGGCGATCCCGCTCAGTGCCCCGCATTGAGGGGAGGGCAGGATCAGCAGGCTGTCACCTACTGCGATATCGGCGCCCATCTGCGCCTGAAGCGCGGCGAGGACCGGCGCGCGCATACTCTCTTCCGGCACATGGCCCACCAGTTGCAGCGTGTTGGTTGCCGGTTCGAACTGCACCTGCATCCGGGCGCAGGGGATACCCGCCAGAATGCCCGCGATGCCGTCGCGCAGCTCCGCCGCCGCCTCGCCCGCATCGCCTGGGGCCATGAAGCTTTGGAATGCGGCGAGCGACACCGGATCGACCGGGCCGTCCCCCGACCCGCTGAAGGCCAGCGCTGCCTTGGTACGGGTGACATCCGGTTCGGACTGGCTCAGCGCAACCGGCATCGGCGTGGCCTGCGTCAACGGCTGGCTTGCCGCCGGGGTGTCGGGGAGTGCAATGGCGGCAGGTGCGGCCAACGTGAGCGGTTCGGGTTCCGCCGGGCTGCTGGCGACAGCGAGAGAAGCAGGCAGGGCGGCGACCGTGAGAGCCTCACTCTGCGCCGTGGTGCTTGCGAGGCGTTCGGGTTGCGGTGTGGATGTGCTTAGGGCGGTGCTTGGGGCGGGTGCGGCGGAGAGTGGCGCTGTTTCCGCGTTTTTCGCTGAAAGCGTGTTGCCGCTGGCCTCGACCGCAGAGAGCGCGAGGGTGTTTGCTTCAGCGAGCGGTGCGCGCTCAGCCGTCGGGGCCACGGGTTCGGCGCGGGATCGGGGAATTGCGCCCTGGCCCAGCCTTGCGCCGCTGGCATCCTCGGCAGGCGCCGCTTCGCTGTCAGGTGTGGATGGCACGGCCTCGCTGCGTTCGACCCGGTAGGCCGATAGCTGCATCCGGCTTTCCGGCACGGGCTGATCCGGCATGGTTTCAGGTTCCAGCGACCAAAGCAGGATCGCGCCCAGCCCCAGATGGGCGGCAAGCGAGATGGCGATCCCGGCCAGCCATATGAACGGATTGCGTGTCATGGGCCGGGTTTGGGCGGGGTGACGACCAACACCACTTCACGCGCGCCCATCGCCTCGAACCGGGCGACCAGCGGCAGCACCCGGCGCAACTCGGCGTCGCGATGGGCGTTGATGCGGATCAGGGTTTCGGGTTGATCCGCCAATTGCAAGGCAATGGCCTCTTCCGCGCCCGCCAAGTCGATCTCGACCCCGTCCAGGGCCAGAGCGCCCCCGGCGCTGACCGAAAGGGTCACACCGCCTGCGGGCATGTCGCTGCCGGTGGTGCCGGTGGGAGGCGTCACGTCAAACGGCGCGGTGGCGTCCATGCGACCGATCAGCATGAAAAAGACCAGCAGGAAGAACACCACGTCGATCAGCGCAATGATGGTTTCGGGCTGGTTGCGTGGGGTTGGGCGCGTGATCCTCATTCTGTCGCCTCCAGCCGGACAACGCGCATTTCGGTCACCCCTGACTGCGTGACCAGATCCATCAGCGAGACGAGTTCCTGCATCCGCGCTGCGCCGGTGGGCAGGATGATGACCTGAAGGGTAGGGGCGTCCGCCAATCGCGCGCGCAAGAGTTCTGTCAGCGTTGCCGGTTCCAGCGCCTGACCGCGCAGAACCGGCTGGCCATCCGCGCCGAGGCGGATCAGCAGCACATCGGCGCGCGCATCTGCGACGGGTTGCGCGGCGGCAGGCGTGTCACGCTGCGCCAGCGCCGGGATCATGTCGAGGTTTAGATAGGTCGAGGTGACCATGAAGAACACAAGCAGGATCAGCATCACGTCGATCATCGGCACCAGCGAGATCAACGCCTTGGGCGGCTTTGGTCTGCGCAGGCTGAGATCACCGGACATGGCGTTTCCCTTCAGGCGGCCCGTTCCTCGATGACCATCAGCCGGCCCACCGCGTTCTCGATGGCCTGCGCGCCGCGTTCAGCCCTGCCGGACAGAAGCGAGGCGCCGACGGCTGCCGGTATGGCGACAAGCAGCCCGGCCGCGGTGGTCAGCAGCGCCTGCCAGATACCACCTGCGAGAACCGAGGCATTGGCCGATCCCTCTGCCAGTTCCAACTCCTGAAAGGATTGGATCATGCCGGTCACTGTGCCCAACAGCCCCAGAAGTGGCGCAATCATCGCGATCAGTTCCAGAACGCGGATCATGGCGTTCATCGCGGCGAACTCCTCATTGCCGCGCCGCGTAAGTTCGGCCATCAGAGCAGGGCCCTTGAAGCCGTCGATCAGGGATTGCATCGCATAGGCGCAGACCCTGTCAGCGGGCGCGCGGCCCGCAGCCACCTCGGTTTGCGCCTGCGTCTTGTCGCCTTTGGCCCAGTAGGCCAACGCCTTGTCACGTAGCGCTCTGCCTGATGTGACGGGCAACAGGCGCAGTGTCTTGACCGCGATCAGCGCCAGCGAAAACAGCGACATCACCGCCAGCAGCGCGATAATCGGCCCGCCGGTGCCGAGATTGTCCAGCCCGGGCATGGGTTACTGCGCCAGCGTGGCGCTGGTCTTGCTTTCCAGCGCGAGGATCGGGAAACAGTCGATCGGCTCGGCATTCTGCGGTTTGCAGACCGGCAGGTCATGCAGCAGAATCTCCGAGATGTTGTCGCAGCTGACTTGCGGGATTTCGAACAGCTTCAACACCGTCCGGCTAACCGGAAGCGGCGCGGCGTCTATGCTCAGCAGCCGGTCGATCACTCCATTGCCATCCAGGATGGCCAATGACATCTCGAACCCTTCGAAACTGTTGTCGGTCTGGTTTTGAAACAGAAAGAACGCGCGGCAACCGCCGCCTTCGGTCGGTTCGAATTTGTTGAGCTGCACCGTCAGCTTGCCGTCATCCGCCTGCGCCATCCCGGCACAGAGCACCGCCGCAGCGCACAGCGCGGATTGTAGCCAGTTCTTGGTCATGTCACCCTCCCTCTGGCGGTCCGGGGGTTTAGGCCCCGATTGCCTTGTTCACCTTGCGCAGCGATCCCAGAACCGTTGCCCGGATATTTGTGTCGGCAAACCCGCTCTGATCCACCGCTTTGAAGAAACTGGTATTCATCAGTCCGACATGGCTGCCGATCTGGCGCTGTACCGCCTTTGTCAGTTTCTGCCGCTCGGCGGCAGAGCCGGCTTTTTCGAGCTGGGCCAGCAATGTGTCCAACCTTGTATCGAGTTGCTGGATTGGCTGAACCAGTTTTGCGATTTCACGCTGGGCGTGATCCAGGCCTGCGGTGTCACTGGTCGCCTTGGCAACGCCTGCGACCAATGCACGGACGTCTCCAGCCGCCGATTTTCGCGCCTTCGCCCAGTCCCGGCGCGCAGTGGTCAGATCGGGTGCGTCCTGATCCGGCGCGGATTGTTCGGGTTGTGTGGCCTGCATGCCACGGATGCGGTTGGCAAGCTCGGCGAGCGCTGCTGCGGCTGCCTCCATCTCATTGTTCTTGATCTGGGCTGCGATCTGTTTGGCCACATCCGCCCCGAGGCGCTGTGCGTCGGGCCCGACGCGCGCGGCCGCCATCAGCGTTTCTTTCAACTCGGCGGAGAGTGCGCGTTGGGCCGCCTTGTCGACGCCCGGTTTCGGATCGCGCGCCCCGTCTGCTTCCGGCGGAGCTGGCGCGTCGGGCTGTTCCTGCTGCTCTGCACCGGTGCCATCAGCCAGTTGAACGTCGGCGGAAACACCGTTGTCCTTCAGGTATTTCCGGATGCTCTTGGCGAGGTTGGGCAGCGCGCTTTCGCAATCCAGTTGGATCGTTTTGGCGTCCGCAGTCATACGGCCAAAGGCGGTTTTGGGGGTTGAGCCGATCTTCTTGGCGGCCTTGGCCAGGGCCGCAGGCGGTTGCTGCTTGTCCAGCAGCAGGACGTCATCATTCTTGCTGCCGGGACAGAACGCAAAGCTGACGCTCTGCTTTTTCGCAAGATTCACCATCTGGCGCAGTGTCGCGCCGTCGATCGCCTGTGTCGCCATGGCAGCGGGTCCCGCCGAAATAATCAGTTTGACTTTGACCAGACTATAAGGCTGACTGTTCGTCAAGACAGGAGGTCATAGGGCCAATTTGGGTACAACCCGAAGGGGCAACTGGTGGCGCGAAGAACAAAGAATCCAGCGGAGCTAAAATGGATCTTGCTGCCTATCTCGAACCACGGGATGCAAATCCGCCAAGCGGCGAAAACCTAGAATATGACCCGGCCTTCACAGACCTGGAATTGGCCGCGCAGCCCGGCGAAGAACAGCAGATGGGCGATGAGGTCAAGGCGGCCGAGGAGCAGGACTGGGGTGAAGTGCGCGACAAGGCCCTGGCTGTCATGGAGCAGAGCCACGACATTCGTGCCGGTGTGTTCTTGGCAGAGGCGGCACTGAATACCAAAGGTTTGACCGACTTCGCTGATGTTACAAAATACGTGCGCGCCCTGCTCGAAGACTATTGGGATAGCTGCCACCCCGAGCTTGATGAGGATGATGGCGATGCCACCATGCGGATCAATGCCGTGGCGGGGCTGGCCGGATCCGATCGCGTGTTGCGAGCACTGCGCCGTACCGCCCTGACTGAAAGCCGCATGTTCGGGCGCATGACTCTCCGCCATATCGAGGTGGCCGAAGGTGTCGCCAACATGCCCGCCGATCTGGATGATGTGCCGGATGCGGCGGGGGTTTCGGCGGCGTTTCAGGACACCGATGACGACGTGCTCGAGGCCAATCTTGCGGCAGTGAATTCCGCGCTTGAGGATGTGGACGCTATCGATGGGGTCTTTGTCGAGAACACGCCCGGCGAGGGGCCGACGCTCGATCCGCTGAAGGACACGCTGAAGGCGTTGCAGCGTGCGCTGGCCAAGCATTCGGGTGCCGAGGTGCCTGCCGATGATCCTGGCGAGGCAGCCGATGGCCCCTCTGGTGGAGGCGCTGCGCCAGCTCCGTCTGGTGGCGGAGGTGGCGGCGCGATCAACTCGCCTGCGGATGTCACCATGATGCTGGACCGTATCATGGACTATTATGCACGTACCGAACCCTCCAGCCCGGTTCCGATCCTGCTGGATCGCGCCAAGCGGCTGGTCAGCGCCGATTTCCTGACCATCATCGAGGACATGGCCAAGGAAGGCCTGTCCGAAGTGCGCCGGATCGGCGGCATCAAAGGCAGCGACGACTACGATTATTGACCGGTAGGGCGGCCGCCCGCGCCGGACAGTGGAACAGAACGGATGAAGAATTGAGGAGGCTCAGACATGGCCGGTAGTTCACAGAAATTCATAGCCCGTAACCGGGCGCCGAGGGTTCAGATCGAATATGATGTGGAACTTTACGGGGCCGAGAAGAAGGTTCAACTGCCCTTCGTCATGGGTGTGATGAGCGATCTTGCAGGCAAGTCCGAGGTGGAACAGCCCGCCGTGGCGGACCGCAAGTTCCTGGAAATTGACGTCGACAACTTCGACGACCGGATGAAGGCGCTGGCGCCACGCGCCGCCTTTACCGTGCCCAACACGCTTACCGGCGAGGGCAACATGGCCGTCGATATCACCTTTGAATCGATGGACGATTTCAGCCCGGCGGCGATTGCCGCCAAGGTTGAGCCGCTGAAGGAGTTGCTGGATGCCCGCACCCAGCTTTCCAATCTGATGACTTACATGGACGGTAAGACCGGCGCGGAAGACCTGATTTCGAAGATCATGCAGGACCCGAGCCTGCTCAAGACACTGGCAGCCCAGCCCAAGCCGGGCGATGACGCCGCCGAGGAGGAGTAAGAAATGGCCGAAGAAGAAGCCCAGGTCCAAGCCGCCGAAGGCGCAACAGCGTTTGGTTCATCCGAATTCGAAGCACTGCTGACCAAAGAGTTCCGTCCGAAATCCGATCAGGCCAAGACCGCGGTCGAAAGCGCTGTCAAGACATTGGCCGAGCAGGCGCTGGCGAACACGGCGCTGATCTCGGATGATGCGCTGCGCTCGATCGAAAGCATCATCGCCGAGATCGATCAGAAGCTGACCGAGCAGGTCAACCTGATCCTGCACCACGAGGAATTCCAGCAGATGGAAAGCGCGTGGCGGGGTCTGCACTATCTGGTGAACAACACCGAAACCGATGAGATGCTCAAGATCCGTGTCCTGAACTGTTCCAAGAAGGACATGCACAAGACCCTGCGCAAGTTCAAAGGCACCGCCTGGGATCAGTCGCCGATCTTCAAAAAGCTCTACGAGGAAGAGTTCGGCCAGATGGGCGGCGAGCCCTATGGGACGCTGGTGGCGGATTACCATTTCGACCACTCTCCGCAGGATATCGAACTGCTGGGCGAGATGTCCAAGATCGCCGCTGCCGCCCACGCGCCGCTTATTACCGGTGCCAAGCCGACCCTGTTCCAGATGGACAGCTGGTCGGAGCTGGCAAACCCGCGTGACCTAACCAAGATTTTCCAGACCCCGGAATATGCTGCCTGGCGCAGTCTGCGCGACAGCGAAGACAGCAAATATGTCGGTCTTGCGATGCCCCGCTTTTTGGGCCGTCTGCCTTATGGCGCCAAGACCGAACCGGTCGAGGAGTTTGCCTTCGAGGAAGACACCGACGGGTCGGACAGCAGCAAATACGGCTGGGTCAACGCGGCCTATGGCATGGCGGTCAACATCAACCGCTCCTTTAAGGAATACGGCTGGTGCTCGCGTATCCGTGGCGTGGAATCGGGCGGTGCGTTGGAAAACCTGCCGGCGCATACCTTCCCGACCGATGATGGTGGCGTGGACATGAAATGCCCCACCGAGATTGCGATCTCGGACCGGCGTGAGGCGGAATTGGCCAAGAATGGCATGATGCCCCTGATCCACCGCAAGAACACCGACACGGCAGCCTTTGTCGGCGCTCAGTCGCTGCACAAACCGGCGGAATATGACGATCCAGACGCCACTGCAAACGCCAATCTGGCTGCACGTCTGCCGTATCTGTTCGCGACCTGCCGCTTTGCGCATTACCTCAAATGCATGGTGCGCGACAAAGTTGGCTCGTTCAAAAGCCGCGACGACATGCAGTCCTGGCTGCAGGACTGGATCAACCAGTATGTCGACTTCAACGCGGATATTTCAGCCGAATCCGAGAAGGCGCGTAAACCGCTCGCCTCGGCCGAGGTTGTGGTTGAGGACGTGGAAGGGAATCCGGGCTACTACACCTCGAAATTCTTCCTGCGCCCGCATTACCAGCTTGAAGGGCTTTCGGTCTCACTGCGACTTGTTTCAAAGCTGCCATCAGAAAAAGGCGCTTAGTGAAAAAGTTCGCAGATTGGTGATTCTTTGTGAGTTATGTCTGTGTCATCGAAACGAACAACGCGGCAATGATACTTCTGCACCTCGAAGGAGACGAGAATGGAAAACGTATATATCAAAATTGACCAGATCCCTGGCGAAGCACGTGAGAAGCAGCACAAGGACTGGATTGCGGTCAAATCGATCGAATGGAATGTCGAACGTACGCTGGACATGACCGACCTGGGTACCACCCAGCGCGGTTACGCTAACACCAATTTCGGCAAGATCTCGGTCACCACGGAACTCAGCAAAGCCTCGGCCAAACTGATGACCTATGTGGCATCGGGCAAGGCATCGAAGGAACTGATCATCCACATGTGCCGGGCAGGCGACAGCGAGAAGAAAGGCATGGAGCCTTATCTGATCTGGACCCTGCGCCACGCGATCATCGACAGCTACTCGGTGTCGGGCGGTGAAGAGCAGATCCCGGAAGAAAGCTGGACGATTGCCTATCGCGGCATCGAGATCAAATACAAGATCGCAGATTTCGAAACCGGTGCGCTCAGCGACTGCAACTCGTTCCTGTGGAACCTGGAAACCGGCGACGTCAGCTAATCCTGAACAGCTATCGGCCCTGGCAGTGCGAACTGCCCGGGCCTTTTTCGATTCTGTATTCGGGCTTGAGCGGACGAGGATTATATGACGCCGGAAGAACATCTTAAATCAGGCGACCTGACCGCCGCTCTGACCAGCCTGCAAGACAAGATTCGGGCAAACCCCGCAGACCCCGCTCTGCGGATTTTCCTGTTTCAGCTCCTCTGTGTGTTGGGCGACTGGAAGCGTGCCATCACGCAATTGAAACTCAGTGCGGAAATGGATGAGTTGGCCACGATGATGGCCAAGACCTATCGCGAGGCGATCATCTGTGAGGTCTATCGCGAAAAGGTCTTTGCCGGGGAGAAGACGCCCCTGATCTTTGGCGAGCCCCAAGAATGGCTGGCCCATCTGATCGAGGCGCAGAAGCTTTTTGCCGGGGGCCATGCGGCCGAGGCGGCGGAACTGCGTGCCAAGGCATTTGAGGCCGCACCTGCAACCTCGGGCACGGTGAATGGCGAGGCGTTCGAATGGATCGCCGATGCCGATATGCGGCTGGGACCGGTTCTGGAAGTCATTGTAAACGGGCGCTATTTCTGGTTGCCCTTCTCTCAGATCGTCAGCCTGAATTGCGAGCCGCCCAGTGATCTGCGCGACGCGGTCTGGACCGCCGGGACCCTGACGGTGGCGAGTGGTGGCGAGGTCGCGGCGCTGATCCCCACCCGTTATCCCGAAACGATCGCAAAGGGCGATGATGCCGCAAAACTGGCCCGCGCCACCGAATGGGTCGATGGCGGGGCCGAGACATTTGTTGGGCTGGGTCAACGCCTGCTGGCGACCGACCAATCGGATGTGGCTCTGCTGGATATCCGCGAGCTTGTGCTCGACGTCAGCCCGAGCGAAGAACAGGTATCAGATGGCTGAACGGACACTGGCGGAGCGGCTTCAGCCGTCGCTGCTCGACCGGCTGACCGATGATGCGCCAGAAACACAGAAGGAAGGACGCGACGCGCGGGTGATCGATGTGGGCCGCCTGCGCGAGATCATCCAGCGCGATCTTTCCATGCTGCTGAACACCACCGATCATTCCGACCTGATCGATTCCGAGACCTATCCGCATGCCTCCAAATCGGTGGTGAATTTCGGTATCCGCGAAACCTCGGGCGCGTTTTCGACGATGGAACGCGCGCGGCTGATCCAGCGGTCGATCGCCGAGGCGGTCGCGGTGTTCGAGCCGCGTATCGTGGATGGTTCGGTCATGGTCGAGCTGCGGTCCGAGGAACGTTCCGGCGAGATGCATGTGGAGTTTGACATCCGAGCGGTGATGTGGGCGCAGCCCATGCCGCTGGAGCTTTATCTGCGCAGCCGGGTCGATGTAACCACCGGCGAAGTCGCCATCGAGCGGAGCTGACGCGATGGATACACGGCTTCTCAAACATTACGAAACCGAACTGGCTTTTCTGCGCGAGATGGGCGCGGAATTTGCCCAGGCCTATCCAAAAATAGCCTCGCGGCTGGGGATGGAAGGGATCGAGGTGCTCGATCCTTACGTCGAACGCCTGCTTGAGGGCAGCGCCTTTCTGGCCGCTCGGGTGCAGTTGGAACTGGACATGCAGTTCCCGGCCTTCACCTCGAACCTGCTGGAGATCGTCTATCCGCACTATCTGGCGCCTACGCCCTCGATGTTGATTGCAACGTTCGAGCCGGACCCAACCAATTCTGCGCTGGCCGAAGGCTACACGATCCCGCGTGGCTCATCACTGCAAAGCCGGCTGATGGAGGGCGAGCAGACACCCTGTGAATTCCGCACCGCCGCCGACGTGACAATGTGGCCGATCGAGATCAGCGAGGCGGAATATATCGACGGGCGAGGCGAATTGGTCGCCGCCGGTCTGGCTCGCGGCGTCGATGCCCGCGCCGGTATCCGGTTGCGCCTGAAGCGCAGCGATGGCGGGCCGCTGGCGGAACTTCCGCTCGACAGTCTCGTTCTGCATTTGGACACGCAAAGCGGCAAGGCCTGGGAATTGCATGAGTTGCTCTGCACGCAATGCCAGGGCCTGACCGCGCGCTCTACCAATCGGCGTGCCGACTGGACAGAGTTCCTGCCGGATGGCGGCGCAACGGCCAAGGGCTTCAGCCGTGACGAAGCGCTGCTGCCCACCCCACCGCAAAGTTTCGACGGCTACCGGTTGCTGCAGGAATACTTCGCGATGCCGCAGCGGTTCCTCTTTGTGGAACTCTCGGGCCTTAACCCCGCTCTGCAACGCGCCGACGGCGATGAGGTGGACGTCTATGTTCTGCTGCGTGAAGGCGCGCGGGATGTGGCGCCCGCAATCACGCCCGCCGCCTTTGCGCTGAATGCGGTGCCCGCGATCAATCTGTTCCACCGGCGCTGCGACCGGGTGCATGTCACGGCCAAGGACACCGAACACCATATTGTGCCCAGCCGCACCGCGGGCCTGGACTATGAGATATTCTCGATCGAACGGGTGCGGGGTATCCGCAGCGATGAAGAGGGCGACATCCATTTCCGTCCCTTCTATTCCGACACTGATCTGACCTCAGCCGGGGATCACCATCAGGCCTACTATACGATCGGACGCCGGATGCGGCAGCGGAACGAGAAGGAGCGTCTGCGCGGCGTTCGGACCTCGTATCTGGGCTCGGAGCTTTTCCTGACGCTGGTGGACCGGGCGCAGGCCCCGTATCCGTCATCGCTCAACCAGTTGGCGGTCGAGGCGCTCTGTTCCAACCGCGACCTGCCGATGCTGCTGTCGACCGGTGGTGAGGATGTGTTTTTTCTCGCCGATAGCGGACCGGTGAAATCAATCCGCACCCCGGTCACGCCCACACGCCCGCATGCCAAGCTGGCGCAGGGGGACGCCGCGTGGAAACTGATCAGTCATCTCAGCCTGAACTACCTGTCGATTGACGGGGCAGGGCAGAGTGGCGGGTCTGCCGCGTTGCGCGAGTTGCTGGGCATTTATGCGCCGCTGGGTGACCGGGTGATCGAGAAACAGCTTGAAGGCATCACCGCTGTCTCCAGCCGCCCCATCGTGCGGCGGATGAGCGACGAAGTGCTTTCCACTGCCGTGCGCGGGTTGGAGATCACGATTGCCTTTGACGAAAGCTTCTATGAAGGCACCAGCGTCTATGTTCTGGGTGCAGTGCTTGAGCGGTTCTTCCGCAAATACACAACGATAAACAGCTTCACCGAAACGGTGCTGACAACCGACAGACGAGGAGAAATTGCCAGATGGAGACCGGCGACCGGCCTCGGCCGGATCATCTGAGCCTGCTGGCAGAGCTTGCGAAAAATCCTGAAAAGCACCATGTTTTTCAGGCACTTCGCATATTGGAGGCGCATTATCAGGATGCGCCGCGCCTGGGCGAATCCCGCCGCCCGCGCGAAGACAAAGTGCGCCTGACCCAAGATGTCAGCCTTGCCTTTCCTCCCTCGACCATCACCGGGTTCACGCCGGGCGCGGGCAAGAGCCCCGCGCGTCTCAGCAATCACTGGTTCGGCTTTTTTGGCCCGCAAGGCCCGCTGCCGCTGCATCTGAGCGAGTTTGCCCGCGACCGGGTGCGCAATCACCGCGATCCCACATTTGTAGCCTTTGCCGACATGCTCACCCACCGGCTGATGGGATTGATGTATCGCGCTTGGTCGGCGGCGCGGCCCGCGCCGAGCTTTGATCGGGGCGACGATCCGTTCGAACAGCGTGTGGGCGCTTTGGCCGGGTTCAAGGGCAAGGGCCATGCCCAACGCGATGAAATGCCAGACATGGCCCGGCGTTTCTTTGCCGGGCATCTCTCCTCCGGCCCCAAGACCGCCGAGGGTCTGGTGGCGATGCTGTCGCAATTCTTTCGCGTGCCGGTCTCGCTGCAGGACTTTGTCGGGTCTTGGCTGGAACTGGAACCGGATGACACGTGGCAATTGGGCAGTATGGTGGGGTTGGGACAGGATACCAGCATCGGCAACCGCGTCTGGTCGCGTTCGGCCAAGTTTCGCATCCGCATCGGGCCGCTCTCGCTGGAGGACTACGAGCGTCTGCTGCCGGGCGGCGCATCGCAGGAGCGGCTGGAGAGCATAGTGCGGACCTATGTGGGCGACGCGCTGGATTGGGAAGTCAATCTGGTGCTGGCGGGTGACGAGGTGCCGCGTGCCTCGCTAGGCGGCACGACACGGCTGGGGCACACAAGCTGGGTCCGTACACGGGATGATGGGGACGCGGACAGGCCGGATGCAGAGGATTTGATCCTCTACCCGGCCTACTCCGCGGCCTGAGACAGGATTTGAGATAAGGATCGCGAAAGCGGCCGATAGGGACGAAAGGATATCAACATGACTGAGATCAGCCGCGTGGCGCTGTTCGGCAAGCTGAACAAACTGGGTTATCAGGCCATCGAGGGGGCGACCGTCTTCTGTAAGATGCGGGGCAATCCTTATGTGGAAATCCAGCATTGGCTGCACCAGATTCTGAACGGTCAGGACAGCGACATCCACCGTATCATCCAGCATTACGATCTGGACCCCGGAAAAATCGCCACCGAGCTGACCCGTTCGCTGGACATGCTGCCGCGCGGGGCGTCGACCATCTCGGATCTGTCCGACCATCTGATGGACTCGATGGAACGCGGCTGGGTCTGGGGGTCGCTCTTGTATTCCGACAGCAAGGTGCGGACCGGCTACCTGATCCTGGGCATGCTCAAAACGCCGGCTTTGCGCAACATCCTCCAAACCATGTCGCCCGAGATGGGCAAGATCGGGGCGGACGATCTGGCGGACAACTTCAATGAGGCCACCGACGGCTCGCCAGAGGACACACTCGGCGCGCAGGATGGCTCTCATGTTGGCGGCGGAGCGGAACCCGGTGAGGCCAGCGGTTCCATGGCCCCCGGTGCCATGGGCAAGGGCGAGGCGCTGGAGCAGTTCTGCACCGATCTGACCGAACAGGCCCGCAATGGCGAGATCGACCCTATCGTGGGCCGGGACGAGGAAATTCGCCAGATCGTCGATGTGCTGATGCGCCGTCGGCAGAACAACCCGATCCTGACCGGCGAGGCGGGCGTGGGTAAGACCGCCGTGGTCGAGGGATTTGCGCTGCGCATCGCGCGTGGTGATGTGCCGCCTGCGCTCAAGGATGTGCGCCTTCTGGTGCTGGATGTGGGCCTGTTGCAGGCGGGCGCCTCCATGAAGGGCGAGTTTGAAAATCGCTTGCGTCAGGTGATTGACGAGGTGCAGGCCAGTCCGACGCCCATCGTTATGTTTGTCGATGAAACCCATACGCTTGTGGGGGCAGGGGGTGCTGCGGGAACCGGCGATGCGGCCAACCTGCTGAAACCGGCACTGGCACGCGGCACGCTGCGTACCATCGGTGCGACCACATGGGCCGAATACAAGAAATATATCGAAAAAGACCCCGCACTGACCCGCCGTTTCCAGGTGGTGCAAGTTGACGAGCCGGACATCCCGAAAGCGGTTCTGATGATGCGCGGCATCGCGTCGATGTTGGAAGGCCACCACCGCGTACAGGTGCTGGATGAGGGGATCGAGGCCGCGGTGACGCTTTCGGCCCGCTACATCCCCGCGCGGCAATTGCCGGATAAATCGGTGAGCCTCTTGGACACTGCCTGCGCCCGTGTGGCCGTCAGCCAGCATGCGGTTCCCGCGGAAGTCGACGACAGCCGCCGCCGGATCGAAGCGCTGACCACCGAGTTGGAGATCATCGGCCGGGACGAGACCGCGGGCTATGATGTGGCCGACCGGCGCGAAGCAGTAAGCGCCGCCAAGGAAGACGAGGAAGAGCGCCTTGCAGGTCTGACCGAGCGTTGGGAGGCGGAAAAAGCGGTGGTGGAATCCATCCTCGACCTGCGCGCCAAGCTGCGCGAAGGCGGGCAAGAGGTCGAAGGCACCGGCACAGCAGAAGGTGCGGCTGCGACCGAAGAGGCGGCCGAATCCGAGGCGCTACCCGATAGCGACGCTGCACCAATAGATCGCGAGGCGCTGATGGCCGAGCTCAAGGCTAAGAATGCCGAGCTGGAAGAGGTTCAGGGCGACAGCCCGCTAATCCTGCCCATCGTCGACCATCAGGCGGTGGCGAGCGTCGTGGGTGATTGGACCGGCATTCCTGTTGGCCGCATGGTCAAAGACGAGATCGAGACGATCCTGAGCCTGGAAGAGCATCTGGCCAAGCGCGTGATCGGTCAGGATCACGCCATGAAAATGATCGCCAAGCGCATCCAGACCAGCCGGGCTGGGCTTGATAACCCCAACAAGCCCATTGGCGTATTCATGCTGGCCGGCACCAGCGGTGTTGGTAAGACCGAAACCGCGCTGGCACTGGCCGAGGTGCTTTATGGCGGCGAACAGAACGTCATCACCATCAACATGTCCGAGTATCAAGAGGCGCATACCGTCAGCAGCCTGAAAGGCGCGCCTCCGGGCTATGTGGGCTATGGCGAGGGCGGCGTGCTGACCGAAGCGGTGCGGCGCAAGCCTTATTCGGTGGTCCTCCTGGATGAGGTGGAAAAGGCGCACCCCGATGTGCACGAGATCTTCTTTCAGGTCTTCGACAAAGGCGTGATGGAGGATGGCGAGGGCCGCGTGATCGACTTCAAGAACACGCTGATCCTGCTGACCTCGAATGTCGGCACCGAGATGATCATGGACATGTGCGCCGATCCCGATCTGATGCCCGACCCCGAGGGGCTGGCCAAATCGCTGCGCGACCCGATGCTGAAGGTCTTCCCGCCCGCGCTGTTGGGGCGGCTGGTGACGATCCCCTACTACCCGCTCAGCCCGCATATGATCGCCGAGATCACCAAGCTGCAGCTAGGCCGGATCAAGAAGCGGGTGCAGGAGGCCCATGGCGTGCCGTTCGAATATTCCGATGCGGTGGTCGAAGAAATCGTCAACCGGTGTCAGGAACTCGACAGTGGCGGGCGGATGATCGATGCTATCGTCACCAATACGATGCTGCCCGAGATATCGGCCGAATTCCTAAAACGCATGATGGAAGGGCAAGACATATCTAAGGTTGTGATAAATGTCACAGACGGAGAGTTCACTTACGGATTTGACTAACGCATCCTGCGCCGCGTTGTGCGGCGCTCTTTTCTGGGAGTTATGACTGATGAAAAAAGGAATGACACCGCAGTTGGACTACAAATGGTGGTCCAAGAACAAGCCGAACTTTCTGGGTAAGACCGGACTTGGCGACGCGTTGAAAGACTATGCCATTGCGATGGACAAGTTCGACTATGACGGCGCGCGCAAGGCTCTGGTCATGGTTAAGAAAAAAGTCGAGGTCGCCACCAAGAAATGCAGCGACAGGACGCAGAAGACAACAAAGGATGTGCTGAGCAAATACGACCCCGTCATCAAGAAGGCCGATGACGATCTGAAAAAGAAGATCGCTGACGAGCAGAAGAAAGCCGCCGCTGCACCGGCTGCGGTTCCGGCGCAAAAGATGGGCAAGGATGTGGTCATCTGGAAGCGCGATATCGGTAAGGAAGTGTTTAAGAAGATCAAGCTGCAATGGATCGATGGGATCGACGGCTTCTTGCTTGAACAGAAGCTGAATGACGACATTCTCGACGTGTTCGAGAAAGAAGGCGACTATGTCACGCCACAGCAGATCGTCGATGATTCCGAGGCGATCGGCCAGATGGTAATCACCGAAATCGTCAAGGATCTCAAACAGATCGATGGGCTGATCCAGTCAGGCAAGCTGACCGACACCAAAAAGGTCGAGGCGGCGCTGCTGAAAGTGCTGAAATCCAAGATGGATGTAGCCAAAGGCAAGCTGGAAAAACTGCCCGAGGCGCGTTGGAAGAAGTTCAAGGCCCAGAAGAAGCAATATACCAAGTACAAGATCAAGACGGGCGTCAAGCTGACAACCGGTACCTTCGGCATCGTCGCCGGTCTTGGCGGGCTTGGGCTGGGCGTTGCGGCAGCGGCGGG
>JBFOME010000023.1:0-49808 GCA_040830705.1 Paracoccaceae bacterium | reverse complement strand
GACCTTTGGGCATCTGTCGTTCCGGGTTGCGACGCGCCTCCAGCCCTTAGGCCTGCCGAACATGATCTCAATCCGGTTACGCCGCTTGTGTCGACGCTTGTCGTATTTCACCGGCTTCTTGCGCTGCTTTCGACCCGGGATATTCCCGCATCAAAGTCTAGCAGTAGCCCGCTTATTGCGCATCGCTTTCACAATCGGCCACGTGATGATCAGAAGAGTAGCAATTGCCAACGCGGCCGAAAGCGGTCGGGTCAGAAGTTCGGTCGCGTCTCCCCGGCTGATCAATAATGCGCGGCGAACGCTTTGCTCCGCCATCGGGCCAAGGATCATGCCTAGAATGATTGGGGCCAGCGGTACGTTGAGCTTCTCAAGGAAGTACCCGGCGATGCCAGCCAGGAGCATGACCCAAAGATCAACCGGGCGACCGTTGATAACGTAAACGCCCACACACATTAGGATCAAGATAGATGGGACGAGCAAAACACCAGGAAGGCGCTGGAACTGCGCAAAGACGCGTGTTGCGACAGCACCTCCAAGCAGGAAAATCAGAAGAGAAGTGATTAGCATTTCCATCATGAACCCGCCGACCAGAACGGGATTCTGATGAAAGAGCTGCGGACCAGGTTGGAGCCCGTGGATGGTCAAAGCACTGAGAACTAAGGCAGCCACAACGTTTCCTGGGATGCCCAGGGACAATGCCGGGATCATTGATGCGGCGTTATCGGCGTTGTTTCCGCATTCTGCGGCCGCGACACCTTGCGGATTTCCTTTGCCGAAACTCTCAGGATCGTCGGAGGCATTCTTGGCAGCGTTGTAGCTGAGAAAGGCCGCAATATTGCCGCCCGCGCCGGGCAGAATGCCAACGCTGATCCCGATACCAGAAGACCGCAGCCAGGTCGGGATCAGCTTCCGCTTTTCGCCCCGTTTGAACGGGACGTTTGTCAGCTTTAGCTGTGCAGCCGACAGACCTTTGAGGTCGCACTTCTCAGCTAACTGCAAAACGGGCGGCAGAGCATAGAGGCCCACCAAAACAACGATCAGGTCGAAACCACCCAAAAGCCAAGTCTGATCGAAGGTATAGCGCGCCTGCCCTGACAGGTTGTCGATACCAATGGTGCCGATCAGCAGACCCAGAACAGCCGCCATCATTCCCTTGACGGGGTCAGAACCCACCATCACTCCGACAGAGGCCATGCCGAATATCGCGATCCAGAAATATTCTGCCGGACCGAAGAACAGCGTGACACGAGCCAGAAGCGGCCCGACCGTCATCAAAGCAATCGCACTTGCGATGCCGCCCACAGCCGAAGACCAACATGCGATTTTCAACGCCTTTGCAGCCTCGCCCTTGTCGGCCATCGGAAAGCCGTCAAATGTTGTCGCAATCGAGGCTGGCGTACCGGGGATGCGCAACAGGATTGCCGGAATGGCACCGCCATACATAGACCCGTTATAAATGCCCGCAACCATGGCCAACGCGACCAGCGGGTCCATCGAATAGGTCAAGGGCAGCAGCAGCGCGATGGCCATGACCGGGTTCAATCCGGGCAAGGCCCCGATAAACACCCCCAAGAGTGTCGCACCGATCATGGCCACAATTGGCCAAACGGTCAGCACATTGCTCAGCGCCTGTGTATAGAATTCCATCTCAGCCCCCCAGTCCCACCAGCGCAGGCAGAGCCCCGCGCGGCAGTGGCTTTTCCAGAAGCAGAGAAAAGACGAGGTAGATTATACCCATGAAGACCAACGCGACGATCAAAGCATAGAGGCCGCGCCGGAACCCCAGCGCGATAGGTAGCGCCAGCATCAACAGAAACGAGGCTGGGTAAAATCCCAGTGGCACAATCAACGCCACATAGACGATGCCAATCACAATCGTGACCAGCATCTGCGCGGGGCCATCAACCAGTTTACGTTCAGATGTTGTCCCCGCGCGCACTGCCTTCAGAACAACAGTTGCACCAAGAAGCGCCAGGATAATGCTCAGCACCATGGGATAGATGCCACTTGCCCCGGTATAGGATGTGGCAATCCACGCGGCGACAACGCCCAGCCCCATAAAGATGAGGCCAAGTACAATATCCTGACGCTGTTCCATCAGTTCGACAGTCCGAGGCTTTTGGACACCTCGGCCAATCCGTCAAACTCGGCTTGCAGCCGGGCACCCAAGTCGTCACCTTTGACGACGTTCGGCACTTCGCCCTTGGTGGCAAGGAACTCAACATAGCTCGGGTCGTTCACCGAGCTCTCAATGACATCCGCTAGTTTTGCGACAATCGCGGGGTCCATATCTTTTGGCCCCAGAATTGCGCGCCACAATAGTGTTTCTTTGTCTCCCATACCAAGCGCATCCAGACCGGATGCATCCGGCAATGCGGCGACGTCAGCGGCCGAGGTCACGATAGGGCAAGCTGCCTCGCCGCTTTCGACATAGGGCAATACCGTCGAGATTGACCCGCCATAGATGTCCACATGCCCGCCAAGAAAGTTCTGCAGCGTCTCGCCAGCACCGCCGAAGGGGATCGGAACCGCGTCAATACCTTTGGCCTGGAAAATACGCTCGGCAGCCAACTGCATCGTGCCACCTATCCCGTCATTGCCATAGGTGTATTTGCCCGGGTTGGCCACAAGCTCGGCCAGGAAACCCGCGCCATCGGTCGCCGGAAAGTCTGTCTTTACACAAAGTGTATAGGCGGTTTCAGAGGTTGAGGCGATCGGGGTGAAGCTTTCCAGCGAATAGGCGACATTCTGCACTTGCGGTACGGTGGTCAACGGGCTGTTCCAAGTCGCAAACAGAGAATATCCGTCCGGCTTGGCCTGCATGAATTGCGATGCACCGACCGAGCCGCCACCGCCGCCAACATTTAGCACGGCAATCGAGGTTCCCAGCGCTTCTTCCAGCAGGATCGCCAGCTTGCGAGCACTGGTGTCGGTGCCACCGCCGGCGCCCGCCGGGATCGTCAATTCGATGGCACGTTCGGGATATTCGGCGAAAACCGGCGTCGCCAGCGTGGCAGCGGTCAATGCACAGATAATGGTTTTCTGGGTGGTCATCTGGTCCTCCCTGGACAATCAGTTGTCAGTTGATCTCGCTGCGATAGCGGAATTGTGCCGCGCTTCCGCGGGCAATGCGCCATTCAACGGGTTTGTGCTCGATGTCGAAGGCAGTTCTTTGAATGACTGCCAATGGATCGCCTGTTCTTAGTCTCAACTGTTTGGCAACGGTTTCATCGGCCGAACCAAAAGTAAGATCGTCGGTGGCGCGCTTTACCAGCACCCCAAACCGCTCGAAGTAAATCGGGTAAAGGAGCGGCCCCAGCGCATCTTCGCTTAGTGTTTCAAATCCGGCGAATAGTGACGCGGGGATATAAATCTCCTCGAACAAAACCGGCAGGTCACTCAGGCTACGCACCCTGACGATCTTGATCACATCCTGGGTGTCCAAGGCTTCTGCGGCTTCTGTCGGGGCGGGTGCCCGTGTGCGGACGATCAGCTTGCTGGAGGGGATTGATAGCTGCGACCCATCCACCTCGCGCCACTGAAAAAAGCGGAACAACGTCGCATCGAATGATGGCGCCTTGACGTAGGTTCCCGAGCCCTGTCGCCGCTCCAGCAGCCCTTCACCGACCAGACCGTCGACACTTTTCCGTACGGTACCGACCGACAGCCCATACTCCTTGGCCAGTTTCGCCTCGGACGGAATTGGTTGTTCTGCGGTCCACTCTCCAGCGGCGATCTGCGCAGCCAGTGTGTCACGCAGCCGAATATAGGCCGGAAGCCTGTCATCCGTGGTGTGAAATGGTGCCGACATCTCTTTCCTCCCAAGAATCCACTACCTCATGTTGACCTATATAGTCAACTAGTCATATATATGATTTAGGAGGACCGATAATGATCAGCTACGATTGCCATGCGCATGTCTACGAACACGTCGCCGCAATTGAAGGTGCGCGTTATGTTCCCAAGTCACCGGCGCCGTTGGAAAAATGGCTTGATCACCAACGCATGAATGGCCTGATCGGCGGTGTCATTGTGCAGGTCAGTTTTCTGGGAACCGACAACTCAGAACTTCTTTCGGCGCTTGCTAGATTGGATAAATCGCGGTTTGCCGGGGTCGGCGTAGTTCCATTCGACATCGATGCCGAAGAGCTGGAATCACTGGTAGTTCAAGGTATTCGCGGTGTGCGATGGAACCTTGTGCGCGGTGCGGCAATTCCCGATCTCGCTTCAAAGCCCGTTGCTGACTTCCTTGCCAAACTGCGCGCCTGGGACCTGCATCTCGAAATTCATCTCGAAGGGCCGCGCCTTGCCGGCTTCCTAGATCCGCTTACGGATCAGGGCCTGAAGATTGTCATCGACCATTTTGGGTTGCCGTCCGAAGTAGACCCGCGGCAAGACCCGATGATAGCGGCGGTCAAAGCCCGTCGACGTGATAACCTCTACATGAAGTTTTCAGCCCACTACAGAACACCGTTCGACCTGCGCCCGCATGCGCAGGAGTTGCTATCGGCTCTATCAGCGGACAGAGTAGTTTGGGGTAGCGACTGGCCACACACTCAGCATGAAACGGGCGCTGATTTCTCGGGGTGTGTCGAGTTTGGTCAGAGCCTATTTGTCTCTAATGACGATGGTGCGGTCGGTTCACTCTATGGGCTGAATAAGCACGAGAGCATCTAGACAATGCGAACAAAAAGACGCTCTCGGATGAGTGCTAAGGATCAATTTTGTCCGCAACGCAGTCTTCGCCGGGCCGCGCCTCGAACGCAAGTATTCGCAACCACAGGATGTTCTACACCACCATAAAAATGTACAAACGTCGCGGTTTGGATGTTATGTGAACCGCTTTCTAGTTGAGTGCGCCTTATCTGCTGACCAGCCGAACCAGTATTTCAATCCGCCGTATTGCAGTCATTGATCCAGCGCGCGGAGCACGTCGGTTTGAAGCCCAGAGAAGACGTCAATAGCTTCGATAGTCTCTCGCTAAACACAAGCAATCGCTACCAGAGGCGGGGCTTTCTCAAGACACATCGCGGCATCGGCGTGAACATGATCAAGGCGACAGATGTTGAGGCACTGATCGACGCTACCCCCGCCTAGCAAGGGCAATTCTGGGGCCCAGTTGGGGGCCTATATCGACAGGTTCCACTTCTTTTTGTTTACCAACAATATCTTAGGTGGGAAATTCTGGTACCCGCGGCCGGACTCGAACCGGCACGGCGTTTCCGCCTGGAGATTTTAAGTCTCCTGTGTCTACCATTCCACCACGCGGGCAACTCATGCTGCTGTAAACCGGAACTGCGGCGACCTCAACGGCAATAAACAGTTCGGTTCAGATGTCCTCTCCCTTGCGTTCCAACGGCCCCCCGGGACTGGCCAGATTGCGTTCGGGCAGCCACGGGTTCAGCTTCAGTGCCTGATCCAGCACGAGGCTTGCCTCACCCGTGCGGCCCAGCCCCATTAGCGACAGCGCCTTGCCGCTCATCGCTGCAACATGGCGCGGCGACAGGTTCAGCGCGCGGTCCAGATCGACCAGCGCCGCGGCATAATCCTGCCGCAGGAAGTTGACGAAGGCGCGCTGGTTGTAACCCTCGGCGTAATCCGGGCAGTAGTCGACCAGCCGGTTGAAATCATCGAGCGCACCCAGCAGGTCCCATGCCGCTCGTTTCGACATCCCGCGATCCAGAATGGCCTGCGATTGCTCATTTGGGGCGTCGGCCCAAATCTCCCACATCTGGTTCGAGATCTGCCGCGCCTGCGCCTCGGACGGTGCCTTCTGAACCTCAAGGATCAGCGCATCGAGCCTTGCAGAATGATCGGGCGCCATCGGACAGGTGTCTGCCGCGGCAATCGTGGTTGCGGCAAGACAGGATAGCAGGGAGGCAAAAAGGTATCGCATAGTTCAAGCTTGGCGCAGATTGACCTTGCGTCAAGCCCTGCATCACAAAGGTCCCAGCACCCCGGTCTCTTTGACGGCCTCCATCGCCACAAAGGTCGACGTGCTGGCAACATGCGGCAGGGTCGATATTTTCTCTGCCAGAACAGCACGATACTGGCTCATGGATTGGGTCCTGATCTTCAACAGATAGTCGAAATTCGATGCGATCATATGCGCCTGTTCGATCTCGCCCACCTTGCGCACGGCGGCATTGAATTCAGCCAGCGCCTTTTCTCGCGTGTCCTTCAGCCGAACCTCGACAAAAGCCACATGGTCCAGCCCCAGCCGGATTGGGTCGATCAGGGCCCGATAACCCGCGATCATGCCGTCCGCCTCCAGCCGTCGCAACCGGGTCTGGGTGGGCGATTTCGACAACCCGATGCGCCGCGCCAGATCGGCAATCGAAATCCGCCCTTCGCTGGACAGGATCTTCAGAATCGCCTGATCAAAGCGATCCATCCCTGAAAAGTCCATTTGCATCGATTTTACTCCAAGAATCAGGCGATCGATCTTCTGATATCATAATATCGGGCGAATGATCCTCAAATTCACAACTATATTGCTCGCAACGACCGGAGGGACCATGCCACACCATCTTCGCAACACCATCGACCAACTCACCTATGCCGACCAGTCCTCCATACTGGCGCAACTGACCGAAACCGCAGCGCTCAGCGCGCAGGACCGCAGTGACATCTGCGCGTCAGCGGCGGGGCTGGTGCGCGATATCCGGTCAACCACCGCGCCCGGCATGATGGAGGTGTTTCTGGCCGAATACGGGCTGTCTACCGATGAAGGCGTCGCGCTGATGTGTTTGGCCGAGGCGCTGCTGCGGGTGCCTGATGCCGACACGATCGACGCGCTGATCGAGGACAAGATCGCGCCATCCGATTGGGGCAAGCATCTGGGGCAATCGTCGTCTTCGCTGGTCAATGCCTCGACCTGGGCGCTCATGCTGACCGGCAAGGTGCTGGACGAAGGCAAATCTCCGGTGGGCGTGCTGCGTGGTGTCATCAAGCGTTTGGGCGAGCCGGTGATCCGCACCGCCGTTGGACAGGCAATGAAAGAGATGGGTCGCCAGTTTGTATTGGGTGAAACCATCCGCTCTGCCATGGATCGCGCCAAGGGGATGGAGGAAAAGGGCTATACCTACTCTTATGACATGCTGGGTGAGGCCGCGCGCACCGAAGCAGATGCGGCGCGCTATCATCTCTCCTATTCCCGCGCGATCACGGCCATTGCCGAGGCCTGCACCCATGACGACATCCGCGCCAATCCCGGCATCTCGGTCAAGCTCTCGGCGCTGCATCCCCGTTACGAGGTGGCGCAAGAGGCCCGCGTGATGGACGAGCTTGTGCCCCGCCTGCGCGCGTTGGCCTTGCTGGCCAAGGCGGCGGGTATGGGGCTGAACGTCGATGCCGAAGAGGCAGACCGCCTGTCGCTCTCGCTGCAGGTGATTGACGAAGTGATGGGCGAACCGGCGCTGGCCGGGTGGGACGGTTTCGGCATCGTGGTGCAGGCCTATGGCCCACGCGCGGGGTTGGTGCTCGACACGCTCTATGACATGGCACAGCGCCATGACCGCAAGATCATGGTGCGGCTGGTGAAAGGCGCCTATTGGGATACCGAAATCAAGCGCGCTCAGGTCGAGGGCGTGGATGGCTTCCCTGTCTTCACCAACAAAGCGGCCACCGACATCTCGTATATCTCCAACGCCCGCAAACTGCTGGGCATGACCGACCGCATCTATCCCCAGTTCGCCACCCATAACGCCCATACCGTCAGCGCCATCCTGCACATGGCGCAAGACGGGCAACCTTATGAATTCCAGCGCCTGCATGGCATGGGCGAGACCCTGCACGGGCTGGTGATGGACCAAGCCAACACCCATTGCCGCATCTATGCGCCTGTCGGCGCGCATCGGGACCTGCTGGCCTATCTGGTCCGGCGCCTGCTGGAAAACGGGGCCAACTCTTCTTTCGTGAACCAGATCGTGGACGAGGATGTGCCCCCCGAAGAGGTCGCCGCCGACCCGTTCGAATTGATCGAGGCGGAGACGCAGGCGATCCCGACCGGGCCAAACCTCTTCGCGCCAGAACGCCCCAATGCACGCGGCTTCGATCTGACTCATATACCAACCCTCGACCGGATCGAGGCCGCACGGAATCCGTTCCGCGGGCAACACTGGACCGCCGCTCCTTTGTTGGCGGCAGAGGCCAATCCGAAAGCGCCCGAAGAGGTGCGCAACCCCGCCCGACCTCAGGACATTCCTGGCGCCGTTTCGCCAGCGAGCGGCGACGACGTCGAGTTGGCGCTCGCTTCCGCGAGCCCTTGGGCCGCCGCACCAGAAGAGCGCAAGGTCGTCTTGAACCGTGCCGCTGACCTCTATGAGGCCAATTATGGCGAGTTGTTCGCACTGGTGGCCCGAGAGGCTGGCAAATCGCTCAAGGATGCGGTGGCGGAACTGCGCGAGGCGGTGGATTTTCTGCGCTACTACGCCGCCAACATCCCGGCGGGCGAACCGGCTGGCACCTTCACCTGTATCAGCCCCTGGAACTTCCCGCTGGCGATTTTCACCGGCCAGATCTCAGCGGCGCTTGCCACGGGTAACGCTGTGCTTGCAAAACCGGCGGGTCAAACCCCGCTGATCGCCCATCGCGCCGTGCAGTTGTTGCATGAGGCGGGCGTTCCCCGCGATGCGCTGCAACTTCTGCCCGGTGGCCCGGAAGTCGGCGCCGCGCTCACCTCCGATTCGCGCGTCAGCGGCGTGGCTTTCACCGGATCGACCGCGACCGCCCTGAAGATTCGCGCTGCCATGGCCAACACTATGACGCCCGGCAGCCCGCTGATCGCAGAAACCGGCGGCCTGAACGCAATGATCGTCGATTCAACTGCCCTGCCCGAACAGGCCGTGCAGTCGATCATAGAAAGCGCCTTCCAGTCCGCCGGACAGCGCTGCTCGGCGCTGCGCTGCCTCTACCTGCAAGAGGACATCGCCGAGGACGTGCTGACCATGCTGCAAGGCGCAATGGACGCGCTATGCCTGGGCGATCCGTGGCAGATCAAAACCGATTGCGGCCCGGTGATCGATGAACAGGCCCGTCAGGGTATCGCCGATCACATCGCGACCGCCCGCGCCGAAGGTCGTGTGCTGAAAGAGCTGCCGACACCGCCCGAGGGCATCTTCATTGCGCCAACCTTGATTGAAGTTGGTGGTATCGGCGATCTGGAGCGTGAAATCTTTGGCCCCGTGCTGCATGTCGCCCGCTTCAAAGCCGCCGAACTGGATCAGGTGATCGACGCAATCAACTCCACGGGCTACGGGCTGACATTCGGCCTGCACACAAGGATCGACGACCGCGTGCAGCACATCACCGAGGCCGTGCATGCAGGCAACATCTATGTGAACCGCAATCAGATCGGAGCCATCGTCGGCTCGCAACCTTTTGGTGGCGAGGGGCTTTCCGGTACCGGGCCAAAGGCGGGCGGGCCGAACTACATGACCCGCTTCCTGGCCCCCGACCGCCAGACCGCGAAGGAAACCTGGGACCAGCCGATGGGAAATATCCCCGCGCACACCGGCCCCCTGGCCGAGGTCACCAGCCGCACCCTTCCCGGCCCGACCGGAGAATCGAACCGGCTCAGTGAAGAACCACGCGCGCCGCTTCTCTGCCTTGGCCCTGGGCAGGCAGCAGTGGACGCGCAGGCAAAAGCCGTGATGGAGCTGGGCGGCATGGCGATCCGCGCCACCGGGGCGCTCGCCCCTGATCGCCTTGGTACACTGGATGGAATTGCGGGCGTGCTCTGGTGGGGAGATGCCGATACCGGCCGCACCATCGAGCAGGAACTGGCCGGGCGCAACGGTCCGATCCTGCCGCTGATCCCCGGTCTTCCCGACCGCGCGCGGGTGCTGGCAGAGCGCCACGTCTGCGTCGATACCACGGCGGCGGGCGGGAATGCCGCGCTGCTGGGCGGTGCCGGATAACCTGCCTTGACGCTGGGCTGGATTCGGCCCAGCGTCGCGCCATGTTACCCATTCGCGACCACAATCCCTCCGGGCGCACGCCGTATGTTGTTTATGCCCTGATGGCGGCCAATGCGCTGTTCTTCCTCAGCTATGTCGGCGTGATGGACGACCCGCGCCAAATCAACCGCATCTTCTTCGACTACGCGTTGATCCCGGCCCGCGCCACGGATGGGGTTGCTCTTTACACCTATGTCACGTCGATGTTCATGCATGGCGGCTGGCTGCATCTGGCGGGCAAC
This sequence comes from Paracoccaceae bacterium, assembly GCA_040830705.1. Classification (GTDB taxonomy): domain Bacteria; phylum Pseudomonadota; class Alphaproteobacteria; order Rhodobacterales; family Rhodobacteraceae; genus Ruegeria_C. The sequence goes on along the minus strand of JBFOME010000023.1, from coordinate 39,607 downwards.
CTGCTGTTCCTGTGGATTTTCGGCGACAACATGGAAGACGAGATGGGGCATCTGGGCTTTCTGATCTTCTACCTCGCCAGCGGCATCGGCGCCGCGTTCCTGCATGTGCTGGCAGCGCCCGGCTCCATCGTCCCGATGGTGGGTGCATCGGGGGCGATCGCGGGTGTCATGGGCGGTTACCTGCTGCTGTTCCCGAAGGCCCGCGTCGATATCCTGCTGATCCTCATCATCTATTTCCGGGTCTTCACCATCCCTGCCTTCGTGATGCTGGGTGTCTGGCTGGCGATGCAGTTCATGGGGGGGATCGGCTCGAACCCCGATGAGGGCGGTGTGGCCTATTGGGCCCATGCGGGCGGGTTCTTTGTCGGGCTGGTGCTTAGTGTGCCGCTGTGGCTCAGACTGGGCGGGCCAGCGTTCTGGCACAAGACCCACGGGCACCCGCCACATCCCGAGCATGAGTATTCCTTCAGCCCCAGCCGCATACCGAAAGTGCCGCGCAAATGACTGTTCTGAAAGCCACCTGCCATTGCGGCGCGGTCGAGATTGAAGCTGAATTCCCCCAAGGCCTCGCCTCGGCCGCACGCTGCGACTGTTCCTTCTGCCTGCGCCGGGGCGCGGCGGCAGTGACAGCATTAGCTTCATCTCTCAAGATTTTGAAAGGTGAAGATAATCTGACGCTCTATTCTTGGGGCACCCATACCGCAAAACACTATTTCTGCAAGACCTGCGGTATCTACACCCACCACCAAAGACGCGCCGATCCGCGCGAATGCGGGGTCAATCTGGGCTGTATTGAAGGTGGCAATCCCCGCACGTTCGGGGAGATTCCCTGGACGGATGGCGTAAACCATCCGTCAGACCGCTAAGCCGATCAGGCGTTGCGGATGACCTTTGCAAACTGGTTGAAGATCGGCTCGTTGGCGCAGAGCACATCACCGCTTTCGAGCAGTTTCTCATCGGGGTTCACCGCCTCGACCAAACCGCCTGCCTCGCGCACCAGAAGGATACCAGCGGCCATATCCCATTGCTGCAGGCTCCGCTCCCAATAGCCCTCGTAACGACCCGCCGCGACATAAGCCAAATCCAGTGCAGCAGAACCCCAGCGTCGCACACCTGCCGTCGCCGGCAAAATACGCGCCAGATCCTGCAACGTTTCGGGCAGATCTGCGGAGCGCGCGCCAAAGGGCAAACCGGTGGCAAAAACCGACTCGATCATGCGGCTGCGCGACGACACCCGGATGCGGCTGTCATTCAGCCAAGCGCCCGAACCTTTTTCGGCCACGAACATCTCGTCCTTGGCGGGGTCGAACACCACAGCCGCTACGATCTGGCCTTTATGCTCCAGCGCAATGGAAACCGCCCAATGCGGCATTCCGTGCAAAAAGTTGGTGGTGCCGTCCAGCGGATCGACCAGCCAGCGGCGGGTCGGGTCCTCGCCATCCTCGGCGCCGCCCTCTTCGGCGATCCAGCCATAGGTGGGCCGTGCGCTGCGCAGCTCTTCCTTAATGATCGCCTCGGAGGCCAGATCTGCCTTGGACACGAAGTCACCCGCGGCCTTGGACGAGACCTGCAGATTCTCCACCTCGCGGAAATCCTTGACGAGCGACCGGCCCGCCTTGCGGGCAGCCTTGATCATGATGTTGAGGTTCGCGCTGCCATTCATTGGTCAAAGGCTCCTGTCCGGTTACCGCGCGCGTATATAGCGGCCCCAATTGCTTGCCAAGTGCCGCTTTTGCATAGCAGACCTGCGCCGGTTACTGCGCCTGCAGCTTGCGCGCCTCGACCCGCGCGAGATCAATCAGTTCGCGTACAAAAGGCTTGTCCATATCGTCCGACCGGATCGCCGCATAAAGCCGCCGCGTGATCCCGTTTTCGGTCAACGGCCTCGTCACATAATCCGAACTGTATTTCACCTCCCGGACCACCCAGTCCGGCAGAACCGAGACGCCCCGGTTCGACGCCACCAACAGCAGGATCACCGCCGTCAGTTCCACCTGCCGGATGGTGGCGGGCTCAACCTTGGCCGGGATCAGCAACTGGCTGAACACATCCAGCCGCGAGCGTTCCACCGGATAAGTAATCAGCGTCTGGCCGCGAAAATCATCGGCCTCTACGTAAGGCTTGGACGCTAGCGGATGCGACGCGGCGGCCACAAAAACCGCATTATAGTCAAAGAGCTCCACGAACTCGACGCCCGGCAATTCTTCGGGGTCCGAGGACACAACCAGATCGACATCCTCTTTCTGCAACGCGGGCAGCGCATCAAAGGCAAGTCCGGGACGAATATCGACATCGACATCGGGCCAGCTTTTTCGGAATTCCTCCAGCACCGGGAACAGCCATTCGAAACAGGCATGGCATTCGATGGCGATATGCATTCGGCCCGAACGCCCGTCGCGCAAGGACGAGAACTCGGACAGCGTCGCCTCTACTTGTGGCAGCACCTGTTCGGCCAGCCTCAACAGCCGCTGCCCCGCCGGGGACAACCGCATCGGCTTCGACCGGCGCACGAACAGCTCAACCCCGGCCTGATCCTCCAGCCCTTTGATCTGGTGGCTCAATGCCGATTGGGTGATGTTCAACTGATCGGCGGCGCGCGCCAACCCGCCATATTCATGAATGGCCTTGATGGTGCGCAAATGGCGAAATTCGATATGCATGACCTGTCAGTTCCCGCGCCCGAGGCTGTCTTCGATCTTGCGATCGGTCTTGTATTGGCTGAGCGAATAGACCGCCCAGATCGCCGCCGGAATCCAGCCGATCAGCGTCAGCTGCAACAGCAGGCAGAACAGCCCCTGCCAGGGCCGCCTGATCGTGAAGAACACGGCAAAGGGCAGCAATATTGCCAGAACCAACCTCATATCTACCTCATGTTATACTTGAGAGTTATGAAATTGTTTCACAATGCTGCATGTGCGACAAGAGGGAAACCTATTGAGGACACACGTGATGAGTACGCCAGACATTTCCTTCGAATTCTTCCCGCCGCAATCGTTGGAGGCGTCTTTCCGGCTCTGGGACACGGTGCAAACGCTGGCGCCGCTCGATCCGCGCTTTGTGTCTGTCACCTATGGCGCCGGTGGCACCACCCGCGACTTGACCCGCGATGCCGTGGCGACCCTGCACAAGAATTCCGGCCTGAGCGTGGCGGCGCATCTAACCTGCGTGAACGCCACCCGCGAAGAGACCCTGAAAATCGCTCATGATTATGCCGAGGCGGGTGTGACCGATATCGTTGCCCTGCGCGGCGACCCGCCCAAAGGCGAGGGCCCGTTCCGTCCGCATCCCGATGGATTTGCCAGTTCGGTCGAGCTGATCGAAGCGCTGGCTGATATCGGCACGTTAAACATTCACGTCGGGGCCTATCCTGACCTGCATCCCGAAGCGGCAGACGCGCAAAATGACATCGACTGGCTCAAGGCCAAAATCGACGCCGGCGCGACCGAGGCGCTGACCCAGTTCTTCTTCGACGCCGAAACCTTCTTCCGTTTCCGCGATGCCTGCGAAAAGGCCGGGATCGATGCGCCGATCACGCCCGGCATCCTGCCGATCGAAAACTGGTCCGGCGTCCAGAACTTCGCCAAGCGCTGCGGCGCGCATGTTCCCGACTGGCTGATCAACGCCTTTGAAAAAGCCACCCGCGATGGGCGCGAGGATCTGCTTGCAACCGCGGTCTGCACCGAGCTTTGCTCGAACCTGATCGATGGAGGCGTCGACAAGCTGCATTTCTACACACTGAACCGCCCGGAACTGACCCGCGATGTCTGCTTCGCGCTGGGGATCGTGCCGCAAGTGGACCTGCAGAACGTGGCGTAACACCTTGCCAGTTGGCCTTTTCTGCCTAACGTGAGCACATAGCCACGGCAGGAGGCAGTATGCTTTACGCGAACGGGCCAAGCGAGTTAATCAATCCCACCGATCTGGCCGGCATCTCCGGTCTGGATTTCATACGCGGCATCCTCGAAGGGCGCCTGCCCGCCCCACCGATCGGCAAAACTCTGGGCTATCAGATGCACGCGGTTGAGGAAGGCCGGGTCTGCTTTCGCGGCGCGCCAAGTTTCGAGGTCTGCAACCCTCTGGGCACTGTGCATGGCGGCTGGTACGGCACATTGCTGGACAGCGCCATGGCTTGCGCTGTGCAAACCCGCCTGCCCGTCGGCACCGCCTATACGACGCTGGAATACAAGATCAACATCATCCGCTCGATCCCGCTGGACGCCGAGATCGAGTGCGAAGGCGTTGCGGAACATGTCGGCCGCTCCACCGGCGTGGCACGGGGCGAAATTCGCGGTGTCGAGGATGGCCGCCTCTATGCCACCGGTTCAACCACCTGCATCGTGTTGTCCCTGCCCAGGGGCTGAGACAATTGTCGCGCAAGAAAGATTGTCAGCGGGCTCACTCCGACCCTTCGACCGGCCTTAGAGGAGAGCCGGACCGAAGTGCAGGATGGATCCCTAGGCAACCGGCCTGCTGCAAAAGCGGGACCAAGCGCGCCGTCGCAGAGATGGTTCTATACCAGAATAGAGGGTGCGTTCAGCCAGTGGCCGTTTGTTGCGCCGATGGGGCTGTTGCCTTACAAAACGCAACCAAACTCATTGAATTTACCAAACTCACAAAAAGGAAATGAAGCATGGTCGCCTATGTCACCATCGGTGTCGATGACATGGTTCGCGCGAAACGGTTTTACTCAGCGTTCCTACCCGCCCTTGACTATGAGTTGGAAGAGCTTTCTGACGGCTTAAGCTTCAGCACACCCAATCAATCCCCCCGTCTGCCCGATGTCTACGTCAAAACCCCGTTCGATCAGGGTTCGGCTTCTGCCGGAAATGGGACGATGATCGCCTTCAAGGCCCGCAGTCAAAAGCAAGTTCGCGACCTTCATGCCGCCGCTCTTGACGCAGGCGGCCTGGACGACGGACCGCCGGGATTCCGTGATTTATATGGACCACGATTCTATGTTGGCTACTTGCGCGATCCCCAAGGAAACAAGATTGCTTTGTTCTCCAACGATCCCAATGAACCCGGACGAGACGATTAAGCCGAGCTACCCCAACGAAAGAGACCATCCACCGCTGGCAGCGCTTTGACGCACGAAAGCTCTCGGCCATTAGCGTTCGCGAGGTGAATGGAGGACGGCTCTTGCGGGCAGACGGTCAATTGGCCAGATGCGATTGCAGCGACAGTGCATCCTCGGCGTTTTCCAGATCTTCGCGCGGGATCGACTCGTGCAAGCGTTCCGACGGATCTCGACCAACCCGCCGCTTGCCGCGCAGCAGGAATATCTTGCCCCAACCGCGCCATGTCCCGGCGGACGGGGCCGCGGCGTCGGTCGCAAACCGCATCCGCCAGCCTTGTGGCAGCGGCAGACCATGCGACTTGGCATGATCCAGCATCCAGAGCAGCGAGATGTTGGACAGCGGCCGCGCCGCCTCGAACCCGCTAAGCTGGCCGCCGACATCGCCATGTGAGCCACGGAACCAGACCTGTTCCACATGACCCTCAAAGTTCGGGTCGCATTTCCACAGCACCGGCTCGAACACTTCGCGCGTCTCATCCAGTGCCAGTGCGTGATAGCCGTGGCGCACATTTGGACCCAACTGGTGGTTATGGAACGCATGGCGCGCCTCAGCCCAGCGCCAGAGCAGTGGCAGACGCAGGCCCAGCGCCTTGACCGTATCCCAGACCCCGATCATCTCGATTGGCACTTCGTCATGGCAATAGGCACGCACAAAATCCGCGGCGTGCGGTCCTTCGGGATTGCATTCATAGTGCCGGTAAGCCTGCCGGATATTGCGTTCGGTCGCATGTTCCGCCTTGAGCAGCCCGACCATGTCCAGCACACCCGCAAGGCTGCGCACGCCATAGGCACCGCGCGAATACCCCATCAGGAAAATCTTGTCGCCGGGCTTGTAGCGAGAGGCGAGATAACCATAGGCGCGCCGTATTTGCCGGTTGATGCCCCGGCCAACCAGAACATCAGTGGTTTTGCGCCAGCTTTGCCACTGAACGCCAGATTCGTAGAAGACTGAAACTTGCCCACCCATCTCACAGAGCAGGCGATAGGTCATGCCCGCATGGGTCTCACTGCCGGGTTCCAGCGTCGACATGGTCCCATCCAGGATGATGACATGCACCTTTGGCAGGCGATGTGCCGTCTCGGCGGAATGCTCCGAACGCAATGGCTTCCCAAGCCATCCTAACAGTTTTTTACTCAGTCGCGAGAAACCCATAACGCACCCGTTCTCAAACCCTCTGGGGCAACATTCTCCTTCCAAATTCGCATCGGTGCCCCCTCACCTCTGCGGGAAAAGCGCCATCATATACTAAATCATGGGCATCCGACCTGTCTGTGACAAGATACACACAAGAAACGTTGCCGTGAGTCGTTGTAACCTTACCTCAGCGCCCGGCGCACGGATCGGGCGCAATTGCGGCAATATGCGGGCGCGAAATGCCCGCTATGTCTGCCGATCCGTACCGGATGCGACAATTTCGATGTCGGAGATGGTGTGGACACCCGCTCACGCCCCCGCCGACACTGGCCACAACAGAATTGCAAACGGGCGGAGGACCGGCTCATGACACAGGCAGATGCGACCCTGACAGCACACCAGGCCAAGGCCTATTGGCGGGATGGTTTCTTGTTCCCGGTCACGGTGATGGAACAGGAAGAAGCCGCGAAATGGCGCGCCGAGCTTGAGCGGATCGAAAATGACTGGACCGAAAGCGACCTGCCCCGGCCGATCAACACCTACAAGAAAATCAACGCCCATTGCGTCATGCCCATGGCCTATCAGGTTGCAATGGACCCCAGGGTTCTGGATGCAGTCGAGCCCATCCTGGGCCCCGACATCCTGATCTATGCGGTGGAGTTTTTCATCAAGGAACCCAATACCCGGCATATGGTCAGCATGCACCAGGATCTGACCTATTGGGGCTTGGGCGAGATAGACGGGCTGGTCACCGCCTGGCTGGCGCTGTCCCCTGCCACGTCCGCCTCGGGCTGCATGGATTTTGTCGCGGGCAGCCACAAAAACCCGATCCTGCCTCATGAAGACACGTTCAGCGACACCAACCTTCTGAGCCGCGGGCAAGAGATCAAGGTCGATGTCGCCGAAGAAGACAAGGTCGCGATTGAACTACAGCCCGGGCAGATGTCGCTGCATCACGGGCTAACGATCCACGGCTCCGGCCCCAACAGCACCGACGACCGGCGTATCGGGCTGGTGATCCGCTATTGCCGCCCCGACATTGCCCAACAAGTGGCCGACCGCGACTACGCCATGCTGGCGCGCGGTGCGGATCGGCATGGCAATTTCACACTGATGGCCCCACCCGAAACCTTGTTCGCACCACGTTCGCTGGAGCTTTATGAAGAGGTGATGAAGGCCGAAACTGCCGCGAAAATGGCGGGGGCCAAGCAAATGACGGGGGTTTATGCGGGATGAAACAGGTCAAGTTCACCCAGATGAAGGACGGCACGCGCGAAGAGTATGAATTTCTCACCGCGCATGAGATCGACCACACCAAACACACCGCCGACCGATTGCTCAGGGCACTGGTCGAGTTGGATGAGAGCCTGTCGGGCTATCAGGTCACAAGACTGGGTCATTCGCTGCAATCAGCCACCCGCGCCTGGCGCGACGGTGCTGACACCGACTGGGTCGTTTCGGCGCTGCTGCATGACATCGGCGATATCTACGCACCTTATAACCACGACGAATATGCTGCCACGATCCTGAAGCCTTTTGTGCGCGAACAATGCGCCTGGGTGGTGCAGACCCACGGCGATTTCCAGATGCTCTATTATGGCCACCATCTGGACGGGTTCGATCAGAACAAGCGCGACCGGCATCGTGGCCATCCCTATTTTGACGACAACGTCACGTTTTGCGAACGCTGGGATCAGGCTTCGTTCGATCCCGACTACGACACGCTGCCGCTGGAGTTCTTTACCCCCATGGTCCGGACAGTATTCGACCGCGCGCCCTATGATGCCAAGGTAGTCCGTCCCGGCCAAAGAGAACCGCTGACCGACGCCGAGGTCGCACGGGAACGGGCCGCCTGAGGGATGGGATTGCATCGGGTCCGCAATCCTGCCGCGGGCCCATCGTTGGACCACCGCGCAAACGCCAACCCGATCGCTCGCCATCTTGCCGCATCCTGAACGCATTAAGGCAGAATTCACCAAAAACTCCCAAAATACGTCTGAATCGCTGCGCGTTTTAGCCATATCCGCGCAATAGGACTTGGCCTTGGGGGCGCATTTACTGCGCTATGCAAGATCGCGCCGCGCATTTTTCGCGCGGCGCTACATGGGGAGAGATGATGCCTGACGGGTATCTGGTCACGCTGGGGGCGGATCTGGCGCTGTCCAATGGGGACAGCATTTCGGATCCGCTGACAAGTTTTGTTACCGACCAATCACTTGGCGCGGGCGAGTGGACCTTTACGGGCACCTACCTGACCACGAATTACGTAGATGAGACCGAGCCGGGCGAATATTTCCTGGCCCAGGACGGCAATGTCTATTTCGTCCCTGATTTTGGCCCGGTAACCACAATTACCACCGCCGTCACTCTGAATCCGCCCGATTATGAGCCCTCGACAACAGTCGACGGAACCGACGGCGACGATGTGATTGGCGGAACCTACACAGATGCCGATGGCGACCAGATCAACGATGCGCCGAATGATGCCGATCTGGTCTATGGGCTTGCCGGCGATGACGACATCACCAGCCTGTCGGGGAATGACACGGTTTTTGGCGGGTCGGGCAATGACACCATTCTGGGTGGATCAGGCGACGACGAAATCTATGGCGACGGCCAGACCGGCGGTACAGAATCGCTCAGCTGGCTTGCCGAAGGCCCGGACGAGTCAGATATCAGCGCCGGTTTCACGCAAACCACCGGCGACATGGACGTCAGTGTCAGCTTCGCAAATGACGGCAACAACAATCCCACCTTCACGGTCGAAAGCAGCGAACAGCAATATGTCGCAACCGGCGAGAGTTTTGACGACAACTCCTCGGTTGCCTTGTTCGGCAATGGCGACGGCGCCACCTCAACCACCACGATAGACTTCTCAGCCACCACTGGTGCAGATGTTCAGGACGAGGTGGAAAACGTCACCTTCCGCATCAACGATGTGGATTTCTTCGCCGGAAACCACCGCGATCAGGTGACGATCGACGCATTCGACGCCAATGGTGATCCGGTGACGGTGACGCTGACCCCGACGCCCAATGGCGCAAATACCGACGTGGTCAGCGGCAACACCGTCACTGCCGGGGACGCGCTCGAAGATCCTGATGACGCCACCGGTTCGGTCCTGGTCGAAATCACGGGTCCGGTCTCGCAGATTCAGATCACCTATGCCAACGGGTTGAATGGCACCCAGGGCATCAACCTCACCGATATCTTCTTCGACACGATCCCCAATCTGGATGGCAATGACGATCTGAGCGGCGGTGCGGGCAGCGATACACTGGTCGGCGGTGACGGCGATGACATCCTGTCAGGCGGCAGCGAGGCCGACGATCTGCAGGGTGGCGGCGGCAATGACACATTGAACGTTGCCCAAGGTGACACCGCCACCGGTGGCGATGGCGATGACTTGTTTGTGCTGACCGATCTGGGCGAGGCGGGCGGCGCCGCGATCACCATCACCGGTGGCGAAGGCGGAGAAACCGTTGGCGATACGCTGAACCTCAATGGTCTGGCCGATAAATCCACGCTTGCCTTCACCACCAACACCGCGAACGAGAAGACCGGCACGGTAGAGTTGCTGGACGGTTCGCTGGTCAGTTTCTCGAATATCGAGAATATCATCTGCTTCACCCCCGGCACGCTGATCGCCACCGCACACGGCCCCCGCCCGGTCGAGGACCTGGCTCCGGGTGACCTGATCGTCACGCGTGACAATGGTTTGCAACCGCTGCGCTGGGTGGGCCGCCGCACGGTTCCCGGGCGCGGCCGTTTTGCGCCAGTGGAACTGGACACCAGCCTGATGCCGGGCGCCACAGCCAACTTGCTGGTCTCGCCCCAGCACCGGTTGCTCTGGTCCGGGGCTCGGGCGCAAATGCTGTTTGGCGAAGGTGAGGTGCTGGTTGCGGCCACCCACCTGCTTGACCACCCGGCAGTACGGCAGGTCGAAATCGCCGAGGTGACCTACCTGCACCTGATGCTTGACCGTCACGAGGTGATCCAGGCCAACGGCGCGGCAACTGAAAGCTTTTACCCCGGCGACACCGCACTTGGGGCGCTCAGCGACGCATGCCGCCACGAAATGTTCGAACTGTTTCCAGAGCTGCGCAGCCATGCTGGCGGTTTCGGTGACACGGCCCGCGCCTGTCTGAAAGCACATGAGGCGCGGCTGTTGGCAGCCTGAGCGCGATCAAGGCGTTTCGAAACACCTTGAAAAAGCGCCTTCCAAGGCCGTTCGAACGGCCTTGTCCCGTCCATTACACTAATAGCGACGCTTCAAGACGTCAGGCGCTGCGCTGCAACGGCAGACCCCGCCCCGCGCAGGACCATTCCCGCACCGCATCCCCAAAGGCCTGGAAGAGCGGCCGCGACACCGGGTCGCTGCCGGGGTTCCACTCCGGATGCCATTGCACCGAGAGGGTAAAGCCCGGCGCATCCTCGACATAGATCGCCTCGGGCGTGCCATCTGGGGCCGTCCCATCGATCACGATCCGCTCACCCTGCGTTTTGATCCCCTGCCCATGCAGCGTGTTGGTCATCACCTCTCGCGCGCCCAGCACTTTGTGAAACACCCCGCCCTCGGTCAGGGTCACCACATGGCGCAGGGCAAATTTCTCCTCCAGCGTGCCGTCAGGCGGCATCCGGTGGTTCATCCGTCCCGGCAGATCGCGGATTTCGGGGTAGAGCGTGCCGCCCATCGCGACGTTGACCTCCTGAAATCCCCGGCAGATGCCGAAAAACGGCTGGCCCCGATCGACGCAGGCGCGCACCAGCGGCAGCACGATCGCGTCGCGTGCCCGGTCAAATTCACCATGTGCCGTGGTCTCAGCCTCGCCATATTCCGCCGGGTGCACGTTAGGCCGCCCGCCAGTCAGCACAAAACCGTCGCAGACCTCCAGCAACTCCTCCACCGAGACAAAGCGCGGGTCCGACGGGATCAGCAACGGCAGGCACCCGGCGACATTGGCCACCGCATCGGAATTCATCGTTCCACCCGCATGGGTCGGATACTGATCGTTCATCAGGTAGGAATTGCCGATAATGCCAACGACCGGACGGGCCATGGATGCTCCTGCACAGGGTTTCGCGTTTCGATTCACAGTATTACCGCCCCATGAGCTTCGCAACAATGCACACCCTGCGTCATGGCGCAAGCGCATGTGGAGCACTGCACAATAACGGGGCGGTTTCGCCCCGCCGAGCCTAGAAGGTGATCGGCACCAGCCGCCCAGTCAGCCAGAGCGCCGCAAGCAGCAGCGCATAAGTGCCGATGATCCAGGCCAGAGCCTGACCTGCTGGCAGCGACCGCATGGCCATCTTGTGATCGTGCCCCATCTCATGATCCATATGACCGCCCATCTCCATCCCCTCATGCCCCGCCATTTCCGGCGAGCGGTGACCCGCGCCCGGCGCCGGGCCATCGGCACCGGGTAATGTCATGCAACCATGCTTGAGATGGCTGGCCACCAGCCAGTAATTGATGGGAAAGGCAACAACCGCGCCCACCACTGTGGCGAGGCTCATGCGGAACCAGAACTCCGTCGACAGTGGGTCCTCTGATCCCGGCCAGGCGGCGGCCAGCAGCACCATCGTCGGTATCATGCCGGTCATCACGAAATTCATCGACGCGGTCTCGGCGAAAATTGTCTTGCGTACCGCCTGGCCATAGCTGCCGAACATCGGCAGCATCATCAGCGCCTGAAAGATGAACAGGCCCGAGATGAAGCCGAAGGAATATTCGACCACGATATCCCAGCCATTGGGCAGCGCCAGGAAATGCAGCAGAATGGCCGCAACGATAATGCCGGTGGCGTCCCCGGCCACGCAATGCATCTCGCTGTTCACGCCCTGCTTCCAGGTGGCTTTGGTAAAGGCGTCATGCCCACCCGGAAAAGGCCGTCGGCAGGTCAGCAGGTAAAAGAACAGCCCCACCGGACCGGTATAGAGCGTCACCAATATCCAGGCCGCCCGCTGCACCCAGCTAGTCACACCATTAAACAGCGAATCCCAAACAACGAATGCCACACTCGCACCCGTGAGCAGGAACCAGACCAGCATGGCGCCCTCAAGCATCGGCAGTCTCCCCAACTCAGATGAGCGGAGAGTACACCGGTTTGGGCCGCAAGACGATCAAATCTCGCCGGTCAGCCCCACTGCTTCGATCGCTGCCAAGGCGGCTGCCGCGTCATTGTCCGAGGTATCGCCCGTAACGCCGACAGATGCGATCACCGCGCCTTTCTTGTCGCGCACCAACACGCCACCCGGCACCGGCACCACCTGCCCGCCAAAGACCCCGTTCACCGCGGCCATGAAATAGGCCTGACCCTCTGCGCGCTGCATCTGCGCGGTGCCCGCCATGCCCAACATGACAGCGCCATAGGCCTTGCCATGAGCAATCGCAAAACGCCCCGGTGCCGCGCCATCTTCGCGCTCGAAGGCCTGCACATGCCCGCCCTCGTCCAACACCACAACGGAAAGCGGCTTGAGCTCCATCTCGCGCCCTTTTTCCAGCGTCTTGCGAATGATCGTGCGCGCGCGCCTCAGTGACAATGCCATGACCTGATCCTCTTCATTTGGTTAATGTTTCCGTTTGGGAACGCGAGCAGCAGACAGCCCTCGCGTTCGCCCTGCCCGTCAGCCCGACTGGCTGGCCTTCAGTTCCAACCGCCGCGCATGCAATACCGGCTCGGTATAGCCCGAAGGCTGCGCCCGGCCCTTGAACACCAGATCGCAGGCCGCCTGAAACGCGATCCCGTCGAACCCAGGTGCCATTGGCTGATATTCCGCATCGCTCTCGTTCTGGCGATCCACCACCTCGGCCATCTTGCGCAGGCTGGCCATGACCTGCTGCGCGTCAACAACACCATGGTGCAGCCAGTTGGCAATGTGCTGCGCCGAAATCCGACAGGTGGCGCGATCTTCCATCAGGCCGACATCGTTCAGATCCGGCACTTTGGAGCAGCCGACACCCTGATCGACCCAGCGCACAACATAACCCAGAATGCCTTGCGCGTTGTTCTCGACCTCGCGGGTGATCTGCTCTGGAGTCCATTTGCGGAACGCGGCCAGAGGAATGTCCAGCAGACCGTCCAGATGCGCGCGACGTCCACCGGCGCGCAAACGGGTCTGCACCGCCATCACATCGACCTTGTGATAATGCAGCGCGTGCAGCGTGGCCGCCGTTGGGCTGGGCACCCAGGCACAGGTCGCGCCCGATTTGGGATGCTCGATTTTCTGTTCCAGCATCGCCGCCATCAGGTCGGGCATGGCCCACATGCCCTTGCCGATCTGCGCCTTGCCCTGCAAACCGCATTCCAGCCCGATATCCACGTTCTGGGTCTCATAGGCGCCGATCCAGCCCTTGCGCTTGATGAAATCCTTGCGGCTGAATGGCCCTGCTTCCATCGAAGTGTGAATCTCGTCGCCGGTGCGGTCAAGAAAGCCCGTATTGATAAAGGCCACCCGCGATTTCGCGGCACGGATACATTCCTTGAGGTTGGCGCTGGTCCGGCGTTCCTCATCCATCACGCCGATCTTCACCGTATGGCGCGGCAGGCCAAGGATCTCCTCGACCGCGTCGAAAGTACGGTCGGCAAAACCGACTTCTTCGGGCCCGTGCATCTTGGGCTTCACGATATAGACCGAGCCATGGACCGAATTGCCGCTATCGCGTTTCAGGTCATGCATGGCGATCAACGTGGTGGTCAGCCCATCCATCAGCCCTTCGAAAATCTCGTTACCGTCACGGTCCAGCACGGCGGGGTTGGTCATCAGGTGGCCTACATTGCGCACCCAGAGCAACGCGCGCCCTTTCAGAACCACCGGCGCGCCATCAGGGCCGATGAAATCACGATCCGCGTTCAGCGCCCGGCTGACCGTCTTGCCACCTTTCTGGAACGAGGTCTCCAGATCACCCTTCATCAGCCCCAACCAGTTGGAATAGGCCAGCACCTTGTCTTCGGCATCGACGCAGGCAACGGAATCTTCGCAATCCATGATCGCCGACATGGCGCTTTCCAGCAGCACATCGGCCAGCCCGGCCTGATCGCGGCTGCCGATGGTATGGGCGCGGTCAAAGACCAATTCCACATGCAGGCCATTGTTGCGCAGCAACACGGCATCCGGCGCCTTGGGGTTGCCCCGGTAGCCAATGAATTTCTCGGGCTGCGCAAGCGGCTGATCGTCGATCAGCAGCGCGCCGCCCTGCACGTGATAGCGGCGCACATCCGCATGGCTGGTACCCTCGATCGGGAACGCCTCGTCCAGAAACACCCGTGCCCGCGCCACAACCCGCGCGCCTCTGCCTCGGTCATACCCGCCCGATGGTGCAGCCGAGCCCATGGCATCGGTGCCGTAAAACCCGTCATAAAGCGAACCCCACCGCGCGTTTGCAGCGTTTAGCGCATAGCGCGCATTGGTGATCGGCACGACAAGCTGCGGCCCCGGCACAAGAGCGATCTCGGGGTCGACATTGGCAGTATCGATCTCGAAATCCTCGCCTTCGGGCACAAGATATCCGATCTCGGCCAGAAAGGCCTTATAGGCCTCGGCGTCATGCGGCGCGTCACGATGGGCAAGATGCCAGGCGTCGATCTTATGCTGGAGGTCCTCGCGCTTGCTCAGCAAGGCGCGGTTCTCGGGTCCGAACTCATGTGCCAGGCGGCTGAGCCCGGCCCAAAAATCGCCAGTCGTCACGCCCGTCCCGGGCAGCGCCTGCTGCTCGATGAAATCCGCATACTCAGCCGCAACCTGCAGCCCCTGTCTTTCAACCCGTACGCTCACTGCCGCCCTCCGATTGGTAAGCTTCCCTGTCCGCGCCGATCTAGCGGATGAGTTTCCGATAGGCAACAGATGAATGCAATCGTATACCGACGCAGTTTCACAACCAACACGCCGATCGCACCGTCTTAATCCGCTTGCGCCTCTGCCTGCCTGCGATACACCTGTCAGTACCACCCCAAGGGAGCGCACCATGCGAGACGCAGCACCTCAGACGATCTACCTCAAGGACTATACCCCGTTCGGTTTCGACGTGCGCGAGGTTAACCTGATCTTCGATCTTGATCCGAACGCCACACGGGTGACCAGCCGAATCCGTTTCGCCGCGAAACCCGAGGCTGAGACCCGCGAGTTCTTCCTGCATGGCGAGCAGTTGAAGCTGATCCGCGCCAGCATAGACGGGCAGGACATCACCCCCACGCTGACCGAGACAGGCCTGACCTGCGAGGTGCCCGAGGGCGAGTTCTTGTTCGAGGCCGAGGTCGAGATTGACCCGGCAAACAACACTGCCCTCGAAGGGCTCTATATGTCGAACGGCATGTATTGCACCCAGTGCGAGGCCGAGGGATTTCGCAAGATCACCTACTACCCGGACCGCCCGGATGTGATGTCGACTTTTACGGTGCGGGTAAATGGTGACTTGCCGGTGCTGCTGTCGAACGGCAACCCGGTGGACCAAGGCGAAGGTTTCGCCGAATGGCACGATCCCTGGCCCAAGCCCGCCTATCTCTTTGCGCTGGTAGCAGGCGATCTGGTGGCCCATTCCGATCACTTCACCACGGTCTCGGGCCGCGAGGTCGATCTGAACCTCTATGTCCGCCCCGGCGACGAGGGCAAATGCGCCTTCGGGATGGAGGCGCTCAAGAAGTCGATGAAGTGGGACGAGGATGTCTATGGCCGCGAATATGACCTCGACGTGTTCAACATCGTAGCGGTGGACGATTTCAACATGGGCGCGATGGAAAACAAGGGGCTGAACGTCTTCAACTCCTCCGCCGTACTGGCCAGCCCCGAAACCGCGACGGACGGCAATTTCGAGCGGATCGAGGCGATCATCGCCCATGAGTATTTCCACAACTGGACCGGCAACCGCATCACCTGCCGCGACTGGTTCCAACTCTGCCTGAAAGAGGGGCTGACCGTCTTCCGCGATGCGCAGTTTACCTCGGACGTGCGCAGCGCGCCGGTGAAGCGGATCGGCGACGTAATCGACCTGCGCGCGCGGCAATTCCCCGAGGATAACGGCCCGCTCGCGCATCCGGTGCGGCCCGAGAGCTTTCAGGAGATCAACAATTTCTACACCGCCACCGTCTATGAGAAAGGCGCCGAGGTAATCGGCATGCTCAAGCGGCTGGTGGGTGATCAGTCCTATGCCGAGGCGCTGGATCTCTACTTCGCGCGCCATGACGGGCAGGCCTGTACAATTGAGGACTGGCTGAAAGTGTTCGAGGATGTGACCGACCGCGACCTGAGCCAGTTCAAGCTCTGGTATTCGCAGGCCGGCACCCCGCGCGTGAAGGTTGAGGAAGACTGGGCCGATGGCACCTACACCCTGACCCTTTCGCAGAGCGTGCCGGATACCCCCGGCCAGATTGGCAAAGCCCCGATGCACATCCCCGTCGCCGTCGGTCTGCTGGGTCCAAATGGCGACGAAGTGCACGAAACGCAGACACTGGAACTGACCGAGGCGCAGCAGAGCTTCACCTTTGACGGTCTCGCCGCGAAACCCACAGCCTCGATCCTGCGCGAATTCTCTGCCCCGGTGATCCTTGAACATACTGTCAGCCGGGGTGAACAGGCCTTCCTGCTGGCGCATGACACCGACCCGTTCAACCGCTGGAGCGCGGGCCGCACGTTGGCGACCGAAACACTCATGGGGATGATCACCGACGGCACAGCCCCAGGAGCAGACTATCTGGACGGTATCCTGAGCGTCTTGCGCAACGATGACCTCGACCCGGCGTACCGAGCGCTGATGGCCGGGCTACCGACGCAATCGGAACTGGCGGGTGTACTGGCTGAGCGCGGCTCTGTGCCTGACCCGACGGCGATCTGGACCGCGTCAGAGACGCTGAAGCAGGCGATGGCACAGCACGCTCAGGACCTGCTGCCGCGCCTGCACAGTCAGATGCGCGTCGACGCCAGCTATAAGCCGGACGCCGAACAATCGGGCAAGCGGTCCCTGGGCGCAGTGGTGCTGTCAATGACCACCCGACTGGATGGCGGAGAGCTGGCTGCCAGCGAATATGCGCGTGCCGACAATATGACATTGCAGCTCTCCTCGCTGGGCGCGCTCCTGCGTGCGGGCAAAGGACAGGAGGAACTGGCGGGGTTCTACAACCAATGGCAGGCAGACCGGCTGGTGATCGACAAATGGTTCGGCCTTCAGGTCTCGCTGGCTGATCCCGATCAGACCTGCCCCATCGCGCAAAAACTGACAGAGCATCCCGATTTCCACTGGAAGACACCAAACCGCTTCCGCTCGGTTTTGGGCCCGCTGGCCATGAACCATGCCGGTTTTCACCATGCCGATGGCAAGTCCTATGCTCTGCTGGCCGACTGGCTGATCCGGCTTGATCCGGTAAACCCGCAGACCACTGCGCGCATGTGCTCGGCCTTCCAGACCTGGAAACGCTATGATGGCGACCGCCAGGCGCTGATCCGTGTGCAGCTTGAACGCATCGCCGCTACGCCCGAACTGTCCCGCGACACGACCGAGATGGTCAGCCGCATTCTGGACGCCTGAGCGATGCGCCGCACGCTGCTCATCACCGGGGCCAGCGCCGGGATCGGGGCCGAAACCGCGCGGCTGGCCGCCCAGCGGGGCTATGATCTGGCACTGAACTACCGGCGGGACCGTGACGGGGCCGAGGCGGTTGCCGAAGCTGCACGCGACGCGGGCGCAACGGTGGCACTCTGCCCCAGCGACGTCAGTGACCCTGTGCAGATCGAAGCCATGTTCGCCACGCTCGACGCCACCTTCCCCCGCCTCGACGCGCTGGTGAACAACGCGGGCATAGTCGATCAGCATATCCGGATGACAGAGGTCACCTATGCGCGGCTGCGGCGCATCTTCGACACCAATGTGATCGGAGCAATCCTTGTGGCGAGCGAAGCGGTCAAACGGATGCAGCGGCACGGAGAGGGTGGCGCCGTGGTCAACCTGTCCTCGGGCGCCGCAAGGCTGGGGTCGGCCAATGAATATGTCGACTACGCCGCTTCCAAGGCCGCCATCGACACCTTTACCAAGGGGTTCGCCGACGAGATGGCCGGGGATGGCATCCGCATCAACGCAGTGCGACCCGGCTTCATCGATACAGAGATCCACGCCAAGGGCGGTGACCCGGACCGCGCCCATCGCATCGGCGCCTCGCTGCCGCTGGGACGTGTGGGCACCGTGGCAGATGTGGCCGAAGCGATCCTGTTCCTGCTGTCGGACAAGGCCTCCTACATCACCGGCACCACGCTGGATGTCACCGGCGGTCGGTGATGGACCGGTTCGAGTATCACTACCGCAGCCGTTCCTGGCGCGCCTTGGGCGTTCTGCTCGCGGTCTATGCGGTGCTGGTGCTGGGGCTGATCTTCATTGATCTGGCTTGGTGGATTGCCACGATTGCCATGCTCTGCACCCTGCCCGCCGTTTATGAATTTCTGACCGACCGGCGCGCGGGGCTGACCCTGACCGCGCAAGAGCTGCGCTGGTCCTCGGGCTCTCTGAACCGCAACGTGGACCTTGATGATATCAAAACCGTCCGCTTCGATACCCGGCTGGACCTGTCAGTGCGGGTCTCGCTGATCCTGCAAGACGACAAAAAGCTGCGCCTGCCCCATGAGTGCCTTCCCCCGCATCGTGATTTCGAGATGCGCCTGCGGCAGGCGGGATTGCACGTGGAACGGCACCATTTCGCGATCTTTTGACGGATTGATGCAAAGGCCGGAACGGCACCCTGAGATTACCGCAAAACCTGTCCTGCTCGGTCCCTTTGGGGCCATGTTTGCGCCCCAAACCACACGCAGAGTCAGTGCCAGAAACGAAAAGGCGCGAGCAGGTTTGAGAATGCTGAAACAGAATGCACCGATCGCATTTCGATTGCGGTCGCTGGTTGGGCGCATGAGGGCACGCCCGCCAGCGAAGCGGCGGGTAAGGCGGCTGGGGGTACGGCCCGCTTTACCCG
Source organism: Paracoccaceae bacterium (assembly GCA_040830705.1). GTDB lineage: Bacteria > Pseudomonadota > Alphaproteobacteria > Rhodobacterales > Rhodobacteraceae > Ruegeria_C. The sequence continues at coordinate 20,445 of JBFOME010000023.1, read as the reverse complement.
CCGAGGATCGGCTGAGCATCCCCATGAACGAGCGCGGAATGGAAGAAACCGAGGCTGATCTCATCCGCGAGAAAGGCCGGTTTCTGGTCCGCCAGGACCGTTGGAGCGACCTTGCGCAGGAGATGCGCCGCGCCGAAGCACGGCGTGACTGCACCCAAGGCGGTCTGCCGGCGATTGACCTGCTGGCTTTTGGCGCACGGGCCGATGTTGTCGAACTGGCGGAGCAATCGCTGTCTGCGGGAACCGGTCACGATGAAACGCTACTGCTCGACGGTGTGATGGGGTTCGAGTCTGCCTTGCAGGATCAGGGCGGCGATCCGATGATCACGCTGGTCGTGGCGCTGACACATATCGATCTGGGCTGGGCCTGGCGCGGCGAAAGCTGGCCCGATGCCACCCCTGCCCGACACGAAAAACGCGCCAACGCGCATTTCGACCGCGCCAGAACACTGCTGTCGCGCCATTGCGGTGCAACCCTGCAAAGCCCCGCCCTGCTGGCGGCCTGCTGTGCGGCGCGCGCGGGCATAGCGGATAGCACCATGGCCGTCGCCGATGACTATGAGACACTGATCGATCTGGCCCCCGAAGACCCGCGCCATATGCGCGCCCTAGGCAATCACATGCTGCCACGCTGGTTCGGCAGCTATGCCGCCCTGGAACTTGAGGCGCGCCGAACCGCCGCGCGCACCCAGTTCATGTGGGGGAATGGCGGGTATACCTGGACCTACTTCGACGCCATCGCATTGGATCCAGGGGCCTGCGCCCGCGTGGATGTAAGCTTCTTTCTGGACGGCCTGCGCGACATCCTGCGCATCCGCCCCGATCAGGAGATGATCAATCTTCTGGCCGCCTATTGTTGTGTTGCACTGCCCGGTGGGGCCGGTGGGAACGATCCGGGTCGCGAAAATCGCGCCCGGATCGCGGCCGCCGCCGACTGGCTGATCCGCGACCACCTGACCGAGATTCAGCCGATGGTCTGGGCCCATGCCTCGGATCGGTTCGCCAACAATCTGCATGTGCGCTCGGCCCGGCAATTTGCCGCGCGCGGGCGGGACAATGCGCTGCGCTGCCTGTCGGCGCTGTTTGAGGATGAAATCCGTCAGGGCCAGCGGGTCACCTTCACCCCTGAGGGGTTGCGTCTGGAGGCGATCTGAACCGCATTGCCTCTTGCCCATGGCCCAAGCCGGGCCTAGAAGGCGGGTCGAACCTGATGCGGACAAAAGGCGCACCCATGCTGGACCTGACCTACGACACGCCCAAAGTCAAAACCATTGCCGGAGCCAAGCACGATTGGGAACTGGTGATCGGGATGGAAGTGCATGCCCAGGTCTCGTCCAACGCCAAACTGTTCTCGGGCGCCTCAACGCAATTTGGCGCGGAGCCCAATTCCAACGTAGCCTTCGTGGACGCGGCGATGCCCGGCATGCTGCCGGTGATCAACGAATATTGCGTCGAGCAAGCTGTGCGCACCGGGCTGGGGCTGAAAGCCGATATCAACCTGAAATCGGCGTTCGACCGCAAGAACTATTTCTACCCCGACCTGCCGCAGGGCTATCAGATCAGCCAGCTCTACCACCCCATCGTGGGCGAAGGCGAAGTGCTGGTCGAGATGGGCGACGGCACCGCGCGGCTGGTGCGCATCGAGCGCATCCATATGGAGCAGGACGCGGGCAAATCGATCCATGACATGGACCCGAACATGTCCTTTGTGGACCTCAACCGCACCGGCGTGTGTCTGATGGAGATCGTCAGCCGCCCCGATATCCGTGGCCCCGAAGAGGCCGCCGCTTATATCGCCAAGCTGCGCCAGATCATGCGCTATCTGGGCACCTGCGATGGCAACATGCAGAACGGCAACCTCCGGGCGGATGTGAACGTCTCGATCTGCCTGCCTGGCGCTTATGAGAAGTATCAGGAAACGCAGGACTTTTCGCATCTCGGCACCCGTTGCGAGATCAAAAACATGAACTCGATGCGCTTCATTCAGCAGGCCATCGAGGTCGAGGCGCGCCGCCAGATCGCCATTGTCGAGGGTGGTGGCACGGTCGATCAGGAAACCCGGCTCTATGATCCCGACAAGGGCGAGACGCGGTCGATGCGCTCCAAGGAAGAAGCGCATGATTATCGCTACTTCCCCGATCCCGACCTGCTGCCGTTGGAGATCGAGCAGGCCTGGGTCGATGACATCGCGGCAAAACTGCCCGAGCTTCCCGATCAGAAGAAAGCCCGCTTCATCGGCGATTTCGGCCTGACCGATTACGACGCCTCTGTGCTGACGGCTGAGGTGGAATCGGCCGCTTATTTCGAGGACGTCGCCAAAGGCCGCAGCGGCAAGCTTGCCGCCAACTGGGTCATCAATGAGCTGTTCGGACGGCTCAAGAAAGAAGATCACGAGATCACCGACAGCCCCGTGTCACCCGCGCAACTGGGCGGTATCATCGACCTGATCGCCTCGGACGCCATCTCGGGCAAGATCGCCAAGGACCTCTTTGAGATCGTCTATACCGAAGGCGGTGAGCCCTCACAGATCGTCGAAGAGCGCGGCATGAAGCAGGTCACTGACACTGGCGCCATCGAGGCCGCCCTGGACGAGATCATCGCCGCCAACCCCGCGCAGGTGGAGAAGGCCAAGGTGAACCCGAAACTGGCGGGCTGGTTCGTGGGTCAGGTGATGAAAGCCACCGGCGGCAAGGCCAACCCCAAGGCGGTCAACCAGTTGGTGGCGCAGAAGCTGGGCGCCTGAGACAGGGTGATCAGGATGGACCTGACGCGGGACAAGACCACCATCTTGCTCCATATGGGGATTCACAAAACCGGCTCGACGTCGCTGCAGGCGAGCTTTACGAAGCACCGACAATTGCTGCAGGCGAAGGACATCCAGTATCTCGGCGAAGACGGTCCTTACAAGAACCTTTACTCTGCGTTTCTGTCCGACCCGATGCGATATGAGTGGAACCGGCGGTCAAAGCTGGATACCGACCAAATCCGACAGCGCGACCAAGACACGATTTCCGAACTGCGCGACCTGCTGAGCCGATGCCAAGGGCAGACGATCATTCTGTCAAGCGAATTCCTGCCCTTGCTGCATCTCGCGGAGATGCGGAAATTACGCGACTTTCTAACGCCTTACGGCACTGTGCAGGCGGTCTATTTCTACCGCGAGATCGACAGTTGGATCGCGTCCGATAGCCAGCAGTTGGCAAAGGTCGGGCTTGCGACAAAGCCTACTGAATTCAACATCGCCCTCAGTCGGATTCGCGAGCTGCCCCTGCGTGTCGCCGAGGTGTTCGGGCAGGACAACACCACCTTCATCCGCTTCGAGGACGCCATAAAGTCGGGCATCTGCAATACCTTCCTGTCAAGCTTCGGCCTGCCGACGCTCAGTCAATTGGGCGGTGAGGAAGTGGTGGCAAACCAATCGATCTCGGGCGCTGCGGCTGAGGCCATGTTCGACTATAATCAGCGGTTTCCGCCGGGAAACCGAAACCGGGACCCAAAGGAGGTGGCAAAGATCATCGCTATCCCCGGGGAAAAGTACCGAGGCCCCATGTTCAGCCCCGAAGAGATCGCCCAATATGCGCAGGCAAGAAAGGAGGTTTCCGACCGGCTGGGGCTGAGGTTGCAATCCCCCAGGCAGCTTCAGGCGTTCCGGACAGAGGCGACAGGCCTGTTCGGGCGAGCCCTACAGGCGGCCGAGCGACGGATGCTGAAACTCCTCGGCAAAACCTCCTGACACTAAACGGTGGACCATCGCCACGATCCGAGCAAAAGACAACGGCTAACTTTTTTGGGGTTAGGCGCAATCGGATAGCTGCGACTAGGTTTCTATCGCGGGGTCTCGCCATCCACTTTCCGGACGCTCTTGCTGGCTTGGTTTGGGTCGTAGCTCGCGGAGAGTCCGAACGAAAATAGGTCCACCCCTATCAATCAGCCAGCCCATGCTCTGGATCCCGAGTTCCCCGGCTGCACCCAACGCCGCCGCGGCGATGAGCATCTTTGCGGCTTTGACAACTTTCTTCCAAGCAATGCGCAATCGGCCGATTGACCCATCCAGCGCCTCCGCATCTGGAATCGGCGGCTCAAGGGCCGCCTCGACTTCCCGCAGAGCATCGTGCGCCTCACTCAATGCAATCCGGAACTGAACCACGCTGGATACCGGAAAGTCTTCCGGGAGGTTGCTCCGATGGTGCCCCAATGTCTGAGCGTTGAATAGTTGGTTTTCCAACTCTTTGTGGATTAACGAAATGTCGTGCTGCAGCCTATGTTTCTGGGCAATTAGACTTATCAGATCGTCGATCCGCTCTGCACCACGGCCCCAATCCGCGGAATCGATAAGCGCGATATCAGTTAGCAAAGCCCAATGGCTGTCCCAGTCATCAGTCAGCGGACGGCCCTCGAGTAGAGCCTCGTACCAGCGGATAAAGAAGCCATGACCGGAATGCGCGACGAGCCAATCGCGGGCGCTCTGCCATTCTGCGGCTATGGCGGGTGGCATGGTCTTGTACCATAGCGGTTGACGCAAACACTGTTGCCCGCGCATTAGCTCGTGGGTGTCTAGGGACACTTCGTTTGAAAGCTCGCTGGCGTAGGTTCTTGTACCCGCGGCGTAGGAGAATGCACCAACAGCAGCTTCGGGCGCGTTCGCCGCGTCAATTACTCCCCAGATGGCAATGTCGGCGGACGTTGCGGCGTCGGCGGCTTCGCCTTCGCCAGTGTTGGCATTGCCCTCAGAATGTCTGGTTGTCGAGCGGCCCGCTTCACGGGCAGCGGCAGCGGCCTCCCGAATCTGAGGAGTTTGCCTTTGAGCGGCGATCTGCGAGATCAGACAAGAGCGCAAGACCGGCAAAGCGACCAATTCACCGTTGCGAGCCCAATCCTCTCCAAGCTGACCAATAAAGACAGGAATCATCCGAAGCGCTGTACGAGATGCGAGGATTGCCCCTTCAATGGGACGAGCGCCTTCCGGCCTAGCGTTCAGCCAGGCCAATAAGTCCTCGTCACTCTCAATCTGCGGTTTTTTTGTCATTTCGATTTGCGCACTCAAATCGGATCTGCGCTAGGAATTGCTCACCCCGTCGGCACCATCAACAACACCCATTCTCCGATCGTATCGACCTGGGTTGCGCCTTGGCTGAGGACCTCTTCTACCGCCACGGTCTCGACCACCGGGCAGCCGACGAGGGTGGACGCGTCTCCGAGGTATTCGACGGTCAGGGCGTTTTCTCCGATCACCTGACAGACGCCGTCTTCATCCGGGTAGGGCCGTGCTGTGACAAGGCCAGAGGCTTCGGGCGGGCCGTAGCCTGCGGTGCCGGAGGATGGCGCGGTGTCGCAACCGGCCAGCGTTGCGATCATAAGGGCAGCGGCGAAGGGGGTATATTGCATGGTGAATACGTCTTTCCGAAACTCCGGGCCCGGTTGACCCGCCTCCTGTTTAGGCGGAATGGCGCAAGAAATCACCTGTTGCGCGTCAGGGGACGGAACGGCGGGACTTTTCGTGCGGGGGCAATCTTGTTACACCGCTCCGGCAATCGGAGAATGTCATGGCCCGCTACGAGTATAAAGTTGTCCCCGCCCCCGCAAAGGGCACGAAGGCAAAAGGCGTCAAGACGCCCGAGGGGCGGTTTGCGCTGTCCGTTGAGGAGTTGCTGAACCTGCAGGCCGCCGAAGGGTGGGAATATCAGCGGGCCGAGTTGCTGCCCAGCGAGGAAAAGACCGGGCTGACCGGATCGACCACGAATTGGCGCAATGTGTTGGTGTTTCGCCGGCTGCTCGACGCCGAGGACGAGCACGCGGTACTGCTGCCCCAGCCGCTGGAAGCGCCGAAACATGACGCCGATGGCATCCCGATCGCACGCCCGATCCCCGGCCCTGACGAGACCCGCGCCCCCGCGCCCATTGCCGAAGAAGTCAATGACCCACCGCTGAAGCGGCCCGAGGAAGATGGCGCGCGCACTCCGCCTTTGGTGGCGAAGCCCACCGCAGAGGGTGAGGAAAGCAACGCACCGGAGAAGTGAGTCGCCTCAGGCGTCGATATCCAGCGCCAGTGCGTGAATGCGCCCCACGATGTCACCAAGCGCGGCATGCACAGCGCGGTGGCGGGCCACACGCGATTGACCGGCAAAGGCGTCGGCGCGAATGCGCACGTTGAAATGGGTTTGCCCACCCTCGCGAAAGCCTGCATGGCCGCGATGGCTTTCGCTGTCGTCAACAACCTCAAGCTCGCGCGGAGAAAATGCCTGTTGCAGGCTATTGCGGATTTCGTCGGTTATGGTCATCTTTCGCCAGTCGGCAAAATAATTGCCGCCCCCTCTTCTATCTTCCGTCACTTGGATTAAACTGCTGCCTCCGAGTCGTGAAGCCGTGTTCGAAAGGTGCCCCTGATGTCAAAATCCGATCCGTTTGGTTTCGACATGTCCGTGTCATCCGCCAAGAAGAAGAACCCGCGCGGGCGGCGCGGCATGTCCGGCGCGTCCGAGACCTCGATGCGCGTCTGCGATCATCCGGGCTGTGAAGAGGCGGGCAAGTTCCGTGCACCCAAGGCACCGGATGTGCTGGATGATTTCTACTGGTTCTGCCAGCAGCATGTGCGCGAATATAATCAGAAGTGGAACTTCTTCGACGGCACCACCGAGGCCGAGCTGAATGCCCAGATGTCGAAGGACAAGGTGTGGGAGCGCAAGACGCGGCCCATGGGCGACCCCGAGGCCAAGGCATGGGCCCGGCTGGGGATCGAGGACCCGCATCAGGTTCTGGGGGCGAATGCGACGCAGAATCCCGGTCGCGGATCGACCAGCGGCAGACGCTTACCGCCCACCGAGCGCCGCGCGATGGAAATTCTGGAAGCGCAGGATCACTGGAGCAAGGCCGAGGTGCGCAAAGCCTACAAAAAGCTGATCAAGGTTTTGCACCCCGACATGAATGGCGGGGATCGGTCACAGGAAGAACAGTTGCAGGAAGTGGTCTGGGCCTGGGATCAGATCAAGGACAGCCGAAACTTTAAGTAAGCGCCACAAACATTTGATTTATTGCCGAATAATCTTTCCTTCTCGCCACTAGGGACGATAGTCGGCCATAGGGGCACTCTTGTTCGGCCAATAGGGAGTGGCAGGGTTTGGCGCGCAAACGGCAAAAACCGCTCCGGGCGAAAATTCAATCGGAGCATCCGTTCTTCGACATCGTGTGCGACGCCTACCGGGTGTTCGCCTATCCCAAGCCCGCGCAAATAGAGGTCTGCGAAGGCTGTTGCATGGAGCCCGAGATCGAGGCGGATTTTTTCAACCCGCCCATCGACGAACTTCCGCTGCATTATGTTCAGGACTGGTTCTTCGCCGCCTGCGACCCGAAGGGGATTGCCAAGGCGACCTGGGGTTATCTGCTTCCGCGTATCCTGGAAATTCTGTCCGTTGACGACGAGCTTGCCTCTGTCGGGCTGGAGGTCAGCCTGAATCGCTTTAGAACCGGCGATACCGACAACTGGTCGCCCGAGGAATGGCAGGTTCTGGATGCGTTTCAACGTGCTTACTTGGCGCGCGAGGTCGAACGGGACACCGGATATCTGGACGACACCTTGTGTATGTTTGCGCTTGCAGGATGGTCATTGGATAACCTGCTGGAACAGGTGGCGGCATTGCCCGATGAGGCCGTTGTGCGGCGTTTGTGGAACGATTGGTGCAAAGGCTGCGCGCCAGAGCGCGCTTCAATCTGGATCACCGCATTTTGGGAAAGCCCGGGCAACTCGCTCGTCTATGAATTCTACACGTCGAATGCACTCTATGACAGGGTCGAGAATGTGGCCCTGGCAGACGACACCGACCCGGAACTTGCAGACAAGGCATCCGCGGTGGCAAGCGTAATTGAGGCAAATGCCACGTGGAAGTAGCCTGAGGCAGTCGAGCAAATTCTTGCGGTAGGCAGGGGCGCTCCGAGCCTCCTGAAACAAAGACACATCGGTGACGACCGCCGCTCCCTCGGGAGTGATGTAGGAACCTCCGGGCTGTCATGATGGCAACCGCCGGAACAGGCCGTGACGCCCGAAAGGCAGCTGGGCAGATCACCGCGAAAAGTTCGCATTTAGGTGGAACCTTGCCAAAATGCGCAACTTTCGGTAATTTACCCTGTATTTACAAGGTCTCTTTGCAAGAGGTCCCCTGATGAAAGCTGTTTTGTTCCTGGCCATGTTTTTTGGCTCATTGTTCTTTACGGGCGCACCGCTCACCGCTCAGTCCTATCCGATCGGCGCCTGTATTCTGCCGAGCGGCCAATGGTGTATTCCCCCTTCAAAGGGCTATCCCGGGACGATTTGTTCGTGTCTGACCGAAGACGGCTGGATGGAGGGGATCCAGAACTGACCGGAGGGTCGCATGAAATTGACGGAAAAACCCGAAGTTCGGGATCTTTTGACAGCCGCGCGCGCGACGCGCACCTATTGCATGCTGACCGGCCGCGGGGGCGACAAATCCGATACGCTGATCGAGGCTCTGGCCCCCTTCGACGGTAGCCCCAGCCAGATCAAGGCGCAGCATCTGGTGGACCTTCGCAAAGCGATGCGCGACACCTGCCGTGACATCGACGATTATACCTTGACCCGTATACTGGACGGCGACCCGCCGGTGCGTATCAGCAACCCCTCGGCCCGCTATCGCAAGCCCAGCAACGAAGAAGAGCAGGACCGGGACTGGACCACCTGGCTGCCGCGGTTCCTGACGAACCTGCGGCAAAGCTGGCCCTGGTTCTGGCAGCGCTGGGTGTTGCCAGGTATCGCGATCATGCTGCTGATCCTAGCTATGCACTACACCCACTGGTCCTTCAGCGCCAATCTGCTGCTGTCGCGACTGGACGAACATATCGCCACGGATATCCACGAGGAGGTTCGGGACCTGATCGTGGTGGCCCGCGCCATCGAATCCAACGGACAGGAAGGGTCGAATTCCGGGTCAAGCGCACCGGCGCAGAAGCTGTTCAACGAGACGATGAGCCGGCTCAAGGCCTATCACTATCAGGAAGAGGCATTGCGTGCCGAAAGCGCCAGCGCTTCGCAGCGGTTCGACGTCCTGATCGCGACACGGGAATCCGCCAACGGCATTTCGGCCAAGCTGTTTCCGCCACAGCGCCGCGCACCGCCCAGCCCGCCTGTCGTCAAGACCGAGGCGTCAACGACCTCGCAGGGCGCGCTTGGGATGATCGGAGTCGGCCTTGGACGAGAGCAAACGCTGTCTTCCGCGAGCGACGTCATGAACACCGTGAACCAGATCGAGCGCGAGACCTCGCGGCAGATGGCCCGCGCCGCAACAGCCGCTACCGCCTCCCCAACGGGTGAAACCGGCGACGGTACCGCGAACGCCGCCGACGCCGCGGAGCAATCCTCGCTGGTGCAGATCGCACTTGCCGGGCATGACGGGTTTCTTGAGATCGTGCGTGAAATCTCGAAGAAGACCGGGCGCAACTCGCGCTCGAACCCGGCAGATCATATCGTCACCCGCCTGCAATTGCTGCAATCGGCCGAAGAGTTGAAGGCCAAGATTTCGCTGGCGAACCGCTTCGCGCTTCCGATGGTCTATGGCTCGCTGGGGGCAGCGCTGTTCTGTCTGGTGCGGGTGCTGACCCCGGCCCTGTCCGATCTTGGCCCGGCGCGCGCCTTCCTGCGCATCCTGTTCGGCGCCTTTGCCGCGATGACGCTCTCGATGCTGTTCATCCCGGCCAACGTGTTCACGATCAACGAACAGAGCAATCCGACCCTGATCTTCCTGGCCTGTTTCCTGTTTGGCTATTCCTTCGATGCGGTGCTATCCGCGCTGCACAGGATGGAGGCCTTCCTGCAAGGCCGCCTGCAACCCCAGGAGACACCCCGCGCACCCTAGCCTGGGTGGGGTTTCGATCGGCGGACAGCGTTGATTTCGGCAGAGGCGGAAATTGACCGCCACTCCCCCTTGCCCTTGCGTCCATTATGTTGCACGACAGGCGGGTTCGGACCCCGGAGCGGGGCAGAGGATAAGGACCACGGGCATGGCTGACGGCGCAATCGACATAAACGCAAAACCGACCGAGGAAATCTCGGTACGTGAAGTGTTCGGCATCGACACCCCCATGACCGTCAAGGGCTTTGGCGAGCGCAGCGACCGGGTACCTGTGATCGACCCGACCTACAAGTTCGACCCCGATACGACGCTGGCGATTCTGGCGGGGTTTGCCCACAATCGCCGCGTGATGATTCAGGGTTATCACGGCACGGGAAAATCGACCCATATCGAACAGGTCGCTGCCCGGCTGAATTGGCCTGCGGTGCGCGTGAACCTCGACAGCCATATCAGCCGGATCGACCTGATCGGCAAGGACGCGATCAAACTGCGCGACGGCAAGCAGGTCACTGAATTCCACGAGGGCATCCTTCCCTGGGCCCTGCGCAACCCCGTCGCCATCGTGTTTGATGAATATGACGCGGGCCGCGCCGATGTGATGTTCGTGATCCAGCGGGTGCTGGAACATGATGGTAAGCTGACCCTGCTGGACCAGAACGAAATCATCACGCCGCACCCCCATTTCCGCCTGTTCGCCACGGCCAATACCGTGGGTCTGGGCGATACGACGGGGCTTTATCACGGCACGCAACAGATCAACCAGGCGCAGATGGACCGCTGGTCGCTGGTCGCGACGCTGAACTATCTCAGCCATGACGCAGAGACGATGATCGTCCTGTCGAAAGCGCCGCATTACAACACCGAGAAGGGCCGCAAGATCGTCAGCCAGATGGTCACCGTGGCCGATCTGAGCCGGACCGCCTTCATGAACGGTGATCTGTCGACGGTGATGAGCCCCCGGACGGTCATCAACTGGGCGCAAAACGCCGAGATCTTCCGCGATGTGGGTTATGCGTTCCGGCTGTCCTTCCTGAACAAATGCGACGAGTTGGAGCGCCAGACCGTGGCCGAGTTCTATCAGCGCTGCTTCGATGAGGAACTGCCCGAAAGCGCGGCAAGCGCAAGCTTGGGTTGACACGCCTATTCGCTTTTCTATCCGTAGCGATATTGCTTGCGACGCCAGTCCGCGCCGCGAGCAATGCTGCGGATTCGCTTGATGTCTGGTTCCAACCGATAGCCGGGCACCCACAAGCACAGGAGCAAGCCTTTTTAGTCGCGAGGTGTTATTCTTTCTGGCTGGCAGCATCTATTCGTCGGCAAATCCTTCGTTCCAATCCGGTAACCGGAAAAAACCAAGAAGCTGGCTCTGAGCTTGATTGGATTGATGACCGCGCACTCTATGAAAATCTTGCTGCGGCGGCAAAAGGATACGATGCTGCAGACAGTAGCCACTACGTTGGTGACTACACTCAGGCCTTCGGACCAGTTACATTCCCTTCTAAGGTTCACCAGTTGGGGCTATACAAAGCTGACAAGGTGGCCTGCCTAGACAGGTTTGGATAAGCACAGGCAAAACCCGTCCTAGCTCAGCCAAAGTACGCGAAGGGCAAATCATGCACATCGGCTTGATCGGAGGCATAGGCGTTGCGGCGACGGTGGCCTATTACCAGAAACTGGCCGCCGCGATGGCCAAGCGGGGCAAACCGCTTGAGCTGACCATCGTGCAGGCCGAGACCAGCACGCTGATTGCCAACAACACCAACGACCGGCGCGAGGAACAGGCGCGGGTCTTTGCGCCTCTGATCGACCGGTTGAAGGCGGCGGGGGCCGACTGTGCGGCAATCACCTCGCTGGGCGGGCATTTCTGTTTTGCCGAGACGCAGGCGCTGTCCTCGCTGCCGCTGGTTTCCGCCGTTGAACCCTTGGACGAGTATTTCGCGGCGCAAGGTCTGGGCACCGTTGGGCTGTTGGGCACACGGGTGGTGATGAAAACCAAACTCTACGGGCAATTGGCCCGCACCCGCGCGGTGGCGCTCGAAGACGACATTGACCAATTGGGACAAAGTTATCTGGATATGGCGGTGGCGGGTGCATGCTCTGACGCGCAACGGGCGCTGTTTCTGGAAGCCGGGCGGCGTTTGATCGACGAAAATGGTGCGGAGGCGGTGGTCCTTGCAGGTACCGATCTGAACCTCGCCTTTGACGGGCAGGATCCGGGGTATCCGGTGATCGATGCCCTGGATGTGCATGTGGATATATTGGCCGCTCTCGCGGCAGGAGAGCGAGCGCTCTGAGCGGGTGTGCCCCTGATTGGCTCGTTTTTCGAAACAATGTGCGGCATTTGCCCTCGATATTGCGTCGTTTCGCTCACATCTGAGTTCCTGAAGTCGCCAATGAGGGGATTATCTTGATTGAAAGGAATGCTGTCATAGACTTGTTACATGACAGCAAGAGTGATCCCCATATTGGGCGCTGTGGCGATGCTGTTTCTACCTGTGTCAGCGTCATCGCTGCCTGTCCGCGCCTATGAAAGAGCCGAGCTTTTTGCGACCTGTTCAGGGCGGCTGGACGCGCTGGCGACGCGGCAGCGGGCGCTGAGCGAAGCTGGGGCGCAGGACAATGCGCGGCTCAGGGACGAATTCCAGATTTTGCTGGATGCTGTGTTGCCGAAAGCCCTGTCCGAAGGGGTGCCCGAGGCCCAGCCGCGCCGCTGGCGCAGCCAGGGCTGGGTTGAAATCGCGGCACTGCTGGCCGATGTCGATCACAGTTTTGATCCGCGCCGTGCCGACCTGGCCCGGGCGGCGGTGCTACAGCGCATTTCCAGTTGCCGTGCCGTGCTGCTTTGACCGGTCGATTTTGCCTTGTTCGGCGCGACACCCACTGGTCATTGCGCGCGCTTGGCTCTAGGTTGCGGGCCTGAAACCATCTTCGGGCCGCACCGCCATGAGCAAACCCAACGACAACCCCGCCGATCCGTTCAAGAAGGCGCTGGCCGAAGCCACCAAGGTTATGGCCGACGATCCCGAACTGAATGTCAGCTATTCGGTTGATCCGGCCGGGCTTTCGGGCGAGTCGATGCGCCTGCCACAGGTCAGCCGCCGAATGACGCGCGAGGAGGTACTTCTGGCACGCGGGACCGCCGATGCACTTGCGCTGCAGCGCAAATACCATGACGAAGTAACGCATCGTCGCTATGCGCCGCCGGGCGACATGGCGCGCGATCTCTACGAGGCGATGGAAACGGCGCGGTGCGAGGCGATGGGTGCCCGCGACATGCCCGGCACAGCCAGCAATATCGACGTCAAGATCACGCACGAGGCGCTGCGGCGCGGTTATGATCAGTGCAAGCAACCCTCCGAAGCGCCGCTGCCGGTGGCCGCGGGCTATCTGATCCGGCATCTGGCCACCGGTCGCGACCTGCCGCGCGCCGCCGAGAACGTCATGAACCTGTGGCGTGGTTTTATCGAGGAACAGGCCGGCGGCACGCTTGAGGACCTGCAGGACATGCTGTCCGATCAGGCTGCTTTCGCGAAATTTGCCCGGCAGGTGATCGAGGATCTGGGTTATGGCGACCAGTTGGGCGATGACCCCGACGAGTTGGATGATGATCAGGAGGATCAGGCCGAAGACGACGCCGAGGAGCAGCCCGATCCCGACAGCACCGGTCAGGACGATCAGGAAGAACAGGACGCCGACGCCAATCCCGAGCAGACCCAGGAAGAACAGCAAGACCAGTCTCAGGCCCAGGTCTCGATGGACGAGATGGCCGAAGACGAGATGGGCGAAGAGACCGAAATGCCCGATGGCGAGGCCCCGTTGGAGCCGCCGGCCCCGCCCCCGGTCTCTGAGGCCGACCCCGATTACAAGGTCTACCTGTCTGACAACGACGAAGAGATTGCCGCCGAAGATCTGGCAGAACCGGTCGAGTTGGAGCGGTTGCGCGCTTATCTCGATCAGCAGCTTGAGCCCTTGAAAGGCGCGGTGTCGCGGCTGGCCAACAAGCTGCAGCGCCGATTGCAGGCGCAGCAGAACCGCAGCTGGGAGTTCGACCGCGAAGAGGGAATTCTGGATGCGGGCCGTCTGGCGCGGGTGGTGGCCAATCCGACCACGCCGCTGAGCTTCAAGGTCGAGAAGGACACCGAATTCCGCGATACGGTGGTGACGCTGCTTCTGGACAATTCCGGCTCGATGCGGGGCCGCCCGATCTCGATCGCGGCGATCTGCGCCGATGTTCTGGCCCGAACGCTGGAGCGTTGCAATGTGAAGGTGGAGATTCTGGGCTTCACCACGCGGGCGTGGAAAGGCGGTCAGGCGCGTGAGGCATGGCTAAACGATGGCCGCCCGCAACAGCCGGGGCGGCTGAACGATCTACGCCACATCATCTACAAATCCGCGGATGCGCCCTGGCGGCGGACCCGGCCCAATCTGGGTCTGATGATGAAAGAGGGGCTGCTGAAGGAAAACATCGACGGCGAGGCGCTGGAATGGGCGCATCGGCGGATGATCTCGCGTCATGAGGCCCGCAAGATCCTGATGGTGATCTCGGACGGTGCGCCGGTAGATGATTCCACTCTCAGCGTGAACCCCGCGAATTACTTGGAAAAACACCTGCGCGACGTTATCGCCATGGTGGAAAAGCGCAAGCAGGTCGAGTTGCTGGCGATCGGGATCGGCCATGATGTGACGCGCTATTACGACCGCGCTGTGACGATCACCGATGTGGAGCAATTGGCCGGTGCAATGACCGAACAACTGGCGGCGCTCTTTGACAGCGACCCACGCGCACGCGCGCGCGTGATGGGTATCAAGCGGGCGAGTTGAGACCAGAACTGCAAAACCTTGGCGCTCTGGTAACAGATCGCAAATTCAATTCTTAAAGTCAGGGGAAGCCCGATGATGTCCCGCAAGTACGGGCGGACCTACCATCTGCCGATATCGCCCGGAGCAACCAGCGACGACAAGATCATGAAAGATGTGGCCGCTCTGAAAGCGGCCCCTGAAGTCGTGATCACCGAAAAGATGGATGGCGAGAACACCACCATTTTCAACGGTGGCTGCCACCCACGCAGCCTTGATGCCCGCTACCATCCCTCGCGCGACTGGATGAAAGCATTTGCCGCTGGCATATCACCCTTGCTCAGGCGCAATGAGCGCATTGTGGGCGAGTATCTGTTTGCCCGTCACTCCATCGCCTATCACGATCTACCGTCATATTTTCTGGGGTTTGCTTGGATAATCGACAACGTGATTCAGGGGTGGGATGAAACCAAAGCGCGTTTCAACGAATTGGGCCTCAGCCACGTGCGAGTCCTGTATCGTGGCACCTATTCGGACCATGCCATCGAAGAGTTGATCAAGGGTTTGGATCACTCGACGCAAGAGGGCTTTGTCGTGCGTACTGTGGACGCCTTTTCCGAGGCCCAAATGGGCTCGCATCTTGCCAAATATGTCCGCGCCGATCATGTGCAAAGCGAAACGCATTGGATGAACGCCGAAATCGTCAAGAATGGGCTCGCTTAGTGTGGGCTCATGAATCCAAACTTTAGCCCGTTCGAACGGGCTTCCTCACGCGGTTTGCAAAACGCGTGTCAAGCGCCTCGCAATGCGCTTGGACAAGCCGTTTTGAAACGCCTTGTCGCGTGGCTAATGTTACTTGGCACCCTCGATCAACCGTTCGAAGGGTTTGTAATCCGCCCCGTAGCAAGGTGAATTCAGCCCGGTGACGTCGCGCGTGCTGACGACCTCCTGCCCGCTCTCATCCAGCGTGACCTCCCAATAGTCGCGCCCGATATAGGTGCCGGACGAGTTGTAGGCATCCGTCGTGGCACACATTTTGTACCCGCCCTTAACGGGATATAGCGGCGAGATTTCAGCCTCGCCCGGCCGGTTGGGATTTTGCATGTCTTTCGCGACCGCCTCAGCGGACAGGATCTGCGCCCGTTCGTCCAACGGCAGTTCTCCGGGTTCTTGCTGCGCGTGAAGCGGCGCCGCCAAGATGGTCGCCGCAAGCAAAAAAGCTGTCTTCATGACGCCATGATAGCGGACCAGCCTTGCTTGCCAAGGTGCGGCGCTCGGGGTGGACATTTTCGATTGTGACGCTCACCTTCGGGCCACAGTTAAGACAGCGAGGCACAGATGTTTCAGAATTTTGAGGTCACAGCCCGTCCTGAACAGGGCCCGCCAAGATTGGCAGCCTTGCGCGTCGCTATGGACGAGGCGGGACTGGACGGTTTTCTGATTCCGCGGGCCGATGCCCATCAGGGCGAGTACGTGGCTCCGCACGACGAGCGTCTGGCCTGGCTGACCGGGTTCACCGGATCTGCTGGGTTCTGCGTCGCGCTGAAAGAGATCGCAGGTGTCTTCGTCGACGGGCGCTATCGCACACAGGTCAAGGCCCAGGTGGCCGAGGCGTACACACCGGTGCCCTGGCCTGAGACCGGCCTGACCAATTGGCTCAAGCAACAGCTGCCCGAGGGTGGCAAGGTCGGGTTCGACCCCTGGCTGCACGCGGCGGGGCAGATCAGCAAGGCACAGAAAGACCTCGACGGCTCGGGGATAGACCTGCAGCGCTGTGACAATCTTGTGGACCGGATCTGGCCCGATCAGCCCGCTCCGCCGATGCAACCGGTCAAACCCCACCCGCTGGAGTTTGCAGGTGAAAGCGCAACCGGCAAATGCGCACGCCTGGCGGAGGGGCTGCGCGAAAAGGGGAATAAGGCGGCGGTGATCACCTTACCCGACTCGATCATGTGGCTGCTCAACATCCGCGGCTCGGACATCGCGCGCAATCCGGTGGCGCATGGGTTCGCCATTCTGCATGACGACGCGCGGGTCGATCTGTTCATGGCCGCCGCCAAACTGACGGAGGTGCAGGAGCATCTGGGCGACAGTGTCACCCAGTATGAACCGGAGGATTTTCTGGGCGCGGTGGCCGCCCTTGCGGGGCCGGTGAGCGTCGATATGGGCAGCGTGCCGCAGATCGTGGCCGACCAGTTGGGCGAGCAGATGGTTGAGGGTGGTGATCCCTGCGCCTTGCCCAAGGCGCGCAAGAACGCAGCCGAAATCAAAGGCACCGCCGAGGCGCATTTGCGCGATGCGACGGCAGTGGTGGAATTGCTTGCGTGGCTGGATGATCAGGAACCCGGCAGCGTGACCGAAGCGCAGGTGGTCAAAAGGCTGGAGGCCGAGCGGCGCAAGGACAATGCGCTGCGCGATATCAGCTTCGACACCATTGCCGGCACCGGGCCCAACGGGGCCATCATGCATTATCGCGTCACCGAAGAGACCGACAGCACGCTGAAAGACGGCCATCTACTGGTGCTGGACAGTGGCGGGCAATATCTGGACGGAACTACCGACATCACCCGAACGATCGCGATTGGCGAGGTGGGCGACGAGGAGAAAGCCTGTTTCACCCGTGTGCTGCGCGGAATGATCGCGATGTCGATGCTGCGCTGGCCGGTAGGTCTGGCCGGGCGCGATATCGAAGCAGTGGCGCGCCTGCCGCTCTGGGCCGCGGGGCAGGATTTCAACCACGGGGTCGGGCACGGGGTCGGCGCCTATCTGAGCGTGCATGAAGGACCCCAGCGGCTGTCGCGGGTCAGCCATGTGCCGTTTGAGCCGGGTATGATCTTGTCCAACGAACCCGGCTACTACCGCGAGGGCGCGTTTGGAATTCGCATTGAAAACCTTGTGGCCGTGCAAGAGGCCCCGCCACTGCCCGGCGGTGATACCGAACGGGCGATGCTGAACTGGCGCACGCTGACATATGTGCCGATCGACCGCCGTTTGGTCCGCCCCGAGATGATGACGGCTGATGAACTTGCCTGGCTGAACAGCTATCACAAAGACGTTGCGGCAAAGATCGCCCCCCGGCTAGGCAGCGCGGCGCGTATGTGGTTGGATGCCGCAACCCACGCGATTTGACATTTGCCTGTCATATTTCAGGTGTCATCTGCGCGCGTGAGAGGAAACAGAAGGGAGAAACCATGACCGGACAGATCACAATTCGCAAGGCGCAAGGCAAATGGACCGTCCGCTCGGGCGGTGCGATTCTGGGAGAGTCGGTGAACGCGCTGGAATTGAGCGAGGGCGATCTAGACCCGGTGATCTATTTCCCGCGCGAAGATATCGCGATGGCCTTTCTCGACGCGACGGACAAGCAGACCCATTGCCCCGGCAAGGGCGACGCCAATTATTTTTCGATCGTGAACCGGTCATCAGTGACCGAAAACGCGGTCTGGAGCTATGAAAACCCGATCGACGCTGTCGCACAGATCCGCGACCACCTTGCCTTTGTGCTGAGCGACTCAGTCAAGGTCGAGCAGATCTGAGGGCGATCCTTCCAAGTCGCTTGCCCTTGGGCCGGTCGTCCAGGTCAATTCTCACAACGATAAAACGCGCTGATCGGGCTGCCGGTGGCTCTCAAAGTCTTTGGGACCGATCACCAAAGTTGAAAAAAGTCCTCTCGGCAGTTTGTGACTGCTCCCTTTGGTTGCAGCTGTCGACCGCAAGATTGGCAATGTCCGCTTAGCGACATGGCATAGGTCACCACTAGGGTTCTTGATACGAGATTACCTTCGCATTCCATTCATCGTTACCCGCGACTGTTTTTTCGTCAGGTTCGGGTAGATTGCCGATCCCGTCTGAAAACGAACACGCGTAGCGATGATTGATTTGCAGGGTCGGCGGTGCCAGTTCCGGATTATCGAGCGAACCTGTGGCTATCTCCACTTGCTCGTCGTCAAAATTCTCTAAGCTCAAAGGCGTCCCGCAGTCGCCGCAAAACCCTCGTTTGCTCACATTGGAGCTAGCAAAATAGCGCGGCTGGCCCTTGGTCCACACCAAATCCTGCGCGATCACAAGTGCCGCGTAGAATGAACCGAACGCGCGCTGACACATCCGGCAATGACAAACGGAGGAACGGCCGAGAGAGCCGGCGCGGTAACGCACCACTCCGCATTGGCACCCGCCGATTAGCTCACTCGACTTTTTCATGTAAGAAAGGTCACCAATCCAAGCTTGGAAGTCCATAGCTGAACTAGGGAGTGCCGAGACGACGAAAGCCGCCAGTTATTCGTAAAGCGGTATTGGACATTAAGGACGTTCGGCGCCTGCCATCCACATAGTTTCTTAGAAACACCCACATCACCAAAGTGATCCGGCGCTGTCTCCTGGCAAATCACCGAGTGTGAGGCCAATGCGTAATCGGCACACCGGTCGCGGGCGTCAATCACCCTGCTCTGCGCTCAGGAATGTTCCTCGGCGGCGGTGGCGGCGAGGGCGCGGTTGTAAGCCTTGAGCGCGTCTATGTGATAGAGAGCACCCGCTGGCGTCTCGATCCCGTCCTCGATGGTGACGACCGGTATCCAGGCCACTTCTTCGCGGTCAAAGATTGGCATCGCCGCCTCCAGCGTCGCGCGGGCATTGACGCAGAGCCCCCTGTCGAGGAGCGGCTGAAGCTCCTCGGATGAGGCGCAACGTGGATCGCCAAGTGGGCGCATCACGGCACCGGCACGCATCATTGCCAGCAGATAAGCCTGCGGCCCGGCGGCAAGGTGAATATCCCGCCGTTCCAACTGGGTCAGGAAAAAGGACCGGTCGACCAGCCGTGAGGCCAGAGCCGTCGAGATCGAGACCGAGGCCATCACGGCCAGCCCGATCTGCCAGTCGCCGGTCAGCTCGAACACGATGAGCGTGGTGGAAATCGGCGCGCCCAGCACCGCCGCCGCCACCGCGCCCATTCCGGCAAAGGCATAGAGTGCGTGGGTCCCTGACACGTTGGGCAAAAGGCCGGTGGCGATCAGGCCAAAGGCCAGCCCGGTCAGCGCCCCGATCATCAACGAGGGCGAGAACACCCCGCCGCCCATGCGCCCGCCCATCGTGATCGCCAGCGCTGCGGTCTTGACGACGGCGTAGATCACAGCCGTGTGCAGGACCAGATCACCGCTGAGCGCACGCAGCGTCGTCTCATATCCCACGCCGATAATATGCGGAAACCAGATTGCGATCCCGCCCAGCATTGCGCCTGAAACCGCCGGGCGCAGCCACGATGGCAGGTGCAGGCGGGACTGAATATGGCTTCCCAGATCCTCGGCCAGAAAGATCGAGCGCATGACAACCAGCGACACCAGGCCGCAAACCAGCCCGAGGATCAGAAAGGCAGGCAATTCCACGTAGAATTGCAACGAGCCGGGGGTCTTAAGCAAAAACTCGGTCACGTCACCATAGGCCAGCCGGTTGATCACCGTGCCTGCGATAGAGGCGATGACGATGGGTGCAAAAGCATGGACAGCAAAATGCCGCAAAACCACCTCAAGCGCAAAAAGCGCGCCCGCGATGGGGGCGTTGAAACTGGCCGAGACCGCGGCAGCCACGGCGCAGCCCAGCAGGTCACGCCCGGTGATGCCATCCGCGTCCATTCGGTTGCTGACCCAGGTTGAGATCACCCCCGCCATATGCACGACCGGCCCCTCGCGCCCGCTAGAGCCACCGCTGCTAAGCGTGATCAGCGACGCAAACATCGAGGCGATCCCGGCGCGGGACTCAACCCGGCCATCCTGCAGCGCCGCGCCTTCGATGACGTCGG
>JBFOME010000022.1:0-69953 GCA_040830705.1 Paracoccaceae bacterium | reverse complement strand
CGGCGCCATGCCATGTCGGTGACGTGCAGCAGGCCGTCAACGCCGCCCAGATCAACAAATGCACCGTATTCGGTAATGTTTTTGACAACACCCTCGACGGTCTGACCTTCGGACAGGTTGCCGATCACTTCGGCACGCTGTTCGGCACGCGATTCTTCCAGGATTGCGCGGCGCGATACAACGATGTTGCCACGGCGACGGTCCATTTTCAGAATCTGGAAAGGCTGCTTCAGACCCATCAGCGGGCCAGCGTCGCGCACGGGGCGGACGTCAACCTGCGAGCCGGGCAGGAACGCAACTGCGCCACCCAGATCGACGGTGAAGCCACCTTTGACACGACCAAAGATTGCACCTTCGACGCGCTGGTCGTCGGCATATGCTTTTTCCAGACGGTCCCATGCCTCTTCACGGCGGGCCATCTCGCGCGAGATGACGGCTTCGCCACGGGCGTTTTCTGCGGCGCGCAGGTATACTTCTACCTCGTCACCAACAGCGATTTCAGGGGCTTCGCCGGGATTTGCGAATTCTTTCAGATCAACGCGGCCTTCCATTTTGTAGCCTACGTCGATGATGGCTTGGCCGGCTTCGATTGCCAGAACCTTACCTTTGACAACAGAACCCTCTTCGGGCGTGTCCATTTCGAAGCTTTCGTTCAGGAGGGCTTCGAATTCCTCCATGGATGCGTTAGCCATGTGGCAGTTTATTCCTTTACGTTTCGCTTTATCTGGCCGAGCGGTTGTCTCCGCCGGTCTTGTTTCATGCCCCCACCTGACGTGGCCCGGAAACGCATCTGAAAACACAAACAGAAAGGGCCGAGGTGACCCGGCCCTGCTCAGAAGCGTCATCCGGACGTTGACCGCCCTTGTGTTGACAGCGCGCATATAGGCGGATTTTCAAGCCTGCGCAAGTCCAAAGCCCGGATGGGCAGGCTTCCGCACGATTCTGCGGCTAGATCCAGTTTCGCGCCAGCATCCCGAACAGCCAAGCCTTGCCGCAACATCAGGCTTCAACCGTATTCAGCGTCTCGCAGGTCTTGCGTAGCGTTAGCGCCTTCCCAGAAACTCAAGGCCATGTCAAAGGCGCGATGCTCACGCGAGCCAATGCTCAGATTTCTTCGCCTTTCTTGAGCAATTCGTCGATCAGCTGACGCTGTAGATTGCCGCTGTCACCGCCCCCATACTGAACTGCCCCGCCGGAATAGAGCGTGCCATAGGTCTTGGCGACATTCACCGTCTGACCAAGCCCCGAGATGAACTGGTTTTTCTCCAAGGGCGACAGTGGATGGATAAACGCAGCCCAAAGCGTACCATTTGCAATGGCATATCGCGCATCGAGCGCGGAATCGAAATTGGCCTGCATCATCCGGATGAGATCCTCAGAGGTCAGATCGCCCGCGTTGCGGATTGGCACCATGGCCCGCATCCGGTCTGCCTGCGGATCGGTGACGACCAGAACCGGCACGCCTTCGATGACAAATTGAAATCCCGGTCCATTTGGCTGCGCCTCAGGATCGAGTGCAAAGATGATCCGGCCAAGCCGCTCATAGGTCATCGCGGGTTCCGGCTCGGTCGACTCTTGCGCATTGGTCAGCGTCGCGAACAGAACCAAAGGCAGGATATAGCGCAGCATCGGCAATCTCCTCTCTTGCTCCTGCCCAACCTAGGCATCGTTCGGATGACTGGCGAGACACAGCTTGGTGAGATTTGTGACGCTCGCGCTTAGCCCGACGCGGCCATCTTGCGCTCTATTGTCTCGATGGCGAGCGATAGCGCCGCGTCGATGTCCAGATCGGATGTATCGATGAGCACCGCATCCGCCGCCGGTTTCAGCGGCGCCTCGGCCCGGTTCATATCCCGCTCGTCGCGCGCCCGGACATCGGCCAGAACCGCGTCACGGGTCACATCCTCACCCTTTTCGCTCAGTTCCAGATATCGGCGTTCGGCCCGCACCTCGGCTCTGGCCGTCACGAAAAGCTTGGCTTCAGCCTCGGGGCAGATCACGGTGCCGATATCGCGCCCATCCAGTACTGCGCCCCCGGCGCGGCGGGCGAAAGCGCGTTGGAAATCCACAAGTGCTGCCCGCACATCGCCGATCACCGCCACCTTGGATGCTGCCTGCGCCACCTCCGGCGTACGAAGGTCGGGGCGTTCAAGATCTTCGGGCATCAGTGCACGGGCCGCCGCGATTGGGTCCTCTCCACCCAACATGCGCCGCCCCACGGCGCGATAGAGCAAGCCGGTATCCAAGTGACCGAAGCCGAAATGGGTTGCGATCCCCTTTGAGAGCGTCCCCTTCCCTGCCGCTGCAGGTCCGTCGATGGCAATGGTGAAAGCCATCGGAGCGCTCAGCGGTTGTTGCGCTGCAAGCGCGCGCCCAGACCCGCCATCAGCGGTTCAAAAATCGGGAAAGACGTTGCAATCGGCCCGCCGCTGTCGATGGTGACCGGTGCTTTTGCGCCCATCCCCATCACCATGAAAGACATGGCGATCCGATGATCCAAATATGTCTCGCAGGTGCCGCCGCCGGGTACTTGCCCGATGCCCAGCCCTTCGACCGACCACCAATCTTCGCCCTCCTCAACCGTCACGCCGTTGGCGCGTAGTCCGCGCGCCATAGCGTCGATCCGGTCGCTTTCCTTGACGCGCAACTCCTTCACGCCCGCCATCATCGTTGTGCCGGTGGCATTGGCAGCCACGACCGACAGCACGGGGTACTCGTCGATCATTGAGGCGGCGCGGGCGGGCGGCACCTCAATGCCTTTCATGTCTGGCGAGTATCTGGCCCGCAGATTGGCCACAGGCTCGCCGCCTTCGACGCGCTCATTCTCATAGGTCAGATCCGCGCCCATCTCTCGCAAGGTAGTGAAAAGCCCCGCCCGCGTGGGGTTCAGCCCGATGCCCGGCACCAGCACATCAGAACTCGGCGTGATCAGCGCGGCACAAACCGGAAAGGCCGCGCTGGACGGATCGCGCGGCACGGCAATGACCTGCGGTTTCAACTCGGGTCGCCCGGTGAGGGTGATCACCCGGCCCTCATCGGTTTCTTCCACCTCGATCTCAGCACCAAAGCCAGCGAGCATCCGCTCGGTATGGTCGCGCGTGGCCTCTTTCTCGATCACAACGGTCTTGCCGGGCGCGTTCAAGCCGGCCAGCAACACGGCGGATTTGACCTGCGCCGACGGCACGGGCACCTCGTAGCGAACCGGAATCGGATCGGCCGCCCCTACAAGCGTCATCGGCAGGCGTCCACCGGCGCGCCCGACGGCCTGCGTGCCGAAGAGCGCCAACGGATCGGTTACCCGCGCCATCGGGCGGCCATTTAGGCTGGCATCCCCGGTGAAGGTCACCGAGATCGGAGAAGTCGCCATCGCGCCCATGATCAACCGGACCCCGGTGCCGGAGTTGCCGCAATCGACCACCTGATCGGGCTCCGCGAACCCGCCAACACCAACCCCGTGCACCGACCACTCACCACCGCCAAGATCGGTCACCTCGGCCCCGAAGGCGCGCATCGCCTTGGCGGTGTCCAGAACGTCGTCTCCTTCCAGCAGGCCGGTGATCCGCGTCTCGCCCACCGCCATTGCACCCAGGATCAGCGAGCGGTGCGAGATCGACTTGTCACCCGGCACTTCGGCTGTTCCCGAAAGTGGACCGCAGGGATGTGACGTCATCGGGATGGGCGTACCGTGTCCGGACATGGGGGCTCCTTCAATTCCGTGCTTGGGGCCGATTAGCGAATTGGCTTGCCGGGGTCCAGCGGGAATGGCGCAAGGCCGCTCGAACGGCCTTGGATGCGCGGTTTCAAAACCGCGTGAAAAGCGCCATGCAAGGCCCTTGTCCAAGGCGTTTCGAAACGCCTTGGATGTTCACCACTCACCTCTCGCCCAGCCATCTTTCCGGGTTCTCTTCGGCGATCCGTCGGAACACCTCTTCGCCAAGCGCATTGCGCAATCGGAAACAGACCGCCTTTTCCGACAGGGCCTCCTGACGGGTCATATAGAAATCGGACCCGAATAGAACCCGACTGCGCAACCGTTCCGAACCCTCGTCCTCGCCCAAAAGAAACAGGCGCAGGAAAGGGATGTAGTCCTCGAAGTGAAACAGCGTGTAGGAGATGTCGGTCCAGAGCCCGGGATATTCGCCGCTTTCGATCATCTGGCGAATGCGTACTTGCCAATTGTTGCGATACTCGTCGGCGAAGGCGCTCTTGCGGTCGGGGTTCACGTAGGCCGACCAATCGCGTTGGCCGCCAAAATGAGCCAGGCAGATCCGCAGCTTCGGATGAGCTTTCAGAATCGGCGCATAGGCATCCGGCTCGGTATACCGGTCTGCCCAATGCTCGCTCAGATCCCGGCCCTGAACCCCGCCGCGCGAGCAATGTGTCATCAGTGGCAGGCTCCTCTCTTCCATCTTGGGATAGAGATGCCGCATCAGACGCGGATCGTCGGGGGCAAAACCCAGTCGCGGATAAATTTTCACCCCCCGAAACCCCAGATCATCCACGGCCCGCCAAAGCTCAGTCGCCTGCGGGTCGGCGCGCGGGTCAATGGTGGCAAAGGGCAACACCCGCCCGCGCAACTCTGGGTCGCGGGCCAGTTCGGCCAGTTCATCATGCTGCGCGGACAATGGAAGGCGCGGGTGGCCGTAACCGAAAGCCGACAACTCCATCGGCAACACCACAAAGCGGGTATTGCCCGGGTAATGGTTCTGCACGTTCTCCAGAATCGCTCGTTGGCTGCCCGACTGCGTTTCTTTCTGAAAGCGATAGAGGCGGTCCAGCTTTTCGGCCACCGGATGCTGGCCGATCAGCCGCATGGCAAATGCCAGACCGCGCACCAGAAATGGGGCTTTCTTGAAGAGTCTCAGGAACCGGTAGGGATAGTCGTCGGGCACGTGGCCCGCGTGGAATAAGTGAATATGACAGTTGGTGATCCGAATCTGTGACATGGCAAAACCTTGGGGCAAAGGAATGACCCCAGTTTATCGCCTGTCTCAGCCCTGTCGACGGAAGGTCAGATAATGTGGCACCCGGCCCTCGCGAAGCGCCTTTTGCTCGTAACGGGTCGACAACCAGTCGTCCCACGGTTCGCGCCAATCGGTGGGACCCTCGGCCAGCCAGTCAAACCCCGCCTTGGGCACCTCTTCCAGCGTTTGGCGTACATAGTCGGGAATATCGGTGGCGACGCGAAAGATCGCGCCGGGTTTCAGCACCCGCGCCAACGGCTCCAGATGTTCAGGGGTAACGAAGCGGCGGCGGTGGTGGCGTTTTTTGGGCCAGGGGTCGGGATAGAGCAGGAAGGCGCGGGAAATCGAAGCCTCGGGCAGCACATCCATCAGATCGCGGGCATCCCCCGGATGCACGGCCAGATTAGTGACGCCCGCGCGCCGGATCTTGCCCAACAGCATCGCCACGCCGTTGATATAAGGCTCTGCCCCGATGATGCCCACATCCGGGTTGGTCGCGGCCTGATGCACCAGATGCTCACCGCCACCAAAGCCGACCTCCAGCCAGACCGGCTTGCCATTGAAGCGGGCCTCAAGGTCGAGCGAGATCCGCTCGGGGTTCACTTCCCAATCCACCGCACCCGGCGACAGCGCGGCAAGATCCTCGTCCAGATAAGTCTTTTGACTTTGCTTGAGGGTTTTGCCCTTCAGGCGGCCATAGAAGTTTCTGTGCGGGCGGGAGGGCGTCTGGGTGCTCATGGCGAGGCCCTTAAAGCCTTGCGTGGCGCGCTGCAATAGCGGGCCAATAAACAAAAGGCGGCCCCGGGGCCGCCTTTGGCATCTCGTTTGGGATGGGTCAGGCCGCGCGCTTGAGCGCCTCTGCCAAATCGGTGCGTTCCCAGCTGAACCCGCCATCCTCGCTCGGCTCGCGACCGAAATGGCCATAAGCCGCTGTACGCTGATAGATCGGTTTGTTCAGATCCAGATGCGAGCGGATGCCGCGCGGGGTCAGGTCCATGATCTGATCCACGGCCTTTTCGATCTCGGCATCGGCCAGCAGACCCGTACCGTGGGTGTCGGCATAGATCGACAGCGGCCGGGACACACCGATCGCATAGCTGAGCTGGATCGTGCAGCGCTCCGCCATGCCGGCGGCAACCACGTTCTTGGCCAGATAACGCGCGGCATAAGCCGCCGAACGGTCCACCTTGGTCGGGTCCTTACCGGAAAACGCGCCGCCGCCATGCGGGGCCGCCCCGCCATAGGTATCCACGATAATCTTGCGCCCGGTCAGGCCCGCATCCCCATCGGGACCACCGATGACGAACTTGCCCGTCGGGTTCACGTGCCACTGGGTCTCGTCGGTCAACCACCCATCGGGCAGCGTTTCACGAATATAGGGCTCCACGATCAGGCGAATGTCGTCAGAGGTCAGCGCCTCGTCCAGATGCTGGGTCGACAATACGATCGAGCTGACACCGACCGGTTTGCCGTCACGATAGACCACCGAAAGCTGCGACTTGGCGTCGGGGCCAAGGGCAGGTTCAGTGCCGTTCTTGCGCACCTCGGCCAGCCGCCGTAGGATCGCGTGGCTATACTGGATCGGGGCTGGCATCAGCGCCGGGGTTTCGGTGGTGGCGTAACCGAACATGATGCCCTGGTCGCCTGCGCCCTCGTCCTTGTTGTCGGACGCATCGACACCTTGAGCGATATGAGCGGATTGCTCGTGCAGCAGATTGGTGATCTCACAGGTTTTCCAGTGGAACTTGTCCTGCTCATAGCCGATGTCACGAATGCAGTCGCGGGCGATCTGGTCGATCTTGCCCATATATTCGTGAAGCTTGTCCTGATCCGACAACCCTACCTCGCCGCCAATCACGACGCGGTTGGTTGTGGCAAAGGTCTCCGCCGCGACACGCGCTTCGGGTTCTTCGGTCAGGAAAGCATCCAGGACCGCATCCGAAATCCGATCACAGACCTTGTCGGGATGGCCCTCGGAAACGGATTCCGAAGTGAAAGTGTAATTCTGTCGGGACATATAGGTGCTCCATTAAATGTCTCCCAACCACGCCAGGAAGCCGTTGTGGTGGGTTCGGACCCGGATAAGCGCGGCGCGAGCGCGGGTCAATCGCAAAATTAGCCTGCGCCCCCACGTTGCAGCGCAATCATGCCCGCCAAACCGAGGAGGACAAACAGAAATGCCGGCAGGTCACCGGTTCGAGCATAGAAGGTAGGCCTGAGCGGCGCGGGCAATTGTGCATCGATGTATCCTTCAACTCCCAGCGGTATTCGGGCAATTGTTCTGCCAAAAGGATCAATCATGGCCGAAACACCGGTATTGGCCACACGCACCATGGGCAGCCCCTGCTCGATCGCCCGCATCCTGGCCTGCGCCAGATGCTGATAGGGGCCGGACCACGCGCCAAACCAGGCGTCATTCGTCAATTGCAGCAGCATGTCTGGCCGCGTCGGGGCGCCGCCCACATCCTGCGGGAATACCGCCTCATAACAGATCAGCGGCAGGGCCGACCCGACCGAACCCAGGGAGAGCAGTTCAGGGCCGGGACCGGCGCTGAATCCCTGCCCGGCATTGGTGGCAAAGCCCGTGATACCGATCCGCGCCAGTAAATCACCAAAGGGCACATATTCGCCAAATGGCACCAGATGATGCTTGTCATAGACGCCGCCCAGCGCGCCCTCGCCATCGAGATAGACCGCCGAATTGAAAATCCGCCGTCCGTCATAGCGGCGAATGCCCAGAACCACGGGTACATCACCAGCGGCAGCGCTGATGATCTCGAATACCTCGTCGGCCTCGTCCAACCAGTTGGGAATGGCGGTTTCTGGCCAGACGATCAGATCGGGTCTTGGACTTGCCGCCGTAAACTCGATCTGGCGGCGAAAGAAGGTTTGTACATAGGCAGGATCCCATTTCTGATGTTGCGGCGCGTTGGGTTGCACCAGCCGAATGGTCTTACCGGTCGATTCAGCGGCGGGCGGCTCGCCGCTGAGAAGCATCGCAGCGCCCAACAGGCAGAGCGCGGGAACCGCATTGGCAAGCTGTCGCAACCCGCGAGCAGAATCAAATAGCATTGCCCCAAGAGGCAAAGTGGCCGCCAGAGTTGCGATGGCCAGACCCTGCGGGCCGATATAGGCCAAAACTTGCGCCACCGGGGTCTCCACCCAGATCTGCGCGAACGCGGCCCAGGGAAACCCGGTCAGCAGATAGGCCCGGGCCAGTTCGGCCAGCGACCAGCCGAAAACCAGAAACCAGCTTCGCGCGACAAGGCCCAAGCGTGGGGCCGCCGCCGCCCAAAACGCCGCGCCCCAAAACAAGGCCAGCCCCCCGGCCATCAGCACCAACGCAAATGGGGCCATCCAACCGTGACGCTGAATATCCACCAGGAATGGCTCGACGATCCAGGACAGCCCATGGCCGAAATACCCCAGCCCGAACGCCCAACCGATCAGCGCGGCCTGCCTGCGCGTGTGGCCCTGTAGGGCCAGCGCCGGAAGGCAGATCAGCGCGCCAAGCGTCGCAGGCCAGATGTGATAAGGCGCAAGCCCGAGGGCCGCAATCACGCCCAGCAGAACCGCCAGCGCCAGCCGCACCCGAAAAGACCAGCGCAACCGCTGGGTCATCCGGCGCTATCCGGCAACATGACACGCAGGCGTTTGATGCGGCGGGGATCGGCCTCGATCACCTCAAATTCCGGACCATCGGGATGCACCACAACTTCGCCCCGCGCAGGAACGCGACCCGAAAGCATGAAGACCAACCCACCCAGCGTATCGATCTCCTCTTCGTCCACATCCTCGTGGCTGGTCAGGGATTGACCGATCTCGGCCTCGAATTCATCCAGCGGGGTTCGCGACTGCGCAATGTAGCAGCCCGGTTTGACCTTGAACCAGGTCTGATCCTCGCCCGGATCATGTTCATCCTCGATCTCGCCCACCACCTGTTCCAGCAGGTCTTCGATGGTCAGAAGCCCGTCAACGCCGCCATATTCGTCGATCACCAAGGCGATATGGCAACGGTCGGCCTGCATCTTAGCCAGCAACACGCCCAGCGGCATCGAGGGTGGAACATATAGCATCGGGCGCAGCATCGATTTCAATTCGAATGCGGCGGAATTTCCGTTGAACCCGTGGGTCAGGGCAAAATCCTTGAGATGAACAAAGCCAAGAGGGGTATCGAGCGTGCCCTCATAGACCGGCAAGCGCGTCAAACCGCTGTCGCGAAAGACCTTAACCAGTTCCTTGCGGTCAATCGACCCGGGGACTGATACGATCTCGGCAGTGGGGATTGCCACGTCCTCGACCCGCAACCGCCGCAGGTTCACAAGCCCTGGCAACTGCGCGGCAGGCAGGCCCGGTCCGTTTGTCGGTGTCTCTTCCGGTGGCTCCCCCGGAGATAGCGCCCCCATGATCCGGCCGAGCAATCCTGCCCTTTCGCCGCCCTGGTCGCTGTCGTTTTCACTCTGCGCGCGATGCGCTGCGCTAGAACTGCCTTCTATGTCGCCCATTAATCCTGATCCAAATCCCGCGGTCCATCTGGCCCCGCAAAGTCACTATATGGGTTATCCAAACCCAATTTGCCAAGTATCTCAACCTCAAGCCCCTCCATCAGAGTGGCATCCGCGTTACGCACATGGTCGTAACCCAGCAGGTGTAACACACCGTGAACGATCAAATGAGTCACGTGATCTTGCATCGGCTTGCCTGCCGCTTCGGCCTCTCTAGCGCAAGTGTCGTAAGAGATCGCGATGTCGCCCAGCGCAATCTCGCCGGTGAAATCGGGCCCAGGCAGCGCAGGTGTGCCACCGTCGCTGTCCGCCGCCAACTCGGCGGAGGGCCAACTCAACACATTGGTCGGCTTTGCCTTGTCCCGAAACGCCGAGTTCAACTCGGCAATGCGTGCGTCATCGCAAGCCAGAAGACTTACCTCGCATAGATCTGCGGCGATCCCCAGATGGTCGAGCACCTCGGCAACGGCGCGCTCTGCCAGCGGCGACAGATCGCCCCAACGGGTGTCTTCCAGTGTTAGATCCAGGTCCATGCACGCCTCGGCTAGATCGGCGCCAGCCCCGCCGCCGGACCGGGCCTAGCCGGTCCGGGTCGGAGGTTCGCGCCCGGAATCGGCCTCATACGCCTCAATGATGGCGGCGACAAGCGGGTGACGCACCACGTCCTTGGCGGTGAAGTAGTTGAAACTGATCCCCGGTACATCGCCCAGCAGGCGTTCAGCATCCGCCAGGCCCGAGGGCACGCCACGCGGCAGGTCCACCTGGCTGCGGTCGCCGGTGATGACCATGCGCGAGCCTTCGCCAAGCCGGGTGAGGAACATCTTCATCTGCATGGTCGTGGCATTCTGCGCCTCATCCAGCACCACAAACGCATTGGCGAGCGTCCGGCCGCGCATAAAGGCCAGCGGCGCGATTTCGATCTTCTTTTCCTCGATCAGCTTGGCAAGCTGTTTGCCGGGCAGGAAATCGTTCAGCGCGTCATACAGCGGCTGCATGTAGGGATCGACCTTGTCCTTCATGTCGCCGGGCAGATAGCCCAGCTTCTCGCCCGCCTCGACCGCCGGACGGCTGAGGATGATGCGGTCCACAAGGCCGGTGATGAACATCGAAACGCCCACCGCGACGGCCAGATAGGTCTTGCCCGTCCCTGCCGGACCAATTCCAAAGGCCAGTTCATTCTCAAATAGCGACAGCACGTAAGCTTTCTGCGCATCCGTGCGCGGCTCGACCAGCTTCTTGCGGGTCTTGATCTCGACCTTTTCGCCGGTGAACATCTCAAGCTGGTCGCCGTCGCGCGCGCCGGTGCCCTGCTCGGAATTGCCCATGCGCAATTCGCGGTCGACATCCGCCGCCTCGACGGGGCGCCCGTCCTGAAGCCGCTCATACAGCGCCTCCAGCACCTCTTCGGCCTGTTTTTGGGCCGCCTCATCGCCGAGAATCGCAAGTTGGTTGCCGCGGCGCAGAATCTGCACGCTCAACTTCTCTTCGATTTGCGCGAGATTGCGGTCGTACTCTCCGCAAAGATCAATCAGCAAACGGTTGTCGGGAAACTCAAGAAGCACCTCTTTCGGCGCGTCTTCCTGCGGTGGGTTCAGGGCACCTATGGCCATCCGCTCTCCTGTGTTGGCAGTCTGGGTCGAGCGTAGCCAACATCTCGTCCCGCGTGCAAGCGCATCCCGCGCTTTTTCATCCCGCTGAAACAAATCGTGGCGTCGATGCTCACAATCGACGCCACGAAACCCCTAGCGCAAACGCCGTTTAGAATCGGAAGTTCACCCCCAGCCGCAGACCATGAAACCCCGGTGTGGATTTCGTTCTCACGATATCCTCGATGGTGACCGTCTTGGAATTGAGATTGACGTATTCATACTCGCCGGTCAGAGACACGCGCTCGTTCAGCTTGTGCTCGACGCCAAGCCCCAGCGCATAACCGTCACGGCGGTCATCGACATCAGACGACAACCCTCCCCCAGTCAATCCGGTTTCAACCTTTGAATTCACGTAGCCGATGGAACTGAAATACAGCGTGCGGCCGGACCGATTGGTGATCCCGCCCTTGAAACGCAGCGCGAACATATCCTTGATCTTCGAACGCCCTTCGCCCGGAATACCAAGCGCAACACCGGACACCGAATCCTCGATATCCGCAAGATCGTACCCGACCTCGAAGCCGTAGACATATTGGCGACCGGTCGCAAAACGAATCGAATCCCGCCATCCGCCACGCAAGCCCACGAAGGGGCCATCCGGATTCATATCGCCCAGATCGCCCGATCCGACACCCTCTACGGCAACCCCGAACCTGTCCTCAAAGCCAAACCCGTAACCGGCGGAGGCACCAGCATAAAACCCGTCCCAATTCGGTGGCTCCGGTGCTTCAACCACCGGGTCTTGCAGCGGTGATTGAACGTTTCCGGCAAGAGCAGCAGTCGACGTACCGAATGCCAACAGCAGCCCCGTGATCACCTTGGCACCGAGAACGGATTTCCATGTCTTCATCGTGAGCCCCCTCACATACTCGATGTTGTACAACTGCCCCAATCGCTCCAATTGACTGGCAGTTTGCCACTACATTTGGGCAGGTGTAGCCCAGAAACCACAATCTGTATAGGGCAACCGCAAGTCTTTCCCAGGCGATGGCGGCAAAATTACGCCAGTACACCCCGCAGGGAGTTCGCCGCCGATTCGATGATGCGCACCCGGCGCAGATCACCGATCTCGACATTGGCGTCGTCCACATGCACCGCATGCAGATAGTCTGACTTGCCGCCCATCTGCCCCGAAAGGCGCCCGGGCTTTTCAAACAGAACCTTCACCTCACGACCTACCATCGAATCCTGAACAGATCGTTGATCCCGGGTGATAAGGGCTTGAAGGCGCTGCAGGCGGTCGTCAGTCTCGGTCGGGTCGACCTGTGGGCGTTCAGCCGCAGGCGTTCCGGGCCGGGTCGAGTATTTGAAGGAATAGGCGTAGCCATAGGTAACTTCCTCCACCAGATCGAGCGTGGCCTGAAAATCTGCCTCGGTCTCTTCGGGGAAGCCGACGATGAAATCACCCGACATCAGGATATCTGGCCGCGCGGCGCGGATACGCTCGACCAGCCGCAGATAGCTTTCTGCCGTATGCGAGCGGTTCATGCGCTTGAGAATCCGGTCCGAGCCCGACTGCACCGGCAAGTGCAGGTAGGGCATCAGCTTGTCGCAGGTGCCATGCGCCTCGATCAGATCGTCGGCCATGTCATTGGGGTGCGAGGTGGTGAAGCGGATGCGTTCCAACCCGTCGATCTTGTCGAGTTGCCAGATCAGTTGCGCCAGCGTCATGTCGCCATTTGGTCCGGCCCCGTGATAGGCGTTGACGTTCTGGCCCAGCAGCGTGATCTCGCGCACGCCGCGTTCAACTAGATCACGCGCTTCGGTCAGGATACGGTCAACAGGGCGGCTGACCTCGGCCCCGCGCGTATATGGCACCACGCAAAAGGCGCAGAATTTGTCGCAACCTTCCTGCACGGTCAGAAAGGCGGTGGGGCCACGTTTCGCCTTGGGGCGCGATTTGAGCCGCTCGAACTTGTCTTCTTCGGGAAAATCGGTGTCCAGCGCCTTGGCGCCCTGGCGGGTCTTTGCCTCCATCTCCGGCAGGCGGTGGTAGCTTTGCGGGCCTACGACCAGATCGACCAGTGGCTGGCGGCGCATGATCTCTTCGCCCTCGGCCTGCGCCACGCAGCCAGCCACGCCGATCTTCAGGTCCGGCTTTTCCGCCTTCAAGCCCTTGAAACGTCCAAGCTCGGAATAGACCTTTTCCGCCGCCTTTTCGCGAATATGGCAAGTGTTCAGCAGGATCATGTCGGCGTCATCGGCGCTTTGTGTCTCGACATAGCCCTGCCCGCCCAGCGCCTCGGCCATACGCTCGCTGTCATAGACGTTCATCTGACAGCCATAGGTCTTGATGAATAGTTTCTTCGGTTCGGACATCGGGCTCGGCCTTTGCACTGGCGGGATCGACGCAGGCGTCTATACGGAACGCGCATCGCTTGCAATGCGGCTGCAATTACCCGAATTTGTGCCAGCATGCCAGCGCGGCAAACCAAGGGACATTGATGCAGTACCCCACGCTAGACAGTTTTCTCAAACAGGACACCGCCCTGCCGGGTCTGGGCCCGATTGCGTTGATTTTTGTCGAGGATGATGTCGAGGTCGCGACAACCCTGCGGCACCACCTGCAATGCGGCTTCGGCACGGTTCTGGCCCTGATGCCGGATGCCTTCGCCTTGCCCAAGGATGTCGAGGCTCGGGTGCAGCGCATCGGCTTCGATTGCGGACCCGAAGGCGCGGTTCCTGCCGCCGTTAACCGGGTGATCGAGAGCGCGCCGGGCCGGTGGATGTATTACTGCTACAATGCGGAATACCTGTTCTACCCGTTCTGCGAGACCCGCAGCGTGGGCGAAATGCTGGCCTTTCACCAGGAAGAGCGGCGCGACGCGATGCTAACCTATGTGATCGACCTTTATGCCGATGATCTGGAGCGCTCTCCGAACGGTGTCTCGCTGGACCGGGCGCATCTGGACAAGTCCGGCTACTACGCCCTAGCCCGCAACGACCCGACCACAGGTCAGCCAAAGGAGCGCCAGTTGGACTTCTTCGGCGGCGTGCGCTGGCGGTACGAAGAGCATATCCCGAAAGACAGCCGCAAGATCGACCGGATCGCCCTGTTCAAATCAGCGCCCGGTCTGGAATTGCTGGCCAACCACACCTTTGCCGAACAGGAATACAATACCTATGCCTGCCCCTGGCACCACAATCTGACGGCGGCCATCTGTTCCTTCCGCACCGCCAAGGCGCTCAAGCGCAATCCTGGGTCAACATTCGACATCCACAGCTTCCGCTGGCACAACTCCACCCCCTTTGAATGGCATTCCCGGCAATTGCTGGATCTGGGCTTGATGGAACCCGGGCAGTGGTTCTGAGCCAAGCCGGCCTTTCGCAGACCGCTTCAAGGTACGGTTTCGTTTGATCACGTTTGTTAGAGCGGGGTTTTGAGGCTATTGCTTGAACTTGCAGCCAAACCTAGAGCTTAGCAAAAAACACTCTCCGGCCATCCGATTGCCAATGGTCAAAACATCCCATTCGTCCGAGGTGAGGAAAGCCGATGCCTGAATTTGCCATCTATCCAAGCTTGAAAAACAAAACCGTCATTGTCTCGGGCGGAGCCCAGGGCATTGGCGCCGAAATCGTCAAGGCCTTTGCCGCCCAAGGCGCCCGCGTTGGGTTCCTCGACCTCGACGAAACCGGGAGTGCCGCATTGGCCGAGCATACCGAAAATGTCGACTACGAAATTTGTGACCTTCGCGATATCGCCGCTATGCAAGTGGCCCTTGAGAAACTGACCGAGCGGCTCGGTTCCGCTCATGTACTGGTCAACAATGCCGCCCGCGACGACCGCCACGACTGGAAGGATGTAACGCCCGAATACTGGGATGAACGTCAGGCCACGAACATCCGCCACATGTTCTTTGCCATCCAGTCAATCGCGCCCGGGATGATCGCAAATGGTGGTGGCTCGATCATCAATATGGGGTCGAATTCCTGGTGGGAGGCTGGCGGCGGCTTTCCGGCTTATACGACGGCGAAAGCAGCAGTGCACGGGCTGACCCGGACGATGGCGCGGGATCTGGGGGACCACCGCATTCGCGTAAACACCGTGGTCCCGGGCTGGATCATGACCGACCGTCAGAAAGAGCTGTGGGCGACGCCCGAAGGGTTGGAGGCGCATCGCAACCGCCAATGCCTGCCCGACCTGATCGACCCTGTCTATGTCGCCCGCATGGTGCTGTTTCTTGCGTCGGACGACGCGGCGATGTGCTCGGCCAGCAACTTCATGGTCGAGGCCGGCTCGATCTGAAGCGACATACCCGAGACCTGCGGCTTGGGATGACCCCTGATGCCGCCATCAAGGTCCATCGCCGCCGCCCGGTCCGATATCGTCTAGGTAATCCTCATCAATGGCCGCCTGCACCGCTCCGGTCACGGCTTCTTTCTGGTTTGGCGACAGCTCGTCTTCCTTTTTGCCATCGGCCAGCCGCACTGTTACTTCGCGATGGGCAAAGCGGATGCCTTCGCGTTCGAACAAGGCGCGGATTTCTTCAAAAACCTTCTTGCGAACCAGCCATTGATCACCCGGTTTGGTCATGAACTTGACCCGAATGATCATCGCGCTGTCCTGCATCTCGATCACGCCCTGCGATTTCAGCGGCTGGATAAAGTTCTCGCCGATCACGGGATCCGTCAACAACTCCTTGCCGAGGTTCTTGATCAGCTTCCGGACCCGTTCGACATCGGTGTCATAGGTCACCCGCAGCGGCAGTTTCATGATTACCCAGTCCCGCGAATAGTTGGTCAGCACCTTGATCTCGCCAAAGGGAATGGTGTTGAGCGCGCCCAGATGGTGGCGCAGTTGGAAGGAGCGGACCGAGATCTTTTCGACCGTCCCCTTCACGTCACCGATATCGATGTATTCGCCCTTGCGGAACGCATCATCGACCAGAAAGAACGCGCCTGAGAAGATATCGCGCACCAGCGTCTGCGCTCCGAACCCTACCGCCAGGCCAACCACACCGGCACCGGCGAAGAGCGGGCTGACATTGATGCCCAATTCCATCAAAGCGATGAGCGTGATCGTCACAACGACCACTGCAAGAATCGCCCCGCGAAACAGCGGCAGAAGCGTGGCGAGACGCGACGCACTGCTGCCGCCGCCCTCGTCGCCCAACTCGGCCTCGCCTGCGTCGACGGTTTCCTCGGCGATCTTGCTGTCGATCCAGATGCGGAAAAAGTGATAGACGATATAGCCGATGAACAGGATCACCAGCACATCCAGCGCCCGTTCGACCGGTAAATCTTCGGTCCAGCTGGCATCGGGATACCAGATTACGATCAGCGCATATGCCCCGACCACAAAGGCAAGCGCCCCAGCTACGCGGCGGGCCAAGTCCTCGTATGTCGCGATGGGGTGGGTCTTGGGGGCCGGAACCTCGTCTTCCCAGTCTTCCTCGGCGTCGGCGCTTGCCAGTTCTTCGTTGATCTGCTGCACCTGACGCGAGCGCGCAAAATAACGCTCCAGCAGGTAATTCATGGCGCCATAGGCCACAACGACGGACATGAAGATTGCATAAGTCCCGGCAATCAGTGGGATCGGCGACGGTTTTTCCAGAACCAGATCAAGCGCCAGATCAAACCAGCCGAATACGATGTAAAGCAAAATAATCGGCGCCCAGGCAAACGAGACGAGGCGCAGAAGGAATGAAACCTGATCAGCGGCCCGCCCGCCGCGGATCGCGTGAGAAATCGCGCGCGCGTTGAACAGCACCATCAGTATGTTGGCAAGCGCTCCGACCAACGAGAGCACACCGTAGACCATCGCATAGACGTTGTAGTTCAATCCGAAATC
The DNA here is from genome assembly GCA_040830705.1 of Paracoccaceae bacterium. Taxonomy (GTDB): domain Bacteria; phylum Pseudomonadota; class Alphaproteobacteria; order Rhodobacterales; family Rhodobacteraceae; genus Ruegeria_C. The sequence continues at coordinate 53,044 of JBFOME010000022.1, read as the reverse complement.
CGCGACCCAGGTCGAAAACAGAACCGCAGAAATGTCGTAGGTCGCCACAAAACTCGCCCAGATATAGAGCCGTTTGGCATCGCGATCCGAAAAGGGCGGAAGGCGGTATTGGGACAGGTAGGGCGACAGGATCATGCGCCAGAGGTCGGAAACGGTGCGCGCCAGAAAATAGGCGGTGAATATCGCCGTGACTGTGAACTGGATAGAGATATCGTCTGTGGGCCCGAAGATCAGATACCCGATGATCGCGGCAAACAGCATCGCAAATACGGTGCCACCGATCCCCATGAGGAAGCGATAGACCAGAAACGGCATCTTGTCGCGATAGCCCTGCGGGTTCTCCTTGATCCGCGCCACCACATAGCGTTTGGCGATCCGCTTGCCGTAGATCTCAACCGAAAGCCAGCGCCCGACCAGCAACAGAAGCACGTTCCAGAACAGCACCTCGGCATAGGTCATGATGCGCCCGTCTGGGCTGGTCTGGCGCAAGATATACTGCACCTCGAAGATCGAATAGGGCAGCGCATCCAGTCGGGACTCAAGCGATCTGCGGAACTCCGAAAACCGCTCTTGCGCCTTCATCAACTGCGAGCTTTCCGACATCGGATCCGCATTTTCGGCGTCTGCATCGGCATCTGCCCCGCCCGACGCGCTGACCAGATTGCCGCTGCTGTCGATCACGATCACGCTCGCCCCGGCCTGCGAGGCTTCACGAATGGCGGTGGCCAGATCGCCCTGGGCGGTCTCGCCGGCGCTGTCTGATGAGGACGCGCCAGGCAGATAGGACAGTTGGGCCTGCGAGGGGCCAGCCAGCGCCAGCGACAGAAAGGCAGACACAACAAGACAATACAGAATGCGGATCATGGGCCCCCGGCTTCCGGAAATGTTTGGTGACAGGACGTTACAGGACTGCGCGGCACTCTTCAAATGACATGGCTGCACCCTCGCGCGAGCGTGTATTGAGGTCACAGAATCGAAGGCCTATGTGGATTTCGAGTTTCCAAAGCCCGGGCTTTTGACTAACAGGGCGCGGTGGCGATCGCTGGCGCCAGAGACAACACAGCAAACCGTCGGAGAACACGCAGTGCCAAGCCAAATCCCGGGTGAAAAGATTGCCGTGCTGGGCCTTGGCTATGTCGGGCTGCCACTGGCGCTGGGTCTGTCGCGCGCGGGATTCGATACGCTGGGTTTCGACACCGATCCGGCGCATGTCGCGGCACTGCTGGAAGGCCACGACAAAACCGGTGAAGTTTCAGAGCAGTCTTTGCAAGCCACCCAGGCGCGCTTTTCCGGCGATCCTGCAGATCTGGCGGACCGTACCACCTATATCCTCGGCATACCTACCCCGATCACACCGGCCAAGGCGCCCGATCTCGGTCCGTTGCGCGCCGCATGCCGGATGATCGCACCCTATCTCACCCCGGGCGATCTGGTGATCCTGGAATCCACCGTCTATCCCGGCGTGACCGAAGAGGTCTGTGGACCGTTGCTGGCCGAGGTAAGCGGGCTGCGCCTTTATGACGATATCCGGCTGGGCTATTCGCCGGAACGGGTGAACCCGGGCGATGCGGAACACTCGCTGGAAAACCTGGTCAAGGTTGTCTCGGCGCAGGATGAAGCCACGCTGGACCGGGTCGAGGCGATCTATGCGCCGGTGATCAAGGCGGGCACGCATCGGGCCAGCTCGATCAAGACCGCTGAAGCGGCCAAGGTGATCGAGAACACCCAGCGCGACATCAATATCGCGCTGGTGAACGAGTTTTCGCTGATCTTCTCGCGGCTGGGCCTCGACACGCTAGAGGTGCTTGAGGTCGCAGGTACCAAGTGGAATTTCCTGCCTTTCAAGCCTGGGCTGGTTGGCGGGCATTGCATCGGGGTCGATCCTTACTACCTGACCTACCGCGCCGAACAGGCCGGTTATCACCCCGAGGTGATCCTGGCCGGGCGCCGGATCAACGACAATATGAGCCGCCATGTGGTTGCGGAACTGATCAAGCTGATGCTGGAGCGCAAGATTAACCCCAGCACGGCGCGGGTTCTGGTCATGGGGTTCACCTTCAAGGAAAACTGCACCGATATCCGCAACACCCGCGTGGCCGACATCCTCACCGAGTTGCAAGACTATTCCGTAACGGTCGATCTGCATGACCCTTGGGCAGATGCTGATGCGGTTCGGCAGGAATACGGTTTCGATGTGATCGCTGACCCCGAGCCGGGCAGCTATGACGCGATTGTCGTCGCCGTTGGCCATCGCGAATTCGTCGAAATGGGAGCGCGAGAAATACGCGCACTCGGACGCCCTGAAGCGGTTTTGTTTGACATCAAGGGCGTTTTTGACAAAACCGAAGCTGATCTGAGGCTTTAGGCAAGGCATGAACTGGGGCAGCACAACCGAAGATTATGGCCGCGCGCCACGTATCATGCTCTACAGCCATGATACGTTTGGCTTGGGTCATCTGCGCCGGTCCCGCGCGCTTGCCGCCGCGATCACGGCGGCACAGCCCAGCGCCTCGGCCCTGATCCTGACCGGTTCGCCCGTCGCCGGGCGCTTTACCTTCCCGCGCCGGGTCGACCATGTGCGCCTGCCCGGTGTCACCAAACGCAGCGATGGCTCTTACGCGTCCCGCACGATTGGCATGGGGATCGACGAGGTCACAGAGCTGCGCTCTGGCCTGATCCAGACGACGGCCGAGCAATACGACCCCGACATCCTCATTGTCGACAAGGAACCCACCGGGTTTCGCGGCGAGTTGTTGCCAACACTGGAACGCCTGCGGAAACAGGGCCGGACGCGACTGGTGCTGGGTCTGCGCGATGTGCTCGACGCGCCGGATGTGCTGGCTGCAGAATGGGAGCGCAAGGATGCAATCGCCGCCACCGAGCGGTTCTACAACGAGATATGGGTCTACGGGCTGCGTTCGATTTATGATCCGACGGCCGGACTGCCGCTTTCCGAGGCGGCGCAGGCGCGGATGCACTGGACCGGTTATCTGCGGCGCGAGCTGGGAACGGCTGATGATCCCCCCGAGCAGCCCTACATTTTGATTACGCCAGGCGGCGGCGGTGATGGCAGGGCGCTCGTCAACCTCGTGCTCAGCGCCTATGAGAAAGACCCCGACCTGAACCCGCGCGCGGTTCTGGTCTATGGCCCTTTCCTGTCGGGCGAGTTGCGCGCCGAATTCGAGGCGCGTGTGGCCGCGCTGAACGGACGGGTGACGGCGGTCGGCTTCGAATCCCAGATCGAAACACTATTTGCCGGTGCCGCAGGTGTGATCTGCATGGGCGGCTATAACACGTTCTGCGAGGTGCTGTCTTTTGATAGTCGCGCCGTCATCGTGCCGCGTACCGTACCCCGCATGGAGCAATGGCTGCGCGCATCACGGGCCGAGGCGCTGGGACTGGTTCGCATGCTGGACGAAAAGCGCGACGGGCTTTCTGCGGACGCGATGATCCGCGCCATCCGCGAGTTGCCGCAGCAGCCGCTGCCCTCGCAGGCGATCCGTGACGGGCTGCTGGACGGGCTCGACTATGTCACCCACCGGGTGGCAGTTCTGCTGGGCGAAGTGGGTGAGCAGGCCGCCGAATGACCTCACAAGCGCCAAAGTTGGCGGTGCTGGTTAAGGGATGGCCGCGCCTGTCAGAGACATTCATCGCGCAGGAGCTTGTGGCGCTGGAAGAGGCGGGCCAACAGTTCGAGATCTGGTCACTACGCCACCCCACAGACGTGAAGCGCCACCCGCTGCATGACCGCTTGCGCGCCCGCGTGCGGTATCTGCCGGAATATCTTTATCAGGAACCGGAGCGCGTCTGGGCCGCCCGCGCCATTGCCGCCACGCTACCCGGCTACGGTGAGGCCTATCGCGTCTGGCGCGCCGATCTGCGCCGCGACCCGACCCATAACCGCATTCGCCGCTTTGGGCAGGCCTGCGTGCTGGCCGCCGAACTGCCCGTGGCCGTGACGGGCCTCTATGCGCATTTCCTGCACACGCCTTCCTCGGTTGCGCGCTATGCCGCGATCATGCGCGGCCTGCCATGGAGCTTTGCGGCCCATGCCAAAGACATCTGGACTTCGCCGGAATGGGAATTGCGCGAAAAGCTCACGGCGGCCAGCCACGGCGCGACCTTCGGCGCCACGTGCACCGCATTCGGCGCGCGGCACCTGCGCGCGCTTTCGGACGATCCGACCCGGGTTGATCTGGTCTATCACGGGTTGGACCTCAGCCGCTTTCCCCTGCCCGATCCGCGACCGCCTCGCGCCGCGAATGCCCCGTTCCACATGCTCTCGGTCGGACGGCTGGTCGAGAAGAAAGGTTTCGACCGGCTGCTCGACGCCTTCGCGCTGTTGCCGGACACGCTGGACTGGCACTGGACGCATATCGGTGGCGGTGAACTGGGGGAAGCTTTAACACAGCAGGCGCAAAATCTTGGCCTATTGGATCGGATCACCTGGCGCGGTGCCTGTGACCAACCCGAGGTGATCGGGGCGATGCGCCAGTCCGACCTTTTCGTCCTTCCCAGCCGCATCGCTGCCAACGGAGACCGCGACGGGCTGCCTAACGTGTTGATGGAAGCCGCCTCGCAACGGCTGCCGATCCTGTCCACGCCGGTCTCGGCAATCCCTGAATTCATCACCTCCGATGTCCATGGGCTGTTGGTGGCGGATGATCCGCTGGCACTCGCAACGGCGATTACGCGAATGGCGTCGGAGCCTGATCAGACACGCAAAATGGCCGAAGCCGCGCTGGATCGGCTGCGCGATTCTTTTGGCATGGCCCCGGGCATCACCCGGCTGTCGGCCCGGCTCACTGATCTGTGCGGGGCAGCCTGACAATGCCCCGCGCCGCGTTCTACGCGCCAATGAAGTCACCACATAGCCCGGTACCCTCGGGCGACCGGGAAATGGCGCGCAACCTGATACGTGTACTGGAACATGCGGGATATACCGTTGATCTGGTCTCGGAGCTGCGCATCTATGACAAGCACGGCGATGCGCCGCTACAGGAAAGGCTGCGCGCAGAAGCCCGGTCAGAGGCCACGCGACTGATCCACGCCTTGCACCAAGAGATCGACATCTGGATCACCTATCACAGCTACTACAAATCCCCGGATCTGATCGGCCCGAAGGTCAGCCATGCCCGCGGCCTGTCATATGTCCAGATTGAAAGCACCCGTGCCACCAGCCGCCTTTCTGGGCCGTGGGCCGCATTTGCGCAGGCCGCGCATCACGCCAGCGACGACGCCGACGCTATCTTTCACCTCACCGCCAACGATCTGATCACGCTGGAACGCGAGCGGTTTGGAGACCAGATGCTGGTGCATCTGCCACCCTTCCTGCCAGACGACACTCTGCCGCCCCGCGCTGCGTTGGATGGCCCAATGCTGACCGCGGCGATGATGCGCGACGGGGCCAAGTTGAAGTCTTACGCGATCATCGCTGAAACCCTGGCCCTGCTGGAGGGCGATTGGCGCTTAAATGTCGCGGGCGATGGCCCGGCCCGACCCAAGGTCGAGGCGCTGATGGCGCCGTTTGGCGACAAGGTCCGGTTCCTGGGCCAACTCGACGCGAAATCGATGCGCGCGGCCTACCAAACCGCATCGCTGTTTTTCTGGCCCGGCGTGGACGAAGCATTTGGCATGGTTTATCTCGAAGCGCAGGCTGCGGGCCTGCCCATCGTGGCACAAGATCGGCCGGGCACCCGCGACGTTCTGCTACCAGAGCGGCATCCGAGCCCCAAAGATGGCGTCATGACACTAGCGCGACGTATCGCACATCTACAGGGCAGCCCGGTGCTGCGGCGCGAAGAGGGCGAGGCCGCCCGCGCGATGATCGCCCAATCCCATCTTCTGCCCGCAGCGGCAGAGACCTTGCGGGCAACGCTTGATGATCTGGTGAAAGGCTGAACAATGCCGAGACTTGCCCTTCTCCGCCACGGTCATACGGATTGGAACCGCGCTGGACGTATTCAGGGGCGCAGCGACATTTCGCTGGACGACGAGGCGCGTGAAACCCTGATGCAATACCAACTGCCCGACGACTGGCAGTCTGCCGCGCTTTGTTCAAGCCCGCTCGCGCGCGCGATTGAGACTGCCCGGATCGTCGCGGGGCGCGACCCGGTGCCTGTGGCCGCTCTGACCGAGATGGACTGGGGCGAATGGGAGGGGCGGCGCAACGCCGATCTGCTGGCCGAACCAGAGAGCGGCTTTCGGCATATCGAGGATTGGGGCTGGGCGTATCATGCGCCCGGCGGCGAAAGCCCGGCGCAATTGCGCGATCGACTTGCGCCATGGCTCAGCGGCTTGAAAACCGACACGCTGGCGGTCTGCCATATCGGTGTCATGCGAGTATTGCTGGCGCAGGCCTGGGGGTGGGAATTCTCTGGCCCAGCCCCATTCCGGGTCAAACGCAACCGGCTCTACATCCTGTCCCTGCCTGATCTGACACCCGAGCCCGAGCCCATTCGCCTTGCGGCCAGAAAGGACCACCCGTGAAGCTGCTGATCGTGGTCACGCATCTTTTGGGCACCGGCCATCTCAGCCGCGCGCTCACGCTGGGACGGGCCTTTGACGCAGCAGGGCATCAGGTCTTTCTGATCTCGGGCGGGATGCCCGCGCCGCAGTTGAACCATAAGGGCATCGAAATCCTGAACCTGCCGCCCCTGCGCTCCGATGGGGTCGACTTCACCCGCCTTCAGGACGAGACAGGACAAACAGCCAGCGCAGAGTATCTGGCCGCGCGTCAGAACGCGTTGTGCTCTGCGCTCGTCGAATTCGGTCCTGACGCCGTCATTACCGAGCTATTCCCATTCGGCCGCCGCATCCTGAGCGGCGAATTCAACGCCCTGCTGGATACGGCTGCCGCTATGCCCAAACGCCCGCTGGTGCTGGCATCCATCCGCGACATTCTTGCCCCGCCCTCGAAACCCGCCAAGGCGCAGATGGCCGAAGACATCATCGCGCGCCACTATGCCGGCGTTCTGGCCCATTCCGACCCGGCGCTGACACCGCTTGAGGTTAGCTGGCCGGTCAGTCCGGCCCTGCAGGCAAAGCTGCACTATACCGGTTACGTTGCCCCCGCCCCTGCGGGTCCGCATCCCGAGGGCGCGGGCAGCGGCGAGGTTCTGGTCAGCGCGGGCGGCGGCTCGGTCGGGACGCCGATTTATCGCGCAGCGCTTGCTGCCGCCGCACTGACGCCGGAACTGCGCTGGCGATTGCTGGTCGGGGGCAAGGATGCGGCAGAGCGGATCGCGGCGCTGCAAGCCGATTTCGAAGCGCCAAATACGATTCTGGAGAAGGCCCGCCCCGATTTCCGCCAAATGCTCTTTCAAGCCGCCGCGTCGGTTAGCATGTGTGGCTATAACACCGCGTTGGACCTGCTGCAGGCGGGCACGCCCTCGGTGCTGATCCCCTTTGACGACGGCAACGAGGTCGAACAGGGGCTGCGCGCGGAAAGCCTCGCCCGCGAGCCATCGATGCAGGTGCTGCGCAGCGCCGACCTGACGCCCAAGGCACTGGCCGCCGCGGTCCGACAGGTGGCGCAGCACACACCCGTCGCAGGATCGGCAGATCAGTTTGACGGTGCCGCCCGCAGCGTCGAGATCGTCGAAACCCTGCTGGAGGCGCAATCGTGACTCTGGATTGGAGCCCGCTCGACACCGAACTTGCCCTCTGGGGTGACGCAGGACTGACCTTGCCCCTCTGGTGGCGGGACGATGACGCAACGGCCCACACACACGCGCTTGATCGGCTGCATGACATGGCCGTTGCGACCGGCCTGCCGGTGCATCTCGCAGTCATACCCGAGCCAGCGACACCGGCGCTTGCGGAGTATACACGCGATCGCGAGGCCCTGATACCGGTGATCCATGGCTGGGCGCATCGCAATCACCAAAACCCCATTAGCAAGAAGGCCGAATTCGGCGCAGACAGGCCGACAGAGGCGGCGCTGGCGGATGCCAAACGCGGATTGGATCGGATGCGCGATCTCTTCGGGGATCATCTGAGTCCCATGTTCGTTCCCCCGTGGAACCGCATATCTGAAGAGGTGATCACCGGACTGCCGCAACTGGGCTATCGCACGCTGTCGACCTTTACGCCCAGAAAGACGCAGGAGGCCGCGCCAGGTCTGGAACGGATCAACACGCATCTCGACCCGATCGACTGGCGCGGCAGCCGTGGGCTTGTGATTCCCGACGCGCTGATCGGTCAACTCGCAGCGAACCTGCGGGAACGACGCGAAGGACGCGCGGATAACGACGAACCTTACGGCATCTTAACCCACCACCTTGTCCATGACGACGCGATCTGGCAGTTCACGCAGGAGATCGTGACGCGGCTGCTGCAAGGGCCCGGGCAGCCATGGACCGCGCCGAGGCAATGAAGGAAGTCAACACATGAGCCGACTGGATTCGATGCTGCGCAGGCTGAGCGCCCAACGCGACGGGCTGAACTGGGCCGCTGGTCAGATCGAAGGGCATAAGGGCGAGGTGCTGGACATGGGGTTGGGCAATGGCCGCACCTATGACCATTTACGCGAAATCCTGCCCGACCGCCGCATCCGGGTGATGGACCGCGCGCTGGCCTGCCACCCCTCCTGCATCCCGCCCGAGGAGGATTTCCTGCAAGGCGAGGCCGAGCCGATGCTCAGACGCCTTGCCGAAGACGGCAGGTCGGTCATCCTTGCCCACTACGATTTCGGACGTGGCATCAAGGAAGAGGACGTGGCCGAAGCCGCCCGGCTCAGCCCGCTAATCGCGCATGTCATGATCCCCGGGGCGCTCCTTGTTTCTGGCCAGCCGCTGGTTGGGTTCGAGCAGATCAGTGGCCCCGACACGATCGCCAAGGACCGATATCTGTTCTATCGCGCCTGAGAGGCAGAAATTCTCTGACCGCCCCCCTATCGCGCGGCCTGTTCAATCGATATATGCCAGCCAAATCCAGATCCCGAGGTGCCGCCATGAGCTTTGACCGCAACATCAAGATCGCCCCGTCGATCCTCGCCGCCGATTTCGCCAATTTCGGTGCGGAATGCGAAGCGATCGAAGCACAAGGCGCGGATTGGGTGCATGTGGATGTGATGGATGGACATTTCGTGCCCAACATCACCTTTGGCCCGGCCACCTGTGCCGCCATCCGCAAACATATCAAGGGCGTGATGGACGTGCATCTGATGATTGCCCCGGTCGATCCCTATATCGACGCCTTCGCGCAGGCAGGCGCGGATGTGATCACCGCCCATGTCGAGGCTGGCCCGCATATCCACCGCACCCTGCAGGCAATCCGCGCGACCGGCGCCAAGGCCGGTGTCGCGCTCAACCCCGGCACGCCTGCCGAGGCTGTGGCGCATCTGCTGGACCTGACCGACCTGATCTGCGTGATGACGGTAAACCCCGGCTTCGGGGGCCAGAAATTCATCGACATGAGCACCAAGATCCGCACGCTGCGATCGATGATCGGCGACCGCCCGGTGCATATCGAGATCGACGGCGGTGTTGACGCCAAGACCGCACCCATCGTGGCGCAGGCCGGGGCGGATGTGCTGGTCGCGGGCTCGGCGGTGTTCAGGGGCGGTTCGGTCAATGATCCATCGGCTTATGGCGAGAACATCCGCAGCATCCGTGCGGCTGCCGAGGGAGTCTACGCCTGAGCGGCAATCACACCGCGCGCGACCCAATCGTCGAAAATCTCAAGCGCTCGCGCGCTGAAAGCGTCGTCATTGATATGGGCGTCCAGCGCGTAAAGGTCTACATTGCCCGGCAGCGCCGTCTCAATCTCATTGCAAAAAGCGAGCAACCCTTCGGCATCGTGCAAATCACCATCGGGCCGGTCCCATTCGTTGCAGCCATCGCGCGGTAGCAGAAAGGCCACTGGCGCGGTTGCCTTGAACAGCTTGCCCGCAAGGGCCTGCGCCACCTGTCGCCGCTCATCCGCATTCAGAACCGCCGAGGTCAGCAGGCGGTTATGGGCATGAACGGGACGATCCCTGAAATGCGCCGGCAAGGGCTGCCAGCCCACCACGTCCACCAGATCATAGCATCCCGGAGCGACCAGCTGCGGGATGCCGGCGCGGCCCGCATTGGTCATCCGGTCCTCACCCGCCGACAGGCCCCCAAACAGGTGATTGGCCACCTCCTGCGGGGCGAAATCCATCACGGCGGCAAACGCGCCCTCTGCAGCGAGGCTTTCAAACGCCCGTCCGCCCATGCCGGTGGCGTGGAACACAGCAACCTCAAAGCCGCGTTCTTCCAGCGCCGGTTTCAGCGTCACCATGTAGCGCAGCACGGTCTTGCCGAAGCTGGTCATACCGATCAGCGGCCGGTCGCGTTTGGGTGCCTCAACGGCGCGCGCCGCTCCCAGAACTGCACCTGCAGCTTGCGAGAGCGAGGCCTTGCAGATCGAATTCAACCCGTAGAGCCCACCCGCCCAAAGGATCATCTGCACATCCGCGGGCAGCCGTTCGGGTGGCATCAGAGGTGAGAAGGAGACGGTTGAGACAATGTATTTCGGCACGCCAACCGGCAGTGCCGCGCACAAATCTAGCGCCAAGTCGGTGCCCATCGTGCCGCCCAGCACAACCACACCATCGATCCGGCCCGCACGATAAAGCTCCAGCGCCTTGGCGGCGGCACCAGCGGCCATGATCTGCATCGCCGTGTTTTCATCGCCTGATGCGATGGCCGCCTCGATCGAACTTCCCCCCGCTTCTGCCACCTCGTGTTTAGAGACATGCGTGGGTTGCGAGGGATCGCCCAGAACGCTCACATCCATCGACAGCACGTCCCCACCCTGCCCTCGGATCACATCGGTGATGTAGTGCAGTTCCTCATCCTTGGTGTCGTAGGTGCCTGCAACAAGTATGGTTTTCATCTCGTCCCTCATAGCTGTATCCAGGCGGTCTTAAGATCGACGAATTTGTCGAGCGCATGCAGCGACTTGTCGTGCCCGTTGCCCGATTGGCCGACGCCGCCCAGCGGCACCGTATTGTCCGCCCCGCCATAGGTGTTCACATGCACCACTCCCGCCCGAATACCCGCCACCATTCGATGCGCACGGCTCAGATCGGACGTCCAAACCCCCGCCGCCAGCCCGTAACTGGTGGCGTTGGCCAAGCGCAGTGCCTCTTCCTCAGTTTCGAATTTGGTCACCGACAGGACCGGGCCAAACACCTCGCGCTGGAACAGCACGGCGTCTGACTGCACATGGGTCACGATGGTCGGCGCCATGTAAGTGCCGCCGGTGTCGCCCAATATGCGCAGGCCGCCGGTGATAATCTGCCCGCCCTCGGCCTGTGCCATATCCATGAAGGAAAGGTTGCGGGTTAGTTGATCTTCGGAGTTCACTGCGCCCACCTGACTGTTCAGATCCAGCGGGTCGCCCACCCGCAGCGATTCAGCCTCTGCCTTGAGCAGCGCGACGAACTCATCGTGAATGGATGCCTCAACCAGCAAGCGCGATCCGGCAACGCAGACTTGCCCGGAATTGCGAAAAATTCCCATCGCCGAAACCTTGGCCGCCTTGACCAGATTGGGCGCGTCTCCGAAAACGATGTTCGGCGACTTCCCCCCAAGCTCCAGATAAACCCGCTTGAGGTTCGACTGCGCCGACGCCTCCATCAACCGCCGACCGGTCTCGCCCGAGCCGGTGAAAGTGAGTACATCGACGCCCATCGACCGCGACAGAGCCGCGCCGGACTCAGACCCCGACCCGGTGACCACGTTCAGCACGCCATCGGGCAATCCGCACTCGGCACAAATCTCGGCCAGCCGCAAAAGCGACAACGAAGCCGTTTCAGCCGGTTTTAATATCACCGAATTGCCCATCGCCAAAGCGGGTGCCAGCTTCCAGGCGCCAATCATCAGCGGGAAATTCCACGGCACGATGGCCGCGACCACGCCGACCGGTACGCGATGCACCAGCCCCAGAACATCCGGAGCGGTCGGCGCGACCTCTCCTGCAACCTTGTCCAACGCTTCGGCATAGTAGCGGAAACTGCCCCCCGCCGAGCCGGGTTCGGCCTTGAAGGCCATGTTGAACTCGGTTCCGTTGTCGCGAACGCCCAATACGGCCAGGTCCAGCGCCTCGGCCTCGATCCGATCGGCGATCCGATGCAGTACCTTCTTGCGCGCAGCCGGCGCCATGCGCGACCAGCGCCCATCCTCAAACGCCGCGCGGGCCGAGGCCACCGCGCGCTCCACATCTGCCGCTGACGCGCCCGCAAGTGTCGTCAGAACAGATCCGTCAATCGGCGAAGTAACTTCGAGTGGCGTGCCCGTACCTTCTTGCCATGATCCTTCAAGAAAGAGTTTCTGCGGCGCCACATCAGCCCGCCGAAGCGCGTCGATGCTGTTTTGGTCTGCCATTCGGCCTCCTTCAGTTCCTTGCGGTCTTTCAGCACACGCAGCACATGGACCAGCAGAACGATTATGATGAGTAGAAACAGGATGAACGCGACGGGGCGGTCTATGAAGTCCAAGGGTTCTTTCACCCTTGCCATGCCCGCGCGCAGCTTGACCTCCATGATCCCGCCCAGAACCATGCCGAGGATGATTGGCACAGCGGGCAGGGACAGCCGCTTGAGGACATAACCGACCACACCGAAAACCGCCGCAAGGATGCAGTCGACTACCGAGTTGCGCAGGGAATAGACGCCCACGAAGCTGAGCGTCAGAATGCAGACCCCGAGGAACCTGTTGGGGATACGGACCACTTGGATGAGCGACTTTGTGGCCACCAAAAGGAAGATCAACACCAGAACATTCAGGATCAGCAGCGCCAGATAGAGAGCGACGACAAAATCCATCTGGTTCTGGAACAGCCCCGGCCCCGGCACCACGTTATGCACGTAAAAGACGCTCAGCATCATCGCGGTCAGCGCCTCGCCCGGTATGCCCAGCGCCAAGAGCGGCACCATGGCGGCGGCAGGCACAGCGTTGTTGGCGGTCTCGGCCGCGATTAGCCCTTCGGAGGAGCCATTGCCGAAATCCTGCGGCCGCTTCGAGGTCTTTTGCGCATAGGTGTAGGACATGAACTGCGCGGTGAACTCGCCCACGCCGGGGATCATGCCCATCAGCACGCCAAAACTGGCCGAAACACTAGCAACTCGCGGGTGGCGACCCAGTTCCCTCAGCCCTTGGAACATGCCGCCGCGCAGCTTGGTCAGGCGGATTTTCTCGTCATCCGAGGTGAGTAGGACAAAGGCCTGAGACAGGGCGAAGAGCCCCAGCACCACCACGATCAGGTTGATGCCGCCCGACAGGAAGGGTTGATCGAAGGTGTAGCGCGAGGTGTATTTGACCGGCTCCAGCCCGATCGTTTGCAGAAAGATACCGAAACACGCCAAAGCACCCGCGATCAGTGACTGGCCGCGATGAGCGACCACGACCAATAGGATGCCCAGAAGGGCGGCAAGGAAGATCTCACGCGAGCCGAACATGGGCGCGATTTTTGCCAGTACCGGCGCAAAGAGGATTAGGCAGATCACCGAGAAGATGCCGCCAAAGAAAGACGCCGAATAGGCCAGAGACAGCGCCCGACGCGGTTCACCCCTCGCGGTCATCGGATAGCCATCATAGGTGGTCAGCGCGTTGACCGCTGTGCCCGGCGTGTTGATCAGGATCGCGGGGATCGATCCACCATACATGGAACTGCCATAAATCCCCAACAGCACAGTCAGCCCTACAATCGGGTCCATGGAAAACGTAGCGGGCAACAGGATCGCGATGGCAACCGCAGGGCCGACGCCGGGAATTGCTCCGATCAACACACCGCCCACCGACCCAGCCAACAGGGCAAGCGCCACGTCCCAGCGCATCAGGATTTCAAAGGCGGAGAGGATCAGGTCCATCAGAGATACAGGATGAGGAAGCTGCGCAGCGCGCCGGGAAGGTATTCATAGATCGCGCCACCCGGAATCTTCACACCCAGAAGCGACTTGAACAGGATCACCACGGCAAAGGCAAAGACCACGCTGATCCAGATCATCCGCCTCTCCCGATATCCCATGCGCCAGGCCAATGCGGGCACAAAGACCAATGTGACCGGCAGATAGCCCAGCACCGGGACCAGCAGAACATAGGCCATGAACCAGCCGGTAAATTCCAGCACGGTCAGCCACTTGCGCGCCTCCCACCAATCGTAGCGGGTGTTGTGCCACCACGGCAGCCGATAGAGATGCAAGCTCGCGAGCCCGACCATCCCCAACAGGCCGACGGCAGGCCAAAACCGGGGTTGGGCAAAGAACTTCGACTGCTCTACCCATTGGGTCTGCGTGGTAATCTGGCTGATCAGCAAGACAGACAGCCCCACAAAGCCAACGGCAAAGATCAGCTGTCCGCGCCGGGGGCCGACGAAGCGGCGTTCACGTTCGGATGGCATGAGGATGCGCCCCTGATTGCAGGGCGGGCCATCGCGGCCCGCCCGATAGGGTTACTGGAGGATCTGGCCGATCCGGCCCATCGTGTCGATATCGTTGGAGATGCGCGTGGCGCTGTCATCTGCACCTTGCCAATAGACCAGCGCACCGGTCTCGGCGGCAACCTTCTGGGCACGCTCGCTCATGACGGTTTCCTTGGCCACCGCGATGATCTTGTCGCGAACGTCCTGCGGCGTGTCCTTGGTCACGAACAGTCCGTTCCAGAGCGCGATATTCAGGCCCTCGTCCAGCTCACCGATTGCCGGTGCGTCGGGGACCAGCGGTATACGCTCGTCGGTGATCGCGGTCAGGACCTTCACGTTGTCGAGGCAAGGCAGGATGAGTTGCAGCGTTGTGTTGATCACATCCGCGTCGCCGGAGGCCAGCGTGTTGCAGTCCAGCGCATCAAAGGCCGCGTCCGAACCCCATTCGAAACCTGCATTCTTGGCAAAGGCCTTGGTCACCTGCGTCGGCGTCAGAACATCCCCGAAATGGCCCAGCGCCACATCGTTTTCCTTGGCGTAGGCCGCGAGCTCCTCCATCGAGCTATAGGGCGCGTCACCGCTGGTGGCGATCACAAAGGGATAGGTCAGGAAGATGCCCAGCGGATCGAACTTCTCAGGCGTCAAGGGCGCGATGTCGATCTGGTGGCCCATCACCGGCACACCGATCACAAAGGACCCGATCGTATAGCCATCGGCTGGCGCAGTCGCCACCTCGATTGCGCCCGGGAAAGGTCCGCCACCGCCGCCGGGTTTGTTCACCACCGCCGCGGCCACGCCATACTTCTCCTGAAAATCCTCGGCGATCATGCGGGTCAGCACATCTTCCAGATCACCCGGGGGCCACGGCACGATAAAGTTGACCGGCTTTTCGGGATATTCGGCCAGCGCCGCCCCTGTCGTTAGGGCAAGTGCCGCTGCCGCGCCCGCAATCTTGGTCTTGAAGTCCATGGTTACCTCCGGGTCCTGTTGAGACATGATTGGTTCATTATTCGAACCATTGGTTTGAAAATAGATTGACAGGCGACCCCACCTTCTGTCAACACTTTCTGTGTCGGCAAGGGCCGCACGCCTTAGCCAATTCACGAAACCGGGTCGTCAAAGGACAGATTTCCGACATGGGCACAGTCTCTAAGGCATTGTCACTGTTGAACTTATTCAATCACGGCCGGTTGGAAATCGGTCTGAGTGATATCACGCGGCTATCAGGTATGAACAAGGCCACTGTATATCGGTTGATGAGCGAATTGCAGGCTCAGGGATTCGTCGAACAGGTCGGAAATGACCGCGCCTATCGTCTGGGACCTGAGGTGCTGCGACTTGCCGCCCTGCGCGAAGCGACGGTGCCGTTGCTGTCAGTGTCGCAGGAAATCCTGCGGCAGCTTTGCGAAACCACAGGTGAAACCGCGCATATGTCGATCGCTCAGGGCCACCAATTGAACACGCTCACGCACGCCTATAGCGCACAACACGGCACCCGCGTCACTATGGAAGACGCCGAAATTCTGTCCTTTCACGCGACCGGGTCGGGGTTGGCGTTTCTGAGCTATGCCGAAGATGGGTTTGTAGACGAGGTCCTGGCGCAACCACTAGCGCTCCACACGCCGCAAACACAAACCGACCCGCAGAAATTGCGGGCGGCGCTGACGCGCGCGCGTGTGTTGGGCATTGCCGAATCCATCGGCGGGTTCGAGGCCGATGTGCATTCCCACGCGGCACCAATTTTCGGGCCCGATCAGCGCCCGATCGGCGCGCTCGCCGTGGCCGCGCCGATGTCCCGCATGACCACCGAGCTGAAATCCAGAATTTGCCACGAACTGAAAGCTGCCGCGCTTGATCTGACCCAACGGATCGGGGGGTTTTGCCCGCCCGACTACCCTCAGGATCAGGCCGCTTGAACCCCGGAGATCCCCAAATGAAAGACAGTAACTTCCTCAAGGAAATGAATGCCCGCTCGGTCTGGCATCCAATGGCGCATCCGGCCGATTGCCAGGCCAACCCGCCCACTATCGTCACCGGCGCATCCGGCGTGCGGATCAAAGATATTGACGGGCACGAAGTCGTGGATGCAATGGGGGGGCTGTGGAACGTCAATCTCGGCTTTTCCTGCGATCCGATCAAGGCGGCGATCACCGCTCAGATGGAGCGCCTGCCCTACTACTCGATCTTCCGGGGCACCACCAATGACACCGTGATCCAGCTGTCCGAAGAGCTGCGCGATTTCTTCGAACCTGATGGTCTCAGCCGCGCCTTCTACACATCGGGCGGCTCGGACAGCGTCGAAACCGCTCTGAGGCTGGCACGGCAGTTTCACCGTGTCCGCGGAGAGGCCGGTCGGACCAAGTTCCTGAGCATCAAGAAAGGCTATCACGGCACCCATTTCGGCGGCGCCTCGGTGAATGGCAATGCCAATTTCCGCGCCGCCTATGAGCCCCTTCTGGCCGGTTGCTATCACATTCCAGCCCCGTACCCCTATCGCAATCCGTTCAACGAGACCGACCCCGAGCGGCTGGCGCAGCTCTGCCTCAGCATGCTGGAGGATGAGATTGCAATGCAGGGTGCGGGCAGCATTGCCGCCTTCATCATGGAGCCGGTTCTTGGCGCGGGCGGTGTCATGCCGCCGCATAAGAGCTTCATGCCCGGTGTGCGCGAAATTTGCTCAAGGCATGGTATTCTGCTGATCGCGGACGAGGTTATCACCGCCTTCGGTCGCACCGGCAGTTGGAGCGGGTCGCGCCATTGGGGCGTGCAGCCTGATCTGATGTGCACCGCCAAGGCGATCACCAACGGCTATTTCCCGTTCGGCGCGGTGATGATCGCGGAACATGTGGCGCAGGTCTTTGAACAGGACGAGACCGGCAAGGCCAATATCGGGCACGGCTATACCTATTCCGGCCATCCGGTCGGGGCCGCCGCTGCGCTGGCCTGTCTGGAGGAAACGATCCGGCTCGACGTGCCGACCAATGCAGCCGCGCGTGGGACGCAGTTGTTCGAAGGACTACAGGCGCTGAAACAAAAATACGACCTGATCGGGGATGCACGCGGTGGCCACGGGTTGATGTGTGCGCTTGAATTGGTCTCGGATCGCGCGACCAAGGCACCCATCGACAAAGCCACCATCGGCAAGGTTCAAGAGGGCGCATACCAGGCGGGCGCAATGGTTCGCGTGTCGGGCGCCAACCTGATCATGTCACCACCGCTGATCCTGACCGAGGCAGATGTGAACACGATACTGACCGCGCTTGATGCCGGCTTTGCAAGCGTGTCCTGACACCTAGTGAAGCGCCCGAAATATAAACCCGACCCAACGCTCTGAATTCATGGCGTTGGGTCATCCTGCAAAGCCGAACTTTCGCGATAGACTCAGACGAAATAAACGTAGAAATCCCGTAGCGCGTCGCCCTCAAGATCGCGGGTTTTGCGCACCTCTTTCTGTTTCATATAGACGTGATTGGCGACAAGTTCCGGCCCCACCGCCTGTGCCAGCGCGCTGTCTCGTTCCAAATCAGCCACTGCGCCTTTGAGGTCGATCGCGGTGCCCTCTTTGGCATCGGTATGATCAAACCCGTCGCCGGTTTCCATCGGCGGCAATTGATGGCCGTTCTCAACGCCCAGCCTCGCGGCGTGCAGCACTGCGGCAACAGCCGTGTAGGGATTGGCCGAGGCATCCGCCATTCGGTGCTCCAGCCGCGCCTTGGCGCCGCCTTCGGAACTGATCCGTGTGGTCACGTTGCGATGATCACCGCCCCAGTTTTGCCAGAAGCCCGACAGCGATCCGGGCTGCAGGCGCAGATAAGAATTGGCGGTCGGTGCGATCAGCCCGGCCAGCCCCTTGTGGTGGTGCAAGAGCCCTGCAAGACAGCCCCGCGCCAGATCGTTCATATGTTCCGGCCCGCCGCGCGGCCCCGAGGACAACGCATTGCCGCCCGCCTCGTCGGTGAAAGAGAAGTTGATATGCATCCCCGATCCACCGCCCTCGGCGATTGGCTTGGGCATGAAGGTCAACACAATCCCATATTCCAAGGCGATCTCGCGCGCCATCAGGCGGAACAGCACGATGTCATCCACGGCCTTGACCGCGTCGTCAAAGGTCAGCGTGTATTCGAATTGCGGGCTGTCGAACTCGGCTGTGATCATGTCGAGCGAAAAGCCCATCTCGTCCGCCATCGCCCAGATCCGATCATTAAACCGCAGTGGATCGGAATAGGGCCCGGTGCCATAGACCACCCCGCCCGGCGCATCATAGGGCATCAGCCGTCCGGCATCATCGGCTTGCAGCGCGAAGGCTTCCAATTCGATCCCGACCTTGGGGGTCAGCCCCTTGTCCTGCCAGGCCGCAACCGCACGCTTAAGAGCCCCGCGCGGACAGAGCGGCAGCAAATTACCCTCGTCATCATAAAGATCGCCCAGAACGATCTTTGTATCGGCATGCCAACTGTCGCGGATATCGTCGTGAAGCCATTTCAGCTCCATATCCGGCAGGCCCGCTTTGACCTTGGAGCCAGGCGCATCCAGCAGGTCCTTGTCATAGTGCGTCCCGAAAACCGACAAGCAGAACCGCGTGCTGCTGTCGGCGATCTTGGAATTGGGCAGGTATTTGCCCCGCATGATGCTCAGATGATCGCAGAACAGCGCGCGCAGTCGGGTCTTCATGGTTCGGTTTCCTCCCCTTAGTCCCTGTACAGCTTAGGCCAGAGTGACCGTCACCGGCAGTTCCTTTATGCCACCCACGAAATTCGAACGCAGGAACTTGTGCGGGCCAGCCGGTTCAATGGCGCTGATCCGCTTTGCCAGTTCCTGAAACAACACCCGCACCTCAAGCCGGGCCAGCCACATACCTAGGCAGACATGCGGGCCACCTTGACCAAAGCTCAGATGCCCCTTTGGATTGCGGGTCAGATCAACGCGGTACGGATCTTTGAAGACAGTCTCGTCCCGATTGGCGGAGGCCCACCAGTACAGGACCTTGTCACCTTCGCGGATCGTCTTCCCATGCATCTCGACATCCTGCGTGGCGGTGCGGCGGAAATAGAGCGCGGGCGTGGCCCAGCGCACGATTTCATCCGGCGCAGTGTCCCAGATGTCACCGCCCGCCTGCATCTGGCCCAGCAATTCCGGCTGATGACACATGGCCTGAATGCCACCCGCGATGGAATAGCGCGTCGTGTCATTGCCTGCCGCCACCACGAGGCAGAAGAAATTGCGAAATTCGGTGTCGGTGATGACCGAGCCGTCCTTGGCCGGTTGCAGGATCATGTGCAGAACGCCAGACGTGTCGCCCGATTTCTCTTTCGAGGCCATCAGATCCTTCGCGTAAGCATAAAGTTCGGCCCCCGCCGGTGAATTGAAGGGCATCATGCGGAACTCATCCGTTTCAAGCTTGTCCAGCACATGAGCGGTGAAATCGGGGTCGGTATTGGCGATCAGCGCGTCGCCCTTTTCCACCAGCCAGGGCAGATCTTCATCCGGCAGGCCGACAATCCGGCCCAGCATCCGCATCGGCAATTGCCGGGCGATTTCCTTGGTGGCGTCGAATGACTCGCGCTCTAGCACATCATCCAGAATATCGACGCAGATCTGGCGGATGTCGTCCTCGTATTGCGCCATCGTCGTGCGCGAAAACGCCTTGAACAGTTTCATGCGAGTCTGGCTGTGTTCCGGCGGGTCGGTCTCCTGAAAAGTGCGGCGGGCGAGATATTCTTCATAGCTCTGATCCTCCATCCGGATACCGCGGGCGGAGGAAAAGACCGCCGTGTTCTTGTTCATCTCGCAGATATCGGCATGTCGGGTCACCGACCAAAAATCCTGCCCGTCGGCATATTCGGTCCAGTGCAGAGGGTCATCCTGCCGCAAACGCGCGAAGGTGTTGTGCGGTGCACCGTGCACAAAAGCATCGTGGCTGGTCAGATCGGCATAGCCGTCGTCGCTGGGCGTCCAGACTGTCATTGACGTCTTCCAAAATCCGTTAACATGTGTATATTATTAGATGTTATAAATATGTAAATGAAAAACTTGGGCGTAATACCATGCACTTGGCGATCCTGATGACCAACACGGACGAAAGCGTCTTCGCGCAGCGACATCCAAAGGATGGTGAAAAATTCACTGATCTCATCCAATTGGTGCGCCCGGATTGGACCACCGAGGTCTTTGCGGTGAAGGACAGTGTATTTCCAAAAGATCTAGCACGGTTTGACGGTGTGATGATCACCGGTAGCCCGGCTTCTGTTCGCAGCGGAGAGGATTGGGCGCTGCGCCTCCTGGACCTAATCCGAGCGATGCACGCGCAGAAGATCCCAATGTTTGGCGCCTGCTTCGGTCACCAGGCTATTGCGCTGGCGCTAGGCGGCGCGCTGGATGACAACCCCGAAGGCTGGGTGCACGGGCTTACGCCAAACGATGTTGCAGCAAAAGAAAGCTGGACCAGCCATCTGCCCGACCGCATCCACCTCTATTCCAGCCACAAAGAGCAGGTGTCGATCCTGCCCGAGGGCGCACGCAACCTCTCCGTTTCGGAGCAATGCACGACGTCGGGTTTTGCGATCGGGCGCCATATCTACACCACGCAGCACCACCCCGAGATGAGCCCTGACTTCATGGCTGCGCTGACCGAGGAAGTAGCCTCAATTCTGGGTCCCGATGTCACCGAACGGGCGCGGGCCTCGCTGGCCGCAAGCGCAGATCAGAGAGGCTTCGCCGAGAGTATCGCGCTGTTTTTTGAACAGGCAAGCCGCGCCTAGATGGCGCTTCGAAGCGCCTTAGCAAAGCGCGTGCCCAAGGCCGTTCGAATGGCCTTGCCCTCCCTCAACCCAAAACCGCCAGCAGATCCATCACAGTGACCTGGTCAAATTGCACGTGGCGCGTCATGTGCTCTTCGGCCTCGTCGCGCCGGTGATCCAGGATCAGTGTGGCAATCTCGCGATGCTCCCGTGCGGACGTGGCAATCGAACCGGGATAGCGATAGCGCGCCCGGTAATAGGCCAGCAGCTTGCGGGCATGGGTCTTGATCATTTCGACCAGATACGGGTTGCCCGCCCCCAGCGCGACGGCTTCGTGAAAGCGCAGGTTCAGACGGTAGTATCCATAAGGGTCCTCATCCCCCTTCTCGCGCGCATGGGTCTCGCAGGCAGCAACCACCGACTCCAGCTCCAACGCCTGTGCCGCCGACATACGCCGCGCCGCCAGACCGGCTGCCTGCCCTTCCAGCCGTGCATGAACTTCGAGGATGGCCAGGAATTCCTCAAGCGTCGGCTTGAACAGCACCGCCCCCTTGCGCGGAAGACGACGGATCAGACCCACGGTTTCCAGCTGGATGAACGCCTCGCGCACCGGGGTGCGCGACACGTCGTGGCGCGCCATCAATGCGGCCTCCTCCAGAACGTCGCCGGGATCAAGCCGCCCGGCATCGATATCCGCCAGCACCGCATTCAGCACCTGTTCGGTTTGGCCCGCCATGGATCCCCGCGTCGTTTGAAGACCCAACCTAGGCGGCCCGAAAGGTTTCCGCAATGCGCCAGCACAAGACCTGAGCGCACCGGGGCGCCGATCTGACGCCCAGCGTTGCAGCGGCTGCAAAGCGGATATTCCGGATCGGTCGTTTCACCCTTCGCAGTTGCAGCATATCTCAGCCTCAACAGCAAAAGGAGTCGAACACGACATGGCCCATTCCGTTACACAATCAAATGGCCTCGTTCTCGCTGGTCACGCAGTCGCCGATTTTTTCAACGGCATCTTCGAAACGCTGATCCGGATCGGCGAAGCGAATTCTCGCGTGCAGCGGATCGAAACGCTTTACGCGATGACCGATGAGGACCTGAAAGCGCACGGCATCCGCCGGGAGAACATCATCCGCGAAGTGATGAACGATTTCGTCTGACCCGCTTAGGCAATTGCTTCGGCGGACTTAAGATAGGCCGCCTCGGTCAGCGCAAAATCCTCTTCAGTCAGCGCAAGCGACGGATAGGTCTTGCCCGGGGCCTTAAAAACGCCGTTCTGCATCAGCACCGCATTGAAGCGCGCCGCGCGTGCACTGTCGGCGCGAAACACGTCGCGATAGTCGCGCACCTGTGCCGTGGTGAACACGATCTCGAACAGGGTTGGGTCGCCAACTATCCTGTGCGCGATCTGCTGGCCATCCAGCGCTGCTGACGCCATCCGCATCAGGCGGGACCCGTTGGCGCGCAGACGGTCATATTGCCCCTCCCGGCGCAAGATCTCCATCGTCTTCAGACCGGCAACCGCCGCCACAGGATTCCCCGACAGCGTCCCAAGTTGCATCAGCCACTTGTCCTCGCCCACAGCCGCCTTGTCGAAATGCGCCATGATATCGGCCCGCCCGGCGATAGCCGCCAGCGGGAAACCCCCACCGATTACCTTGCCAAGGGTCGCTAGATCGGGGGTGACACCGTAGAGCTCCTGCGCCCCGCCATAGGCGAAACGAAAGCCGGTCACCACCTCGTCATAGATCAACACGATACCGTATTTGTCGGCCTCGTCCCGCAGCAATTGCAGAAAACCGGGCTCAGGCGGGATGACCCTTTGCAGGGGTTCAACAATGATCGCGGCCACCTGATCGCCGTGTTCGGCCAGAAGGGAACGGATATAGTCCGGGTCGTTGAACGGTGCGATCAGCATCTCGGCGCGAACGCTATCGGGGATTCCCGCACTGTCGGGCACAGCTTGCGGAAAATTCACCATCTTTGAGGGCGCAAGGCTCATCTGCGCCTCTGCGCTCATGCCATGATAGCCGCCTTCGAACTTGACCACCTTATCGCGTCCGGTAAAGGCGCGAGCCAGCCGGATCGCGTACATATCCGCCTCGCCGCCCGAAGAGACATAACGCAGTTGCTCGGCGCAAGGTACAGCTGCACAAATCTCTTCGGCCAATTCGACGGCGCGGGCGTTGTTGGCAAAAAAGGTCATGCCCTTGGGCAATTGTTCGGCCACCGCTTCCAGCACCTCGGGGTGACCATGGCCAAGCAGCATTGGGCCTGAACCGATCAGGTAGTCGACATATTCGCGCCCGTCTTCGTCCCAGACCCGGCTGCCCTTTCCGTCTCGGACGAAAACCGAAGGGTCGAAATTGCCCAACCCTCCGCCCGGCAGCACTGATGCAGCGCGTTCGAACCATTCAGCCTGACTGAGAATGTTGAGCATGATGACCTCCTAGTCCAGTATCAAATCGGGCGAGCCCAGCGCATCGCGGTCGGGTGCAACGCCCAGCCCCACACCCGCAGGTGGAGCGATCCGTCCGTTGTCGCGGATTGGTGCGGCGGGTGCCAGCCTTGGCGAGACATATCCCGAGAGGTCACACACATTTGTGACCCGGTCGGGCGCAGTTGCGGCACCCAAATGCAGCAAGGCGGCGGTTGTGATGTCAGAGCCCCAGGTATCTTCGATGCACATGCGCGCGCCCAGATGGTAGCACAAGTCGCGCGCGCGCCGCGCAGCGGACAGCCCGCCAAATTTTGATAACTTTACCGCCACCACATCCATGCAGCCTTTGGCATGACCCTCTAGCAGGCTGGCCGTGTCATGCGCGGATTCGTCCAGCTTCATCGGAAGGCCGGTCGCGGCCCGCACCCGGGCGCAATCGTCAATGGTGGCGCAGGGCTGTTCCAGCATGATGTCGAGGTCCCGCACCGCCCGCCCGACCCGTGTGGCGGTAAGCGAGGTCGCTCCGCAATTCCAGTCACCATAGACCAGCGGCCCCGGCCCAACCGCCTCGCGCACCCTGCGCAGCCGCGCCACATCGGCCTGCCAATCGTCATCCGCACCCAGCTTGACCTGAAACTGGGTGATCCCCTGATCCTGCGCCTCCTGCGCGATCCGGGCCATCTCGTCCGGGGTGATGCAAGTGATCGAGTGATAGAGCGGCATGGTCTCAGCCTGTCGCCCGCCCAACAGCGCATGAAGCGGCAGGCCAGCCGCCTGCCCGGTCAGGTCCCAGAGCGCGATATCAATCGCGGATTTGGCGTAGACATGACCCGGCAGGTACCGGTCGAGCCGCGCCATGACAGCCTCGGGGCCGATCGGGTCCGCGCCTAGCAGAATTGGGGCCAGTTCCTGCACGGCGGGGGCAACACCCCGCGCATAGGCAGGAAGGTAATGCGGGATCGGACAGACCTCGCCCCATCCTGTGCGGCCCTGATCGGTATCGAGGGCCAGGACAACGGTCTCAACCGTGTCGCAGCTCTTGCCTGCCGCCATTGTGTAAGTCACATGCGAGGTCAGCGGAACATGCCAGAGGGATATGCGGGTAATCTTCATCGTGGCGATTCATAGATTGCAAGCGGGGCGCCAAGTGCCCCTTCATCCGGTGCAACACCAAGGCCGGAAGCCTCGGGCAAATGCAGATGGCCGTCGATGTTGCGGGGGCCATGCCCACCACAAATGTCGATGGTAAGCATGTCCTGACAGGCCCAAACGGCGTGGCAGGCGTGGTCGGGGATGGTGGCGGCAAGGTGCAGCGCCTCGGCGTCGGCAAGGACGCTGCCGCCCGTGGCCATCACGAACATGTCGATCCCGTGGGCCAATGCGATATCGCGCATCCGGGCGGCTTTGGTCAGGCCACCGACGCGGTTGAGCTTGATGCCGAAGACTTCGGCCAACCCATCACGTGCGATCCGTGCGGCATCCTGAAGCGTGACGAGGCTTTCGTCGATGCTGACGGGGGCGGAGTGCAGTGGACGCAGCGCAGCAATGTCGTCCAGTGTTTCGCAGGGCTGTTCAAACATCACCTGCAGATCCTCGGTGGCCTGCATGACCCGCAGAGCCTGCTGGCGGCTCCAACCGCGATTGACGTCATAGAGGATGATCTCATCCTTCGCGCGCTGCGCCTCGACATCACGGATGCGGGCAATGTCGCGCTCCACATCTCCGCCGATCTTGACGGAATGTGCCACATAGCCGCGCTGGCGATAGCGCTCCATCACCGCGCGGGTGTCTTCAATGGTCTTCGCGCCGACCGAAGACGCGATAGCACGCGGGGCGCGTGATCCTCCGCCCATCAGATCGGCGATCGGCAATCCCGCCGCCTGCCCTGCAATATCCCAGCACGCCATATCGATGGGTGATTTGGCATAGAGATGGCCCGGCAGCGCCAGATCCATCGCCCGCTCAATCTCCAGCACCTTGCGCGGATCAAGACCGAGGAGAAACGGGGCCATAGTCTCGATCCCGGCGCGGATGCCGGGTCCATGCGCAGGCACATAGGTATGACCCCACGGCGTGCCTTCGCCCCAACCGGTCAGACCCTCATCACATTCGATCTTGACCAGCGTGGCATCGAGCACCTCAAATTTCAGCCGCCCGCCGGACAGCCAGTAGGGATGTTCCAGCGGTAGGTCGACCTGATAAACGGTGAGGCGCGTGATCTTCATTTCAACTCGACCTCGACAAAGGACATCGGCGCGTCGCCTGCATTGATCACATTGTGCTCGACCCCTTCATCGCGTCGATAGGCCGTGCCAGCGGGGACCGTGACCGTGCTGGACGTGCCATCCGGCAGATCGAGCCGCATTTGGCAATCTGTTATTGCGGTGATCACATAGTCCATTGCGTGCCGATGCCACCCGGTTTCCGCTCCGGGCGCGAAGTCGAACCGGGTCACCCGGACCCGGTCATCGTCGATCATCAATGTTGCGGTTGCCTGATGTGTCATGTGAGGAACTCCTCCACCGGTTTGCCGAGGCTTGCAAAATCCGGCGCCACGCCAAGACCCGGCGCATCGGGAGCATACAGCTTGCCGTCCCGCACCACCGCCCCGCCGACACCTGTCGATCTTGTGTTGTAATTCATCAGGTCGGTTGTGTTTTGCAGATAGTTCGCTGGCGTCGTTGCCGCGAAATGCGACAATGCGGCCGTTGCGATTTCGCCCCCCCAACTGTCCTCGGCCACAACCGGAATGCGGTTCTCGACCAGGAAGTCGCGCACGCGCCTGGCCTTGCTGAGCCCCCCAAGATTGGAGATTTTCAGGCATACCAGTTCGGCGGCCTGATCGGCCACGATGCGCTGCGCCACGGCCATACCGGTCACACATTCATCAAGCTTCATCGGCAGGTCGGTTCGGGCGCGGACCTGCAGGCATTCGGCGTAAGTGCGGCAGGGCTGTTCAAGGATGTAATCCAAGTCCCGCGTGGCCCGCGCCACGCGCAGCGCATCATCGACTCGCCAGCCCTGGTTGGCGTCGGCCATCGCCTTTTCACCCGGCCTTAGCAGCTCGACGGTCGAACGGATCCGACCTATATCAGCAGCCCAATCGGAACCGACCTTAATCTGGAATTGTCGATACCCTTGGGCGCGGTATCGGTCCATCTCGGCGATTGTGTCACTGGTTTCCTTTTGCGGCGCGACCCGGTACATCGGCGCTCCGTCGGTCAGCCTGCCGCCCCAAACCGCATGAAGCGGCGCGTTCAGCGATTGCGCAAGCACATCCCAGCAAGCGGCATCGAAGGGCGACTTGGCATATCCATGCCCCTGCACCAGTTGGTCCATGATCTGTTCGATCCGCGCCACGTTGCGCGGGTCTTCGCCCAGCAGATGCGGGGCCACCAGCCTCGCCAGGGCAGGCACGCCCTGAGAATGGGCAACCATGTAGTTCTCGCCGCAGGGCGTGAACTCTCCACATCCCTGTAGCCCGGCATCCGTGTCGATAACCACGACCGACGCGGTGGCCATTTCGATCGCATTGCCCGCCCCCCAGACATAGGCCCCATCCACGTATGGCAGGCCGGTCTGGTAGATGCGGATGCGGGTGATCTTCATGCGGCATCCATTCGGGGCAGATCCGCCATCCCCTCGCCACGCCAGAGCACGAAGGTCAGGATGGGTTGATCTGTGGTCGCCATCGCGTGGCTCTGCCAGCTTGTATGGGCCCGCGTCTGGCCTGGACCGACACGAGCCTGATTGCCCGCGATCCGGAAATCCGCCCCACCGGCAAGTGTCAGGTAAATCTCTTCGGCCTGATGGCTGTGCCAGTCATACGTTAGGCCTGAGCCCCAATAACCCACATAGCCGCGCAACTGATTGGAATGGAAATGCCCCGTGGGACCGAACAGTTCATAATACCCGTAGCGGCTCAGGAATTCGGCCCCGACCTCGTCTGCAGTGTAGGTCTGTTTCCATGCGGCCAGATGTGCCGTCGCGCGGACCGCGTCGATCAGCCCTTGTGTCTGCGGCACGCCATCAAGTTTGAACCCGGCGACCAGATCGGTCGCCGGAAGGGAGTGGGGTTGCAAGTCCGACGGTGTCAGGTCGGTCGGCCATGCCCCGAACTCCGCAAGGTCAGGGTGCGACTGATGCAGTAGCCGCGCTGCTTCAAGAACGTCTTCAAGGGTCACGGGATCACCACGATGTTGCCGGTATGCGTCTTTTCGATAAAGGCCTGCTGGGCCTCACGCAGTTCAGATAATGGGTATGTGGCGGCCAAGGCTGGCCTGATCTTGCCATCTTCTATGTACTTCACGACATCGAAGAAATTCTCTGGCGTGTTCACCGTAGAGCCGGTGAACGTCAGATCGCGCAGGTAAAAGGTGCGCAGGTCGAACGCGACCATCGGCCCGGCGATCGCACCCGAACAGGTATAGCGCCCGCCGCGCGCGAGCATATCGATCAGTTTGGGCCACATCGCCCCGCCCACCACATCCGCGACGACGGTGATCTTCTCGCCCTTCAAGGCTGCCCGCAGGTCTTCGGGGCTGCGGGGCAGGATGCGGTCGGGGCCAAGCTGCGCGACGTCCTCATGTTTGGTTTCCGATGCCATGGCGATCACCCGAGCGCCGCGCAGCTTCGAGAGCTGGATCAAGGCGCCACCGACGCCGCCCGATGCACCCGGGATCAGCACCGTATCACCTGCGCCAACACCGGCCCGGTCCAGCATCCCTTCGGCGGTCACATAAGAGCAACTGAACGTCGCAAGTTCCGCGTCGCTCAGATCAGAGACGATCGGAGCGATACCCCGCACATCCGCCTTGGTGTATTCCGCAAAGCCGCCATCACATTCCGACCCGAAATACCCCGCCTTGTCCCGGTTCATCGGATCGTCCCAGTCGCGCAGCCATCCGGCCACGATGACACGTTTGCCAATCATGCCCGGATCAACATCTGCGCCGATTTCGACCACAGTGCCGACCGCATCCGCGCCCTGGATGCGCGGGAAGGTCAGCGGAGCGCCGCCCCAGGTGCTGTCTTCATCGTCGACCTCTGAATAGGCACCGCCGGTCGTGGCCTCATCAACGGCTTTTGAGTACCAGCCGGTTCGCGTGTTCACATCGGTGTTGTTCAACCCGCAGGCCCCGACCTTGATGACAACCTCCATCCGACCGGCGCGGGGTGTCGGCCAGTCTTCGTGCCATTCGTATTTGTCCATGTCGCCATGCCCGGTCAGCACCATGGCCTTCATCGTCGGAGAGATACTCATTCTGCGGCCTCCATGGCGGCATCCATTCGCGGACGCAGGCTTTCTGGATCATAGGCGGGCTCTCCCAGAACACGGCCTTTGCGTGGCTCGCCGGCGATAACGACCTCGACCTCGGTGCCCGGAACATTGGCATGCGGTTTGACAAAGGCGAAGGTCAGGATCTTGCCTACGCTATGACCAAAGGCGACCGATGCGGTTGACCCCACGACCCGTCCCCCCAGCAGCACGGCCTCGCCACCATGCCCGTCCTCGACGCCATCCGGCTCGACCTCAAGATAGGCGCAGACCCAGCGCAGTTCGGGGTCAAGTGTCTTGTCCCTGCCCAGATAATCCTTGTCTGTGCGAGCAAAGCGCAAGACGTCTGCCTCGGCCAAAGTGACCTCATTGGTCAATTCACCCGCCCCTTTGAAGCCCTTCTCCATCCGCAGTGCGTTCATGGCGAAAGACCCATAATCCGCGATACCGTGTGCCTCTCCGGCGGTCCAAAGCGCCTGATAAACCGCCAGCGCGTTTTCGCGGGGGATGTGCAACTCCCAGCCCAACTCACCCGCGTAAGACATGCGAAACGCCCAGAGCTTGTGGCCAGCCACATCGATCTGTTGCGCGGTGAGCCATTTGAAACCGGAATTGCTCAGATCCGCATCAGTGCATGCGGACAGGACATCTCTTGATTTGGGGCCGTTCAGGGCCAGGGCCGACCAGGTATCCGAGCGCAGGGTAATCTCCACCTCTTCCTCGGAGCGGTGTTGGTTCAGGTGATCCAGCAGACGCTGCTCGAAGAAGGCAGCACAGACCAGATAGTAGCGGTCTTCGTCCAACTTCACGATGGTGGTTTCCAGCTCAATCCGACCCCGTCGGTTCAGCATATGGGTCAGGGCAATGCCGCCCACTTTCTGCGGCAAGCGGTTCGCAACCAGACGATCCAGCAATGCCTCGGCACCGCGCCCGGACACTTCGACCTTGGTAAAGGCCGAGATGTCCATGATCCCCACCCGCTCGCGTACAGCCTGGCACTCGGCCCCGACGAGATCGTGCACAACGTTGCGCTTGAACGAATAGTGGTCCTGCTGCGCCACACCATTTCTGGCGAACCAGCGCGGGCGCTCGTGGCCGTAGACCTCTTCATAAACCGCGCCCTTTTCCTTCAGCCGCTCATACAACGGCGACGGCTTGACCGGACGACCCTGCAAGCGGTTGAAATGCGGGAATGGAATTTCGTGGCGCAGCTTGTAGTCCTCATGCGCCTTGATGACCTGCCAGTCTTTCGTGGCGTATCCGCCAAAGCGGCGAGGATCGTAGTCGCGCATCGAGATATCCGCCGCACCATGTACCATCCAGCGCGCCAGTTCACGCGTCAGGCCCGGGCCCCAGCCAATGCCGATCTGGGTCCCGCAACAGCACCAATAGTTGCGCACCCCCGGAGCGGGACCGATCAGCGGGTTGCCATCCGGCGGATGGCTGATCGCGCCGTGAACATCGCGCGAAATCCCCAACTCGGAGAAGATCGGCATCCGGTTCAGGCTTTCCTCAAGCCACGGCATGACCCGGTCGTAATCGGCGTCAAACAACCAGTTCTCATACTCCCAAGGGCAATGGTCATGCCAGACAGAGTTTGCGTTTGCCTTTTCGTAGATCCCGATCAGGCCGCGTTTTTGCTCCATCCGGATATAGCCCGAAACCTTGTGATCATCGCGGATCACCGGCAGTTCCTTGTCGAGGGCCTCGAACTCCGGCACCGGTTCGGTCACGAAGTAATGGTGCGTCATCGAGGTCATCGGCAGCTGCAAGCCCGACCATTCACCCATCTGCCGCGCATAGGTGCCGCCCGCATTCACTACATGTTCGCAGGTGATGGTACCCTTTTCGGTCTCGACCACCCATTCGCCATTGTCGGCCTGCGTGATATTCGTCGCCCTGCAGCGCCGAACGATCCGCGCGCCCAGCGCCCGCGCGCCCGCCGCCATCGCCATCGTCACATTGGTCGGGTCAACATGCCCGTCATCGGGGGTATGGAGCGCACCCAGAACCCCTTCGAGATTGTAGAACGGATGTAGTTCACGCACCCGCTCGGGCCCGACCAGTTCGATGTTGAAGCCCAGCGAGCGGCCCACTGACAGCGTGTGGCGCAGCCAGTCCATCTCGTCCTCTGTATAGGCCAGCCGGAACGAGCCGCAGCCATGCCATGTCACCGCCTGGCCAGTCTCGGCCTCCAGCGCGCCGGAATAAAGCCCGATATTGTAGTCCACGCATTTGCCCAGCCCGAAGGAACTGGTCGAATGGGTGATCTGCCCGGCCGCATGCCAAGTGCTGCCGCTGGTCAGCTCCGCCTTTTCCAGCAGAACCACATCCGTCCAGCCCTCATGCGCGAGGTGATAGGCGAGCCCCACTCCCATGACCCCGCCGCCAACGATGACCACGCGGGCTTGGCTGGGCAGTTTCGCATCCGACATCACAAAATCCACTTCCCGAGTCGTTTCTGCTCGACAGGCTAATTCCACATATGTACCATCGTCAATCATGAATGACACAAATGTATCATCACCAGTGCTTGACCGCCTGACCGACGAATGGGACGCCCTGACGCCGGAGGCGCAGAAAGCCGCGCGTTATGTGCTGGAGAACCCCACCGAAGTGGGCGTGTCGACCGTGCGCGAGATTGCTGAGGCCGCAAAGGTCAAGCCCAACACCTTCGTCCGCATGGCACGCCAAGTGGGGTTCGAGGGCTATGAGGATTTCCGGGCGCCCTTCCGCGAGGCCATTCGCCGCGGCGCGGCGTCCTTCCCAGACCGCGCGCGCTGGCTGCAGGAAATCGGCAAGTCCGGCGAGCTCGGCGGACTTTACGCTGACATGATCGGCGCGACGATCCGCAACATCGAAGACACGTTTGCGGGCATCGACGCGGCCCGGTTGCAGGCGGCGGCAGAGGCGGTCTGGAACTGCCGTCAGGTTTTCACGCTGGGCGTGGGCGTCAACAACGCCAATGCCCGCAATTTTACCTATCTTGCCTCTACGGGCATGAAGCAGTTTCACGCCATCCCCCGTCCCGGCTCGACCCCGGTGGACGATCTGGCTTGGGCCGACGATCAGGACGTGCTGATCGCAATGACCTGCAAGCCATACCGCAGCGAGGTGATCGAGGCGGTGAAACTAGCCCGCGAACAGGGCGTGACCGTCGTCGCCCTGTCCGACAGCCCGGCCAGCCCCATCATCCTGAGCGCCGATCACGGTTTTGTCGTGGCGGCCGACACCCCGCAATTCTTCCCCTCCTCGGTCTCAACCATCGCCCTGCTGGAGACCCTGCTGTCTTTCGTGATCGCAGTCAGCAGCGACGAGATCGTGGACCGGGTCGAGCGGTTTCACAAACGTCGCCATACACTTGGCATCTACGCGGAGGAGCCAGATTGAACGCCCCCCTAACCCACTCGCTGGATGCGCGTTATTACACCGACCCCGATATCTATGCACGTGAGCTTTCAGGGCTACTGTCCCAGACATGGCAGTTCGCCGGCCATGAAAGTCAGGTGCGCGAGGCGGGCGACTATTTCGCTTTCGAGATCGCCGGTCAGAACCTCTTTTGCATCCGCGGCCGCGATGGCGAGATCCGTACCTTCTACAATGTCTGCCAGCACCGCGCGCATGAAATGGTCACGGGCGCAGGCAATACCCGTGTGGTCGTCTGCCCCTATCACTCCTGGACCTATGAACTGACAGGCACTTTGCGCGCCGGACCGAACATCAAATCTGTTCCCGGCTTCGACCGCAGCGCAATCTGCCTGACACAGGTGCGGACTGAATTGTTCAACGGGTTCATCTTCATCAATCTCGACGACGATGCCGCCTCAATGGACGAGTGGTATCCCGGCGTTCGTGAAGAACTGCGCGCCTATGTGCCCCAGATCGATGATCTGGCACCACTCGACTGGGTCGAGGTCCCGGAAAACTGCAATTGGAAGGTCAGCATCGAGAACTACTCGGAATGCTATCACTGCGCGATAAACCATCCGACATTTTCCACCGGTGTCGTCAAACCCGACACCTATGACATCCAGCCGCTCGAACAAGGTTATGTCCTGCGCCACACGACCGAATGCCAGAGCCTTGATGCGATGTCTTATCCAGTGGACCTAAGCGCCAACGCGCACGCGGGCGAGTACCGCAGCTGGTTCCTGTGGCCGATGTTCTCGTTCCAGGTCTATCCGGGGAATGTTCTGAATACATACCACTGGCGCGCGCGCGGCGTTGATCACTGCACCGTTTGGCGCGGCTGGTATACCGAGGGCGGATCGGACAGCGCGATGATCCGGCAATTGGCAGTGCAGGACCGCGAGACAACCGTGGAAGAGGACATTCATCTGGTCGAATCCGTGCATCGCGGGCTGAAATCCCGCGGCTACCGGCCCGGTCCGCTGGTGCTGGATCCCAAATGCGGGGTGATGTCCGAGCATTCGATTGCCGCCCTTCAGCGATGGATGCGTGAGGCGGTCGATCCATGAGCGGGCAAATTTCTTGGAAGAAATTTGACAAGAAAACTCGAATTTTCTTGCCCCGATCCGGAGGGCGAAACCCATGCTGATGCCCGGCGAATGGCGGCCAGAGCACAAGCTCTTTCCCCATCAGGTCGGGTTCACCTGCCCGCCTTTTGACTATGACGCGGCTCCGTCCGATTTTCTGCGTCTCAGCCCCGACAGCCTTGGTGTACATGGCTGGATGCTGCATGTGCCGGATTACGCGCATGGGCTGGATCAGCGGAAACAGAATTTCGGTATGATGGAAGAGTTCGTCCACTGCATGGGCCGCAACGGCGTTGATGTGTGCGGTCAGGTCGGCTCGAACTGGGTCCATGCCAGCGGGTTGGGTGTCGAGGGCATTCGCAACCATTGCGAAGCGCTATCTGATACCTACGGCACTCGGTTCCACATGGCCGGATATGCCATGGTCGAGGCTTTGCGCGAGATGAATGTTGAAAAGGTCGCCCTGAACGCCTCCTATCACTGGCCGGACTGGTGGCAGGGAACCGTCGGGTTTTTACGCGAGGCCGGGTTCGATGTGCTTTATGCGGGCAATTTTCACGATCAGGGCTGGTTCGCCTCGCAGGACGAGATCAATACCTGTCGCTGGGTGTTCGAAGGCGATCTGGCGTTGAAAAGCTTTGAATATGTTGCCGAACAAGCGCCCGATGCCGATGCGATCCTGATCAACGGCATGTGCAATTTCCGGACCGGACCGGAAGGCCTGCCACAGCGTCCCATCCATCTTGTCGACCAGCTTGAAGCGGCGCTTGGAAAACCGGTGATTGGCCACGACATCGCGCTCTATTGGCGCATCTTCAAATCGCTCGGCGTCGTGCCACTGCACCAACCCGGCGCGTTGATGAGGTGTCTCAATGCATAAGATCATAGCTTTATGGGCCATCCCGCGCTCCACCTCGACCGCATTTGAATGGATGATGCGCCAGCGCGGCGATCTGGACTGTTTGCATGAGCCCTTTGGCGAGGCCTGGTACCAAGGTGAAGCGCCTTTATGGCATCGATTCAAACCAGGCGAGAAGACCACACCCGGCCTGACCCTTGAAAGCGTCTGGCAAGACATCCAGGACCGCGCCCGGACGGGCCCTGTCTTCATCAAGGATTTTCCCCACTATATCAGTCACATGTGGGATGCGGAGTTTCTGTCGAACTTCACCCATGCCTTTCTGATCCGCGATCCTGCCAAAACGATAACCTCGATCTACAAGCGTTGGCCCGACTTCGCCGAAGGCGAGGTAGGGTTCCCCGAGCAGCGCGCCTTGTTCGATCTTCTGACGGCCCTCAATGGCCGTCCGCCTCCGGTCATCGACAGCGATGATCTGCTGGAAGATCCCGTGGCGATGACGCGAAAGTTCTGCGATCTCATGGGGATAACGTTTATCCCGGATGCGTTGAACTGGGAAGCAGGCGGTGATCTGTCAGCCCATAGCTGGTGGGACGGCGGTTCGTTTCATGCCAATTTGGCCAACTCCACCGGCCTCGCCCCGCAGCCGCGCAAGTATATCTCCATCGAAGACGCACCAGATCGGGTCAAGCAGGTACACCGTCGGATGAAACCTCACTACGATCATCTCTACAAACATCGCGTTACGATCTACAAACACGCGGCCTGACGGGAGACAACAAATGGCGGATACATTCAACGAAGACCTGTTTCTGAAAGGGCTTGAGCAGCGAAAGGGAACCCTTGGGGCCGAGTACGTGGAAAACAATCTGGCCAAAGCCGATGACTTCACCCGCCCTTTTCAGGAGGCGATGACGGCGTGGTGCTGGGGGTTCGGCTGGGGCGATGATGTGATCGACCCAAAGACACGGTCGATGATGAATCTGGCCATGATCGGGGCGCTTGGCAAAATGCACGAATGGGAAATTCACTGCCGGGGCGCCCTTAACAACGGTGTAACCAAGGAAGAGATTCGCGCGATCATCCATGTGGTCGGCATCTATTGCGGCGTCCCTCAATCGCTGGAATGTTTCCGCGTGGCGCGCAAGGTTCTGGAAGAGGCCGGTCAGTTTTGAACGCCAGAGGCTTGGTGGTTGCAACGAGCGGCGCTAGGCTGGTCGTGAGACAAGCAATCCCGGCAGCGTAACATGCGATACCATCATCTTTATTCCGACGCACAGGGCGAAAGCCATTGGCGCGAAGTCCAGATCGATCTTTCTGAAAGGGTCTTCGCACCGCCAGCCCAGAATATCCTGATTTCGGAACCCGAGACCGCGCAGGCCTTTGTCTTTCTAAGACTTCAGGCGGGCTGGGACGAGCCAACGCACCCCTCTCCGATCCCGCAGGTTCTGATCTGCCTGCAAGGGTGCGTACAGGTCACAGCCAGCGACGGAGAGATGCGAGAGATCGCCAAAGGCGATGTCTGGCGCATGGAAGACCTGACCGGCAAAGGCCACCATACAAAGGTGGTAAGTAGCGAAGATTTTGAGGCGGCAATCGTGCAGTTCGCCTGAGGCGATATCAACTTCGGTGCGCTGGCAGGTCCGAATACGTTACAGATTTTTTCGCATTGTGAGTTTTGTGTTACATTTTCCTTGCTCCGAATCGCGTTTCGCCCTATTTCCCGACCATACGGTCGCTTAATGCATTTCGTTGCCAAGGAGCGGGTTGGCGCGATTGATGTACGGCTCGGAGAGAGGAGGTCAAAGATGTATGCACAAATGGTGAAGTCCACCGGTCAAGGCGCGAAGTCGCGCGATGAGATGACCCCCGAAGAACGCGCCTTTCAGGATCGCATCGACCGGGGAGAAAAGATCGAACCCAAGGACTGGATGCCCGATGGTTATCGCCAGACCCTGATCCGACAGATCGGTCAGCACGCTCATTCCGAGATTGTCGGCCAGTTGCCCGAGGGCAACTGGATCACACGCGCGCCGACGCTGGAGCGCAAGGCGATCCTGCTGGCCAAGGTCCAGGATGAGGCGGGGCATGGGCTATATCTCTATTGCGCGGCAGAGACCTTGGGTGTCAGCCGGGACGAGTTGACCGAAATGTTGTTGGACGGGCGGATGAAATACTCGTCCATCTTCAACTACCCCACTCTCAATTGGGCCGATATCGGCGCGGTGGGCTGGCTGGTCGATGGCGCGGCGATCATGAACCAGGTGCCTTTGCAACGCACATCTTACGGCCCCTATGCCCGCGCTATGGTCCGCATCTGCAAGGAAGAGAGCTTTCATCAGCGCCAGGGCTATGACGCGATCCGCAAGATGGCCGAAGGGACACCCGAGCAGCGCCGGATGGCGCAGGACGCGCTGAACCGATTCTGGTACCCGTCACTGATGATGTTCGGGCCGTCGGACAAGGACTCGATCCACTCCGCGCAATCGATGGCGTGGAAGATCAAGATCAACACCAATGACGAGCTGCGCCAGAAATTCGTCGATCAGACGGTGCCGCAGGCCGAATATCTGGGCTTGACCGTCCCCGACCCCGATCTGAAATGGAACGAGGGTCGTGGGCATTATGATTTCAGCGAGCCGGACTGGTCCGAGTTCTTTGAGGTGATCAAAGGCAACGGTCCCTGCAACACTGACCGAATGGCTGCCCGGAACAAAGCCTGGGAGGACGGCAAATGGGTCCGCGACGGGCTGCTGGCGCATGGGGAAAAGAAACGCGCACGTGACAAAGCCCGGCAGGTGGCCGCGGAATGAGCATGCTGCGCGTCATGCCGGTCCTTCAGGTGCGCGACGTGGTTGCCTCGGCCGCGTTTTATGAAAGGCTGGGCTTTTTTCACCACGGATTTTGGGGCGACCCGCCGGGCTTCTGCATCGTGCAGCGCGATGACATCAGTATCGCGCTGGATGGCGGTGATGCACCGGCACCGGTCAATCAATGGTGGGCGGTTTATGTCTATGTCGAGGATGTCGCCCGGCTGCACGCAGAGTTCAGTGCGCTTGAATTGACCGATCTGACCGAGATCCGGCGCGGCACGCCCTATGGCTGCGACGACTTCGACGTAATCGACCCCGACGGCCACCGCATCGCCTTTGGGCAGGATATGGAACCGGGTTCTCGCCCGGGTCTGGCGCCGGAAGATGGGGGTAAGAAGGAGGACGCGACTTGAAAAACGAATGGCCCCTTTGGGAAATCTTCATCCGTGGTCAACACGGGCTGAGCCATCGTCACGTGGGCAGTTTGCATGCGCCCGATGCCGAGATGGCGATCAAGAATGCCCGTGACGTCTATACCCGCCGGAACGAGGGCGTGTCGATCTGGGCGGTCGAGGCGAACAATATCGCCGCCTCTTCGCCCAGCGACAAAGGCCCGCTCTATGAGCCATCGGAATCGAAGGTCTACCGCCACCCGACTTTCTTCGACATTCCCGATGATGTGGGGGCGATGTGATGACCGACAACGGCGCATTGGAGCAGTTTCTGCTGCGTATGGGCGACAACACTCTGGTGCTTGGCCACCGGGTCAGCGAGTGGTGCGGCCATGCGCCGGTGCTGGAGGAAGACATCGCGCTGGCCAATACTGCGCTGGACCTGATTGGACAAACGCAGATGTGGCTGGGACTGGCGGCAGAGGTTCAGGACACGGGCCAAAGCGCCGATGATCTGGCCTTCCTGCGCGACGTCTGGGATTTTCGCAATGTGCTGTTGGTCGAAATGCCCAATGGCGATTTCGGGCAGACCATCATGCGCCAGTTCCTGTTCGACGCCTGGCATTCGATCATGCTGGAGCGGCTGCAGGAGTCCTCGGATGCGCGCGTCGCGGCGATTGCCGAAAAAGCGAGCAAAGAGGTCACCTATCACCTGGAACGCTCGGGCGACACAGTAGTCGGGCTTGGCGACGGAACCGAGGAAAGCCATCTGCGGATGCAGGCCGCGCTCGAATACCTCTGGCCCTATGTGGGCGAGATGTTTGCCAGCGATCCGGTGGATGCGGCCATGGTCTCCGAAGGCATCGCGCCCGATCCGGCCAGCCTGCGCGCAGACTATGACCGCCTGACCGGGCGCATCCTGAGTGAAGCCACTCTGAACGTCCCGGACGGACGCTTTGCCCATAAAGGCGGGCGCGACGGGCGCATGCATACCGAACATCTGGGCCACCTGGTAACCCAGATGCAATGGCTGCCCCGTGCCTATCCCGGCGCAACCTGGTAGCGGCCATGGGACAGCCCGCAACAGATCAGGTCTGGGACTGGCTGGATGCCGTGCCTGATCCCGAGATCCCGGTGATCTCGGTGGTGGATCTGGGCATCGTACGCGATGTCCGCTGGTCCGGCGAGACGCTGACTGTAACGGTGACGCCCACCTATTCCGGCTGCCCCGCGACCTCTGTGATCGCAATGGATATCGAAACTGCATTGCGCGATCATGGGGTGGAGCATCTGGAGTTGAAGACCCAGATCTCGCCCGCCTGGACCACAGACTGGCTCAGCAAAAAAGGACGCGACAGGCTGAAGGAATACGGGATCGCGCCGCCTCAGCCCGCGGGCGGCCCCGAGGCGTGCCCCCGCTGCGGCAGCGCCTCGGTGGAACGGATCAGCCAATTCGGCTCTACCCCCTGTAAGGCGCATTGGCGCTGTACCGATTGTCTGGAGCCGTTCGACTATTTCAAGTGCATCTGAGCCCGGCACAGGGCGCAGAAAACAAGAGGAGCGTGCGGATGGCACGATTTCACGATCTCGAAGTGACAGGCATCCAGAAAACCATCCGCGATGCCGTGGTCGTAACGCTAAAACCTGCGACGGGCTCGGAACAGGATTTTGCCTTCACCCAGGGCCAGTACCTGACGTTTCGCCGCGAATTCGACGGCGAAGAGTTACGCCGCTCCTATTCAATCTGTTCTGGACTGGATGATGGCAGTTTGCAGGTGGGGATCAAGCGGGTCGAGGGTGGCGCGTTTTCAACATTCGCCAATGAGGCGCTGCAGGTCGGCGACACGCTCCAGGCAATGTCGCCAATGGGCAGCTTTCACACCCCGCTCAATCCCGATCTTCAAAAGCACTATCTGGGCTTTGCGGGGGGGTCCGGGGTCACGCCGATCCTGTCGATCCTCAAGACAACGCTCACCCGCGAGCCGAAATCGCGTTTCACACTGGTCTACGCCAACAGGGGCGTGAATTCGATCATGTTCCGCGAGGATTTGGAGGACCTCAAGAACCTGCATATGGGCCGGTTGAACGTGATCCATATCCTTGAAAGCGATGCCCAGGAGATCGACCTGTTCACCGGGCTAGTCACGCAAGAGAAATGCGCCGAACTGTTCCACCGATGGATCGATATCGAGGACGTGGACACCGCCTTAATCTGCGGGCCCGAGCCGATGATGCTGGGCATCGCCGCGGCGCTACGGGCACACGGGATGGAGGACGCGCAGATCAAGTTTGAACTGTTCGCCAGCGCCCAGCCGGGCCGCCTGAAACACAAGGCGACACCGGCCGATACCGCCAGCAGTGCCAACCAGGCCAGTGCCGCAATCACGCTGGATGGCGCAACGCAGACAATCATAATGGGCAAGGATATCTCGATCCTAGACGCCGCGCTGCAAAACGCGATGGATGCGCCTTTTGCCTGCAAGGCCGGGGTCTGTTCGACCTGCCGCTGCCGGGTCACCGAAGGCGAGGTTGAAATGATCTCCAACCACGCGCTGGAGGACTACGAGGTTGAAAAGGGCTATGTCTTGTCCTGTCAGGCCTATCCGCTGACTGACCGCGTCGCGGTCGATTACGACCAGTGAGGAGACACAGATGTCCGAGGAGATGACACTCGACGCCTATCTGGCTGCCGGCGGCATCCTGAGCAACCCCACCAACGTCCCGCCTCGCTATCGGGCGGAACTGATGAAGCTGATGGCCACTTTCGTGGACAGCGAATTGGCCGGATCGGCGGGCTTTGCCGATGTCGTGAACGAGGCGCCGGGTATCAAAGAACGCATTGCCGCCGCCAGGATCGTGCTGGAGAAGGCCGCAAATGCTGACCGGGTGCTTGAGGTGATGTGCGAGTTCGGCGTGGACGCCGACCGCTATGCCAATCACCACCCCTGGACCGCGCGGCTGGCGCGTGATGCGGATATCGGAGCAACGCGCGGCGAGCACGACATGCGGCTGGCCGTCTTTAACTACCCGCTACAGGGCTGGAACGATGCGGTCGTGATGAACCTGCTGATGGGCCGCGCGGTGGCGGTGCAGTTGGCCGAGTTCTCGCTGGTTTCCTATCAGCCGCTCGCGGAAGCGTTTCGTGCCATCGCGCCTGTCGAGGCACATCACGCGGAACTGGCTGAAGAAGGCCTGCGCAAGCTGATGGAAAGCGCGGATCAATCGGCATTGCAGGCCTCAGTTCATTATTGGTGGCCACGGGTTGCGCGGAGTTTTGGCGTGGCGCAATCGCAGCGTTTCGAAACGCTGCGCGCCTATGGCCTGCGGCGCACTTCAAACGCGGAACTGCGTGCGAGATGGGCGGCGGAAACCGGCGCGAAACTCACCGATCTGGGCCTGCAGGCACCATAAGCGCAACACGACAAGGCGTTTACAAACGCCTTGCAAGCGACTTCGAAATCGCTTGCCCGCGCTACAATCCCCGGATACCGCCCAAGGTCAGATCGGCGACAAGAGCAGCGTAGTCCTCGCGCGCCTCCGACCCGGCGCCGCTGTTCCACATGTAGTACCAGTTGAGCATGCCGAAAACCGACATGGTCGCGCCGCGTAAGCGAGCGTCATCTCCTGAAAAAACGTCTGGCGCGACGGCGCGCAGCGCATCGCTCATGAAGCGCACCATGTCGCGTTGATAAAGACGCATCTGGCGCTGCTGCTCCTCCGGCAGTGACGACATCGCGCCAAGCTGCACCTGATGTTCATCATCCGCCCCCTGATACGCCAGCAATATCTCGGCCACAATCCGCCGCAGCCGGGTTTCGGGGTCAGCGCCGTTCAGATCGATGCCGATCACCCGATCCCGAAGGGCGCTGAGATAAGTATCGAGGATATCGAACAGGATCGCGTCCTTGCTGTCGTAATAGTGATAGATATTGGCCTTTGAGATTCCGCATTCGCGCGCCAGGATCGACATCGAGGCGCGATCATACCCGTCACGCGCAAAGACGCGCGCGGCCGAATTCAGGATCTGGTTGCGTTTCTGGTCGTGATCTTTAGCGATTGTCCGGGCCAAACCGTCACTCCTTGTTCCGGTGGTCGATAACGCGCCGAGCCTTGCCTTGCGAGCGTTCTACGTCGCCGGGATCGCCCACGATGATCTCGGTCGAAACGCCAACCACATCCTTGATCCGTTTGCTGAGCATCCGTGCTGAAGCGGTGCGGCTCAACTCATCGGATGCATCCGGCATCGCCTCGACATGAATGCGCATTGCATCCATGCGACCTGCCGTGAACAACTCGATCTGGTAGTGCGGAGCCAGCCCGCCAGTGGCCATAACCTGTTCCTCGATCTGGCT
Organism: Paracoccaceae bacterium; assembly: GCA_040830705.1. Lineage (GTDB taxonomy): Bacteria > Pseudomonadota > Alphaproteobacteria > Rhodobacterales > Rhodobacteraceae > Ruegeria_C. The sequence goes on along the minus strand of JBFOME010000022.1, from coordinate 11,289 downwards.
GGGGAAGACATTCACGCCGCGCAGGATGATCATGTCGTCACTGCGCCCGGTGATCTTTTCCATCCGCCGCATCGACCGTGCGGTGCCGGGCAACAGGCGGGTCAGATCGCGAGTGCGATAGCGAACCATCGGCAGGCCTTCCTTGGTGAGCGTGGTGAAGACCAATTCGCCCATCTCACCATCTGGCAGCACCTCACCTGTTTCTGGGTCGATGATCTCGGGGTAGAAGTGATCCTCCCAGATATGCAGCCCGTCTTTTGTCTCGACACATTCGTTGGCGACGCCTGGCCCCATGACCTCGCTCAACCCGTAGATATCAACCGCGTGCATGTCGAAGGCGGCCTCGACCTCGGCGCGCATGGCGTTGGTCCAGGGCTCGGCCCCGAATATCCCCACAGAGAGCGAACAGTCGCGCGGATCGAGCCCCTGCTTGTGGAACTGCTCCAGGATATTGAGCATGTAGGACGGCGTTACCATGATCGTGTCAGGGCGGAAATCCTGGATCAGGTTGACCTGTCGTTCGGTCATGCCGCCCGAGATCGGAATGACGGTACATCCAAGCCGCTCGGCGCCGTAATGCGCGCCCAATCCGCCGGTGAACAGGCCATAACCATAGGCCACATGCACTAGATCACCTGGCCGTGTACCGCTGGCGCGCATCGAGCGCGCCACCAGATCGGCCCAATTGTCGATATCGCGCTTCGTGTATCCCACCACCGTGGGTTTGCCAGTGGTACCGGACGAGGCATGGATGCGGAGAATCTGTTCGCGCGGTACGGCAAACAGTCCAAACGGGTAATTGTCGCGCAAGTCGGACTTATAGGTGAAAGGGAATTTTCCGAGATCGCTCAGAGATTGTAGGTCATCTGGATGCACCCCTGCCTCATCAAATCGCTGGCGGTACATCGGTACATTGTCATAGGCATGTTGCAGCGACCATTTCAGCCGCTCCAATTGCCGGGCGCGGATTTCATCGACCGAAGCGATCTCGATCGGGTCGAGCGTGCCCCGATCCGGGGTCAGGTCTTTCATTGCGTCCTCCTCGCCGTCAATCTTCGTCAAATACCGTGCCGCCGATCGCCCGCGAGCCGCCGCGAAACTCGGCAATGATCTGGCCGCTCTGGTTGGTGACGGTCACGTCATAGATGCCGCTGCGCCCGGTTAGACTCACCTCGCGCGCCTCGGCCCGCAGTCGGTCGCCCACTCGCCCTGGCGCGACATAGGTGATCGCGTTGGTCTGGGCGACGGTTGACCGATTCCGGCTGTTGCAGGCAAAGGCAAAGGCGCTGTCGGCCAGCATGAACGTGACGCCGCCATGGCAGATGCCATGCCCGTTGCAATGATGCTCGGCCACCGTCAACTCCAGCACCGCGCGAGCCTCGTTAACTTCAACAAGCACCATCCCCACCCACTTCGAGGCGGCATCCTCAGCCCACATGGCGGCAGCGGCTTTGGCGGCGCGGTTGGCAGGCGTCATCATCAGCGTCCCTGAAAAACCGGAGGGCGCTTTTGCAGGAAAGCCGATACGCCCTCGGCATAATCCGCGCTTTCACCGCAGGTTTTCATGGCAGCGGCCTCCAGATCCAGTTGATCGGTCAGGCTATTGGTGGCCGCGGCCTGAATCGCCTGCTTGGTCAGCCCCAGCCCAAGCGTCGGACCCTCTGCCAGATCGGCGGCGAGCGCCCGGGCGTCGTCCATCAGGTCTGCATCCGGCACGGCTTTCCAGATCAGCCCCCACTCTTCTGCTTGCTTAGCCGCTAGTGGCTGGGCGGTTAGCGCGAGCCCCTTGGCGCGCGCCTCGCCCAGCAGGTGCGGCAAGTGCCAGCTGCCGCCGGTGTCGGGGATCAGTCCGACCTTGGCAAATGACTGGATGAACCGAGCACTTTCGCCAGCCAGAACAATATCGCAAGCCAGCGCCAGATTGGCCCCTGCCCCCGCCGCCACGCCGTTGACCGCACAAATGACCGGAAAATTCAGCGAGCGGATCTTCCGGACCAGCGGAGCATAGTACGTCCGCACCGTATGGCCGAGGTCAGGTGCGCCGTCCATCTTTGCCGGATCGCGGTCGCCCAGATCCTGCCCTGCGCAAAACCCGCGCCCTGCGCCGGTCAGCAGGATCGCGCGGGCGCTGCTTTGCTCCGCCCGTTCCAAGGCAGTCCGCAAGGCAAGATGCATCTCTTCGGTGAAACTGTTCAGCTTATCCGGGCGGTTGAGGGTGATTTCCACCCACCGCCCATGATCTTGCGCAAGAATCGTATTCGTCATGTCTCGCCCGCTTTGCGAATATTTCAACAAACTTCTTGCATAAACCGAACGGTTGGTCAATAAATTCATCAGTCCCACCAAACCCACCGCCTGTGCAGTTTTGAGGAGAGCCTGCATTGATGGTTACAAAATGAACCATTACCGCGGTTTCAGGTGACTACGTTTCTGAGGGAGGAACCGAAATGGTCAAATTCACCAAACTTTCGACGCTGCTTGCCGGTGCAGCCTTTGCCCTGTCGGGCACGGTGGCGCTCGCCGCCGACCATACGCTGACGATCTCGAGCTGGGCGCCGCCCACCCACGGCATCAACGCCAAGATGTGGCCCAAATTCGTCGAGATGGTCGAGGAGGCCACCGATGGTCAGGTCACAGCCGAACTGAAGCTGGGCATCGCCCCGCCGCCCGCGCAGATGGACCTGATCATGGATGGCGCGGCGGATGCCTCGATCATCTTTCACGGCTACCAGCCGGGCCGTTTCGTCACCACCAAGCTGATCGAACTGCCGGGTTACGAAGGCTCGGCCGAGGACGCCTCGGTCGCGTATTGGCGCGCCTATGACAAGTTTCTGCGCGACGCGGATGAACATCGCGGTGTAAAGGTCATCGCCTTGCACACCCATGGCCCAGCGCAGCTGCATTCCAACGCAGCCGTTACCTCGTTGGATGACATTTCCGGCCTCAAGGTCCGCATTCCCGGCGGTGTCGGCGGTGATGTCGGCTCGGCGCTGGGGGCAACCGGCATTCAGGTCCCTGCCCCGAAAGTTTACGAAACACTAGCCTCGAAGGCGGCAGATGGCGTTGTGATGCCGTTTGAATCCCGCAAGGGCTTCAAGCTGACGGAGGTGGCCCAGAACGTCTATGAGATGCCCGGCGGTCTTTATCGTGGGTCGTTTGCCTTCATCATGAATGAGGACAGCTTTGCCGATCTGCCCGAAGACCTGCAGAAAAAGCTGGACGATCAGGTTTTTGGTGAACCGCTGAGCCGCGAGATCGGCAAGATCTGGGACGAAATCGACGCCGAAGGCCGCGCCGCCACCGAAACGGCGGATGGCAATGCGATCAACGAAGCCTCCAGCGACGACCAGTCCAAATTCGCGACCATCGCCGAAGAGGTCCGCAACAAGGTGATGGCAGAAATCTCCGAGGCGGGCGTCGACGCCAAAGCCGCCTATGACCAGATCAAATCGGACATGTCCGGTAGCTGAGTGACCTCCGGTCCGGCGGGTCACCCCGCCGGATCGCTCTCTCTGATGAGGCCATTTCATGACATCACTTCCCCGATTGGCGCGCGGACTGAGCGTTATCCCGGTCGCGACCGCATGCATTGCGTTGTTCATCCTGATGGCGATGACCTTCTGCGACGTGATCCTACGCTCGGCTTTCAACGCGCCGATCGAGGCGGCCACGGAACTGACGCGCATTCTGATGGCCATCATAGTATTTTCGGTGCTGCCCATCGTGTCTGTCACCAACGGCCATATCGCGGTTGACCTGACCGACAATGTCTTTCACCGCTACCGGCTCAGCCGGGCGCGGGATGCGGTGATCTATCTGGCGAGCGGCATCATGCTGATCTGGCCGGTGCAGCGCGTCTGGGTGCTGGCCGAGCGTGCCCGTGGGTATGGCGATGTCACAGAATACCTATCGATCCCGGTCTACCTGATTGGCTGGTTCATTGCCGCCGCCACGGCGATCACAGCCCTCGCAATGGTGATCGTCGGCCTGATGTATGCCTTCTATCCCAGCGCCTTAAGGAACAGCTCACAATGACCGCGGCCCTGATCGGATTTGCGCTGGTCCTCATACTGGTGCTGGTGCGCTTGCCCATTGTCTTTGCGATGGGCCTGGTCGGCACGCTGGGTTTTGCCTATGAGCGCGGCGGCTCGATCTTTTCCGAGCGCGGGTTGAAGGCGGCGATGTCCATGGTCGGACGGCAAATCACCGACACGGCGCAGGATTACGGGTTGTCGGTTGTGCCGCTCTTTATCCTGATGGGCCTGTTTGTGAACAAGGGCGGCATGGCGCGCGAGCTCTACGCGGTATCTAACGCGTTTCTGGGCCATATGCGTGGCGGCATCGCCATGGCCACCGTTGCAGCCTGCGGCGGGTTCTCGGCCATCTGCGGCTCGTCGCTGGCCACAGCCGCCACCATGTCCAAAGTGGCGATGCCGGAAATGCGACGTTATGGCTATTCCGACGAGTTGAGCACCGCGTCCATCGCGGCGGGCGGTACATTGGGCATCCTGATACCCCCCTCGGTGATCCTGGTGATTTATGGCCTGCTGACCGAGACATCGATTGGCAAACTGTTCATGGCAGGCATCATTCCCGGATTGCTGGGCATCCTCTTCTATCTGTTCGCCGTGCGCTGGACCGTCTGGCGCAACCCTGCCTCAGGGCCCGCAGGTGAACGCGCGGGCTGGTCCGAACGTCTGCGTGCGCTTGGGTCAGTCTGGGCGGTGTTGCTGCTGTTCTTCCTGGTGATCGGCGGGCTTTATGGCGCGTTCGATTTCGAACCGCTGAACCTGACATTCTCACCCACCGAAGCCGCGGGCATGGGCGCGGCAGGCGCTTTCTTGATCGCCCTGTTTCGGGGCGGGCTGACGCTTTCTTCCACCTTCGAGGTGCTGAAAGAGACCTGCTTTACCACCGCCGCACTGTTTTCGGTGCTGATCGGTGCGCAGATATTCTCGAACTTCATCAATCTCGCTGGTCTGCCCGAGGCCCTGATCGCCATGGTCACCGCTTACGACGTCGCGCCCTTTGTGGTGATCCTGATGATCCTGGGCATCTACATCATTCTTGGCTGCGTCTTTGAATCCCTGTCGATGCTGCTGCTGACGGTGCCGATCTTTTTCCCGCTGGTCACATCGCTGGGATATGACCCGATCTGGTTCGGGATCGTCGTGGTCGTTGTCACCGAAATCTCGCTTATCACCCCGCCCGTGGGCCTCAACGTCTTCATTCTGAAAGGCGTCGTGGGCGACGTATCAACCGGCACCATCTTTCGCGGCGTCACGCCGTTCTGGATCGCCGATATCTTTCGACTGGCGCTGATCGTGCTGGTGCCCGTGCTTGTCCTCTACCTGCCGCAGCAAATGGGAGCGCTGGGGCATTAGCGTACCAAGCCGCTTGCAAGCGGCTTAAGCGGTTTCGAAACCGCTTTCCAAGGCGTTTCCAAACGCCTTGGCGCAAAACGATAATGTGGAAAGGAGAGGCCATGCGCCTTCTGCAAGTGTCCAGCTTTGCCGCCGGTGAGTGGGTCCCGCCCGGCCCCGGAGCGCGCCGCATCACCTCGGCAATCACCGGCAAGCCGCTGGCCAATGCCGGCAATGACAGCCTCGATGTAGAGGCCATGCTGGCCTATGCCCGCGATGTTGGCGGCCCCGCGCTGCGCGCGCTGAGTTTTCATGACCGCGCCCGCATGCTCAAGGCGCTGGCGCAGGCGCTCGATGACCGCAAACAGGCGCTGTATGACCTGAGCTACGATACCGGCGCCACCCAAAAAGATCACCTGTTCGACATCGATGGCGGGATTGGCACGATGTTCGTCTTTGCCTCGAAAGGGCGACGCGAAATGCCGGACGGACAGGTCTATCTGGATGGCGGGATCGAACAGATTTCTCGTAACGGCAGCTTCCTTGGTCAACATATCTGCACGCCGCTGCCGGGCGTCGCCATCCACATAAACGCCTACAACTTCCCGGTTTGGGGCATGCTGGAAAAGCTGGCACCAACCCTGCTTGCGGGTGTTCCCGCCATCGTCAAACCCGCCACCTCCAGCTGTTACGTCACCGAGTTGTCGGTGCGCATCCTGCTGGAAACCGGAATATTGCCTGACGGAGCGCTGCAACTGGTCTCTGGTGGGCTGGGCGACATGCTAGATCATCTGGGCGCGCAGGATGTGGTCAGCTTCACCGGCTCGGCCGAGACCGCCTTGAAACTGCGCCAAACCCCAGCGATCACACGGAACGCCGTTCGCTTTGTGGCCGAACAGGACAGCCTGAATGCGTCGATCCTGGCCCCCGATGCGAGCCCCGGCAGCCCCGAATTCGACCTCTTCCTCAAAGAGGTTCACCGCGAGATGACCACCAAGGCCGGTCAGAAATGCACCGCAATCCGCCGAATCCTTGCCCCCGAACCCCATGTCCAGGCGGTGATCGAGGCCCTGTCCGCACGGTTGGCAGCAACGGCGATTGGCGATCCCCGGCTTGAGGCGACGCGAATGGGCGCGTTGATCTCCAATGCACAAAAGGCAGACGTTCTTGCCAAGGCCGAGATCATTGGACGTGAGGCAGAGCGGGTGTTCGGCGATCCCGGTATCTTTGATGCTGATCCCGGTGCCTTTCTGCCCCCTATGCTATTCCATTGCCCGGACCCCGACCAAGCCAGCCATGTTCATGATACCGAAGCCTTTGGCCCCGTCTCGACGATCATGGGCTATCGCGATGTTGATCACGCGGTGAGCCTGGCAAATCGCGGCGGCGGCTCGCTGGTGACTTCGCTCATCACCAATGACCCCGCCATCGCGGCGCGGGTCGTGCAGGGCAGTGCCGCATGGAACGGGCGTATCTATATCAACAACCGCGACTCGATGCAGGAAAGCTCGGGCCATGGCGCGCCTCTGCCGCATATGGTGCATGGCGGGCCCGGCAGGGCCGGAGGCGGCGAGGAAATGGGCGGTATCCGTGGCGTGAAACACTATATGCAACGCACAGCCATTCAGGCCTCGCCACAGATCTTGTCGGCCATCACCAAAACATGGGTGCCCGGTGCGCCGGAAATCATCATACCGGCCCACCCATTCACCCGCCGCTTTGGAGAGCTCGAAATCGGCGAGACACTGACCACCGCACCGCGCGAGATAACCTTGGAAGATATCGAACATTTCGCCGATTTCACCGGCGACAGGTTCTACGCCCATATGGATGATGCAGCGGCGAAGCGAAACCCGTTCTTTCCGGGCCGTGTCGCCCATGGCTACCTGCTTTTGAGCTTCGCCGCCGGCCTTTTCGTGCAGCCCGACGAAGGCCCGGTGCTGGCGAATACCGGCCTTGACAACCTGCGATTCATGCAGCCGGTCAGCGCCGGTGACAGCATCAAGGTGCGCCTGACGGTGAAACAGAAAACGCCGCGCAACCCGGAGTATGGCGAAGTGCGATGGCATGTCACCCTGAGCAATCAAGACGAACAAAAAGTCGCCGAGTACGAATTGCTGACCATGAATGCCACTTAGGGTGTCTCGTCACAGGTTCTGATGATGTAATGGATTTGACTAAAACGCGGTAGATCACATTCACATGGCGCTTAACGTGCGCAGATCCTAAGCTTGGGGAATGACAGACCCCGATCCCTGGTTTGACACCGCTGTTGCCCATCTGGCTGACCCGCAAAACCTCAAGGTTTGGTCGGTTATCGTGTCGCTGTTCGGTGATCTGGCGCAACAGAAAGACGACTGCGTTTCTGGGGCAGCACTTACGGCAATCCTGAAGCCGATGGGGTTGAAGCCCGAGGCGATCCGCGTCGCGCTGCACCGGCTGCGAAAGGATGGCTGGATCGACAGCGACCGGGTCGGACGCGGTTCGATGCACTTCCTGACCGACTATGGCCGCGCCCAGTCTGCAGCCGTAACCCCTCGCATATACGATGAAAACACCACGCCCGCGTCGGATTGGCACCTGCTCATCGCCGAGGATGGCCGCGCAGCAGACACGTTAAACACGCTGCTGCTGACCACTGACTATATCGCGCTTGGACGCAACGCTGCGCTTGGCCCTGGTCCACTCCCCGGTGACTGCGAGGACCTGGTCGGGTTTACCGCAACCGCTCACGCCGTTCCGCAATGGCTCAAGGCGCGACTCTTCCCTCAGGATCTAGCACAGGCTTGCGCATCGCTCCGTGATACCGTCCACGCAGTTAGGGCAGACAGGCCGCGTACGGAGGCTCTGACCGCGGTCCAGATCGCCACATTGCGCACGTTATTGATCCACCGCTGGAGACGTGTGGCCTTGCGACACCCTGTTCTGCCTCAGGTATTCCACCCCGACGACTGGCCCGAACCGGCCTGCCGACGAGAGGTATTTGGCCTTCTTGGCACGCTGCGCCTGCCAAGTGTCGCCGAAATCAATGTAAGCGGCTGAGGTCATGAGCCACCGGCGAGTGGACAAGCGCACGCGGAAAGATAGGCTTGCCGAAGAGTCGCTCAATCGGAAGTCCGCCTCATGATGACCTTGCTCTGGATTCTTCTCGCGATTGTACTGTTGCTAGGTGCGGCACATCTGTGGACCCGCGCCATAACTCGTGCGGCCGAAGCGTCAGTTCCGATGCCCGGCACCCGGCTGGACTTGCCCGGCGGCGCCATCCACTATGTCGAGACGGGTCCGAGCGACGCCCCTACCCTGGTTCTGATCCATGGCCTCGCGGGCACCCTGCAGAATTTCACCTACGCCCTAATGGAGGATCTGGCCCGCGACCATCACGTGATCGCGCTGGATCGTCCCGGATGCGGCTATTCCACCTCATTCGACGCCTGCGCCAAGGGGTTGTCGGCCCAGGCCGAGGTGATCGGGATGTTTCTGGACCGCGTTGGAGTGCAGAACCCGGTGCTTGTCGGCCATTCCCTTGGCGGCGCTCTGGCCTTGGCGATGGCGCTGGACCGACCCAAAAAAACCGCGGGGCTTGCCTTGCTCTGCCCGCTGACCCACCCGGTTGAAATGGTGCCTGAAGTGTTCAGACCGCTCGAAATGAGCAATCCACGCCTGCGTCACTTTCTGTCGCAAACCCTGGTCACCCCGATGGTCAAGCTTCTCCGTCATCGGAACCTGCGCCTTGTCTTCGCACCCGAACCCGCGCCGGACGATTTCATGACCCGCGGCGGAGGTATGTTGGCCCTGCGCCCCAGTGCCTTTCTTGGGGCCTGCATCGACCTGCAGGCCTCGGCGCACAGTCTCGGTGAGCAAGCTGCACGCTATGAGACATTGACGGTTCCCTGCGCGGTTCTCAATGCGACCGGGGACGTGATCCTTGACCCTGTCACGCAGGGCCGACCGACCCGCGCATTTGGCCTGGATTATGAAGAGCTTGCCAATCGCGGCCACATGATCCCGATCACGGCCCCCATCGACTGCGCCGATTTTGTCCGCCGCACCGCCGCCAGGTGCCTGGCAGAGCGCGCGACAAGGGCCAAATCCTGAACCCGCAGTAGGAGATCAAAAAACACTGCGAACGGTCACACTTCTCTCTTGACCCCCACCTGCGCCTCCCTTAAATCGCCTCTCACCATGGCGGAGTAGCTCAGTTGGTTAGAGCAGCGGAATCATAATCCGCGTGTCGGGGGTTCAAGTCCCTCCTCCGCTACCAATCCATTCAGATTAGACTAGTTATAGCGTATTGCTGAAAAGCGCGGCACCCGCGACTCATTCGCACATGATACTAGTTGGAATGTGTTCATCTGCACTTTGATCACAAAGATATTGCACTCATTGTCGTCGGTTCCCTGGGGTCAGGATTCATAACCAGTATATGACGTTTGCTGCAAGTGCGATTGCGGACAGGAAGACCTTTGGGCAGCGGTCATAGCGTGTTGCCACGCGCCTCCAGTCCCTTGGCCGCCCAATCATGATTTCGATCCTGCTGCGCTTCTTTTATCTGCGCTTGTTGTACTTGGCCGGCGTCTTGCGTTGCTTTCGATCGGGGATGCAACCGCCTATCCCTTTGTCTTTCAACGCGTCTCGGAACCAGTTGGCATCATAGCCGCGATCCCCGAGCAGCCAGTCCACATTTAGTATGCTGCTGAGCAGAGCCCGCGCACCGACGTAGTCGCTGACCTGCCCGGCGGTGACAAAGATGTTCAATGGTCGCCGTTTGCTGTCACAGATTGAGTGCAACTTGGTATTCACACCGCCTTTGGTTCTGCCAATCAGGCGGCCACACCCCCCCTTTATCGCGGTTATAATGGTCACGGTGCGGTGTGCCTTGAGATAGGTCGCGTCAATCATGGCCGGCTTCCGTTCGCCGTACACGGCAGCCAGGCCGGCCGATGTCCGTGCTAAGGCACCTTTCTCGCTCCGAGGCTTCCACCGGCTGCAGAGCGTTTTGTGTGGCCCGTATTCCTTGGGCATCTCGCCGGCGCAACCCATTGCGATTGATGAAGATAATCCCGCTCAACACCCGTTTGTCATCAACCCGAGGCTTGCCGTGCGACTTCGGGAAGAAGGGGCGAGCTTCGCCATCTGCTCGTCGCTAAGCCAATAAAAGTCGCTCATGTGACCGCTCCGTCTTTAGGAGCCGTGAAACACGCAGCGCAGCGAAAATCAATGCATCCTGACTCTAGGCCGCATCGTCCCGCTTTGCCGCCGTTGAACGCATGGCGACAGGCCGCAAGCTTTACCGAAAGCGTCGGATGGTCGCTTCGAGCCGCGCTAGAGATTCTCTCTCAAACCCAAGACGTAGATGTTGCATGTGCTCCAATGGCGGCGGTGAGCCAAGCGGGCACTTATCCATTGTCGGGAATTAGTGTAGATGGGCCTAGGTTCACACGGCCACTGGATACGGTAGCGAATAACCGGTCGAGCCCACTTGATCGCTCACCTAACTTCATTATCCTTCCCCAAAAGGTGGACCAAGAAGTGACCCAACAGATCGACGTTTTTATCAGCTACAAACGCGAAGAGCAGCCGCTGGCCGAACAAATTGCTAACGCGCTAAAGGCGTCCGGATACTCGCAGACGTCCGATCTAAATCTCAAAACCAGCGAGCATTTCGGCGATGCAATTGATCGAATGATCCGGGCAGCCAAATTGGTTCTGGTCCTCTGGACACCTGAATCGGCGAAGTCCGACTGGGCAAAAAGTGAAGCGCGGCTTGGTGCCGAACTTGGAACCTACCTAGGGTCAGGATTCATAACCAAAAGATGACGATTGCTGCGAGGGCGATTGCTGATAGGAAGAGTTTGGGACAGCGATCATAACGTGTCGCCACGCGTCTCCAATCCTTGAGCCTGCCAAACATGATCTCGATGCGGTT
>JBFOME010000021.1:0-340635 GCA_040830705.1 Paracoccaceae bacterium | reverse complement strand
TCCGCATCCGTGTGCAGTTCGCGCGTGCCAAAGCCACCTCCCGTGGCGATCCGGAGGAAATCATCCGCCATTCCGGGCTTGATGTTGGAGAGACTATCAAAGGCCAGAACGTGATTGTGCCGGGCGGCGACCACCAAGCCTCCCCAACTGAACTGGTCCTCCGAGCGCTTCAACGGAACACTCCGTCGCGAAGTCCTGAATGCAGAATGGTTCCACAGCACGAAACAAGCTCAGGCCGCCATCAACATCTGGCTCAGGCAATACAACCAGATCCGACTGCACCAGGCCCCCAACATGCGCGCCCCAGTCCCGGAAACCTTACTAGAGAAACGCTAAACCACTGGTACTGAATTTGGGGTCTAGACAGCTCAGCATTGCGAAGTCGGAATGACTTCGCCAAGCGTAGGGTCTGCTGGGGACGAAAGTATGTGCGCTATGCTGGTCACTTTTTATTCGGTTTGCAAAGCTACGCTTAAGAGGAACAGGGTTGGAAATCGTCAAAGCAAACTTCCTAAGGACAATGTGCCCCGGGGGTGGAACGTTCACCGCATTCATTGGAAAGGCAACCCTTTGATCCGACAATGAGCCACTCGGAGGCTGCAGAGTGGCAAAAAAAAGAAGATTTTACAAATTGATATCGGAAGTCGATGGAATACTGGGCTCGGACCGCTGTAATTTGGTTGCGGACAATAAATTCACCGCAACCATTAAGTCAGGATCGACAATAAACACGAACGATTATGAGCATCGCGAACGACTATGGGCGATCCTACAAAGCTAAAAGTCTAGATTTTCGACGCTCAACGCATTCTTCTGAATGAACTCGCGGCGAGGTTCGACGACGTCTCCCATGAGTTTGGTAAACAGATCGTCTGCTTCCACCATATCATCCACGCGCACCTGCAGCAGAGTGCGGGCGTCTGGATCCAACGTCGTTTCCCAGAGCTGGTCGGGATTCATCTCGCCCAGTCCCTTGTAGCGTTGCAGTGACAGACCCTTTTCGCCCTCTTCGAGGATGGCGCGTAGCAGGTCTAGCGGCCCATGGATCACCTGGCTCCGGTCGCGTCGCATCAGGGTGGCAGGGGTGTTGTAGATCTCCTGCAGGCTCTGGGTAAAGCTGCCGGTCTTGCGGGCCTCGCCCGAACGCAGCATGGGGCCATCCAGAGTGCGCACCTCTTCCACGCCACGCAAGATGCGAGCAAGCCGAATGCCGTGGTCCTGCGTTATCCGGCCTTGCCAGCCGCGCTCGTATTCCAGGGCGATCAGGTCGAGCCGTGCGGCCACCTTGTCGGCCACGCCTTGAAGGTCGGCATCCACTGCGCCGGGCACGAACGCTCCGGCAACTGCTGCCTGCTCCAGAATGTGGCGCGGATAGTGAGTGGGGAAGGCGTCCAGAACGCGCTTCAATTGGCGCGCTTCGTCCACAACGCGGGTCAGGTCCTGACCAATGATTTCCTCGCCCGAGCCAAGTTGCAGCACCGCGCCCTCGACCCCCTGATTGATCAGGTAGTCGTCCAGCGCTGCCTGATCTTTCAGGTAAACTTCTGATTTTCCGCGGGAAACCTTATAGAGCGGCGGCTGCGCGATGTAGAGATAACCGCCCTCAATCAGTTCTGGCATCTGACGATAGAAGAAGGTCAGCAGCAGCGTGCGGATATGCGCGCCATCGACGTCGGCATCGGTCATGATGACGATCTTGTGGTAGCGCAGCTTTTCGATGTTGAACTCGTCGCGCCCGATGCCGGTGCCCAGTGCCATCACGAGGTTGCCGATCTCCTGACTAGAGAGCATCCTGTCAAACCGCGCGCGTTCCACGTTCAGGATCTTGCCGCGCAGGGGCAGCACGGCTTGGGTCAGCCGGTCGCGCCCGGTCTGGGCCGACCCACCGGCCGAGTCCCCTTCGACCAGGAACACTTCGGTTTTCGAGGGGTCCTTTTCGGAACAATCCTTGAGCTTGCCTGCGAGATAGTTCACATCCATAGCCGTCTTGCGGCGGGTCAACTCGCGGGCCTTGCGGGCGGCTTCCCGTGCCAATGCGGCCTCAATGATCTTGCCGACGATCTGCTTGGCCTCATTGGGGTTCTCTTCGAACCATTCGGCCAGCTTCTCGTTCACCATGCTTTCCACCGCGGGGCGCACTTCGGATGAGACCAGCTTATCCTTGGTCTGGGACGAGAATTTCGGGTCTGGCACCTTGACCGACAACACGCAGGTCAGCCCCTCGCGTGCATCATCGCCCGTAAAGCTGACCTTTTCCTTTTTCGCGATGCCGCTGGATTGCGCATAGTTGTTGATGGTCCGGGTCAAGGCACCCCGGAAACCGGCCACATGGGTGCCGCCATCGCGCTGAGGGATGTTGTTGGTGAAGGGCAGCACCGTCTCGTGGTAGCTGTCATTCCACCACATCGCGATCTCGACCCCGATCTCATCACGCTCGCCCTTGATATAGATCGGTTGATCCATCACGGGGCTTTTTGAGCGGTCCAGATACTTGACGAACTCCTTGACGCCGCCTTCATAGAACAGTTCTGTCTCCAGCCGCTCGGCGGGGCGTTCGTCGATCAGGATGATGCGCACGCCGGAGTTCAGAAAGGCTAATTCCCGCAGTCGCTTTTCCAGCGTCTCAAAGGAGTAGTCTAGGTTCGAGAATGTATCGGTCGAGGCCAGAAACCGAACCTCGGTACCGGTCTGCTCACCGCACTCACCGATCACGGTCAGATGTTCGCTGGTCTCACCGCCTTCGAAACGGGCGACATGTTCCTTGCCCTCGCGCCAGATGCGTAGTTCCAGCCAGTCGGAAAGCGCGTTTACGACCGAGACGCCAACGCCGTGCAGCCCGCCCGAAACCTTGTAGGAATTGCTGTCGAATTTCCCGCCCGCATGCAGCTGGGTCATGATGACCTCGGCAGCGGAAACGCCTTCTTCCTCGTGAATGCCAACCGGAATACCGCGCCCGTTGTCGCTCACGGAAACGCTGTTATCGGCATGGATTTTCACGGTCACATGGTCGGCATGTCCCGCCAAGGCCTCGTCAATGCCGTTGTCGACAACTTCGTACACCATATGGTGTAGGCCAGAGCCATCATCGGTATCGCCGATATACATGCCGGGCCGTTTCCGAACCGCTTCCAACCCCTTGAGAACCTTGATGGAATCCGCACCATATTCCTGCGGGGTCTGCTCGTTCTCGGACATTCGCGCCTTCCTATTATATTCCTGCGATTTTATACGAAACGCAGGCGGGAATGTCACGCGAATCCCCTGATTTTTTAGGCGATTCAGGCGCTGGAAACCTGCGAGATTCCATCGACTTCGGTCACTGTGAAACTTTGTGCTCTGTCGCCCAGTTCGGCGAAGAGTTCTGGCCCCGTTCCGGTCATCCACGCCTGTGCGCCAAGGGCGCATATCTCGTCATAAAGCGCGGCCCTGCGTTCGGCATCCAGATGCGCCGACACCTCGTCCAGCAGCAGGATCGGCGGCGCTTCAATTCGGCCGGACAGCGCCCGCGCATTGGCCAAGATCAGCGAGATCAGCAGCGCCTTTTGCTCACCGGTTGAACAGTCCTTGGCGGGTACACCCTTGGCCGCATAGACCCCGTAGAGATCGCTTCGGTGCGGACCAACCAGCGCGCGACCGGCGGCGATATCGCGGAAGCGGGACTCCTGTAGAGCCTCGCGCAGGTCTGCTTCGGTCGCGGGCATCTCACCTTCGGATTGGATCAGGTCCAATTCGGCTGCAGGAAAGGCGGTTTCGCTCTCGGTCTGGGCATTTCGCAGATGGTCCAGCGCGTCAAGGCGGCCCTGGTGGATGCGGTGGCCCGCAGCGGCCATCTGCTGTTCCAGCGCGCTGTACCAATGGGCGTCCCGCACCTCGTCCTTGAGCAGGCGGTTCCGCTCGCGCATGGCCTTTTCATAGGTCAGCGAGGCTTCGGCATGGGCAGGGTCGAAACTCAGCGCGATCCGGTCCAGAAAGCGCCGCCGTCCGTCGGCCCCTTCGATCCAGAGGCGGTCCATCGAGGGGATGAGCCAGACCACGCGCGCGATTTGCCCCAAAGCGATCTGACTGGCGCTCTTGTCGTCCAGGCGCACCTGCCGGGCGCCGCCGCCCTCGGACCAGGTTTCGACCTCGTAACGCTTGCCCTGCGCCTCAAGGATGCCGCTGAGTTTCCAGCCCAGCGCCTCAGGCCGCCGTGTCATCTCGGCTGCGCTTGCCCGGCGCAACCCGCGACCGGGTGAGAACAGCGAGACGGCCTCTAGGATGTTGGTCTTGCCCGCACCGTTTGGCCCGTGAATGGCAACGGGCCGCCCGTCCAGCGCCATCTGCGCCAGCTTGTGCGACCGGAAATGCGAGAGTGTGAGAGATGTCAGGGCCAGCACGCGAACCGGCCCTTCAATACGCTTGCCGAAGGCACCGCACGCGGGGCCGATCAGACGCGCATCGGCATGACCACATAAACCGCGCTTTGATCGCTGCCTTCGCGCATAAGGGTTGGATCGCCTGCCGAATTGAACATGAAGACGGCGTTCTCCCGATCCACCTGGCTGGCGATTTCCAGAAGGTATTTGGCGTTGAAGCCGATCTCAAGTCGCTCGTCGCCATAGGCCACGGCCAGTTCTTCCTCGGCGGCGCCGCTATCGGGTGCATTGACCGACAGGATCAGCTTGTCTTCGTCCAGTTGCAGTTTCACTGCGCGCGAGCGTTCAGACGAAACGGTCGCCACCCGGTCCACGGCCTGCGCGAATTCGGAAGCGTCCACTTCCAGACGCCGGTTGTTCGCTTGTGGAATAACGCGGGTATAGTCGGGGAAGGTGCCGTCGATCACTTTCGACGTCAGGGTTATGTCGGGGGTCGCGAACCGCACTTTGGTTTCGCTGACCGACACAGCGATATCCATTTCGTCATCGTCCAGAAGCTTGCGGAGCTCGCCCACGGTTTTGCGCGGAACGATCACACCGGGCATGTCCTCGGCCCCCGCAGGCAAATCAGAGTCGATTCGCGCCAGCCGGTGACCATCAGTGGCGACGCAGCGCAGCGTTTTGCCGCCCTCCGGGCTATCGGCCACATGCATGTAAACGCCGTTCAGGTAGTAGCGGGTTTCTTCGGTGGAGATGGCAAATTTCGACTTGTCGAAAAGCCGCCGCAGAACGGCAGCATTGGCGGTGAAGTTCGATTGGTACTCCGAAGAGGCCATTACCGGAAAATCTTCTTTCGGCAGGGTCGCCAGCGAAAAGTTCGACCGCCCCGCCTCGACCGTTAGGCGGCCCGTGGCGCTGTCAGCGGTGAGCGTGACCAGCGCACCGTCAGGCAGCTTGCGCACGATCTCGTGCAGTGTGGTGGCTGCAACCGTGGTGGCACCGGCGCGCTCGACCTGGGCAGGCGCACTGTCGACCACTTCTATGTCCAGATCGGTGGCCCGGAATTGAACGCTATCGCCTTCGGCCTCGATCAGCACATTGGCCAGAATGGGTATGGTGTTGCGGCGTTCCACAACGGACTGAGCCTGCGCCACGGCCTTGAGTAGAGTGCCGCGTTCGATGCTGATCTTCATTTCCCTTATTCCTCTGCATGGGCCGGGACACGCACCCTAGCGGGTTGCGGCCCTGACACAAGAATTTTTACAGATTTGTCAGCCGGAAAGACACGGGCGTCAAGGCCCGTGCCCTTGGCAGAATACAGATCCCGGTCAATCGTGTGGAGGAACACACATAAGGTCGGGAAAACAGGCCGGCGTCAGGCCTCCAGCGCCCGGCGCAGCATCTCGACGTCTTCGGCGATTTGGCCATCGGTCAGTTTGAGCTCTTCGATGCGCCGCACACCGTGCATGACCGTGGTATGATCGCGTCCGCCAAAGCGGCGTCCGATCTCGGGCAGGGATCGGCTGGTCAGTTGCTTGCACAGATACATCGCTATTTGCCTCGGCCGGGCGTAAGAGCGCAGACGTTTCGGTCCGATGATGTCGCTGAGGCGGATGTTGTAGTAGTCCGACACTTTGCGCTGAATTTCCTCGACCGTGATCTTGCGTTCGGATGCGCGCAGGACATCGGCCAGACAATCCTGCGTGAGTTCCATGTCGATCTCGCGGCCCACCAGCGAGGCAAAGGCAAAGAGCCGCGTCAGCGCGCCTTCTAGCACGCGCACATTGGTCGAGATACGATGGGCAAGAAACTCAAGCACACCATCGCGGATATTCAGGTCGGGATAGGTGGCGCTGTGCTGTTGAACCTTGTTCTGCAGGATGCCCAGACGGAGTTCATAGTCGGTCGGATGCAGGTCCACGACCAGTCCACATTGCAGGCGCGACTTCACGCGGTCTTCTAGGTCCTTGATCTCGCCAGGCGCGCGGTCGGCCGAAATGATGATCTGCTTGTTCTGGTCCACCAGCGCGTTGAAGGTATGAAAGAACTCTTCCTGGGTGCTGTCCTTGCCGGCGATGAACTGCACGTCATCGACCATCAACACGTCGACCGAGCGGAAGAGATGTTTGAAATCCATCATGCGGCGTTCGCGTAGCGCCTGCACGAAACGATACATGAACTGTTCCGCCGAGAGATACAGAACATTCAGATCGGGCTGCCGTGACCGTAACTCCCAGGCGATAGCATGCATCAGGTGGGTCTTGCCCAGCCCCACGCCACCATAGAGCACAAGCGGGTTGAACGTCACCGGACCGCCTTCGGATACCCGGCGCGCGGCGGCATGAGCCAGTTCGTTGGGCTTGCCGACCACAAAGCGTTCAAAAGTGAACCGTTTGTCGAGCGGGGCGGTCTTCAGCGCATCCAGGGGTGCATTTGCGGCTGCTGCGGCGACGGGCGCCGTCTGCGGTGCATCCGGTTCTTCTTCGTCCGCCAGAGCAGTCGGGCGCGCGGGTGAGTTGGCCGCAACCCGAAACGCCAGACGGCGTACATCTTCGCCGGATGTGGTTAGTTCGTACAGAATGAGCTCGGCAAAGTTTTGGCTTACATAGTTTCCCACGAAATTCGTAGGCACCGAAAAGACGGCCACGCCATCCTGCAGTTCCTGAAATTTCAACGGCTCGATCCAGGTCGTGTAGTTATTTTTCCCGACCGTCTTGAGCAGCCGTTGGCGAAGTTGTCCCCATTTCTCTTGTGTCATCAAGCGCCTCACGCATCCCTCGTTTTGCTAGGCCGTGTTCGGACGGCCATTATATGTGCCCATTTTTGACCGGGTTCGGACCGGCCACGGTTCACGCGCAAAGGAATTGCGTCATCGGAAGTGAGTCCGATGCCAGTTGCCCGTCCCTCAGGCAACAATACCGATCAGGTGCACGAGCCCCGCAGTGACAACGGAACCGTGCCCTTCTACCCGGCACACAACTTTGTCTAGACAGGGCTACGCCGCGTGGCAGTACGCAGCTGGCAGCAGACCAATTCTTCGGGAATCTCCCGAAACGTGGCTTGCGTTCACGCTCTTTTCTGATGCCTGTCAGATCCGACCGAAAACGTCCTGTCCCCCCAAGCGAGTGAATCGCTAGATTAGTGGTAGCAACACGAAGGGCGGGGCAGCAACGAAACTCTGATGTTGACTCAGTCTTTACTGACAACGAATCTCGGGCGCCTGCGGGACAGCGGCAATGTTGCAACAGCCATGAAAAAAGGCGCCTCAAGGGCACCTTTTTTGATCTTACGATTTTTGCAGATTCGCAGCGCGGATCAGGCCATCGCTTTGACGCGCGCCGACAGGCGAGACATCTTGCGCGATGCGGTGTTCTTGTGAAAGACGCCTTTTGAAACGCCGCGCATCAGCTCGGGCTGGGCCGCGCGCAGGGCAGCAGTCGCAGCGGCCTGATCGCCGGATGCGATGGCTTCTTCTACTTTGCGGAGGTAGGTGCGGATGCGCGAGCGACGCGCTTTGTTTACGGCGAAACGCTTTTCGTTCTGACGGGCGCGCTTCTTGGCTTGGGGCGAATTGGCCATGTGGTCTGTTACCTTGTGTCGGTTCCGTTGTTTCGATTGCGCAATGACGGAACCTGCAGGGACCTAGAGTCACCCTTGTGATTCGAGCCTGAGCGGGCCGCACGCGCATGTATAGCGGCGCTCATTACCCAAGTTAACGGTGCTTGCCAAGCCCAATCTTGGCCCAGCCGACCTGTCGGGTGTCTGGCAGGCGTTATCTGTCGCGGAACTGCGCTTCGCGTTTTTCGAGGAAGGCGGCCATGCCTTCTTTCTGGTCTTCGGTGGCAAACATCGAATGAAAAACACGACGTTCGAACAGCATCCCCTCGTTCAGGGTCAGTTCGTAGGAGCGGTTCACCGATTCCTTGGCAGCCATCACACTCAGCTGCGACTTCTCGGCAATCTTCTGTGCGGCAGCGATCGCCTCTTCCACGAGCTTCTTGGTAGGCACGACGCGGCTGACCAGCCCGGCGCGCTCGGCTTCTTCGGCATCCATGAAGCGCCCGGTCAGGTTCATGTCCATGGATTTCGACTTGCCCACAAAGCGGGTGAGACGTTGAGTGCCGCCCATGCCTGCAACGACGCCCAGGTTAATCTCGGGCTGGCCGAACTTGGCGTTGTCGGCGGCCAGGATAAAGTCACACATCATCGCCAACTCACATCCGCCGCCCAGCGCATATCCGGACACCGCTGCGATGATCGGCTTGCGGATGGATGCGATGCGGTCATTGGTGGATGCAAAGAGGTTCTCTTCGAACACCTCGACAAAGCTCTTCTCCGACATCTCTTTGATATCAGCACCGGCGGCAAAGGCCTTATCGGACCCGGTAACAACGATACATCTGACCTTGTCATTTTCGTCGGCGCTTTCCAGTGCCGTGCACAACTCGCCCAGCAACTCGGTATTAAGTGCGTTCAGCGCGTCGGGTCGGTTCAGCTTGATGAGGGCGACGTGATCTTCAATGTCGACGATGATCGTCTGAAAAGCCATTGAGTGGTGCTTTCTTTTTTCCGGTCAGAGCCGATTCCTTACCATGCACAGCCTATGGTTCAAGCTATCTTTGGCAAGCCGGACAATAGAAAGATGACCGACCCGACTGCACGATCCGTGCGATGACGCCGGGGCAATCTTGGGTTCGGCAGGGCTGCCCCTCGCGGTCGTAGACGTCGAAGCGGTGCTGAAAATATCCAAGTTCGCCATCGGCTTGCCGGAAATCGCGCAAGCTTGATCCGCCCGCCTCAATCGCCTCGGACAGCACCGCCCGGATGATCGGAACCATTGCCGCAACACGGGGCGCGGAAGTTCTGCCAGCTTTGCGACGTGGGGACACTCCGGCACGATAGAGTGTCTCGCAGACGTAGATATTGCCCAGACCGGCAACGATTCCCTGGTCCAGCAGCGCCGATTTCACTGGCGTGTTGCGCCCTTTGAAGGCCGAGACCAGATGCGGCTCGTCAAAGGCATTGCTCAAGGGCTCCGGCCCCAGAACTGACAGTAGCTTGTGCTGTTCGGCGCCGTCGGTCGCCATCAAGTCCATCGCGCCGAAGCGGCGCGGATCGTTGAAGGTCACGCGCGCGCCGTTCTCCATGTGAAACACCACATGGTCATGTTTTTCCGGCATCGGGTGATCATGTAGGAACTGCCCGAGCGGATCGCCTGAGATGGTCATCCGCC
The DNA here is from genome assembly GCA_040830705.1 of Paracoccaceae bacterium. Classification (GTDB taxonomy): domain Bacteria; phylum Pseudomonadota; class Alphaproteobacteria; order Rhodobacterales; family Rhodobacteraceae; genus Ruegeria_C. The sequence goes on along the minus strand of JBFOME010000021.1, from coordinate 331,047 downwards.
CCGACATGCCGAGATGGATCAACAATGTCTCGCCGCTGCTCAGATCCAGCAACAGGTATTTAGAACGCCGCCGCAGCCGGTCCACACGGACATCACGCAGCCGATCTGCCATGCGCTCAGGGAACGGCCAGCGCAGATCCGGGCGGTTGACGTCGGTCCTTTTCAGGACCACACCCTCCATCGCGGGCAATAGGCCGCGCCTGACGGTCTCGACCTCGGGCAATTCGGGCATTATGGCTCTCCTGTCCAATGGGCCGCATTGTGCCCACCTCTCAGCGCCCTATAACAAGGGCGAAATTCCAGAACGGCAAGCCGCATGTCAGACAGAAAAGACACAACCACCCATTTCGGTTTCGAAACCGTCCCCGAATCCGAAAAAGCCGGACGGGTGCAAGGCGTCTTTAACTCGGTCGCCTCGAAATATGACATCATGAACGATGTGATGAGCGTCGGCATCCACCGGGTCTGGAAAGACGCGATGATGGACTGGCTCGCCCCGCGCCCCGGTCAGCGACTGCTGGATGTGGCGGGCGGCACCGGCGATATCTCGTTCCGGTTCCTCAAACGCGCGGGCTATGGCCATGCTACGGTTCTGGACCTGACCGAACCGATGCTGATCGAAGGCCGTAAGCGCGCCGAAGCCGAGCAAATGGCCGACAGTCTGGATTGGGTGGTGGGTGATGCGATGGCGCTGCCCTTCGAGGACAACACATTCGACGTCTACACGATCTCGTTTGGCATCCGAAACGTGACCCGTCCGCAAGAGGCGCTGAACGAGGCGTTCCGCGTGCTGCGCCCCGGCGGTCGCCTGATGGTGCTGGAATTCAGCCAGATCCCCAATGACGGTCTGCAGAAACTTTATGATCTATATAGTTTCAACGTGATCCCACGCATGGGACAGATGATCGCCGGGGATCGCGACAGCTATCAGTATCTGGTGGAATCGATCCGCAACTTTCCCGATCAGGAGACCTTCCTCGCGATGGTCCGCACGGCTGGGTTTGAAAACGCCAAGTACCGCAACCTCAGCATGGGTATTGCGGCCCTGCATTCCGGATGGAAAATCTGACGCATGCGCGGCCCGCACAACATCATTCGCCTGATCCGCACAGGCGCCACGCTGGAGCGCACCGGTGCAATGAGCGTAGTGCTGGACGCGTTTGAGGCGCCGCCCGCGCTGCGTTTCGTGGCCCACGCGCTTGGCAAACCGTTCCAGTGGCTGGGTTATAAGGGCGACCCCGAAATGCCGCCCGCCACCCGCGCGCTGACCGCGTTGGGCCCGGCCTATATTAAGTTCGGCCAGATTCTCTCGACCCGCCCGGACGTGGTGGGCGACGAGTTGGCTGTGCAACTGCGCGTGTTGCAGGACAAGCTGCCGCCCTTTTCCCGACAAGAGGCGATGGCAGAGGTCGAACGCGAGCTCGGCCAGCCCGTGCCCGAACTGTTCGAAGAATTCAGTGAGCCGATTGCCGCCGCCTCAATCGCGCAGGTCCACAAGGCCCGCATCGCAAATGGCGGCGGCGAAGTCGCGGTCAAGGTGCTGCGCCCCGGCATCGAAAAGGCGTTCCAGAAGGATATTGACGCCTTCTATCTGGCCGCCCGTATCGTTGAGCTTTGCGCACCAGGCGCGCGCAGGTTGCGGCCGATGGAGGTGATCGAACATTTCCATGGAGTCGTCCGCGGCGAGCTTGATCTGCGTCTGGAAAGCTCCGCAGCCTCAGAGTTTGCCGCCAATACGCAAAAGGATGAAGGGTTCCAGCTGCCGACGATAATGTGGTCGCTCTCGGCGCGCCGGGTGATGACGCTGGGCTGGGCCGATGGTGTGCCGTTGGGCGACAACGACGCGCTGGACGCGGCAGGCCATGACCGGCGCGTCCTAAGTGAACGGGTGCTGACCCTGTTCCTTCAGCACGCGCTGCGCGATGGCTATTTCCATGCCGACATGCATCAGGGCAACCTCAAGGTTGCGCCCAATGGCGATATCGTCGCCTATGATTTCGGCATCATGGGCCATATCGACCAATATACCCGCAGGGTCTATGCCGAGATTCTTTTCGGCTTCATCCGCCGCGACTACAAACGTGTGGCCGAGGTACATTTCGAGGCTGGTTACGTTCCCGCCGACCGCGATGTTGACGAGTTCGCCCGTGCCCTGCGCGCGGTGGGAGAGCCGATCTTTGGCATGGATGCCAGCCATATCTCGATGGGTCGTCTGCTCAATTATCTCTTCGAGGTGACCGAACGCTTCGGGATGGAAACCCGCACCGAACTGATCCTGCTGCAACGCACCATGGTGGTGGTCGAGGGTGTGGCCCGGTCCCTGAACCCGCATATGAACATCTGGGAAGTGGCGCGCCCGGTGGTCGAAAGCTACATCACCGAATCCATCGGCCCGCGCGCCGCACTCTCGGATTTTTACGACACCGCCAAGGTGCTGGCCCGGTTCGGCCCGCGCCTGCCCGCGCTGGTCGAAAAGATGTTGATCGCGCAGGCCACCGAAGAGCCGCCAAAGGCTACAGTACCTCTGCCGGTCTGGACCGCATTGATCGGTTCCGGCGCTGGTGCAGCGATTGTCTTGTTGGTCAGCGCTTTGTTCTGAGCGCCTCCGCGCATTTGATCCGGCAGATACGACCCTTGGGGACTGCGCAAGGTGGGGGCGGTAAGCCGCTGCCCCTATCAGAGCCGTTCGATGGCGATGGCAATTCCCTGACCGCCGCCGATACACATGGTAATCAGGCCCTTTGAACCGCCGGTGCGCTCCAGTTCGTAGAGCGCTTTCATCGTAATGATCGCACCGGTTGCCCCGACCGGATGGCCCAGAGCAATCGCCCCGCCATTTGGATTGACCTTGGCGGGATCAAGGCCAAGCTCTTTGTTCACCGCCAGCGCTTGCGCGGCAAACGCCTCGTTGCTTTCGATCACGTCAAAATCATCCACCGACAGGCCGGTGCGTTGCATGAGGTTCTGCACCGCAGGTACTGGGCCGATGCCCATCACTTCGGGGCGCACACCCGCATGGGCATAACCCAGGATGCGCGCCTTGGGCTTCAGTCCCGCCCGTTCCGCCGCGTCCGCCTTGGCCAGCACCATTGCCGCCGCACCATCATTGATCCCCGAGGCGTTTCCGGCTGTCACGCGGCCATCTTTCTTGAATACCGCGCGCAGCCCCGCCAGTGCCTCGACCGTCGTTGCCTTGGGGTGTTCATCGACCTTGAAATCCACCATGTCCCGACGGGCTTTGACTTGCACCGGCGCGATCTGGCTATCGAACACGCCCCCCTCGATTGCCGCCGCCGCACGGGTCTGGCTGGTAATCGCGAAGCCGTCCATGTCCTCGCGGGTGATCTGATGCTCATCAGCTACATTCTCGGCGGTTACGCCCATATGGCCGGTGCCGAAGGGGCAGTTCAAAGCTCCCAGCATCATATCGAGCGAGGCCACATCACCCATCTTCTGCCCCCAGCGCGCCGACGGCGTGATAAACGGGCTGCGCGACATGCTTTCGGCCCCACCAGCAACGGCGAACTCGGCATCCCCCAGCATCAGCGATTGCGTGGCGGAAACGATGGCTTGCGCCCCCGATCCGCAGAGTCTGTTCACGTTCATCGCGGGCGTGCCATTGGGAATACCCGCCTGCATCGCAGCCACGCGGCTCAGATACATGTCGCGGGGTTCGGTGTTGATCACATGGCCAAAGACCACATTGCCGATCTGCGCGGCCTCGACACCGGATCTTTCCAGCGCGGCCTCGGTCACGACAGTCGCCAGATCAATCGGCGCGGTAGAGGCGAGCGCCCCGCCAAATGTACCAATTGCGGTGCGGGCACCGTCCAGAATTACGACATCGGTCATGTATCACTCCTCACGATTTGGACGCAGTATGCATCCGAGCTGCCCTACTGTCGCATGGGACGTGAGGTCACATCCACAATTGACATGCAGCGTCTGTACGCGCAGAAAATCCGTCATGACGGAAAAACCTGACGATATCCTGAACCGCCTGCCAACCAGGCTGAAAGAGGCGCGTCGTGCACAGGGACTGTCGCTGGAGGCAGTGGCAAATCTCAGCGGTGTGTCCCGCTCGATGGTCAGCCAGATTGAACGCGGTGAAAGCAGCCCGACGATTGCAACGCTGTGGAACCTGACCCGCGCATTGCAGGTCGACTTCGCTGGGCTGCTTGAAGATGCCGACAGTTCGGATCGGATCGAAGTCCTGCGCAACGACGAGGTGCCCAGCATCGACAATATGGGCGAAGGGTGTCGCATCCGCATCCTGTCTCCGCCCGAAGAGGCCGGAGGGCATGAGGTCTACGATATCCGGTTTGATGTGAACGGTGTGCTTAGCAGCCAGCCGCACACGCGCGGCGCACAGGAACAACTGACCGTGCTGGAAGGGCGCGTGCAGGTCACCTCTGGTTCGGCGAGCCATGATCTGGCGGCGGGTGACACCGCCCGTTACGCGGCAGATGTGCCTCATGCGATCGCGGCGCAGGGCGGGGCGGCCCGTGTCTTTTTGATCGTCAAGAACGCTTGATTGGCTAAATTCCGCCTTTACGGATTTTCATCCAATATTTTGAAATCCCCTATTTGGGAATCTCTTCCGTTATGCTAGATATGCGACTCAAATGGAGGTCGCCATGTCGCAAGCATTCCTGTCCCACATCTCTGAAACGCTCGCCCAGATCGAGGCCGAGGGGCTTTACAAGCGTGAACGAATGATCACCTCGCCTCAGGGCGGAGAGATTACGGTGGGCGACAAGCAGGTGATCAACCTGTGCGCCAACAACTATCTGGGCCTGGCCGATCACCCCGCGCTGATCGACGCCGCCAAAGCCGCTATGGAGCCCAAAGGTTTCGGCATGGCTTCGGTCCGCTTCATCTGCGGTACGCAGGACATACATCGCGAGTTGGAACAGCGATTGGCGCGTTTCTTGAACAAGGACGACGCAATTCTCTTTGCGGCCTGTTTCGATGCCAATGGCGGGCTGTTTGAGCCTTTGTTAGGGCCTGATGACGCCATCATCTCTGACAGTCTGAATCACGCTTCGATCATCGACGGGGTGCGTCTGTGCAAGGCGAAACGCTATCGCTACCTGAACAATGACATGAATGACCTCGAAGCCTGGTTGAAACAGGCGCGCGCCGATGGGGCGCGGCATATCATGATCGCCACTGACGGCGTGTTCTCGATGGATGGCTATCTGGCCAACCTGCCCGCGATCCGGGAACTGGCTGACAAATATGACGCCATCGTGATGGTTGATGATTGCCATGCCACGGGTTTCATGGGACCGAACGGGGCGGGCACGCCGGATCACTTTGGTGTCGATGTGGACATCCTGACAGGGACGCTGGGCAAGGCACTCGGGGGGGCAATCGGCGGCTATATCGCTGGGCCGCAGCCAGTGATCGACCTGCTGCGGCAGCGGGCGCGGCCCTATCTGTTTTCGAATTCGCTGCCGCCTTCCATCGTCGCCGCCGGGCTTGAGGCGATCCGCCTGGTCGAAGAGGGCGCCGATCTGCGCGCGCAGCTTTTTGACAACGCGAACTATTGGCGCGCTGGGCTCGAACAATTGGGCTTTGATCTGCTGCAGGGTGAGCATCCTATCATCCCCGTGATGCTGGGCGAGGCACAGCTTGCGCAGGACATGGCCGCTCGTTTGTTTGACGAGGGCGTCTATGTCTCGGGCTTCTTCTTTCCAGTTGTTCCGCGCGGGCAGGCGCGGATCAGAACGCAGATGAATGCGGCTCTAACAAGGAATGAACTGGATCGCGCGCTGGCGGCCTTCGGCAAGGTTGGCAAGGATTTGGGGGTGATCTGATGCGTCCTAACACGATGAAGGCACTTGAGAAGTCGAAGCCTGAGAAAGGTTTGTGGATGGTGCAGGCGCCGGTCCCGGAAATAGGCCCGGATGAGGTGTTGATCCGGGTGACCAAGACCGGCATTTGCGGCACAGATATCCATATCTGGAACTGGGATGACTGGGCCGCTTCCACCCTGCCGGTGCCGATGATTACCGGCCATGAATTTGCAGGCGAGATTGTTGAGATCGGCAAGGATGTAACGGGTCTGACGATCGGGCAACGTTGCTCCGGCGAGGGGCATCTGATTGGCACCGACAGCCGCCAGAGCCGCGCGGGCAAGTTCCATCTGGACCCCGGCACGCGTGGGATCGGCGTGAATGAGCAGGGCGCATTTGCGCAATATCTCAAGCTGCCAGCCTTCAATGTGGTGCCCTTGCCTGATGACGTACCAGACGAAATCGGCGCCATTCTCGACCCGCTGGGGAATGCGGTGCACACGGCGCTCAGCTTTGATTTGCTCGGCGAGGATGTGCTGATCACTGGCGCGGGGCCCATTGGGATCATGGCCGCAGCCGTCGCGCGCCATGCCGGGGCGCGCAACGTTGTCATTACGGATATCAACGCCGACCGTCTGAAGCTTGCGGAACACGTGGTGCCGACGGTTCGGGCCGTCGATGTTTCGCGTGAGGACATTCAGGACGTGATCGCCGATCTGGGTCTGAAGGAAGGCTTTGACGTGGGACTGGAAATGTCCGGCTCGCAGATTGCACTCGACCAGATGGTCGAGGCGCTCGTGATGGGTGGCAAGATCGCGTTGCTGGGCATCCCACCCGGCAAGTCGCCAGTGGATTGGAGCCGGATCGTATTCAAGGCAATCACCATCAAAGGTGTCTATGGTCGTGAGATGTTCGAGACCTGGTACAAGATGATCGCCATGTTACAGAACGGCCTGGATGTCAGCCGGGTGATCACTCATCGATTTGATGTGGGGGATTTCGCGCAGGGTTTTGCGGCGATGAAATCGGGACAGTCCGGTAAAGTGGTGCTGGATTGGACCACCACCTAGGCGTTCGGATCTAGTATCTGCCCAGCTAAGGTTATGACTCCCCGCAGGTTGGGTCGCGATGGTATATTCAATCTGGCTTTGGCGACATAGACCGCCAATACGAGATCAGAATCGAGCATCTGACCTCCGTTATCCGAGAGAGCAGGCCAGATGCCTAAACGCTCTCGAATAGTGGGCGAAACCGATGAAACTATGCCGCCTGAACCGGGTGCGTTTCCGTCAGGATGGCATAGAGCTTGGCCGGGTCCAGATTGGCCCTAAGCTTGTTGCAGATCGACTGGTCCCGCAATGTGCGCGAGACCAGTGCCAGCGCCTTCAGGTGATCAACGCCAGCATCCTCTGGCGCAAAAAGCGCAAAGGCGATATCGACCGGCTGTCGGTCCACTGCTCCGAAATCAATCGGTTTTTCAAGCCGGATGAATACGCCCGACACTTTTTCGAGCGTCGTCAGTCTCGCATGTGGCAGCGCCACACCATGTCCGACGCCAGTCGGTCCGAGACTTTCGCGCTCCAGCAAGGCTTCGACCGTTGTCTCAGGGTCTTGCCCAAGCGTGGAAGAGGCCAGATCGGCGATCTCCTGAAACAAACGCTTCTTGCTCGAAGCCGTCGAGAAAACCCTCACGGCTTCGGGTCTGAGGATGCTTGAAAGCTCCATCTGTGCTTGCTCCGCATTTTGTGTCACCGCGAACCGTGACACCACTGTCTGTTTCTTGCCTATTACGGGTCGATCCAGCCGATATTGCCGTCTTCGCGACGGTATACGACGTTCAACCCGTCTTTGTTCTCATTCCGAAAAACCAGGACAGGGGCCCCTGCCAGTTCCATCTGCATCACGGCCTCTCCAACGGACAGTGACGGAATTTGCGTTTCCATCTCTGCCACGATGATAGGTTGCAGCGATGCCGGTTCCGCGGCCTCCTCCGATTCTTCAGAGGCGAGGATATAGGACGACGCCCCGAAAAGTTCAACCGGCTCCGAGCGATCCTTGTGGTGGTCCTTCAACCTGCGCTTGTACCTGCGCAACTGGGTTTCCATCTTGTCGCAGCATCCCTCAAATGCCGCATAGATTTCAGTGGCATGCGCCTTGGCCTGGGCTGTCAGCCCGGTCGAAAGATGCACCGTTGTTTCGCATACATACTCATGCGCCGAGCGCGAAAACACGACATTGGCGTCGGTGGGGCGCTGGGCATATTTCTGGATGACCTCGCCCAGTTCCGTCTGCACATGATTCTGCAGAGATTCGCCAATATCAATCTGTTTTCCGCTGATCTGGTAACGCATGTGATCTCCTTCACAATTCACGCCCGTATACACACCAAGAAACCGGTCTGTCGTTACTTGCGGGCGGTGGGGTCAGGCATGGCGTGCGGTTCATGAGCGGCTTTTGCCCTGTGAAAGGGATACCCGGAACCCGTGATAAAGCACAGCTTTGCCATGTCCCAATTGAGGCAAGAGACGGGCGGAGAGTCAATGGCAACCGGTCCGAAAACAGGAGATTTCGTCACTTGAAATCCGCAGAATTTCACCGATCATGTGATGCGGAAGTTCTCGCCAAGGTAGACTCGACGCACGTTTTCGTTGTCGACCACTTCGGCAGGTGTACCAGACATCAGAACCTGCCCATCATGCAGAATATAGGCGCGGTCCACGATCTCGAGCGTCTCGCGCACATTGTGGTCGGTGATCAGCACACCGATGCCGCGTTTCTTGAGATCGGACACCAGATGCCGGATATCTCCGACGCTGATCGGATCGACGCCAGCAAAGGGCTCGTCCAGCAGCAGGTATTTGGGTTTGGCAGCCAGGCAACGGGCAATCTCGACCCGCCGCCGTTCACCGCCCGACAGCGCCAGAGCCGGCGCGCGGCGCAGATGTTCGATGGAGAAATCCGACAGTAGCTCTTCCAGCCGTTCCTTGCGCTTGTGGCCATGTTTTTCGGCCACGTCGAGCACGGCAGAGATATTATCCTCGACACTCAGTCCGCGAAAGATCGACATTTCCTGCGGCAGATACCCAATGCCAAGGCGTGCGCGCCGGTACATCGGTAAGGTGGTGACGTTCTGGCCGTCGATGGTGACGGTACCCGCCTCGGGGAAAACCAGACCGGCAATGGCGTAGAACGTGGTTGTTTTGCCCGACCCGTTGGGACCCAGCAGGGCAACAACCTCGGATCGGCCCAGGGACATCGAGACGTCGCGGATCACCGTGCGCTTGCTGTACGACTTGCGCAGCTTTTCGATCCTGAGGCCGGATTTGCCCTCGGTCACTGTCAGATCGGCCCGCGCCATCAATTGCCTTCCGGTTTCAGGATGGTTTTGACGCGACCGGCCATCTGCGCTGTGCCAGTGACCAGGTTGACCACCATTTCGTTCGAAGACACCGTGTTCTGGCCCTGAGTCAGCAAAACATCGCCAGTCATCACGATGACACCGGTCTCAATCGTATAGTCGGCCCGTTCGGCCTGAGCGGCGTCCGGACCGCTGACCAGCACGACGTCACCGGTGGCCTCCATCCTCTGAATGCCGGACTTCTCCTGTTCATAGATCACCAGCACCCGCTTCGCGGACAGGCGCATCTCACCCTGCGAGATGAAGACATTGCCAGTGAACTCGGCCGAACCATCTTCCTGATTGACGTTAAGATTATCGGCGGTGACCTCGACCGGCAGACTTGGATCGGCCTTGACTGCGCCAAAAGCAACATTGGCACCCTGCGCCGCAACCGCCGCCCCAAAGAGGCAAAATATCACACACAGGAACAGGGTACGGATTTGGTTCACAGCTTATCTTTCGGATTTCTGGGGGTCGTATATCAGCTTAACGCCGTTTGTGAAAAGAACATGGATGGGTCCACCGTCTTTTTTTGGGCCCAACTCCATGCTTCCCGCGGTAAATTCCCCGATCGGGCCGTGGCCTTCGACCTCGCCTGGTGCACTGCCGGCAACTTCGTGGGTTGATGCGCTGAGGATATCCGTCGTCACCTCAAGCCCGTCTGCGGTCGTGATGACCACATCGCCGGTGAAGGTGGCTACCTGCGTTTCCATCGACAGATGGCCGGTGGTGGAGGTCAGGTTGATTTGGCCGCCATTGTTGAGGATCAGCTCCGCGCGCAGGTTGCGGGCTTCGGCGGGGCTATAGGCGCCGCCGGGGCTAACGGACTCGGCGGTGAACTGGATCTCCTCGCCCTTCTCTGTAACGCCGCTGAAGAAGGGTTCGGTAATCTGCTGGTTGCGGATACGCTCGATCACATCGCCTTCGGCAAAGGGGATACTGGATTCAGGGTCGACACTGTCGGACAACAGAAACAGCGTGGATAGCAGCCCCAACGCCGCAAGCGGCAGCAGTACCTTCAGGAACTGCACCAGGCGGGAATGGCCGTCCACCTGTCCCTCCCTCAGCCCAGACCGACGCGCAGGCAGTCGTGGATCTTGATCAGGCCGCGGGCGCTTCGGTCGATCTCGGGGGCGACAACGAACAGACAGGTGATTTTGCGTTGATCCATGATCGAAACCGCCTCTTCAGCAAGAGAGTCCGGCGAAATGGTTGTCGGGTCTTCAGTCATTACGTCACTGGCCTTGCGGCTCAGCAGCCCGTCCATATGACGCCGAAGGTCACCATCGGTGATAATGCCCAGAAGCGTCTTGTCAGGCCCGGTCACACCCGCCACGCCAAAGCCTTTCTGGCTCATCTCAAGCAGCACGTCGCTCATGTCAGTATCTGCCGCGACCAGAGGCAGGTCATCGCCAGTGTGCATCAGGTCGCTGACCTTGCTCAGCCGAGCGCCAAGCTTGCCGCCGGGATGGAAGTCGCGGAAATTTTCGGGTCGGAAATCGCGGTATTTCATTAGCGCGATCGCCAGCGCATCGCCCATGGCCAGCGTTAGCGTGGTCGAGATCGAGGGCACGATCCCATAGCCGCAGGCTTCGCCGAGCGACGGGATCAACAGATGCACATCCGCCTCTTTCATCAGCGTGCTTTCCGGCTTGCTGGACAGCCCGATCAATGGGATGCCGAAGCGGCGGGTGAAGGCCAGCAGGTTGGCCAGTTCGGGCGCTTCGCCAGAGTTCGAGATCGCCAGAACAACATCACCCTTGGACAGCATGCCCAGATCGCCATGGCTGGCCTCGGCTGGATGCACGAAATAGGCAGGTGTCCCGGTGCTGGCCAGCGTCGCCGCGATCTTGTGGCCGATATGGCCCGATTTGCCGATGCCACTGACAATCACCCGCCCGGTGGCGCCGAGGATCATCTTCACCGCCTGTTCAAAGCGTTCATCCAGTCCGCTGGACAGGACCTCCAGCGCTTTGGCTTCATCGGTGATGACTTGGCGAGCGGTGGTCAGCAGGGCGTTTGTATCGGTCATGAGTGTGCAAAAATGTCCGTTTCCGGCCACCCGGCCAGGTCCAACCGGGCACGGGTGGGAAGAAAATCAAAGCAGGACTGAGCGATGTCGCTGCGCCCCTCACGGGCAAGCCGCGCATTCAAACTGTCGCGCAGCTGATGCAGATAGAGAACGTCCGAGGCCGCATAATCCAGCTGCGCCTCACTCAGGGTTTCGGCACCCCAGTCGCTCATCTGCTGCTGTTTGGAGATATCCACGCTCAGCAACTCCTGACACAGGTTTTTGAGCCCATGCCGGTCCGTGTAGGTGCGCACCAGTCGGCTGGCGATCTTGGTACAATAAACCGGCGCGGCCAGTGCGCCAAAGGCGTGATACATTGCGGCAATGTCGAACCGACCGAAATGAAACAGTTTCAGCACGTTCGGGTCCGTCAGCATGGCACAGAGATTGGGCGCCTCGGTCTGACCCTTTTCGACTTGGACGATGTGCGAATTGCCGTCGCCACCCGACATCTGGATCACGCAGAGCCGGTCGCGATGCGGGTTCAGCCCCATGGTTTCGCAGTCGATGGCCACCACCGGCCCAAGGTCCAGCCCATCGGGCAGATCGTTTTTGTAGAGATGATTTGCCACCGGGATGTCCTTCGTCACTTATCGCGCCCGAGATAGGGTGTTTTTGTGCCGAACTCAACCGGGCCGATTGGTGGCGGGCTAGTTAGGTTCGGGCAGGTGGCGGCCGTGATCTGAAATGATGATGAAGACATCTGCCCGGTCCAGAACTGGGGCCAGCGCCCGTGTGGCCTGGTGGGTCAGTTGGTCTGTCTCGGTCCCTGACAGCGGGCGGGTCGGTTTGAGGTAGAGCGCCACTTGGTAACTACGCCCCAGTTTGCTGAGCCCCAGGTCGATCACTTCGCCGGGCCAGTCCGCCACGATGCCCCGCAAGGCGCGGTGTGCCTTGACCACCTCGGATGGCGCGGCGGTGGCCCCGGCAAGCTCTGCCAACCCGCTGGTGAAGCTGGTCCAGTAGGTGCTGACGGCAAAGGCGCAAAGCAGGATGACAATCAGTGAGTCCCCTATTGGTGTGATGGGGGCAAGCACGCTGTCGCGCAGGTAATAGACCGCGATCAGGCCGAGCCCGGCCACCATCGTTACCGCCCCGTCAAAAGCGGCCGAACTGGCCTCGATCCGCAACATGCTGCTGACCTTTCCGCCCTTGCGCCATGCTAGGTAGTGGAACGCCCAAAGCGCCAGACATGTGGCACTAATCAGTATGAAATAGATAATGACCGGGCCCATCTGCACTTCGGGGATGGGCCTGCCAATGAGATAGGCATAGATGCGCGTTCCCGCACCGAGGATGGCAAAGATCACCACACCCAGCAGCGACAGCGCCCGAAACGTGGTGAAAATCGCCTCATCCGCAGCATAGCCCCAGGGACGGTGCCGGTCAGGCACGGCATCAACCCGTTTGCGGATGCGCAGGGCAAAATAGCCCGCGACAAAACCCACCAGCGAAAACAGCCCGTCCACCAAAATGGCTTGCGAATTCGACAAAACGGCGGCGACTACCCCTGCTGCCCCCATCAGAAGGTTGGCGGCCATGCTAAGCCGAAAGGCGCGCGCCTCCAGACGTGCGGCGGAATTGTTTTGGGGCATCAGGACCCTTCCCGTGGTCAGTCTGTCCGTATCAATCCGCGAAACGCGCATTTGGTCAATCGGATAGCCACAGCAACCCGCGCCACTATCACGGAAGAATGATGTTGAATTGCGCGGCTATCTGCCGATGATTGCGCCATAGCGCTTGAGCCGTTGGCGGTTCGGCGTGATATAAAGTGTCAGAAACACATCCCGCGCCAAAACATGGCGCATCGAGCAGAAAGTGACCCGTTCCGATGAAAAGCGTAAAGATTTCCGCAGCCGTTGCCCTTGTCGCGCTTAGCGCCTGTACCGATCCGGCAACGCTGGCTTCGCAGACCGACCCGAACAAAAATACCAAGCAGGGCGCCCTGATCGGCGGTCTTGTGGGTGCCGGTGTTGGCGCAATTGCCAATGATTCCGATCCGGGATTGGGTGCGTTGGCCGGTGCGGCCATTGGTGCCGCTGCGGGTGGCATCGCGGGTAACCAGTTGGATAAACAAGCCGCCGAACTGCGTCAGCAGCTGGCCAATGACGGGATCACCATCGTCAATCAGGGCGACCGCTTGCTGGTTTCGCTGCCCAGTGACATCACCTTCGACACTGACAGCGCCACCGTGCGCCCCGCCTTGCGCGGTGAGGTGGACAAGGTGGCGCAGAACTTGTTGCGTTACCCCGACTCGACCATTCAGGTCGTCGGCCACACCGACAGCGATGGCGATGCTGGCTATAACCTGCGCCTTTCCGAGCGCCGCGCGAACTCGGTGGCCGACATCCTGCAGGCCGGTGGAGTGAACTTCAACCGGATCACCATCATCGGTCGGGGCGAGGAGGTGCCAATTGCCTCGAACCTGACTGCAGGCGGCAAGGCGCAGAACCGCCGCGTCGAGATCTACATCATTCCGCGCAATTCCTGATCGCGATCCTGCAAATCTCAACATCTGATGCGCGCGGGCGGGGCTTTGGCATCGCCCGCCTTCGCGCTAGATCAGGGCAAACGCGTCTGATGGAGATTTAGCATGTCGACACCCGTTCTTGTTGGTATTTCCGGGTCCCTGCGCCGAGAGGCCACCAATCGCAAGCTCATGCATGAGGCAGCACGGCTGTTTGGCCCCTCCGAGTTTATCGAGGGTGACCTGAACCTTCCGCTCTATGACGGCGATCTTGAGAGCGGATCGGGTATCCCTGCGTCTGTCCAGACGCTTGCGGATCAGATCGCGCGCGCCGACGCCATCGTCATTTCGACCCCGGAATACAACAAAGGGCCATCTGGCGTGCTGAAAAACGCGCTGGACTGGGTCAGCCGGACCAAGGGTAATCCGTGGGCCGACAAGCCGGTCGCCGTGATGTCCGCCGCCGCAGGCCGCGCAGGTGGGGAACGGTCGCAGATGATCTTGCGAACCTTTCTGGTGCCGTTCCAGCCCCGCCTGATCACCGGACCGGAGATCCATCTTGCCAGCAGTTCAGCAGAGTTTCATGAGGATGGGCGCTTGAAGAGCGAACGCTATGAACAGTCGTTGCAGCTGCTGATGGAAAAACTGCGCGCCCAGATCAGCTAAATCGCTTTATTAGGCTCTGATATGCTGCCAGAAGAAATCCTGAGCGATACTATTGACCCCGCCCGTGCAAGGGCGGGTCTCATCGCGCTTGGCCGGTCTGAACGGATTGCGGCGGGCGATCCCCTGCCGCCCTTCTTTCACCACCTCTATTTCTGGTCCCCGCAGCCGCCACAAGATTTGGGCCGCGATGGGCATCCGCGCGTGGGGCACGGCGGGTTGATCCCTGATCTGGGCCTGCCGCGCCGGATGTGGGCCGGTGGACGGCTGGAGTTTCGCCACCCGTTACGCGCCGGGAAAGAGGCAGAGCGCCACTCGGTTCTGGAAGCATCGAACAGGAAACAGGGCCGCTCCGGTCCGCTGGGCTTTGTCACCTTGCGGCACGATTATCGCCAGAACGGTCAGATTTGTGTGACGGAATGGCAGGACCTCGTCTACCGCGAGGATCCAGCGCCAAGCGCGCCGCGGCCTGCGCCCCCCGTCGCGCGAACCGACGAGGCCGAAGGCCGCAAAGTGCGGTTCGACAGCACATTGCTGTTCCGTTATTCGGCGCTGACTTTCAACGGTCATCGTATCCACTATGATCTTGACTATGCCCGCGACGTGGAAGGTTACGCCGGGCTGGTGGTGCATGGGCCGCTACTTGCGCAGCTTCTGATGTTTTTTGCGCAGGATCTAATGGGGCCTCTCGCCAAGTTCAGATTTCGCGCCACCGCGCCGCTGTTACATTTCGAGCCGGCTGAGCTCTGCGCCAGCGAAACCGCGTTATGGGTGCGCGGACCGGATGGGCGTCTGTGCATGGAGTCGCAGGCGGACCCGACCTAGAGCGAATTCTCGGGTCTGAAATCCTCGGGAATCGTGTCTTTGCCCTCCAACATCAGATCCGCCATAACCTGCGCTATCTTGGGGGCCACTCCAAAGCCGATCTTAAAGCCACCATTGGCGATGAACTGACCGGGATGCAGCGGATGTTCGCCCAGCATCGGCGCACGGCTGCGCGATCGGGGCCGTATGCCTGCCCAGCGCTCGATCACTTCTGCACCGTGCAGCACCGGCAGCACGCGCGTGGCCCGGTCCAAGACCTCGTCGAGCGCGGCATCGGTGGTTTCCGGGTCACTATAGTCGCGTTCCGAGGTTGATCCGATCGCAACAGTACCATCCGCATGGGGCACGATATGGACCGCGTCGGCAAATATCTGCGGCACCTCGCCCGCGTTGAACCGCAACAGCGCTGCCTGCCCCTTCACCCCATTGCCAACGGTCTTGCCGAAGGCGCGGGACAATTCCTCCAGCCCGTGGACGCCGGTGGCGTGCAACACCGTTCCTTCATCGCCAGCCTCTTGCATGATTTCGGCCCCCAGCGTCGTCAGCCCGGCGCTCAAGGCGGCGCAGGCGCGGCGGGGATGGATGCGGGCCGTTAGTGTATCTTGGATCACATAGCCGGTCGGGGCAGCAGGTGCCCATGGGCCGACCTGCGCCACCGGCAGAACCCGCCACTCGGCTACGCCCTGCCAAAGCGATTTGGCTGAGCTCTCTCTGTCTTTGGCCAGTTGCAGGCCCCTCTCGTCAGGGATCGGCTGTAACCGCCCCAGCCGCGCATAGCCGGGTGAAACACCGCCTGTCACCTCGACATCGCGCCAGAATGGCTCGGCCAGCATCAGGCTCTCGAACTGGAATGCTTTCTTTGCATTCCAGTTTTCGGGCACATGCGGCGCAAGCGCGCCGACCAATCCGCCCGATGATCCCGCGCCCGGGCCGTTCGGATCCACCACGCGCACCTTTGCGCCGCGCTTGGCGCAGACCCAGGCGATGGATAGTCCAAATATGCCTGCCCCGCGAATGGTGACATCGATGCTTGCCAAGATCGCCGCCTTTCTTCAGTGTCGCGCCGTTGCGGACATCTCTAGAGCGCAAGGCAGGAACTGTGAAACGATTTTCAGCGCCTGTTACGCCTCGGACAATGGGTAGATCATGACATGACAGACCAGCGCGCGGAACTCAGCTGGACCGAGGCCGGGGTGCCCGTGTCCGAGCGTTTTGATGATCCCTATTTCTCGTTGCAGAACGGGCTGGAGGAAACACGGCACGTGTTTCTGGCTGGCAATGACTTGCCGCAGCGCTTCGCGCCGGGCTTTCATATCGCTGAGCTGGGTTTCGGCACCGGGCTGAACATGCTGACCGTCTGGGCCGAATGGGAGCGGAGCGGGCAGCAAGGCCCGCTGCATTTCACCAGTTTCGAGGCATTTCCAATGGCGCGCGAAGAGATGGCGCGCGCATTGGCAGCCTTTCCCGAGCTTGCATCCAGTGCCGAGCGGTTTTTGTCAGTCTGGGACGGACGGACCTGTACGTTGGACAGCCTGCATGTGACCATTGTTCAAGGTGACGCCCGCGAAACGCTGGCGCACTGGAGCGGGCAAGCAGATGCCTGGTTCCTCGATGGGTTCTCGCCTGCGCGCAATCCCGAGCTCTGGCAGCCCGATCTGATGGCGCAAGTGGCCGCACATACCCGCCCTGGCGGAACGGCGGCGACCTATACGGCGGCGGGCTTCGTGCGACGAGGGTTGGAGGAGGCAGAGTTCTCTGTTTCCCGGACCTCCGGCTATGGCCGCAAACGCCACATGACCCGAGCGGTCAAAGCGTGAGTCAGCAGAATAACATCCCAGCGGGCATTGCCTTGATGTTGGCTGCGACCGTGATCTTTGCCCTGCAGGACGGCATTTCGCGTCATCTCGCAGGGGCTTACAACACCTACATGGTGGTGATGATCCGCTACTGGTTCTTTGCCGCGTTTGTGGTGGCATTGGCGGCGCGCAAGTCGGGTGGAGTGCGGGCAACGGCGCGGACCGATCAGGTGGGCCTGCAAATCCTGCGTGGGCTGATTCTGGCCGCCGAAGTCTGCATCGCAGTCTATGGCTTCACCATCCTCGGCTTGATTGACAGCATGGCGGTGTTCATCTGCTATCCACTGATTATTGCGGCTCTAAGCGGGCCCATTCTGGGAGAACAGGTGGGCTGGCGTCGCTGGATGGCGATAGTTGTGGGCTGCGTCGGTGTGTTGATCATCCTGCAACCGGGCCAAGGCGTCTTTAACATCTGGGCTGTGATCCCGCTGATTTCGGCCCTGATGTTCGCGCTTTATGGACTGCTGACCCGATATGCCGCGCGGCGCGACAGTGCCGAGACCAGCTTTTTCTGGACCGGTGTTGCGGGGGCGGTTGCCATGACCTGTATCGGGCTCTGGTTCTGGCAACCGATGAGTCCCTCTGACTGGGGCTGGATGGGAACGCTTTGCGTCAGCGGTGCGCTGGGCCATTGGGTGCTGATCAAATGCTACGAGATGGCTGAGGCCAGTGCGGTGCAACCTTTCGCCTATTTTCATCTGCTTTGGAGTTCGATCCTCGGCATCACCATCTTTGGCGAACAACTCAGGACATCCGTGGTGATCGGGGCCGCGCTAATTATCGCGGCCGGCCTTTTCACCCTATGGCGCGAACGCGCTCAGGGTCGATCCGGATAGCTCTTGCGAGAACGGCACCGGCAGCGGATCCTTCCCAAGCCGCGCGCGATAGACCGGCAGACTTTCGGTAACGCGCATGACATAGTTTCGGGTTTCCTTGAAGGGGATGTGTTCTATCCAGTCCACCATGTCGACGGAACTGCGACGCGGATCGCCGAACCGCCGCATCCAGGAAATTGGTCGGCGTGGACCGGCATTGTATCCGGCAGCCATCATGACCACATTGCCGTTGAAATCGCCCGCGAGACCCGCAAGGTAATTTGCGCCCAGCTTGGCATTGTATTTCCAGTCAGAGGTCAGCCGGTCGGTCCTGTGCCCGCCCAGAACCCCCAGATCCTTCGCCACCAGTTTCGCCGTCGCGGGCATCACCTGCATCAGTCCGCGAGCGCCTGCCCCGCTAATCACTACCGGATCGAACTCGCTTTCTCGCCGGGCGATAGCAAGGGTCATTTCCTTTGCCATCGGGAGGTTCAGCTTAGCAACCGGGTGTACCGGGTAATAAGCCGCGTGTAGCACCTCGCCGGTGCGCGCCGCGCGCTTGGAAATCATCACCGCCAGATGCGACTCGCCCTTGTCGATGGCCATCTCACCCAACTGCGCCGCCTGAACGGGATCGAGGCTTTCGACCAAGTGCGTCAGAAAGCGTTCTGAGAGGTTCCGTTCGCCAATCTGCTGTAGCAGCAGACCCGCCTCCAGCACGCTGGAATTGGTAAAGGCGGCATCCTGCCAGGGCGGATGTTTGGGCGGGTTGGCGAGATCGGCATCGAAGGGCCGGCCGATTTGCTCTGCGGCCAGCAACCCGTAGAAGGATGTTTGATACTCCGCGCCCATCGCATAGGCCTCATGCGCCTTGTCTGCATTGCCTGCTGCCGCATAGGCCCGGCCCATCCAGTAGCCCGCGCGCCCTTTCGAGATCGGGGACCGGATCGCCTTGTCAAAGCGTTCGAAATGCTGCGCGGCTGTGACAGGATCGTTCAACCGACGCAGCGCGATATAACCCGCCAGCCATTCCAGATCAGCATAGGCATAGCCCATATCGGGCGTCATCTGGTGCCGGGCGGCCATGCGATAGGCCCTTTTAGGGTCGCCATTGCGCATTTCCAACCGGGTCAGACGCCGGCGTCGCTCTGCCCATTGTTCCGGCTCTCCCAATGCTTCGGCGCTTGTCGAGCGTTCCAGCATCAGATCAATTGCGCTATCGTCCAGTTCCTTGCGATCACGCCAGACAAACCGCTCATATGCCAATCCAGGCGAGTCCATCAGCGAGGACGGGATGGCCTTGATCTTGCCGTCTACACCGGGGGCCAGATCGCGCAGCGCGATCCGCGCTTCTGCCAGCTTTTGCTGTCCGGAACTGACAAGGGGCAACATCTGACGGGCGCTGACCATGTGCCCATCCCACAGCATCCGGTCGAGCCGCGCGGAATGATGCGGTTTCAGCAAGCGGCCGAAATTCTCCAGATAATCCTTCTGCAACCCGCTGCCCATCGGCATGGTGCGCCAGGCCTTGACCAATTCCGCCTCGGCATCGCCTTGATGTCCCGTTGACTTCAGAGCGACGGCATAGTTCAGCGCGCCTTCGGCGGTCTGGGGCGGTTTCCCGGCATAAAAGCTCAACACCCGGTCGGGATCGGCATTGGTAAAGCTCGGCTCGCTTTTGCGGCGCAGCCAGTCCAGACCGGGCCAGTCCGCGCGGCGGTCCAGAAAAACCAGCACATCACCAGAACTGCCAAAGCCGTTGCGCAGCCAATGCCAGACGATCACGTCCCGCGACACCGACCCGCGCGGGCCGGAAACACGTAGCGCTGCGTTCCAGTCGCCGTTGCGCATCTGCGCCAATCCGGCGCGCAAATCCCCGGCCGCATCGGCCCATCCGGGGGCGGGGGCCGAAAAAGCAACACCAACAAGAACGATAAGGGTGGACAGAACGCGTGAGATCACTTGCATTTCCTGACAAACCAAGGCTAGAGCCTTTCACGATAAGCCGTGCGCCGCCGGGATCAACTCACATTTGTGCCGGTGCGCTTGATTGGCGCGCATTCCGTGCGTCTTGGCCGAATACTAGGGAGCGTTCCATGTTCAAAGGCTCGATGCCTGCCCTCGTCACCCCGTTCCGCAACGGCGAGCTCGACCTGGAAACGCTTAAACGTTTGGTCGAGTGGCATATCAGCGAAGGTTCGACCGGTCTGGTCCCGGTGGGCACCACCGGTGAAAGCCCCACGCTGAGCCATGATGAGCACGAAGCGGTGATCGAAGAGGTTGTCAAAACCGCTGCGGGCCGTGTGCCGGTAATCGCGGGCGCAGGATCGAACAATACGATCGAGGCGATCCGATTTGTCGAGTTTGCCGCCAAAGTGGGTGCAGACGCGGCGCTTGTTGTGACGCCCTATTATAACAAGCCGACGCAGCGCGGCATGGTCGCGCATTTTACGGCGCTGCACGACTGCGCCGATGTGCCGATCATCATCTACAATATTCCCGGTCGCTCGATCGTTGATATGACGCCAGAAACCATGGGAGAACTCGCAGGTTTGCCGCGCATCGTTGGCGTCAAGGACGCTACGGGCGATCTGGCGCGTGTCAGCCAGCAGCGTGACCGGTGTGGGAAGGATTTCGTCCAGCTTTCGGGCGAGGATGCAACGGCGCTGGGCTTCAATGCTCATGGCGGTGTCGGCTGTATCTCGGTTACGGCAAATGTTGCGCCGCGCCTGTGCTCCGAGTTCCAGCAGGCCACCCTGCGCGGCGACTATGCCACAGCGCTCGACTATCAGGACAAGCTGATGCCGCTGCACGAAGCGATCTTCATCGAACCGGGATTGGTTGGTGCAAAATACGCCATGAGCAAGCTTGATCTCTGCTCGGAAGAGGTGCGCCTGCCGCTGACCGGTCTCGAAGACAGTACCAAAGCAGCCATTGATTCTGCCATGAAACATGCGGGCCTGATCTAAGGCCCACACAAGGTAGAGAGGGGGCTGCCCCTCTCTACCGTTTTCAGCGCTTGCCGTAATACAGCCCGACCACGTGCTCGGCCTGAGCAAAGAACAACCAACGCGAGGTTGCGACGCCGGCCAGATGCGACAATACCGCAATCAGCGCGAAGAAGTGGCTGAAGGGTGCCAGCAAAAGTATCGCAGGTATCACGAAGGCCAAACCAAAGGCGATGATCCGCAGCTTGTCGCTGTGCTTACGGCCAACCACATGCACAAATTCGCGCAAAAGGTAGTTGGTGCCGGTATGCGGCGGTTCAAACGCGCGCACGCTGCCGCGACTACCCAGACCCGTCGCCGTGCCCAGATCAGTACCCGAAGCCGCCAGAGCGCGGTCGCCCAACTGCCAATAGCCCAGCTGCACCAATGCCGCGATCAGCAGCAAGGGCAGCGCGACCCCGATCTGCCCGGCTAACAGGGCCCCGCCTGCGAGGCTGAAGGACAGGAACATGGCTGGTGTCAGCTTCGTGTTCCAGCGCGGGATGGTCTTTAGCTGGGTATAGATCATTGAGGTGGTGAAAACCGTGAGAACGGAAAAAACAGAGCCTAAGAAGCCCAAAAGTCCCCATCTCTGATCCAGAAACACGACACCCAGCGCGTATAGCCCCATCAGTATCAGCGCGATAACAGCGCACCAGCCCTCGCGGCTGAGCCAGCTAGATCTCCATTGCGTGAACGCTTTCAGAGCGCGCTCGGGATGCCCAAGGTGGAAGGTCGATGCCATTAGCCCACCTACTGCCAACGCATAGGCAATCGCAAAGAACGTAAAGGCAACCCAGCCACTGACGTCAGGCAGGCCAAGGCCCATGAAGAACAGCAGTCCAAAACCAAGACCCGAGAGAGTCGTGAATACAATAACGGACGGTGCGGGATGCATTAGCGAGATCCTCCGGGCATTTTGTCGAGTGCCTTGTCGAGCCAGCCAAGGAACCCGCCCGCCTCTTCGGCAACCGGTGCCAGCAGGGGAGCAAGAATGTCGATCTGCTCGTCGATTTGGTCCTTGGGGCGCGGGGGCAAGTATTTGTTGACCGGTTTGGTGCCCATTTCAGGCATCAGGTCCATGCCGCCGCGCTCTTCGGTCAGTTTGCTGACATTGCTTTCGGGGTCGGCGAAGTCACCGAAATGCCGGGCGCCCGCCGGGCAGGTCCGCACGCAGGACGGCACACGGTCTTCCTCGGGCAGGTTTTCGTTGTAGATCCGGTCGACGCAGAGTGTGCATTTCTTCATTACACCCTCTGCCTGATCCAGTTCACGCGCGCCGTAGGGGCAGGACCATGCGCAGAGGCCGCAGCCGATACAATCGCTTTCATTGACCAGCACGATCCCGTCCTCGACTCGCTTATAGCTGGCCCCGGTCGGGCAAACGGTGACGCAGGGCGCGTCTTCGCAATGAAGACAGGATTTGGGGAAATGGATCAGCTGAGCCGGGCCCGTTTCAGGCTGCACCTCATAGGAATGCACTCGGTTCAGGAAGGTGCCCGATGGATCGGCGCCATAGGGGTTCTGATCGCTCAGCGGCGCGCCGTAGTTTTCGGTGTTCCAGCCCTTGCAGGAAATCACGCAGGCATGGCAGCCAACGCAGGTGTCCAGGTCGATGACCAGGCCCATCTTGCGCTCGGTGGTGGTGGGTAGCTCGGTCATGGGCCTGGCTCCATCTCAAAACAGTGTCGGGCGAATTGTCGTAGGTCGGTATTGAAGCGATCGGATTCTTCCCAAAACGGGCTGTGGCCGCAATCTTCGTAAACCAATGATTTGGCTGCCGGGATTGCCGCTGCAGCCTCTTGGCCGACGATTGGCGGGGCAGGGCGGTCATGTGCACCCCACAGGACCAAGGCCGGAACACTCATTTGGCTCAGATGCGGTCGGTAATCCTCGTCTCGTTGGCGGGCGGCTTCTCGGACATGCGGCGGGCAGAGCATGTTGAATCCGACGATCCGGGCAAGGTCGTCCGGTTCGGGTTGCCGGTGAAAACAGGCTCTAACAAAGCCCAAAGTTGCCGAAAGGTTCGCGGACTGGTCAGCGGTTGTCATTCCAGCGGCCATGACGGCCTCATCTGCGCGGCGAGCGTCACGCGCCTCTGTGGCCATGTGCGATCCGGTTGTGGCAAAGGAATCCACCATGCAAAAGCCTGAGATCAATTGATCTCCGAAATGTTTGACATAGTCCCCGGCCACCGCACCACCCATCGACCATCCAACCAGCAATGGTCGGTTAAGGGAAAGCGCGTCGATGATGGCCGCCAGATCCTCGGCCCAAGGCAGCGAATGATCATAGGCCTCGGGCGCGTCCGGCTTGTCCGAGGCGCCATGCCCGCGCAGATCCGGCATGATAAGCCGGAATTCTTCCGCCAGCTGATACTGCCGAGTCCAGCTCAGGTGATGTTGCGACCAGCCATGTATCAACAGGATTGGCGGCGCGTCTTCGGGGCCGAGGTCAAAGACCTCCAGCCCGACGCCGCCATGCCCGGTGATCCGGTGCTGCCTCATTTCCCGACTTTCCAGGCCAGAGCGTCCGGCCCCTGACCAACAGGAGATTTAATCGGCGCAAATTCCGGTTGGCTCTGCGCATCGCCTGGGGCCACAGTTTTTTCGATCTTCACTTTCAGATCGAACCATGCGGCTTGCCCGGTGATCGGGTCGGAATTGGCCCAGCGCAGCCCGTCGCCCTTGGGCGGCAGCAACTCGTGGATCAGGTGGTTCAGCAGGAACCCTTTGGTCGCTTCGGGCGCATCATCGCTCAGTGCCCATGCGCCCTTGCGCTTCCCGATCGCGTTCCAGGTCCAAACCGTGTTTTCGTTGAGCGAGGCCATTTCCATCACCGGCACGGTGATCGCGCCATGCGGAGACGAGACGCGCGCCCAATCCCCGTTGCTGAGCCCATGTTCGCGCATCAGTTTGGTCGGCACATAAAGCGGGTTGCGCCCGTGCAACTGCCGTAGCCACGCGTTTTGCGTGCCCCAGCTGTGATACATCGCCATGGGTCGCTGTGTCAGTGCGTTGACGGTATAGCCTTCGTTACCGGTCTGGTCGGTTTCGTACCAGATCGGCAGCGGATCGAGCTGTTCCTTGATGCGGTCTCGCAGGTGATCGGGAGGCTGCCTGTCGCCATGCCCCTCGGCCGCAAGCTGGAACTTGCGCATAGGCTCTACATAGAGCTGAAACAGATAGGGCTGCGGGCTGTCATAGATGCCCAGGCCGACCGCCCAATCCTGATAGCCGTTGTTCCAGGGTTTGTAGTAATCCGCCCCGTCAGGAATATGCGCGATGTAGAAACTGCCGTTTTCGATGTAGCGGTTCAATTGATCGGGGTTGACTGCGCCGCGCCCTTCCTGATCCCCGTTTTCGCCCCGAAACCCGGCGAGCGGGCCGATACCCGGCTTGCGCTCGTGATTGACGATGTAATCCGCATAATCTTTGTATTTGGCCGATCCGTCCTCGTTGGTGAAGCCGGGTAGGCCCATCTTGTTGGCCAGTTGCACCAACACAGTCTGGAACCCGCGAACATCGCGGTCCGGCTCGATCACCGGCCAGCGGATCGCATCGGCGGCGGCTTCGGCTTCGCAGATCGGGCGGTCAAGCAGCGAGATGCAGTCATGCCGCTCAAGGTAAGTGGTGTCCGGCAGGATCAGGTCCGCGTAGGCCACCATTTCTGACGAATAGGCGTCGGAATAAATGATCCGCGGGATCACATAGTCGCCGTTTTCGTCCTTGTCGGTCAGCATATCCATGACACCCTTGGTGTTCATGGTCGAGTTCCAGGACATGTTGGCCATATACATGAACAGCGTGTCGATCTTGTAGGGATCGCCGGCATGCGCATTCGAGATAACCATATGCATCAGCCCGTGGCTGGACATCGGGTTTTCCCAGGTGAACGCCTTGTCGATCCGCGCCGCGCTGCCATCAGCTTTCAGCGCCAGATGTTCCGGCCCGCGCACAAAGCCCAGATGTGGGCCATCGAGGGGCTGGTTCGGGCTTACGCCAACATGCGGCACCGGATGCGCTTCGACCGGTTTGGGATAGGGCGGCTTGAACCGGAACCCACCAGGAACCTCGACCGTGCCGAGTAGGATCTGCAAAACATGCAGGGCGCGGCAGGTCTGGAACCCGTTGGCGTGGGCCGAAATGCCACGCATGGAATGCATCGCGACGGGACGGCCGATCATCTTGGAATGCGTTTCGCCCCGGAAATCGGTCCATTCCTTGTCCAGTTCGAACGCCTCGTCAAAGGCCACACGCGCCAGTTCGCCAGCGATCGCACGGATCTTTTCGGCCGAGATACCGCAGCGCTCGGCCACAGCCTCAGGTGCGTATTCTTCGCTCAGATAGCGCTCTGCCATTTGGTGAAAGACCGGACGGTGGGTCACGCCTTCTTTCTCATAGGTCGCGGACAGGTCCGGGCGTACGCCTTTCTGGTCAAATGGCGCGGGTTTCCCGGTGTTGCGGTCGATGACCAGCGGTTTGTCGTCCGCATCACGCAAAAACAGACCCTGTTCTGGACCTTCTGCGGCATTCACAAGCACGGGCGCATTGGTGTAGCGGCTGAGATAATCCAGGTCGATCTTACCTGCCTTCATCAGCACGTGGATCATCGACAGGATAAACAGGCCATCTGTGCCGGGAGTGATCCCCACCCAATCATCAGCGACCGCGTTATAGCCTGAGCGGATCGGGTTTACGCCGATGACCCGCGCGCCACGGGCCTTGATCTTGCCGATACCCATCTTGATCGGGTTGCTGTCATGATCCTCGGCTACGCCGAATAGCATAAAGAGCTTGGTGTAGTCCCAATCGGGCTGTCCGAACTCCCAAAAGGCGCCGCCCATCGTATAGATGCCCGCAGCGGCCATGTTGACCGAGCAGAACCCGCCATGCGCCGCGTAGTTCGGGGTGCCGAAATTCTGCGCCCAAAAACTGGTGAAACTTTGCGACTGATCCCGTCCGGTGAAGAAAGCCAGTTTCGAGGGGTCGTCCTTGCGGACCGGTTCCAGCCAACCAGCGGCAATGTCCAGGGCCTCGTCCCAGCTGATTTCTTCGAATTCGCCGGACCCGCGCGGGCCAACCCGCTTGAGGGGCGCTTTCAGTCGCGAAGGCGCGTTGACCTGCATGATCCCCGCCGACCCTTTGGCGCACAGAACGCCCTTGTTCACCGGGTGGTCGCGGTTACCCTCGATATAGGCGACCTTGCCATCCTTCATGTGAACGTTGATGCCGCAGCGGCAGGCGCACATGTAACAGGTTGTTTTGCGCACCTCGTCAGAGACGGCGGGCGAGGTATCGATTATTGGCTGGTTCATATCGGCCCCTGTCGGTTTTCAGTTCGATCCTTCCCACATCCGTGCGAATTCAGGAACATTTTTTTCGTTTTGCCGTTCAGAATTTGCTTTTGTTCTAAGTCTGGGCGTTCTCCGCCTGAACCGCCGTGACGGCGATCATATGGAGGACATCCTCGGCTGAGCAGCCGCGCGAAAGGTCGTTCGCCGGTTTCGCAAGCCCCTGCAAAACAGGTCCGATCGCTTCGACGCCACCAATGCGCTGGGCGATCTTGTAGCCGAGGTTTCCGGCGTCCAGATTGGGGAACACAAAGACATTCGCCTGCCCCTCCAACGGAGAGTTCGCGGCTTTCTTGGCGGCAACTTCGGGAACGAACGCGGCGTCGAATTGCAGTTCGCCGTCGATCAACAAATCCGGCTCGGCTGCTTTGACCAGGTTGGTGGCCTCGACCACCTTGGAAACGCGAGGGTGATCCGCGCTGCCTGCTGTCGAGAAGGACAGCATCGCAACCCGCGGCACCTCACCGGTCAGGGCGTGGTAAGACGCGGCTGAACTACGTGCGATTTCAGCCATTTGAGCGGCATCCGGGTCGACGACCAAACCGCAATCAGAAAAGATATGCGCGCCTTTGACCTCGTGGTGATCCTTGCAATAGAGCATCAGGAAGAAGCTGGAAACCATCGCAGCCTCTGGCGCCTTTCCGATGATCTGCAAAGCGGCCCGCACGGTGTTCGACGTGGTTTCGACTGCGCCGCCAACCGTGCCGTCAGCCAGCCCTTGCCGTACCAGCATGGCGGCATAGACCAGTCGCTGGGTAACCTGTACTTGCGCCTGTTCAGGCGTCATACCCTTGTGCTGGCGCAGCTCGAACAGAGCCTGCGCAAAATCTTCGGCATGAGAAGAGGTGGCAGGATCGTGGATTTCGATACCATCCAATTCCGACGCACCCTGTGCGGCAAGCAAGGCTGACACCTTGTCCTGTTCGCCCACGAGGATGATGCGGGCAATCCCCTCGGCGCGCGCTTTCACCGCGCCTTCCACCACACGCGGATCATCGCCCTCAGCGAGGGCGATGATCTTGTCGGAGCTGGTCGCAGCCCCGAGTATTGTGCGTAAAGGTTTCACGCCTTTACGATCCGGCTTGCGGCTGCATGTCTGCGGCGTCGATGCCCGCCACGCGAACCGGCTTCTTCATCGCATCGCGGCGGAACGGATCGCCCAGCTCCTGGTTGATCATCGCTTCGATCAGCGTGGTGATGCCATTCTTCTGATCGATGATCGCCTGGTTCAGGGCGGCGGTCAGTTCGTCCATGGTACGGGCCGCAACACCTTTCAGGCCACAAGCCTGCGCGATGCCGGCATAAGACACTTCGGTGTCCAACTCGGTGCCGACGAAGTTATCATCGAACCACAGGGTCGAGTTCCGCTTTTCCGCACCCCACTGGTAGTTGCGGAACACGATCTGAGTGATGGCGGGCCAGTCACCGCGACCGATGGCGGTCAGTTCGTTGACGGCGATGCCAAAGGCACCATCACCGGCAAAACCGACAACCGGAACGTCAGGCTGGCCGATCTTTGCACCGACAATCGCGGGCAGGCCGTAACCACAGGGGCCGAACAGGCCGGGGGCGAGGTATTTGCGGCCCTCTTCGAACGCAGGATAGGCGTTGCCGATGGCGCAGTTGTTGCCGATGTCGGACGAGATGATCGCCTCTTTCGGCAGTGCGGCCTGAATGGCACGCCATGCCATGCGGGGGCTCATCCAATCGGGCTTGGCTTCGCGGGCACGTACGTTCCAGTTGGTGCCGGGATCGTCCTGCTCATGTGTCAGCGAAGTCAGTTCCTGCGCCCATGCGGACTTCTTCTGGGCGATGTTGGCCTTGCGCTCTTCGCGGCCCGCATCACCTGCCGTGTCGGCCAGTTGTGCCAGAATGCCGTTTGCGACTTTGGCAGCGTCACCGACGATGCCGACCGAAACTTTCTTGGTCAGGCCAATCCGGTCGGGGTTGATGTCAACCTGAATGATCTTCGCATCGGCAGGCCAGTATTCAATGCCATAGCCCGGCAGGGTTGAGAACGGGTTCAAGCGGGTGCCGAGGCACAGAACCACGTCCGCTTCCTTGATCAGCTCCATACCGGCTTTCGAACCGTTATAGCCCAGAGGACCAGCAAACAGCGGGTGGTTGCCGGGGAAAGCGTCGTTGTGCTGGTAACCAACGCAGACCGGTGCGGTCAGACGCTCGGCCAGCGCTTTGGACGCCTCGATGCCGCCCTGCGCCAGAACAACACCGGCACCGTTCAGGATGACCGGGTTTTTGGCTTCGCTGAGAAGCGCGGCTGCCTGAGCGACCGAGTTTTCGCCACCCGGCGAACGCTCGAATTCGATCGGCTGCGGGATTTCGACGTCGATGACCTGGGTCCAGAAGTCGCGCGGGATGTTCAACTGAGCAGGTGCCGACAGACGCTTGGCCTGTGCAATTACGCGGGCCAGAACTTCAGCAACGCGGGTGGGGTCACGCACTTCTTCCTGATAGGCGACCATGTCTTCGAACAGTTTCATCTGCTCGACTTCCTGGAAACCGCCCTGACCGATGGTCTTGTTGGCCGCCTGCGGAGTGACCAGCAGCAGCGGGGTGTGGTTCCAGTAAGCGGTTTTCACGGCGGTGACAAAGTTGGTGATGCCGGGGCCGTTCTGCGCGATCATCATCGACACTTTGCCGGTGGCGCGGGTGTAGCCGTCGGCCATCATCCCGCCCGAACCTTCATGCGCGCAGTCCCAGAATTTGATGCCAGCGGCAGGGAAGATGTCCGAGATTGGCATCATTGCAGAGCCAATGATGCCGAACGCGTGCTCGATCCCATGGGACTGGAGTGTTTTTACAAAGGCTTCTTCGGTCGTCATTTTCATGGGATGCGCTCCTGATGGCATAGAAATTAGGCAGCATGGTGCCGCGAATTGAGGTTGGGTTTAGGCCCCTTTGAATTGCCCCGTTAGGGCCAGACTCTGCCACCGGTTAGGTCCAGAGACGTAATTATTTGCAAATTAATGATATAAATTGTCTCAAAAATCAACATTTTTTGTAGCCTGGGCAATATATCTGATGCCAGTGGCCACTTTGTTGCTCGTAATCGAGGAATATCCCAAACGATAATACTCGGTTGGCTCGTCCGGACCGCTGAAAAACACCTTGCCCGGCTCGATCAGAACGCTGCGTTTCATAAGGCGCCGCGACAATTCATAGCTATCGATTCCGTCGGGTGCCTTCATCCACAGCGAGGAGCCGCCATAGACCCCACGACCCGCGATGGTCAGGCCATGTTCGGCGATCGCTTTCTCCATCGCTTCGCGTCGCGTCTTGAGTGCTGCTGAGACCCGGCGAATCTGCGTGTCGTAGTGCCCGAGCGACAAGAAGTAGGCGGCGGTGCGCTGAATATGACCAGGCGGATGGCGCAGGGTCAGCATCCGTAGGGCGCGCACTTCGCGGATGAAGGGTTCGGACCCGACGATATAGCCAATCCGCAGCCCCGGCGACAAAGACTTGGAAAAGCTGCCGACATAGATCACCCGCCCATCAGTATCCAGCGACTTGAGCGAGGGCGACGGCGCCCCGGCAAATGCCATCTCAAAATCGTAGTCGTCCTCGACGATCATCGCGTCGATGTCATGCGCGCGCTGAAGCAGCGCCCGGCGCCGCTCCAGTGGCATGGTCGCGGTTGTCGGGCTTTGGTGGCTGGGGGTGGTGAAAATCACATCGGTATCTTCGGGAACCGCATCGGGCGGTAACCCGTCCGCATCCACATTCAGCGGCGTGACGTGGCAGGGCAAGCGTCTGAGCATTTCGCTCAGCGCATAGTAGCCAGGGTTTTCAACAGCGGCTCGGCGGCGGTGATTCAGCAGCACTTGCGCCGCGAGCCACAGAGCGTTCTGGGCACCCAGCGTAATCAGAATTTCCTGCGGCCGTGCGGTGATGCCACGCCGTGGCAGGGTGTGGCGGGCGATGAACTCGATCAGCAACGGATCGTCCTGATCGGCGTAATCTGCGGTCAGTGAGGCGAAGTCCTTCTGCCCCAGCGCCCGCACGGCACAAAGCCGCCAGTTCGCGTGGTCAAACAGGGTCGGGTCTGTCTGCCCGTAAATGAACGGATAGGTATAGTCGCGCCAGTCATGCGGTTTCAGCAGCATGTCGCCGCCGGAATAACGTCGCGCAATGGCCCGCCACCAGTCGACATTTTCCTCAGCCCGCTCTGGCGGCGCGTAGGAGGGCGGGATCGGCGCGTTTTCGGACACGAAATAGCCTGATCGGCCTCGCGAGGTCAGATAGTCATTAGACAGGAGTTCGGTATAGGCCAGCGTCACCGTGATCCGGCTGACGCCCAGATGCTCGGCCAGCTTGCGCGACGATGGCAGCTTCTCGCCCACCCGGAACCGGCCCAGCAGAATGCCCTCGGCAATCATTTGCTGAATCTGGGCCTGCAACGTGCCCTGCGCATCCGGTTTTAGAAAAAATGTGTCGACCGCTATTCCCATGGCGCGACCCTAAACTGGACTGAGTTCAGGTGCAATCTGGACCTAACCGCTGCTGATGTAGCGCTTTTTCCAGATAGCCAGCGGCCCGTTCAGGCACGCCATGTCTGGATAGCAGGCGAGGTCCTCCGCCAGCGGCGCGATGACATAGGCGCCGGGCCTGAGCGTGGCAACCATCTGCTCCTCCAGCTGGCGCTGCACTTCGGGCACGCGGATGGGCCGGTAGGAAAAAATCACGTCATATGGCCCATAGTCGAAGGTGAGAGCATCGGCGACAAAGATCTCGTCTTCCAGCCCCAGCGTCTGTTGTCCGCGCCGGATCAGATTGACGTCTAGATCGAAGCCCTTGTAAGCACTTCCGTTCAGCAGCCCGGACTCTTTTGCGACAAGCAGGTTGCGCCCGATTGCGCAGCCGATTTCAAGGAAGGATACCGGGCGATATGGGCCGGTGTCGGAAAAGAAATCCGGGTCGTGGGTCAGCATCTCATCGACACAGATCAGTTGCCGTACGAATCCGTCGAGCGGATGAGGAATGTAACCGTGCGATTCCTCAGGCATCACGAAATCGCTTTGAACGTCATCCGCTGGCATTGCCTTGATGCGGGAATCGATCATGCCTTGCAGCGTCTTTTGGAACGCGGCGGTCATTTGTTGTTGGGTTGCGCGTTCTACCTCTAGTACGGCTTGCGCGCGGGTGTATTTGCCCAACAGTTCCTCGAAACTGTCCAGCCGCGCGCGCAGGGTTTTGAGGCGCATATCGAAGCCACGTTGAAACCCTGTCAGCGCGTTTTGCAGGGAGCGGAACTTGTGCCTAGTCGACACGAGCAGGCTGTTTGATTGTATCCCTTTTTGGTTCAGTGCCGCCGTGATCAGATCGGTGATCTGCCTTTCCTGTTTCTGTAGTTTGGAACGGGTCTTCTCCAGATCTTCCTGTGCTGAATTGAGCGCATCCAGCGCTTCATCCACGCGTAATGCCGCATGCAGGAGTTTGAATGGTCTGTCGTCCGGCATCTGATCCTCCGCCCCTCAATTGTCTGCGACGTTACAGGAATACAGGATCATTCAAAGCCTCGCGATCAAGGGGCTTGACGATGGAAGGTGTCAAATATAACTATAAAACTAGTTTAATGGAGATTCGAGCATGTGGGAAACAGCAGCAACTGGTTTTGCCGCGATGGGGTCCGAGGCGCGGCTGAAAGTGCTCAGGGCTCTGGTCCGGGCGGGCGAAACGGGATTGACCGTGGGAGAGATACGCGACCGCACCGGGATCGCCCCGTCGACCCTTGCACATCATCTCAAATTCCTCGCTGCTGGTGGTGTGGTAGAGCAAGAAAAAATTGGCCGAAATACTATAAACAGAGCCTGTTTTGGACAGTTGCGAGACCTAGCGGACTTCATTCTCGCAGAATGTTGCGCGGACGATTTGCAGAAGGCGGCAAATGATGGCTGATCTGACACAGAACCGGGGTTCGGCACCTCGCATCCGGCTACGGCATATAAAGACGCCATGGACGTTGATCGTTCTGATCCTGCTGGCCGTTCTAGTAATGGACCCCTCAAACTTCGGTGAAGTGGTCCGATTTGCGTCCGGCGCGCTGACGCATACGGCGCCATATATCCTTTTTGCGGTGCTTCTGCTGGCCTATCTCAAGGCGACCGGTGCCGAGGTGCTGGTGGCCAAAGCCTTTGAGGGACGTGAAAACCGCATGATCCTATTGGCCGCGCTGTTTGGTGGCCTGGCCCCCTTTTGCTCCTGCGAGGTTATCCCCTTCATCGCCGGTCTGCTGGCCTTGGGTGCGCCGCTTTCAGCAGTCATGGCATTCTGGCTGAGTTCGCCTTTGATCGACCCGCCGACCCTGCTGATCACGGCCGGGGCGCTGGGATGGC
Organism: Paracoccaceae bacterium; assembly: GCA_040830705.1. GTDB lineage: Bacteria > Pseudomonadota > Alphaproteobacteria > Rhodobacterales > Rhodobacteraceae > Ruegeria_C. Next base: position 298,456 of record JBFOME010000021.1, on the reverse strand, counting down.
CCTTTGCAATCGGCAAAGCGATTGCGGCCGTGGCTCTTGGTTTGTTTGGTGGATTTGCCATCAAACTACTGACCCGTGGCGGCGTATTTTCCCAACCGCTCAAGCAGATCGCGCCCGCATCTTGCTGCGGATGCGGCCCTAAAAAGGCCGAAACGCCCCAGTGGAGGTTCTGGGAAAACTCCGAAAGCCGCGCGAGGTTCCGCTCGGAATTTGTCACCAACGGGCTATTCCTACTGAAGTGGCTCTCGCTGGCCTATGTGCTTGAGGCGCTGTTAGTCAGCTATGTCCCGGCCGATCTGATCGCACAGGTTGTCGGTGGTGAGGGGGTGATCCCGATTGCCACTGCAGCCCTTGTAGGTATGCCGGCTTATCTCAACTCCTATGTCGCACCGCCTCTGCTGGCGGGGCTGATGGAGCAAGGGATGAGCGCAGGGGCCGCAATGGCCTTCATGATCGCGGGCGCAGTCAGCTCCATCCCTGCGATGGCGGCCGTTTGGTCGCTGGTCAAGCCGCGCGTGTTTGCCGCCTATCTGGGCCTCGGCGTGTCGGGCGCAATCCTTGCCGGGATTGTGTTCCAGATGGTCTGACGCGGCATCTACACGCAATCTGAAAGGGCGTCGATGGACGCCCTTTTGCGTTTGAAATCATGGGTTTTCGGGTTCATTATCGACGCAAGTCGCAAATCTGCACCCGATAAAGGATCGCCAGCATGAGACGATTGAGTTCACTTTCCGCAATTCTGTCCTTGTGCCTGTGGTCCGGTGCCGCCCAAGCGCAGGGCTTGATCGATAAGGGTTTTGTGCATGGTTGGAACGTTATGGTCGATCCGGCCTTTGGAAATGGTTGCCTGATACAAACCGTCTATCAGGACTTATCAATCGTGCGGCTGGGCTATGACGCGACCCAGAACCGGGGTTATTTCACTGTGATCAGCAAGGATTGGGGGCAGATCAAGAAAGGCGAGACCTATCCGATCGAGTTCGATCTGGACGGGCAGAAATTTGACGCCACAGCAATCGGCATGAAGACCGATGGCATTCCGGGCGCAGTGGTCTTCTTTACTGATCGCAATTTTGTCGACGCCATCGCCAAACGCAAAGTAATGACGGTTTATGGCGCGACCGGGCAGGAAGTGATGGCAATCGATCTGTCCGGAACCGACAAGGCGCTGGAATATGCGCGAAAATGTCAGGCCCAGCAGGGTTGAGGTCAGCGAATCGGGTCGAAACGCGCGTCTTTGGCGCTACAATCCCGGATCACGTCGCGACCGCAGGGTACTGGCTCCAGTGACTTCGACAGACACAGGCGCGCCTCTTCGATATACCCATCGCGGCAGGTGATTGTGATCATGTCACGGTCCAATGCCGGGTTGGCTTGCAGAAAGGCCTCTTCGACCACGGATGCGGGCAGTGTGACTGTCTGGTCCAGTTTGCGGAACACGTCTGGCCGCGTGACGGCCTCATAGGCTTGCCGCGAAAGGGTGAAGTAGTCTGATGCCGTCAGGCCCGAACACGTGCCGTGTTTCTTCCACTGATGCCAGGCTAACCCGGAACTGCCTTGTATATCTGACATTTCCCGCGTCATGCCACGTGATGGCGGCGCATGAGGTGTCCGGCAATAAGCTGGCCAGCCCTGATGAAATTGCGGCCAGAGACCGTGCAGAATCCAGCCGTGATCGTGGCGCGCGTCGCATTGGTCCGCCTCCCGCGCATCGCCTTCGCGGGCGCACCAGTTCGGCGACCAGCTCAGTGACAGGACATAATAGTCGAATTCCCCGGCCTTCTCACCTTCGGCAAATAGCGGCGCGGCGGTCAGGCACCAGACGAGAAACCAGCGCATTCGGCTCTTCCCTTATTGCATTACCGCGACTATATACGGGCCAAGTTCCCCGACAACGGAAACCTGCCCAAGGGCAACCTGGGCCGCCGAATTCCGGCGACGGGAAAGATGTATTCTAAGGAGACAGGCTCATGTCGAAACCCCTGATGGCCAAGGCGACCGCCGTATGGCTGGTGGACAACACCACGATCAGCTTCAAGCAGATCGCGGATTTCGTGGGCATGCACGAGTTGGAAATTCAGGGCATCGCCGATGGCGATGTGGCTGCTGGTGTCAAAGGCTTTGACCCGATCACCAACAACCAATTGACCCAGGAAGAGATCGACAAGGCGCAGGGCAATCCGCTGCACAAGTTGAAGCTCAAGTTCAACCCTGCTGCGTCGGGCGAGGAAAAGCGCCGTGGTCCGCGCTATACCCCGCTCAGCAAACGCCAGGACCGCCCCGCTTCGATCCTTTGGCTGGTGAAATTCCATCCAGAGCTGAGCGATGGTCAGATCTCCAAACTGGTCGGCACCACCAAGCCGACGATTCAGGCGATCCGTGAGCGGACGCATTGGAACATCTCCAACATTCAACCTATCGACCCGGTCGCACTTGGCCTGTGCAAACAATCCGAACTGGATATCGTCGTTCAGAAAGCCGCGGCGAAGAAAGCAGCTGAAGGCGGTGTGATGAGCGATGACGAGCGCCGCAAGCTGGTCTCGACCGAACAGTCGCTTGAGATGGAGGCAGAGCCCCGCATTCCGACCGCGATTGAAGGGTTGGAAACCTTCACCTTGGGCGGCAACCCGGAAGAGAAGGAAGAAGAGCCGATCATCGATGCCGACAGCTTCTTCAACTTACCCAACAATGACGAGGAAGAAGAGGACAATAGCGACGATCCGCGCTACTGATCCTTACGATACCGACCGACAGAAAGCCACCGGAGTTCCCGGTGGCTTTTTTGTTGCCGCCAAGCATGTCATGACGCGCGCCGATCCTTAGACCGTGCCGGGTGCTGAAGGCTTGACCCATTCGGGCGGATGCAGTTGGAATGTTGGCATGCAACCCGGCCACAGCCGTAATCCGCGCGGCGGGCGTCAGTGGCACACCGAGTTTAGGAGGAGACGGAATATGACGGTGTCGAAGCAATATCAGGGCCTAATAACGGGTATTGCAGCACTGATGCTGTGCGTGATGTCTGTCTCTGACGCGCAGGCAAACCACCATAAGAAGAAAACAGATGACGCGATCAAGGGCGCTCTGATCGGTGCCGGTGTCGGTGCATTGATCGGTAAGGGTCGTGGCGCCGCAGCAGGGGCTATCCTAGGTGCCGTGATTGGTGCCAACAGGGATTGATGAGCCCGCATATGACCCTGATTAGAGCAAAACAGGATAGGAATATCATCGTGACGACCAGAAATAGAATGACATGCGCTGCGGTTGCCGCGCTACTGGTGCTCCCGATCACTGCCAACGCCGACGAGGCGGCCGACGCGATGGTGCAGGACGCGATGCCGGTTATGTATCACAGCTGCGCCAGTGTCGTGGATGAAGGCGATGGCGATGAGGCTTTTGTCTTCGACGTGGTCGAGAAAATGACTGCTGTCTCGCTCTATAACCGGCAGATCGACATTACTGCGTTTTCCGACAGCGAGGAAGATGAAGCGCGGCTACACGCTGCATTTGTCGAGGCGCTGGAGGATGGTTGCTCGGCGGACCAGAACGCATTGCTGGCTGGGGTGGTCGACAATGCGGTGAAAGTGGCGCTTGGCCTCTAGACCTGAGCAGTTCAACGCAAGAGCCCGCCAATTTGGCGGGCTCGTTTCATTCTATCAGTAGCGCTTAACGCTGGCGTTAGTGCACGACGGCGTCATCCGGGCGCGGACGGTCCGATGTTCCCAGCCGGTCGCCGATGATCAGCCCGTCTGGACCGGCAGACACAGGGACGGTCTCGCCATCCTTGATATCTCCAGCAAGCAAGGCTTCGGCCAGCGGGTTCTGCAACGCACGTTGGATCACACGCTTCAGCGGTCGCGCACCAAAGACCGGATCGTAGCCTTCGCTCGCCAGCCACTCCCGCGCGCCTCCATCCAGCACCAGATCGATCTTGCGGGCAGCCAGGCGCTTTCTGAGCCGCGCCATCTGGATATCGACAATGCCATCCATATCGCCCCGCTTGAGCCGGTCGAAGATGATCGTCTCATCCAAACGGTTCAGGAATTCGGGCCGGAAATGTGCCCGGACCGCGTCCATCACATCCCGCCGCGCCTGTGCGCTGTCGGCACCTTCGGGCAACTGGCTGAGTGCCTGAGACCCGAGGTTCGACGTCAGAATGATAAGCGTCTGTTTGAAGTCCACAGTGCGGCCCTGACCGTCGGTCAGAACGCCGTCGTCCAGAACCTGCAACAGCACGTTGAACACGTCCGGGTGCGCCTTTTCGACCTCGTCGAACAGCACGACCTGATAGGGCCTGCGCCGCACGGCCTCAGTCAGCACGCCGCCTTCGTCATAGCCGACATAGCCGGGAGGGGCACCGATCAGGCGGGCAACCGCATGTTTCTCCATGAACTCGGACATATCGATGCGCACCATCGCGTTGTCGTCGTCGAACAGGAAATTCGCCACCGCCTTGGTCAGTTCGGTTTTCCCGACGCCGGTCGGGCCGAGGAACAGGAACGAGCCCAACGGGCGGCCTTCGTCGTTCAGACCCGCACGCGCACGGCGCACGGCGTTGGCCACGGCGGTCACCGCCGCATCCTGCCCAATCACGCGGGAATGCAAATCGTCTTCCATCCGCAGCAGCTTCTCGCGCTCACCTTCCAGCATTTTCGAGGTCGGGATACCTGTCCAGCGCTCCACGACGGATGCGATCTGTTCCGGGCGCACCGTTTCCTCTGCCATCATCTGGCTGCTTTCGGCGTTTTCGGCCTCGGTCAGCTTTTTCTCCAACTCGGGAATAACGCCATAGGACAGCTCCCCCGCTTTGGCGAGGTTGCCTTCACGTTTGGCGATCTCCAGATCAGCTCGCGCCTTGTCGAGCTGTTCTTTCAGGTCACGGGCCCCGGCGAGCTTGTCGCGTTCGGCCTGCCACTGCGCAGTCATCTCGGCGGATTGCTCCTGCAGATCGGCCAGATCCTTTTGCAGGGTCTCCAGACGATCTTTGGAGGCCGCGTCATCTTCGAGCTTCAGCGCCTCTTCTTCGATCTGCATCTGCAGGATCTGACGGTCGAGTTGGTCCAGCTCCTCAGGTTTAGAGTCTACTTCCATCCGCAGACGCGACGCCGCCTCATCGACCAAATCGATAGCTTTGTCGGGCAGGAAACGGTCGGTGATATAGCGATGCGACAAGGTCGCCGCCGATACCAGCGCCGAGTCCGAGATGCGCACGCCGTGGTGCAGCTCATACTTCTCCTTGATACCACGCAAGATGCTGATCGTGTCCTCGACGGTGGGTTCAGCCACAACGACTGGTTGGAAACGCCGTGCAAGAGCCGCGTCTTTTTCCACGTATTTGCGATACTCGTCCAGCGTGGTCGCGCCGATACAGTGCAACTCGCCTCGCGCCAGTGCGGGCTTGATCAAATTGGCGGCATCCATCGCGCCATCGGATTTCCCTGCACCAACCAGCGTGTGCATCTCATCAATGAACAGGATGATCTCACCGGCGGCCTCGGTCACTTCGGTCAGAACGGCCTTGAGGCGTTCCTCGAACTCGCCGCGATACTTCGCGCCGGCGATCAGCGCACCCATGTCGAGTGCGAGCAGCTTTTTATCTTTTAGCGATTCCGGCACGTCCCCGTTGATGATGCGCAGGGCCATGCCCTCGGCGATGGCGGTTTTGCCCACCCCGGGTTCCCCGATCAGAACAGGGTTGTTTTTGGTCCGACGCGACAGAACCTGCATCGAGCGGCGGATTTCCTCATCTCGCCCAATGATAGGGTCGATTTTGCCCTCGGCGGCGGCCTCCGTCAGGTCGCGCGCGTATTTCTTCAACGCGTCATAGCCCTCTTCCGCTGACGCGGTGTCAGCAGTACGGCCCTTACGAATGTCATTGATCGCCTCGTTCAGCGCCTGCGCCGAAACGTTCCCGGCCTCCAAAGCATCCTTGGCTTTGGATTTCACCATGCAAAGCGCCATCAGCACCCGCTCAACCGGCACAAAGCTGTCACCTGCTTTCTGGGCGATCTTTTCGGCCTCGGCCAGCACCTTGCCCGTCTGTCCGTCCAGATACACCTGCGCAGCATCGCCGCTGACCTTGGGCTGCTTCGACAGGCTGACCTCCAGCGCCTCGGCCACGCGACTGGGATTTCCGCCAGAGCGGGTGATCAGGTTGCTGGCAAGCCCCTGATCGTCGTCCATCAAAGCCTTAAGGATATGCTCGGGCGTCAGCCTCTGGTGACCTTCGCGAATAGCAATTGTCTGAGCGGCCTGCACGAAGCCTCGTGCCCGCTCGGTGAACTTGTTCAAGTCCATATTGTTCTCCTTTCAAAGCGCCCGGTTCGATCAGCGCCCGCTGGGCGGCACGCTACGGTTCGGGCCTTGCCCAATATTTGGGAATACTGGGCTGCAACCGCAAGAGGGTCCAGCGCAATTCCCGGCCCTTGCAAGGGGGTTGCGGATGCGGGGCTTGGTGGACATTGCATCGCGCGGCGGTTAGCTAGGCGCAATGTCTTAAATCCAGAGGTTTTGCATGTCCGATGACCGCCTGATTGTCGCCCTTGATGTCCCCGATGCACTTGCGGGGCTGAAACTGGCCGAGCAGATCGGGGATGCCGTGTCGTTCTACAAGATTGGGCTGGGCATGTTGACCGGCGGCGGGCTGGCTTTGGCCAACGAACTGAAGCAGGAGCACGGCAAGCGCATCTTTTTGGACATGAAACTGTTCGATATCGGTGCCACGGTCGAAAACGCCGTCCGCGGGCTGGCGCAGTTCGATTTGGATTTCCTGACCGTACATGGCGACCCCTACGTGGTGCGTGCCGCCAAGGAGGGTGCGGCGGGAAAGGACCTGAAAATCCTCGCAGTCACGATCCTGACTTCGCTGGACCGCAACGACCTAAATGGCGCGCTGCTGAAACCCGGCGAGGTCGGGGATATGGTTGTTGAACGTGCCGCAAACGCGTTTGCAGCGGGTGCGGATGGTGTCATTGCTTCGCCGCAGGAGGCGGGATTGATCCGCGCGTTACCCGAGGCCGAAGGGCGCCTGATCGTAACCCCGGGTGTACGTCCCGCGGGCGCCGATCTGGGTGATCAGAAACGGGTTGCGACCCCTGCTAATGCTGTGGCCGGCGGGGCCGATCATATCGTGGTGGGCCGACCGGTCTGGCAGGCGGAAAACCCGCAAAAGGCAGCGCTGGATATCCTGTCTGAACTCAACAGCCCGCAGGCACAAACGCCCAATCGCTGAGCCCATTCCCACTTAAGTATGATGTGCCCGGAAAGGCACATTTCCGAGGCGTAATTGCACGACCTGCAAGTTTCCGCTTGGGGTTTTCGACATTCTGCGCGACTCTCAGCTTGAGACACTCCCCAACGGACCTTTATCTTCCTGTGGTTCGTTACCTCCCCCCGCCAGCTTAGCGGGGGGTCTTTCTTGTGGGGGATGTCAAAGCGGTGAAGCAGAGTTCAGGGCTCTTGTTTCCGTCAGATAGTCGCGCAGACGTGTTTTGAACAAGGATATGCCGCGGGGATGCGACAGATAGGTCTCCGGGCTCATCATGCGCCAACCTTGCCCCTCATCCCCCAAGCGTATATCCTTAATCCGGTTTTCACGCTGCCGTGCGACAAAGAACCAATTGGTGCCGTATCGGCGTGACCAGATCAGATCACTTGCCGAGAGGGTCAAGTTTACTTCCTCGCGCGTTTCCCGCAGCACGCACGCCTCGGGCGTTTCGTTTCCTTCCCTGCCGCCACCCGGGAAGTCCCAGCATCCCGGATAGGGGATGTGGGAGTAGTCGTCGCGTAGGATGACAACCAGATCCTGGCCCAGAAATAGGGCCAGTTTTGCACCGCGAAACTTGGACATTGCGTGATACCGATTATTCTATTGCGCCCACTTTACATACGAAAAGGCGCTCGCCAACATCTTCCACTACTACGTGGACAAGAGTAGGTTGCGCCCATGTCTGCGCCCACCCCTGCACTGTGCCGAGATTGCCTTTCCATACTGGAAAGACCCGGCCGCTGCCCGCATTGCGGCAGCCCGCGGGTAAAGACACATCCCGAACTTTTTGATCTGACTATTGCGCATATGGACTGCGACGCGTTCTACGCTTCGGTCGAAAAGCGCGACAATCCGGAACTCGCCGATAAGCCAGTGATTATCGGTGGCGGCAAACGTGGTGTGGTTTCAACCGCCTGTTACGTGGCGCGCATTCGTGGTGTCCGTTCGGCCATGCCGATGTTCAAGGCGCTGGCGCTCTGCCCTGACGCGGTGGCGATCAAGCCCCGTATGTCTGTCTATGCCGAGGCCTCGAAGCAGATTCGCGCGATGATGGATGAACTAACCCCCGTGGTCGAACCGTTGTCGCTGGACGAGGCGTTCATGGATCTGAGCGGCACCGAGCGTTTGCATGGCGCACCGCCTGCCGTGATGCTGTCGCGTCTGGTGAAACGAATGAAGGATGAGCTGGGTCTGACTGGATCGATCGGGCTGAGCCACAATAAGTTTCTCGCCAAAGTGGCGTCGGACCTCGACAAACCGCGTGGGTTTTCAGTTATTGGCAAGGCGGAGACGGCGTCGTTTCTGCGTGACAAGCCGGTTCGCCTGATTTGGGGGATTGGCCCGGCCGGTCAGGAGTCGCTGGAAAAGGCTGGTATCCGCACCTTTGCCGACCTTCTCCGCTGGGAGCAGGAGGCGTTGACCGCGCGGTTCGGGTCGATGGGCTACCGGCTGTGGCACCTGGCGCGCGGGCAGGACAAGCGCCGGGTCTCGGCGCATGATCCGATCAAGTCGATCAGCAATGAGACCACGTTTTTTGAAGACACCGCCAATCCAGATGTGCTGGACGGGCATCTGTGGCGAATGGCTGAAAAGGTTTCGGGCCGTGCGAAGGCACGCGGTCTGGCGGGGCGCGTGGTAACGCTGAAGCTCAAGCAATCGAACCACAAGATTCTGACCCGCCGCGTGTCGCTCAGAGATGCCACCCAGATGGCGGATACGATCTATCGGCAGGCACGGGCGCTTTTTGACCAACTTGGGGATCGTGGTCCTTACAGGCTGCTGGGCTGCGGATTGTCGGATTTGTGCCCGGAAGATGAGGCCGACAAATCCGGTGATCTGCTGGACCCGGGCGCTGCCCAAAGGTCAGGTGCCGAGCGGGCGACCGATGACATTCGCCGACGGTTCGGTTCGGATGCGATCGTCAAGGGTCGCGCCTTGCGCTAGGCTGCTCCTCCTCCGAGTTGTTGGGGGCGAGCACGCGGTAGGCTTCGACCGGATTGGCAATCCCTTTCAGCGTCAGGCTTCCCACCGGTTCCACTGACAGATGATCCTCAACATCCAGAAAGGCGCGCTGGCTGATCAGAATCTCATCCTGCGCTGCGGCGTCACAAAGGCGCGAGGCGATGTTCACCACGCCGCCAACGGCTGTGTAGTCGGCGCGCCCCTCACGGCCAACCAACCCCATGGTGGCGTGACCACTGGAAATGCCCAGGCCGATTCCTACCGCATGACCCATCCGCCGCCAGGGTGCGCAAATCTCGGCAAAGCTGGCCCGGATATCCAGCGCCAACGTCACCGCGTCACGCACCGGCGCATCGCAAGGAAGCGGATCGTTGAAATAAATCATCAATCCATCGCCGGACCGAAACCCGATCGTGCCGCCGCTCGCTGCAGCCAATGTACCGCTGCGGTCGTGGTATTGTTGCAAGATGTCGATGACATCTTCGGGGTCCAGTGCCTCGGAGAGAGCGGTGAAATTTCGAATGTCGCAGAACAGACAAGCAATATATCGTCGGTGGGTCTGCAACAGATCCTCATGTCCGCCCTCAACTACCGCCTGCGCGATATGTGGGGCCAGAAACCCCTTGAGGCGTTCGAGGCGACCGATCTGACCGGCTTGCCGTTCGACCTTGTTCGCCAGCTGCTCATTCAACTCGGAAATCTCGGTGGTCTGGGATTGGACCTTGCGGTTGAGTACGCGCAGCAGGAGGTTTTGGTTCATCAGCGTGGCGATGATGAGAAGAACATATGCCAGCGCCTCGAACCGGTGGTCATAGTAATAATATAGCGTCGCGATCAGGACGACATCGGCAAGACCCGCGATGAGAAGCGGCAGGGCGCTGCCATGCCGTTCACGATCCTTGAACACAAAGGCTGTGGCGACAATGGCAAGCGTCCACATGAGTACCGCTTGCAGATGCGGGTTGAATGCCATGCCTTCGATTCCGAACAGCGCTTCTAGCGCCACCCCGACATAGCAGGTCAGAAGTGACGCAAATGCGGCAATAGTTGCGGCCCCACCCGGAGACGTGCCCGTGCGTACGCTCACCGCGGCGCCATCTGCTGCGGCGGGTGTTGGCGTACGGCTCACTGTCTGTCGGGATTTCAACATTGCCCCCCTGACTTTAGGTCAGGTTAGGCCGGAACCAGGCATCGGTCAAAGCCGCGCAGCCCGGATCATTCCGCAGCCAGACTTGACCTTTCGTTTCCTATGGCGGCGATGTTCGCTATCACGTTGCGCAGGGTGCGCCGAAATGCGGCAAAACGAATGTTGGGGCGAATGCGCGCCTCGTCCATGTAAAGTGAGCGGTCGATCTCGACCTGTATGGCATGTTGCTGACGCGACGGACGGCCATAGGTCTGCGCGACATACGCACCTGCAAAGGGCGTGTTGCGTGATACCGTTAGCCCGGCGGCGGTGAACGCCGCTTCGACCTGATCGACAATGTGGCTGCCAGCCGACGCGCCGAATCGGTCGCCCAGAACGATCTCGGGTCTCGGCTGTCCCCGCCGGGCGATACCGTCCAGTGCCTCATGCGGCATCGAGTGACAATCGATCAGAACGGCTTGTCCAAATCGGGCACGCGATTCCTCCATCAGCATCTGCAAGCGCGCGTGGTAAGGACGCCAGTGACATTCGATCCGGCGCTGCGCCTCTTGATAGCTGAGTTTTCCCGAATAGATTGCCCGGCCATTTGCAACGACACGGGGGATGACCCCAAGTCCTGAACTGACGCGCGGATTGTGGCCTTGGCGGACCGCGCCCTCGATCACGGCGGGGTCCAACTCGTCCACACCGCGATTGAGGTCTATGAACGCGCGTGGCGCTGACGCCCTAAGGAACGGCGCACCAAGTTCCGGAGCCGTATCGAAGAGAAGATCAACATAGGCATCCTCGGATGACCGAATCGTGTGGCGGTCCAGCACCGACTGCCTCAGAAACTCCGGGAAATAGTCATTGCCACTATGCGGGGACGCAAATACCACGCAAGACGAGCGGAATTCTGGCTCGGAAAGATAATATGCTGTGTCGTGCATCGGCGCTCCTCGTTACGGAATACATAAACCGTAAAAGAGTTCTTTCAAAAGCCCTTGATCCCCCCGACGACTCCTTTTATAGACCCCGCTACCGGCGCGGGGTTCCGCGCCCCATTTCGTTATGGGGCAGGGTTCGCAAAGGTTCGTGGGCGGTTAGCTCAGCGGTAGAGCACTTCGTTGACATCGAAGGGGTCACAAGTTCGATCCTTGTACCGCCCACCATCGTTTCACTGTTCCGGGCTTCCGGGGCACCCGCTAACCCAGGCGCTGGCCACGTCCTTGATGAAGGCGCCGCAGATTGGAGACAGACCATGAAGGTCAAGAACTCGCTCCGCTCGCTCAAGAACCGGCACCGTGATTGCCGGGTTGTGCGTCGCAAAGGCCGCGTCTACGTGATCAACAAGACGCAGCGCAAGTTCAAAGCGCGCCAGGGCTGAGAACTGCACGTTGTTTATGAAAAACCGCGCCTTCGAGCGCGGTTTTTTTGTTGATAGAGCGCTATGTCGGGTACGCGGGACCTGGCGGTCGTTTGCAGATATACATGCCAACGCAGTTCTCTTGGATATCTACTTACAAATAGGCAACTTTAGGTCCGGCTGTTTTGGAAGGGATTGCCGCCACTCATTAATGATTGGTTGAAGAGTTTGCTTTGGCCAAAATTTTGGAGTTCCGATTGACCTCAGGCAAGCTGCGTTCCAGTAGAGCCCGGCTTTGGCAGGAGATTGACCGCGCTTAACGGAGCTCGCAACCGCGTTGATGTCCCGCGACTCCGGATAAATATAAAGTGTCGTTGGCTTCTTCTCGACTAATGCAAGAATCTCTTTGGAGGCAGATCGCGACCAGGTCGTGCAGCCGTTGCTGCGACCTGAGGTATAGTCAACGAGTCTTCCATAGGGCACATATCCTTCGTCGTCGGCATAACGGCTTTTGGGGTTCTTGAGGCGGCATTGCCATTTCAAGAACATGGCCCGATGCCCGCCGATTGCCCTTTCTCGCGCGTTGCTTGTCTCACCTTCCCCGTCAAAGAGGAGGAAAGTTCGGTGATACGGCTTCGCCACCCCTGAAGCACTATAGTAACCCTTGAACGATGTGCGTGTTTCGGCGGTGATGTAGGAGCCGCCAGCCGTCAGTTTTGATCCCTCGGCGTTGCTGAAGTTTCGCGCACATTGCCGACCGTTGGAAAAGTTGGCGCGTCGCAATTTGCGCCCGTTGCCGTATCCCGAAGACATGGCTTTGAAAGATTTTGTTGCCTCGCAGATTACGTAAAAGCGCTTGTTGGCACTTCCGTCTGACAAAGTACTCGGGCGCGTTGCATCCATTGCAAGATAGCAAGGATTTCTGACAGCACCTTTTCGAACCTTGTCTTGGTGCAAGGCGCGTGCCCTCTCAAGCACGATGGGAGCGATCTGGCCGTGCCCTGTACCGACGTGTTTTTGCAGCCAGGCGGGGATGGCGGACGAGAGCGCAGATGCCTGACTCGGAGCCGTTATCGCCAAAACTCCCAGAGTCGCAGCGACGGCGGCGTGGCAAAGTGAATTCAAGATCAATGGAATTGTCTCCTGACTGCCTACCTCAGCAGCAGCTTAACAGAAATCGCACCGAACGGCTCAATCACCTGGCGATTTTGGTCGGATGGCGGTTTGTGGGCCTTGGGTGTGACATTGTTGAGACGCCAGCACTACTCGTGTTGCTCCGGCTCAGGGCGCTAACCGGACGTTCTTAACCTGAGACCAAGTTTTGTAAGTGGTCAGCCTGCAGCTTCGAGTATTTGCACGCGCGTGCCTATCCGCCGAATTTGCCGCTGGGTGACAGTGGCGGCATGACTGACTGATTTTGTCGGAATTCCTTGCATCTCACTCAGAATCGTTTAATTGACCAAATCAGTCGGGTTATAGCCCGCCACCATTTTCAATGTTGGGACACATCATGCTGAAATCTTCATCCGCCATTGCCGCCGCGCTGGTTGCGGCGCTGACCTCTGCCGCTGCGGCCGAGGGCGAACTGAACCTCTACTCATCGCGCCACTACGACACCGACGAGCGTCTCTACACTGATTTCGAAGAGGCTACCGGCATCAAGATCAACCGGATTGAAGGCAAGGCTGATGAACTGATCGAGCGGATGAAGGCCGAGGGCGCCAACTCTCCCGCCGATATTCTGCTGACCGTCGACACTTCGCGTCTGGAGCGGGCCAAGGATGCAGGCGTCCTGCAATCCATCGACAGCGCCGTTCTGGAAGAGCGCATTCCTTCGAACCTGCAAGACAGCGACAACCAGTGGTACGGTTTCTCTCAGCGTGCCAGGATCATCTTTTTCGACAAGAACGATGTGGCCAACCCGCCGGTGACCTATGTCGATCTGGCCAAGCCGGAATACAAGGGCATGGTTTGCCACCGCTCGTCTTCGAATGTCTACAGCCAGACCTTGCTGTCGGCCGTGATCGAAAACCACGGCGAAGAGGCTGCGAAAGGCTGGGCGCAGGGCATGGTTGACAACTTCGCGCGCGAACCGCAGGGCGGCGATACCGACCAGCTGCGCGGGATCGTTTCGGGCGAGTGCGACATCGCTGTTGCCAACACCTATTACTTCGCCCGCGCGCTGCGGAAAGACGTCAAGGGTCTGACCCCTGAGATTGAAATGATCGGCTGGGTCTTCCCGGCGCAAGAGGCCGAGGGTGCCCACATGAACCTGTCGGGTGGCGGCGTTGCGGCGCACGCACCGAACAAGGACAACGCGGTTCTGTTCCTGGAATATCTGGCAAGCGATCAGGCCCAGCAGTACTTCTCGGCTGGCAATGACGAATTCCCCGCCGTCAATGGCGTCGCGCTTGCCGAATCGGTTCAGAAACTGGGTGACTTCAAAGCTGACGAAGTGGACCTGTCTGCCGTCGCCAAAAACATTCCCGAAGCGCAGAAAATCTTCAACGAGGTTGGCTGGAACTAAATCCCTCCTCCGGGATGCTGACGGCGCGGGCCCTTGGCCCGCGCCTTTCTTTTTTGGAAAGGCCCGTTGCAACATTGCTCGCCGGCAGGAAAGCCTGATAGTGTCACCACAGCATCAGCAAACTGGAGCGTCGGGTCGTCCGATATTGAACTGTCATGGCGAAGGCGTGTGTTCTGATTTCCGACATCACAGGCAGCACCAAGCTGTATGAGAGCGTTTCCCAGCGCGAAGCTCTGGAACAGATCAGCCTGGTTCTGGCGCGGATGCGTGCCATTATCGAAGCGCATCAGGGCAACTGCGTGAAGTCGCAGGGGGACGATACGCTCAGCTTCTTCGCCCATCCCGATCAGGCTTTCCTGGCCGCCAAGGAAATGGTGGAAGAGGACTGGGCGCACGGCATGTCGGTACATGCGGGGCTGTTTTTCGGTGAAATCCTGAGCATGGACAATGATATCTACGGCGATGCGGTAAACACCTCGGCGCGGCTGGCTTCACTGTCAAAGGCAGGTGAATTGCTGATCGGTGATGAGGCCTATGACAAACTCTCACCTACATATCATGCGCATTTCGTGTCGATGGGCGGGATCAAGCTGAAAGGCAAGAAGGAGGCGACGCGGGTCTATTCCTATATGGCCAGCCAGATTTCCACCCAGACCGTCGTGTTTGGTGCCACCGGACCGCAAATGGGACGGAGGACTGAGAGCGCCGAGATCGCCGCCAATGGCCAGACTTGGTCGATCAGCGAAGGCGAAAGCCTGACAATCGGTCGTTCTGAGGACTGTGATGTTACTCTGCCGCACGGCTGGATCTCGCGCCAACATGGCAAGCTGGAACTCAGGGGTGCACAGCTTGAATATACGGATCACAGTTCGTCGGGCAGTTCGGTGCTGACGTCGGACGGGCAGGAATTCGATGTGCATCGCCGTGCAACCCTGCTGAACGGTGAGGGCACGCTGCTTTTTGGAACACGGGACCGCTCGATCACGGATTCGGCGCTGGCCTACGCGACCAATGACCTGATACCGGATTGAGCTTTATCTGCGTCCGACTTGCCGACAGATCAGGATCACCGGCAACAGCCCAACTGCCACGATAACCAGCGACGGCACCGCCGCGCCCTCCAGACGTTCGTCCGAGGCCAGCCGATAGGCCTGCACCGCCAGCGTATCGAAGTTGAACGGGCGCATGATGAGCGTCGCGGGCAGCTCTTTCATCACGTCCACAAAGACGATCAGTAGGGCGGTCAGCAGTGACGGTGTGAGGATCGGCAGATGCACTCGGCGCAGCGTGCCCAGCGGCGATTGCCCCAGCGAGCGAGCTGCTGCGTCCATGTTCGAATGCACCATGCTCTGACCGCCCTCATAGGCGCTCAGTGCGGCAGCCAGAAACCGCACCATGTAGGCTGCAACCAACAGCCAGATTGATCCGGTAAAGAGCAGCCCGGTCGAGATATCGAACGTGGCCCGCATCCAGGCATCCAGCGCATTGTCGAAGGCCGCGAATGGTACCAATAGGCCAACTGCAATAACCCCGCCCGGCACAGCATAGCCCAGCCGCGCCAAATAGGCGGCACTGGCGCTTTGCCGTCCAGGCTTGACCCTCTTATAAAACCCGATGCAGGTGGCGGCGGCGACAGTGATCAACGCCGCGGCGCCAGCCAAAGTCAGCGAATTTCGAACGAAGTCGATATAGCGTCGGGACAGCAGGTTCTGCTCTGACTCCAACCCCATTTCGACCAGAATGGCTACCGGCAACAGAAACCCGAAAACCACCGGCACTGCACAAAGCAGAAAGGCGAACACGGCCTTGCCGCCGGACAATTGCGCCGCCGGTCGCGCTGTCTGACGCTGACCGGTCTGGTAGAATTTCGACTTGCCTCGCTGTATCTGTTCGCCGACGGCCAGAAGCAATGCAAAACTTAGCAGGCACAGGGCCAGTTGCGCCGCTGCTGCCCGATCCCCCATCGAAAACCAGCTTGTGTAGATGCCGGTGGCGAATGTCTGCACCCCGAAATAGGACACCGTCCCGAAATCGGCGATGGTTTCCATCACTGCCAGCAGTACTCCCCCTGCGATGGCAGGCCGCGCCATGGGCAGCGAGACGCGATAGAAGGCTCGCCACGGGCTCGACCCCAGCGCGCGGGCAGCCAAAAAGGCGGTCGCGCTTTGCTGCAGGAAGGCAGCGCGCGCTAGCAGGTAGACATAGGGGTAAAGTACGAGGATGAGCATGACCGCCGCCCCCTCGGTCGAGCGGATTTCCGGGAACCAATAATCGCGCGGCCCCCATCCCGTCACCTGTCTGAGCGTGGTCTGCACGATGCCGGGATGATCCAGAATGAACGTATAGGCATAGGCCAGCACATAGGCTGGGAAGGCCAGCGGCAGCACCAGCGCGATTTCCAGCAGACGCACACCGGGAAATCGGGTCATGGTAACCAGCCATGCAGCACCCACGCCGAGGCAGAAGGTGCCTGCTGCCACCAGAACCACTAGCAGCACGGTTGTCATCAGATAACGCGGCAGCACCGTTTCGGCCAGATGCGCGACCGTGTCGGTTCCGCCAGTAAGGGCTGCAAGCAGAACCGCAAGCATCGGCAACAGGCAGGCCACGGCGATGCCGAGTGACAGGACACCCAGAATCCGTGTGCCCCGCGTGTTGCGGTGCTTTGTGCCATCTTCTGAGTATTCGACGTCTGCCATGCGGTCCGATCAACAAAAAGGCGGGGCGTTTTTAGAAAACGCCCCGCTTCTATTGGTCAAATCCGCGCAAAACTCCAGAGCGAATGCTCAGTCGTAGCTGCGCTGATCTTCGATCACCAACCCGTCGCGGGGCAGCGAGCCGGGGGCAACTACCTCGATGGCCCCTTTGAGTTTCAACACCTCAGCCACCGATCGCGCATAGGCGTTGTCATCACCGCCGGCGCTCTCGATCTGCACCGTCATGACGTCCATCTCGCCCTGCCGCGCAGCGATTACGCGGGCCTTTACGATCTCGTCATGCTTGTCGACCAGTGCCGCCACCTGCTCGGGTCGGACAAACATGCCCTTGATCTTGGTGGTCTGGTCGGCACGTCCCATCCAGCCCTTGATGCGCAGATTAGTGCGGCCGCAGGGGCTGGTGCCCGGCAGGATCGCGCTCAGGTCGCCTGTCGCGAAACGGACCAGCGGGTAGTCAGGGTTCAGCGTTGTCACCACAACCTCGCCCACCTCGCCGGGGGAAACGGGGGTACCTGTGCCCGGCGTTACGATCTCGACGATCACATGCTCGTCGATGATCATCCCCTCCATCGCGGCGCTTTCATAAGCGATATTGCCCAGATCGGCAGTGGCGTAGCATTGCAGACAGGTGATACCGCGATCCTGATATTCCTGCCGCAGACTTGGGAACAGTGCCCCGCCGCCAACGGCGGCCTTGGTAAGTTTGAGCGCGACGCCCATCTCATCCGCTTTGTCGAGGATGATTTTCAGGTAGTCCGGCGTGCCTGCATAGCCCGTGCAACCAACATCACGTGCGGCGGTCACCTGCAGCTCGGTCTGGCCGGTTCCTGCGGGCAGGACCGCCGCGCCAACCGCGCGGGCGCCATTCTCAAAGATCATGCCCGCGGGCGTCAGGTGATAGCCAAAGCAGTTCTGCACGATATCGCCCTGGCCAATCCCCAGAGCATGCAGGAACCGCCCCATCCGCCACCAGTCGTGCCCGGTGCCTCCGGGTTCGTAAACCGGGCCGGGCGACTGGAAGATGTGATGAAAACCACTAGCAGGTTTGACGGTAAAGCCGCCAAAGGGGCGTTTAGCCGCCTGGGCTTGTGTCAGATCGGATTTGCGCAGAACCGGCAGGGTTGCCAAAGCCTCCATCGAGGTAATCGCCACGGCATCAATATCCGCAAGCAGTGTCGCATAACCCGGTGCGTTTTGTGCATGGGCGATCTGCTGCGGCAACGCTTGCGCCAGATCGGCGGCGCGTTGGTCAGCTGAGCGGGTTTCCAGGTCGTCAAAATGAGTCATGGTCTGATCCCTCATCAGCTCAGCCACCTTTTACGGCGGCGGTATGAGCGCACATCGCGAAAGCTCTTGCGCCCTTCCTCGGACATGCCGAGATAGAATTCCTTGACGTCGGGGTTTTCGCGCAGCTCTGCTGCCGGGCCGTCCATCACCACCCGACCGGATTCCAGAATATAGCCGTAGTGGGCAAAGCGTAGAGCCACATTTGTGTTCTGCTCGGCCAGTAGGAACGAGACGCCTTCCTTCTCGTTGAGGTCCTTCACGATGCCGAAAATCTCTTCGACCAACTGTGGCGCCAGTCCCATCGATGGTTCGTCCAGTAGGATGGTTTCTGGCTTCGACATCAGCGCGCGGCCAATGGCCACCATCTGCTGCTCGCCGCCCGACGTATAACCCGCCTGGCTTTTGCGGCGTTCCTTGAGGCGCGGAAAGTAGGTATAGACCAGCTCCAGATCCTGCATCATCTGCGCTTTGCCGGATTTGCGTGTGTAGTAGCCGGTCAAAAGGTTTTCCTCGACCGTCAGATGTTCGAAACAGTGGCGACCCTCCATCACCTGGATAACGCCGCGCCGCACCAGATCAGAAGGGTCAGACTCGTGCACGGGGTTGCCGCGATACTTGATCGTGCCTTTTGTGACCTCTCCGCGCTCTGAATGCAGCAAGTTTGATATCGCCTTGAGTGTGGTGGTCTTGCCTGCGCCATTTCCGCCCAGCAGCGCAGTAATCCCACCTTTGGGAACGTTCAGGCTGACCCCCTTCAGCACGAGGATCACGTGATTGTAGATCACTTCGATATTGTTGACCTCCAGCAGGGTCTCGGTCTGCACATCGGTCTGTTTCGCTGTATCCAGCATCAGAGCGTCCTCACGCGGTATTTCGGGTCCAAAGTCGGTCGAATGGTGCGGCGGCGGACCGCCGCACCGGTTGGGTTAGCAATTCGGCGAGATGTTGTTTTCGCCTGCATAGGCACTCGAATCTTCCGTAATAAGCGGCCCGATCACATCACCATCGGTTGCCTTGAATTCGGAAATCAGCGCCCAGGTTTTGTTCGCGGCATCCCACTGTGTCACGCCCACCAGCGCATCACCGCCGTGGTTGGCGCAACTGACCGAGAAGGTCGGCCCGAAATTCGGCAGACCCAGTTCAGCCATCTTCGCCTCGGACATTTCCAGCGCTTCCATGCCGTCGCGCATCTGGCCCGGCGTTATGTCAGCAGTACCGTGGATTTCCTGCGCTTTCCTGGCGGCTTCGGCCGCCAGCATCGCGGCATAGAGTCCCCGGTTATAGAGAACCGTGCCAACCTGATCACCCGCACCCGCAGCCTTTCCGGCATCGACCACGTATTTTTGGATGTCGTCGAAAAGCGGGAACTCGGTCCCCACATTGTGGAAGGTCAACGCCTTGTAACCGTTCGCCGCATCGCCTGCGGGTAGCACGTCATTTTCCGAACCCGACCACCAGACGCCGATGAAGTTTTCCATCGGGAAGCGGATATTGGCGGCCTCTTGAACCGCGACCTGATTCATCACGCCCCAGCCCCACATCAGCACATAGTCGGGCTTGTCGCGGCGGATCTGCAGCCATTGTGATTTCTGCTCCTGACCAGGGTGATCCACCGGCAGCGCAACCAGTTCGAAACCGTGTTTTTTGGATAGCTCTTCCAGCGTGCGGATCGGCTCTTTGCCGTAGGCGGAGTTGTGATAGACCAGTGCGATTTTCTTACCGCTCAAGTCACCGCCATTCTCGTCCAGCAGATAGTTCACTGCCCCGGATGCGCCGTCCCAATAGTTGGCGGGGTAGTTAAAGACATGGCTGAACACGTCGCCGTTCTTGGCCGAGGTCCGGCCATAACCCATGGAGTGGATCGGAATGTCATCAGCAGTGGCCTTTGGGATCAATTGGTAGGTGATGCCGGTGGACAGTGGCTGATACACCAAAGCACCCTCACCTTTGGTCGCCTCATAACATTCCACGCCCTTTTCGGTGTTATAGCCGGTTTCACATTCAGGAACGCGGGTCATGACACCGCCAATGCCGCCATCGCGTTCGTTTAGCAGGGTGAAATAGTCGGCATACCCGTCGGCAAAGGGGATGCCCCCCGCAGCGTAGGGTCCGGTACGATAGCTGAGCGACGGAAAGACAAGGTCCGCCATGGCCGGTCCGGCGGCCATGAGGGCGCCCAGCGCCAGTGTGGTGAGTTTGGTTTTCATCGGTTGGTTTCCTCCCTGGTGTTTTCCGATGTTTCTGCGCCCCGGTTCCGGTCGGGGCCGTCCGTTGGACCGGGTTCGCGCCCGGTCATCGTTTCAGTGCGGGAACGGCCATAGCCGCAGTTTTTCTTTCGCAACGCGCCAAAGCTGAGCCAGCCCATGCGGCTCAAGGATCAGGAACATGATGATCAGCGCGCCGACGATCACCAATTGCAGATGCGCCACGATATCGGTGGGCCAGCCCAGCATGTCCGCGCCCACGACTTTCAACACCACGGGCAGCAACACTAGGAAGGCCGCCCCGGCAAAAGACCCGAATATAGAGCCTAAACCACCGATAATGACCATAAAGAGTACGAGGAACGACTTCTGGATACCAAAGACCTCGCCCACCTCGACCGCGCCCAGATAGATCGCAAAGAACAGCGCGCCTGAGACGCCGACAAAGAAGGAACTGACGGCGAAGGCGGTCAGCTTGGCCTTGAGCGGGTTCACCCCGATGATCTCAGCCGCAATATCCATGTCCCGGATCGCCATCCATGTGCGCCCGACCGTGCCGCGCGTCAGGTTCCGGGCGATCAGCGCACAGATGGTCACAAAGATCAGGCAGAACATGTAGGTGGCCCAGGCCGGGGCATTGGGACCGGTGATGATGATGCCGAACACATCCCGCTCGGGCGCATTGATCTGGCCTGAGGCGGAATAGTTGTAGAACCACGGCACACGGTTGAAGAGCCAAACCAAGAAGAACTGCGCCGCCAACGTGGCCACCGCCAGATAGAACCCCTTGATCCGCAGGGAAGGTAGGCCAAACAATACACCGACCAGCGCCGTGATGCCGCCCGCGAGGATCACGTGGATGAACATGCTGACATCTGGAAAGGCAGTCATCAGCTTGTAACAGGCATAGGCCCCCACAGCCATGAACCCGCCGGTGCCCAGGCTGACCTGCCCGCAATACCCTGTCAGGATGTTCAGCCCGATCGCGGCGATCGCATAGATCAGAAAGGGCAGCAGGATCGCGTTTGCCCAGTAATCGTTGATCAGGAAAGGCACAACGCCAAAGGCCACAGCCAGCACCACATAGTAGCGATAGCGGTCAAAGCGGATGGGAAAGGTCTGGCTGTCCTGACTGTAGGAGATTTTGAAATCGCCAGCTTCGCGATAGAACATGTCTTAGTTTCCCCATTCCTGTTGCGCCCGATTGCGGGTAGTAGCGTCCAGTTGGTTGGTCCGTTTCGCGTAGCCGCTCGCCTCTGAGGCGCGCGCAAGTTTCACGTAGGCGGCGATACCAGTCACCAAACCTGCAAAGGCGAGCAGCGCAGCGATCACAAGTTGACCATTGCTCAGATCGTCCGAGGTGACCGCGATATAGCCAAAGGCCCAGAAACCGGACCACGCGATCACGTTGATGATGGCGATCAGCTTTCTCACGTGTCGCCTCCGTTGAACGTACCGGCCTCTCCCGGCCAGTCCTCGCTTTGCGGGTTCACCAAGCAGAATCTGTGTCCCGTTGGGGCTTCCATCACGATCCAAGTCCGCACCCGCTCGATCTCGGTTGCGCCCAGCGATGTGAGGCGCGCGCATTCCGCCTCAAGATCGTCGGTTTCGATGTCCAGATGCACGCGCGGCGCGTGATCAACCGCCTGCAACAGCACCTTCGGATAGCCTTTGTGCCCATCGAAGGAGGCATATTTGCCGCGTTCATCTAACTCGGCATCTTTGCCAAGCATTGCTGACCAGAAGCCGGTGGCCTCCGACAGGTCATCGGTCTTGCAGTCGATGCAGATCACCCCGATGCGGGACTTATGCGTCATCGTCAGACCCTCTCAATGATCTTCTCGCCAAACAGGCCTTGCGGGCGGAAGACAAGGAAGACCAGCGCAAGCACATAGGCAAACCAGTTTTCGGTGGCACCACCGACCAGCGGCCCGATGGCAAACTCAAAGAGCTTTTCACCCACGCCGATGATCAACCCACCCACAATCGCGCCAGGGATCGAGGTAAAGCCGCCCAGCATCAGCACCGGCAGCGCCTTCAACGCGATCAGCGACAGTGAGAATTGCACGCCCGATTTGGTGCCCCACATGATGCCCGCAACCAGCGCGACAAAGCCAGCGACCGACCAGACCATGACCCAGATGAAGTTGAGCGATATGCCCACCGAAAGCGCTGCCTGATGGTCATCCGCCACCGCGCGCATGGCACGGCCCTCTTTGGTGTATTGGCTGAACGCCACCAGAGCGACCACCAGCAATGCGGCCACGATGGTCGCAACGATATCGAGATTGTCGATGAAGAACCCGTAACCGAAAATGTTGAATGTGGTTTCGTCAATCCACAGGTTGATGCCCTGCGGAAGACCCACGTCAAGCGACTTGATCTCGGACCCCCACATCAGGTCAGCCACACCTTCGAGGAAATAGGCCAGGCCAATGGTGGCCATGAATAATATGATCGGCTCCTGATTGACCAGATGGCGCATCACGAATTGCTGCACGCACCAGGCCAGCAACACCATCACGGCCATCGTCAACAAGATCGCGATCAGGGCGGGCACCTGCCAGCCGAAATAGTGGATATGCGTTCCAAAAATCGCGTTGATCAGATGGCTGAACGGCACCTGCCCGTTCATGATCCCGACCAGTGTCATGGCCGCAAAGAGTGCCATGACCCCCTGTGCATAGTTGAAAATGCCTGAGGCCTTGAAGATCAGCACGAAGCCCAGCGCCACCAGCGCATAGAGCACCCCGGCCATCAGCCCGTTGAGGATCACCTCCATCGCGAAGACGAGTTGAGTAGTCATGGAGGACCTCCGCAAGAAACGCTTGACTGTGTTACATCGAAGCACAAAGGACAGTTATGGTTGCATGCTTCAGAGTCACTTTTTGTGTTCATCTCTAATCCCCAAAAATCGAGAACAAAGAGGAATAAGGCCGCGATAAAGAATGCTGCCATCGAATAGATGTGAAAGTAATGAGCTCTGAACTCAAAGATGTTAAATATTATTATTCCTCGGCGCATATTCGTCATCAAGCTAACTAATAGAACCGAACCCGAAACAAAACTCGTAGCCAGTAAGAGCGCGAGTACTAAAGATACAATATCTGAAACGGCACCGATTCCATCGCCTACACTGTCTGTCAAAACAAACGCAAAGCTAGCAGCGACCAAGGTTAAAGTTGCCTTCAAGACACTCAAATATCTATCGAGATCGACAGGCATATTTAAGCTGAACAATACGGGCAAGTGTTTGATATAGTGATCGAGTGTTCCTTGGTCATTCGATCTCGAAGCTTTCTTTTCTTTTTCCTCCAGTTCTCTGGGTAGCTTTGTATCGCCTTTATATCGCTGGATATTATTGTTCTCGCTAGTCGAATGTGGTTTTTATTCAAATCACCTTTAGAACCTAGTCTCGAATACGCATCAGAAATCGCCACTACGGAAATTTCGACAAACGCCTCACGAGTTTTTTCGGGAAACTGATCCACAAGATCCCATGGAAACACAGACTTCATTTTATTGTGCAATTCCTCAGAAATTTCACCGAATTCAGCCTCTAAGATACCTTTTACCTGATCAAAACACGTCTCGTCGTGAATGAGTTCGCTAGTCATGGCTCACCCCCAGATAGGCGTCGATAACCTCTTGATTGCTGCGCACCTCGTCGGGCGTGCCATCACCGATCTTCTTGCCGTAATCCATCACGACCACCCGGTCGCTCAAATCCATCACAACGCCCATATCGTGTTCGATCAAAGCGATGGTGGTGCCGAACTCGTCATTCACATCGAGGATAAAGCGGGACATGTCCTCTTTTTCTTCAACATTCATCCCGGCCATCGGCTCATCCAACAGCAAAAGCTTCGGCTCGGCCGCCAGGGCCCGGGCCAGTTCGACCCGTTTTTTCAGACCATAAGGCAGGCGGGCGACCGGCGTTTTGCGGATGTGCTGGATCTCAAGAAAATCGATGATCCGCTCCACTGCGGCTCGGTTCTCGGTCTCTTCCACCTCAGCGCGACCCTTCCAGAATGCCTGCTGGAATAGGTTGGTTTTCATGAAGTTCAGCCGCCCCGTCATCACGTTGTCGAGCACGCTCATGCCTTCAAACAGAGCGATGTTCTGAAACGTGCGGGCAATGCCCTGGCGCGCGACCTCATACGGTTTCATCGGAGGGCGCTTCGAGCCCCGGAACCAGACTTCGCCCTCTTGCGGGATGTAAAACCCGGAGATCACATTCAGCATCGAGGATTTGCCAGCGCCATTCGGGCCAATAATGGCCCGGATCTCACCCTCGCGAATGTCGAAGGAGATATCCTTGATTGCCACCACACCGCCAAAGCGCAGGGTAATGTTGCGCATCTCCATAACGACGCCACCGATCTTGCGGCCATCTTCGGTTACATAGCCGTCCGAGGCATCAAGCATGGGCTGATCCTTCACTATTCGAATCAATACGGGATGGCGGGCGGGGCGATGACCAAAGGCCGAGCGGCGAACTACATCCCATCACTCTGCCGCCATCTTTTGGGCAACCGGCAGCACCGCTGCGTCGCGGATATCAAGCGTTGCGCTGATCGATCCCTTTCGGCCATCCTCATAGGTCACTTCCGTGACCGTCGACACGCTGTCCGACCCGTCATAAAGCGCCGTAATGATGTCGGCGAATTTTTCTTCCACGATTCGCCGGCGCACCTTGCGGGTCCGGGTCATCTCGCCGTCATCTGCATCCAACTCTTTGTGCAGAACCACAAAGCGATGCACCTGACATCCCGACAGCATCGGGTCTTCTGCGACCGAGCGGTTGACGGTCTCCACATGCTCCTGAATCGTCTCTAACACACGCGGATGGCCCGCCAGCTCCTGGTAGGACGCATAGGCAATGTTGTTGCGCTCGGCCCAGTTCCCGACCGCCGTCAGATCAATGTTGATGAAGGCCACACAGCGATCGCGGCCATTGCCGAACAGCACTGCCTCAAGAATATCGGGATAGAATTTCAGTTTGTTCTCGACATATTTCGGCGCAAACATCGAGCCGTCCGCCATCTTGCCCACATCCTTGGCGCGGTCGATGATCCGCAGGTGGCCTGAGCTTTCTTCAAAAAACCCGGCATCACCGGTGGCGACCCAGCCTTCGGCGTCTTTGGTTGAGGCAGTTGAGTCCGGGTTGTTGTAATACTCGACGAAAACGCCCGGAGAGCGGTAGAAAATCTCGCCACTGTCATCGATGCGAATCTCGACATCCGGTGCGGGAACGCCGACCGTGTCTGGCCGCACTTCGCCATCGGGCTGCACGGTGATGAACACGGTGGCCTCGGTCTGGCCATAAAGCTGCTTCAGGTTAATCCCGAGCGACCGGTAGAACTCGAAAATCTCAGGCCCGATCGCCTCTCCCGCCGTATACCCTACGCGCACCCGACCAAGACCCAGCGTGTCCTTGAGCGGGCCATAGACCAGCGTGTCGCCGATCGCGTATTGCACCCGATCCCCAAAGCTGACCGGCTTGCCGTCCAGTATCTGGCCGCCAACTTTCTTCGCATGGGCCATGAAGTGGTGAAACATCCGCTGCTTGAATTTTCCGGCATCTTCCATCCGGATCATCACGTTGGTCAGCTGCATCTCGAACACGCGGGGGGGTGCAAAGAAATAGGTTGGTCCGATCTCGCGCAGGTCGGTGATCATCGTGTCTGCGCTTTCAGGGCAATTGACGCAAAAGCCGCACCAATAAGCCTGTCCGATGGAGAAGATGAAATCGCCGACCCAGGCCATGGGCAGATAGGACAGGATATCCTCGTTGCTCGTCAGCCCATCGAAATCGGAGGAGTTTTTAGCACTTTCGATCACATTGCGGTTCGACAGAACCACGCCCTTGGGCTTGCCTGTCGTGCCCGATGTATAGAGCATCACACAGGTGCTGTCGTAGGTCAGCTTGCCCCGACGGCTGTTCAGATCAGATATCCATTCGTCATAGGCAGCGCGGCCCTGATCCTGCACGTGGCTGAACTGGTGCAACTGGTGATGGTCGTATTTCCGCATCCCGCGCGGGTCGAGATAGATCAGATGCTCAAACTGGTGCAGTTGATCCTGAATCTCGATGACCTTGTCGACCTGCTCCTGATCTCCTGCGATCACAAACCGTGCGCCGCAGTGGCCGAGCACATAGGCCATCTCTTCGGCGACCGCGTCCTGATAAAGCGGCACGGGGATCGCGCCCACGGACTGCGCGGCGACCATCGACCAATAGAGATAGGGGCGATTGCGTCCGATGATGGCAATGAAATCACCTTCGCGCACACCGAGATTTATCAGACCCAGCGCGAGAGCTTCGATCTGTTCTTCGGTTTCGGCCCAGCTCCAGCATTGCCAGATGCCGAATTCTTTTTCGCGATAAGCAGGGGTGGACGCAAAGGTCTGCGCATTGCGGTGAAGCAGAGCCGGAAGGGATTGCAGACCTCCGGCGTCCGACAGGGTGTTGTCCAAATCTCTTCTCCTCCCGATCCGGCTGGGCTTGGTCAACCGGAAAGATCGCTTTTTGCGATTCTGCTCCAATTAGGAACGTGGCGAAATCTCGCGGTCAACTTTTTCCTGATGTTTTCCCAAATCTTACGAATTGTAACAGCGTCACTTCACCGCCCGATTGTCTCTGTGCGCGATGGTGATCCGGTGTTAGGTCTGTGGCGGGGAGGCGACCGTTGGAGCAAAACGAACAGCGTACGAAACGCATGACAACCGCAGGGCTGAACCTGATTGCGCAGGCACTGTCGATCTATGACAGCGATCTACGTCTGGTCCTGTCAAACCGCAGGTTTCAGGAGATGTTCGATCTGCCTGATCATCTTGTCGCGCCGGGTGCCAGTTTCGTCGATACGATCCGATTCATTGCAGCAAAAGGGGAATACGGCCCCCCCGAAAAAGTCGAAGAAATGGTCAAGGCACGCGTCGATCAGGCGCTTGCCTTCGAGCCTCACTACCTGGAGCGGGAACGGCCCAACGGGCAGGTTATCTCGATCGAGGGGTCGCCGCTGCCGCAGGGCGGCTGGGTGGCGGTTTACACAGACATTACGCGGACAAAGCGGGTCGAGGAGTTGCTGCAAGCGCGTTCCGAAGAGCTGTCGGACCAACTGCTGGCTCATGCCGAAGAGCTGTCGGCGACCAACCGGCAACTTGCCGCCAGCAACAAGGCGCTGGTGGAAACCAAACGGCAGTTGACCGAAATTGAAGCGCGGACCCGCCTGACCACTGAAATGATGCCCGCCCATATCGCCCATGTGGACGCAGGCGGCCACTACACCTATTCGAACCGGCGTCTGAGCGCGGTGATGCCGGGGCGTCCGTCCGATATCCTGGGTCTGCATATTTCAGAGGCGCTCGGATTGGAGGCCTACGCGCGGATCGAGCCCTATCTGACGGCAGCCTATAGTGGCGAGAATGCCGTGTTTGAATTCACCGAAAACCACGATTCCCGCCGTATTAGGGTCGCTTTTACGCCCGATCAGAGCGGTGGTGTCTTCATTCTATCGATGGACATCACCGAAGAAACTCAGACCCGCGTCGCCCTGCAACAATCGCGACGGCGTGCGCTGGCGGCGCAGATGACCAGCGGACTGGCCCATGACTTTTCCAACCTGCTCACCATCATCCTTGGTATGCAGAGCAAGCTGGAGAAAATGGACCTGCCCGCAGAAGCCGCCGAGTTGGTGGCGGCCACTCAGACAACCGCCCGTCGTGGTGGTCGGCTGCTGAACCGGATCGCCGACATGACCGGCAACCGTACGCCTCGGCCCAAGGCTGTGGATATCGGGGGCGTCCTGCAAGACCTCAAGATATTGGCGACGCCGTCACTGCCGCGCGGGGTGGGGCTATCGGTGCTGGATCATACCAAGGGGCAGCAGCTGATGCTGGATCCCGGCATGGTTCAGGACGCATTGCTCAACCTCGTTCTGAATGCGCGTGATGCTTGCGGCGCCAGCGGTCAGATCACCGTCAGCGCCCATTGCATCGGACACACTTGGCTGGAACTGGCGGTCACGGATACCGGTCCCGGCTTTTCGGAACAGGCTCTAAAAAGGGCATTGAACCCGTTTTTCACGACAAAGGGCAATGAGGGGTCGGGCCTGGGCCTGCCGATGGTCTATGACACGGTCAAGCTGGCGGGTGGCGATCTGCAATTGTCGAATACGCCGGTGGGTGCGAGCATTGTAATCCGACTTCCTTTCCGCGCCGCGCCCGATCGTCCAGGGGGTTTAGCCCTGCTGGTCGAGGACAACGAAGACCTGCGCGCAGGCTTCCGCGACATGCTGGTGGAATTGGGGCATTCGGTGATCGAGGCGAGTTCGGCGGACGAGGCCTGCGCTTTGGCAGCGGATATCGATGATATATCGGTGGTCCTGTCCGATATCCGGCTTGAGGGGGAGGCGACGGGGCTGGATTTGATGGCACGGCTACCCGCCGATCTGCCGTGCATTCTGATGACCTCGCTTCCCGCCTCGGACCCACTCTTTCGTACGGCCATTGCCCGTGCCCCGGTCTTGCGCAAACCGTTCGGAAGCGATCAACTCTCCGCACTGATCCACAAAGAGGCTCGGACGTGAACGACGCATTGGTGACCATCCTCGATGATGAACCCGCGATCCGCCAGATTCTGACTGAAGCGCTGGAAGAAGCCGGGTTTCGCACCCAGTGCTTTGCCCGCGCCCGCGAATTCGAAGCCTCGCTGAAACGGGTAACGCCTGATCTCTGTCTGGTGGACCTGTCTCTGCCTGACACGGACGGTCTGGCTTTGGTGCATCGATTGGCGCTGGAACAGGGCGCAGCGGTGATCATCATTTCCGGTCGCGCGCAGGTGCAAGACCGCGTTACCGGGCTGGAACTGGGGGCCGATGACTACATCACCAAGCCCTTTGATCCGGCTGAAGTTGTGGCGCGGGTGCGAGCGAGATTGCGAAGCTCCAAAACGCCTGCGCTGATTGGTGAGACGGCGCAGTTCAACGGCTGGACCGCGCATTTCGACCGCTACGTGCTGGAAGATAGCGAGGGCGATGAGACACCATTTTCTCATGCCGAGGGCGAAGTGCTGCGTTTGTTTCTGGAAAGCCCCAAAAGGTTGATCAGCCGCGCGCAGATGCAAGAGGCGCTGGGCGGTGCGGCGGGCGAGAGCTTTGACCGCGCGATGGATGTTCGCATTTCACGATTGCGCACCAAGCTGCGCGAAGATCCCAAAAACCCACGTCTGATAAAGACGATTTATGGTGCTGGGTATATCTTTCTGGGCGACATTGAGTGGCTCTAACAAAAGCTGCTATGCGACGATTTCCTGCCACAGCGCTGCGTTCGCGCGCGCGAACACGCCCAGATGCCCAACCTTTCCCAATCCGAAGTCACTGGGGTTCAGTGGCGCTATTCTGGCGCGCCCATCATAGAGCAACGCTAGTCGTTCTGTGCTGACGCGAGGGCAAACCTCGTCATCAGTTAGCGTCACCAATTTGACCCCCGCGCCGCTGCGTCGCCAATTCGGCTCGGGTAAGGTCCAGCCCGCATCGGGCAGGTAGAAGTCGCGCGACGTACACCAGCGCCGCCACTCCCAATAAACACCCGATGGCAGGTCTGGGCCAAAGCCGATCAGCTTGCCGGGCATGTAGCCCGCGATACGGGTGGCAAGCGGCCCGTGGCCAAACCAGAAAAGCCGTGCCAGGCCCTGATAAGGCCAGGGGTGATCTGCATAATGCACGAAGCCCGAACAGACGCAGATCACGCGGTCAATGTCCTCAATCCCTTGCTGCAGCGGCATCATCATGCCTCCGAGAGAATGTCCGATGACCCAAAGGGGCGCGTCCGGAAAGCGCTTGCGCATCTGATCCCGCGCGGCGGGCATGTCGATCAACGCCCAGTCCGACATCTTCACGCGCGATGCGGCCAAGGGCCCGGTGCGGGACGCTCCGAAATCCCGATAGTCGTAGATAAGGCAGGCCATGCCCTGCTCTTCGGCGAGCCAACGCGCGAAATGTCGGTAGTAGTCCTGTGGCACACCGGTGGCCCCGTTTATCACGACAGCAGCCGCTGGCTCTCCGATCGGGAGAAACAACGTGCCGGACAGTGTTGCTGGTCCGGCCCTGAAGCGGATTTTCTCGGCCAGGATAGTTGTCTGCGCATCAAGCATTGGCGTTCTCCTGCGTCTAGACCAAACGGTCTAATCGCTTTCTGTGTGGACCAATTGGTCTAGTCCTGTCAATATTGAACTGCGATGAAAGAAACACGTCCCCTTCCGACTAAGGACCGGCTTATCCGAGCCGCCGCTGACTTGTTCCGGCGTAGCGGCTATAACGGGGTTGGCCTGAACGAGCTGCTGGCGGCGGCAAATGCACCCAAAGGCTCGCTCTATCACCATTTTCCGAATGGTAAGCCCGACTTGGCGCTGGCAGCCTCGACCTGGGCGTCGGACCGGATGCTGAGATTGATCGCCGCTGCTTACGAACCGGCAGATAGTTTCGCATCAGGAACACAGGACCTGTGCGATCGGCTGGCAGACCTGTTCGACCGGTCCGGGCAATGGGACGGCTGCCCAATTTCGGGCACTCTGTTTGAAGGACCCGATAACGAAGCGTTTCGCGATCATGCGGCGCATCTCTATGAAGGTTGGATCAGTGAGGCGTCTCAGCATGCCAGCCGGCTTGGTGTCGACCGGCCCGAGGCTGTCGCCGAAGAGTTCTTCATGCTGATCCATGGCGCCTGGCAATTGTCGCGGGCCAGACGAAGCTCGGCGCCCTTGCGGGCTCTCCCAGGTATCGTCGGACGCAGCTATGGGCCGCGGGATGCGTAAGGCGCGGAGAGTCGCTTGACAGACTCAGGTGCCAAGGGCTAGCGGTTGTGTGATGGTTCTCACACCACATCTGTGGTTGGGATGAAAAGGGAACACGGTGCGGCCCGTCAAAGGCCAAATCCGCGACTGCCCCCGCAACTGTAAGCGGAGAGCGATGCCGAAAAACCACTGGCCAACAGGCTGGGAAGGACGGCAAAGCGACGACCCGCAAGTCAGGAGACCTGCCATCGGAACTGAAACTCGAACGCGGGCGGGGTGTCCGGTGCGGGTCTGATGGCTGCTCATGGTCACGGACTACACGGCCCCCTTCCGCCAGCGCGGAGGGCGCGATGTGATCTGGACGAAAAACTACCAAACCTTTGCAGCAACCCTGTGCCAGAAGACCGGCAAACCGTGCCCGGCGCTGGCGATGATGGCCGATCGGCTTGCTCTTGCCATGACATCCGCGCGCCAGGTGACGGCAGAGGATTTCGAGATTGAGGGCAGCGCGCAGCTTCGTCATTGCGGGCTGGAATGCACGGCGCGCTACAGGGCCAACCACGCGCGAATACGCATGTTCGCCGGGGTTGAGGACAGCAGCGATCTGGATGTGATGGACCGCTACCTGGATGCGATCATGACGGTGGAAGGGCGCGAATTTCCCGCAACGGGAACGCCACCACCCTGCGCCATGATCGAGGCGCGCCTGCGCCCGGCAGAACAGCCGGGTGCCGCTGCCTAAGCCACTAACCCATCTGTTCGGGATGGCCCTCGGCCCAATCCTCCATGATCAGGGTCAGCGTGGGGTCGCTGCTTGCCGCTATCTGGTCGCGTTGCAACGTCGCGCCTGCCTCAAGTGCCAGCATCAGGCAGGCGGAGTAGTCGCGATTGGCGCGGTCGGGATTGTTGTCGGCTCCGTGCAGAATGGTCGACACTAACCCTCCGCCATAGCCATTCACATGGGTCAAGTCTGGAGAAAGCGTCAGCAGATAGGCCATCATATCGGGCAGCCCCTCCCACCCGGCCACTTGCAGGGCGGTCAACCCTTCGCGATCAGGCAGGTCAGGGTCCATCCCAAGGGCGACCAGACGTTTCACGTGATCCAGCTTGCCAGGCAGATTCAGGATCGTGCGGATCAGGGTGCGATACTCGTCTGGAAGCTGCGTCTGTTGCAGATGCGCGCCCGCAGGCAAGGACCCATCCGCTGCCTGTGCCAGAAGCCGCTCTGCGGGCGTCAGCGTCAGGGCCTTCCCTGTCGCTTCGATGGCGCGGGCAAGCGGCACATTTCCGTAAACTCGTGCGAAACCATAGGCAGAATAGCCTTTGTAGAGGCTATTTGGATCAGCGTCATGCGCCATTAGCAGATCCACCATCGCGCCATCGCACATGCGCCGCGCTGCCTGATGCAGGGCCGGCATGACCCAGGGCTCCTCTCCACCGACCGGGTCTGCGTTGAACTCTTCGACTTGCGCGCCATGGTCGAGCAGCAGGTGCACCGCTTTATGATCGTTGAAGTCCAGAGCGCGGAGCAGAGCGTTGGTCCCGCGCGGGTCAGCACCAGCGGCCAGCAGCATCTTCAGTCCTTCGTGGTGACCCAATTCGGTTGCGTGATAGAGCGACTCGCCATCATTCGGATCCGCACCGTGGTCCAGCAGCCATTGCCCGAGCACCATATTGTTGGCATGTCCAATCGCACCGTATAGAGCCGAAAGCAAATGCGGGCTTCCAGGTTCTGAAGGACAGCCGTCATTCACATCCGCGCCCGCGGTGACCAATGCTTCAGCCACGGAGATCATGTCACGCTGTAGATCGGGGTGGGATTTGAAATGCCTTGAAAACGCCAGATGCAGGATTGGTCTGCGCGGTCCCTGTACCGCTTGATTGACGATGCCGGGCTCACGCGCCAGCCAGTCCTTTACGGCGTCGACACGATAGAGCGCACAGAGCAATCCAAAGGCATCGTCGGCCAAATCGGGTGTTTGCGCCAGCAACTGGGAGACCCGCCACTCCGCTCCGTGAAACAGTGCCAGTTTTAGCTGTTCGGCACTTGCGCTGCGCTGCATGTTGGCGGTCTCAAGACTGAATTTCATCTTTGGCCAGCTCTCGTGCCCGGCTTCGCGCGCGATCACGTGGAGCGCTGCGCTATGCGTCAGCCCATCGGATATTCCCAGCACATCTCGCGCGCGTTCCTTTGCGTTTGCGTCTCCCGCGGCGAAGGCTTTCTTGAGCCGCTTGGCCTGGCGGCGGTGATGGTTCAGGGGGTCGGTCATCGGTTTTCCTCCAGCATCCCCGGTGGTCCGCTTGTCGGGGAGAGAAAAAACCGCATATCGCTTTGGTCTCTGATGGGTGCTGATACAGCTTTCCGCGGACCCGGTTGCCGCCCAATCGGCCTGCCTATCTTAGGCCGCCTAGCGCGTTGGAGCAAGTTTGACCGCGCAAGGGTTGCCTGCTTCGCAGGTATAACGGGCTGGGTGTCTGGTCACCGACAATCAGGCTAGGGATTTTCCAGCATCTGCAAGGTGGACGCCAGCGGGGCGGCGCTCTAGGCTCGGGCGTCAGGACCGAATCCGCCAGAGCAGACATGACCGACACGCCCAATACCGCCTATCAGGTTCTCGCCCGCAAATACCGCCCGGAAACCTTTGCCGATCTGGTCGGACAGGATGCAATGGTGCGTACGCTGAAAAACGCGTTCGACGCGGACCGGATCGCACAGGCCTTTGTGATGACTGGCATTCGCGGCACCGGTAAGACCACGACGGCGCGGATTATCGCCAAGGGCATGAACTGTATCGGCCCCGACGGCGACGGCGGTCCCACGACTGAGCCCTGCGGCCAATGTGAGCATTGCCTTGCTATCATGGAAGGTCGCCATGTCGATGTGATGGAGATGGACGCCGCCAGCCGCACCGGTGTGAACGACATTCGCGAGATTATCGACAGCGTGCGCTACCGCGCGGCCTCGGCCCGCTACAAGATCTACATCATCGATGAGGTACACATGCTCTCGACCAGCGCCTTCAACGCGCTGCTCAAGACGCTTGAGGAACCGCCCGAGCATGTGAAATTCATCTTCGCCACAACCGAGATCCGCAAGGTGCCGGTCACGGTCCTATCCCGCTGCCAGCGGTTTGACCTGCGCCGGATCGAGCCGGAAGAGATGATCGCGCTGCTGCGCAAGATTGCCACTTCCGAAGGCGCCGAGATCGCCGAAGACGCTCTGGCGCTAATCACGCGCGCGGCAGAAGGGTCGGCGCGGGACGCGACCTCGCTGCTTGATCAGGCGATCTCGCACGGGGCCGGCGAAACAACGGCAGAGCAGGTACGCGCCATGCTGGGCTTGGCCGATCGGGGCCGGGTGTTGGACCTGATGGACATGATCCTGCGTGGCGATGCGGCTGGTGCCTTGACGGAACTCAGCGCGCAATATGCCGAAGGGGCAGATCCGCTGGCGGTGCTGCGCGATCTGGCCGAGATCACCCATTGGGTCTCGGTGGTCAAGATTACGCCCGATGCAGCCGAAGACCCGACCGTGTCGCCGGATGAACGCAGCCGTGGCGCGCAGATGGCCGAGGCACTGCCGATGCGGGTGCTGACCCGGATGTGGCAGATGCTGCTGAAAGCGCTGGAGGAGGTGACCGCCGCGCCCAACGCGATGATGGCCGCCGAAATGGCAATCATCCGACTGACACATGTGGCCGACCTGCCCACGCCTGAGGAACTCGTGCGCAAGCTGCAGGACACGCCACCGCCGCCCCTGCCCGGTGGGCCTGGCGGAGGCAGAGCCATGCAGGCCGCTGACGCTCCGGTTGCGCGTGCGCCAACGGTGGCGGCGCAGAGCAGTGGCGCGAGTGGCGCGCCCACCGCTGCTTTCGCGCAGGATTTGGAGCAGGCGCTGGCCCGCTACCCAACCTTCGACCATGTGGTCGAATTAATCCGTACCCATCGCGATGTGAAGCTGCTGGTCGAGGTGGAAACCGGCGTGCGTCTGGCCTCTTACCAGCCGGGTCGGATTGAATTCACGCCGTCGGACCAGGCCCCCACCGATCTGGCGCAACGGCTGGGCTCTCGGTTACAAAGCTGGACTGGTAACCGTTGGGCCGTGTCCGTAGTCTCGGACGGAACCGAGCCCACGATTGCCGAAATCCGGGATGCCGCCGAGTTGGCGCTCAAACATGAGGCCGAAGCGCACCCGCTGGTTCAAGCGGTGCTGGCGCAGTTCCCCAAGGCCCGGATCACCAATATAGAAACCCCCGAAAAACGCGCGGCCAAAGTCGAGACCGAAGCGCTGCCCGAAGTCGAGGATGAATGGGACCCGTTTGAAGACGGTTAAGCGACGCCCTTGTGGTGCGCTCGGGTGGTGCGTATCTAGGCGGCAAATCTAGTTAACGGAGGCACTTGATGCTCAAAGGACTTGGCGGGCTTGGCGATATGGCCAAGATGATGAAATCGGCGCAGGAATTGCAAACCAAGATGACCCAGATGCAGGAGGATCTGCATGACATCATGGTGGTTGGCGAATCCGGGGCCGGGCTGGTCAAGGCCACCGCCTCTGCCAAAGGCGAGTTGAAGTCGCTGGATATCGATCCCTCAATCTTCAATGGTGACGATAAAGAAGTGGTCGAAGACCTGATCCTCGCCGCCATCAAAGACGCGCAATCCAAGGCCTCGGAAAGGGCGCAGGCGGAGATGGGCAAGCTGACCGAAGGCATGGGTCTGCCTGCGGATATGAAATTCCCGTTCTGATCCGTCCGTGAGTTCGACCCGCGACATCGACAATTTGATCGAGCTGATGGCCAAGCTGCCCGGGCTTGGCCCCCGCTCGGCCCGGCGCGCGGTGCTGCATTTGATCCGCAAGCGGGCGTTGCTGCTGACCCCGCTGGCGGATTCGATCTCCGTGGTGGCCGAAACCGCGCGTGAATGCCTCAATTGCGGAAACGTGGGCACCGCCGACATCTGCGATATCTGCGAGAGCGAGAAACGCGCCACGGGCGAGCTTTGCGTGGTCGAGGATGTGGCCGACCTTTGGGCGATGGAACGCGCGGGCGTCTTCAAGGGGCGCTACCACGTTCTGGGCGGAACGCTTTCGGCGCTGGACGGGGTCGGCCCCGACGATCTGCGCATCCCCCGGCTCAGAGACCGGGTTGCAAGCGAGGGTATCACCGAGGTGATCTTGGCGCTGAACGCCACGGTCGACGGCCAGACGACGGCGCATTACATTGCCGATCAGCTAGAGGGGCAGGTCCGCCTCACTTCTCTGGCCCAAGGCGTGCCCATCGGGGGCGAACTGGATTACCTTGATGACGGCACGATCACGGCGGCCTTGCGAGCGCGCAAGGAGCTTTAGGGCGGGCAAGCGCGACCTCTGCGGCAGATCGCATTAAGAATGCCTAATCTGTTCTAGATATTCTTCAAGGACTTGCTTCCTACATCCCCTTTGATTGCAAAGCAGCGAAAGCCGCTTGTTTCAAAATGAAAGGGACTCGTCATGACCCAATCCAAGGGGATCGAGAAAGACAAGCTCAGGGCTCTTTATGAGCGTGCCTGGAACGACGACGCATTTGCCGCGCGCCTCAAAAATGACCCGAGATCGGCGGTTGCGGAGTATCTGGGCGACCTGCCTGACGACATCTCGGTCAAAGTGGTACGGGATAGCGATCGGGTGAAGTATCTGCATATTCCGGCCGCCCCGGTTGAGGGAGAGATATCTGAGATCGACCTGCTGCAAGCGCAGGGCGGAACCACGCCGGCTTGCGTGAGCGCATCCGTGGTGGTCAGTGTGGTCACCATTGCCGGGTCGATCACCACCTTGAGCTTCCTGAGCTAAGTTGTCCCGTCGCCTGCTGGCACTGCCTCGGGCGCTACCCCCGGTTCATGCGCCCTGAATGAGTTTGGTGGCGGGAACCCTGCCCCAAAGTCGATCCAAGTTAACACTGTTTCATATGGTCGAGACCTCTTTCAAAGACCGTCGCCCTGCATCCTCATTGATTGCAGGTGCCGCGCCGACGGCTTTGTCAGAAAAGGGAATGTAATGACCCGATCAGAGGGGCACGAGAAAGATGACCTCAGGGCGATCTATGATCGCGTATGGAACGATGCGGAGTTCGTCGCTCGCTTACAGATCGATCCAACATCGGCGCTTTGCGAGTATCTGGACCACCTGCCCGAGGATGTCTCACTCAAAGTGGTGTAGGACACTGATCAGGTGAAATACCTCCATATTCCAGCCGCGCCGACCGAGCGTGAGATATCCGAGAAGGATTTGCTGCAGGTTCAGGGCGGAACCACCCCGGTTTGCGTGGGTGCTTCGGTCGTGGTTACCATAGCCTCGCTCACCGTGTCTTTCACTACGCCGGACTCTCCGTGAGCTGACTTACCACCAACGTTCGCAAGCACGGCCTCAATCGGGGTCCTCAACCCTACCGACCGGGAATATCGTCGCGCGGTGGGGCGGGCTTCCAGTTTTCGATCAGGTCCACGGCCTCTTGTGCAGTGTCCACGAAGCGGAACAGGTCTAGATCCTCGTCCGAGATCGTGCCCGCATCCGCAAGCGCCTCCCAGTTGATGACCTTTTCCCAGAAGGCGCGCCCGAACAGCAGGAATGGCACCCGATCCATGCGCCCTGTTTGGATCAGAGTCAGAGCCTCGAACAGCTCGTCCATGGTGCCGAAACCGCCCGGAAAGATGGTGATGGCGCGGGCGCGCATCAGGAAATGCATCTTGCGGATGGCGAAATAGTGGAAGTTGAAGGCCAGTTCGGGCGTTACATGCAGGTTCGGCGCCTGCTCGTGCGGCAGTACAATGTTCAACCCGATCGAACATCCGCCCGCGTCCTCGGCGCCACGATTTCCAGCTTCCATCACGCCGGGCCCGCCGCCCGTTACGATCACGTTCTCGCGGCACCCACTTTGCTTGGACTTCTCCGTCATCAACCGGGCAAACTCGCGGGCCTCGGTATAGTACTCAGACAGGTCCGCCAGCGTTTGTGTGCGCGCTGTATGTTTCTTTGCCGGTTCGGGAATGCGCGCGCCGCCGAACATCACGATGGTCGATGTGATGCCATGCTCGTCCAGCATCATCTGCGGTTTAAGGAGTTCAAGCTGCAAGCGGACCGGCCGCAATTCGTCGCGGCACAAGAAGTCATCGTCGGCAAATGCCAACCGGTAAGAGGGCGAGCGCGTCTGCGGTGTGTCTGGCACCTCGCTGGCGGTGCTGCGGTCGGTATGGGCGTCCCGAAAGGGGCTGAGGCGGTGGTCTTCTTTCATGTCGGTTGCATCCCGGCTTGCGTGTTTGCCCAACAGCTATAGGGTTCGCGGCCAGAGTGCCAGTGACGGGATAGTGAGAATGGGGTGGAAGCAAGAGATCGAAGCGGCGGCGGATCGCATCGCAGGCCATGTGGTGGAAACGCCGGTGATGGTGACGGACGGATTTGGGCTGCCCTTTCCGGTCGAGATGAAGCTGGAGCAGCTGCAACATACCGGGAGTTTTAAGGCGCGCGGGGCGTTCAATACGCTGCTCAGCAGTGACGTACCGACCGCGGGAGTGGTCGCGGCGTCGGGCGGCAATCACGGCGCGGCCGCAGCTTTTGCGGCCAGAGCGCTGGGCTACCCGGCACATATCTTTGTGCCAGAGATGGCAGGCCCGTCCAAGATTACGCTGATCGAACGGATGGGTGCCGAGTTGACAGTCGTACCGGGCCAATACGCCAACGCACTGGCGATGGCGCAAGAGCATGAGGCGCGTTCGGGCGCCATGCAGATCCATGCCTATGACGCGCCGGCCACTGTTGCGGGGCAGGGCACGTTGATGCGCGAATGGGAAAAGCAGGGGCTACAGGCGGATACCGTTCTTATCGCGGTTGGGGGTGGCGGGCTGATTGCGGGCGCGTTGGCCTGGCTTCAGGGCGCGCGCAAGGTCGTCGCAGTGGAACCCGAAACCGCCTGTGCGCTGCATGCCGCGCGCGCGGCGGGCCATCCGGTGGATGTTGAAGTCTCAGGCATCGCTGCCAACGCACTTGGCGCACGGCGGATCGGTGAAATCTGCTTTGACCTCGCGGTTCAGGGCGATACGCGGAGTGTGCTGGTGTCTGACGCGGCAATCCGCGCCGCACAAACGGCGCTTTGGGAAGAGCGGCGTATTCTGGTGGAACCTGCTGGGGCCACCGCTCTGGCCGCTCTGATGTCGGGTGCCTATCGCCCGGAGCCCGACGAAAGATTGGCGGTTTTGATTTGCGGCGCAAACGTCGCACCGGACCCGT
The DNA here is from genome assembly GCA_040830705.1 of Paracoccaceae bacterium. Classification (GTDB taxonomy): domain Bacteria; phylum Pseudomonadota; class Alphaproteobacteria; order Rhodobacterales; family Rhodobacteraceae; genus Ruegeria_C. Next base: position 258,951 of record JBFOME010000021.1, on the reverse strand, counting down.
TCGCCCGGGATAATTCCGCTTGAGAGAGACGGGCTTCACTTTTATCTATAATCTATGACAGCAACGATTGCCGACACAATTTATCGAAGCCTCAGCCAGCAGATCATCATCGGTGCCCTGCCCGCAGGTGAGAAACTGCGGCAGGATCACATCGCGCGGGCACACGAAACCAGCCATGTTCCGGTGCGCGAGGCGCTGTTGCGGCTTGAGGCTCATGGCCTGGCGGTCAGCGAACCCCGCCGCGGGATGCGTGTGGCCGCCCTTGATCCGTCAGAGGTGCGTGAGGTGATCGAAATGCGGGTGGTGCTGGAAACATTGGCGCTACAGCATGCGGTTCAGAACCTCACGCCAAAGGATATTAAGGCTGCGGCTGAGGCGCTGGCACAGTGTGACGCCGCCGAGGACATGCCCACATGGGAGGCCCGCAACCGGGTCTTTCATCGTGTCATCCTTACCCCATGTGCCATGCCTCGCCTGCTACACGCGATTGACGATCTGCATATTGCAAGCGCCCGACACTTCTTTGCCCACTGGCAGCGGAAATGGGTACAGCGGCAAGATGCCGACCACGCTGCTATCCTTCAGGCTCTAAAAGGCCGAAATTCAGCGGCCGCCAGCGGAATTCTCTCTCGTCACATACGCCGAATGCTCTGATCGGCGGCCAATATCACGCGTTGGCTGCACGCGACTTGACTTTTTATCGATAAAATACTCAATTCTGCCCCGAATTCATAAATATTATCAATAAAAAGGACTACCAATGAAATCGCCGCTACATTCCGCGCTCCCGGCGGTCGGCTCAATTGGCCTGCCTGGACAAGCCTTGCGTGTCGTCGCAGGTGTGTTGTTGCTGACCCTCAGCGCAAAGGTTCAGGTCCCGTTCTGGCCGGTGCCGATGACGCTGCAAGTCGCCGCTGTCATGGCGCTTGCCGCCGCCTATGGCTTGCGTCTGGGAACCCTAACTGTGCTGGGTTATCTGATGGCCGGGGCCGTCGGTTTTCCGGTCTTTGCCGGAACACCAGAAAAAGGTATCGGGCTGGCTTACATATTTGGCGGCACGGGGGGATACCTGTTGGGCTTTGTCGTGGCGACCATCCTTGTTGGATGGGCCGCAGACCACCTGCGCAAGCCGTTCCTTTGGCCCGCAATGCTGGTTGGTCTCGCGGTAATCTATGTGCTTGGCCTTGGCTGGCTGTCGCAATTTGTTCCAGGAGACAAGCTGCTCGCCTATGGATTTACACCATTCGTCGCCGGGGATCTGGTCAAGATTACGTTGGCAAGTGTCGTCGTGCTGGGCCTGCCCTCCGGCCTGCTTTCGCGAATCCGTGGATGCCGATCCGATGCTTGACGGCACGGAGGCCGAGCGCAGCGATTGGACGATTGACGAGGTAGAGGCGCTGTTGCGCCTCCCCTTGCTGGAGCTCGTCGGTCAGGCCAACGCGGTACACCGGTCGCACCATGATCCCGAGGACATTCAAAAGGCCAGCCTACTGTCGATCAAAACGGGCGGTTGCCCCGAGGATTGCGCCTATTGCCCTCAATCAGCGCATCATCGCGAGGTCGAGCTGACCAGGGAAAAGCTGATGAACCCCGCGCATGTGCTGTCACTTGCAAAGAGGGCGAAGGCCGCAGGTGCCGAACGGTTTTGCATGGGTGCGGCCTGGCGGCAGGTACGCGACGGTCAGGAATTCGACAATGTGCTTGAAATGGTCTCTGGCGTGCGGGACCTGGGGATGGAGGCTTGCGTCACGCTGGGAATGCTTCAACCGCATCAGGCTCAGAAATTGGCGGATGCAGGTCTGACGGCCTATAACCACAACCTTGACACATCGCCGGAATTCTACGCCGAGATCATTGGAACGCGCACATATCAAGACCGGCTGGAAACGCTGTCCTATTGTCGGGATGCGGGAATCGATCTGTGCTGCGGTGGTATCATCGGGATGGGTGAAAGCCTGCGCGACCGGGCCTCGATGCTGCAGGTTCTGGCCGGGTTCGACCCGCACCCCGAAAGCGTTCCGATCAACGCATTGATACCCATTGAGGGCACGCCGCTGGCGCATCGTCAGAAGGTTGGCATTTTCGATCTGGTGCGCATGGTTGCCACGGCCCGGATTATCATGCCGAAAACCCGTGTCAGGCTGTCTGCCGGGCGCTCAGATTTCTCGGCGGCGGAACAGGTGCTGTGTTTTCTGGCCGGTGCAAACTCTGTCTTCTACGGCGATGTGCTGCTGACAGCTCCGAATGCGGGAACGGGGCAGGATCGCGATATGTTCGAGCTAATCGGTGCCCTGACCGATGACTGACGCAAAGTGCAGCTGTCACGTCGCATTGCGCATTGGCTGCCGTTTGCATATAGGCCACACCGACATGACCAGATTTTGCAGGGAGTAAGCTGATGTCCAACACGCAACTGGAAGCGGCCATCGAATCCGCGTGGGACGCGCGCGACACCATCACCCCGGCCACCACCGGTGAGCAGCGCGAAGCGATCGAGGATACGCTGAATGCGCTCGACAGCGGGTCTCTGCGCGTGGCCGAGAAACTGGACGATGGGTCCTGGCATGTGAACCAGTGGGCCAAGAAGGCCGTGCTGTTGGGTTTCCGTATCAAGGATATGGAACAGCAGCAGGGCGGGCCGCAGAACGGTGGCTGGTGGGACAAGGTCGATAGCAAATTCGCCGGTTGGGGCGACAACCAGTGGCGCGAGGCGGGCTTCCGTGCGGTGCCCAACTGCGTGGTCCGTAAATCTGCCTTTATCGCGCCCGGTGTGGTGCTGATGCCGTCATTCGTGAACCTAGGGGCCTATGTGGACGAGGGCACCATGGTCGATACCTGGGCCACCGTGGGCTCCTGCGCGCAGATCGGCAAGAATGTTCATCTGTCGGGCGGCGTGGGCATTGGCGGCGTGCTGGAACCGATGCAGGCCGGGCCGACCATTATCGAGGACAATTGCTTCATCGGCGCGCGCTCCGAGGTCGTCGAGGGCTGCATCGTGCGCGAGGGCTCGGTTCTGGGCATGGGGGTTTTCATCGGCAAATCCACCAAGATCGTGGACCGCGAGACCGGAGAGGTCACCTATGGCGAGGTGCCACCCTATTCGGTGGTCGTCGCAGGCTCGATGCCATCCAAGAACAACATCAGCCTCTATTGCGCGGTGATTGTGAAACGGGTGGACGAGAAGACCCGTTCCAAAACAGGTATCAACGAGTTGTTGCGCGACTGATCACGCCCAACCATTGAAACTATCGAAGGCCGCAGCGCGCGACGCTGCGGCCTTCTCGCGTTGTGCAAGCGCCCTCATCGACCGGCAACGCGGGCAAGTGAGATCGGGGATCGACGGAAACTTTATCAAGCTTGTGTCGATCGCGTGAAAAGTCGAGTGTCTTACAATGTTCGGGTGATTACGGGGTCGAAAGCAATGCTCTGCAAGATTGGCGATGTCGAAGTTTGGAGAATTCTTGAAATTCATGCCCCCTTCATGATGCCAGAAGAACTGTTTCCGACCGCAGGATCAGATGTCACGGCGGTCATCGAAGAGCTGGTTCCCGGCAGCATCGACATCGCCTCTGGAAGGCTGATCCTACCAATACAGGGTTTCCTTCTGAAAACGCCTTCGCACACTATCCTGGTGGATAGCTGTGTCGGCAATGACAAGAACAACCAGAGTCATCCGGACTGGCATCAACGCACGGACGGGCGGTTCATGGCAGCACTGAAAGCGGCCGGGGTAGGCACAGACGAAATTGACTATGTGCTGTGCACGCATCTTCATGTCGACCATATTGGCTGGAACACGCGGCTGGAGGATGGTCGTTGGGTGCCGACATTTCCCAACGCCCGCTATCTCATGCCCAAAGATGACGAAGAAACTCAGCGTTTGCGACAAAGCAACGCCTACGTCGAAAGCGTTCTGCCGGTTGTTGAAGCCGGACAGGTGGAACTGGTGGAGGCAGGGCACAAGTTAGGAGATAATGTGGCGCTGTTCCCGACGCCGGGGCATACTCCAGGCCATGTTTCAGTGCGTATACAGAGCGGTGGTCGGGAGGCGGTTATCACCGGCGATGCGCTGCATACCTCTGCGCAATGTCAGTATCCCGATTGGCATTTCAAATTCGATGCCGATGCAGGGTTGGCAGTAGACTCGCGTAGGTCGCTGCTGGAGCATTGTTCGGAAACCAGTTGCGTGGTTTTGGGATCGCATTTTGCATTGCCGTCTTTGGGTCATGTGAAAGCAGAAAAGAACCGATTTCGCTGGGAAGAGTGAGACTTGCGGTGCGGTTTGATTTTCGGACCATTCCAGCGGTTGCAGCCCCCGATGCTGTCACGGCGCGGCTTTCACGGACCCGGTCATTCGCCGCGTATCCAAGAACCGCGCCATGCGGAGGTCGGCAGCGCAATTCACAGATTGCTGCGTTGCGGGTGCGTCCTACTGCCTCGGCGTCTCGCCGTGCGACATAAGGAGCGGTTCATGGGAGGGGTAGTGAGCTATATTGATAAAGTCTCAGGCCATCCCAGGAGAGCAGAATGCCCCAATACAACGATATGTTCGAACTATCGGTAGAAGACGTGGATCTGATCGAAAGAGCGCTCCGAGGTCTTGCCGAGTCATTGCCTTCAGGGGGCGAAGAAGACACAGAGCGCCAAGTTCACGACTTGCTTGGGCGGCTACACAATCAGAAAATCTTCTACCGTCCAAAAACTGGCGTCTATGTTGGCGGTTGAGGGCAGCACTTCACCATCGAACTGGCCCGCACCCTCGATCAGCTTCGATATATCCGGACCGTAGGCTCGTGTTTCTGCCGTAGCGGGCGGATGGGCAAACACACACCCATCCGACCTAGCCAATATCGACGCTCCCCCAACTCACACAAGGCTCGAATAGTGGCTGGAAACGAGCTTTATGGCTGGCTCTGGTACTTGGCAAGTTAACTTTCTGGCCGGTTTTTGCCACAAATTCGAATCTTAGCCGAAACCTCTTTCTAGAACGGTGTTTCGTGGATTTTGACTTGTCTCAGTGGAGCCATATGCGCCTGATTCCTGGGGCCTGTTCGAGAACAATCCGGCGCTTTTCAAGCTACTGTAGCCACCATTCTTGCTCCGCCTGAGCGCAAACAGTCACGAAGCGAAAACATCGGCAAGGTGTTGTGGAGCTTCTTGCCCGCATCCAGCGGAATTTTCTCGAATGAATATTGTTTTTTAACAACAAGTTGCCACCGTATTGAGATCGCGATCCGCCAGAAGAGTTCTTTAGTGGACCTGGCAAAACTTGGAATTTCTGCCCGATTACGGGAATCCCCCAATAGCGGGGGCACGACCATCCGTTTACCACTTTGGACATGAGGTTCGACAGCCCCCTCTTCGAACCTCACGCTTTGAGGGGGACCGATCAATTACCGGTCGGTCCCCCCAACACATTCTAGGCCCTCTTCTTGCTCAACATCTTCACGGGTCCTGCCCGGAGTGCGATATCGACCTGCGCAGTCATCGACCGATCTTTGCAAATTGTTGTACCGCCGTCACAAACCCTTCCACAAAACCGAACACACGGACCCGGAATGGGAGCCCGATCACCAACGTCAGCGTCAATTCCGAACGCACCAGCCTCTCGCCGATGCTTGCAGCAACACGGTTTCAGCAGAAGTTGGTTGATTGGCTTTTGAAAGAAAGAAGGCACATCGGTCGTGCGCAGCGACCGGGAATCGTTCTATCGTGGTGCAAGTGAGTAGCTGAATAGGGAGGAAACGGATTTGGACGAGAGAAAGATTGCTTTGGGATTGGGGGGCGTGGTTGTCGTTCTTCTGGTGATTGCGTTGGTTTCGTACGGTGGCGAAGATGTGGATGTTCACGACGTCGTTGCAGAAGCCCTTTCAGACACTGATGAAAAAATTTCGGCACTTGAAAGCAAAATTGGTCAGCTTGAATCATCGTTGGGCGAGGTCACCGAGAAGGCGGGATCTTCGGCGACAGTTGAAGATTTGGAATCACTGGTTTCGCGAGTCGAGGACTTGGGCGGTTTGCGAGAGGAGATTGACGCACTCTCGCAGAAATCTGCATCTGTCACCGGAGAGATCAGCGGCATTCACGACAGGATAACCCAAACTGAGGCCGCCTTGGAAAAAGCGGTCCAATCGGCAGAGGCTGCGGCCATTGCCGTGGTTCGGCCTTCTGAGTCTTCGGAAGCCCCAGCCAATGACGATGCATCCGAAGCGGATACAGCAGCTTCGGACGCGAGCGCAACAACAGACAATGCGGGCTCAACTGGTTTCAAGCCGGGCGAGACGGCGATTTTTGATGATGGTGCTTTGACGGTCTTCGTGTCGCGCCTTATTCCAGACAGTGGGCAAGCGGTTGTGTCTATCAGGCAGGAGAGCAAAACTCTAACTGCCGGGAGCGGTTTGGTTGTGCCGGTCGGAGATAGCTATTGCAAGCTCTCACTCGACTCAGTTTCAAACGATAGCGCGGCCCTTTCCGCAATCTGTGGTGATGCCTTGCCCGCGCCCGAAGGTCATATGGCCGGCGATACGGCACTACTTGAGGATGGGGCTATTCGTGTGTTCGTTTCTCTGGTTGGCGAAGACGCTGCGCGCCTGTCTATCAACGGACAGATGGCCAATCTGCCGGTGCGCAGGTCGATTCCGGTATCCGTGGGTGAAGACAAGTGCCGTGTCCAGGTTGACGATATCGACCGAGGGCATGTACGCGTGAGTGCAAAATGTGGATCGGAAATATCGGTGTCGAACGCGGTCTCGGCGGGCAAAACCGTCATCCTTGGCGACGGGTCCGCTCGGATTTTTGTGGGTTCGGTCACCGCCGATGACAAGGTGCGCTTTGCAGTAAATGGCCAAACGCTCACGACTGGGGCGTCCGGTGATAGCTTTGGTATTGGCGACAATTGCTCAATAACCGTCGAGGACGTTTTGGACGGTACGGCCAGCTTCAGCTACGAATGTGCAGAATAGCGCGCCCAAAAGCTAAAAGTCCGAAGCGGCGGATGTGCCGCAGTGTGCTAGTGGAACTGCCTATCAAGGGCAGTTTCCCCGTCGCGCATACGACATATTTCAAGGTCGACTTGCGTAGACCTCTGCAAAATCTGGTCATCAGAACCTGATCGATTCAGCTTAAATCCGACCCACCAGATGCCGGGACTGAACGCCTAGGCGCGTAACTTCTTGTTTTCGGGGTCATAGACGTGGTGGCTATGACGAATGGCGGATCGAAGACAGCCAAAAGCCTGCACATGGCAACTTTCTCCAAGGGCAAGCGTTCCTGTTTCGACATAACCCAACGCCAGCAGGCGATCGACCCGGTAACCCGTGGACACGGATGTCAGATACCCGATCACTCGGTCGCCGAGGATGATGGGGTCGGATGGCAGGGGCTCGGGGCCAGGGTCGGTGATTTCGAGGCCGATGAATTGCCAGGCCTGGCTTGACTTGTGCTGCGCCGCAACCGCGTCCCTGCCTTTGAATGCTCCTTTCGTCATGTTGGCGAACTTTGACAAGCCCGCGTCAAACAATGTGTACTCTGTGCCAAAATCGGTACCCCAGCCGTGGTATCCTTTCTCGATTCGCATCGCATTTAGCGCGTAGGAGCCAAAGTTGCATATGCGATGGCTTTGTCCGGCCTCCCAAATTGCCCGATAAAGCTCTTCCAGATGTTCGGAGTTGACATGGAGTTCCCATCCGAGTTCGCCCACGTAACTGACCCTAAGCGCAGTCACGGGTATACCGGCGATCAATGTCTCCATGACGCTCATCCAAGGCTGGGTCAGGTCGCCCTCTGTCAGTTGCGTAAGGACAGCGCGCGACTGGGGGCCCATAAGCAGCAGCGTGCCATCTCGTTCATAGCCTTTCGAGAGCACGGCATTTGCATCTCCAATCTGCCCTGCAATCCAGTCATGATCTCGATCCACAGCAAGGGTTGGCCCGCACAGAAGAAAGCGGTCTTCGGTAAGGCGCGCGATCGTCGCCTCGGACCAGATTTTTCCTTGTTCCGTCAACATGTAAGACAGGCGTACCCGGCCTACACTCGGAAGCCCGCCGCAAAAAACGGTGTTCAGCGTATTCGCAGCGTCCGCACCCTCGATCAGGAACTTTGCAAAGCCACCGTGATCCATGATGCCCACCGCATCCCGAACCGTTTCGCACTCCCGACGGACCGGTTCCATCCACGGCTCGTGGCCAAAGCTCAATTTCTGGGTCTCTGCGTTGACCTCCGGGTCAAACCAGAAGGCGCGTTCCCAGCCGCCGATTTGTCCCATCACCGCGCCTTGTGAGACGAGATGATCGTATAGCGGCGTTTGATTGACCGGGCGGCCAGATAGCAGGATGCGATGCGGGTAGGGGATCGCATACTGCAGGTCGTAGTGCTCTGATGCACGGCGTTCCGCATAGGTTTGGTTGGCCCAGTCGCCGAAGCGGCGCGGGTCCCATGCGCTCAGGTCCCACTCTGTTTCGCCCTCGGTCAGCCATTCAGCCATGGCCTTGCCAATCGCGGCGGAGTGCGTGATTCCGATCTGCACTCCGGTTGCGTGATAGAAGTTTCGAACGCCACCCGCAGGGCCGACGAGCGGCAGGGCGTCCGGCGCATAAGGGATCGGGCCATTCACAAAGCGCTGCGCCCCAGCCTCTTGCAGGAGCGGGACATGGCTGGCAGCGGCCTCGTAGACCGCCATCATGCCGTCAATATCGTCAGCAAAAAGCTGGTGGTCAAAGTCTTCGGGAACGCCATCCTGCCAGGCCGGTCGGCCTTCATGCGCATAGGACCCAAGCAGAAATGCGTTCCGCTCCCGACGCAGGTAGAAGCGCAGATCTGGATCCCGGATCAAGGGAAAGAGATCGGCGTCAGTGTCCAGTTGCGGCAAGGCGGACGTCACCATGTACTGGTGTTCCAGTGTCACGACAGGCAGTTTTAGCCCGGCAAGGGCGGCGATATGCGCCCCGCTCGATCCTGCGGCGTTGATGACCGTTTCCGCGATCAGGGGGCCAGTCGGAGTTTCGACCTCCCAGAGCCCGTCGCTGAGCTGCTTGAGACCGATAACCCGTGTGAACCGTCTGACCTCGGCGCCCAAATCGCGGGCGTGCTTTGCCAATGCTTGGGTCAGCTGGCTGGGATCGATGTCCCCTTCATAGGGGTCCAGAATGCCGCCGAGAACCGTATCGTCGGCCTTCCAATACGGGTGCATCGTTTCGATTTCGGACGGCTGCAGCATGGACAGTTCAATCCCAGCAGAACGCGACACTCCGCACAAATGCTCAAAAAGCTGCATGCGTTCTGGCGTATGTGCCGGCCAAATCGCCTTGGTGTGGCGGTATGTAATCGGCGCTTCGGGATTGGTTGCAAGCTCCTTATAAAGACGCCAGGCGTAGTAGCCCGCCCGCATCCCCAGCCATGAGTTGGCATATGTCGGGATGTTTCCGGCTGCATGCCAGGTCGAGCCAGCGGTGAGCTCGTTCTTCTCAAGCAAGACCACATCTGTAATGCCCGCCTTTGCCAGATGATAGAGGATCGCTGCACCGACAGCGCCGCCACCGATGATCGCGACCTGCTTGTGATCTGCCATTCAGTGCGACCCCAGCAACGTGCCGTAGCCCGCGATCTTTTCAGTAACACCGATGCTTCGAAGCGCTTGCCAATAGACTGCGGCATTGCAAGCAATGATCGGTTTCCCGTGTTGTGCTTCAAGCTCTGCGATCAGCGCGACCACAGGTAACGCCGTGCCGACCTGCAGGATTGCGCCGCAGTCTGAAGCAGCAATTTCGGCAAAGACGGTCCGGATTTCATCAAGCGGTGTTTCGCAAATCTCGGGAAGGGTTGGTGCCGCAGTTCCCTTAATTGCGACAACCTCAAATCCGGCGGCCTCGGTGTTGGCTTTTACAACCGCGTCGACCTCGGCGTTGAAAGGTGTGACGATTCCTATCCGCTTCGCCCCCAACGCTCGCAACGCCTCATAGTTGGCTTGTGATGCGCCCAGCACGTGAACGCCCACTGCATCGGCGACTTCGGAACAACGCGCTGCCAGTTTGGCTGGGCCGCCCGGTCCGGCATCCGTAGTCAAACCGACGGCGATCACCGAAGGCTTGCAATCCATGAGTTTCTCAGCTTCCTCGGGAAGATCTTCTGACACCGCGTCTCCACCAAGGCGAAAGCGTTGCATCTGATTGGTCACACCTGCCGGCCTTAGAAGCTCCAGCTCAGGCTGCACAACAGTATTCATTGCCGGGGTCATCACGCCAATAACGGCGCGGGGCGCAAGCGTGTCAGCCATTTCAACTCTCCTTCAGATACCGGTTCAAACCTGTCATGCCACCAATGTAGATTGTGTCACCGATAATCCTGTCCAACTCGTTTGCGACATCGGGGGCGCACTCAAACCGGCTTTCCCAAATGCCAAGGGTTTGGCTGCCATGCGTGATGGGAATGAAACGGTGCGTCGAAATGTAATCCGTGACCGGCAGCGGACTGTCGAGAATGTCGTAAGTATAAAACCTGTCCACGTCGGAATGCGCGAGAAGCGTTTCGCGGAAAATCGTTCCGTCGGGGATTTTCAGGTTTCGGATGGTCCCTGTGGCAGTTGCGTCCCCGTTTTCAAGGGACGCACTCTCCACTCCCGGGTTCCAGGCCGCCACTCCATCGAAGGCGCGGACAGCCTGCCAGACACGGTCGATCTCGGCTTCAATAACCATGCTGCGAAAAACGTGCATTCTCTTCCTTTCAGGGTTTCACATGAATTGGGAAGCGCGCGCAGATGTCTCGCTCGTTGTCTGGGTCAAGATGCGAGGGCGCAGGGGCCGCGCGAATCTCGGCGACCCGCGTGCGGGCGCGATCCCAGATCGACTTCGCCCCGTCATCCAGCCAATCTGACACGCTCTGACGGTCGGCAAGTGCCGGGTAATAGTAGTCCGTCTTCATGCGTTTGAGAGTCTCGTTTTCGCCGAGATAATGCCCATCCTGCGTCGCGACGCGTTCGATTGCTGCCAGGTCCAACGCCGTGTCGGACACTTCTACCCCGCGGATCGATCGCAAAATAGCGCCGCACATATCGTCATCGATGACCATCGCTTCCGGGCTGGCTACCATTATCGATCCAAGCATGCCGACAGAGAGATTGATCATATCGGCGCCCCCATGGCCCGCCATGGCAATCGTATAGCCCTTTTCGAACCCCGCCTGTGCATCCATCACTTTGGAATCGGTCATTCCCGCAGAGACGGTCGAAGGCAGACCGACATGGGCCAGAAGCTGTGCCGCCGCCGCGTTGGCGATGGCCGCCTCTCCGCTGCCGCCGCTCATTGCTCCGGTTCGCAAGTCGGATACGAACGGCATCAGAGCATATATGCAGGGCGCGCCTTCGACGATTCCATCTACCACAACCAAACCTGCGAGGCACTCGGCCAGCCCCTGTGCCAGCGCTCCGGCCAGTGTCACCGGGCTTGTGGCCCCGGCCTGACCGGCAGAACATATCTGCGGGATCATTCCCGCCTCGACGGCTCTTTCAAGGGTCAAAACACCGTCTTCCGCAAATGTCAGCGGGGGCACCACATGCACCACAACGGCCATGCAAAACGGTCGTTTCCGAAACGCGCCTTCGCCGCCAAGCGCTATGTCGAACATCTCGACAATTGGTGCGACATGGTCGGGATCGCAAAAGCTGATCCCAATAGGCTTGGATGTGGACTTCATGCAGGCAAATGCCGTGTTGATGTCCAGTTCAAACGGATCCGCCACATCACGAGCAACAACAGGCCGAACGCCATAGTGAATGTTTGGGCACGCATCAAGAATACGCATCAGATCGGACAGATCAGACAGCTGGCTGTCTCGGAACTCTCGGGATTCCGCATCCAGAACCTGCACTGCCGCGCCACCGGTTCCGATGTGAACACGCTGTCCTCCGATCTTGAGGTCTCTCAAAGGTAGGAAACCAGGCAGGTCAACCACTTTCGGCGCGCGCTCAAGGGCACGGTTGATCATTGACTTGGAGAAACAAATCCGTCCGTCTTCCCGATGCCATGCCCCCGCGTCTCGTGCGCGGGCCGTGGCGGCAGCTGGTAGGCCAGCCATGCCGACGGATGACAGTATTTCGAAAGCATGATCAATGATTTGTGATTGATCACTTGCAGAGAGCGGTCGTAGGTCACCTCCACAATAGAAACCCGGCCGCTCGACGGCCAATATCTCGCGAAGCCTCTTTCGTCTCACCATGGCATGTTCACTTTCTCAACACATGCAAAGCAATGTGGGAAAAAATGCAACTGATTTGTGCACAAGACGGTTGCAGCTTAAATCCCAAGAAGTCCGCGTTCGAACACCGACCGAGCTGTATTGACTCTGTCGCGGCGAAAGGATGGTCTGAGGGGCTGCGCCGTCGTGACTTGATCAGGTGATCAACGTCCGTATGGTTGGATGTGTAAGCAGGCCGTAGATGTGGGCCGGATCAATATTCACATGGCTGTCGTCCCAGTCATGAGCGTGGCCCGCCGAACCCAAAAACCGACGTTGGCATCGGCGCGGGGACCTTGGCAATGTGCCCGAGCAGCAATGCATCTTCACGCCCACCGCAATCCAGCGCTTCGTCCCCGAGTGTGTCGAGAGTGTGTTATTCGAACCCTGCGACATAGTCGAGGGTATGTCCCGCAGCAATCACTGCGACCCAGACATCCTGACGATCGACGAAGCAGACCCCGACCCAGCGGCCAGACCAAACGGCTACTGCGAGAAAGCATGCCACCACAAAAGATCTACGTTCAAAACGTATCGTCGAATGAAACAGCACCCGAGACAGTGAGGCTAATTATCGATACAACCGTTACGGTGGCAATGCATCCGGGTGTAGTGCCGCCCTGTGCTTCCATCATATCCAGCTCAGAGATTTCGCCCTCGGCTGGCGGCATGGGAACATGCAGATATTTCTCGTTGTCTGTATCCACGATAGGTTTGACTTCGATGCCATCGGGAACCGCAAGACCGAACTCCGACAGGGCAGTCTTAGGGTCTTCGATCAAACGCGCCCGAAAGTCTTGATCCGTCCTGACATTGTTTGCAAAGCCTTCGCCTTGGCCATGTGGCAGTTTTGCCCAAGTATTTTTCATGACGTTCCTCCTTTCAACATGCTTTGGAAGGAACGTGGGAATTCAGTTTAAGGAGATGGTGTGGGGTGGCTTAAGATGGCTCAAATGGCCGCAATCGTCTCCCAGATTGGTGGGATTGGACGTTGGCATCTGTTCATGTCGCCAGATGAGTTGCTCTTAATGTTTCCGAAATTATCGCTGCAGTTTGCCTTCCTACTTCATGGTGCAAGGTCGCCAAGAACGGGGCGTCACAACTCATTGCGAAATAGGAGCCCGGAAGCCATGGATTTCGATACTTCAGACAACACCGCCAAGCTTGCAGCACTCTACGAACGCGCTTGGAATGATAAAGATTTCAGTGCTCGCCTGGACAGCGATGCCACATCAGCACTTGAAGAAGTTTTTGGTACGCTACCGGAGGGTGTGACTTTCAAAGTTGTGCGGGACACCGCAGACACAAAGCACCTCCATATTCCCGCTGCGCCCGCTCAAGCTGAGGTATCCGATCTAGACCTACTTGGTGCACAGGGTGGGACAACACCCGGATGTATCTCCGCAATTTCGCTTGTTACGGTCATATCATCCGCAATATCCATCCCATTGACCAAGGACACTTAAAACAAGGGGCACTATTGGCCGCACTTGAGCAAGCGCTGACAGTAGGCCCCGTGTCTGTTGCGCGCGGCGCGAGGTCTAGTCGTTCTTGGGGTTCTGCTCAGCCTTGAGCAAAAGGCGAACGGCTATGGAGACTGGATGTTCTTTAGCCACGTGGATGTTGATGGATTGCCGCTGTAAACTTGTGGATTATCTGACTAGAGGCGTTTAGAGCCGCTCTGATCCGTCAGGGGACAAATGGCAGTTGCACTCGCGTGGGCGACAAGCGGAACTCGGACGGGACATGCTTCAAGTGGTTCGATATCCGCTCGTTCCCGAATGACCCGCTGTTGAAAGTGGCATGGGGCAGAAGTGAAGTGCAAGCAAACGGCGCTTACTGAATTCGATGATTGACACTTGTTGTCACTCGACTTCGACAACGAAACCCATTCCGGAAGCCGTCATGTCGTTCCAGCGTGCACCAGATTGCAAGTCAACTCTTCCGCCCTCCATAGATGACGGAATGACTAGGGCTACAAAGTCTTCATTTCCATTGTGATTGTTGGGCTCGCCTCGGTCCCAATGTCGGAACCCGGTATCCGGTTGCGTTACCCAAGTCCAACCACCGCTAGGTTCCCGTGCGTTGCGGGATTGTTGCAGCCCAATATGTGGCCCAAAGAACTTGTCTCGCTCGCGGCTGGATCGCCAGAAAGCTCTGTCACGCCTGACCAAGTCGTACACGTATCTATTTTCGTCAGCTGAGTCGATGGCGACCAAATGCATGCCTTCACTCTGATCAAATGCAAACCACCCAAATCCGAGTCGAGATGTCGTTGCCACATAGAGGCGATCCTCTCGATAGCCGTATATCAAGCGTTGGCCAGCCAGTTTTTCGAGCGTTTGAATTAACCTGGGTTCGAACCTCAATGCTGCTGCGAGCTCTGGATCGTACCTTTGGGCAGTAAAGCTCGAAAAAACGGGCTGGTTAGAAATACGGGGCATCCGGACGTCGAGTGCTTCTAGGGTCGGTCTATCTGCTACGCCCGTTTCAAACAGCCCTCGGTTTGACTGAAATTTTCGGATTCCACTACGGGTGGCAGGCCCAAAAGACGCATCCAAAGAGCCATTGTAAAGCCCTGCTCTTCGAAGCTGAATCTGGACCGCAAGCGCATCATTTTGTGTGAGCCCCAACATGGTCTCAAACTGCTGTGCAAGTCCACTTGTTACACTCACATTGGGAGCAATAAAGTGCCAGCCTGCCGACAGCCTCGCTACCTCTCTCAGCAGAACATCGTGCTCTAGTCGAAGTGCGGCTTGATGGTTCCTGCCGTTGGGGTGAAGTTCGAAATAGCGCGCCCATCCATGAGTTGTGGCCATCTCCTTTGCGGCCTCAAATCGCTCATCCTCTAATTTAGACGGCTCGATTTCTTGGGATCGCAGGGCTGCTTCCCGAAGAAAGATCTCTCGGGTCAGGTCGTTAAGAACTATCGGCGTCTGTTGTCCGCGTGTGTTCGACTTAGTATCTCGGATCACACGTTTCATTAGTGTGAGTACCTCGATATTTTCGGTAGGAAGATGTTTGGCAAGGGCAGCAGTGAAAGGTGAATTTCCGCTTGTCCCGTCATAGGCCACCTGGCCAGGAGAAGCGGCGAACACCAGCATTGCCCCTTCGTAGGCACGGTTAACTACGGCCAACCCCCTTGTTGCCAAGGCCCGCGTCGCCGAAAAATTCCTCCTGTAGAAATCGTCCGCAAGCGGGTTGTCTCTGCACGCATCAATGAACACAAGCGCCGCCTTCGAGCGCTTCTCTAGTAGCTCTACCACCTTGTCCAATGCGACTGTTTCACTCGCAACGTCAAGCTCGGTTCGCAACGAGGCATCAGTCCCAAGTAGATAGTTCTTTCCCTCGAATTGCATCCCATGACCAGCGTAGTAGAAGAAGGTTACATCTGCGTCTTGGTTCTCTTTGAGAAATTGGGAGAATCTATCGGAAAAATCGTCACGGGTTAGATCAAAGTGCAGATCAACTTTGAATCCCAATCTTTCCAAAGTACTTGCGACAAGGCGCGCGTCATTGCGAGGGTTCTCTAGTTCAGGCGCGAGTTCGTAGCTCGAGTTGCCCACAACAAAAGCTGCCCGAACTTCGGCAAAGCTGGGTACTGCCAAAGAGCAAGCCAGTATGAATAGTGCCAACACCCGCCTAAACACCATCGATCCCCGCCGTTCTCAAAATGCCTTCAAGCTCCCACGAAATGGGGGTTCGCCGGAGCCGAGCTAAAATGTAATAAGTAGCATGTTAGGCGACTTTGGAGGCACAAAGAAACCCGTAAAGGGGGCAGTTGCTGGTGCTACAAGGGTGGATCGGGGACGGCGAAAAGCCTCCCAAGGCGCATAAGTAGTTGATTTATAATTAAATCTACTGGGAGAATGGTGCCCAGGAGAGGCGCCAGCGAGAGAATTTTAGTCAGTTATATCAGATACTTGTGACTCGTCAATTTCGCAATGTGGACCTTAATGTGGACCTAAGTTGACGAGCTGATCAGATGAAATCCTATGTCAGGTTAGACTCTGAGCACACATAGAGCACAACTATTGCCAAGGTTCTCTGAAAAGGCGTCAGATAGTCCCCAGTAGGTCAGTACCGCGACAGGGGTGGGTGACTGGGTCGAGGCACACGGGTTACTCCTTTCAAAGTATCGCAATTCGTGACAGAATACTAAGAATTGTCCCAATATTATTTCTAGCAGGTTTTCAGTAGGATGATTGACCTAACCAAACGAATATCAGCAGCAATTGGACTTTCTGACATTGTACTGAGCATTCTATATTTGGCTTGGATATTGGGTATCCTAGCCGTACCAATTATTAACATCGGCGGTGGCGTATTGCTAAATCTCGGGCTCGTGAGGGACACCATCGTCGCAAGTGTCTTTACGAACACTGATAGGTTGTGGTGGTACTTTTGGTCAGCATTAGGACTGTCAGTCTGGACCGTATCCGGATTTTTTTGGATGTGGCACACTGCAATCACAATCCCTCGCAAGATCATCGGGCCGCATCTGCTAGAGTGCATTAGAACGATATATGTTCTCGCAACAATAATACCAATATTTTCTAGTGGTCTCGCAATTCGTGGTGTCGCAATGAAAGCTTCTCTCGATCCAGGTGCACCAATTGAAATAGCCACGCTAAAGATTTTCTTTTACAGCGCCTGCGCAGTTTCCTTCGTCTTGCTATTGATCAGCCAAAAGGCGTTTATGAGGGCTTGTGATCACAACGTGACGGCGCTGGAGTGGCATCGCTGGAGTAATAGGAGAAATCGCAAGTACATTGTTTTCTTCTACATTTCTGTTTTAGTAGCCGTAGTATGGAGCATTTATCCGTCGATTACCACTATTTACCCGCTGCCGGTGTTCTTCTTCTTTTCGCTAGCTTTGGCCGTTTGGATCGGCATCATCTCCGGTATCTCCAACCTACTGCTCATCATTCCTAAAGAATACCGGAGTTCCTTTGTTTCTTGGTCCAAGAAGTTTTTCTCTCAAAGAAAAGAAGGAGGTGACGGCGAAAGGGAAGTTGGAAAGAAGCCCAACCAAATTCAGGAGGCAGAACAAGAAGCTGAGCAGGATGAAATCGAGGGTGGTTATGTGGGAATAGTTCAGTCTCCACAGATTTGGTCAATCATTGCCGCAATAGTAGTCGTATTTACATTTTGGACGGCCCAAAGCGCTCCGGAAAACACTAAAAAGGGGGGTGCCGATCAGCAAGGCGCAACATTGAGCAACCCGAGAAGAGAGATCGAGGCACACCTAGAAGGCTGGATGAATGAGCGCTACCCAACCGGAATAGACGACTTGGATGAGAATGACAAAGTGCCATTGGTTTTCATCTCTGCGTCCGGCGGTGGACTTCGAGCAGCCATTTGGACCGCTTCAGTATTGAATCAGTTTTCCGAATTGGACCCCAAGTTTGCTAAGCACATATGGTCCGCTTCTGGTGTTTCCGGTGGATCAATCGGGCTGGCGAGCTACTTCGCAGCAATTCGTTTTGATTCAGATTTGCTGGTTTCAGCGACCCGAAACTGTAGGGCAAATGACCGGGGCACATCTGATGTATCGGAAAGAACGGTTAGCGAATGCCTTGAGGCCTTCTTTAATTCTGACTCACTTTCCCCAATATTGAGTGCGGCTTTCTTTCGAGACCCGGTTCCTTTCGGGTCGACTGGTAACCGTACCGAACTGCTTTTTGATGTTTGGCAGCATCATTGGGAGAGGAATTTGATCGGCTCTGAATTTGGTAGACCGCTGGATGGATTTGCGCCGGGTGGCATAAAAGTAGGCCCAATTCTTCTCTTCAATACAACGGTTGTAGAATTGGGTCGAAGATTTATTTTGAGCAACGTGTCACTAAAGCCAAGCGATTTTGACTTTCATTTTGTACAAAATGATATCAGCGAAATGAATCTGAATCTTATTGAGGCGGCAGGAATTTCCGCTCTGTTTCCGATTATCTCTACTGCGTATCCACTCTACCAATCCTGTGAGGGAGGTAATAGTAATTCCAGTGAAGCTCTGAGCGATTGGCACGTCGAGAAATGCAATTTCAGAAATGGAGATGATCAATCTGTTCTTTGGGGTCATCTTGTCGATGGCGGCTATTTTGAAAACCTGGGCGCGAGATCGACCTTCAATATCTTTGAAGCAACAATGAGGGCATGGGATAATTTAGGCATTAAGGCGACACCGGTCCCAATTGTGATTCAGATTACAAATGACCCTTTGATTGATCAGTTTCCAAATAGTGTATCTCGCAGTTATGTAAAGGATATGGTGCCCTCACCGGCGAACCTTTCATCCCCGACTACGCCTGTTTCGACATTTCTCAGCACGATGTCGGCGCACCAGTACATCGAACTCGAAGACTTTATCGGTCACATGGGGGAACATTTGGATGAAAATCCGTTATTAGACGACGAGGGGTTTTTCCATGTCAAGCTTTGCAGTACAGATCGTGGCGGTGACGTCCCGCTAACGTGGTATTTATCACAAACCTATGTTGGCGATCTGCTTAGTGCCCGCAGATTTCGTGATTGCACAGACCCAGAAGTCACTATTAGGAAAGTCATTCTGAAAATAGCGAACTTGTAGTAACTGCACGGTAGGTATCAACTGCAGGCAAGGACCCTTCAATCACGCTACTTGAAAGAGACTGGAATTGTATCTGTGAGTATCGGGCACTCGCGAGATTTGATCCGGCGCTCGCCGTGCTTGTTTGAGTTCGCACTTGGGTTAGTGCCTATCTAACTTGATCTAGCTTAATCAAGACGAAAAGCTATGCTTGGCGCTGCATGAGTTCTCAATCGGCCAATAACACGCTCAGACCTTACTAAGACTTGCCGGTCAACTAAAATGATGTTCGAGCGATCCAACGCTTTCCGAACCTATTGCACCTTCGCTGCCTCGGGTGTCAAACCCGATCTCTCCAATTGCTGTCGAATTGAGCGTGATCTTTGAGTAAGTGCGCTGTTCACCTCGTCAGTCAGCGCTGGATTGATAGGCCCGGCCTGAGCTTCATTAAACCTTAGGCTAGAGTTTTCATCCTGCCAGTCCATCAGCCCAAGGCTTCGATAAACACTTTTCATTGTTGTTTCTTGCAAAGCACTTCTGTCTTCTGCGCCTAATGCTTCCCAGGTTTCATCCGAAATAAGAAAAACACCCGCCCTTGATCCTAAGTTCTCCACGTCGATGCCCGGATAGGCCCTTACATCTACTGTTTGACCTTCAATCAACGCGTCTATCTGAAACTCCTGTAGCATAGACTCTGTGCCGACAACTATGTGCGATTCGGCATTTACCGTTGGTCGAAAAGACCCGATAGAAACGATTCCGAGTTCTGAAAACTGGCTTTCTGGATCGAAATCTAGCGCTGTTATCTCTGCTACTGCTTCGGAAGCGTAAACGGCAGCGCCTACAGGTTGCGCACCTTCATAAAGCGCCGCCGCTTCAGGGTCTGACTGAATCGAATCCCATATAAGCTCTGTCAAAGACGACATGTTGGATGCCGAGCGATTTGCCAAAAGCGCTGCCAATGCTTCATATCCCGAAGACTCTTCTGGGCGTGGCGTGTAGAATGCACCTCTCTCGCTTCCAGCGTTAGCAAAATCAATCAATTTATTCTCGTCCACTGGTACAAGCGCAACGCTAACGCTGTCGCTCGTCGCAGCATTGACTTCTGAAGCCCACTTCCTGAGAAGGTCCCTGTAAACCGGATCATTTTGACTCAGCGAATAGCCAATGTTTATCGAAAGGTTTTCGGCTGTTGCCAAGCCCGGGACAAGAGCCAAAGAAATTCCAGTCGAAAGAACCCTGAGAAGCTTAGAATTGATCATAATCCACCAAATAGGCAACGAAAAGCTGTAACTGACCCTTTTAATATAGTCGCTTGCCACAAGAATTTCTAGCTGAGACGTGGCGGAACGCTATCGATAGCTGGAGCCATGCATGCGTAGATGTTCTATTTCACACCATATATCGGGGGCGTTAGCATATGCTCGCTACATATGCCACGGCTGCCCAGACCGTTAACAGGATGCTTAATGGAACGATTGTGGCTGTATTGTTGCCTGGAAGCGGCTTCTGAAAGTACCTAAGATCGTCTGTACTTGCACAGATCAATGTGAGCCAATTGATCAATTTCCAAATAATAACAATAATATAGCACCAACTTTTTGGAACTCGAAATCATCATCACCCGACCCTTCGGAATTATTGTCTATTAGATAGGTACGCGCAGCGCTTGGTCTGACAATAGACCTTGCCTCAGTGTCAGTCTCACAGGGCGGCGGAAATGCCTGACTATGGAGTCCGTTCCCACTTTTGGCAGTCACATTGCCACGACTCCTTAGAACCTAGTGGCAGACAAGGAGATCATCGCCATGTTGATTGGATACGCCAGGACATCGACCCTGGAACAAAGAGCGGGTCTGGAGGCCCAGAGAGAGTCATTGAGGGCCAATGGCTGTGAACGGCTGTATGCGGAGCAAGTCAGCTCTGTGGCCACCAGAGAGGCGCTCAAGGAGGCTCTCAGCTATTGCCGGGAAGGCGACACTTTAGTGGTCACTAAGTTGGACCGTTTGGCTCGCTCAGTGAAGCATCTGGGTGAGATCATAGAGGGATTGGAGGTCAAGAAAGTCGGGCTGAGGGTTCTCGACCTTGGATTGGATACGTCCAATGCGACCGGGAAGCTGATGTTGAATGTCCTCGGTTCGGTTGCTCAGTTTGAGAGGGAAATGATGCTTGAAAGGCAGCGTGAGGGCATCGCCAAGGCTAAGGCCGAAGGCCGGTACAAGGGGCGCAAACCGACGGCTAGGATGAAGGCCCCGGACATATTGCAGCTTTCAAGTCAGGGACTGAGCAAAACAGCGGTCGCCCAGCGCCTTGGGCTATCCGAGAGATCAGTCTATCGTGTTCTGTCGGCTGCAAAGCAAGCCAGCCTAGTGGAGCATCGACGCTGAAAAACCAGCATTCTGATCATCAGATAGCCCTTCAAGAAGTGACGTTGAATAGCATCAGACTTACGGTGTTATTTCTAACCGAATCTTAGTTGCTGAAATGCGGTGCTGCCGCAATGATGCTCCACCAGAGTAGTTATTATCTGCTCATCCACTGATTGGCATAGATGTAACGGAGGAACGCCTTTGACTGATCTAAGTGAGAAGCTAAGGGCGCTCTCAAAAGATCACAGAGATGCACTTTTGTGGTTTGATAGGCACAAAGGCCAAATAATATCTTGGTCGCTTATCCAAGAACACGCCGACGACGGTCCAAGATTGGTCGCTCAAGCCAAGGGTATCTATAAGCCGCACTATACCGACTACTCACTCAGTGCTCGCACGCTGCAAGATGGGCCATACCCCGACAAGGCAGCAGAACACCGCTCAGACGGGAGCTGGATCATCCAATACTATCAGGAGAACCCTGATCCGAAGCTTCGGGATCGAGAAGCAACCAACCGGGGCTTGATGAAGTGTATGTCTGACAGCGTCCCCATTGGCTTCTTGGTCAAGCGGAAACCCAAGCCCGGTGTGACATACGAGGTTCTTGGCCTGGGGATGGTTACTAATTGGAAAGAAGGCTATTTCTTGATTGAGGGTTTAGCTGACGATGGGTCGGTTAGGACGGGAAAAGAGGTACAAGATGCTGCCCGCACCCGGGCAATCCATGCAACCACGAACGAGGGCGAGCTAGCGGACTTCGACACCACAAATGACGAAGACCTCCGAGAGAAGATCGTGTCGACAGTTGCGAAGCGAAGAGGTCAGGCGAAGTTCCGGTCAGATATGCTAGCAGCCTATTCAGGTAGATGTGCGATATCAGGTTGCGACTTTGCTGAGGTCCTTGAGGCAGCTCACATTCGGCCCTTCAGAGGCGATCACTCCAATCACCCTCAGAACGGCCTTCTGCTCAGGGCAGATTTGCATACGCTATTCGATCTCGGGCACATAGCGATCTCAGACAGTTTTCGAGTGGTCGTAAGCAAGCAAGCAGAAAAGGCTGAGTCATACGGTCCACTCTGCGGACAGTACATTACTCTGCCCAAAAGTCGGAAACTGTGGCCATCCTTGTCTGCACTAGGTGAGCATCGCAAATGGGCAGGCTTTTAGGCCGAGGTTGTCGAGGTCGGCCAGACACAAAGAGGACCTCTTATGCTTCATAGTAATACATAACTACTACACAAGGTGACCCTCTTCCCTCGTAAGACTGAGCCAACAAATCAGAATTAGAACTAAATCTACTGATGCTGGGTAGTCTGAAAGGTCGACTTGGTCGAACTAGGCTACCAAATAGCCAAAGCTGACGTCCGGAATGTCGACGTGTGGCCTAAATCCAAGGCGATCCTCATAGGCATCTCTTAGACAATGGGCGGCGTAACCTGCGTCGCGTCTTCGAACAATCAAGCTATCATGGACAGGTAATGAAGGTGCGTCCCCTTCGTTATGTAGTCTCATCATCGCCGTGAAAAAACACTCGGACTCTTCGAACTGGAGATTCGCCCAGTCCAACTCCGCTTTTTTCAATTCCAGCAAGAATGGATGTAGTTCAGTGATTGCGTCGGTGACATCGATTAGCTTGAGATGTCTCCTTGGTTCCCAACCAAAACTGTCCGCGAACTCGTCGTTGAAACCCTTTGGCCATCGGGTGGGCATCTTGCCACCACCAATTGCTGACACGATGACCTTCTTTACAATGTCTCTATGGATGCCCTCAATGGCGTAAGGATCGACCCTGCGGTCAAGTGGCCTTCCGGTCAATGAAGACAGGATCGAAATGTGGCTAGCACGGACATCAATCTCGGTCGTTTCCTCTCCATCGATTTTGATTTTTGCTCTTTCTGTCTTTGGCATCGCCATCCAATTATCATCAGAAGCACAGTAAAACCTGCCACCTAAATTGAACCTGAAGTCCTGTCGATCACCGCAATTGAACACCCGTCGAACCATTGGGCTTTCAGATAGGCTGTAGTCGTGCCCGGCGATCAGAGAATTGAGATGCCGGACTCTAGCACGTTGATCATCAAACTGCTGTCCCTGCTGCTTGAGCAGTTTTCCCCGATGCTGCTTGCCGGGCGCTCTTGTCGCACGAACCTGAACAACATTTGAATGTCGATGACTTACGTCGAAATGGTCGCTGATTGCATCTGCAGCAATGTTATAATCAGCAGCAAGTAAGAGAAACCGACGAGTTGCTCTAAAACGCCGCGCTCTTTGACTATGCGACGCAGTGAGACCCTCCGGATCAGAACGATCGTTTATGAATTTGGTCTTCTCAATGAGATCGAGTTCGGTCCAGTATTTCACCAGTTGGTCAAAGTTGTCGCTGCTTACCAGTGTAGTAGCCAACTCCTCCCGATCAGCTGCCCGATACATGAAACCTTGAGACCGCACATTTGTACTGTGGCGAAGGAGATCTGCAGCAAAAGCCGCTACGGAGCGACAGAAAGAGAGTTGGTCAGTTTGCCTTCGAGCACGTTTTCTTGGGTGATTGCTGGCCTCATGCGCCAAAGTGACTTCCATGACGGCGTCAATCCAAGCTCTTGCCGCCTCCGACGCAGTGGAGCGATCAAATGTCGCCATTCTCGCTTTGTTCAAGACGTCGCGGTCGTAGTCAGGCATTCGCTGGGTGGTTCCTTATTGGTGCTGATGATCAGTATCGACGAGTTGAAGATACTTAAGTCAAATCTGGAGCATCAAAGTTAATCTTGAGAAGGGCATCTCTGAGTTCTTCAAGCCCAACGCCACTCCCATACTGTGAAGATGCAGATTTCTCATTGGAATGCCCGAGCAGAGCAAGTTCAACTCTTACTCCAACCTTCGCTGCTCTCAATGCGTCCTTCATGTTGTGGCGTAGGCTGTAGACAACGTGCTTCGGATTGTCTGTGTACTTTCTTAGTCGTCTTCGAGTCGCTTGGCTGAAATTGTCATGGCGACTGCTTTCTGCATATTGAGGGAAGAGAGCGGCTGAGTCTGGCGTAACTACCTTCAATCGACTTGCCACAGATAGCGCCCTGCCCACGAGCGGAACTTTCCTGATACGGGAGCGATCTTTGACAGACCTCAATCCATGAGGCTTGATCTCGAAATAAGGTATGGACTCATCCAAAAACAGGTCATCCGCAGTCAGACCCAAGACTTCCGCACTCTGGGCACCTGAATGATGAATCAAGGTCCAAATGTCCTGCAGTACCTGATTGTTTCTCAGGTCATGATACATCGCTTGGATGACCTGGGCAGGCAAGGGGTGCCTTAGGTCCACCGCAGCATCACTAGGCTTTGGATATTTTAGCTTCTTGAATGGGTTGTTGGTGTTAATGTCATGCTCCTCAATTGCCAAAGAAAAGACTGCCTTAACGTCGTTGATGTTTCTTTTTGCCGACGGAGGAGACATCTGCTTTAAGAGCTTGTCTCTCAGTGCCCTAGCGTGTGCGCGGGTCACGTTGGTCAGAGCGATGTCATGCCTGGTTACATTCAGCAGATTGCGTTCGGCACGGCCAAACCTCTGAAGTTGCTTCTTCCGCTTGTATGGGTCGGGTTCTTGCTTCTCAGATAGATAAAAGGCAAAGGCCTGGCTGACAGTTAGCTCTGCTTTGATGCTTTGTATTCCATTCAATAGAGCGGTCACTGTCGCAGAGTCGACTTCGGACACATCCTCAGGGCTTGGTTGGCCCGTCGACGGATCGATTGGGTACCTCGAGAGAATTACGTCGGCCTGCTCCGAACGGGCAAGTTCTTCGTCACTTGATCGCCCCTTTGAGTGCAGATCGAGACCAGCTTCGATGAATTTAGCCTCGATTGATGACTTGAGCGACCACAAATCAGACGATGCAGAGCTTGGCTTCGTCGACCGTAACAAGTGCTCAACATGGTCGTGAAACGGTAGGTAATTCCGCATTGCTTCAGATTCGGAACGCCCCAATACCTTAACGATTTCGGACTTCCCAAGGGCAGATTGAAGTCGTTCGGGTACTCGTCGACGGTACTTGTACGTGCCGTTCTTTTCGATGCGGAGATGTTTGACCACGAGTCTTCTTGTCATTGGCTTTGTGGACCTGATTGTGGACCTCGATAGGCCAACAATCCAGAAAAGCCAAGTATATTCAGTAACTTAGTTTGCTTGGATTGGTGCCCAGGAGAGGACTCGAACCTCCACGTCCATACGGACACTAGCACCTGAAGCTAGCGCGTCTACCAATTCCGCCACCTGGGCAGGTGTCGTGGGGGGGCGTTTAAGGCTGTCACGGGGGAGGGTCAACAGAAAAACTGAGGTTCGCTAAATTTTTTCTTTTGGGCCGCGCGCTGGCCCGCCATGCGCTTGTCAGTATGGTACAACTCGCGGGAGCGGCAGCGTCATTGCGGCTTGTTTGCATGTCTTCCGGGCGCTAGATCAATATCAATGAGACAAAAGACGCAGGAGTGCGGAATGTCCAAGCTGGTCACGATATTTGGCGGTTCGGGGTTTGTCGGACGATACATCACCCGACGCATGGCCGAGGACGGATGGCGTGTGCGGGTTGCGGTGCGGCGTCCAAACGAGGCCCTGCATGTCAGACCTTATGGCGTGGTCGGGCAGGTTGAACCGGTTGCGTGCAACATTCGGGACGACGACTCAGTCCGGCAAGTCATGCACGGCGCGGATGCTGTGATCAATTGCGTCGGGGTCCTGAACGAACTGGGCAGGAACAGTTTTGACGCGATCCACGCAGAAGGGGCCGGCCGGATTGCCCGGATCGCTGCGGAAGAGGGCGTGACCCGGATGGTCCACCTCTCGGCGATCGGGGCCAGCGCAGAGGCGGCGAGCGCCTATGCCAGAAGCAAGGCCGCGGGCGAGGCCGCCGTGCTGGGGCATATGCCGGATGCCATGGTCCTGCGCCCGTCTATCATCTTTGGGACAGAGGATGAATTTTTCAACCGATTTGCTTCGATGACGCGGTTCGGGCCGGTTCTGGCGATTGTCTCGCCCGAGACGCGGTTCCAGCCTGTGTTCGTGGATGATGTCGCCCGCGCAGCCGTGATGGGCGCGACTGGCGCAGCAGGTGGCGGTGTATTTGAACTGGGCGGGCCGGAAGTGAAAAGCTTTCGTGGTCTGATGCAGCAGATGCTAGACACTATTCACCGGCGGCGGGTGATCATCGGTATCCCAATGCTTGCGGCTCGGATCATGGCCGGTGTTCTGGATATTCTGAAGTTTGTGAGCTTTCAGCTGTTTCCCAACCACATCCTGACCCGCGACCAGGTGAAGTCATTGGGCAGCGACAATGTGGTGTCCGACGGGGCCAGGGGTTTTGGCGATTTGGGGATCGAGCCGGTGGCGATGCAATCGGTTCTGCCCGACTATCTGTGGAAGTTCCGCCCCTCGGGGCAATACAATGAAATCCAGAAGTCAGCGAAGAACCTGAACATCTGATCATTCATAGGCAATCGCGAGCAGGATCAGCCCCAGGATCACCCGGTATACAACATATGGGGTGAAGCTGACGCTGCGCAGAAATCGCATCATAAGGGCGAGCGCGGCCAGTGCCGACAGGAAAGACATTCCCGCCGCCAGCAAGCCGTTGCGGATCACCTGGGGATCTGCGCCGACGGCTGCATCCGCCGATAGCAAGATTCCAGACGCGGCGATCGTGGGTATCGACATCAGCATTGCGAGGCGCGCACTGTCTTCGCGCCGATATCCCAACAGTCGTGCACCGGTGATGGTGATGCCTGACCGCGAGGTGCCGGGAATCAAGGCGATCACCTGCCAGAGCCCCATTATGACAGCATCTCGAAGGGTCCAGTCCTTGGCCTGCTTGGCGCTGCCGCCTGTCCGGTCGGCCCAATACAAGACGATGCCGAAGCCCAGCATCGTCCAGGCAATGACTTTCATCGAGCGCAACGCATCTGACAGACCCGAGAAATGCAGGATCGCGCCGACGACGATGATCGGCACCGTTGCGATCATCAGGCCCAGCGCCAGCCGCGCGCCCGGCTCCTCCAGCCGGCCAACCAGCGCGGCGGGCGTTCCCCGAAGTGCCAACACCACGTCACGCCAGAAATACAAGATCACGGCACCCAGCGTGCCGACATGCACTGCAACATCGATGAACTGCCCCTGATCCGTCATATTGGTTAGTGCGGGCAGCAGAATCAGGTGACCCGAAGATGAAACCGGCAAGAACTCGGTGATGCCCTGTATCAGCGCAACAAGAAGAATATGCAGGAATGTCATCTGCTGAAATGCCTCTGAACTTTCTTGGGAATCGAGGTATAAGTGACTGGCGCAAATGGAAAGCCTCCATTTATGTCCGATTCGTACCTAAATGTGCCTTCTGAGACCGGAGCATATTCTGCTTCGAACGGAAAATTTTGAAAATAGGTCAGCATAATTTACTTTTAATCGGAGCAAGCCTCGTTTATAGCATCGCAACCTAGCCAATTCATGGAGCCGAAGCCGTGGCCAAGCAACCGATGCTAAAATTTGTCCAGATCGAACGCGATATGCCCGAAAAGCGCGCGGCGACGGAGCGCAAGGAAGACTTTGGCGAAATCTATGCGGAATATGCGGCAGCCAAGGCAGAAGAGCAGGCCAGCCGCTGCTCGCAATGCGGTGTGCCCTATTGTCAGTCTCATTGTCCGCTGCACAACAACATCCCTGACTGGTTGCGCCTGACCGCGACAGGGCGGTTGGAAGAAGCCTATCAGGTCAGTCAGGCCACAAACACTTTCCCCGAAATCTGTGGCCGTATCTGCCCGCAGGACCGCTTGTGCGAAGGCAATTGTGTGATCGAGCAGTCCGGCCATGGCACAGTCACCATCGGTTCGGTCGAGAAATACATCACCGACACCGCATGGGAAAACGGCTGGGTGACGCCCGCTGTTCCCGAACATGAGCGTGACCAGAGCGTTGGCGTAATCGGTGCCGGCCCCGGAGGGCTGGCTGCGGCAGATATGCTGCTCCGCGCGGGGTTCAGCGTGACGGTTTATGATCGGTACGACCGCGCCGGGGGGCTTCTGACCTACGGCATTCCCGGCTTTAAGCTGGAGAAAGATATCGTGATGCGCCGGATCGACCAGCTGGAGAAATCGGGCGTCGAATTTGCGCTGAACTGCGATGTGGATGCCGACATATTTGCGGCGATCCATGCCGAACATGATGCCGTCATCATTGCGACCGGCGTTTACAAGAGCCGCGATATCCAGATGCCCGGCAGCGGTTTGGGGGGTGTTGAAAAGGCGATTGACTACCTCACCGCCTCCAACCGCAAGAGCTTTGGTGACGCGGTCGAGGAGTTTGACTCGGGGCGCTACAACGCCGAAGGCAAGCGGGTTGTCGTGATAGGTGGCGGCGATACCGCGATGGATTGCGTGCGCACCGCGATCCGGCAGGGCGCGACCTCGGTCAAGTGCCTCTACCGCCGGGATCGCAACAACATGCCCGGCTCGCAGCGCGAAGTTGCCAATGCCGAGGAAGAAGGTGTGGTGTTTGAATGGCTAAGCGCACCCAAAGGGTTCACCGGAAATGACGCGGTTGAGGGGGTGATGGTGCAGAAAATGCGTCTGGGCCAGCCCGACGCCTCGGGCCGCCAAGCACCCGAAGTGATCGAGGGCGCGGATTACGTCGAAGAGGCCGATCTGGTCATCAAGGCGCTGGGGTTCGAGCCTGAGGATCTGCCGAAACTCTTTGGCCAGCCCGACCTGCCGGTCACCCGCTGGGGTACGGTCAAGGCGGCATTCCGCACCGGCGCGACCGACATGGACGGCGTCTATGCCATCGGCGACATCGTGCGCGGGGCCAGCCTTGTGGTCTGGGCGATCCGCGACGGGCGCGACTGTGCCGAAGCGATCATCGAGAAGTTCAACGCGCCGCTCTCGGTCGCGGCGGAGTGAGTTCCGCCTCACTTGCCGACCCGCTGGGGGCAACCAACAAGGGCTGAAACCATGAACAGGCTGCTTGCAGGTTTCATATGTTTCTGGGCTTTCTCGGGCCCGGCAGCGGCACAGATGCAAGTTCCGCAAGGCTGCACGGCGTTGGCAACCGTGCACAAGAATTCCTGCGCCGTGTCCACGATCATGGATTGTGGCCAGACTCTTCTGGTTCGCGGCTTTCGCGACGGTCACGCCGACTCGGCCAGTGTTTACGACGGCAACTGGGGCATGTTGGAATTCCTGTACCGTGCGAATGCCGAGACCAGATTTACACTCAAGCCCGGCAGCGGCGAGAAGCTTGACCTCGATAAGCTGATCTCTGACGGGGTTGCGACCGAAAACGGGATATTCCTGTTCAACACACGGGTTGTTAAGAACCGCGAGTTCAATTTCGAGGGGCAGTACACGCTCGGTGACGAAGAAGTCGTTTTGGATGGCCACAGCTTCCGAAAGGGCACGGTTCTGCGCGAAATGGAGCGAGATGGGATCGAGGGGAGCAAGATCGGGTTCGGCCTTGATTTACTTGTTTCGGACGATCTGAACCTGATGATCGAAGGCAATATCACCCGGCACTTCGAAGGTCAGGACTCATTGACCGTAGATCAGACGCCACGTGCAATCCGTTTCCCGGACCAGCCGGGATTTCTGGCAACAAAATCCGAGTTCGGATGCGATGGCTAGAGGATTGTTGTCATGAGCGAACTGTCGGGACAGTGCATGTGTGGCGCCGTGACCGTTACCACGACACCGGCGAAAGCATCGCTCGGTGCGTGTCACTGCGATATGTGCCGCCGCTGGACCAGTTCGATGCTGGTCACCTTTCCTGCGGAGCCCGGCCATACCGCCTTGGGACCGGTGCGCATCTTCAAATCTTCAGAGTGGGCCGAGCGCGCCTTTTGCGAGGCCTGCGGATCAGCGCTCTGGTATCGCATCACCGCTCCGGGCGACATGCACGGGCAAACTCAGATCGCTGCTGGCCTGTTCGACGACGCGGCTGGCGGCGACCTCAAGCTGGAACTTTATATCGACCGGAAACCGCATGGCTATGCCTTTGTCGGGGACCGCAGACAAATGACCGAAGCCGAAGTCATCGCAACTTTCGCCCCTTCGGAGCAAGGAGATAGCCAATGACCAAATATGACGCCAACTGGGTCCGCGCCGAGGAAGAAAAGCGCAAGTGGATGGCCAAAAACGGTCTCTATTCCGAGGAAGAAGAGCATTCGTCCTGTGGTGTGGGCCTTGTCGTGTCCGTTGACGGCAAGAAGAGCCGCAAGGTGGTCGAAGCCGGTATCGACGCGCTCAAAGCGATCTGGCACCGGGGCGCGGTGGATGCCGATGGTAAGACCGGCGATGGCGCGGGCATCCATGTGCAGATCCCGGTTCCATTCTTCTACGACCAGATCGAACGCACCGGCCACACACCGGAAAAGAACCAGTTGATCGCTGTTGGCCAAGTGTTTCTTCCGCGCACCGATTTCGGCGCGCAAGAGACCTGCCGTACCATCGTGGAAACCGAAGTTCTGCGCATGGGGTACTACATCTATGGCTGGCGGCACGTGCCTGTCGATGTGACCTGCCTGGGCGAAAAGGCCAACGCAACCCGTCCTGAGATCGAACAGATCCTGATCTCGAATTCCAAAGGAGTCGACGAAGAGACATTTGAACGTGAGCTCTATGTCATTCGCCGCCGGATCGAAAAAGCCGCAGCAGGCGCAGGCGTGTCCGGGCTCTACATTGCGTCGCTCAGCTGCCGGTCGATCATCTACAAGGGCATGATGCTGGCCGAGCAGGTCGCCGTGTTCTACCCCGACCTGATGGACGAGCGGTTTGAAAGTGGCTTTGCGATCTATCACCAGCGCTATTCAACCAACACCTTCCCGCAATGGTGGCTGGCGCAGCCGTTCCGAATGTTGGCCCATAATGGCGAAATCAACACGCTCAAGGGCAATACCAACTGGATGAAAAGCCATGAGATCCGCATGGCGTCGGCCACGTTTGGTGACTATGCCGAGGATATCAAGCCGATCATCGCAGGCGGATCGTCTGATTCAGCCGCATTAGACTCTGTTTTCGAGGTTCTGGTGCGCGCGGGCCGTTCGGCCCCCATGGCAAAAACCATGCTGGTTCCGGAAAGCTGGTCGAAGCAGGCGGTGGAACTGCCGCAGGCCTGGCGCGACATGTATTCCTACTGCAATTCGGTGATGGAGCCCTGGGACGGCCCTGCCGCGCTGGCGATGACTGACGGGCGCTGGGTCTGTGCCGGTCTGGACCGCAATGGGTTGCGGCCAATGCGCTATGTCATCACCGGCGACGGACTGGTTATCGCAGGATCGGAAGCGGGCATGGTTCCGACCGACGAGGCCAATGTGGTCGAAAAGGGTGCACTGGGACCGGGCCAGTTGCTCGCCGTCGACATGAAAAAGGGCAAGGTGTTCCGAGACAAGCAGATCAAGGACAAGCTGGCGCGTGCACTGCCCTTCGGCGACTGGGTCAAGAAGATCAGCGATCTGGACGGGGCCCTGGCCGAGGTCGAGGAGCAGCCGCTTTTTGCCGGTGAAGAACTGCGCAAGCGCCAGATCGCGGCGGGCTATTCGATTGAGGAACTGGAACAGATCCTGGTGCCCATGTGCGAGGATGGAAAAGAGGCGTTGGCCTCGATGGGCGACGACACGCCCTCTGCGGTTCTTTCGAAACAGTACCGCCCGCTGAGCCACTTCTTCCGGCAGAACTTTAGCCAGGTGACCAACCCCCCGATCGACTCGCTTCGGGAATACCGGGTAATGTCGCTCAAAACCCGGTTCGGCAACCTCAAGAACGTGCTGGACGAAGACAGTAGCCAGACAGAGATCATCGTTCTGGGCAGCCCCTTCGTGGGCAACGCGCAATGGGATAAGCTGGTTGAAAGCCTGAACTCGCCGGTCACAGAGATCGACTGTAGTTTCGAGCAGGGCACTGGTGCTCTCAGCGCCGCGCTGGCGCGTATCCGGGCCGAGGCTGAAGAGGCCGTGCGCTCGGGCTCGGGTCACCTGATCCTTACCGATCAGCACGCCGATGCAGCCAAGGTCGGCATGCCGATGATCCTGGCCACAAGCGCAGTGCATTCGCATCTGACCCGCAAGGGGCTGCGCACCTTCTGCTCGCTCAACGTTCGGTCGGCGGAATGCCTTGATCCGCACTACTTCGCGGTGCTGATCGGCTGTGGCGCGACGGTAGTTAACGCTTATCTGGCCGAAGACAGTATCGCTGACCGAGTGGCGCGCGGCCTGTTGGACGGGTCGCTGACCGAAAACGTGGCGCGCTATCGCGAGGCGATTGACCAGGGTCTGCTCAAGATCATGTCTAAGATGGGCATCTCGGTGATCTCGTCCTATCGTGGCGGTCTGAACTTCGAGGCGGTCGGCCTCAGCCGCGCCATGGTGGCCGAGTATTTCCCCGGCATGATCAGCCGTATCTCGGGCATCGGGGTGACCGGTATTCAGGCCAAAGCAGAGGAAATCCATGCCAAGGGCTGGGCATCGGGCCTTGATGTGCTGCCCATTGGTGGCTTCTACAAGGCGCGCCAATCGGGTGAGACCCATGCGTGGGAAGCGACCTCGATGCATATGATGCAAATGGCCTGTAACCGCGCCTCGTATGAGCTGTGGAAGCAGTATTCGGCCAAGATGCAATCGAACCCGCCGATCCATCTGCGCGACCTGCTGGATTTTAAGCCGTTGGGTAATCCCGTTGCGCTGGAAGAGGTCGAAAGCATTACGGCAATCCGCAAGCGCTTTGTGACGCCGGGTATGTCGCTGGGCGCGCTCAGCCCCGAAGCGCACAAGACGCTGAACGTGGCGATGAACCGGATTGGCGCAAAATCCGACTCCGGCGAGGGCGGTGAAGATCCGGCGCATTTCGTGCCGGAATCCAACGGCGACAACCCGTCGGCCAAGATCAAGCAGGTGGCCTCGGGCCGGTTCGGCGTGACCGCCGAATATCTCAACCATTGCGAAGAGCTTGAGATCAAGGTGGCGCAGGGGGCGAAGCCGGGCGAAGGCGGGCAATTGCCCGGCATGAAGGTCACCGACCTGATTGCGCGGCTGCGCCATTCGACCAAGGGTGTGACTCTGATTTCGCCTCCGCCGCACCATGATATCTACTCGATCGAGGATCTGGCGCAGCTGATCTATGACCTGAAACAGATCAACCCGCGCTGCAAGGTGACGGTGAAACTGGTCGCATCGTCGGGCGTCGGCACGATTGCCGCCGGTGTGGCCAAGGCCAAGGCGGATATCATTCTGGTCTCGGGCCATAACGGCGGCACCGGTGCCAGCCCTGCAACATCGATCAAACATGCAGGTCTTCCGTGGGAAATGGGCCTGACCGAGGCGCATCAGGTTCTGGCGATGAACAACCTGCGCGACCGCGTCACCCTGCGCACTGATGGCGGGCTGCGCACGGGCCGCGACATCGTTATGGCCGCAATGATGGGGGCCGAGGAGTACGGGATCGGCACCGCAGCCCTGATCGCGATGGGCTGCATCATGGTGCGCCAATGCCAGTCCAACACCTGCCCCGTGGGTGTCTGCACTCAAGACCCGTCGCTGCGCGACCGATTCACCGGCAATGCGGACAAGGTGGTCAACCTGATCACCTTCTACGCACAGGAAGTGCGCGAGATCCTGGCCTCGCTGGGCGCGCGCAGCCTGGATGATGTGATCGGGCGTGCCGACTTGCTGGCGCAAGTCAGCCGGGGGTCGGCGCATCTGGACGATCTGGACCTCAACCCGCTGCTGGTCACCGTCGATGGTGCCGCCGATATCGTCTATAACCGCGACAAAGACCGCAACGCAGTGCCTGATACGCTGGATGCCGAGATCGTCCGTGACGCGGCGCGCTTCTTGCGCGACGGCGAGAAGATGCAGCTGTCTTATGCGGTGCAGAACACGCACCGGACGGTCGGCACACGGGTGTCCAGCCATATCGTGCAGAATTTTGGGATGCGGAACGCGTTCCAGCCCGATCATCTGCATGTCAAACTGCAGGGCTCTGCCGGGCAGTCGCTGGGGGCTTTCGCGGCGCCGGGCCTCAAACTGGAAGTATCCGGTGACGCCAATGACTATGTCGGCAAGGGCCTGTCGGGCGGCACCATCGTCGTGCGCCCGCCACAGGTCAGCCCGCTCAAGGCGGATGAGAACACCATCATCGGCAACACGGTGCTCTATGGCGCAACGGATGGCTATCTCTTTGCTGCGGGCCGCGCGGGTGAGCGCTTTGCCGTTCGCAACTCGGGCGCTCAGGTGGTGATCGAAGGCTGTGGATCAAACGGTTGCGAATATATGACCGGTGGCGTTGCCGTCATTTTGGGTGCAATCGGGGCTAACTTCGGGGCCGGCATGACCGGTGGTATGGCTTATCTTTATGATCCCGAAGGCACCGCCGAAGCGCTTATGAACAAGGAAACGCTGGTGACTTGCCCGGTGACCGTGCCGCATTGGGAATATCAGCTCAAAGGTCTGATCGAACGGCATCTGGAGGAAACGCGCAGCCAGAAGGCCGCCGACATCCTGCAGCATTGGGAGGTCGAGCGCGGCAAGTTCCTGCAGGTCTGTCCGACCGAAATGCTCGACAAGCTGCCGCAACCGCTGACCAATGAGGCCGAGGCTGTCCCGGCGGAATAATCCGTCATATCAGAAAGCGGTTCAGACAGGCCCCGATCCTTCGGGGCCTGTTTTGTCTCATAAGGTGCGCGGTTGTCCCGCTCCGCCGCGTCTCAGGATCAGGTTGAGCTTGTCGAAACTGTCGGCAATTCCGCCCGGCTCGGCACGGGCAAAAAACGCATCCAGTTCCGGCCAGACCTGAACCGCCTGATCAAGCAGCGGATTGGCGCCCGATGTGTAAAGCCCTGCGTTGATCATCACTTCGGATTGCTCATAGGTGCTGAGCAGGCGCCGGACCTCGTTTATGGCGGCATTCTCAGCCTCATTCGCAGCGCCCGGTAGGCTGCGCGAGACTGAGCGGCCGACATCGATGGCCGGGAAACGGCCGCGCTCGGCAATCTCGCGGGACAGCACGATATGGCCGTCCAAGACGCCGCGCAGGATATCGGCGACAGGCTCATCCATGTCCGAACCCGCGACCAGAACGCTGAACACGGCCGTAATATCGCCCTGATCCGCCGTTCCGGGCCCCGCCCGTTCACACAGACCGGTGATCAGCGGGGTGACTGAGGCGGGGTGGCCGCGCAAGGTGGGTAGTTCTCCGGTGGCAACGGCAATCTCGCGATGGGCTTCGGCAAAGCGAGTGATCGAGTCGGCCAGAAACAGCACGTTCATGCCAAGGTCGCGCAGCGCTTCCGCGACCGCCATGGCAGACCAGGCACAGCGCCGCCGCATCAACGCCGACATGTCCGATGTTGCAGCCACCACGACCGCGCGCTCCATCGCCTCGGGGCCCAGTGTGTGTTCGACGAACTCGTTCACCTCGCGCCCGCGCTCACCGATCAGCGCCACCACCACCGCGTCCGCCTGCATGGATTTGGCAAGTGTTCCCAGCAGCGAGGATTTGCCGACGCCCGAGCCGGCAAACAGCCCGACCCGCTGGCCGCGCACGATGGGCAGGATGGTGTTCAGCAGCGCCACTCCGGTTGGCAGCCGTTCCCCCAGCGCTTTGCGTTCAACGGCATTTGGGGGCGGCGCGGTCAGGTTCTGCGCCTGTTCGCCACGCAATAGCGGCTTGCCGTCCAACGCCCGGCCCAACGGGTCAACCACCCGTCCAAGCCAATGAGGGCCGGGAGCAAAGGCCGGGATGGGGATCAGAACCGCCGCGTCGTCCACTGCGACGGAATCAGGTGCCATGTCCGGCAACATTTGGATTTCATCATCATCAATCTGCAATACCTCACCGGCCAGCGGGGTCAGCGCTTTGCGCCTGACCTCAACCCGGTCGCCGATCCGCGCCTTGCCGGACAAACCGGTGATTCCGATGGTGCCGCCCCCCACATGCCGGACCCGTCCCAGATGGCGCAGCGGGCTCAGGTCATCAAAGGCAGCTTTCAGGATTAAGGGATTTGCGGCGGTCATCGAACGCTCCGGTAGGTTGTCGCAAACCGTTTCTAAACGAATCGGGGTTAAGCCTTGATTGAAACGGATCGAGGGAGAAGCCCCGGTGTACACAAAGCTGAACCTTTTCACGACGGCCCATGCGATGGCCACACATGCGGGTCATCGGCACGCGGTCATTGCCCGCAACATGGCCCATGCCGATACGCCTGGCTACAAGGCGCAGGATGTAAAACCCTTTGGCGAACTTGTGACGGAAAACGGCGACGCATCGCTGTTTCGCCAAACACGCGGCACCCATATGCACGGGCAAAGCGGCCCCCAGTGGAGCGCCGCCGAATTCACCGCAGACGCCCCTGTGGACCCCAACGGCAATAGTGTCTCCATCGAAGAGCAAATGTTGAGCGCGGTTGATGCGAAACGCCAGCATGACCGCGCCATGGCGATCTATAAATCGGCTCTGACGGTGCTGCGGACCGGCCTTGGTCGCGCGTGAGGGGTTGGTATGAGCGAGTTTTCCAACGCCCTGAAGATCACCGCAAGTGCTCTGCGCGCGCAGGCGATGCGCCTGCGCCACACCGCAGAGAACATTTCGAACGCGGATACGCCTGGTTATCGGCGCAAGACGGTGCCCTTTGAAACGATGACCGGGTCTGGTGAGGCTGTGGGCCTTGTGAAGACCGGGCGCGTGCAGCTTGATCGCAGCAAACTGCCACGCATTCACGACCCAGCGCACCCGATGGCGGATGCCAGCGGCCACTACCAGGGCTCCAACGTCAATCTGATGCTGGAGATCGCTGACGCCCGCGAGGCGCAGCGCAGCTATGAGGCCAATCTCAAAATGTTCGATCAGGCGCGGCAGATGTCCGCGTCGCTGATGGATCTTCTCAAAAAGTAAGGACAGCCAGAATGGATATCCAATCTCTCTCGGCGGCGCAGAGCTATGCCTCTGCCCGTCCCGCGACCAAACCCGGCCCCGCCTCTGAGGGGGCAACGCTGGGCGGCGCGTTTCAGGATTTCGCCAGCACTTTGCGCCACAGCGAGGCGCTGTCGCAATCCGCCATGACCGGGCAGGCCGATCCGCACGCACTGGTTCAGGCGCTGGCGCAGACTGAACTTGCGGTCGAAACCGCCGTAACGGTGCGCAACAAGGTGGTCGAGGCATATCAGGAGATCCTGAGGATGCCGGTCTAACCCATGCTGACTGAAGGCCAGTTTTATGACGTTCTGCGCCAATCACTGTGGATCGCGGTCGTGACGTCGGTGCCGATCCTCACGGTTGCTTTGGTCACCGGATTGGTGGTGGGCCTGTTCCAGGCGCTGACCTCGATCCAGGAAATGACGCTGACCTTTGTACCCAAGCTGGCTGCCATCGTCATCGTGTTCTGGATGTCGATGGGCTTCATGACGCAAACGCTGGTCTCGT
Organism: Paracoccaceae bacterium; assembly: GCA_040830705.1. Classification (GTDB taxonomy): domain Bacteria; phylum Pseudomonadota; class Alphaproteobacteria; order Rhodobacterales; family Rhodobacteraceae; genus Ruegeria_C. Next base: position 221,361 of record JBFOME010000021.1, on the reverse strand, counting down.
TCTTTCAGGCCACGGTCCTGACACTGGTAATTGGAGGCAATTGATGGATACAGCCGGATATGCAGCGCTGTCGCGCCAGGTGGGCCTGAGAAACGAGATACGGGTCGTCGCCAATAACATCGCCAATCTCTCTACCGCCGGTTACCGGCAGGAGGGCGTCGTCTTTTCCGAGTTCGTTAAGGACACCAGCGGTCACGCCTCGGTCTCGATGAGCCGTGGCGAGGTGCGCAACACCTCGTTTGCTCAAGGGTTGCTGACCCAGACCGGGGGACGTCTTGACTTTGCGATAGAAGGCGACGGCTTCTTTCTGGTCGAAACCCTCTCGGGCGAGCGGCTGACCCGTGCGGGCGGTTTCAGCGCCAACGCACAGGGCGATCTGGTCAATGCCGAGGGGCACCGCGTACTGGACCCCGGCGGTGCGCCCGTTTTCATTCCGCCAGACGCGGCAAGCCTCAGCGTTTCTGCCGATGGCACGATCAGCGCTGATGGTCAGTCGGTCGGACAAATTGGCGTTTTCGCACCGATCGACCGCAATGACCTGATCCGTGAGGGTGGTGTGATGTTTGAAGCCCCGGCCGGGTTCGAACCGGCGGAAAGCGCCAGAGTTCTGCATGGGTTTGTCGAGGGCTCGAATGTCAACGCCGTCGGGCAGATGGCGCGGATGGTCGAGGTCCAGCGCGCCTATGAACTTGGCCAGAGCTTTCTCGACGCCGAAGACAAACGTATCCGCGAGGCCGTCAAGGCCCTGCTGCGATAGATCACAAGGAATGAACGACCGATGCGTGCCCTGAAAATTGCCGCCACTGGCATGACCGCCCAGCAGATGCGGGTCGAGACAATCTCGAACAACCTCGCGAATATGAATACCACCGGCTACAATGCCCGCCGCGCCGAGTTTGCCGATTTGCACTATCAACAGATGGTACGGCCCGGCAGCGTGAATGCCTCGGACGGAACCCTGCTGCCGACCGGCGTGCAGCTTGGCCTTGGCGTGCGGCCCGCTGCGGTGTCAATGCAAGTTGAGCAGGGCGCGCTTTCGGCCACAGGTAACGAACTGGACCTCGCCATAGACGGGCGCGGCTATCTTGAGGTGACACTGCCTTCGGGCGCCGCCGCCTACACGCGCGATGGCGGCCTGAAGCGTTCAGCCGACGGGTTGATCGTGACCTCGGACGGCTTTCCGGTCACGCCTGAGATCACCATCCCCGAAGATGCCAGATCGATCTCGATCAATGGCGCGGGCGAGGTCTATGCCTATTTCGATGATACCGCCGAAGGCCAGCTTCTGGGCGAACTCAGCCTGTCGAGCTTTACCAATGCCAAAGGGCTCGAGGCGGTCGGCAGCAACCTATTCCGCGAAACCGAAGCCTCCGGAGCTCCGACCGTGGCCGCCCCAGGCGAAGACGGGCTGGGCACCCTGCGGCAGGGATATCTGGAGGATAGTTCGGTGGACGCGGTACGCGAGATCACCGAACTGATCGAGGCTCAGCGGGGTTATGAGATGAACGCCAAGGTCATCTCGGCGGTCGACCAGATGATGGGCGCAACCACTCAGGTGCGCTGATGAACAGGCTTTTGATACTTGTCACGCTGTTTGCTGCGTTGCCCGCGCAGGCCGACATCGTGATGCCCAATCGGACGATCCGCGCCAAGGAGCTGATCTCGCCCACCGATCTGGTTCAGGAACCTGGAGAGATGCCGGGCGTCTACCGCCATCCTGCCGAAGTGGTGGGTTACGAGGCCCGCGTGACGCTTTACGCAGGGCGCCCCATTCGCGCCGGTGATGTCGTACCGCCCGCGTTGGTGAATCGAAATGACCTGGTGTCGCTGGTTTTCGCAAAAGGCGGCCTCACCATTACCGCCGATGGTCGCGCCCTGGGCCGTGGCGCGGTGGGCGACACGATTCGCGTGATGAACCAGTCATCGCGTACCACCCTGTCTGGCCGGATCATGGCCGATGGCCGCATTGAGGTAGACTGATGAACCTGTCCAAATCCACGCTTCTTCTTCTCAGCATTGGTACGCTGTTGACTGCCTGTGGCCGGCTCGATCACCTCGGGCGCCCGCCCAGTCTTTCGGATAACGAGGACTCCCCCGAACAGGTCGCGATGCTGTGGCCGGGATTGCCACTGCATGCACCCGATCAGCGCAGGGTCGATCAATCGTCACTCTGGAGCGGTGGGCAGAGGTCGTTGCTGGGTGATCGACGGGCGATGAAGAAGGGCGATATCCTGACGGTGGTGATCGAAATCGACGAAAAGGCCGAAATCTCCAACGGTACAAAAAGGTCCCGGGGTGGCTCGGAATCACTGGAGGTTGCTGACCTCTTCGGCGCGCCGCAAAGCATTCAGGACAAACTACCCGAGGGAGCGACGCTGGCCGATGCTGTCGCCATTGACAGTTCCAGCAAAAGCTCTGGTCAAGGGTCCGTCAAACGCAAGGAAAAGTTGACGCTGCGCGTTGCTGCTACGGTGATTGATGTCCTGCCGAATGGCGTTTTGTCGATCAGCGGATCGCAGGAACTGCGGGTCAATTTTGAGCTGCGCGAATTGTTGGTGTCAGGCTTTGTGCGCCCTGAGGACATTTCGCGGCAAAACCAGATCACTTATGACAAAATCGCCTCGGCCCGCGTGTCTTACGGTGGCAGAGGGCAGATCACCGATGCCCAGCAGGCGCGGTATGGCCAGCAGGTACTGGACGCTGTCCTGCCATTCTGAGGAATTCGATCATGCGCAAACTGCTGTTGTTCCTCTTGCCGCCGATCGGGCTTGCCCTCGGGGTTTTTGCCGGGACCGCACTGACCAGCGGTGAGAAGGAGCCGAAGTTAGACGCGGAGCAAGAGACCCCCAAGAAAAAACCAAAAGCGGATGCCAAGTCGGGCGATCACGAGTTCCTGAAAATGAGCAAGCAATTTGTCGTGCCGCTGCTGGATGGTGAACATCTTGCCGGCCTGGCAAACCTGGCGCTGAGCCTCGAAGTAACGCCTGGCACCAGCGAGCTGTTTTATTCGCGCGAACCCAAATTGCGGGACATGTTTCTGCAAGTTTTGTTCGACCACGCCAATACCGGCGGGTTCGACGGCGCGTTCACAATGTCTGGCAAACTGGATCCCTTGCGGCAGGCGCTTCTGGATGCTGCTCAATACGAACTCGGTCCCGAGGCGGTGCATGCGGTACTGATCGTCGATATCGCACGACAGGACAATTATTGACCGAGCGCCCGTCGATCCTTCGGTGGGCAGAGCCTCACCAACTGTTCCAGCTGTGATCGTTTTGCTGCATCTCGCTTCTGTTTTTGGCGCAGCATTTCCGATCTGTTCAATGATTTGAGTGCCGTATGCCGGGCAAAGGCGCCACGCATTTCGGCATCCAGCCTTTGCCGCTGGGCGCGGATCTGGGCCAACTCGGTATTCAACACCGCGGCCATCTGTCCCGCCCAGCTTTCCCAGCGCGCATGCGCGCCACTCTGGGCGTAGCCTGCATCGATCTGAGAGGCGCGGCGGCTATGCGTCGCCAGTTGAGCAAGGCGTTGGCAAATGGCCGCTTCGCGTTCAAGAAGCGGCCGGATTTTCTCGTTCTCAACGAGATATTGCGCCTCACTGGCAGCGACCAGCTTATCGAGCTTGCCAGCTTTCAATGGACCCGCCCTCTGGCTTTCCTGCGCATGTCTTCGGCAAACCGGATCGCCGCAGCGACCGCCTGATAGTGATCGGTGTCAATTTCTTCCCCGATCTGGACGCTGGCATGCAGGCTGCGCGCGGTTGGCGGATCGGAATGGATGGGCACACCGGAGGACATCGCGATTTTGCGAATGACCGCCGCGATTTCGTCGACCCCTTTGGCGACGCAGACCGGCGCGGATCCCGGCATCCGCGACCATTTCAGCGCGACGGCGAAGTGCGTGGGGTTCACGATCACGACATCTGCCTCTGGCACGTCTTGGATCATCTGGTTCATCGCGATTTCCTGAGCGCGCTGGCGGCGGCTGTTTTTCATATGCGGATCGCCATCCGATTCCTTCATCTCGTCGATGAACTCCTTTCGTGTCATTCGGTTCTTGCGCAGGTGTTCGGCGCGTTGCCAGAGAAAATCGATGGTCCCGATCGCCAATGCGATCACAAACACAATCGTCAGAAACCGCAAAACCGTTGCCGTCATCGTATTCACGGCTGGTCGGGCCCCGGCCGCGCCCGAGGTCAGAATGGCATTCAGATCCGCTTTCAGAAACAGCGCCAGACAAAGACCATAGGTCACAAGCTTGAGAAAGCTCTTGGCGAACTCGAACAAGCCGCTTCGCCCATACTTGTTCTTTGCATTGGACAGCAGTGATATCTTGGACAGTTTCGGCTTTATCTTGCTGGGTGCCACCAAAAAGGACTGCTGCGCCAAGACCGACAGCAATACTGCCGCAGCAGGAAGCAGAAACAGGGGAAGGATTGCGACCGATACCGTTCCAAGCAACCCGCCGATGGGAGCTTGCGCCGGCCCCTCGAATATCGCGCTGGCCAACTGGTCTGACTGTCCGATCAGCACGGCCATTGCGGTTCCGGCCTGGTCGATCATTGACGCGCCGAACACAAGCAACGTCAGGATGAAGCCACCGTAGATCGCCGCGACATTAAGGTCGGCGGATCGGGCGACTTCACCCTTCTCGCGCGCCTTTTGCAATTTGCGGGGCGTTGGTTCGAACGATTTGTCGTCTTCATCCCCGGCGCCACTCATGGCAAAACCCCCAGTGGGTTGGCGAGCGTCTGCAGCAAGGCCTCATGCCAGAGCGTCAGCAGCAGCGGAGCACCGGCAAAGAGCAGGAACAACCCGCCAAACGTGATGAAGGGTGCGCCGATAAAGGCCACCATAAGCTGAGGCATGGCGCGATTGATGGCACCAAGGGCGAGGTTGTAGACAAGCGACGCAATCACAAAAGGGGCTGCCAGCGACAGCGCAAGCGCGAACGCCCGCGCCACTTGGCCGGTGCCCCAGCGGGCCATGTCTTGCGCGGCGATAAGGCTTCCGACTGGCAAAAGAGCATAGGACTGGATCAAGTATTCGGCGACCCGGACATGCAGGCCGAGCACCACCGCCAAGGTGATCCCCGACAACACAAGAACATGGCCTATCGCAGGCATCGGCTCTGCCGCCATGCCGCCGAGTATCTGTGATAGCGAGGTCGCCTGCGCGGCAATAGACCCGGCGGTTTGCAACGCCAGAACCAGCAGCCGCACCGCAAGACCAAATGTAAGGCCAATCACTATCTCAGCACCGCCGATTCTGAGAATTTGCGGGAAGGTCAGGATGCCCAGCCCGGGCGTAGCAGGCGCGACAATCAGCGCGAAAACCAACGCGACCGCCAGTTTGACGCGCGTGGGCAGCGAACTTTCCCCAAAACCTGGAAACAGCGAAACCGCCGCACCGACACGAAGAAACACCAGCAGCAGGTGATAGGCGTTTGCGCCTAGCCCGTCGGCAAGGAGGACAGCGTTTTCCATCAGGCCGCGACAACGCCAACCAGCGACGGTCGCGCTTCGAGGCCGATTTCCTCGAACGACAGGACAGGGTTCGCCAGCCCGCGCGCGCGCATGATCGTGTGCAGAAACCTGCGTCGCCGGGTCGATGTCACCAGCGCCGGGAACACGCCCTGCCGCGAGCTTTGGTCGAACTGTTCTGATACCCCCTCGCCGAGGCGGCTGAACAAGTCGGGCGGCAGAGCGATGTCATGGCCGGACGGCACACCGTCAAGTTGATAGCTGGCAAAGCTGTCCTCCCACTCAGGGGCAAGCTGTATCAGCGGAATCGTCCCGTCCGCGCGTTTCATGTCTGCGACCAGCTGGAACCCGAGGCGCTGGCGCACGATCTCGCAGATGTTTTCTGGCTGCGTTGTCGATACCCGCGCCTCAGCGATCGTTTCGAGGATCAACGGCATGTTCCTGATCGAAACCCGCTCTTCCAGCAGCAGGCGCAGGACCGAGTGCAGACAATCGATTGGCACCTTGTCCGGGATCAACTCGTCCAGCATCTTGCGGTTTGCCTCGGCGCGTGTGGCATCGCTCAATCGCGTCATCTCCGAGAGCAGTCGACGAAGGGATTTCAGTGTCAGCAGCCGCGCGAAGTTCTGCTTGATCACTTCCAACAAATGGGTGGCGAGGATTTCCGGCGGGGTCACCAGCGTAGCCCCGGCCACTGCGGCGGCATCCTGATCCTTGGGCGCGATCCAGCGTGCTGGCGCGCCATAAACCGGTTCAGCCACATCGGACCCGTTGGGCAGTGCATCGGCCCCATCCGGAACCAGCGCCAGCACCAGTTCGGGATGCAATACGCCCCGGACCTGTTCAACGCCCTGCACCTTGATGATGTAGGTGCCTGCAGGCAGCTCTGCCTTGTCGGTCAATCGTATATCCGGCAGAATCAGCCCGTAACCCGAGGCGACATGATTGCGCATATTGGCGATCCGCGCGTCCAATCCGGTGCCCGGGTCCAGTACCATCGCGACCAGATCGGGCGCAAATTCCAGGTGGACATCATCCAGATCCAGAATGTCCCCCAGCGACATACGCGGCGCATCCTGCTGCACCTCTTCTTCGGTTGCGGCCTGATCAGATGCCAGGGCGGCCCGTCGGTGCATTGTGCGGGCGGTAAGGCCCAGTACCGCGCCACCCAGGATGAATGGCAGAAAGGGCAATCCCGGTACCAAAGCGAACAGCGCCATCAGCACGGCAACCGTTGCCAGGGCTGCAGGATGACGGGTCATCTGCCCCAAAAGGGCGGTGTCGGTTGCACCATGTGTGCCGCCGCGCGCCAACAGCAGGGCCGATGCGATGGAGATGATCACCGCGGGAATCTGCGATACCAACCCGTCGCCGACCGTCAGGATCGCATAGCTCTCGAACGCCGATCCAACGGGCATGCCATTTACGACCACGCCCATGATCAGGCCCATGACAAGGTTCAGCAATGTGATCAACAGGCCTGCAACCGCATCGCCCTTTACAAATTTCGACGCACCGTCGAGAGACCCGAAAAAAGTGGTTTCCTGCTGTTCGCGTTCGCGCCTTTCCTTGGCCTCGGCGTGGTCAATGGCACCGGCTGACATATCGCTGTCGATCGCCAGCTGCTTGCCAGGCATGCCATCCAGTGCGAACCGAGCGCCAACTTCGGCCATGCGCGCGGCCCCCTTTGTGATCACCATGAAATTGACGATCAGCAGGACGCCGAACACCACGAGACCCAAAAATATGCTGCCCCCCATAACGAAATGAGCGAACCCCTCGATCACACCGCCAGCGGCTCCTGTGCCGGTGTGGCCCTCGCCAATGATCAGCTTGGTCGAGGACACATTGAGTGACAGGCGCAGCATCAGCGAGGCCAGCAGGATGGTCGGGAAGGACGAGAAATCCAGCGGTCTTTCGATGAATAGCGTGATGGTGAAGATCAGGATCGCCAGTGCAAAGGATGCGGCGAGACCGATATCGAGAATCCATGCAGGCATCGGCAGGATCATCATGACGATGACCGCCATAAGCGACAGTGCCAGCAAGACAGTCGGACTGAACAAGGCGCTACTGCTGATTTTCGGCATGAGATATTCCTCAGTTCAGCGCGACGAAAGATCTGCTGTTCGCCGTACCCGTTGGAACAAGCGAACCCAGCTGTGTTGCAGTACCGTTCGTCAGGGGTAGGGCCGTTGGTGCGGCACTTGCCGGGCGGCTTACCTGAATGCCCCGCAGGTCCTTGTCGTGAGAGCCAGGCAGGCGGGTCGCCACATCCTTGAACTTCGCGGCATATTGCTGAGCCCGCCACGGTGTGCGCGAGTGGTAGGCGCCGGCTGTGGCAGTCCAATCACCAAATTCCCTGTGCAACTCCAACAGAAATCGGGCTGCGTGATCGGCGTTCTTGTCGGGATCAAACATGTCTTCGATCGAACGGAACTTGTTGCCGTGCCAGCGGTAATTGATCTGAAAGCAGCCAACGTCGAAATTGCGTGCGCCATCCATGAAATGCTTGAACACAAAACGCTGAGCCTCGTGCCGCGACTGGAACCAATACCCTTTGCCACCGATGTTGATGGCCCAGGGCCAGGGGGTCAAAGTGCCGTCTTTGTCCCGTCCCGTTTCGACACGCGTGATCGCAAGCATTACGGTTTCTGGCACACCATATTTCTGGGCCGCACCAACTGCCGCACGGTCGCAGGCTATTGCGGCCTGCTGAGGTTGATAAGCCGTAGCTGGAGTTGCGGCCAGCCCGAGTATCATAAGCAGGAAGAGACCAGTGGCCGCGAAGTATGAAACAATGGGCATTCTGAGGAACCGACTGAACATTCTGTTTTGGCACGTTATTGCGGCGGGATTGATAAATCGTAACTTGCTTCAAGCCTTGCGAAGTCAGGGCCGTTCGATGACCGACAGCAGATTTTCAATCTGACGACGGGTATTGTTGACCGTTTCTGCCGCTGATTGAGCTGCACTCAACGAAGGGGTGCCCCCCGTCGCGGGCTCTTGCGGCAGGCTTCTGGCAATATGTGCAGCCTCCAGGTATCTGGGGCTTGATCCTTCTGGAATCGCGGCCCAATCTTCGCTGATCCAAAGAGATCTTGCGGCGGCCTCTTCTTCGCCCAACTCCCGATAGAGCGTTGCGGCAGACGTTAGCTCGTCGCTTTTTGCAAGCGCCTCTGCCCGGAGCCGCTGAGCGTTCTCTCCCTCGGCGTTGGACAGTTCGAGCAAGGCGCGGCGTGGCAGTCCGATTTCCAGCGCCGATTGCGCCCGCAAAAGCTGCGCCGCCTTTGGGGCGCCCGCCGACTTTGGCAGATCCAGGTATTTCATCGCCTGTTCGGGAAAGCCCAGCCGCTGCAAACGGCGCGCCAGGGCGATCCGCAATTGCGGATCCAGTACCGAAATCTGCGCAGCGGATTGGCCCGTCGCATGCACAAGAAACGCAATATCCCCAGCATTTTCCATCAGCAAAGTCAGGGATTTGCGCCGAAGTTCGTTTTCGGCCGCGGGGCCTGGCGCACGCTTTAGCGCCGGATGCCCAAAGGCTTTGTCGAAGTTGCCGTTCAGCGCAAGCGCGAGAACATGGGTGCGTTGCAATCTCGGGCCTTCGCTCGATGCCTGGTACTCCTGCGCAAACGCTGCGGCAAGCGTTACGGTTTCGCTGTCTACTCCAAGGCGGTTTTCCCAGGCGGTTTCGATGAGTTCGATCAGCGCGGCAGGTGCTTCAGGCGGGTCGGCCCGGTCACTGATCACCCCGTCCAGCTGTTCCATTTCCAGCCTGACATTCCCCGATGCATCTGAAAGTTTTGCTCGCACCATCTGTGCGGCGATCCGGTCATCATCCGGGTTGGGGCTTGAGCGCCGCATGATGATCTGAGCCATATCGGTCCTGCCAGCCTCGATCAGATAGGTCGCGGCGCGGGGGCCCAGATGGGAACGCAAATGCGCAGGCAGAGCAAAAAGACCATTTGATATCGCCTCGACATTCGCGTCTTCAGACAATTTCCGATCACCCAGCAAGGCCCAAAAAGCTACCAGCCCATCGCAGGCTTGCTGTCCCGCAAGAGCCGGAGGTGTGGCTGGCGAAGGTTCATCAATCAAGGTTGCGATGGCGATCAGTTCCGGGACTTCATTGGCGCTGCTCACATCCAGTCCGAGGGTCGCCGCCGCCTCCGCGCCAAAGCCGAGATAGAGCTGCGCCTTGGCAAGCTTCCGCACTGCGCCGTCGTCTAGACGATCAAACTCGCCGTATATCCTAAGGTGCATTTCGCCAAGGTTTGTCCGCGTCGATTCATCGCCCCAGCTATCGACGCTCAGCCGGTCATCACTAAAGCAAGAAATCCTTTGAAGCTCATTGGAAATGCCATCAAGAACGCCATCCAAATCGCGGTCTATGACAGTGGTGGCCCGGATATTCGCCACCCGTTGCTTCAGGTTTCTTTGCAGAGATCGCACCCGGTCCGGCCCGGTACTTGCTCGATGATCCGCCGTCGGTGACAGAAGCCCCTGTGCGATCGCACGCTCCAATTGTGATTTAATCGCGATACCCATGATTTCGGCCGTCGGAGTGGGGGGAGACCTAAAAGGAGGTGGCGCCAGATTCAGCGGGTGCGGTGAGGCTAAGTTGATTTCGCGGCTACCCGACGAAGGGCCAAATACAACGGGAAGATCGGCTGGCTTTGCAACCGGTGGCTGACCCTCCCGAATGTCGAGCACTAGCAGTTTGTCGCCTTCCTCGAATGCACGAACGACGCATTTGCAGGTCAGTTCCAGCTCCAGCGGTTCACCCGGGGCGGCCTGGGTGACTTGGTGCAGTCTGTTTCGCCCGATCCGCGAAAAGACCTCACTAACATCAAAGGTGGTAGCTGGCCTGTCGAGGTGCAACTCTGCTTCGTCACCCACCTGCTCGAGCGTCCAATCCGTGCCGCTCGGGAGGCCAACCGTCAGCCGGGTAAAACTGCCGTGATCGCCGGACCTCACCACCAGAGGCTCGGCCAGCAGGCCATCTGCCGTGAGGAGCGCGAACAGGCCACATGCGACGGGCCGGATCATGCCGCCTCCTGCTTGATTGATTTGAGCGCTTCTTCAAGATCGGCGAAGTCCGGCCGGTAATGCGCAGGCGTGTTTTGACGGCCAACTTCGATGCAGATGCTGGCAGCGTGATTGTGCAGGTTTGCCACCAGCACCTCGCGGATCAACTGGTAGAAATGGCTGTCTTCTTCGACGACCGCTTTGACCTTTGCTGCAAAGGGGCCGACAAGACCGTAGGCCAGAAAAACGCCCAGAAACGTACCGACAAGCGCACCGCCAATCAGCTTGCCCAGAACCTCGGGGGGCTGATCGATCGAACCCATCGTCTTGATCACCCCCAATACGGCGGCGACAATTCCGAGGGCTGGCAGGCCGTCTGCCATCGTCTGGAGCGCATGGCTTGAATGCAGGGCGTGATGCAGGTTTGCCTCCATGCGTTTTTCCAGAACCTCTTCGACCTGATGCGGATCGTCATAGTTCATCGAAGCCGAGCGAAGCGTATCGCAGATGAGCTCGACCGCCTCTTTGTCGGCTTGAATCTTCGGGTATTTCGAAAACAAGGCTGATGATTGCGGATCTTCGATATGCTGCTCAAGGTCGACCGGGCTTTGCTTTGCAATTCGGATCAGTGCAAAAAGAAGGCAGAGCAGTTCACGATAGTCCTCTGGCTTCCATTTCACGCCCTTGAAGACTTTTCCAATGTCTTTGAGCGTGTGCTTGATACCACCCTTGTCATTGCTGATCAGAAACGCGCCGATTGCCGCGCCGCCGATCATCATCATCTCGAACGGAAGGGACTTGAGGATGATGGTCATCTTGCCGCCTGCTGCAAGATAGCCGCCAAAAACCATCGCGAAGATCATCACGATTCCAAAAATGCCTATCATGCGACGTCTCCGATCTTGTGTATCTCGCGGTTATTCCCTGGGAACGGATGTGTTGCGGCCGGCCAGAACGATGCTGATCGTATAGGCCGCGGTCGGGCTGAGTCCGGACATCACTTTGGCGGAGGCTTCGGGTGTCATCCGGGCCAGAAAACCGGCTGCGAAAGCAGGATCCATCTCTTCGAACAGAGCGGCGGTCTCTTTCGGTTTCATGTTCTCGTAGACCTCGGTCAATATGCCCAGATCGCCTTCGGCGGCCCCATCCGCCAGCGCCAGCGTCTTGCGCAAAGCCTCCTCGGCTGCGGTAAGTTCGATCAGCTTGGCTTCAATTGCGCGGTCTGCCAGTTCCAATGCCTTCAGCCGGTCCTCCAGCAACATCTCGCGTCGCGCGATTCGCACTTCGCGTTCTTCAAACGCGGCGAGCACCGGCTGAAGATGTGCCTGCGTGGCCAGTGCCGAGTCTGTCGATGAACCGCTGGCGGGTTCCGCAGAATCTGAAGCGTGTTCGCGAGCGATGGCCGGACCCGCATGAAGTCCGATCCGCACCACGGCAGAGCCAAGCAGAAACAGTGTAAGCAAAAAGAGCGTACCGACCCGGGTTCGGCGGGCCTCTAACCTTGAACCAATGCGCGTTTTCATTGCGAGGCCCCATCAGAATCTTGAGCATTGCGCTGAAACATCAATCCTGTTGCAGGAACACGTTTGTCGATCGGAGGGGATGGCGAAGCGGCCTGTTGATCCGGCATGTCGTCGGGTGCAGCCACGTCTTGGAATGAGGCGGTCAAAAGCTCCAACCGATGCGCAACAGTTTCGGATTTGCGGGTCAACTCTTGGAGCTCGGCTCCCGAAGCTCCGGCTGCGCTGCGGGCCGCGTCCACGGTTTTAGTCAGATCCTCGACCTGCGCTGACAGAACAGCGACCGCACCACCGACCCCTTTTTCGAGATCGCTGAACCGTTTCAGCCGTCGCGACAGAATGAAACAGTAGAACCCTGCACCAACTGCACCGGCGGCCAGTAGAATATCGGCAATTAATTGCAACTGTCCCTCCTAGTTCAAGATGAATTCCATGACCAGCAAGTCCCGCACCCGCCCTTCGCCACTCACGATTGACAGGCGCCGAAGCAGTTGGGCACGCAACCGGGGCAAGGCCAGCGGGTCTTGCAACTCGGCAAGTGAAAGTGCCCTGAGATAGCTGTTCATCACGTTGACAAAGCGCGGAATGATGGCCTCGACCTCGGCCTGGTACATGGTCGCGACCTCGACCTGTGCATGAAACCTCAGATGCCGCGTGCCGCTCTTGCTTTCGAGGGAGATGAGAACTGGCGGAAGGTTGACAAAGGCGACCTTGACTTGCTCATAGCCTTCCGAGGCGTCATCCGCCGTTTCTGTGGCCACCTGCTGTGATTTGTTGCCGCCAAGCAGGGGAACCTTCCCCGAACTGGCCAGAAAAAATCCGCCGCCTGCACCAGCAATAGCCAAGGCGAACGCCAGAACGCTTCCCATCTTTCCAGGCTTCGGGGGCTCTTCGGCATCTTCTGCTGTGACATCGGTCATGCGTCGGTTCCTGAATTGTTCGCAACAATCCATACCCCCGCAGGGACTAACCGAATGTTAAGCGCCGCAGGCAATAACGGTGAAAGAGCCAGACAGGATGTCGGCAAGACGGAGGATAGGGTGCAGCAGATCGGAAGCGTCTGGGCGGGTCTCGACAAACGAAAGCAAATATTGGCGATTGCGGCCCTTGTCGCGATGGCTGTTACTATTTTCGGGCTGATCAGAATCAGCACAACGCACTCGATGGCGCTGCTCTATGCCGATCTCGAAACAGGCGCGGCGGGTGAGGTGGTGCGTGCCCTTGAGCAAGAGGGCGTGCCATACGAGGTCAAGGCGGGCGCGATCTACGTACCATCCGACCTGCGTGACCAACTGCGCCTGACGCTGGCCAGCGAGGGTCTGCCTGCGAATGGCGGGCGCGGGTATGAATTGCTGGATTCGCTGAACGGGTTCGGTACCACTTCGCGCATGTTCGATGCCGCCTACTGGCGCGCCAAAGAGGGCGAATTGGCGCGTACTATCGTCGCCGGGCCACATGTCACGCAGGCGCGTGTGCACATTGCCAACAACATGGGCGAACCTTTTAGGCGGGATTCCGAGACCACGGCATCGGTTTTCATTACATCGGCCTACGGTCAGATCCAGCCGGGGCAGGCGAATGCGATTCGCTATCTTGTGGCCTCTGCGGTTAACGGATTGAACGTCGATGATGTGGCGGTGATTGATGCGGCGGGCGGGCTGATCGGGGAGGCTGACACCAGCGTGCAGGCTGACACATCCGATGCGCGTGCCGACCGGTTGCGCGAACGCGTCCTCAGACTGATTGAGGCGCGGGTCGGACGCGGCAATGCGGTGGTCGAGGTCAGCGTCGACACGGTGACCGAACAAGAATCAGTACGTGAACGCCGCTTCGACCCAAACGGCCGCGTCGCCATCAGCACCGATGTCGAGGAACGCTCCGATTCCGCGTCGAATCGATTGAATGACGTAACCGTGGCCTCGAACCTGCCTGATGGAGATGCCGCTGGCGAAGATTCGTCCAAGTCCCTCGCAAATTCGTCGCGTGAGCGGGTGAATTACGAAGTGTCGGAGACCGAGACGGAAATCCTGCGACTTCCCGGCGCGGTCAAGCGGCTCAGCGTGGCGGTGCTGGTCAACGAGATATCAACCACCGGTTTGGACGGCGGGGCGACCAGTACGCCGCGACCTGAGGAAGAACTTGACGCCATGCGCGAGCTTGTGGCCTCGGCAGTAGGCTTCGACGCTGAACGTGGCGATGTCATCACGATCAAGTCCATGCAACTGCCAGTCCCCGCACCCGAGGGAACCGAGGCCGTCGCGGCGTCTTTCCTGCAGGGGTTGGGGCTGCGGACCATGCCGTTGATCCAGATGGCGTTCCTGTCGTTGGTTCTGCTCGGGCTTGGTGCCTTTGTCATCCGCCCCATTCTGACCGGCGGCGCGGCTTTGCCACCGCCAGCGCTGGCCTCGGCGCCCGAAGCGGGCGCGTCTCAAACGCCCGACTTGCCAGCTCTGACCGGTGAGGTTCAGGCCGAAGATGGGCCCTCAGGTTCAGTCCAGACAACGCTTGCAACCGGCCAGGGTCAGGCGGTCGCTGCGTTGCCGATTCAGTCCGACAAGCCGGTCGACCGTTTGCGCGAACTTGTGGGCGACCGCCAGGATGAATCCGTCGAGATCTTGCGCAGCTGGCTAGAGGAAAGCCGGGGGAGCGCTTGATGTCCATCGCGCATCTGCTGGAGGATTTCGACCAGAACCCGCCTGCGGAAGAAGCGTCGCAGCTGTTGTCCCGACAACAACTCGAAGAGCAGCGCCGCGAAGCGTTCGAACAGGGTTATGCAGCCGGGATGGAAGACGCAAATGTGGCCCAAACCAAGGAACAGAGCCGCATGTCCGCTGATCTGGTCCAATCGCTGCAGGATCTTGGATTTACCTATCAAGAGGCGCTGCAGCAGATGTTGGTTTCGCTTGAGCCGATGTTCCAAAGCCTGCTGGAGACCGTTCTGCCGGAAACGGTCGAACGCGGCTTCGTCCAACGGATCGTCGCGCAGCTGTCCCAGATGGCGCAGGATCAGGCTGGCCAGTCAGCCATCATTACCGTTCCGTCGGGCGCGGCTGATGCGCTGACCTCGGTTCTGGATGCCGAATACTCTTTTCCAATCAAGGTTATCGAAGAGGCATCGCTGCCGCCGGGAAACGCCAGCCTGCGCATCGGCGGTGATGAGCGCGAACTGGACTGCACTGCCCTTCTGAGCGCCATTTCCGAGGTGACCGAAGCTTTCCTGCATCATGCCAAGACGGAGACGCGACATGGATGATCCCCACGCCACCAAACCCGAATATGCCGGGCCTTTTACCTCGGTTCCGGTCGAGATTACCGTGTCGGTCGGGCGGGCGCGCCCGCTGGTCCGGGATCTGATCGGGATGGGCGAGAATGCCATTCTGACCCTCGACAAGCGGGTCGAGGACCCGGTGGAGCTATTTGTCGGCGACCAGTTGGTCGCGCGCGGCCATCTCGAGGAGATTGAGGGCGACCACGAAGGGCGTCTGGCCGTCAGGCTGATCGAGATCGTGACCGTCCCGGATGGCAAAGAATGACGTCACGCAAGATGGCCTTGCTGGCCGTTCTGGCCGGGATTGTACTGGCGAGTCCGGCCACCGCGCAGGAAATCTCTGTCTCGCTAGGAGAGGGTGGGTCTGTCTCGGGGCGCACGATCCAGTTGATTTTGCTGATCACTGTGCTCAGCATCGCGCCGGGGCTGGCGATCATGATCACCTGCTTTCCGTTTCTGGTTACGGTGCTTGCCATTCTGCGGCAGGGGATCGGGTTGCAGCAATCGCCGCCGAACATGCTGATTGTCAGCTTGGCGCTATTCCTGACCTATTTCGTGATGGAACCTGTTTTCACAGATGCCTGGCAAAACGGTATCCAGCCATTGATCGACGAAAGACTGGAAGTCGAGCCCGCCTTGCAGCGCGCGATCGAACCGTTCCGGGGTTTCATGGCGGCGCGGATCGACCCAGAGACGTTTCAGACGCTTGCAAACCTCAGACCAGAGAATCCGGTCGAGGGCCCGACGCCGGACGCCGCGCTGTCGGTGCTGATCCCGTCTTTCATGCTGTCCGAGATCGCGCGCGCCTTTCAGATTGGTTTTTTGGTCTTTATGCCGTTTCTGATCATCGACTTGGTGGTTGCAGCGGTGCTGATGTCGATGGGGATGATGATGGTTCCCCCAGCCTCGGTCGCGCTGCCGTTCAAACTGGCCTTCTTCGTCGTTGCGGATGGCTGGTCGCTGATTGCTGCCGCGCTTGTGCGCAGCTATGCGCCCTAGACCCAGAGCGTGGGTCAGGGCTTGGGGCGCAATGTGCCGCGCTCGACTACATGGCAGTCGAACAGGCGGGCCTCGGGCGGTAGTGTCTCGCCTTCGGCCAGCGTCGCGACGCGGTCGATCGACGCAGCGATGATCTCGGGTAATGGATTGTGGATTGTGGTCAGGTTGATATTCGCCCAGGCGGCCATTTTCATATCGTTCAGACCCAGCAAGCCCACATCATCAGGCACTTGTACCCCCGCGCCCTGCAGGGCGGCCAATGCACCAATCGACAGGACGTCATCACCGCAGAAATAAGCCTGGGCCAATTGCCCCTCCAGCAGGTCCCGCATGCCGTTGTGACCTGCATCAAAGGAATAGTTCTCGGCGAAGCTGGAGGTCGCGGACACACCCGGCTGCCTCGCTGCCTCTTGCAGGAACCCCTTCTCACGATCGATCGTTGAGGTTGCATCCACAGGTCCACCAAGAAACCCGATCTCTGTATAGCCCCGCTCAATAAGCGTTCGGGCGGCTAACCTACCGGCGGCGATATTGTCGATCCCAAGGATGTCCACGCTCGGGGTACTAGTGTGACGGCCAAATGAATGCACCACTGGCAGACCAGCCTCGCGAAAGGCGGTGGCAAAACCGGGCGGCAATGTGGAAGAGGCGACGATCACGCCGTCGACCGAATATTGCCGAAGCATCCGCACCGAAGCTTCCGGATCGGTTTCATCGGTCAGATTGACCAGCAAGGGTCGCAGCCCCCGGTCCTGCAGGCCGCGCGTGAACAGGTCGAAGACTTCAAGAAAGATCGGGTTGTGGAAGTTATTCGAGACCAGACCGATCATCTTGGTCCGACCGGTGGTCAGGGATGAGGCCAACGCATTGGGGCTAAAGCCCAGATCGGACGCGGCCTTCATTACCTTGTTGCGGGTCTTGGCAGACACCGAGGCGCCTTCGGTAAATGTGCGCGACACCGCCGAGCGCGATACGCCCGCAAGTTCCGCGACATCTTTCAGCGTAACGGCCATACGCCCTAATCTTCCGGTTTTTTGCCATAGTCAATAGAGGCAAACCGCCAGGCACAAATGGCCGCGAACCCAAGAAAGACCCCAGCCCAAAAGAGAGCGCCCGTGCTCAATTCAAACAAACCCCATCCCGCCGCCACCGCAACCACCGCAACGCGGATCCAGAGCGGTTCAAAGAATGGGTCCTGCAGATCGACGAGCTTTTTCATGCCACTCCTTCATATTCCGGGCCGGTCTTGGCGCCGGTGATGTAGCTGACCACATCCTCGCCAGTGAAGCTCTCGTTCTTGATGTCGAGATTGGCACAGATGCGACCCCGGCGGAACACGATGATGCGGTCCACCAGATCAAAGACCTGCCGCATGTTGTGGCTGACCAGGATCAACGGCTCGCCCGCCTTCTTGAGCGTCCGAACGATATTCTCGACCTGCGCCGTTTCCTGAACGCCTAGTGCCGCGGTCGGCTCGTCCATGATAGTCAGTTTGGAATGGAAACTGGCCGTTCGCGCGATTGCCACACATTGCCGCTGACCACCCGACATGTTCTGGATCGTGTTGCGGATGTTGGGTATCTTGACCCCGGTCTTTTCCAGCGCGGCCATCGTATCGGCGCGCATCGACTTGTAGTCCAGCCGCCGGAACGGGCCAAGCCAGTTCCACATGGTCTTTTCCCGTCCGAGGAACAGGTTGTCGGGCACGTCCAGGTGATCTGCCAATGCCAGCGTCTGGAACACGGTTTCGATCCCGGCCTCGCGCGCCTCCAGCGGGCCTTTGAAATCAACCTCGTGACCATCAAAGATGACTGTGCCGCGCGTGCGCTGTTCGACGCCGGTGATCTGGCGGACAAATGTGGATTTGCCCGCCCCGTTGTCGCCCATGATCGCCACATGTTCCCCTTTCTTGAGGATAAAATTGGCGTCTTCCAGGGCATGCACACCGCCGTAGTGTTTGGTCAGGCCGCGCGTCTCAAGGATGATGTCACCCATGTCGTGGAGCTTTACTTCACTCATCAGTTCCTCCTCCCTAGGCCTTGGCCGCGGCGCTTTTCTGGCGCCATTGATCAAGGACCACGGCGCTAATGATGATCGCTCCCATGGCCATCAACTGATAGAACGCGTCGAGCTTGATATAGGTAAACCCGGACTGGATCACGCCGAACACCATGGCACCCAGAACAGTGCCGATGATCGATCCGCGCCCGCCGGTCAGGCTGACGCCGCCGATCACAGCCATCGCAATTGCAAACAGTTCATAGAACTGTCCCATGCCGGTCTGCGCGGTCAGGTTCTTCGAGCTGAGAATGATCGCGGCAAAGGCGGCCAGCATGCTGGCGATCATGTAAACCATGACCTTGTGCCGACGCACGTTGATACCCGACATCCGCGCCGCGGCTTCGTTTGAGCCGATCGCATAGGTATGTTTGCCGTAGACCGTGAATTTCAGGATGAAATGGAACAGGAAAGCCAACAACAGGAACCATACCACCGGCATCATGCCTGATCCTAGCCAGGCATAGCTTTCGGTGGGGAAGGACACCGGTTGACCGCGTGTCCACCACTGGGCGATGCCCCGGCAGATCAGGAACATACCAAGCGTTGCGATGAAGGGCGGAATGCCGGTAAACGCGATCAGCGATCCGTTTATGGCGCCTATGAAGGCCCCGAAACATAACCCCACTATTACGGGTATGAGTACAGGCAGGTCAAAGGCCCAGGGTCCGAACACCGCTTTGGGGTTCAACTGCCCGTTTACCAGTTCGGTCTGGGCAAAGGACATCACGATCATTGCCGTCGCACCGACAAGAGGCCCTGACGACAGGTCAATCCCGCCCGAGATGATCACTTGCGTAACTCCCAGGGCGATGATCCCGATGATCGCCACCTGCAGGATAATGATCTTGATCCGGGCGATATTCAGAATGGTTCCATCGCGGTTGGTGTTGAAGTCGAACAACATGCTTTGACCGCGCATATACGGAAGCAACTGACCAAGCGCTTCGAAGATGAGGATGATTATGATCAGGGCGAAAAAGATATTCACCTCGCCTGGCCAGGACCGTTTGGACTTGTCGTATTTCAGCCCGCCGATACCGTGGGATTCTTCAGCCATCAGGTGTCCCTCGATTGAATAGGTGATGTCGCGAATAGGTCTTGTTCTTGCAGAGCGGTACAGTGCCGCTCTGCCTTTTCTTGATCTGTCGGATTAGTTCCGCGACAGGAAATCGGCGACGTTGTCGGGTGTCACCAGTTTGAACGGAATGTAGACTTTCTGATCCAGATCTTCGCCGCGTGCCAAGGCCAACGCGGCATCAACCGAGCCTGCGCCCTGACCGTGGGCGTCCTGGAATACGGTCACGTCCAGATCGCCAGCCTGCATTGCAACCAGCGCATCCTGCGTGGCGTCCACACCACCGACCTGCACGGTGGCCATGTCGATGCCTGAGGCTTTCATGGCCTGGATCGCACCAATTGCCATCTCGTCGTTGTTGGCGATGACAAAGTCGAAATCCTCGCCAGAGGACAGCCAGTTGGTCATGAGGTCCTGCGCCTTGTCGCGCGACCATTCGGCAGTCTGTTCGTCGATGATTTCCATGAAGTTGCACATGTCCATGCCGACCACGTCATGCACGTCCTTGGTACGCTGAACGGCAGCCTGGTTGGAGAGTTGGCCCATCAGAACATATCCTTTGGCACCGCCAGCTTTGCCCTCTGCCCGCAGGTTGCGGCAGATCTGAAAGCTCTCTAGCGTACCGGATTCGATCTCGTTCGATGCCACGAAGGCCTGATTTTCGGGCAGGGTGTCGACATTTGCAGGCTCGCGGTTGACATAGACCAGCGGCACGCCGGCAGAGGCGGCCGCATCGGTCATCGCCTGCGTCGCCGAGGTATCGACGGCGTTCACAATGATTGCATCGACGCCCGACGCGATGAAGTTATTGATCTGATCGAGCTGTTTGGCCACATCGTCGGTTGCATCCTCAACCTGCAGGTCCACACCATCCAGAGATGCCGCGTGTTCGGTCATACCGTTGCGCATAACGGTCAGGAAATTGTCGTCAAACCGCGCAATGGACGCACCGATGGTTTCGGCCATCGCGGATGTGCCCATCAATGCGGCAAGGCCGGTGGCAATAAGTACTTTCTTCATGGTTTCCTCCCTGTAATCGTGCCCGGCGCACGACCTGTTGATGCCGGGACCTCATTGCGAGGCGATTTGACCATCACACCCATCAGGCCGCCCTCCGCGCCAGATGCGATGTGATGAACTCCTTGGACCGGGCCAGCGCTTTGGCTGGCCGGATCATCTGGTGAATTTCCGGTGCGAAAGCCTCGAACGAAACGGGGCCGTCATAGCCTGCCGCGCGCAATGCGCGCAGTTGCGTGAGATTGCCAAGGCGATCATCAGCGTCTACGAGGACTCGATGCGCGTCGGTCATCTCTTCTGCCGACAAGGCAGGGTTGGTCACGCCCGAGACATGCACCAGCGCCGTTGCATCGGCATAGACGTCATCCTCGCCTGACAGATGGTGGTGGAACGTGTCGTGTACGATCCCGAAACAGGCGGGTCGATTCATGTCGTTCAGAACAGAGACGACATCCTCTTTGAACCGGAGGGTGCTGTTGGCAAATCCAAGCGGCTCGATCAGCCCTGTCAGGCCGTGCGCCTCCAGCGGCGGCAGCAGGGTCTCCAACGCCGCGCGCAGCATGTGACGGTGCTCGGCGCGCGGGATCGGCGCGTTTGCGACCTGTGGAATCAGGGCAACCCCTTCGGCGCCGCACGCGGATGCCGACTGCATCAGAGCAAGGGCGGCAGGCAGCGCGTCGCGTGCGTTTGAGTTGAAGGCCTTGACCTCAGACAGTGCCAGGATGCGCAGGTTTGCGGCGCGCGCGGCAGCGCCAATATCCTCGGCGGTCTCACCTTGAAATAGTGCGCCGTCCAGATCGTTGCGGAATTCGACACCAGTGCAGCCCAAGCCCGCCGCCAAGCTCAACAGATCCCGCGCATTCAGGTGCGGTGCCGTCATGTGGTTTAGGCCAAATTGCATCATTGCCGACAGGCTCCTCCCTATGGCGCCACTTACTGTAACGGCAATATTCATTTTTGCAACCGGTTGCATAAATTTCGTAAAAAACCGGGTGACGGCTCACAAAGTGTGGGAAAATAAGGGAAATGACCCGCCTTCTGTGGAAATTTGTCCGGATCTTAGGGATTGCGGGCACATCCGATAGACTGAATCGCCCAACTTGCGCCCGGAATGCGCGTGCTCATGCCTGGGACAGCCACCACCGTTCAGCGATGCGCAGGTCTCCAAGCCCAGCGCTCTTGCTGATGGCAGCGGGATGGGCAATCTGGGGCGTGAAGGCGATTTGCATGTCAGCGGCGGACGGATGGCAATGGTATCCGCCGCGCGCCATAACTGCGTCTGTCTGGGGCAACACGCTAATGCCAACGAACCCGTCGTATAGCGCTTCTGCACGCACGGCGGGATCGGGGATCACTATGATTTCGACCGCATCTGCCCAACCAGCGTGGCCCTGCCGGTGGTGATCCGCGACACGGGTGGCGCGGAAATACCGGTCCGCCCGAGCCGAGACTGCACGGTAGCAGCCGGTCCCAATGGCGTTGTCCAACGTCAGGTCCCCAGACCCCACTGGCACGACCAGGTAGCTGTCGCCGGCCAACAACAGGGGAAGATCGGGTGTGGCCCGTGTCATTTCCAAGCGAAGGCAACGTTCGGTGACAGCCCGCGCTGATGCCAGATTCGGCAGTTGAGAGAGCGCAGAGATTACGTCAGCGATTTTTAGCAGGGCGCCGTCGTGGAAACGCACGCCCTCTTTCAGATCGAAGGTCCAGATGCGGGCTTCGGCATTGCTTTTCCATGCGGTCGCCAGTTCCCCGCGCAATGCGCCGTCCGGCCCGATCTCGGTCAGAGACTCAAACAGCGCGCGACGTGCGATCACACCCAGCGCGTCGCCTTCGCGTGGAACCGCAATGCGTAAGGCCCCACCTGTGCGTGGCCCGGCCTGTGCCGATAATCCCGTAGCGGCCAACAACGCCGCGGCGGCACCAGAGGCAAAGAGAGCGCGTCGATCAAGGCGCCTCATTCGGGCTGCTCCGCGATTTGATCCATGATTCGGACCAACTCAGCGCTGATTCCCGGTTCCGACAGGGCATGGCCCGCGTTGCGTACCATCTTGAGCTGACAGTTGGGCCAGCGTTTGCTCAGGTTCCAGGCCGAGACTGGCGGGCAGATCATGTCATAACGGCCCTGCACGATATGGCCGGGAATGTGCGTGATCCGCGCCATGTTGCTGAGTATCTGGCTGTCTTCGTCGAGGAAGCCGTTGTTCATGAAGTAGTGGTTTTCCAGACGGGCAAAGGCGCGGGCATAGTCACCGGGGCTTTCCCCGGTCGAGCCGTTTGAATGGATCGAGGCCAGCGCGTTCTCCCAGGCAGACCAGGCGCGGCCATACTTGGTCTCTTCTTGCAGGTTCCCGGAAAACAGCCGTCGGTGATAGGCAGCGATCATGTCACCCTGCTCATCCTTTGGGATCAGCGACGAAAAGCGCGCCCAGGGTTCGGGCCAGAAATTCCCTGCGCCGCCGCCATAGAACCAATCAAGTTCGGATTTGGTCATCAGGAACACGCCGCGCAGGATCAGATGCGCAACCCGATCGGGGTGTGCCTGCGCGTAGATCAGCGCCAAGGTCGCGCCCCAACTACCGCCAAAGGCCGCCCAGCGTTCGATCTCCAACTGACGGCGAATCACTTCGATATCCGACACGAGATGCCAGGTCGTATTGTTTTCGACCGACGCATGAGGGCGTGAGCGGCCACAGCCGCGCTGGTCGAACAGAATCACTCGGTAGACCTCAGGATCGAAGTAGCGCCGCATCGCCGGGCTGCATCCTCCGCCTGGGCCGCCATGCAGAACCACAACCGGCCTACCGTCGGGATTTCCGCATTGTTCCGTATAGATACGGTGACCCTGGCCCACATCGATCATGCGCTGATCGAATGGATCGATCGGCGGATAAAGATACTGAACTGCGCGCTTTTGGTCGGGATACTTGTCCATTACCGCCCTATATAGTGCTTACGCGGTAAAAGAGCATACGGAGACGGGAATGCAAGTCTATCAATCCACCGTTGACCCGGCAGAAATCGCCAAATTCGAGGCGATGGCGGCAGAATGGTGGGATCCGGCAGGGAAATTCAAGCCTCTGCACATGCTCAACCCCTGCCGTTTGGACTATATCACCGGGCAAATTGCCGCGGAGTTCGAGCGTGACCTGACTGATTCTGCCCCCTTTGCCGGGTTGCGTCTGCTTGATATCGGCTGCGGTGGCGGGTTGCTCAGCGAACCAATGGCGCGGCTTGGGGCGGATGTGGTCGGCGCCGATGCCGCCGAAGGGAACATTCCGGTCGCACAGGTTCATGCCGAGCAATCAGGTCTTGAGATCGACTATCGCCACACCACCGCCGAAGCGCTTGCAGAGGCCGGAGAACAGTTCGATGTGGTTCTCAATATGGAAGTTGTCGAACATGTGGCCGACCCGCTGAGTTATCTGACCGCGACGCAACAATTGCTCCGGCCTGGCGGGCTGCAGGTTTGCTCAACCCTCAACCGCAATCCGAAATCCTATGCGATGGCGATATTCGGGGCCGAGGTGGTGATGCGCTGGCTGCCACGCGGCACGCATGAGTGGTCAAAGTTCATCACACCGGATGAGCTGTTCGAATTGCTCCGGCAAGCTGGGCTGGAGCCGGTTGATCGCAAGGGTTTCGTCTTCAACCCGCTGCTCTGGTCGTGGTCGATCTCGGCCCGCGACCTAAGCGTCAACTATGTCACCGCAAGCGTGAGACCGGGCTGAGCCTACTCGTTTTCCAGCTTCAGCCGCAGATCGCGCAGGACGGGCAGGACGCTTCGCACACGCTCGATCCCAAGATCATCGACAAAGGTGTTGATGAGCGGCGCAATGGATGAGATCGCCTGATCCCGCGCCCGACGCCCAGAGGGGCTGATCGCCACCATCTTGCGTCGCGCGTCATCCCAATCCGGGCGGATATGCACGTATCCGGCCCACTCCAGCTTTGCCAATGTGTTGGTGATCGCGCCGCGGGTGACGTGAAATGTGCTGGCCAGTTGCGCGGGGGTTCGCTCGCCACCCACGAAAACCAGATGGTTGAGCACCGAAAAATGCGAAATCTCCATCCCCTTGGGCAACACCCTGCTAAGCCGGTTGCGCAGCAACTGGTCCGAGGTGAGGATTTCGCTGAACAGCGAAGCCGCAAGAGAATTCGTCTCGTCAGTCATTCCGGGTCTGGATCATGGGCCATCGAAATGGCGCAAATGGGTGAGTGAAGGCACCTTCCGGCGCGCTTCTGTGACAGAAGTAACATCCAGATCGAAAATGTGAATGCCTGGTTCCGTTCCTGCGTCGATCAGAACCTCTCCCCAGGGCGAAATGGCCAGGCTGTGACCATGGGTTGTTCGTTGCCTGCCGCGACTGGTCGGGTGGGTGCCGGTTTGGCACGGTGCCAGTACATAGCAACCGGTTTCGATTGCTCGGGCGCGCAGCAGCGGCTGCCAATGGGCGGCCCCAGTAACCGGTGAAAAGGCCGCCGGCACCGTCAGAACCTGCGCCCCCGCCTGCGCCAGCGCGGCGTAGAGATGGGGAAAGCGCAGATCGTAACAAATACTCAGGCCCAGCGTTCCGAACGGCATCTTGGCCGTAACGGCACGCGTGCCGGGCCGGTAGTTCGACGATTCCCGATAGGTTTCTGTCTCAGAGACCTGCACATCAAACATGTGGATCTTGTCATAGCGCGCTACAACCTCCCCGTCGGGACCGATCAGAAAGGACCGGTTGGCAAAACGGCCATCCGAGTCATGTGTCTTGAGCGCAAGGGAGCCGACAAGCAGCCAGATGTTCAGCGCGGCTGCTTGCTGTCGCAAAGCCGCGAGCATCCGGTCATCCTCCTCATGCTGGAGAACGGCGCGTTGATGGGTCGTGCTTGTTGAAAGACAATTCGTGACCTCTGGGGTCAGCACAAACTTTGCGCCCTGCCTCACCGCGTCCTCTACCTGGCCGCAAACCATGTCGAGATTCGCGACGGGATCGTCCGTCGAGGTGATCTGAAGCAGGGCGGTGCGCATCAGGCCGCAAGAAGCGTGTCGAGCTTGCCCGCACGATCCAGCGCGTAAAGATCATCGCAACCACCCACATGGGTATCACCAATGAAAATTTGCGGCACCGTGCGACCGCCACTGGCGCGCTTGATCATCTCTGGTTTGCGGTTGGGATTCCGCAACACATCGATCTCGTCGAAGGTGACGCCCTTTTGTGTCAGCAGGCGCTTGGCCGCATGGCAAAATCCGCAGAGCGGCGAGGTGTAGATTTCAACCGGTTTCATGTCTTGTTCCCTTGAGTCGCGGCAATCTACGGGGAACTAGGCATCCTTGGCAACGCGTGCCAGCGTGAGCACGAAAATATGCTTTGCACCCTCTTTCAGGCAGGCCTCGGCACAGGCGGTCAGAGTCGCACCAGAGGTCATCACGTCATCTACAAGTACCACGTCGCGCCCGATCATCTGACTGGAATGACGCGGGTTAGCGCAGATGACACCCGAGAGCAGGGCAGTTCGCTCTTCACGCGATTTTCCGTCCAGCTTTGGGGTGGCGCGCGTGCGCAGCAGCATATCGGGGCAGGTGGGCAGGTCTTTTAGAAGGGCGATCTGGGTCGCAAGCAAGGCGGACTGGTTGTAGCGACGTTTGAGCAGGCGCGACCAGTGCAGCGGCACCGGAACTACCATTCGGTCGGGGCGCAGCATCTGACCTGCTGCCTGCACCATCCATCTTGCGGCAGGGCGGGCCAGATCCGGTCGGTCGCCATGTTTCAGCGCAAGGATCATCTTGCGC
Organism: Paracoccaceae bacterium; assembly: GCA_040830705.1. GTDB lineage: Bacteria > Pseudomonadota > Alphaproteobacteria > Rhodobacterales > Rhodobacteraceae > Ruegeria_C. Next base: position 195,129 of record JBFOME010000021.1, on the reverse strand, counting down.
GCCCGGCCCGTATAGCTGAGCGCCCCGCGCCCATCCTTCCATGGGCGCGGGGCCTGCATGCAGTCATCGCATTCGATCCGGTGCCCATCGACCTCGCCGGGAAGCGGTAGACCGCAACTTTCGCAAATTGTGCCGGTGATCAGCGGAGTGTCGCGCCAGCACGGCCCACAAAGACCGAAGTCACTGGTCACGAGCGCACCGCAACTGACGCAGCGCGGGGGATAGATCATCTCGACCGCGGTTTGAATTCCTGCCCACATGGGTTATCTGCCCAGCATGAGACTGCCACCTTCCGATCAACCTGTGCTCTTCGACCGACCTGCGTTGCGTCTGCGCCGAAATCGGGTGCGCGCGGATGCGCTGTTCCTGCACGACGCGGCGCTGACCGAGGTGCAGGATCGCCTGGCACTGGTTAAGAGATCGTTTACGCAGATCGCCATTGTCGCGCCGTTTCCCGAGAAATGGCAGGTTGCGTTCCCCGATGCGCGGATTGTCAGGGATGCCGACCTTCTGGACCTGCCTGTGTCGGCGGCTGATCTCGTGATCCATGCCATGTGTCTGCATCAGGCCAATGATCCTGTGGGTCAGATCATCCAGTGCCGACGCGCGCTGCAGGCCGACGGCTTGTTCCTGTGCGTCAGCCTGGGCGGAGAGACACTGCACGAGCTGCGCACTGCGCTGGCGCAGGCCGAGACGGTGGAGCGGGGCGGTCTGAGTCCACGCGTGGCGCCGATGGCAGAGATCCGCGATCTAGGTGCATTGCTGCAACGTGCAGGTCTTGCCTTGCCGGTTGCGGACAGCTTTCGCCTTACCGCAGCTTATCGCGATCTGAACCATCTGATGCGAGACCTGCGGGCGATGGGAGAGACCAATATCCTAACCGCCCGCGACAGGCACCTTACGCGGCAAGGGGTTTTTAGACGCGCAAATAGCCTCTATTCCGAGCATTTCGGGCAACCAGACGGCCGGCTGCCCGCCACGTTCGAGATGATGTGCCTGACCGGCTGGGCCCCCGATGACAGCCAGCCGAAACCACTACGGCCCGGCTCAGCCACTGCGCGTCTGGCCGATGCTCTGGGCACGGGTGAGACAAAACTGCCCGATTGACGCCAGCCGCTTTCCATTTATCTGAGTCAAAACGCTTTCCAGTCAGGACGCCACACATGTTAGACGCTTCCCAGCCCGCAACCCGTCCGCAGCACGCTGAGGCAGATCATCCACCGATCCGCATGGGTAAGGTGGGCGTGTTGTTGGCCAATCTGGGCACACCCGACAACTACACCTACTGGCCGATGCGGCGCTACTTGAACGAATTCCTGTCGGACAGGCGGGTGATCGACTACCCGGCGTGGAAGTGGCAACCCCTGCTACAGCTGATCATCCTGACCAAACGCCCGTTCTCGTCCGGCGCGGCTTACAAGTCGATCTGGAACCATGATCGCAGCGAAAGCCCGCTGATGACCATCACCAAGAACCAGACCGCCGCCATGGCAGAGGCGCTGCATGCCCGCTATGGCGATCAGGTAAAGGTCGATTTCTGCATGCGCTATGGCAACCCGTCCACCAGATCGAAAGTGCATGAGATGGTTGAGGCGGGATGTGATCGTATCCTGTTTTTTCCGCTTTATCCGCATTATGCGGGCGCCACATCCGCCACAGCCAACGATCAGTTCTTCCGGGCGCTGATGGATGAGACATGGCAGCCCTCAAGTCGCACGGTGCCGGCGTATTTTGATGAACCCGACTATATCGACGCGCTGGCCCAGTCGATCGAGACGGCCTATTCCAAGCTCGACAACCGGCCCGACATACTCGTGTGCTCATACCACGGAATGCCTGAGCGTTATCTGCAGCAGGGCGACCCCTATCACTGCCAATGCGTGAAAACCACGCGTTTGCTCAAGGAACGTCTGGGATGGAACGATACGGAGATCGTTTCGACCTTCCAGTCGCGATTCGGGCCTGAAGAGTGGCTGAAACCCTATACCGTGGATCACGTCGCCGACCTTGCGCGGCAGGGCAAGAAGAACATTGCCGTCTGCGCGCCAGCCTTTTCAGCCGACTGCATCGAGACGCTTGAAGAGGTCAACGAAGAGATCAAGGAAAGCTTTGAAGAGGCGGGTGGTGAGGAATTCACCTATATTCCCTGCCTCAACGACAACGACGCTCACATCGCCGCCTTGTCGAAAGTGGTCGAGGACAATCTAAAGGGTTGGCTAGATTAGACCTACAAAAAGAAAAAGGCGGGGCAAACGCCACCGCCTTTTTCAAGTTTCTTATCGACAGCTTAGCTAGCTGCGATGGCCGCGCCCGCGATGACCAGCAGGATCAGCGGCAGCCAGATGCCACCCGACGAACCTTGGGTCTCTTCAACGATGACCGGCGGCTCGACAACGGGCTCTTCCAGGTTACCGGCGAATGCGGTCGAAGCTGCAGCAGTGAATGCAGCGGCGAGAACGAGTTTCTTCATATTAACCTCCAGAATTCGCGCGATTCGATATTTCGAACCACGCAACCAAGACTTACCTCGTGGGTTTTTCTAAGCAACTATAGCCTTGGATTGCAAATGGTTGTTGCCCATTATCCACCTTTGAGCGGCCATATGTCGTCAAATTAGCAACACTTGCGTGCCCACTTTCGTCATCGAGAAAAGCTCGGCGATGTGCTCGTTATAAAGCCCGATACACCCATTGGATGACTTGCGCCCGATCTTGCGTGTGTCGTGGGTTCCATGGATACGATAGTATTTCCAACCAAGATAAAGCGCGTGGGTGCCGAGTGGATTGTCCGGTCCCGCCGGAATGAAATCGGGCCATTCCGGGTTGCGTTTCTTCATCGATGGTGTCGGCGACCAAGTGGGCCCCTCGACTTTGCGGATCACGCTTGTGCGCCCGCGCCGGGTCATGTCCTCGGTCAGTGGTACAGACGACGGATATAGCTTGTAGGTGGCTTGATCGTCGGACCAGTAGTGCAGCGCACGCGACTGTGTATCCACCAGAATCGCTCCGTTCCTGGTGTTCGAGAAATAGGGCTGCCACCGAAGCGCGCGAAAGCTTGAAATGTTGCGATCAACCGGTGGTTCAGCCTCTGGAGCAGGGCGCAGCGGGTCGCCGGGGATATACTGCGCCAATGCGGGCGAGGCGAGAACCGATGCGGCACCGACAATAAAGCCGCGCCGGGTCTGCGTTGGAATGCACTTCCTCATCATAGCTTTGCACCTCAATTCGGACTAAAAGAACTCGTTCGCTATGATATTGCCGGAAAGCCTCAGTCGCAAATCAAACCGCACCTCTTGGGCGGCGTGTTGCACAAGCGCATTTGCACCTTCGCGCCTTGCGCTGTATCTGCCGGTAAAGAAACGGCTCAAGGTGACATGATGTTGCGTCTAGTTTTGCTTGTCGGGTTGGTGTTTGGGGCTCTGGCCGCCTGCACGCCTTCGTATGAAAACAGCAGTTCCGGCAAGGTGTACCGAATCAGGGGTGACGCATCAAAGGTCCAATTCCGAATGCTGGACTCGGTCAATTCCCTGCGTTCGGCGGCAGGGCTTGCCAATGTTCAACTAAACTCGCAACTGAACGCGGCTGCTGCGACCCACTCTCGCGACATGTCGGTGCAGAACCGGCCCTGGCATTTCGGGTCGGACGGATCATCGCCGTTGGATCGCGCGCAGCGCGCCGGGTACTATGGCCAGTTTCTCGGCGAAGCAATTTCGGAATCCTACGAGACCGAGTTGGAAACCCTGTCGGCCTGGATGGAACAGCCCGGTACCCGTTCGGTCATCATGGATCCGCAGGCCCGTAACATGGGGTTTTCGTGGTTTCAGGAAAGCAACGGCAAGATATGGTGGGCGCTGGAGATGGGAAGCTAACTGGCCCTTGCGGCGCCAGTCGGTGTTGAGGCCGTTGGCCAATTTGGACCTTGCAGGTTCGTTTCGCAGGTGACTTCGGACTGAAACGGTGGTGCGGCCCCAGCCTGATACCATGGGTAGGGTAGGCTTTGGTTGCCCTCTACTCTGGTATTGTCTCAGGCGCTATTGGGTCTCGATGCAATGGCGACGGAAGGCGCGCTTCAGCAAGTCCAATTCGGCGCGCAACAGACTGACCTCGGCGTTCAGCGTGTCCGACGCCGCCTCACCCGCGACGAGCGCGAAATCGCCAAGTTTGCGGCTCGTTTCGCGGTCTGCGATCAAAAAGGTATGAATCCCGTCAGCAATCGCCAGCATTGGTATGGTGATCCGTAAATCCCAGTCACCACCATCAATTTCGGCCAGTTCGACCGTTTCGACCGGCTCATCGTCGTGGGTCACGGTGATTTCAGGGCGTTTTCCCGCCGTTGCGCCAGTCAGGCGCCCTTCCCAGACGCCGTTGCGCAGCCGGATTTTGGTGAGTGTCAGCTCGTTCATGCGGCCCCCTTACAATGCGGCGCGGCGGACCCGGCACAGGGTCAGATCGCGAATGACAACCTGATTTAGGTCAGGCGCCTCAAAGATCAGGTCGAGCCAGATCTTTTCGATGCGTTTTTCATTCAGGCGGGAATAGGCAAGGTCGAACTCCACCATCACATCCTCTTCTCCGAGCGGCAGTTCGCGGACGATCTGTTCTGTGTTCGGGCCATGGCGGATGTTCAGACGAGCAAAGATTTCGATGGGTTTTTCCGAGGTGATCTCGGTATCGACCCGTATCAGGTGCCCGCGGGATAGTCCTTCGGCGGCCTCGCTCGGGAAATCAACAACAAGCGACAGGAACGAGCCTTCGAACCGAAGCACATCCATACGCAGCCCGTAGGGGGCCAGATCCTCTTCGCGCAAGTTGCGGCATTGCCGGAGGGTAAGCTCAGACTGACTGCAATCGTGAAACAGGGTCAACTCACCCCCCAGCGAAGACCGGTTCGGGGCCGAAGCAATTCCGAGCATGGGAAGGGGGCCGCGCCACAATTCGGGCCGCCAGGACCAATCGGTGCCATGCGGTTTGTGAAAAAACGAGGACCCGATTGCTGGCAATGCAAGCCGCCCGTCAGCCGCGTGGATCAACTGGTCGAGATGGGTGCGCAACTCGCGCGCCTGATTGCGCTGCTGGCGTAACGCAGGCAGGTCGAGATCATCCGATTTCTGCGCCGCCAGCCGCCAACGTCGCATAGCGCGATTGTGGAACATCCGATCCAGAACCCTGCTCATCTTCTGTCTGCCGTTGATGACATGTTGTTCCCTTGTGTACCTAAAGGATCTTGATCAGATAAACCCAATAACGCTCCGGAGGTATATTTTTTGTGGGTGTGAGGGATGATCACCCATGACCCGGCGTGACCTGAGCACTGGCAGCGCGCGTGCGCCGGGCCAGCTCAGACAGCAGACGCGCGCCGCGATCTCCCAGCATCGGGCTGCCATCTTCGGCGTAAAGTGCCAGTGCGACCACATTTCCATTCGCTACAAACGCGGTGCGCCAGACCTGCGGGCTCGCGCCGCGCACCTGGTGGACGGTATCGTCGAACCGCACAAGCGAGAGATCGCCTTCGCTGCGATTGGCCCCGGGTTTTGCCGGGGCGGCGGACCGTGCGATGGTTTCGGCGTCCGGCTGAACTGCTTCTGCACGAGCCTCTGTCGTGACCGTGATCAGCGCGAAGCCCTGAGTGGCAGAGGCCCTGCTGGCGCCCAGCGCTTCGCAGCGTGCCAGCAGGGCGAAGCTGTTGTTCTTGCCGTTTCGAACGGAGCGCTGTTCGACGCAATAGCCGCGGGGCGCGCGCAGCACGATATCCCCGCCCGCCAATGCGATCGATCGGGGCAATGCCTGACCTTGTTGCGGTGCTGCAAGCTCATCGCAACCAGCAAGTAGCGCCAGGGTCAGCGCAAATACACGGACCTTAGAGGTCCATATATTCATGCTTTTCCGCCTTGCCGCCGGGATGGGTCACCGCGCCCTTATAGGTCTTGTCGACCAGCTGCGCGTATTTCCAGAGCGCGCCCGAGGCATAAATTGTCTCGCGCGGGCCTTTCCAGGTCTCTTTGCGCTCTTCCAGTTCTTCCCAGGACAGATCAACGTCGATGGTGCCTTCGATAGCGTTCAGCGTGATCATGTCGCCGTTCTTGAGCAACGCGATGGGACCGCAATGCGCTGCCTCAGGGCCGACATGGCCAACGCAGAAGCCGCGCGTGGCGCCAGAGAAGCGGCCATCAGTGATCAGCGCGACCTTCTTGCCCATGCCCTGACCGCTGAGTGCCGCCGTGGTCGCCAGCATTTCACGCATGCCGGGGCCACCCGCCGGGCCTTCGTTGCGGATGACAAACACGTCGCCTTCTTCATATTCGCGCTTTTGGACGGCTTCGAAAGCGTCCTGTTCGCACTCGAATACGCGCGCGGGACCGGTAAAGGTCAGTTGCTCCTCGCTCATTCCCGCGATCTTCACGATGGCGCCTTCCGGGGCCAAATTGCCCTTGAGACCGACAACGCCGCCAGTGGTCGAAAGCGGGGTTTCGACCGGGTGAATGACACGGCCATCTGCGGCGCGATCCACTTTTTCAAGCTCTTCGCCCACTGAATAACCCGAGGCGGTCATGCAATCCTCGTGCAGCAGGCCTGCTTTGCTAAGTTCCTTCATCACTGCCGGCACGCCGCCCGCCTCATAGAGGTCCTTGGCCACATACTGGCCACCTGGTTTGAGATCGACGAAGTAGGGCGTGTCGCGGAAGATATCGCAGACATCTTCCAGATAGAAATCGAGCCCGGCCTCGTGCGCCATGGCGGGCAGGTGCAAACCCGCGTTGGTCGATCCGCCCGTGCACGCCACGATGCGTGCCGCGTTTTCCAGCGATTTCAGTGTCACGATATCGCGAGCGCGAATGTTCTTCTCGATCAGGTTCATAACCGCCTCGCCCGAGGCTTCGGCATATTGATCGCGGCTCTCATAGGGCGCAGGGGCACCGGACGAGTTGAACAGCGCAAGGCCAATGGCCTCGGACACACATGCCATGGTATTGGCGGTGAATTGACCGCCGCAGGCCCCGGCGCTGGGGCAGGCAACCTGTTCCAGCTTCTCCAGCTCACAAGTGGTCATGTTGCCCGCCTGATGCTGGCCAACGGCTTCGAACACATCCTGAACGGTCACGTCCTTGCCTTCCAGCCGACCCGGCAGGATCGAACCGCCATAGATGAAGACCGACGGGACGTTCAGCCGGATCATCGCCATCATCATCCCCGGCAGCGACTTGTCGCATCCTGCCAGACCAACAATGGCGTCATAGCAGTGGCCCCGCATGGTCAGCTCGACCGTGTCAGCAATCGCCTCGCGAGAGGCCAGCGAACTGCGCATGCCCTCATGGCCCATGGCAATGCCATCTGTGACGGTGATGGTGGTGAATTCGCGCGGGGTGCCGCTTGCGGCTTTCACGCCCAACTTTACCGCCTGCGCTTGGCGGCTCAGTGCGATGTTGCAGGGCGCGGCCTCGTTCCAGCATGTGGCGACGCCGACCAGAGGCTGATGAATCTCGTCCTCGCTGATGCCCATTGCATAGAGGTATGACCGGTGCGGCGCGCGCTCTGGCCCCTCGGTCACATGGCGGCTGGGCAATTTGGTCTTGTCGAACTTGCGCTTGAGCATGGCTGGACTCCCGGAAGAATGGTTCAGATGGCAATAGCCCCCCGGTGAAGGGGACACAAGTGTAATGGAAATCCTTCGATCTCGGCGTCTTGTAATCCACTTGGCCAGTGCTTACCGTCCGTCAATCCGGTGACAGTGGAACTTCCGCGCCGAGCCGTGGAACATTTTACCTGAAACGAGGGACGGGTGATGGAACCCACACTGTTTTCATTCATCTGGAAGCATTCAAAACGGCAACAGCTTTACTTGCTGCTGCTGACGGTGATCTCGTTCCCGTTCCTCTACGCCTCGCTGGAATTGCCCAAACGCATAATCAATGACGCAATCGGCGCGACAACCGATGTGATCACCCTTTGGGGCTTTGATCTGACGCAGGTGCAGTACCTGCTTGTGCTCTGTTTCGCGTTTCTGGCTACGGTGATCGCCAGCGGGTTTATGAAGATGCGCATCAACACGAAGAAGGGCGTGTTGTCGGAACGGATGCTGAGGCGCCTGCGCTATCAGTTGATCAGCCGTATGATGCGCTTTCCGCGCCCCTATTTCGCCACCACCAGTCAGGGTGAACTGGTCTCGATGATCACGTCCGAGGCGGAACCGATGGGCGGGTTGATGGGCGACGCAGTGGCGCAGCCTGTGTTCCAACTGGGCCAGATGTTGACCATCGTGACCTTCCTGTTCATGCAAAGCGTCTGGTTCGGGCTGGCCTCGATTGCCTTGATCCCCCTGCAGGCCTGGCTGATCCCGATGCTGCAGCGCCAGATCAACCTGCTGAACAAGGATCGCATCAAGCAAATCCGCCGTCTGTCCTCGGAAATCGGAGAAAGTGCCGCCGGTATCTCGGACCTGCGCGCCAATGGCGGCTGGCGTTATCGCCTCGCGATCTTCACCCGCCGGCTGGGCAAACTGTTCGATATCCGCTTCAGGATCTATCAGAAGAAATTCTTCATGAAGTTCCTGAACAATCTGATCACCCAGATGACCCCGTTCTTCTTCTATTCGGCGGGCGGATATCTGGCGATCAAGGGTGAGATTACGGTCGGCGCCCTGGTCGCCGCCCTTGCCGCCTACAAGGATCTGTCGAGCCCGTGGAAAGAACTGTTAACCTACTATAATCAGGTACAGGACATGTCTCTGCGCTGGGAAATCGTGACCGAGCGCTTTGCGCCGCGGGACATGATTTCCTCTGATTTGTTTGATGGTGAGCCAAGTGAAATTCCGCATCTGGACGGCGCCGTCGAATTGCGCAACGTCACGGTGCGGGACCGGGATGGCAACACGGTCCTCGAAGATATCAACATGACCATTCCGCCCGGCGCGCGGGTTGCGATCCGGTCCAGCCGACAAGCCGAGCGTAGCGCGCTTGCGCAGCTTCTAACCCGCGAGATACTGCCGTCGCATGGTGACGTGATCCTGTCTGGGCATAACGTGAAGGACCTGCATCAGGCGGTGATTGCCGCACGCGTTGGCTATGCCCATTCGCGCCCATATCTGTTCGACGGTACATTGGGCGAAAACCTTCTGATGCCGCTCAGGGCGCGCCCTCAGCGCGACCTTGAGCACCCGCGTCACCCCGACAAGAAACAGATCGAAGCTGTTCGGGCGGGAAATAGCGGCGATTCACTTGAGGAGAACTGGCTTGATCCCAGCCTTGCCGGTCTTTCCGATGGTGATGGCATTCGCGACTGGTGGTTCCAACTGGTCGAGGCGATGGGAATCGACGAATTCATGCTGCGCCGCACTTTGCGATCAAAGCTCGACCCGCAAATGCACCATGCGCTTGCAGGTGACATAGTGGCGCTACGCGGCGAGGTCTGGCAAGCTCTCAAGGCACGCGAGCTGGATGAGTTGGTCTATCGCTTCGACCGAGAGAAATTCAATCCCGCAGTGCCTATCGGTGGCAACCTGCTTTTTGCGGCACCGACCCGCGATCTTCCTGCTGAGGCGCTTGTCGAGAATGGCAAGTTCATCTCGATGATGGAGGAACTCGGCCTTGATGACGAGGCCATGCTGATCGCCACAACGGTCATTGACGAGCTCAGGCAGACATTCGGTAGGGACGGCACCGACCATCCGCTGTTTCAGCGCTTGGGGTTGGACGAAGGCCTCTATAACCGGCTGCTGGATATCGCCGAGCGTCGTGAACAAGGCGGTGTTGATGCCGTGAGCCACGATGAGGCGTCTTTGCTGGTGACGGTCCCGTTCCTGCTAACAGCCGAACAGATCGGCCCGAGCTTCACCGAGGAGTTCAAGGACAAGATCCTCGCCATGCGCCATGCCCATGCGGGGCGGTTGACCGATGCCTCGCAAGGTATGTTCGAGACGGTCAGCGAGGCGCGCTACCTGCCGCGGCTCAGCGTCGCTGAAAATGCTCTGTTTGGGCGAGTGTCGCAGATGGCCGGCGCCCGCACGGAAGAGATCGAGGACGTGGTCGCCGAGATATTGACCGAGGCCGGGCTGCGTCGGCGTTTGGCCGCGATCATCTACGACTTGCCTTCCGGGCTCGGCGGGAACAGCTTGCCGACCGTGTTTCAGGAACGCGTGGCCTTTTCGCGCGCGGGTATCAAACGCCCGGATATCCTGATCCTCGACAAGGCGCTGGCCAGCCACGATTCCAAAAGCCGATTGCGAACCCGTCAGCGCCTGCGGGAATTGCTGCCGAAATCCATCATGATCTTCATGGAAGACAGCTTTGCCCATCCCGAAGCTTATGATCTTTTCGTCGATATCGAGAACGGTCGTATAGATGGGGTGTCGGCGCGACAGTTGGATGGCCTGGACGAACGCGGGGCGGCCGATCTGAGCCGCAAGCTTAATATTATCGCGGGCACTGATCTGTTTGCCAACCTGAACCCGCGCAACCAGAAGCTTCTGGCCTATTCGGCGCAGTGGTATGAGGTCGCGGCGGGGCAAACAATCTTTGCGGCAGGGCAACAGGCCGATGCGGCATATCTCTGCGTAAAGGGCCGCGCCATGCTGCATTGGCCGGGGCAGAGAGACGAGGCGCGCGCTGTAAGCACCATCGAACCCGGCCGCCTGATCGGGGACCTGTCGATCATCATGCGGCGCGAGCGTGGCATGGATCTGGTGGCAAGCGAAGACAGCAAGTTCCTTAGGATCGGTGGCGAAGAGTTTCGTACTGTGATTGAAAGTGACGCCGAGGTGGCGGTGCAACTGCTGGAAACTGTCGCGGGCTATCTGATGGGGGCCGGGGAACGCATGCAGGACATCATCAACAGCGGCTATGATCCCAATGCCGCGGATGTTTCCGACGTGACACGCAATGATGCGAGGGGCAGCACGTGACGACTGAAACACCCTACGCCGCGCATGAAAGCCTGGTGGCCTCTTGCCGCCCCCGGCGGGCAATCTGGCGCATCTTGTTGGGGCTGGTGATCGTCGCCTTAACGCTGTTCGTGGGCTATTCGGTTGTGTTGCGGATGCTGACAGCAACCGGCTCAGATGAGCTTGTTCTGTCCTTTATCACCGGCGATACGCAGTTCGGGATGCTGATGCTGCTGGCCTGTTTCGGCTTCATGACGCTGGGTGTTGTGCTCGCCGCGCGCCAGTTGCAGCGGCGCGGCCTGCAAAGCGTGACCGGGGCCTACCCTCTGATGGCCCGTCAGTTCTGGCAAGTGTTGCGCCTGCTGGTCCTGCTGACGCTGGTGGTGTTTCTGCTGCCGCCTTACGGTTTCGACGCGCCATTGGAACCAAATCTGACGCTTGGTGCCTGGCTTGTCCTATTGCCCTTGGCGCTGCTGGCGGTGCTCATTCAGGTTAGCGCCGAGGAGATCCTATTTCGCGGTTACTTGCAGCAGTCACTCGCGGCACGTTTCCGCAGCCCGCTGGTCTGGATGTTCGTTCCCTCGATCCTGTTTGCATTCGGGCACTACTCGCCGGATCAGGCGGGTGAGAATGCCCTGCTAGTTGTCGGTCTGACGGGCCTCTTCGGATTGTTGATGGCCGACATCACGGCGCGGTCCGGAACATTGGGGCCAGCCATTGCGCTGCATTTCACGAACAATGTCATCGCGCTGCTGATCGTCGGCTTTCCCGATATGCTCAGTGGGCTCGCGCTCTACCTGACGCCCTTCGACATGTCGGATACCGGCGCGCTGCGATTGTGGCTGCTTGTGGATCTGATCATGATGGTCTGCGCCTGGCTTGTCGCCCGCATTGCGATGCGACGCTGATTGCATTTTCGAACGCAGCACCTTATCTGGGCGCGAGCACGTTCCACCAGAGGTTCCTGAATGAACTGGATCACCAACTATGTCCGGCCCCGGATCAACTCGATCTTTTCGCGCCGGGAGATGCCCGAGAACCTCTGGCACAAATGCCCGGAATGCGGAACCATGCTGTTCCATCGCGAATTGAGTGACAATCTGAATGTCTGCACGAATTGCGATCACCACATGGCGATCACCCCGCGTGAAAGGTTCAACGCGCTGTTCGATGGCGGTGTCTTTAGCGAAGTGGCGGTGCCCGAGCCAAAGGCTGATCCGCTGCAGTTCCGCGATCAGAAGAAATACCCCGACCGGATGAAGGCCGCCCAAAAGGCGACCGGAGAGAAAGAGGCGATGCTGGTGGCCAGCGGCGAGATGGGCCGCACACCGATCGTCGCTGCCGCGCAGAATTTCTCGTTCATGGGCGGATCGATGGGCATGTATGTCGGCAATGCCATCATTGCCGCCGCCGAAGAGGCGATAAAGCTCAAGCGCCCGCTGATCCTGTTCTCGGCCGCAGGTGGTGCCCGTATGCAGGAAGGCATTCTGTCACTGATGCAGATGCCTAGGACCACTGTAGCAATCGAGATGCTGAAAGAGGCGGGCTTGCCCTATATTGTCGTGCTGACCCACCCGACCACCGGCGGTGTAACGGCATCATATGCGATGCTGGGCGACGTCCATATCTCGGAACCCAACGCTCTGATCTGTTTTGCCGGGCCCCGCGTGATCGAGCAGACTATTCGCGAAAAGCTGCCCGAAGGTTTCCAGCGCGCCGAATACCTGCTGGATCACGGTATGCTGGACCGGGTGACGAAACGCACCGAGATGCGCAACGAGTTGATCTCCATCACTCGGATGCTGATGAACCAGCCCCCGGCGGTGCGCGGCGACCTGCCCGCGCCTGAACCAGATGCGGAGCCCGCCAAAGAACCCTCTGAAGAGGCGACAGCCGAGAAATGAACGCAGCACAATCCGACATCATCCTGGATCGGATGATGGCGCTGCACCCCAAGATCATCGACCTGACGTTGGACCGGGTCTGGCGCTTGCTTGCGGCGCTGGACAATCCGCAGGATCGGTTGCCGCCGGTGATCCATATCGCGGGAACCAATGGCAAGGGCTCGACCCTTGCGATGATCCGTGCCGGGCTTGAGGGGCCGGGGTTACGGGCTCATGCCTATACTTCGCCGCATCTGGCACGGTTTCATGAGCGCATCCGGTTGGCAGGGAGCTTGATTTCTGAGGCGGATCTGACAGCGGTGCTCGACGAATGCTACGCTGCCAATGACGGCGCCTCTATCACGTATTTCGAGATCACCACCGTTGCGGGGCTGCTGGCCTTCGCTCGGGCGCAAGCGGATTACACACTGCTGGAAGTGGGGCTTGGCGGCCGGCTGGATGCGACCAATGTGATCGATCGGCCGGCGCTCTGCGTGATCACGCCGATCTCGATTGATCATGAACAGTTCCTAGGTGACACGATAGCCAAGATTGCTGCCGAAAAGGCCGGGATCATCAAACGTGGCGTGCCAGTGGTCGTCGGGCCGCAGCCTGATGAAGCCATGGAAGTGATTGAGGCGACCGCAGAGCGCCTCGGCGCGCCACTGCTTGCATATGGCCAGCAATGGCACGTCCACGAAGAACGCGAACGACTGGTCTATCAGGATGAAACGGGCCTGCGCGATCTGCCGCTGCCCAATTTGCTGGGCGCACATCAAATTCAGAACGCTGGAGCAGCGCTGGCGGTTTTGCGACATCTGAACCTGGGCGATCGCGCTTATGAGGCGGCTGTGACCCGTGCAGAATGGCCCGCCCGGATGCAACGGCTCAGGACCGGCCCGCTGGTCGAGGCCGCACCCGAGGCCGAGCTTTGGCTGGATGGTGGCCACAACGCCGCTGCCGGTCGCGCGCTGGGTGATCTGCTCGCGCGGCTGCCCCGACGGCCTACGCATCTGATCTGCGGCATGCTCAACACCAAGGATGTCACCGGTTACCTGCGCCCGCTTGCCAAGCAGGCCGACAGCCTGACAGCCGTTTCGATTCCAGGTGAAGCCAATACTTTACCCGCCTTTGAAACCGCCGCCGCCGCGCAGTCGGTGGGCCTGGCCGCGACCACTGCCGATGATGTCGCCACCGCGCTTCGGAAGATCACCCGAACCGAACCACATGCCCGCATCCTGATCTGTGGGTCGCTCTATCTCGCAGGGCATGTGTTGCGCGAAAACGGCTGATCTTGTCAGCGTTTGCGCCTGCGGATTGTTTGAAGGGGGTCCCCGTCGGAGAGGAGGGGGGTTCTCTCCGACGGGGTAGGCCAGACCGGGTGTAGCTGCTGTGTCTGGCCCGCAGCGGAACGTGCCGGACTAAAAGCCCGGCAAATCCTGCCGCAGCATCAAGACGTGACCCGGAACAGAAATATTATCCCGGAAACGGATGGAGCGGGATCTGGGGGATAGATCCAGTGCTCCGACGTCTTGAAGCGTTCTGATGTCATCGCCTGCAGAATGGTTCTCTAACGCGCCAGAAAATACGACGGCAGCCCCAAAAAGACAGTTGGTGCCAGCCGTTACATAACTATCGCGCTGTGCAGTTCGGCCGTAGCCGTTGGCATTCGATTTGCAATTCTTGCCCGTCGTGTTGAGGACTGATTGGTCCGAGGTCACATGCAAGTCTTCTGCGCAACGAAGTTGCACAGAGAACCGCTTTGACGGCGTGTTTCCCGTTACCTCAAACATATCTGCCCCATTTTGCGCGCTTAGCGCTAGCTTGAAGTCCCTTTGGACGCTGAAACGCCCGCGTCGCAAGTCCAAATACTCTAATTGGGGCATCATATCACACGATGAGCGGAAATGCGCCTACGCAATTGCAGGTTGCTGGCGAAATATGGCGCGAAGTTCGGGTTTTGGTGGATCGCAATGCTCCGGGAGCACTGAAAATGCCCTTCAAATAGGCGGTTTGCAACACTTTCTCTGTTAGACCTCGCGGGCTGGATGACACAGAAACCACGCAGGCCAGAGAGCAAGGTGATTATGGAAAGTTTCTTCGAAATCGCGCCCGATCCGGTAATACCCGTATCAGGCGATTCGCGCGGCTTCCCAATAGGTCGCATTTTCTGTGTTGGCCGGAACTATGAGGCGCATGCCGCAGAAATGGGAAACAGCGTCGATCGCGAAGCGCCGTTCTACTTCACCAAATCACCAGCCAATGCGATATTCAGCGGGGCGGTCGTCGCCTATCCACCCGGTACCGAAGACTATCATCACGAGATAGAATTGGCGTTTTCCATCGGGGCAGATCTGTTTCGTGCGGATGCCAGCGCAGCGCGCGCTGCCACATTCGGCTACTGCTGCGCCCTCGACATGACCCGCCGCGATCTGCAGATCCGTGAGCGCAAGAGACAGCGCCCGTGGGATCTGGGTAAGGATGTCGAGAAATCGGCAGTCTTTACGCCGCTACGCCACGCCGAAGACTGACAGCCGCAGGCGAGCACCAGAATTCACCTGTCGATCAACGGAGAGATCCGGCAGGATGCCAAGCTGGGCGAAAGAATTTGGAGTGATGCCGAAATTGTGCAGCACCTGTCGGACTTATAACATCTGCGTCCCGGCGATCTGGTGCTGACCGGAACGTCTGCCGGGGCTGGCGCCGTCCAGGCGGGTGACCGGTTAGAAGGCAGGGTCGATGGTCTTGAGCGCGCTCGACTGACACTCGGCCCGCCAGAGTAGGTGGTTTTTGTAAAGAGATCGAAACTGGTCCATTAACGCCTGCCGCTCGCATCGACCAAAGTTGCAACGATTCGTGCTACACTCGGTCCGCAATTGACCCAAGGGAGGGACCTGATGGCTTATGTGACAGTCTCGACATGGCGTTACGAAGAGGGGCAGGACGAGGCCGCGCTCGAAGAAAGCGCGCGGGACAATCTGTCTCAGCTCAAGGCAATGGGGGCCGCGGGGGGGTATCTTGTCCGCACCTCCGCGAATGAAGGCATGGTTGTTGTGATCTACCCCGACGAGGGCACCTGGAATCGCGTACGCGACATGGTCACGCATATGAGAGCCAACACCGATCCCGCGATTGGCGGACGTAATATCAGCGTGTTGAACGGCAGCGCAGTGGTGGCTGTATAATAGGAGAGCTTAGTGCAGGTTCTCGGGTAGAATGCCCAAGACCGTTCCCTGCGGCAGTTTGGTCAGCACCTGCTTGCCTCGCATTGCCTTGATTGCCAATCCCATCCCAGCCAGGCGGAACTCCCATTCCCGCGCGCTCAGCGCAAGATCCCGCTCGCGCTGGATCAGGTCCAGCATGGTTGTGTCGATCACCGATCCGGTGGCTTCTCCAAATGTCATCATCTTACCCTCGTTAACCTTTTGAACGAGGATCAAGCTGCCAGAGGATATGGGCTGGAATTTACCGGAAATTGGGTCTTTTGCAGGCAATCTGGACAGTCTGTTTCCCAGATTGCCCCAATTGAACTATTTGGTTTTGCCAGATGCCTGCAGCTCTTTGAACACAAACATCGGGATCAGGATGTTGGCGATCAGCGAGCCGAGCCACACCAGCAACGTGGCGGCCAGCAGGTTGGCGATGCCGCCGATCTGGAACCCGCTGACGATCAGACTGGTGAGGATCAGGCCGAAAAAGATAACCACCAACGCAACGCCACCCTTGAGAGCGGGCAGGTTCTTTTCGCTGATCTTGGTCACCAGCGGGTCGGCAATGACCTGAATGACGGTAAAGATCACCACAACAATCAGCAGCGACAAGGGCCCGACCGAAAACCCGTCAAGCAGCAACGTGGCCAGCAACAGCCCTACCGCGTTGCTGATCAGAATGGCGGCGGCAAGCAGAAGGCGTCGGGTCATGGGGTCGGCTCCTTGAAACGCGAAGTCAGGTCAAATCACGATCAGGGATAGCGCATTCCGACGCTACATTCACCAAATAGTTGCGTGTCCTTAGCGGCGCAGACCGGCCTCGGCCTCGATCTGCTTGCGCGATTTGCGGGCGCGTTCGGTGGCCGATTTCAGTTGCCCGCAGGCCGCCATGATGTCTTCACCCCGCGTCTTGCGGATGGGAGAGGCATAGCCCGCTTGATAGATGATATTGGCAAACGCCCGGATGCGATTATTCGAGCTACGCTTGTAGGGCGCGCCGGGCCATTCGTTGAACGGGATCAGGTTGATCTTGGCCGGAATGTTGTGGCGTTTGATATGCTCGATCAGGCGATGGGCATCCGCGTCCGTATCGTTCACCCCATCCAGCATCACATATTCGAACGTGATGCGTTCCGAGTTCGACGCCTTGGGATAGCTTGCCAGCGCTTGCAGCAATTCGTCGATGTTCCAGCGCTTGTTGATCGGGACAAGCACGTCGCGGGTCTCGTTGGTCGTGGCGTGGAACGAAATCGCCAAAAGGCAGCCGATCTCTTCAGCAGTGCGGGCGATCTCTGGAACGACGCCGCTGGTTGACAGCGTGATGCGGCGGCGGGAAAGGGAAATACCCTCGGGGTCCATGGCGATCTTCATCGCGTCGCGGACATTGTCGAAGTTATAAAGCGGCTCGCCCATGCCCATGAGAACGATGTTGCTGAGTAGGCGCGTTTCGTCCTTGGGTGCGCCGGGGGTGGGCCATTCCTCCAGATCGTCGCGGGCCATCATGACTTGCCCGACAATTTCAGCCGCCGTCAGGTTACGCACCAGTTTCTGCGTACCGGTGTGGCAAAAGGAACAGGTCAGCGTGCAGCCTACCTGAGACGAGATGCACAGCGTGCCGCGATCCTCCTCGGGGATATAGACCACCTCGACCTCGTGCCCGCCTGCAATGCGGCACAGATACTTGCGGGTGCCATCCTCGGACACCTGCCGTGTCACCACCTCGGGGATTTCAATCACGAAATTTTCGGCCAGTTGCGCGCGATAGGCTTTGGCCAGATTGGTCATCTCGGCAAAATCGCGCACGCCCCATTGATAGATCCATTGCCAGATCTGACCGGTTCGCATCTTGGCCTGTTTTTCGGGCGTGCCGTGCTCAATGAGCGTGGCGCGCAATTGGTCACGCGTCAGACCGACAAGGTTGATCTTTCCCTCAGGCAACTTGCGGGGAATGGTCATGACATCCTGAGTGATCGGCGCTTTGACGGTCATCTTGGGGCTCGGGTTCTGTTTGAAAGATGCGCCTCTATATAGGATTGCGCGGCGAGATCAAAAGGAATCCTGCCTATTGCGCCAGATTCAGCAACTTGGTGACACGTGCGCGGCCCAATTCGATCCGGCAGGCAGTGATCGCGATCCCAGTGCCAGAGCCGCCGCCATAGCTTGCCCCTACCGCCTCGCATTGCGCATCGCGAAATGCCGCCCAGGCGGTCTGGGATTGCTCCAGCGCGGGCGCGGCAACCTCACGGCCCGTTACCCGGTCGAGCTCTGCCATCGCATTACGGGCCAAACCCAGTGCCGCCAAAACCGCGCCATCGACGCGATCCAATGTCGCCGATACGCATTCTGCAATCTCGACCTGCGAGGGCTCGTCACATTCCATGGTCGGATCGGCAAAGGCGGGAAGCGACAGCACCCAAAACAGCACCAAAAGGAGTGGTTTTCTCATGATACCTCCGCATGTTCTGGGGCAGCGTACCATGGTGTCGCCGCGAACAAGAAGGTTTCTGCGCTCAGGTTTGGTTCGAGAAACCGGCAGGGCGAGCCAAACTGCGAGGCCTCGAGATGCAGCCGGGTCGGGAGCGCCTGGCTTGCCGACAGTAGCGGCACATATCACGAAGCGGGCAGGTACCGCATGATGGGGATGATGGCCGACAGAGCCTTTGACCATGCAGCATGATCAGCTGGTGGTGGTCATCCATCTCGTCCGCGCCCCATTCGGACGGCAATAGGGGCATCAGCATATCGTAGGCCTTTGCCAGGTCGGCTTTTCGGCTGACCAGTCCGAGACGCTTCGCAACACGCTGGTGATGGGTATCGATGACCAAGACGGGTTTGCGCAGAGTGCTGAAATTCAGCACGGCGGCGGATGTTTTGCGACCAATGCCGTCGATCTGTTCCAGCCACGCGATCGCCGCATCGGCAGGTTTCTCATTCAAAAAGTCCAGTGATAGGGTCCCTTCGCTTGCGGTGACAAACTGCAGCGCGGCTTTCAACCTGGGGGCTTTCTTTTCCGGATAGTTGACAGCCCTGATCAGATCGCGGATTTCAGCGACCGGCGCATCCCGCAGACCTTCCCAACGGCGAAACCGCTTGCGCAGACGTCCATAGGCCGCAAGCGACACCTCTTCATGGGTCACGCCGCCGATCATGGCCATGACAAGCTGCGACACCGGGTCGAGCAGGAGATGCTGCTCCGGTGTTCCAAAATAGCGCCGCAGCCTCGTGTCGACCAAGAGCACGCGGTGCCTGCGGTCGTCAGGAAGCAGAGACAGTTGCATATCCCGGATCATAGCAGAATCGCGAGAACAAATATAGAACACCAACAGCGCGATATGCCTGTCGGCAAAAAAGACCCATGCTGATGGTCGGTGTTATCGAGGTATCAGGAAGAGCCGGAGATCACTCGGCGCAGCGTTTTTCCGCGTCTTCGATGCCTGCGGTGAAGCCAAGCAGCGAAAAGGTGTCTTTGGTTTGCGTGCCACGTCCCGACCGCGCGGTCAGCACCGCTTGTGCGCCGCGTTTCATGGCAGTGACGATCTTGGCATCATCCGCCGCGGTTGCTGGCCAGGCCCATTCGCCCTCGGTAAACAGCTCGAACTCTGATCCGCCAACATTAAGGTTCACGGTAGAGCCCGGCGCAAAGGGATAGCCGCCGGTAAAGGTGATCTGACCCTTTACGCCCGCCTTCGGGCGGAAGAACACAAAGAGTAGAATATCACTGCGCCGCACCGCCACGACGCGGCCACCACGCGTATTCACCGTCTCCTCCGGAGCGGAAACGATCCAGCATTCGGTAGGGTCTTCTTCGACAAACACGCTCCAGGATGTGTTTACCGCGACTCTGTTCGAGCTTTCCGATGTTTGCGCAACTGCGGTGCTTGCAAGCCCGGCTAGGCATATGCCTGCCACGATGCGCGCCAGTTTCAATCCCATCTGCCCAGACTCCTAGACTGTCTCAACCTCAAAATCAGAAGTGCTTGCGCACCTTTTTGGCGCATCTTGACCGCACAGCCGACGCTTGCCGACATAGTCACATTATCGCATCTTCTACCACGGGTGAAAGAGCGATTGGCAGGAAATCGCGCAGAATTTTGAGAGGTTTTTCATGACACGACCCGTAGCGATGGCCGAAGTCTGGCGCAGCACGTTTCTGGAAAGCGTCCATCTCGGCCACGCCGTGATTTGCGACGATAGCGGCCAGATCGTACGCAGCTGGGGCGATCCGAATGCGGTGATCTTTCCGCGTTCTTCCTGCAAGATGGTTCAGGCGCTGCCCCTGGTCACCTCTGGCGCAGCGGCGAAATACGGGCTGGGCCCCGAACATCTGGCGCTGGCCTGTGCCTCGCACAAGGGGGCGGCGATCCATACTGAGCGGGTCAACGCCTGGCTAGATCACCTGGGGCTAAGTGATGATGATTTCCGCTGTGGCCCGCAGGTGCCTGAGGATCGCGACGCGCGCGAGACGCTGATCCGTGCCTATGAGACGCCCTGCCAGGTCCACAACAATTGCTCGGGCAAACATGCAGGGTTTTTGAGCCTTACACAGCATATGGGTGCGGGACCAGACTATGTCGCGATAGATCATCCAGTGCAGCAAGCTTGCTTGGCCGCCTTCGAAGAGGTGACCGGCGAAGCCAGCCCGGGCCATGGGATCGATGGCTGCTCGGCCCCCAATTTTGTCACCTCGCTGACCGGTCTGGCCCGCGCGATGGCCTGGTTCGCTTCGGCCGCAGACCGTGCAGACCGGCAAAGCCTGGCGGCGGTGGAGTTGACCAACGCGATGATGCAACACCCCGAATTGGTTGCGGGCGAACGCCGCGCCTGTACCGAACTGATGCGCGCCGCTGGGGGGATGGCGGCGATCAAGACTGGGGCCGAGGCGGTGTTCGTAGCCATCCTGCCTGAAAAGCGTATGGGCGTCGCGCTCAAGATCATGGATGGTACGACCCGCGCCAGCGAATGCGCCATCGCAGCGATTTTGGTCAGCCTCGGCATCCTTGAACCCGACCACCCTGCCACGCGCAAATTCATGACACCGCGGCTTCATAGCAGACGGGGCCTTGAATGCGGGCACATTAAGCCGGCCGAGGGGTTCATCTGACCCGACACAATTTGGGTGGCGGAGGCTTACATCTCGATGATTTCCGCCACTTCAACACTGCCTGACCCGTCCACAACCATGGGACAACCTTTGGCCATTTCGGTAGCGGCCTCGATCGAATCAGCCTTGACCACGGTGTAGCCTGAGATCGGATTTGCGCCCCCGTCATCCGCGATACCTGTGGCGCTGACGGTTTTTGACATGCCAACCGGGGCGCCGGGGATTTCAAGCGACGGGCCCATTTTCTCAAACCAGGCGCCCCAGGCTGCCATGGTCTTTTCGACCTCGGATGGGTCCTCGGGACGGGTTCCGCCGTGATAGGCAAAGATGAATTGCGGCATAATGAGTTCCTCCGATTGGTCACTTATTGAAATTGTGCTTCGAGCTTGCGCAGAGATGAGGTCCAGCCCTTTTCATGGTTGGCGGCGACATCGGCGTCGCTTAATTCGCGATGATCAAGGATCAGACGCGCGCCGCTTTCTGTCCCTTCCACGGTGAGTGTCACATGGCTTTCGGCACCACGTGTATTGGCTTCATCATGCCAGCCCCAGGTGAAGCCCACCGATTTCGGCGGATCGACATGTGTCACATGACCAGAAACCTTGTAGCGCTGCCCCTCGTCGTTCACCATGACTGAATACCATGGCCCCTTGCGTGTAAAATCCATATCATGTTCGGGTACGTGTAATCCCTCAGGACCCCACCATTTCAACAACTTGTCCGGATCGCTGACCCAGGCAAACAGTTTCTCGGCGCTGATCGGGTAGTGACGTTCCAGCCGCAGGTCGCTCATGTTTGGTCCTCTTCCATGATGGCCGCATCCAGGCGGTCCAGGCTGGACTCCCAGAACGCGCGTTTGGAGATTGTCCAGTCGGCAATCGCCCGCAGTCCCTGACTGTCAATCGTATACAGCCGATGGGTTCCCTGCACACGCTGGCGGATCAATCCGGCTTCGCGTAGCACTTTGAGGTGCCGCGAAATGGCGGCACCAGACATGCCGCGCCCCTCGATCAAATCTCCGGCAGCAAGCTCGCCATCGGACATGAGTTGTTCGACGATCGACATGCGGGTCTGATCGGACAGCGCCGAGAAGGCTTTCAAAACGGTGGTCATGCACGGTTCTTAACACAGGCGCTAATTAACGTAAATGTTAATGATCAAAGGAGCCTCAGAGGTGCTCGGCTAGCAGCATTAGTGTGGCAAAGTTCATAGACAGGTCGAAGATCAAGCCGCTAGAGTTTCACCACAGAACACGTTTTGAATAGAATTTTAGGAGAATTTGTGATGGTCAGGACCCTAATCCCTGTCGCTTTTGGAGTTACGGTTATTGTGGCCGGTTGTACGCCACCTTGGTCGGGGCAGAGCACCACGACAACGACGGCGCCCGACCCGGCCGTTGCAACAACGCCCGCGCCTACGACCTCGGCACCGCAGGCAACACGCGCAGCGGTAACCACACCAGCAGTGGCTGAACCCGAGCCTGAAGAGCCGAAAATCAAAGAGCTCCCAAGTGAACTCGATCGCGGAGATGGCGGCAGCGGAGGCGGCGGCTGGGGCTGATCGAGGACAGACCGATGAAACTGAGCAAACGGGATTGCCTTCGCCTGATGGCCTCGCTTGCGGCAACCGGCGCCTTGGGCGTCGGGCTGCCCGGCGCAGCGCAGGCGCAAGGCGCGCGGGGGTTGCGTCTGGCCGGGGGCGGCCAGCGCGTCGCGATTGTGATCGGCAATCAGGACTACGAGAATGTCGTAGATCTGGGTAACGCTGCCAAGGACGCCCGCGACATGGCTGCGATGCTGCGCGAGTTCCGGTTTAAGGTTTTTGATGGTTACGACCTGAACAAGCGCGACTTTGAACAGCTTCTGCGTACCGCTGTGCTTAACATCCCGCGGGGCGCGGATGTGGTATTCTACTATGCAGGTCATGGCATACAAATCGGGCGGCGCAACTATCTGCTGCCCGTGGATGCCAAATTCGAAAACGTCTATGATCTGCCGCTTGAAACGATGACGCTGGATCGGGTGATCGACACGCTTGCCGCCCGCGGTTCCGCTCATGTGGCAATTCTGGATTCCTGCCGCGACAATCCGTTCCAGAACCTGCGACTGGCCGCTGATCTGGATGCGAACCTTTTCGAGACCGGCGCCGGGTTCGAGGTATTCCGTACGCCACTGAATTCGCTGGTCGCCTATTCCACGTCGCCGGGTGAATTGGCGATGGATGGGGCCCAGGGTGGGAATAGTCCCTATACGGCAGCGGTGCTGAAGGCCGCACGCAGTGCTCCGACCGAGAACATCCTGCAACTTTTCCCTGTGATCCGCGAACAGGTGCACTCTGCAACCGGCGGGGTGCAGGTGCCTTGGGAAAGCTCGACGCTGGTCCGCCCGTTCCACCTGGCACAGGCACAGACCGAGGCGCCTGTGGCCGAGACCGGCAATGCGCCCGCGTTGTCGCTGGCACTGAACGAAACCTTCAACCGGTTGATCCCGCTTGATAACGCCATTCGTGCTGAGCTTGGGCAGGAGATTGCCTCAGCGGCGCTGCTTGCGCCACCCGCAAATGGGCTGGTGTCGCTCAATGACGAGGAAACCGGTGGTATCGTCGGTTATGCGCCGGAAATCACCGATATGCGCGCACTTGATGTGACCGAGACCAGCAAGAGCGATACATTCAGTCTTGAAGTTACTCCCGCATCGGGGCCGCCGGTGCGCGTTGATGTGGCTCTTACGCTCACGTACGACCCATGCGATCTTGCCGCAGGCGATGCGTTGGACCTAAACGGGGTCGGCATCTATCGCTTGCCCAACGATCTGGATCTCATAGAGGGGCTGGCGACCTGCGAAGCCTCGGTGCAGGCCAATCCGGACAATGCGAGATACCGCTATCAACTGGCGCGGCTGCAACAAAGCGCCAAACAGTTGGAAGAAGCGCACGAGAATTTTCAAGCAGCCGCGGATGCGGGGCATATCAGAGCCAAACACGGGCTTTCGGTTATTCTGAACTCCGAGCAGATAGATCGCGACGTGGTCGACGTCCCCTATGATCCCGACAAGGCGCGGGCGTTGCTGGAAGAGGCGATCGCCGAACAGGATCCCTATGCCATGCACACTCTGGGCAGGCGCCTGATGCGCAATGGCGAGACAGAGGCTGAGCGCCAGCGTGGCTTCGAATTGCTGGAGCGGTCGGTTGAGTTGGGCCATACCTTTTCGATGAACGAGCTGGGCTATTACTTCCTGACCAAGGACACCGACCACTATATACCCGAGCGCGGAATGCGCTATCTGACCGCCTCGCAGCTGCGCGATGACATCTACGGCTACGACAATCTGGGCTTCGTGTCGCTCTATGGGCTGGACGGAAACCCCGAGGATCACGCGAAGGCGCTGGAATGGTTCACCGCCGCCTCTGATGGTGGGCATCCTACGGCACCCTCGAACATCGCGCGGATGATCCTGAGCGACAAGGTGCCGGGCAAGACCGGCAATGACGCGCTGGGCTGGTATGACATCGCATTGGCGCGCGGTGATGCCTGGGGTGGTGCAAACGGTGCCATCATCATCCTGAACGGGCGAGCGAAAGGCATCAGCCCAGCCGAAGCCGGTATACGGGCGGCCAAAGCCTCGCTCTTGGCGAATGAAGAGCCCGCCGGTCAGGCTCGGGCGAGGTTGGATGACCTGTCACGCAGCGATCTCGACCGGGCGCTGCAACTCTTGCTGAATGAGTTGGGGGAGCCGGTGGGTGTCGACGGCCAGGCCGGTCCGGCCACGCTGGCGGCGCTGGAGCGGGTTAGTGCGGCCAATGGCGTACCCGTATCTTTCGCCTCGACTCAAGATCCGAGCGAGCGTCTGTTGCTGGCAGCCAAGGTTTATTGGGCGCAGAACCCGGTGCGGTTCGACCTGTTCTGATCAGCTAGCGAAATCACTGCGCGCGTAGCCCTGCAGATACAGCAGGGCGGTCAGATCGCCGTGATTAACCCGCACATCACATTGCGCCGCAACCGAGGGCTTGGCGTGCAGTGCAACTCCGGTCCCGGCGCGGTGCAGCATTCCCAGATCATTGGCGCCATCGCCTACAGCCAGTACTTCCGTCTCGGCGATGGCCAGTTTGGCACTGATCTGCTCCAGCGCCTCGACCTTGGCCTCCCGGCCTAGAATCGGGCGGGCCACATCCCCGGACAGGGCGCCATCTTCGACCAGCAGTGTGTTGGCGCGATTTTCGTTAAAGCCAAGCTGCGCTGCGACCGAACGGGTAAACGCAGTGAAGCCGCCCGAAACCAGCGCGCAATACCCACCATTGGCCCGCATGGTTGCCACCAATTCGCGTCCGCCGGGCATCAGCGTGATCCGTTCGGACAGAACCTTGTCGATCACCGCGTCGTCCAGGCCTTTCAACAACCCGACCCGTTCGATCAGCGCGCCCTCGAAATCCAGTTCACCGTTCATGGCGCGGGCGGTAATGGCGCTGACTCGTTCGCCAAATCCCGCCTCATCGGCCAGTTCATCGATGCATTCCTGCTGAATCATGGTGCTGTCCATGTCGGCCAGCAGCATCTTCTTGCGGCGCCCCTCGGCGGGTTGCACCACCAGATCGACCGCCAGTTTCTGAAGATCTTCCCAGACCTGCCAGCGGTTGTCCGGCAGAATGGGCAACGGGAACTCCGCCGCCTCGTCGGGGCTGAGCCAGGCAGCCTCGCCCCCACCCCAGGCATTGCGCAATGATTCAAGCAGCGCCGGGTCGAGCGTTGGCGTATCAGGGGCGGTCAGCAGGGTGGCGATATACATGGCGCAAAGTTTCCGATAGGCGGCGACGGCGTCGCGTTTGTCACATGAACCGGCGCTCTAACGCCAAATTCGCTCTTGTGAAACCCCGGATCGCCCCGTAAGCCCGTCCGTGGGACACCCCTCCCCAACGAGGGGCGCTTATCTGGAAGGGTAGCAGTAATGGCTATTGAACAACCGGCAACGCGGCCGGCAAACCCGCGTTTTTCCTCTGGCCCCTGTGCCAAACCCCCGACATTTGATCTCACGAAACTCGCCGATGCCGCCTTGGGCCGGTCGCACCGCGCCGCCGTCGGCAAGGACAAGCTGAAAGCCGCCATCGAAGGCACGCGCGAGATTCTGGGTATCCCCGCGGATTACAAGATCGGCATCGTTCCCGCCTCGGACACCGGTGCGGTCGAGATGGCCCTGTGGTCGCTGCTGGGTGAGCGCAAGGTCGAGATGCTGGCCTGGGAAAGCTTTGGCGCCGGCTGGGTGACCGACGTGGTCAAGCAGTTGAAGATCGACGCCGAGGTGAAAACCGCCGAGTACGGGCAGATCGTTGACCTGGCTTCGGTCGACTTCGCCAATGACGTGGTGTTCACCTGGAACGGCACCACCTCGGGCGTGCGGGTTCCGAATGGCGATTGGATCGCGGACGACCGGCAGGGCCTCACGATCTGCGACGCGACCTCGGCGGCTTTTGCGATGGACCTGCCTTGGGACAAGCTGGATGTGACCACGTTTTCTTGGCAGAAAGTTCTGGGTGGCGAAGCGGCGCATGGCATGCTGATCCTGAGCCCGCGCGCGGTCGAACGGCTGGAAAGCTATACCCCGGCATGGCCGCTGCCCAAGATTTTCCGCCTGACCAAGGGCGGCAAGCTGATCGACGGAATATTTTCCGGCGCCACCATCAACACGCCCTCCATGCTGGCGGTTGAGGATTACCTGTTTGCATTGGATTGGGCGCGCTCGGTCGGTGGCCTGAAGGGGCTGATCGCCCGTGCGGATGCGAATGCAGGCGCGGTGCACGCCTTCTGCGCGCAAAATGACTGGATCGCGAATCTGGCAGAGGATGCGGCGACGCAATCCAATACCTCGGTCTGTCTGAAATTCACCGATGACCGGATCGCCGATGGCGCGACATTTGCCAAGGCCGTGGCAAAACGGTTGGAGGCCGAGAATATCGCGCTGGATATCGGTGCCTATCGCGACGCGCCCGCAGGTTTGCGCATCTGGTGCGGCGGTACGGTCGAAACCTCGGACATCGAGGCGATGCTGCCTTGGCTCGAATGGGCCTTCCAGGCCGAGATCGCCGCCCAGACCGAAGCGGCCTGACGCGCGGTTCCCAACACATTTCGGGGCCTTGGCGGCCCCGCATTCTCCTACAGTCAAAGGACCAATGAAAATGGCCCCTAAAGTACTTGTTTCCGACAAGCTGAGTGAAACCGCCGTCCAGATTTTCCGCGACCGCGGTATCGATGTGGATTTCGAGCCCGATCTGGGCAAGGACAAAGACAAGCTGGCCGAAGTGATCGGTCAATATGATGGTCTGGCCATTCGCTCGGCCACCAAGGTGACCGAAAAAATCCTCGCCAACGCAGATAACCTAAAGGTCATTGCCCGCGCCGGGATCGGTACCGACAATATCGACAAGGATGCCGCCTCGAAGAAGGGCGTGATCGTGATGAACACGCCGTTTGGCAACATGATCACCACCGCGGAACACGCCATCGCGATGATGTTTGCTGCGGCGCGCCAGATCCCCGAAGCCAGCGCGTCGACCCACGCGGGCAAATGGGAAAAATCCAAGTTCATGGGCGTGGAACTGACCAACAAGACGCTCGGTGTGATCGGTGCAGGCAACATCGGTGGCATCGTCTGCGACCGCGCGCGCGGGCTGAAGATGAAAGTGATCGCCTATGATCCGTTCCTCGGCCAGGAGAAGGCCGATCAGATGGGCGTCGAAAAGGTTGAGCTGGACGAGTTGCTGGCGCGGGCCGATTTCATCACGCTGCATGTGCCGTTGACCGAGCAGACCAAAAACATCCTGAGCCGCGAAAATCTGGCCAAGACCAAGAAAGGCGTGCGCATCATCAATTGCGCCCGTGGCGGTCTTGTGGACGAAGAAGCGCTGGCCGAGATGCTGCAATCGGGCCATGTCGCTGGGGCCGCGTTCGACGTATTTGCTGTTGAGCCCGCCAAGGAAAACGCCCTGTTCAACCTGCCAAACGTGGTCTGCACCCCGCATCTGGGCGCCGCCACGACCGAGGCGCAGGAAAACGTCGCCCTTCAGGTGGCCGAACAGATGTCGAACTATCTGCTCACCGGTGCCGTCGAAAATGCACTGAACATGCCCAGCGTGACCGCCGAAGAAGCCAAGGTCATGGGCCCTTGGATCAAGCTCGCAGGCCATTTGGGCAGCTTCGTGGGGCAGATGACTGACGAACCGGTCGAGGCGATCAACATCCTCTATGATGGTGTCGCCGCTGAGATGAACCTTGCGGCACTGAACTGCGCCGTGGTTGCCGGGATCATGAAAAAATTCAATCCCGAGGTGAACATGGTTTCCGCGCCAGTGGTGGCCAAAGAGCGCGGCATTCAGATCAGTACCACCAATCAGGACAAATCCGGTGCCTTCGAGGGCTATATCAAGGTGACCGTGGTCACCACCAAGCGCGAGCGCTCGATCGGGGGTACGGTGTTCAGTGACGGCAAACCGCGCTTCATCCAGATCAAAGGCATCAATATCGATGCCGAGATCGGTCGCCACATGCTCTATACCACCAACGAGGATGTGCCAGGCATCATCGGTGCATTGGGCCAGACCATGGGAGCCAACGGGGTGAACATCGCGAACTTTACCCTGGGCCGCGCGGGTGCCGGGGGCGAGGCGATCGCGTTGCTTTATGTAGACGAGCCCGTCCCTGCTGAGGCGCGCGCCAAACTGGCGGAAACCGGCCTCTTTACCCAGATCAAACCGTTGGAATTCGACGTGGCCTGAGGGTGGCGATTGCTATCAGATTGGCCGCCCCGTCGGGGCGGCCTTTTTTGTCGTGAGGGCATAACAAAGCCCTTCCCCTTTTTGGCGCAACGCGGCACAAACCCGGCAGCACCGAGGAGACGCGCATGACCGATCCGATCTATGCCATTGGCGACATTCACGGGCGGCTCGAAGAGTTGCATCATGCGCTGGACCTGATTGAGGCGGATGGCGGTCCGGACGCCCGCATTGTGTTTCTGGGTGATTATGTCGATCGCGGCCCCGACAGCCGGGGGGTGATCGAGCTATTGATCGAGGGGCAGCGGGCAGGGCGGGACTGGATCACGCTTCTGGGCAATCACGACCGGATGTTCGCCTGGTTCATGGAAGATGTGCCGCGCCATGACCCGCATTTGCTGATTGGCTATCACTGGCTGCATGACCGGCTGGGTGGCATCGAGACGCTGCAAAGCTATGGTGTGAACTACGAAGAACATGCCCGGCTTGAGGATCTGCACGCGGCCGCAAAGGCGGTAGTGCCTCAGGCACATGTCGATTTCCTGCGCGGATTACGTCCGATGTACGAGACCCCGGACATTGCCTTTGTCCATGCTGGCATTCGCCCCGGCGTGGCGCTTGCGGAGCAAAATGAAAACGATCTGGTTTGGATCAGGCAGAGCTTTCATGCCGACTTAGAGCCACATCCGAAGCTGATCGTGCATGGGCACACACCCGTCGACATTCCCAGCCACTATGGTAACCGCATCAATCTGGACAGCGGCGCGGGATATGGCCGCTCGTTGACTGCCGCTGTATTCGAGGGCCGCGATTGCTGGCT
This sequence comes from Paracoccaceae bacterium, assembly GCA_040830705.1. Taxonomy (GTDB): domain Bacteria; phylum Pseudomonadota; class Alphaproteobacteria; order Rhodobacterales; family Rhodobacteraceae; genus Ruegeria_C. Next base: position 165,486 of record JBFOME010000021.1, on the reverse strand, counting down.
TTTGAGCAACGGGGGGCGGCTCGCCTTGCTGCCCTAGGCACCACTTACCGATATCTGACGTGGAACGGCCCCGCGCACGGCCTTGCACGAACCGCGTGTTTGAGAGCCTGGTTATTGAACGTTTCGGCGGTTACCCCATTTCGCGTTCTTCCCACAGGTTCCGTTCCCGCCAAATCAGACGCAGTGCTTCTGACTGGCCGGTGAAATAGCTGTCCAGAGCTTCACATCCCCAAATACGGTCGGCTCGAAAGTGGCGGAAGCCGTCGCGCAGCTCGCACCAGGCGGCAAGCATAGTGCAGTCCAGATGATAGATCAGGGCGACGGGACGCACGACGCGCTGGGTCTCGCGGTCTTCGGCATCTCGATATGTCAGGTGCAGCTTGCGCTCGTCCCGGATGGCGGCACGCAGATCGGCCTTTGAAACGCAGCCAAGTGCGGGATCGTCGGGCGGGGCCCCCCAGGGCGCGACCTGCAGCCATTCGGCGGGGTTATGCAGGGCATCGATCTTCTGGCAGATTCGGCTGGCGGCCTGCTGCAGGGCGCTGTCGCCGGTGCGGGCCAGCATGGACAGGCCCACGCGCAGCGCCTCGACTTCTTCCTCATCGAAATTCAGAGGCGGCAGGTCATAGCCGCGCCGCATGACATAACCCAGCCCCGGTGCGCCCTCGATCGGCGTACGCATGGCCTGCAATGCGGCAATGTCCCGGTATATCGTGCGCTCTGACACTTCCAGACGCGCAGCCATGCTCTCGGCCGTCATCGGATTCTCCGAGGCGCGCAGAATCTGGATTAGTTCGAACAACCGGGTCGAGCGGCGCATAGTCTCTCCTCATGCTCCTGACAGGTTAGCACATGATCCTGACAACGGGGTGGCAGGAGCGATGTGGTGTTCTGACTTCAGTGTTCAAGAATGGAGCAGAGCCATGAGTAGTTATGACCATCAGATCATGATGCAGTTGAAGCTGGGGCGCTGGAGCGATCAGCGACCCCTGCGTGCCTACGAACTGGAGCGCGAGTGGTTGGAGCGCAAGAAGGGCCGCGACTATAAGTTCGCGAAACCGTCGCGGAAGCGGCTGTCCTTTTTGCGTCGTTTCGGGCGTCAAAGACCCGATCTGGCGGCCTCGTAAGCCAGAAGGGCACGCTTGACCGGCAGACCCCAGTGATAGCCGCCCAAGCCGCCGGATTTGCGCAAGGCGCGGTGGCAGGGGATCAGCCAACTGATCGGATTGCGGCCCACAGCAGTGCCAACCGCCCGCACCGCGCGCGGTTGGCCGATAGCTTCGGCGATCTCAGAATAGGTCGTCACGTGGCCCGAGGGGATGCGCAGCAGCGCCTCCCACACTTTGATCTGTAGCGGCGAGCCGATCAGGTAAAGCGGTGTAGGGTCGAGTTTTTCGCTTTCGGCTCCAAAGGCGCTCAACACCCAGGGGCGCAGCCGCATGGGGTCTTCGATGAACTCCGCCTGCGGCCAGCGAGAGATGAGATCCTCCATCGCCGCTTCTTCCCCGGTTTCTGCTGCGAAACCGATGCCGCAGATGCCTTTTTCGGTACCCATGACCAAGGCGGGGCCAAACGGGCTTTCGAACCAGCCCCAGTAGATCACCAATCCCTTGCCTTTGCGGGCGAACTCGCCGGGGCTCATCGCCTCCCACCGCATGAAAAGGTCGTGCAGGCGCCCGCCGCCGGACAGGCCAACACTATGGGCGGCATCGAGTGTGGTGAACCGGTCATGCAGCAACGACTTGGCATGCCCAAGGGTCAGATATTGCTGGTATTTCTTGGGTGAAACACCGACCCAACGCGAAAACAGTCGTTGGAAATGTGCCGGGCTCATGTCCATTTCGCGCGCCAACGCTTCCAGCGACAGCGACTCGCCGCCCTGGTCGATGACCTCGATGGCGCGGCGCATGACGCCGTAGTGATAGCCTTCTTCGCCGGTTCGGATATTCATGACACACCTCAAATCTTGTTGCCCTCAGATTACCCGGTGGTCAGGGCAGAGCGCGACCCGGAACTTGCGCTTTTCAACCTATTGCCGCGCAGCAAGGAACCGATAGAGCGCCGCGCGATGCGCCGAGCGGGTCGTGACTTCGGATACAAGAAAATCGCGAACGTCAGACAACACGGAATGCGCGTTTTCCGTGATAATCTCGCCATGGGCCATCAGAATCCTGTCGAACTCCCAGGAATTGATATGATCGAGGCTTAGTTTTGCGGCCTCGGCATCAGTTGTATACATGCGGAACTCGGGCGACGGCAGCGGGCGGCCAAAGATGTGAAACGTCTTGGCCAGATGACGCGCCGCGCCCGATTTCACGGTTTCGTCGACAAGGTTTTCGACAAGATCGGCGACGATGAGGGTTCGGCTTGCCATATGCAGGAACACCGCCTCGGAAAAGAAGATATTTCCCTGTGTCAGAGCCTGATTCAACACTGTCGCCCAATCGGCGTGTGTTTCATCGTCAAGAGTTCCGGCAAAGGCGATCTCTGGGCATCGGTCCGACAGACCCGGTGCGGCCCAGATCTGTGCCGCGGGATAGGCTGCGGAAAAGCTCGGCAGGCCCTGGTTGTGGATCTTGTTGGGTGCGGCGACATGATTTACCGGCCCCAAGCCGTCGAGTTCCCGTCTCAACTCGTCCGTCAGCACGAGAGGAGAGATCACCAGCAACCCTCCGTCGGGCAGTTCCACAACACTCATCCGCGTCTGGATTCCGCAGCCGTAGAAACTCACTTCCGCTTCGGCATAGTGCAGGCCGTCACCAAGCGAAACCAGCATGCAAAGGTTCTCCCTATCGCGAAATTGCCACGCCCATGGTCGCTGCCTGTCATGAAATGGCAAGTCTGGCTTGCCCGACCCGTGGACAAAGGGCATATGCACCCTCATGGCACGCCAACTTGACTATCATACGATCCGTGAGATTTTCACGCGCTTTCAGCAAGCCGACCCGGAACCCAAGGGTGAGCTTGAGCATGTGAATGTCTATACCTTGGTTGTTGCGGTGGCGTTGTCGGCGCAGGCGACCGATGCTGGTGTCAACAAGGCGACACGTGCGCTGTTCCAGATCGCCGATACCCCACAAAAGATGCTGGATCTGGGCGAAGAGGGGCTGATCGAGCACATCAAGACCATCGGGCTCTATCGCAATAAGGCCAAAAACGTCATCAAGATGAGCCGGATTCTGGTTGATGACTACGGTGGAGAGGTGCCGAACTCGCGCGCGGCGTTACAATCGCTGCCCGGCGTCGGGCGCAAAACCGCCAATGTGGTTCTGAATATGTGGTGGCGCCAACCTGCCCAGGCGGTAGACACCCACATCTTTCGCGTTGGCAACCGCACCGGTATCTGCCCCGGAAAAGATGTGGATGCGGTCGAACGCGCCATCGAAGACAACATACCAGCTGATTTTCAGCTTCACGCCCATCACTGGCTGATCCTGCATGGCCGCTATCACTGCAAGGCGCGCAAGCCGCTTTGTGGCACCTGCATCATTCGAGACCTGTGTGAATTCGAGGACAAAAATCTATGAAAACCTATCAGATCGTCGGGATCGGCAACGCCGTGGTGGACGTGATCAGCCAATCCGACGACAGCTTTCTCGACCTCATGGGGATCGAAAAGGGCATCATGCAGCTTGTCGAACGCGAGCGCGGCGAAGTGCTCTATGCCGCGATGGAGGCCCGTGTGCAGACGCCGGGCGGCTCGGTCGCCAACACGATCGCGGGCGCAGGCGCGCTGGGGCTGGACGCCGCGTTCATCGGCCGCGTGCATGACGACGCGCTGGGCCGATTCTACGCCGATGCGATGCAGGATGATGGCGTCGATTTTGTGAATGCGCCGGTGAATGGCGGTGAGTTGCCAACTTCGCGTTCGATGATTTTCGTCTCGCCCGATGGTGAGCGGTCGATGAATACTTATCTGGGGATTTCCTCGGAACTGAGTTCCGAGGACGTGCCAAAGGACGTGGCGGGCAAGGCCAGCATCATGTTTCTGGAAGGGTATCTCTTCGACAAGGACAAGGGCAAAACCGCGTTTCTTGAGGCGGCGCGGGATTGCCGAGAAGGCGGTGGGAAAACCGGCATCGCGATCTCGGATCCGTTCTGCGTCGAACGCCACCGCACTGATTTTCTGTCGCTGATCGAAAACGAGTTGGACTTTGTGATTGGTAACGAGGCCGAGATCTGCTCGCTGTTTGAAACCGAAGATACCGAAGAGGCGCTGAAACGCACCGCCGCGATTTGTCCTTTGGTGGTCTGCACGCGCTCAGGCGACGGTGTGACCGTCGTCAGCGGATCGGACCGGGTCGACGTGCCGGTCGACAAGATTGTGCCGGTGGATGCCACCGGCGCGGGCGATCAGTTCGCAGCGGGCTTCCTCTTTGGACTGGCCACCGGCCGCGATCTGGAAACCTGCGCCAGAATGGGCAATGTCTGCGCCCGCGAGGTTATCAGCCATATCGGCCCGCGCCCCGAGGCAAGCGTTCTGGAACTGCTGCGGGGGGAAGGTCTAGTTTGAGCCCATTCTACCTTTCGCTGCAGTCCAGACCTGTGCGTTAATCGACGGTCTATTCGTCGGGGCTTATGAACTTCCTTGCCTGCATCGCAAAGTGGAGGGTCAAGAACCCTCCCAACCCAAAAACCCCGAGCTCCCAGAATATATTTCCACTGAGATTTCGTACAATAATAGACGCAATTGCCGTCCCAAGACCTAAGACAAATATCATAAAAACAAGCCTTAAAAACCCGCCGATGACCCAAAGATAGGCATTCTTCGCATGCCGCAGCGCCGTTGCGAGCAATGCCGAAATTTGAAAGTGCATACGGTCTCCTCAACTAACTAGGACTTGAGCTCTGGCATTTGGTGGGTTTGGTTCAAAGTGAATCTGTTTGGCTCCGAAGTCCAGATGTAGAAGATTGGATCGAACGGCAACGAAGTCCGCATATCGACCTTCTGCAACGCTTCCCCGCTGGATCAGAATCTATCGTAGATGCTCAGCAAAAGCTGCAACCACCTGTTCATAGACCTCTCGCTTGAACGGGACGATTTCCGCCGTCAACTGGCCCGGCGACTGCCATTTCCAGCGGGTGAATTCGGGATGCTGCGTTTCGATGTCAATCTGATCGTCACGACCCTGAAAGCGTAGCAGGAACCACTTCTGTTCCTGCCCGCGATAGCGCCCCTTCCAGATTTTGGGCACGATGTCATGCGGCAGGTCATAGGGCAGCCAGCCTTCGGTTTCCGCTACGATCTCGACCAGATCGGCGGTGACGCCGGTTTCTTCCCATAGCTCGCGCAGTGCGGCATCGCGGGGGTCTTCGCCCTTGTCCACGCCACCCTGAGGCATCTGCCAGGCCTCTGCGTGGCGGTCGTTGCGCTGACCGACGAAGATGTTGCCATCCGCGTTCATCAGCATTAGCCCGACGCAGGGGCGATAGGGCAGTTGGGCGATCTCTTCGGGGGTCATGCGTGGCCTCATGAACATGTTGCAAATCTCTGTATCAAGCACGCAACGACCCGCAAAGAGGGTGACGTTAGGTTTCGCGTGACAAAGTTAACGTGCGCGTCAATTTAGTGCGGAACATTCGGGAGGGAGAGTTCGCCATGACTGCGTACCCAAATATGCTGGCTCCGCTGAATCTGGGCTTCACCACGCTAAAGAACCGCGTCCTGATGGGTTCAATGCATACAGGCTTGGAAGAGACCAGGGACTGGGATCGAGTGGCCGAATTCTATGCGGCGCGGGCGCGTGGTGGTGTTGCGCTGATGGTTACGGGGGGGATTGGCCCGAACCTGGAAGGATCGGTTTTGCCGGGGGCGGCCATGATGACCACCGACGAAGACGTGGCCAATCATGCAGTCGTCACCGAACGGGTCCACGCGGCGGGCGGCAAGATTGCGATGCAGATCCTGCATGCGGGCCGCTACGCCTATGGTCCGAAATGCGTGGCCCCGAGCCCGGTGAAATCGCCCATTTCTCCATTCCCGCCCTCGGAACTTGACGAGGAGGGTATCGAAAAGCAGATCGCCGACATCGTGAAGGCCGCCGAACTGGCCCAGAAGGCGGGCTATGACGGGGTCGAGATCATGGGATCGGAGGGGTACTTCCTGAACCAGTTCATCGTGACCCACACCAACAAGCGAACCGACCGCTGGGGTGGGTCTTATGAGAACCGGATACGTCTGCCGATCGAGGTGGTGCGTCGCACGCGTGAAGCGGTTGGTGCGAATTTCATCATCATCTATCGCCTGTCGATGATCGATCTGGTGCCCGACGGCTCGACCTATGACGAGGTGGTGCAACTTGCCCAGGCAATCGAGAAGGCGGGCGCGACCATCATCAACACCGGCATCGGCTGGCATGAGGCGCGCATCCCCACTATCGCCACCTCAGTGCCGCGCGCGGCTTTTGCCTGGGTAACCAAGAAGATCATGGGCAAGGTGGGCATCCCGGTCATCACCTCGAACCGGATCAATACGCCCGAGGTGGCCGAGCAGGTGCTGGCCGAAGGTTGCGCCGACATGGTCTCGATGGCACGACCGATGCTGGCGGACGCGGATTTTGTGGCCAAGGCTGAGGCGGGTAATGCCGACCAGATCGCGCCGTGTATCGCCTGCAACCAGGCCTGTTTGGATCACACCTTCGGTGGCAAGCTGACCTCATGTCTGGTCAATCCGCGCGCCTGTCACGAGACCGAACTGGTGATCGCGCCCGCGGATCAGCCCAAGACCATCGCAATCGTCGGTGCCGGGCCTGCTGGCCTTTCCGCTGCGATTACGGCAGCGGAGCGCGGCCACGAGGTGACGTTGTTCGACCGCGCGGATGAAATTGGCGGGCAGTTGAATATGGCTAAGCAGGTTCCGGGCAAGGAAGAATTCTGGGGGCTGGTCGATTGGTACCGGGCCATGACCAAGCTCGCTGGTGTCAAAATCGAGTTGGGGCGTGCAGTGAGTGCTGATGATCTGGTGGGATATGACGAAGTCATCATCGCCACCGGTGTCGTCCCGCGCGACCCGCAGATACCCGGTCAAGACCGCGACAATGTGATCAACTATATCGACGTGTTGCGTCGCAAAGCCCCGGTCGGCGACTCGGTGGCGGTGATCGGCGCCGGAGGGATCGGATTCGATGTGTCCGAATACCTTTTGCAACAGGGGGACAGCCCGACCGAGCACCTGCCCTTGTGGATGAAAGAATGGGGCGTGACCGACACTGCCGAGAACCGCTCGGGATTGGCACCCGAAGGACCGCAGCCTGAGGCCTCGGCACGCCAGGTCACCCTGTTGCAGCGCAAGGCGCAGGCGCATGGCAAGGGTCTGGGCAAGACCACAGGTTGGATTCACCGCGCGACTCTCAAGATGAAGGATGTCAAATTTGTCGGTGGCGTGAACTACGAGCGTATTGACGACGAGGGGTTGCATGTCAGCTTTGGCGAAGCGCGCGAGACTCCGACCGTGATCAAGGCCGAGACAATCGTTCTCTGTTCGGGGCAGATTTCCGAGCGGACGCTGGCGGACGAGTTGATCAAGCGCGGGGTGCAGCCGCATGTGATCGGTGGCGCCGATGTGGCGGCAGAGCTTGATGCCAAACGCGCGATCAATCAGGGCACGCGCTTGGCGGCAACGCTCTAGTTTTTAGTGATCGTGCAGGTCCCGGCTGTCTGGCGGGGCCTGATCGCGGTCTTCCATCCCGTAGTCCCGCAGTACATGCGCCACACGCAGCCGGTATCCCGCGAAGATGCCCGCGCGACCCTTGCTTTGCGCGTCGCGGTGATCTGGCAAGGCGCGCCATTGCGCCACAGCATCCTCATCTTCCCAAAAAGACAGCGATAGCAGCTTGTTTGCATTGGTCAGGCTTCGGAACCGCTCGACCGAGATAAAGCCCGGTATCTGATCCAGCAGGGGCCGCAGATTGGCCGCTACATCCAGATAGGCATCAATCTGCCCTTCGGCGGGCTCCACTTCGAAAATTACGGCGATCATTTGGCCTCTCCATGTGGGGTCGAGGCCAGCTTCAACCAGGTCCGGTCTTCTCGCAATAGGAACTTCTCGCGCTGTGCGAAAGCATAGTTCTCCTGCCCCAGCGGGTCTGCCGCGAGGTTTTCGCGATAGGTTTCGTAAGCCGCGAGACTAGGGATGTTGTAGATGCCGTAAGCCATTGTCGAGGACCCTTCGTGCGGTGCGAAATAGCCGATCAGATCGGCACCGCAGCGCGGAATAGCCTGTCCCCAGTTACGGGCATAGGTCTCGAATTGGGCTTTCTTTGTGGGGTCGATTTGGTAGCGGATGATACAGGTCAGCATGGGGCCTCCGGATTGATTTGCCGTGCAATCATGGCCGCTTTCAATGCGTTTATGTTTCGTCTATCATCGAATTATGAAAGACGGACCTGATATCGCCCGCATCGCCGCGCTGATTGGAGACCCTGCGCGGGCCAACATGCTGAGCGCGCTGATGTCCGGTAAGGCGCTGACCGCAAGCGAACTGGCGCATGAGGCCGGGATCACCGCCCAAACCGCAAGCAGTCATTTGCGAAAACTGCTGGAGGGCGGATTGGTGCGACTGCGCGGGCAGGGGCGTCATCGCTACTATGCTCTATCAGGCAGTGATGTGGCCGAGACATTGGAAAGCCTGATGGGGCTGGCCGCAGGGCGCGGCCATCTGCGCACGCGAACCGGGCCGCGGGATGTGGCGCTGCGACAGGCGCGGGTTTGTTACAACCATCTCGCCGGTGAACGCGGTGTCGCGCTTTACCGGTCGATGATGGCCGACAGGCTGTTGGTTGAAACCGGCGACGAAGTGAACCTCACCCGGAAAGGTGAGCGCTTTGCCGCGGAGTTCGGAATTGATCTATCGGCGCTGAGAGCGAAACGCGCAGCCCTCTGCCGTCCATGCCTGGATTGGAGCGCGCGGGAACACCATCTTGCCGGATCGCTGGGCCGCGCGATGCTGTCCCGGATGGAAGAGCTTGGCTGGTTAACGCGGCAACTGGAAAGCCGCGTGATCCGCTTCACCGCAAAGGGCGAAGCGGCCTTCGATGAACAGTTTCGGGCCTGAACCGACCTATTCGACCGTGATGGTAATCACGTCGGACATGACCGGCGTTGCGTGTGGGACATGGCCATGATCTCCCAACACCAGTTGCAGCGTATGTGGGCCAGGCGCAAGGTCCAGCGTTACCTCTGTCTGGCCACCGCCAAAGTGCATGTGATTGTCATCCGCAGGCAGGCCATAGGCAAGCTCGTCCGCGCCATCTTCGCCTTCACCCAGTGGAGGGCGGTCGATCAGAAGGTGGTGATGGCCGGTGTTCTCGGCCTCGGTTCCGGCAGGCGCAACGCCCATGCCGCTGAGACCGAAGACAACCGTAACCGGTGAACTGACGGTGTCGCCATCGGCAAGATTGACGAAATAGACCTTGGCATCAGCAGGAGCAGGGGTCTCGCCGCCTGCGAGCGCTGGTGAGGCGAACAGGCAGGTGGCAAGCGCGATTGCAGTCAGTCTCATATTTTCCTCCAGTTGTTTGACCTTATCCCCAAAACTAGATCGGGGCGGCGCCGGGTCGAGCGGGCTGCTTGTCCCATCGGGGCGTCTGCGCGTGAGAAGCCACTGTTTCCGTGTTTCCTTGACGCAAACGATCCCCGACAAAACCGCGATATTATCCCATCTGTGCCCCGATCTCGCCCAGATTGGACGTCATTGCTGACTGTGACAACCGATAAGCCTAGGGGACGGGAATGGATCGACTGACCGAAATGGAGGCCTTTGCCAACGTCGTGGACCAAGGCGGGTTCACGGATGCGGCCAAAAAGATGGGTATCTCAAAGTCGGCCGTGTCCAAGCACGTTTCAAGCCTTGAGGCGCGGCTTGGCGCAAGGCTGTTGAACCGCACCACGCGCCGCGTGTCCCCCACAGAGATCGGACTGGCCTATTATGATCGCGCGCGTCGGGTTCTCAACGACGCGGGTGAGGCTGATGCGCTGGTGACGTCCATGCAATCGGCGCCCTCGGGTCTGCTGCGCATCAGCGTGGCCACCGATTTCGGGGTCAACCACCTGTCGCCGGTCCTGTCCGAGTTTCTGTCCGATTTCCCCGATATCTCGATCAACATGGTGCTCAACAATCGCTATGTGGAGCTGATCTCGGAAGGGTTCGACATGGCGTTGCGTATTGGCGAGTTGGATGACAGTACCCTACGCGCGCGCAAGCTGACTGAAACCACCAAACGCATGATCGCCTCGCCATCCTATTTCCAGCAATATGGTCGCCCCCAGAAGATCGACGATCTCAACGAGCACAAGCTGCTACACTACTCCAGCCAATCCAGCGGCAATGTCTGGCGTCTGACCGCACCTTCGGGTGAAAAACGTCAGGTCCGCACCAGCGGTTGGCTGAGCGTGAATGACGGCCAGTCGCTGCTAAACGCCGCTATTTCGGGTCTGGGGATCGCGCATTTGCCCAGCTACCTCTACGCCGATGCTATGAAACAGGGTCTTGTCGAGGATGCGATGCCTTCGCTGCCGGACGAGGTTCAGGGCATCTACGCAGTATATCCGCCGGGCCGTTTCACTCAGCCCAAAGTGCGTGCGTTCATCGATTTTCTCGTCCATGCCTTTGCCGATAAAGGGCCTATGGACTGGTAATTGTCGCCAAACTTCCCTCGGTGACTAAACTGCCCGCGCCACGGCGCGGGCTTTTTTCGAGCAAGGTCGCTGCATCTAAGGCGCCAGCAGAATCACCTCCACCCGGCGGTTGGTTTCGCGCCCCTCGGGGGTAAGGTTGGTTGCGCGTGGAGAAAGGTAACCCATACCCTCGGCATCAACGCGCTCTCTTGCAATCCCGTGATCTTGTAGCAGCCTATCGCGCACCGCTTCGGCCCTGCGCTTGCTGAGGGCGATATTGCTGTCCAGCCTACCGACGGTATCAGTGTGCCCCACGATTGCGATCCGCATATTAGGCGCGCGTTCCATCGCCTCGGCCAGTTCAACCAGCGAAGCGTAGGTGCCATCGCGCAAACTGTTGGACCCCGTAGCAAATTCGAGACCAGGCAGCACGACGTGGCCGGTCTGATTGAGGGATGCGATCAGGTCAGGCTGCGCGGATGCCTCTGGATCCGGGGTGGTCGAATGGTCCTCGGGCGCAGGTTTGGGGCGCGCTGCGGGTGTCACTGTGACGACCTGAACAAAAGCGTCCGATTGGGTGCGGCTGACCAGAACGCTGACCGCCTCGTCTTCGCGGATCGCCGACAGGAACCTGAAATCCTCAAGTGTGACATACATGTCGGGCGCCGGAATCACCTCGGTCGCAAAGCGGAAATCGAAACCGCCGCAGGTCCGGGCCGCGCAATCAAGCACGATCTCGTACCCCGCATCGCGCAGCTGGGCGCGGATCGGGTCCATTACTTGCAGCGTGGTGCCGGCATATACAGACAGGCGCCAGGCGCGCCGATCGACCCTGCCCTCGAAGCCGCGCACGGGCAACACGCCGTCTGAAAACACACCAACCGGCAGATCGTAACTGTCCAGAAGATCGATCCGCTCGGTCACTTGGACAGCGGTTTCCGGCAGGATTGGCACCTGCGCCTGTGCAGCGGTTGCGGCAGACAGGCAAAGAAGAGTCGCGCGCAGAATCACCGGTGCCGTGCGTGATAGTCTTCGTTTGGGCGCATACCGGTGGCGCTGGCGACTCGGTTCGACATGTTGAAAAACCCCGTCACATTGGCAATGTCCCAGATATCGCGGTCAGAAAAGCCAGCATCACGAAGCGCTTGGCGGTCGCTCTCCCGGATTTCGGCACTGGCTTTGGTGATCTTTTCGGCAAATTCCAGCATCGCGCGTTGACGTTTATCCAGTGGTGCCACGTGATAGTTCATCACCAGCATCTCGCCCAGCTGCGGGTCGCCAGACAATTGTCGCACCGCCGCGCCATGGGCCACGAGGCAATAGAAACATTTGTTGATTGAGGACACCACTACCGCGATCATCTCGCGTTCCAGCTTGCTGAGCCCGCTCTCGGCCAGCATCAGGTCGTTATACATCCCTGTGAACGCATTGAGCTTGTCGATATCAAATGCATTGGCCTTCAGGACATTCGGGATCAGGCCCAGCTTCTCCTGGCAGATGTCGAAATAGGCCTGGGTTTCGGCTGGCAACGGATCCACCATCGGAAGGTCCAATGCGGTAGGGGATGTCGAAGCGGTCAATTAGCCTCTCCTTTCTGATCCAGAACACGATAATGATAATGGCCCGCAAGTTGCATCCCAAGCGAACGATAGAGCGCACCCGCCGCCGCGTTTTCTTTGGTGCAGATCACGCTAAGCGTGTCGCCACCATTCTCGAGCGCCCAGAAGGCGGCGGCACGCATGGCCCAGCCGCCAAGACCATTGCGTTGATGCTCGGGCAGGATTTCCAACGCGTGCACCATCGCGGTCGCGCCGTGGATCGCAGCGAAGCCGGCCCCCGCGGGTTTGTCCTTGCGGCGAATTAGCAACCCCGTCTTTGGGCCGGGCGCACGCGCCATCACCGCCCGTCGGGCCGCGCCAATCCCGGCGCGCTCCCAGATTTCATGCATGATCGCAAGCGGTTCCCAAATGGCGAAGACCGTGACGCGAGGCAGCACTATGTCAGTTAGTTGGTGGGTGGGGCAGGTATAGATATCGACAGGGTCCAGAACATCATAGCCGCGCGCTGCAAGCTGCGTATCCAGCGTCTCTTCACCGGGCCGGATCATGAACAGGCGCCTTTGTTCCATAACGCGCATCTGGTCTTCGGCAAGCGTGATATCCTCTGGCGTAACGCTGCTCTGCGCTGTTGCCGCCGACACACGGCTTCCGCCGCCCTGCCCCTCGCGCAGCAGAAACGCACCGTGGGAGATGTAGCGGGCTGCGGGCCATGTTCCGTCCACAATGGCGGGCCAATCCGTGCTCACAGGGCAAGCTCTTCGGCCAGGCGCGTCACCGCAGCATCGATCCGGGTCCCGTCGCTGCCGCGCACAACGACAGTGGCACCAAAAACACCGTTCAGCTGGAACGGGTAGCAGCCGACCGACAGATCGTCGAAATCCGAGGCCAGCTGCGACAGGGTATCGGCAATCTCGCCTTCGCCTCGGTCGACCCGCAGGCTTTGCGAAAGAAGCGGATCGCCGCCGGTCAGAGTCGGCAGCACCGAGGCGACCATGGCCTGAAAGATCGTCGGAATACCCGCCATCACGTGGACATTGCCCAGCGTATATCCCGGCGCCGTCGAAACCGGGTTTTCAATCAGCGTGGCACCTTCGGGGATGCGTGCCATCCGCAGGCGCGCGGCGTTCAACTCCAGCCCGGTACGCTCGTAATGCGCCTCAAGCAGGGTGCGAGCGTCGTCGCGTATATCGATCGTAACGCCAAAGGCGCGGGCGATGCAGTCGCCGGTGATGTCATCATGGGTCGGCCCGATTCCGCCGCTGGTGAACACGTGGTCATGCGTATCCGACAGTACCTTGACCGCCATCTCTATCGCCCCGGCCTCGTCGCCGACGATGCGGACTTCTTTCAGGTCGATGCCCTGTTTGCTCAGTTCAACGGCCAGATGATGCGTGTTGGCGTCGCGCGTGCGGCCTGAGAGGATTTCATCCCCGATCACAAGCATGGCTGCGGTAGGATTGGTCATGACATCCCTCACTTGAATGGCGCCCAAGGCATCTATAGGCCTGCGACCATGCGCTTTCAAACCCCTCTTGTGCCCGCAACGCTGATCAAACGCTATAAACGTTTCCTGGCCGACTGCCTGTTGGATGACGGGTGCGAGGTGACGGCCCATTGCGCCAATCCCGGCTCGATGATGGGGCTTGCGGAACCCGGCACGAAGATATGGCTGGAACCCAACGACGATCCAAAGAAGAAGCTGAAATACGGCTGGCGGCTGGTTGAACATGATAACGGGGATTTCACCGGAGTTGATACTTCAGTGCCTAACAAGGCGCTTCGGGCCGCTTTAGAAAGCGGAGAGATCAGCGAACTGGCCGCCTACAAGTCCGTAAGGGCCGAGGTGAAATACGGGCAGAACAGCCGCATCGACTTCCTGCTGACCCAGGCCGGCCTGCCGGATACCTATGTCGAAGTCAAAAGCGTCACGCTCTCGCGTGAGACCGGTCTGGCCGAGTTTCCTGACAGCGTGACCGCGCGCGGCACGAAGCATCTGGGCGAACTGGCCGAGATGGCAAAAGAGGGGCATCGCGCGATTATGCTATACTTGGTGCAGCGCACGGATTGTACGCGTTTTGCGGTGGCGGCGGATATCGATCCAACCTATGCGGCGGCATTCGAACGGGCAAAAAGGGCGGGTGTCGAGATTCTGATACGTGGCACGCATATAACGCCTACGGAAATTACCGTTGCCGACGCCCTCTGACCTGTGATAGCGCGCCCTCTGGTTCTTTCCGCGTAAGACGCTTAAATAGAGGCCAAAGATGCAACTTAGGAGTGCCCTTTTGAAAAAGGACCTTCGCGGCCGCCTGACCAAGGATGGCATCCGCATATACGAACAGGACGATTTTGCCGGGATGCATGCCGCGGGCGCTTTGGCCGCGCGCATCCTCGACGACGTCGCCGAGCATGTCTTTCCCGGGCAGACCACCGGCGAAATCGACCGGCTGATCACTGCAATGGTTGAAGAGGCTGGCGCGACCTCGGCCACGATCGGATACAAGGGTTATCAGCATGCCAGCTGCATTTCGGTCAATCACGTGGTCTGTCATGGTATTCCCGGTGACAAGCGGCTCAAAGACGGTGACATCCTGAATGTCGACGTCACCGTCATCGTCGATGGCTGGTTTGGGGATACCTCTCGTATGTACGTGGCGGGTAAGCTACCCCGCAAGGCCGAGCGGCTGATCCAGGTCACTCATGATGCGCTCTTCAAGGGTATCGAGATGGTCAAGCCCGGCAATACATTCGGCGATATTGGCCACGCTATCCAGGCTTACGTCGAATCGCACCGGATGAGCGTGGTGCGCGATTTCTGCGGTCACGGGCTGGGCCGGGTGTTTCACGCGCCGCCTAATGTGCTGCATTATGGTCGCCCCGGCACCGGCGCGCGGCTGGAAGAGGGCATGTTCTTTACCATCGAGCCGATGGTCAATCTGGGCCGCCCCGAGACCAAGACGTTATCTGATGACTGGACGGCGGTCACGCGCGACAAATCGCTCTCGGCGCAGTTCGAACATTCGGTGGGCGTGACGGCGGACGGTGTTGATATCTTTACACTATCGCCGGGCGACAAGTTCCACCCGACCTATTCGTCCTGATCCTTCTCCGCCTGCGCGCGCAGAAGGGTTAGCAGCATGGTTTCCCCGCCCCACGGGGTCACCGCATCCTGAATGAAGATTGCTCCATGGCGTGGCGCGGGCTTTTTGCCGGTCGCGTCCTTTGCGTGTGATGTCATGGGCGCGAGGCGCCCGGTCCAGACGGTATCCATGGGTCGCAGCCTATCACAGAGTTATCAGAGCGCCAAAAGCTCCGGCACATCATCCATATGATGAAACACCTCAGCGCCGAGCTCGCGCAGCTCCGCACCATCTGAATGGGCAGCATAGGCGAGACAGCGCATCCCGGCGCTGATAGCGGCGGTGACACCGCTTGGGCTGTCTTCCACCACAACCGGGCTTTGCGCCCCGAAATGTCGCGCGGCAAGCTGGAACAGGCCGGGGTCGGGTTTGGCAACGCCATGGACATGGGCCGAAAACATCCGGTCGTTAAATCGGGGCCACAGGCCGTTTTGGCCCAGCGTGATCTCCATCTTCGCCTCGTGGCCGTTGGATGCGACACAGAACGGGGTGCCATTTGCGTCCAGCCTGTCAAGAAGACCGGGAACACCCTCGATAACCGGGCATCCTGCCCGCAACCGCGCATAGATTTCACTGTAGATCTCGTCGACCCAGTCATCCGGCAAATCGGCACCCAACTCACGCGCTTTGTGCATGACGCCGGTCATGGTGCCGCCGACGAAAAAGCCGAGCGCGTCCTCCAACCCCAGTTCAAGCCCATAGCGTCTGAGATTGTTGATCATGCACTCGTTGGACATGACCTCACTGTCCACGAGTACGCCGTCGCAGTCGAAAATTACCAGATCATGCATTGTCAGAGCCTGTATTGTGACCCCGCCACATCAGCGAGATATGTGTGTCGCCGTATCGGCGTTGATCCTCTTGCGCAAAGCCAGGGGGCGCTGGCATCGGGCGGTTCTCTTCCCAAACGATGAGCGCGTCGTCATCGATCCAGCCGCCTTCCAGTGCCGCCTTCAATGCCTTTTGCCCAAGATCCTTGCCATAGGGCGGGTCGAGAAAGATCAGCGTGTAAGCTGCATCGGGGTTTTGCGGCAACCGGGTCGCATCAAGGCGCAGCAGTCTGGTTTGCTCGGCGCTGCGGGTGATCTCGATGTTCTTGCGGATCAGACCCTGCGCCGGGCGGCCATCATCGACGAAGGTGACTTGGGTCGCACCGCGCGACAGCGCCTCAAGCCCCAGCGCCCCGGTGCCGGCAAACAGGTCCAGCACACGGGCATCAGGGAGGGTACCAGTATGGGTCAGCACATTGAACAGGCTCTCGCGGACCCGGTCGGTGGTCGGGCGCAGATGCGCGCCCATGTCGCCTTTGCCGACCGAGGCCAGCGCCCGGCCCCGGAACTGTCCGGCGACGATCCTCACGCTTTCAACAGTGGTTTCAGATCGGAATCAGGGTCGGCGACAATGGCGGGATCGGCGGTCTTGCCCATGTCGATCAGCCGTTTGCCGACCATATAGGCGCGCGGGTCATTCATCGCGTCCACCGCCACAAGCTGATCGCCGCGATAATACCAGAAGGACTTTGTTTGGCCTCCGCCGTCGCGGGTGACCACGCTATCGTAACCTGTGTTCAGACCGGCGATCTGCAGTTTCACGTCATACTGATCTGACCAGAACCAGGGCTGCGCGACGTAAGGTTTCGCGGCACCCAGCATGTTGGCAGCAACGATCTCTGCCTGGTCGATGGCGTTCGGAACGCTTTCTAGTCTGATCCGCGCACCTTGGTGTGGGAACGAGGCGCAATCGCCTGCTGCCCAGATATTCGGATCCGAGGTGCGGCCAAAGTCGTCGGTGTGAATGCCATTATCGAGCGTTAGCCCCGCTGCCTCAGCCAGCTCCGCGGCCGGAGTGATTCCAACGCCGACAACCACAAAATCCACTGCGATCTGCGACCCGTCGGAGAGGATCGCACCGGTCACCTTGCCAGCCTCGCCAACCAGTTGGTCGAGCCCGACACCCTCGCGGATATCAACGCCGTGACCGGTATGCAGGGTGCGGAAATAATCGCTTGTCTCGGGCGCGGCGACCCGTTGCAGGATGCGGTCGGCCATCTCGACCAGCGTCACTTTCACGCCCTTCTTGGCGCAAACCGCCGCGGCCTCAAGCCCGATATAGCCGCCGCCCACGATAAGCACTTGTGCGTGCTCGCGCAACGCGGGGGCCATTTCGTCGATCCCTGCATGGTCACGCACCACATGCACGCCATCCAGATCGCCGCCAATCGCCGCGGGCAGGCGGCGCGGATGCGATCCGGTGGTGAGCGCCAGTTGATCATAGTGTAGCGTTTCACCCTCCAGCGTCACGGTTTTTGCTACTGGGTCGATTGCTTTGACGTGCTGGCCCAGCTTGAGGGCGATCTTGTTCTCGACGTAAAAGCTCTCAGGCCGCAGAAACAGCCGCTCCTTCTCCAACTCGCCCAGAAGATAGGCCTTGGATAGGGGCGGGCGTTGATATGGCAGGATGGGTTCGGCCCCAATCAGTGTAATGTCCCCGTCGAATCCGTCCTTGCGCAGCTTGGCCACCAGCGACGATCCTGCCTGGCCTGCGCCGATCACGACAATATGGCTCATTTTTCCTCGCCCGATCCGATAATGATGGTATCACGTCTGCGCCCAGCTATATGCAAGCATGCGACGTTCCGCAAATCCAACCAAAAGGAAAAGACGATGATTTCAGTTGGTGATACCCTGCCCGACGCAACCATGACCCGTATCGGGGCCGAAGGGCCCGAGGCGGTGGCCATGTCTGACAAGATCAACGGGCGCAAGGTCGTGGTGTTTGCGGTGCCCGGGGCCTATACGCCGACCTGCAGTTCGGCCCATGTGCCCAGCTTTATTCGCACCAAGGCGGGTTTTGACGAAAAAGGTGTCGACGAGATCATCTGCGTGTCAGTGAATGACCCGTTTGTGATGAGTGCCTGGGGAGAGGCGACCGGCGCGACCGAGGCTGGCCTGACCATGCTGGCCGACGCCGAGTGCGCCTTTACCGACGCGATCGGCATGCGTTTTGACGCGCCGCCCGCCGGGCTGATCGCACGGTCAAAGCGCTACGCGATGCTGGTTGAGGACGGCAAGGTTGTGGCGCTGCATGTCGAGGATAACCCGGGCGTTTGCGAAACCTCGGCCGGTGAGGCCCTTCTGGAAGAAATGTAAACGCGAGATTAATTTTCAGGGGACAGGGGCAGAAATGCGCCTGTTTCCCGTCAATTGGCTTGCCTGTCGCGCGAAAGGGCTGTTCTTTGTTCAACAGCACGGGAGGTCAAATGACATGAATCGAACGCTGGCTATCATTTCAATGCTCGGTATGGGCGTATTGCAGGCCTGCGGACCTGCGGCAACACCCGAACAGCAGCGGCAACGCGAACACGAGATTGCCTGTCTCAGCGGCTCGCTTGGCGGTGCGCTCATCGGCGGTGCCATCGGCAGTCAATTCGGCGGCGGGACGGGACAAACCATCCTGACCGCGGCAGGCGCCGGTACAGGTGCCGTGGCGGGCAACCGCTATGCATGCGGATAAGGAGGACAAGGACATGACACTATGCAAAGTGACACTGAGCAAAGTCTTTCTGACCGGCATCGCGCTGGGTCTGGGCGGAATCGCATCGGCTGAGACAGCTGAAATTGGCGAGGCCAGCCTTGCCGCTATCGACAAGGATGGCGACGGTGCTGTTTCCCGATCCGAGTATCAGGATTTTTCCAACTACGCTTTTGATCAAATGGATACCGACAATAACGGTAGCCTGAGCGCGGCGGAACTGAGCGCAGCAGGTGCGGGCGAGCACATGTCCAGCACTGATGCGAATGGTGACGGCAAGGTCTCGAAATCCGAGATGTCTGACCAGATGACCAAGGACTTCACCGCAGCTGACAAGGATGGCGACGGTCAGTTGAACTGACTCCACCCCCTGGAACAAAAGAAGCCGGGCGCTGGTTTGCGCCCGGCTTCTTTTTTGCCCTGCGATTGCCTCAGATCAGCGAATCCATCTTTCGCGCCAGCTTGGCGTCCAGCGACGACAAGCCGTCAACGTCATGCGTGGTCAACACCACTTCGACGGTTTTGTAGACATTGCTCCATTCAGGGTGATGGTTCCATTTCTCGGCCCAGATCGCCGCCTTGGCCATCCATCCGAAAGCATCAACGAAATTGTCGAAGATGAAGGTTTTGGTGATGGCGTCGCGATCTTCGATCATTGTCCAGCCATTGTCGAACAGGGGTTGCAGCAGAGGGCCGCGTGTTTCGTCGCTCAGGCGTTCGGTCATTGCTGTTCCTCCACATCTGGTTTTCTGAACGGGCCATACTCAGTCAGCAGCTCAATCTCTTCTCCGATTGCCTCGCGCTCGGCGTCGAGATAGCGCGCGATGGCATCGGCGAAGTTCGGGTCCCCGACCCAATGCAGCGAGTGGGTCTGGGTCGGAAGATACCCGCGCGCCAGTTTGTGTTCACCCTGCGCGCCCGCTTCGACCCGCTTCAGGCCATGGGCGATCGCCAGGTCGATGGCCCTATAATAGCACAGCTCGAAATGCAGGCAGGGGTGATGTTCGATACAGCCCCAATAACGCCCGAATAGAGTCTCACGACCGATGAAATTCAACGCACCGGCAACGGGAATGCCGCCGCGTTTGGCAAAGACCAACGCGATGTCATCAGCCATCGTTTCATGCGCCAGATCAAAGAACTGCCGAGTCAGATAAGGAGAGCCCCATTTTCGGGCGCCGGTGTCCTGGTAGAAGGTCCAGAACGCATCCCAATGCTCGGGCCGCAGCGCGGCGCCTGTATAGGTACGGATCTCGCCGCCAAACCCCTGTGCCTGCCTGCGCTCCTTGCGCAGGGTCTTGCGTTTGCGCGAAGACAGCGCAGCAAGAAATCCATCGAAATCGGCGTAGCCGTCATTGATCCAATGGAATTGCTGGGTCGTGCGCCGCATCAGGCCCATTTGCGTGCCTGCTTCAGCCTCAGCCTCGGTGCAGAAGGTGACATGCAGCGATGAGATATCGTTTTCCGACGCAAGCTGCACCGCACCCTGGGTTAGGGCAGAGATGCCGATCGTTTCGTATCCCGGTCGGGTCAGAAACCGGCGACCGGTGGCAGGTGTGAATGGGGCCGCGATCTGCAATTTCGGATAATAGCGCCCGCCTGCATGTTCATAGGCATGGGCCCAGTTATGGTCGAAGATATACTCGCCCTGGCTGTGCGACTTGGCGTACATCGGTGCCGCCGCGATCATTTGCCCATCCAGTTGCACCGTCAGATATCGCGGCTGCCAGCCGGTGCCTGGCCCCACCGATCCGCTGTCTTCCAACGCTGACAGGAACCTGTGAGTCGTGAACGGATCATAGGGACGTCCACCGTCCGTAGCTTCGGGGCAGGCGCAGGCATCCCATTCCGCTGCCGCCACCTGCGACAGGGACCCGAGAACCCGAACTTCGACCTGCGCCTGATCCATCAGCCCTCCGAACCTTCGTGTCTATCTGGGTTCCCGCTGAAGCGGGTCAAGCGGGATGAGAGGCCAGATACCCCTCGAATGTTACATTATCGGCCACTGCGCGGGCTTCTGCCTCTTGCTCCGGGCTGCGCACTGTCCAGCACAAGATCGGTACTCCTTGGGCCTTGAGCTCGGCCACCCGGGGTCGGTCAAGATCCGACACCTGATGGCTGATGAAACTGGCCTGTACCGAATCGAAATCCGGAATCTCGCGGAGGCGGTCGCAAGTCGCTGCCGACGCAGGTTCAGCCCCCGGACGATATGAACAGGTCACGAGCCCGCGGGGAACATCGGGCGCCAGTCGTGCCATCTCGGCGACGCTGTGCGGGTTGAACGACATCACCGCCACAGGCCCGGAATAGTCTGCCAAGGCCGCCGCCACCGCCTGTTCGAGAGGGCCTACGTCTGGCCCCATGCCGCCATCCTGGTCCTTCAACTCGATCAGTAGCGGCACTTGGCCTGCGACAAGTTCCAGAACTTCCGGCAGCCCTGGGATACCTTCGCCATCGCCGTGCAAGAGCGGCGTGGCGCTGGCCTCTGCCGCGACCAGTGATCGGATCTTGCCTTGCTGGCCCGCGAGGCGGTCTAGCTCATAGTCGTGAAACACCATGGCCTGATCATCCTGCGTTAGTTGCAGGTCAATCTCGATACCATAACCTGCGGTGATCGCGGCCCGGATCGCGGCCCGGCTGTTTTCCGGGCGCCCTTGGCTGATATCATGCAAGGCCCGATGCGTGATCGGCGCACCCAGAAAGGCAGCTGGTAAGTCGGGGCGCATCAGCTGACCTCGAAAATGCCTTCAATTTCGACCGCCACGCCAAAGGGCAGCGATGCCGCGCTGACAGCTGATCGTGAGTGCCGTCCCGCATCGCCCAATGCCTCGACCATGAAGTCCGAGGCGCCGTTGATTACCTTTGGCTGGTCACCGAAATCGACCGTCGAATTGACGAAACCGGTCAGCTTGACCACGCGCTTCAGACGGTCGATATCACCGTCGCAGGCGGCTTTGACCTGTGCCAGCAGGTTGATCGCACAGGCGCGTGCGGCCTCTGCGCCTGCCTCGACGCTCATGTCGTCGCCCAGCTTGCCGATGATCATGCCGTCCTCGTTCATCGAGATCTGGCCCGACACATAGACCGTGTTGCCGGTTTTGACGAAAGGTACATAGTTTGCTGCCGGTGCGGGCGCGTCCGGCAAAGTGACGCCTAGGCTTTGCAGTTTTTCAGCGAAACTCATGATCCGTGTTCCTCCTGTTGCAGGGTTTGGCCGGACGCTAGCGGCGATGCGGCATCGTGGAAAGCCCGAAAAAGGCAGCCGACACGCGGGAAATCGCGCGGTGCGGGCCACAGACAGGCGGGAAAGTCCAACTGCGACGGGCCCGCGTGCACGTTTTCGGCAACCCGGTTTCAAATTCCTCTCAGATCAACTATGTGTGCGTGAAACGCCCGTTTGCGGGGCTGCGTTTCTTTCGCTAATAAAATTCGGAACCATTCGAGCGGACAAAGAAAAAATGCGTTACTTGCCTTCTTCCTGTCGGCTGCTTTGCGCGCTGATGCTGGCCTTGTTCGTGGCGGCCTGCGCGACACAAACACCAGAGCAGCGGGCTCGGGGCGAGATATTCGACCCCTACGAGAACACCAACCGCTCTATCCATGCGTTCAACCGGGGTGTCGACAAGGCCATTTTCCGGCCCGCCTCAAAGGGCTATGTCGCGGTTGTTCCGGCGCCGGTGGTGACCGGTTTCAGCAATTTCGCCGAAAACCTGTCTTATCCCGGTCAGGCGCTGGACTACCTGCTACAGGGCAACCCTCGCGAAGCAGGTATCGCGGTGGGCCGGTTTCTGCTGAACACGACCTATGGCCTCGCTGGCTTTTTTGACCCGGCCTCCGAGATGAATATTCCGCGTGTCGATACGAATTTTGGCGAAACCCTCCATGTTTGGGGCTTTGGCGAGGGAGCATACGTGGAACTGCCGCTTTACGGTCCCAGCACCACGCGTGATGCGGTGGGCGTTGTGACCAACGCATTCACCAACCCTCTGGGGTTCGGCATCGTCCGACCGGTCGAGAATATTGGTGTCTATGCCGAGGTCCTGCGCCGTATGGGTGATCGCGGCAATTTCTCGGATACCGTCGATTCGATCCTTTACGGTAGCGCCGACAGCTATGCGCAGGCGCGGTTGATCTATCTTCAAAACCGCCGGTTTGAGCTTGCGAACAGCGGCAGCGGTTCTACCTTAGACCTCTATGCCGATCCCTATGCCGAGTTCGAGACGGGGACGGATGTGTATGACGACCCGTATGAGGACCCCTATGCGCAGTAATACGATTTCCCGCCGTTCCTTTGTCATGACCGCGATGGCTGGTCTGGGTGCCGGGCTGGTGCCAATGCCTGCATTGGCACTAACCGAACAAAGCGCTCGCGCGTTGGTCGATGAAGTTGTGGCCAACATCAATCAGGTTATCGCCTCGGGTAAGTCTGAGAGTGCGATGATCAAGGATTTTGAACGCATTTTCGTGCGCTATGCCGATGTGCCGATTATGGCGCGCTATGCGCTGGGCCCCGATGCCCGCACCGCCTCTAAGTCGCAGTTGCGGTCATTCACCAAGGCGTTTCAAAGCTATATCTCGCGCAAATACGGGCGCCGCTTCCGTGAATTTATCGGGGGTCGGGTCGAGGTGAAATCCACCCGCAAGATCAAGGCAGGTTACGAGATCAGAAGCACCGCCTACCTTCAAGGGCAGGCACCGTTCGAGGTTACGTTCCTCGTGTCAGACAAGTCTGGCAGCGAGAAGTTCTTCAACATGTTCATCGAAGGCGTGAATCTGTTGCTGACCGAGCGCACCGAGATTGGCGCGATGCTGGATCAGCGCAGGGGCAACCTGGACCAACTGATCAAGGACTTGCCCAAAGCCGGGTAAGCCACAGCCACAAGCCCTGACAAAGGCCCCGCAAACGTGGGGCCTTATCGGTTGCCACCGAAGATGTCCTTCAGCAATTTGTCCACTGCCTGACCAAAGCCGCCTTTGCGCCTTTTCTGTTGCCGGGGTTCAGCGACGCGGGTGGGCTTTACCGGTTCCGCCATTGGCAACGGTTTGGGCTCGATCCCTTCGTTGACGCGGATCATCGTCTCGCGCCAGATCTCTGCGGGCAGGCCGCCGCCCGTAACGCCCGACAAGGGCGTGTTGTCATCATATCCCATCCAGACGCCGGTCACGTAGTCGGCAGTGAACCCGATGAACCAGGCATCGCGTGCGGCTTGTGTCGTGCCGGTCTTGCCTGCGGCCTGCCTGTCGGGCAGTTGCGCGCGTTTTCCAGACCCTTCCGAGACGACTTTCTCCATCATCCAGATCAGTTGCTGCGCGGCTTCGGTTCGGATGACGCGTTCCCCGATCCCGCCGGTGTTGTCGATCAGCGACTCGCTGTCGCCCAATAGGGTCAGCTTTTCCATCCCGTATGGTGTCACTGAGGAGCCGCCATTGAGAATGCCGGCATACGCCCCCGTCATTTCCAGAAGCGTACTTTCCGACGCGCCAAGTGCCAGCGCCGGGCCGTCTGCCAGTTCGTTGTCGATGCCAAACTCGCTGGCGACGTGCTGAACCTTGTCGCGGCCCGCGATCTCAGACACTTTCACGGCAGGTACGTTCAGCGAATCCTTCAGCGCCCGTGTCAGCGACACCCGGCCATAATGCTTGTGGGTATAGTTCTTGGGGCACCATTGGCCCGAACCGGGTATGTTCATGCAATAGGGCTCATCCACCACCGTATCGAGCGGCGAATATCCAAGCTCCAGTGCGGTGGCATAGACAAAGGGCTTGAACGAGGATCCGGTCTGTCGCTTGGCCTGCGTCGCCCGGTTAAAGGCACCGTTGACCTTGGTCTCACGCCCACCAACCATGGCCCGCACCGCGCCATCTGCGGACATCACCACGATGGCGGCCTGCGCCTTTGATCCTTCGCGGACCTTTTCCTGGAATACGAACTGCATCGCCTCTTCGGCCGAATTCTGGATACGCGGGTCAAGTGTGGTGCGGATGATCACATCTTCGGTGGTGTTGCCGCCGAAAAAGCCGGGCAGTTCGCTCATGATCCAATCGGCGAAGTAGCCGCCCGCGCGGGCCGCGGCCGCTTCTGACAGCCGCGCGGGATTGGCGCGCGCCTCGTTGGCCTGCTCGGCGGTCAGGTATCCCTGGTTTTCCATTAACCCGACGATCAGCCGCGCGCGTTCCTGTGAGCGCTTGAGGTTGTTGGTGGGCGCATAACGGGTCGGGGCCACCAGCAGCCCGGCCAGCATCGCCGCCTCGGCGGGATCGACCTCGGCTGCGGATTTGCCGAAATAGCGCTGGCTGGCCGCCTCGAACCCGCGTGCACCGGCCCCCAGAAAGGCGCGGTTCAGATAGATGGTCAGCACTTCGTCCTTGGAGTACTTGGCCTCCATCGCGATTGCGTAAATCGCTTCTTTGGCTTTGCGCCAGAGCGAGCCCTGGCGGCAGTCGCTTTCATAGGCTGCCTCTGATTCCCATTCCTTCGGGTCATAGGGCACGCCGAGGCAGAGCAGTTTTGCGGTCTGCTGCGTGATCGTCGACCCGCCATGGCCCGAAAGCGGGCCGCGGCCCTCGCGCAGGTTGATGCTGACCGCGCTTGCGACGCCGCGTGGGCTGATGCCGAAATGCCGGTAGAATCGTTTATCCTCGGTGGCGACAACGGCGTTCTTGAGATAGGGCGAGACCGTGTCGGCGGTGATCGCGCCGCCAAATTGATCGCCGCGCCAGGCAAAGACGCGCCCGTCTCGATCGAGCATGGTCACTGACCCGCGTGCGCGGCCGTCAAGCAGATCGGTCGGATCGGGAAGCGTTGTATAGACATAGCCCACCGCGAGCGCGATCAGCAGCCCGACCACGAGACCGACCCGCCAAGTGAATCCCCAAACCAGCCGGAACACCCAGCGAAACAGGCGCTGAAACAGCCCGATGATGCCGCCACGGGTCTTGCGCACCGAACGCTTTGAGGTGCGCCGCGCCGGCTTCCGCCTTGTCTTTGTGGCCTGCTTCTTCTTGGCGGGCGCGCGCTTTTTCGGCTTCGGTTTGCTTCCCGACGAATACCGCTTATCCGCAACCAAAGGCGGCTTTCGTCGCTTGGAATCGCTCATGTCTGACTCTGCCCGGTTCTTTTCTTTGCAGCACAATACCCCGGCGCGCGCGGCGTGTTGAGGGGATATTCCACAGAAAAACCGCCTTTTCATTTTGCATAAATTTTAACCATATGGCGATTTTTGTGCAAAAAATGTGCAACTTCGTTGCCTGAATTCCCTTTCCTGCGCCCCCACTCGTTTCCTGTCCTCGGGATTCCGGGAAGTTTCTGCACATGCAAAGAGCCGGGTTTGCCGGCGGAACGAAGGGGATCAACGTGAAACTCATCATAGCGACAATCAAACCGTTCAAGCTGGAGGAGGTCCGCGAAGCGCTGACCGAGGCTGGCGTGCGCGGAATGATGGTAACGGAAATTAAGGGCTTCGGATCCCAGTCGGGACATACCGAAATCTATCGCGGTGCGGAATACGCAGTGAATTTCGTACCCAAGATCAAGCTTGAGATAGTGGTGGCCGCCAACATGGTCGATCAGGTGATCGAGACCATCGCAACCACCGCAAAGACCGGAAAGATCGGCGACGGCAAGATTTTCGTCCTCGACGTGCAGCAGGCGGTCCGCGTCCGCACCGGGGAAACCAATGAAGACGCGATCTGAGCGCAGCCATATCAATTCCAGGGACAAAATCATGAATCTTATGAAATCACTCATTCCTGCCGCCGCGATCTGCGCGGTGCCGCAGTTAGGGCTAGCGCAAGAGGCCACCGGCGAAGCAGCGCAGCATACGCAATATATCTTCACCACGCTGCTGTTCTTGATGGCGGGCTTTCTGGTCTTCTTCATGGCGGCAGGCTTTGCCATGCTGGAAGGCGGTCTGGTGCGTTCCAAGAACGTGGCCATGCAGATGATCAAGAACGTGGCGCTGTTTTCCATTGCCGCAATCATGTACTGGCTGATCGGCTTCAACACGATGTACCCGGGCGACTTTAACGGCTTCTTTGCCATTGGCGGCCCAACCGTGCTTGACCCGGTTGGTGTTGACCCTGCCGAGGCTGCTTTGGACTATGCCTCAATCGGGTCGGACTTCTTCTTCCAGCTGGTCTTTGTGGCTGCTACCGCTTCCATCGTGTCGGGTGCCGTGGCCGAGCGGATCAAGCTGTTCCCGTTCCTGATCTTCGTGGTCGTGCTGACCGGTATCCTGTACCCGATCTCGGGCTCCTGGCAGTGGGGCGGCGGCTGGTTGTCTGAAGCAGGCTTTTCGGATTTCGCTGGTTCGACTGTTGTACACTCGGTGGGTGGCTGGGCAGCTCTGGCAGGCGTGATCGTTTTGGGCCCGCGGATCGGCAAGTACAAGGACGGCAAAGTGCATCCGATGCCCGGTTCGAACCTTGCGCTGGCAACTTTGGGTACCTTCATCCTGTGGCTGGGTTGGTTCGGCTTCAACGGTGGCTCGCAACTGGCGATGGGCACCGTGGGGGATGTAACGGACGTATCGCGTATCTTTGCCAACACCAACATGGCCGCTGCTTCCGGTGCCGTGACCGCGCTGATCCTGACCCAGCTTCTCTACAAGAAGCCTGACCTGACCATGGTGCTGAACGGCGCACTGGCCGGTCTGGTGTCGATCACTGCCGAACCGTTGGCCCCCACCCTGTTTGGTGCCCTTTGGATCGGTGCCGTGGGCGGTATCATCGTGGTCCTGGCTATCCCGATGCTGGACAAGTTCAAGCTCGACGATGTTGTCGGTGCGATCCCGGTCCACCTGTTTGCCGGTATCTGGGGCACGATCGCAGTCATCTTCTACGGTGAAGCGAGCCTGATCACTCAGTTGACGGGCATTGTGGCTTATGGCGTGTTCACCTTTGTCGGCGCTTTGATCCTCTGGAGCATCCTGAAAGCGATCGTTGGTATCCGCGTCAGCGAGGAAGATGAGATCAACGGGCTCGACATGGCCGAGCTGGGCATGGAAGCCTATCCGGAGTTTTCGAAAGGCTAGCTTCTTCAAAATCGCTGCAAAGGGCCCTGGATTTGCCGGGGCCCTTTTTCTTTGGCAAAACGGGACATTGACTGTGAGCAGCCAGGTCTGCAGGGAGCGGGCCGGTGATCACCGAAGAGCAATACAACCAGTATATCGAGGATTTTAACGGGGCCTGCGCCGGAACTGGCATGACCCATGGTGACTTCTACGACAAGTGGTATGAGCCCGATGCGGTGTTCGAGTACATCCCGAAAGCTGCGGTCAACAGCGGAAAGGCCTCTGCCGTGGGCTTCTGGACAGGTGTTTCAGAGATCATGCAGGAAACCATCCAGCCCCATATTCATTTCATCACCACGCCGACGCTGATCGCGACCGAGGCACCGATTGATTTCCGCTGCAAGCAGGATCTGGAATGGGTTGGCGAGCAGCACAAGGCGGGCACGTCCTTCCGCCTGATGATGTGTGCTTTCTACGAGGTGAGCGAGAATGGCAGATTTAGATATGTGCGGGTTTATTCGATCTATCACCCGCACTACCAGGTAGGCTGAAGCACCCGGTTAAGCCGGGTGCTTTTGGGCTATTAGACACCGACCTCAACGATGGCCTGGGCCAGGATCGGCACGGTCGTTGCATTCAGGCCTGCGATGTTCATGCGGCTGTCGCCGACCATGTAGATGCCATGCTCGCTGCGCAGTTTTTCCACCAGCTCCGGCGCAGCGCCGATGCGTGAGAACATGCCGCGATGCTGGGCCACAAAGGCAAACCGGTCCGAGCCCGAGCGGTGCTGCAACTCGTCGGCCAGTCGCTGACGCAGGCCCAGCATCGAAAGGCGCACCTCTTCTAACTCCTGCTTCCAATCGGCGCGTAGAGCGTCGTCGTTCAGGATTGTGGTGACCACCCGTGCGCCATGATCGGGCGGAAAAGAATAGTTTTGACGGTTCAGGAAGGCCAGCGTCGATTGGTTCAGGCCGACCTGACCCGCATCCTGGCTGATCGCCATCAGAAGGCCGGTCCGCTCGCGATAGACACCGAAATTCTTGGAACAGCTTGCCGCGATCAGGCATTCCTTGACCGACGAGGCAACCAGCCGCGTTGCGGCGGCGTCTTCTTCCAAACCGTCGCCAAAGCCCTGATAGGCGATGTCGATCATGGCGATCAAGCCCTGTTCGTTGATCAGATCGACCACCGCCTGCCATTCCACCAGATTGAGGTTCGCACCGGTCGGATTATGACAGCAGCCATGCAGCAGAACCACGTCGCCGGGCTGGGCCTGTTTCAGGTCCTCGATCATACCGCCGAAGTCGACGCCGCGAGTTTCTGCGTCGAAATAGCGATAGGGCACCATCTCGATCCCCAGATAATTCAGGATCGACACGTGGTTGGGCCAGGTCGGGTTCGATACGAAAATTCGCGCCGACGGATTTGCCATGCGCACCAATTCGAACGCTTGACGGCAGGCACCGGTGCCGCCGGGCGTGGCAACGGCGGCGATATTAGCGCGTGGCACCGCGTCGCCCAGGATCAGGGAAATCATCGCATCCGAATAAGCCGGGTCGCCCGCCAGGCCGGTATAGGCCTTGGATTGCTGTTCTTCCCAAATCTTCTGTTCGGCCGCTTTGACGGCTCGCATAACCGGTGTGATGCCTTCGGCATTCTTATACACCCCGACGCCCAGATCGATTTTCTGGTCGCGCGGATCTTCGCGATACATCTGCATCAGCGCCAGAATCTTGTCGGCGGGCTGCGGTTTGAGGTTTTCGAACATCATTGTTCTCCGGTTGCGACGGGCAGGGTTGGGAAGGCACCCCATTCGGCCCAGGAGCCGTCATAGAGGGAATGGTCGGATTTGCCGATCCGCTCAAGCGCAAGTGACAGGATCGCGGCAGTTACGCCGGACCCGCATGTGGTTATCGCGGGCTTCTTGAGGTCCACACCGGCGCTTTCGAATATGGCCCGGCACTCTTCGGGCGATTTCATCGTGCCATCGGCGTTCAGCAGCATGGTATGCGGCACATTGCGCGACCCGGGGATGTGGCCCGAGCGAAGCCCCTCGCGCGGTTCGGGGTCGCTACCTGCGAAACGGCCCGGCGAACGGGCGTCAATGATCTCGTGATCGTGCAGCTTCGCGGCGGCGGAAACCTGGGTCACATCGCGGACCAGATGGTTCTGCACCCGCACCGTCATGTGCCGGTCGCGGACAACGGGGGGCAGGTCCTCGATCTCGCGGCCCTCGGCCTGCCATTTGGGGAACCCGCCGTCCAGAACGGCGACATTCATCTGGCCCATCAGGCGCAGCAGCCACCAAACCCGCGCGGCGGACATCAGCCCGGCACCGTCATAAACCACGATCTGGTGCCCGTCGCCGACACCCATCGCTCGCAGGCGGGACATGAACTTTTCCACCGGTGGTGCCATATGGGGCAGGTCCGAACGCCGGTCCGAGATATCATCGATATCAAAAAAGCGCGCGCCGGGAATGTGCGCCTCGTTGTATTCGGCCAGCGCCTCGCGGCCTTGTTGGGGCAAATACCAGGAGCCATCCAGCACCCTCAGGTCGGGGTCCTTGAGATGCGCGGCCAACCAGTCGGTAGATACCAGTGTTTTCGGATCGTCCTGCATCAGAGCCTCCGCCGTTAACCCAGATTGGGCTTATACAAGCGATTTCCCGCGCGCAAGCCGTGATCCGCCCGGATCAGCCATGATCCTTGAGCAATCGCTGTTTCTGACGCGACCAGTCGCGTTTTGCCTGGCTTTCGCGCTTGTCGTGCGTTTTCTTGCCTTTGGCCACGCCGATCTTCAGTTTGGCGATGCCTTTGTGATTGAAGTAAAGCACCAGCGGCACCAGCGTCATCCCTTTGCGCTGGGTCGCGTTCCACAGATTGGAAAGTTGTTTGCGCGAGACCAGCAGCTTGCGCCGCCGCCGCTCCTCATGCTTGAAGGATTTGGCCTGCTCGTAAGGCGCGATGTAAGAGTTTACCAGCCATAGCTCGCCCTCTTCCACCGCCGCATAGCTTTCGGCAATGTTCGAGCCCCCCGCGCGCAGAGATTTAACCTCGGACCCTTCCAGCATCATGCCGCATTCGATATCGTCCTCGATCGCGTAATCGTAGCGTGCACGCCGGTTCTCGGCGATCACCTTGTAGTTGGGGTCTGTTTTCTGCTTGGCCATGGGGCGCAGATTTAGGCGCGCTTGTCGCTCGGTGCAAGCGGTGTCGCATCTGGTGTCCCTTCGACCCGTTCAGGTCGCAAATTGGCAAGCGGTGGCCGCATCGACCTGAAAATCTGAAAACATGAACTGTTTGCACATTCCAAAGCGGCTCGACCGCCGCGCCACTGGCAGCGATCTGGTGGCCTGACGTGCGGTTTGGCCGGATGGCCCAAACGCGCGACGGATGACGGATAGATTTGGAATGACAGATGACGGTTTCCCCAAGGCTGCGGCTTGCCATCGATATCGGTGGCACCTTTACCGATACGGTTCTTGCCTCTGGCGCAAATGACATTGTCGGCTCGACCAAAACCCTGACCACCCATGAAAACCCTGCCCTTGGCGCGATGGAGGGTGCGCGGCACGTGTTGACGCAAGCGGGCCATGATTTGGCTGCGCTTGACGGCTTCGTGCATGGCACCACGCTGGCCACCAACGCCCTGATCGAAAAACGCGGTGCGCGGGTTGCAACCATCACCACCGAAGGGTTCAGAGACATATTGGAGATCGCCTATGAACGTCGATACGCCCAATACGACCTGAGTCTTGAAAAGCCCGACTTTCTGGTGCCGCGTGATCGCGCTTTTACGATCCCCGAGCGCATGTCGGTCGACGGCGCTGTGCTGCGCCCGCTGGACGAGACCGCAATCGCTCCGCTGCTGGCGCAGCTCGACGCCTGCAAGGCCGAGGCGGTTGCGATCTGCCTGCTGCATTCTTATTCCAACCCGTTCCATGAGCGCCGCCTGCGGGATCTGTTGCTGGCGCAAAGGCCTCATCTGACGATCTCGATCTCTTCCGATGTCAGCCCCGAGGCGCGTGAGTTTGAGCGTTTGAGCACCACCGTTGCCAATGCCTATATCCAGCCATTGATGGCGTCTTATCTTGAGCGATTTCAGGCTCTGTTCAGGGACGAAGGGCTGCGATCCCCGATCCTGATGATGACTGCGGGTGGCGGTATGTGCAGGCTGCAGACCGCAGCCCGCTTTCCGATCCGGCTGGTTGAATCCGGTCCGGCAGGTGGCGCGATACTGGCGGCGCATATCGCTGCGCAAGCGGGGCTGGATCGGGTATTGTCGTTGGATGTCGGAGGCACTACGGCGAAGCTTTGTCTGATCGACAAGGCAGAACCGCAAACCTCGCGCCGGTTCGAGATCGCGCGTGCGGCACGGTTCATCAAGGGCTCGGGAATGCCGGTGCGCATTCCGGTGATCGAGATGATCGAAATCGGCGCCGGTGGCGGTTCGATTGCGGCTGTCGACCGTCTGGGGCGCTTGATGGTCGGCCCCAAGAGTGCGGGATCAGAGCCTGGACCGGCAGCTTTTGGGCGAGGTGGCACCGCTCCGACGGTCAGTGATGCTGACATTGAACTGGGGTTCTTGCGGCCCGAGGGCTTTGCCGATGGAAGAATTAGGATCGACTCCGATGCCGCACGGGCAGCGCTAAGCGACCAAATTGGCGAGCCGCTTGATCTGACTGCCACCGAGGCGGCGGATGGCGTCAGCCGGATCGTTCAGGAAAGTATGGCCTCGGCGGCGCGGATGCACGCGGTGGAATCGGGCAAGGACCTTGGCAGCCGTACCTTGATTGCCTTTGGTGGCAACGGTCCGTTACACGCCAGTCGGCTTGCGCGATCGGCTGGGGTCGCACGCATACTGATACCGCCTGATCCTGGAGTGGGCTCTGCGGTTGGCTTCCTGTTCGCCCCGGTCTCATTCGAAATTGTGCGGTCGCGGTATGTGCGTCTGGGTCAATTGGAGGTCGGGCAGATCAATGCCCTGTTCGACCAGATGCTGGCTGAGGCCGAAGCGGTGGTCGCTCTGGGCGCGGGTGACGCGGAACGGATGACGCGGCGTACTGCATTCATGCGCTATGCCGGACAGGGCCATGAGATCGAGATTGCATTGCCGGATCGCCCTTTGACCGACGCGGATTTGCCCGGCCTCACCGAGTCATTCGAGGAGGAGTACCGGCGTCAATTCTCAAGACCGGTTCCGGGGATGGAGGTTGAGGTCCTGAATTGGTCAGTTCGAGTCTTTACGCCTAGCGCGCAGGTAAAAAGTAACGCCAAAAAAGTCAATATTAGACCCTATTTTTCACCACGAACGACACCGATCACCTGCGATGTGGATGGCAAAACCCGCGAAGCTGCTCTGGTGGAACGCCGCGAATTGCACCCTGGTGACCAGATACGCGGCCCTGCCTTGATTACCGAACCGCAGACCACCACGCTGGTTTCCAGTGACTTCACCGCGCAGGTCGATGCGATGGGCAATCTGGTTCTGACCCGAGACATCAAAGGAGGTGCCGAATGACGACACAAATATCTGCCGCCCGCTTGCAGGTGATGTGGAATCGCCTTCTGGCAGTGGTCGAGGAACAGGGGCAGACCTTGATACGCGCCGCCTTCAGCCCGATCGTGAGGGAATGCGGCGATATCTCGGCCGGGCTTTTTGACGCGCAAGGTCGGATGCTGGCCCAGGCGGTGACCGGAACGCCTGGTCATATCAACACCATGGCTGAGGCCGTGAAACATCTGATGAACCGCTTTCCCGTGGCGCAGATGCGACCCGGTGACATCTATATGACCAATGATCCCTGGCTGGCATCGGGGCACCTGAACGACTTTCTGTTGCTGATGCCAGCTTTTCGGCAGGACAGGGTGGTCGGGTTCACGGCCTGTACCTCACATTTGGTGGATCTTGGCGGCTTGGGCATGGGGCCCGAAGGGTCGGATATCTACGACGAGGGTCTGCTGATCCCGCCCTGCAAGCTGGTGTCGCAAGGCGCGCTGAACGAAGGGCTGATGGAGATCATTCGCGCCAACAGCCGCGAGCCCATCGCCAATGAAGGCGATATCTATGCGCTGATAGCCTGTTGTGAGGCCGGGGCCACACGTCTGGTCGAGACGATGGAGGAGTTTGAACTCGACGATCTCGAAACGCTCGGCGCGTATATCATCGATACCTCGCGGCGTGGCACGCTGGAGGCGATCGCTGCTGTCCCCAATGGCGTTTATCGCAATGTGCTGCGAACAGATGGCTACGAGGCGGAACTAGAGCTGCACGCTGCGCTAACAGTCTCTAGTCGGGGCATGCATGTGGATTTCTCGGGGAGTTCAGACTGTTCGCGCAAAGGCATCAACGTGCCGCTCAACTATGCAACAGCCTATACCGTGTTTGCGCTGCGCTGCATCGTCGGACCGGATATTCCCAACAATGCGGGTTCGCTGGCGCCATTTACTGTTGATGGCCCGGAGGGTTGTATTCTGCACGCGCAACGGCCCGCGCCGGTGGCGATGCGCCATACGCTGGGTCAATTGATGCCCGATCTGGTGTTTGGTTGCCTGCATCAGGCCTTGCCTGATCTAGTGCCGGCCGAGGGGGCATCATGCATGTTCGACCTGCCCATGCGGCACGCGCCCGAGGTGGCGCGCAATGGTGGGCGTGGTTTCGCAATCGAGCCGGTGCACAACGGCGGCACCGGGGCGCGGCCCTATGCGGATGGGTTGTCTGCTACGGCCTATCCATCGGGCGTATTCGGCTCGCAGGTCGAAATCACCGAGGCCGTCGCCCCAGTGACCGTCTGGGCGCGCGAGCTGCGGCCCGATTCCGGTGGCGCGGGGACATATCGCGGCGGTCTGGGGCAGAGGATCGAGATGTCCTCGGCCAACGATGCGCCGTTTTTGGTGTTTTTGTCCGTCGAGCGTCTGAAATACCCGGCCTTGGGGCGCGCGGGCGGAGCGTCAGGCGCACCCGGACGCATCCGCTTGCGCGGCGCGCGCGCAGACCTGCCGGGTAAATGCGAGCTGCGGGTCGAGCCTGAGGATTATCTGATCTTTGAAACGCCTGGCGGGGGCGGTTTTGGTCCACCGGAACTTCGCGATCCAGCGGCCATCGACTGTGATCTCAAGCGCGGGCTTGTCACCGAAGCGGGCGTGATCCGAGACTACAAGGGGGGCAAACCATGATCCGGTCGGTTCCACATGTGGCGGCGATGGCGCCTTATCCGCTGGCCGATCTTGGTTCCGGTCTGGTTTCAATGGCCCAAAACGAAAGCGCCTTTCCGCCCAGCCCAAAGGCACTCCGTGCCGCGCAGGGCGACGCTCAAGCGCTGCTCTATCCCGATCCTGACTGGTTCGACCTGCGGCGATCAATTGCCGAAACGCACTTGTTAGACCCTGATACGATCCTTTGCGGTGCGGGATCGATGGAGCTGATCGGCTGCCTCATCCGCGCTTATGCGGGGCCTGGACGTGCGGTTTTGGGCAGTGCCTACAGCTACGCTTTCGTGGCCTCGGCTGCATTGCAGGCGCAGGCTGAGTACCGGCAGGCGGAAGAACCTGATCTGATGGTTTCAGTTGATGCGATCCTCGAAAACGTGACACCGGATCTGGCCGTGGTCTTTCTCTGCAATCCGGGGAATCCAACCGGCACCATGGTGCCAAGTTCCGAGATTTTGCGCCTGCGTGCCAACCTGCCCGGCGATGTCTTACTGGTCATTGATCAGGCCTATGCGGAGTTTGGCGATGCCACAAACGACCCGTCAGAGATTTTCGCGCTGACCAGCTGCGGCGATACGGTTGTCCTGCGCACATTTTCCAAGGCCTATGCACTGGCTGGAATACGGGTGGGTTGGGGTTGCTTTCCGCCCGCTGTTGCCGCGGAGGTGCGCAAGCTGCTCAATCCCAACAACATACCTTATGCATCGCAGAGGATGGCGGCGGCGGCAATACGGGATCAGGACCATATGCAGGAGGTCGTCGACAAAACCGAGGAGATCCGCGCGCGATTTTCTGAGGCTTGCCGTGGGCTGGGGATCGACGTGCCGACAAGCCACACGAACTTTGTCCTGCTCCGTTTCGACAGCGCAGAACAGGCGGTGCAGGCCGATCAGGCGCTGCGAAACGCGGGCCTGCTCATGCGGGGAATGGCGGGATATGGGTTGCCGGATTGCCTGCGTGCTACGATTTGTGAGGCGGCTGTCATGGACCGAGCAGTGCTGGTGTTGGCGGAGGCGCTGTCATGACCGTTGAGGACCGGGGCCTGGCGCGTATCGGCGTACTTGTTCCCTTCACCAACACCAACCTCGAGCCTGACCTGATGCGGATGCGGGTGCCCGGCACGACCCTGCACGCTCAACGCATGGGCGGGTACGATGCGGATGAGGTTCCCGGTGCCGACCAGATGGCCGGACTGGGCACTTCTGACATCAGCCATGATCTACGGATGATCGCGGGGGTGCGTCCCGATATTGTTCTCTATGGCTGCACCAGCGCGACGCTGACCCATGGGCCCAAATTCGATACTAACTTGAGGAAAAGCATCGCAGACACCTGTGGTGCCCGATGTGTCACAGCCGCTGGTGCGTTGGTCTCGGTCCTTCAGGCGCTGGGCGTTCGGCGGGTTGGATTCTCGTCGCCCTATTTGGGTGAGATCAACCAGCAGGCAGCGCGTTTTCTAGAAAGCAATGGGGTCGAGACCGCGTGCTGCGTCGATATCGGCAGAGAACTTGGCAATTACGGACAGGGAGAGCTGCGGCCAGACGAAATCCACGATCTCGCCTGTCGCGCTGATCACCCTATGGCCGAGGCAATTGTCCTGTCCTGCACTGACATGCGGTCGGTCGAGGTGATTGAAGAGGTCGAAGCTGAGCTGGGCAAACCGGTTGTCACATCCAATCAGGCGATGATGTTCTGCGTGCTGCGGGCACTGGGCTTGCCCCGGCATTCCATGTTGCCGGGGCGATTGTTCGATTGCCTATAAGGCTTGAGCGGCGCTGTCAGACCTCCCCCTGATATTCGCCCCGCGCCGGGTAGTTGTTGGCGATGGCAAAATCCAGCGCGCCCACGAGTTCCGAGAAATGCGGCCGCACAAACGGCATGGTTTGAACCGAGCCGTAGTAGAGGGTCTGCTGCGGTGTCACCATGAACAGGCCAGGTTCGGAAAACAGGGCGGGTTCTTCGATGCCGATGGACGTCTTGCCGCGCGAGGTCGAGATGTAGAGCCCCCATTCGCGCGCCTTTTCAAGAGACAGGTCATATCCGAAGCGCAGTTTGGCCGAGCTGATCTTGTCGACCATTTGGCGTGTCCGTTCCGCGCCATCGGTGCTGAGCGCCAGAGTTTTCACTCCTCGCTCGGCGAAGTCGTCTACGCGCTTTTCCAGCTCTCCCAGATAGGTCGCGCAGATCGGGCAGTGCAGGCCTCTGTAGAAGCAAATCACTGTTCCTTTTTCAGACTCATCCGTCGTTAGGTCGAAGTCACCGTGATCAAGGGTAGGGACCTTCAAATCGGGGGTTTTCTGGCGCGGCATCAACATGTTCAGATCTCCTGTGCGTGGGGCTTGCCGATGGTCCTACAACAAGTTAGTATCAGAAAAACACCAAAAACATGATTTAAACCCCGAAAAATGGATCGCCTTTCCGCCCTAATGTCGCGATTTGCCCTCTCCGTGCGCCCTTGCGCGCTGGAGGACAGTAATTTTGTCATTCTCGGTGATGGGCAATCCGGTTGCGCGGCGTACCTCGTCTATGGTGCAAGTCAAAAAATAACCTTGTTAGAGACTGATATCCGCACTGTCCTGTTGAGCGCGCATGTCAGTTGGGGCGGTGCCCAGAACCCGCTGCTGGCGGCATTACCACCTGAGATACGGCATGATTTGGCCGTTGATCCTGAAATGCGCGCTGTGGTGGATCTATTGCTTTCTGAACAGGCGGCTGCTCGCTGCGGGTCGGCATCGGTGCTGAACCGGTTGGGTGAGGTGCTGCTGGTTCGACTGATGCGGCGCCAGATCGAGCGGGGACAGATGCGGGTCGGTTTGTTGGGTGGACTCGCCGATCCCAGGCTCAGCCGCGCTATTGTGGCGATGCACCATCGGCCCGATCAAGACTGGCGGGTGGATCTGCTGGCGCAAGAGGCGGGGCTGTCGGTCAGCCGGTTTGCCGAACTCTTCCGTTTGGCGATGGGTGTCACCCCGCTGGCCTATTTGCGGCAATGGCGCCTGACGCTTGCCAGGCAGGATATCGAACGGGGCGATCGGGTGCAGCGGGTGGCAAACCGGTATTGCTATGGCTCGCCCGAGGCGCTGAGCCGTGCGGTGTCACAGCAATACGGTCAGACTCCGACCCAGATCAGGAAGGCCGCCATTGGGGGTGACGCTGCTACGATGGATTGACGATCCGATAGCGAGCCGCACTTATGCGACGCCGTATCGGCTCATTATCATGTCGATGGTATTTTCGACCACCACAGCCATCTGCGCTTGGCTGAGGATGTCGCCGCCAAAGATGACCGGCCAGAACGCTTTCGCCTTGAGTAGAGCAATGAACTGTTCGGCGGCCTCTTCGGGTTGTTCCACCTTGAGCTGACCGTCGCTTGCCGCTTCGCGCAGCATCTCGACAAAGACTCGTTTCGAATCGATTTTGCCCTGTACGGACTTTGCCAGTTCCGGATTGCGCAGGTTCTCGCTTACGACAAGTCGCGCGATGGCCATGACCTCGGGTGATGTCAGCAGCCGTCCCTCGGCCCAGGCAAGGTCGGTCAACTGGCTGCGAATGTCGCGCTGGGGGTCATAGGCCATGCTCAGCGCGTCGGCGAATTTCTCGTATAGGATGACGACGATCGACTGGTACAACTTTTCCTTGCTTTCGAAGTATTTATAGACCGTCCGCTTTGACACTTCGGCGCGTGAGGTGATGCGATCCATGCTGGCAGCGGCAAAGCCCTTTTCCTGGAACTCGGCCACAGCAGCATCGATGATTTGCGCATGTTTGGACGCATTAAAGGTGTCACAGTTGGTCATGACACCTATCTATAAGGCTTGGGTTCTACGACGGTCAAATACATGCTGTAAACTGATGAGTTTACAGCGGCGAATGATATGGCTAGTGTAAACCTGCCAGTTTACCCCGCTGCGGGAAGCAAGCGTGAACAGGAGGCCCCTCATGGCAATGACGTTGAAACTGAATGGCGAGGCGCGTGCCGTCGATGCCGAACCGGGCACCCCTTTGCTCTGGGTGATCCGCGATGAACTGAAACTGACGGGAACCAAATTTGGCTGTGGTGTCGCCTCCTGCGGGGCCTGCACCGTGCACTTGGATGGTGAACCGGTCCGCTCGTGCCAGACATATGTTGAAGATGTGGAAGGGGCGGAGATTACCACGATCGAGGGGCTGAACACCGATACCTCGGCGGCGGTTCAGCAGGCTTGGGCGGAACTCGACGTGGTGCAATGCGGCTATTGCCAGTCAGGACAGATCATGTCGGCAGTCGGGTTGCTGAACGAGAATGCAAAACCCACGGTCGAAGAGATCGACGACTACATGCACGGCAATGCCTGCCGCTGCGCCACCTATCAACGCATCCGCGCCGCAATCCAGCGCGCGTCAGATATCATGGAGGCCTGAAATGACCCTAAACACGTCACGCAGAGGGTTCCTCAAAGGCGCTGCCGCTACCGCCGCAGTGCTCTATGTCGGGGCCCGTCCCGATGGCGCCATCGCCGCCGCGAATGCGGATGGCGCGAGGATGATGAATCCCTTCGTCAAAATCAGCTCGGATGGCACCGTCACAGCCATCGTCAAACACTTCGAAAAGGGGCAGGGGCCTGCTACTGGTTTGACCACGCTGGTCGCCGAGGAACTGGGCGTGCCGATCGAAGATGTCGATTACGAATTCGCACCCTCCGACGCCGGAACATATAACAATCTGCTTTTTGGCCCGTTCCAGGGCACGGGCGGATCTACCGCGATGGCGAATTCATACATGCAATACCGGCAGGCCGGTGCCGCCGCGCGGGACATGCTGCTGCAGGCTGCCGCGAATACCTGGAATGTTGATAGCGCCGAATTGTCTTTAGAGGATGGTATTATCAAAGGCGCCGGGCAAGAAGCGCCGCTGGCCGAGTTTGTGGCTAAAGCGGCCGAGATCGCTCCGGCGGAAGAGCCGCGCCTTAAGGAGCCGTCTGAATTCAAGCTGATCGGCAACGCCGCAATACGCCGCAAAGATACGCCTCCCAAGACCAACGGCACGGCAATATATGCGATGGATCTGCATCTGGACAACCAGATGGTTGTTGTGATCGCTCGTAGCCCACGGATGGGCGGGCTTGTCAGCGGATTTGACGCCTCGGATGCGGAAGGCATCAAGGGCTTCATTCGCGCAGCGGAACTGCCAAACAAGGCCGGAGTTGCGGTGTTCGCGGAAGATACCTGGGCGGCCTTGCAAGCCCGCGATGCCTTGGCCGTTGACTGGGACTTTTCGGCAGCAGAAGGAAGGTCATCAGACGAAATCCGTGATCAGCTTGTCGCGGCTGTTAACGCAGAGCCGGAATACAACCTGACAGGCAATGATCAGGCGGAAATTGCTGCCAGCATCGACGGCGCGGCGACCGTGCTGGATGAGACCTTTTACTTCCCGCTGCTGGCCCATGCCCCGATGGAGCCGCTGACTTGCACCATTGAGGCGACCGCAGATGGCGGCGTCTTGTTGCATGACGGCTGCCAGATGCCCACCGGACCCCATATGGCGCTGTCGCAAATCCTGCAACTGCCGATGGAGAAAGTGCAGATCAACACCATGTTCGCGGGCGGGTCCTTTGGTCGCCGCGCAACACCCACGGCGGATTATCAGGTCGAGGCAGCGCTTGCGTTTGCGGTGACCGACCGGACCCGCCCTGTGAAACTGGTCTGGTCACGCGAGGATGACATCACCGGTGGCTATTATCGCCCCGCCTTTGCGCATCGGGTGCGTGTGGGGCTGGACGAGGCTGGCAATATCATCGGCTGGGATCACCGGATCGCCGGTCAGTCGATCATGAAGGGGACCCCGTTTGAAAGCGTCCTCGTGCATGATGGCGTTGATCACAGCTCGATCGAAGGTGTTCCCGACTCGCCCTACAACATTCCTGGGCAGTTCGTTGGGCTGACTGATGTCGCCAAGGCTACGACGGTTCTGTGGTGGCGTTCGGTGGGTCATACACACACCGCTTATGCTATGGAAAGCATGATCGACATGGCCGCCAAAGCCGCCGGTCGCGACCCGGTTGCCTATCGGTTGGACCTGCTTAAGGGTGGCGGCAAGGATCAGGCACGGATTGCCGGAGTTCTCCAACTCGCCGCTGAAAAAGGCGGTTGGGGCAAGGCGGCTGCGGGACGGGCGCAGGGGATCGCGGTGCACAAATCCTTCGACAGCTATGTCGCGGAAGTGGTCGAGATTTCGGGCAATGCCGAGGAGGGCGTCCAGATCGAAAAGGTTACTTGCGTGGTCGATTGTGGCATCGCTGTGAACCCCGATGTCGTCAAAGCTCAGATGGAAGGTGGCATCGGCTATGGTCTGGGCCATGCAATGCGCGATGAAATCACTCTGACAGAAGGCGTGGTCGATCAGTTCAATTTCCCGGACTACGAGCCGCTGCGCATTAGCGATATCGGGGCGATTGAGGTGCATATCATTCCCTCGACCGAGCCACCTACCGGCGTTGGTGAGCCGGGTACACCACCCTCGGCCCCTGCACTGGCCAACGCCATTGCCGCGGTTGGGAAAAGGGTGACGGCGCTCCCGATGATCAATAGTGGAGTGGAATTCGCCTAAGCCTATAGGCACCGCCGGGTTCTCTGGCGGTGCCCTTCCCGATTGGTTGTCGAACGGCACAAGACTTGTGCAGTTGTGGCGGATATCGGTTTTTCTGACGATCCGGCTTTGACAGTGTCGCGCGGACCTGCAAATCTCGACTTCATGAAAACCGGACATTCCGTATTTGACGAGATGTGGGGGCGCGAGGACAATCTGCGTGGTCCCTACGAAAATTACAAATCCTGGCTTGATGGCGAAGACGCCCGGCAGTTACGAGCCAAGCAGCGCGAAGCGGATGAGCTGTTTAGGCTCACCGGCATCACCTTCAACGTATATGGTCGCGCCGAGGCCGAAGAGCGGTTGATCCCCTTTGACATCGTTCCGCGCATCATCTCCAGCAAGGAGTGGCGTCAGCTTTCCCGCGGGATTGAGCAGCGGGTGCGTGCCATCAATGCGTTTCTGCACGACATATACCACCGGCAAGAGATCATTCGTGCGGGTCGCCTTCCGGTCGAAATGATCGCTAGGAACGAGGCGTTCCTGCCTCAGATGATCGGGGTCAAACCTCCGGGTGGGATTTATACCCATATCATCGGCATTGACCTCGTGCGCACCGATGACAATCAGTTCTATGTGTTGGAAGACAATGCGCGCACGCCCTCTGGCGTCAGCTATATGCTGGAAAACCGCGAAACCATGCTGCGGATGTTCCCTGAGCTGTTCCTGCGCAATCGGGTACAGCCGGTGCAAACCTACCCCTCTGATCTGCAACGCTCGCTGGCGGCGTGTGCACCTTCGGTTGCGGGCAGCAAGCCGACCGTAGCCGTGCTGACACCGGGCATCTACAACTCGGCTTATTTCGAGCACGCCTTTCTGGCTGATCAGATGGCGGTCGAACTGGTCGAGGGCCATGACCTGCGGGTTGTCGACGGGCGCGTCGCAATGCGCACAACGCAAGGCTACAAGCCTATCGATGTACTCTATCGCCGCGTGGATGATGAGTTTCTGGACCCGCTCAATTTCAATCCCGAAAGTCAACTGGGCGTGCCCGGTATCATGGATGTCTACCGTGCGGGTGGTATCACGATCGCCAATGCGCCGGGCACCGGCATTGCCGACGACAAGGCAATCTATAGCTACATGCCTGAAATCGTTGAGTTCTACACTGGCGAGCGCCCGCTGCTGGAAAACGTGCCGACCTACCGCTGCTCGGAACCCGATGCGCTAACCTACGTTCTGGACAACTTACAAGACCTGGTCGTCAAGGAAGTGCACGGCTCGGGAGGCTATGGAATGCTGATCGGGCCCACCGCCAGCAAGCGTGAGCTTGCGGCCTTCCGCAAGAAGCTGCAGGCACGGCCTGGCAACTACATCGCACAGCCCACGCTG
Organism: Paracoccaceae bacterium; assembly: GCA_040830705.1. Lineage (GTDB taxonomy): Bacteria > Pseudomonadota > Alphaproteobacteria > Rhodobacterales > Rhodobacteraceae > Ruegeria_C. The sequence goes on along the minus strand of JBFOME010000021.1, from coordinate 122,463 downwards.
AGCCTGTCGACGGTCCCGATCTTTACCAATGCGGGCCTTGCGCCGCGGCATGTCGACTTGCGGCCCTATGTTCTGGTCAGCCCGGACGGGGTCAAAATAACTCCCGGCGGGTTGACCCGTGTGGCGCTGAAGAAGGGGTCGCTGGTGGTGAATTCCAGTCAGGGCGGCGGCACCAAGGATACGTGGGTGTTGGACGAATAATGCTAGGAAAAACCGCAAATGGCCTGTTCTGGATGTACCGCTATCTTGAGCGGGCCGAAAACACCACGCGCCTAATTGAAACCGGCCAACGTATCTCGCTCACACGTTCGGGCGCCTCGGACGAGGATTGGACCTCAATCCTGCAATCTGCTGGATCCGAGAGCGGCTATCGTGAGCATCACGATGTAGTGACCAAGGATTCCGCAATTGATTGGATGTTGCGGTCGCGCGACAACCCGTCCTCGGTCTTGTCGTCGATCATGGCGGCGCGCCAGAACGCGCGCATGGTGCGTACCGCGCTGACCCATGATGTATGGGAGGCAGTAAACGGCATCTACATGCGTGCGACTGAAAAGTCCAAGCGCAAGATCGGCGAGCGCGACCTGCCGAACATGCTGGGACAGTTGCGCAGCGGCACTGCGCTGGTACGCGGCGCGACCCACGGCACCATGCTGCGAAACGACATCTACGATTTTGCCAGAATTGGCACTTTTCTGGAACGCGCCGACAACACCGCGCGCATTTTGGACGTGAAGTACTATGTTCTGCTGCCCTCGGTGATGGCGGTTGGCAGCCCGATTGACAATATGCAGTGGGAGACGATCCTGCGGTCAGTTTCGGCGCTGGGCGGATATCGGCTGGAGTTCGGGAATGCGCCGAACCCGCGCGACATTGCACAGTTCCTGATGCTGGACCGCCGTATGCCGCGCAGCTTGGCGTTCTGCGTCGGCAAGATCAAAAGCAATCTGGGGTATCTGACCCAAAGCTACGGCACCGAACCGCCTAGCTGCGAGACCGTTGCGCGGATCGAAAGCCAGTATCTCTCTTGCGAGATCGAGGCGATCTTTGACTCCGGGTTGCATGAACATATCCAACAGCTACTGGCCGAGTTCGCGGCCCTTGGCCAGCAGATCCAGTCTGACTACCGCTTCATCGATTGATTGACCCATGCGCCTGAAGATAACCCACGAAACGTGTTACTCCTTTGATCATCCCGTGAATTACGGGTTGCAACAGCTGCGGCTGGTTCCGAAATCGACACGCCAGCAGACAGTTCTTAACTGGGAAACGTCGGTCGAGGGCGGCAAGAGCGAACTCTCATTCGAGGACTATCATGGAAATACAGTCAATCTGATCAGTTTCGAAAAAGATGTCACAGACCTGGTCATCAAATGTGCGGGTATGGTCGAGATCAGCGAGGGGACCGGCGTTGTGGGGCCACATCACGGGCCGGTGCCGCTGTGGCTGTTTGAACGACCGACATCCCGGACCAAACCCGGCCAAGGGGTTCGGGGATTATTGCGCGAGGTCGAAGGCGACACTCCGCTGGATCGTCTGCATTCCGCCATGTCGGTCATTGGTGCTGCCGTCACCTACGAAGTTGACGCCTCGTACCCGGACTGGACGGCCGAAACCGCCATCGCTGAGGGGCGTGGTGTCTGTCAGGATCATGCGCATGTCTTCATCGCGCTGGTGCGCGAGATGGGCCTGCCCGCCCGCTATGTCTCTGGCTACCTTATGCTGAACGATCGGGTGGATCAGGCCGCCATGCACGCCTGGGCCGAAGCCCACGTGCCCGACCTCGGCTGGGTCGGGTTTGATGTGTCGAATGGGATTTGTCCCGATCAACGCTATGTTCGGGTGGCAACAGGGCTGGACTATGCCGATGCCGCACCTGTAAACGGTTCTCGGCTTGGAGGCACTGGCGAGGCGCTCCGGGTGCAGATCGAAGTGGCCGAGCAGTAGCGGGATCGCAATGACATATTGTGTTGGAATGATGCTGGATCGCGGGCTGGCATTCATGTCGGATACGCGCACCAATGCCGGTCTCGACAATGTTTCGACCTTCCGCAAGATGGTAGTCTGGGAAGAGCCCGGCGAACGGGTCATCACGTTGATGAGTGCGGGCAATCTGGCCACCACGCAAGCGGTTGTCAGCCTGCTGGAGGAACGCAACAAGGCCCCCGATGATCGGGAGCCAAGCGTGTTGTCGGCTCCCTCGATGTTTCAGGTCGCCCGTGTGATCGCCGATACGCTGCGCGACGTGATTTCGCATCATGAATCGGGTGGGCAACAGGCGGACAGTGCCTTTCATGCCACTCTGATCGTGGGTGGGCAGATCGAAGGCGGGCCGCAGCGGCTGTTCCTGATCTATCCCGAGGGCAATTTTATCGAGGCCTCAGGCGACACTCCATTCTTTCAGATTGGCGAGATGAAATATGGCCGGCCCATTCTGGTGCGCGCCTATGATCCGGCTATGAGCTTTGAAGAAGCGATGCGTCTGCTGCTGGTCAGTTTTGATTCGACGCTCAAGGCCAACCTGTCGGTGGGTGCGCCCTTCGACTACCACTTCGTGGCAAAGGACAGCCTGCGCGCCGGTCGCCAGGGGCGGGTCGAAGAGGACAATCCGCATTTTCAGGATGTGGCCAATGGCTGGGGCGCGGCGTTGCGGTTGGCGCTGCACAGTCTGCCGATCCAGCCTTTCACGGATTGAATTTGCGTCTCTAAGCACCCAGCGGATGGCGCGAGAGCAATCGGAACCTGCCATCCTCGGCCTCTCCTATCAAGGACAGATCCGAGATTGGGTAGGGGCGTGGAACACAATCCTCGAAATACTGTGCAAGCAGAGGCTGCACCTGATCTTGCTCCTCTGGCGGGAGGGGGCCGGTCAGCGTCATGTGAAACTGGAATGCCTCCATGACAAACGGGTAACCCCAACGATCCAGCAGCGCTCGTTGATGGAGGCTGAGGCGGTCGGGATTGCGCCGGGCGTATTCTTCCGCGCTCAGAGGTGCGCGCCAGGTATTCGTCGTCTCGACGACCTGCGTAGCAAGATCTGCGAGCGCGGCGGATTCGCTGATCGGACGGAACGCCAGGAACGGACCCAGCGGTGCCACAGTCAACCCGTCCAGCGTTACCGGTTGCAATTTGCGGGCCAGATCACTTGTCAGTTCCTGAAGCTCGCCCTGCGTTAGCCCGTGCGCCAGGCGGAAGGGCGGGCGCAACGTCCCATGAAAGCCGTATTTGCGGGGTCGGGCGGTTAGCTTCCGATTCGATCTGGGTAGTCCATCCATCCCGGGGAACTCTGGCGCAACGCCCGAAACCGGGTCCCATCCAAGCCAGCGGGCGGCCTTTTGAGCAAAGAATCCCTCCGGCGGCGTGTGAAATATTGCGTATCTACGGTGATTGTTCATTTCCGCCCTACTGCCTCTCACCTATTTTTCTACTTAAGTGGTTGTAATTTATGAAAAACATGAGTGTGCGGCACAAGAAATATCCCGCCTTACGGGAATCCCCGTATTTCCGACTCAACGGAAAACAGGTTAACACTGTCCTCAGAGGTATCATAAGTGATGCGCCCCCAGCTCACACCTCCCCAAAACAGGGACTGATCAATTACCGGTCAGTCCCTGTTTATCTTTTTAGGCAGCTCTACAAAGCGCGTGGTCTTCGCGGCAATGACTGGCCTCATGTTGTCTCGGAAGCGATCACCACATCGGTTCCCCAATCGGCACAGGCTGCACGCAGCTTGGCTGAGATCGGTCTGTCGGTAACGAAACAGTCCAATTCACCCAGCGTGGTGATCCGCGCCGGCGCGTTACGCTGCAACTTGGTGTGGTCTGCAACCAATATCACCTGCCGCGACTGGCGGATAATGCTGCGGCTCACCCCCACTTCGCGAATGTCGAAATCCAGCAGGTCGCCATCCTTGTCCAGCGCCGAGCAGCCGATGACGGCGTAGTCAAACTTGAACTGCTGGATGACATCAGTGGTGATGGTGCCGACCAGCCCGCCATCGGCCCGGCGTAGGGTGCCACCGGTCACATTGACCTGGCAAGCCGGGTTGGCGGCCAGGATATTGGCCACGTTCATGTTGTTGGTTACCACAAGAATATTCTCGTGACCCAGCAATTGCGCCGCAACCGCTTCGGTTGTGGTGCCGATATTGAGGAAGATCGAACAATCATTGGGCAACCTAGCGGCGCAGGCTCGGGCGATTTCTACCTTGCCCGAATGGTTCAGTCCGCGCCGCTCTTCATAGCCGATATTGCTGGTGCCCGAAGGCAGCACAGCCCCGCCATGCACGCGGTCCAGCTTGCCCGCTTCGGACAGCTCGGTCAGATCGCGCCTTATCGTTTGCAGGGTGACGCCGAAATGCTGCGCCAGCCCGTCAACGGTGACCCTGCCATCGCGGCGGGCGATTTCGATAATCTCGGGGTGCCGAAACGTTTGGGCCACGTCATTCTCCTGCTGTGCTGATCCGCCGTGACGACTGCAGGTCGCCAAGAAACGTTTCACCGCTTGCTATCATACCAGCATAGTGAATAAAGCGAAAAAGAGCCAAAACGAAAATCCATATCTTCCTTTCTGTTCGTTTTTTTGAAATAGAGCAGTTGTAGGGACAGATTCGGGCTAGGAGGCTCAGATGTCGACGGATGGCGATACCGATGTTTGCGATCTTTTCATCATTGGAGGCGGCATAAACGGCTGCGGCATCGCGCGCGACGCCGCGGGGCGCGGTTACTCGGTGATGCTGGCTGAGATGAACGACTTGGCCTCGGCCACCTCGTCAGCCTCGACGAAACTCTTCCACGGTGGGTTGCGCTATCTGGAGTATTTCGAATTTCGGCTGGTCCGCGAGGCGTTAATCGAACGCGAGACCCTGCTAAGGGCCATGCCGCATATCTCATGGCCGATGCGTTTCGTGCTACCCCATCACAAGGACATGCGTTTCGAGAGTGAGACACCGACATCGAAACTGCTGAATGTCTTCATGCCATGGATGAAGGGTCGGCGACCTGCGTGGCTCATTCGACTTGGCCTGTTTCTCTATGACAATTTGGGGGGACGTCAGATTCTGCCGGGCACCTCGTCGCTCCGTCTGCGCGAAAGCCCGGAAGGCAAGCCGCTCAATCCCAAATTCGAAAAGGCATATGAGTATTCAGATTGCTGGGTCGAAGATGCTCGCCTTGTGGCGCTGAACGCGCGCGATGCCGAGGCGCGCGGGGCAAAGATCATGACCCGCACCAAGGTGCTGAGCGCCAAGCGTGCGGACGATCTGTGGCATGTGACGATCGAAACCCCCGATGGCGAAACTCGCGTCATCCATACCCGCATGCTAGTCAACGCTGGGGGGCCCTGGGTCGGCGACATCATCCATACCAAGATCCATATCAACAGCCGCGCCGATGTGCGCTTGGTGCGCGGCAGCCATATCGTGACGAAGCGGCTCTATGATCATGACAAATGCTATTTCTTTCAGGGCACAGACGGCCGGATCATCTTTGCGATCCCCTATGAAACCGACTTCACCCTAATTGGCACCACCGATGCCGAGCATCACGATCCCTATGACAAACCGCGCTGCACACCCGAAGAACAGGCCTATCTGTTGAACTTCGCCAACCAGTATTTCCAGGCGCAATTGAGCGATGCCGATGTGGTCTGGACCTATTCCGGTGTGCGTCCGCTTTATGACGACGGTGCCAGTTCGGCAACTGCCGCGACGCGGGACTACAAACTCAAGGTTGAGGCTACGGGCGGTGCGCCCGTTCTGGACGTCTTTGGCGGCAAGATCACCACCTATCGGCGGCTCGCGGAATCGGCGCTGGAGAAGATCACCGAGCATCTGCCGAACCAGAAGGGTCCCTGGACGGCGGGTGTGCCGCTGCCTGGGGGCGACTTCCCGGTGGATGGGTTTGACCGGCTCGTCAGCGATGTTGCGCGGGACTATCCGTTCCTCAGCGCCTTCCACGCCCGCCGCCTTGTTAGAGCCTATGGTACCGAGGCCAAGTTACTGCTTGGTGACGCCAAGAGCCTAGACGATCTGGGACAGGATTTCGGCGCCACCCTCACCGAGCGCGAGGTGGTCTGGATGATGACCCATGAATATGCGCGCCGAGCCGAGGATGTGGTCTGGCGGCGCACAAAATTGGGACTGCGGATGACTGGTGAGCAGATCGATCAGCTTGACGCCTGGATGTTGCGCCGCCAGAACGATGAGGTGCCCGGCGACGCCGCATGACATGTGGCGACCCGTCCGGCAATGATCAGACAGGAGCCATTTGCCGCGATGATCGCCAACCTCATGATGTACCGGCGCCCCGAGCTTGACGGCGCAATTGCCCGGTATTGGGGTCTGATCCGAACCAATCTTGTTGCTGCTGGGCTCGCTGCTCCGGAAGCCTTGTCGCAGGATGCCGAGGAGTTTTCGGTCTGGACGGATCCGGAACTGGTGCTCAGCCAGACCTGCGGGATGCCATATCGCCTTTGGTTGCATGACAGGGTCGAACTTGTCGGAACACCGGATTTCGGGGTCGAAGGCTGCGCGCCCGGATACTACCGGTCTGTGTTGGTGGTGCGTGCGGACGATCCCCGGACGCGGATCGAGGCGTTTCAGGATGCGATGTTTGCTTTCAACGAGACCTTCTCGCAATCAGGTTATGCAGCGCCCTATTGGCATGTGATCGCGCGAATGGGCTGGTTCGAACACAGCCTCCGCACCCATGGCCATCTGAACTCGGCGCGCTTTGTTGCAGAGGGCAAGGCCGATATCGCTGCGCTGGACGCGGTGAGTTGGCGGTTGATCCGGGACTATGAGCCCTTTGCGGAAAAGCTACGCGTTTTGGATCTGACCGCGCCGTCCCCAGGCCTGCCGCTGATCACTGCGAAGGGGCAACCTGCCGATACGATCTTCGATGCGGTGCAGGAGGCAATAACCCAGTTGAATGGTTCCGACCGGCAGCTTTTGGGGTTGAAAAGCATCATCCGCATCCCGCACGAAGCCTATCTTTCGATCCCCAATCCGCCTGAATTTAGCGTGGACTAAACGCGATCGCCCGGTCTCTGCAGCGGCTCGCACAGCAGTGGCAGCAGGTCAGAGAAGCGGCTTTCCCCCTGTAACAGACCCAAAACGCCGTCCCGGATCTCTGCTGCACGAGCTTCACCTAGGCAGGGCGCGGCGAAGTCCATGTATTTCTCGATGATCTCTTCTTCGGACATCGGAACTTCCGTCCCACCGCGGGCATGAGTGTCGCCCGAGCGCAGCACGCGGCCATCCAGAGTCTCGATCTCTGCATCGGCAGTGCGGCAGGCCGGGAAGCGGGCGTTATGATTGTCGGCCTCATGCACCTCTATCTTTGACAGAAGGGCTGCGACCAGCGGGTCATTCAGACCGGCCCCCGAAATCTGAGCAACGCCAATCCGGCCATGCACCATCTGGGTGGCAACAGCGAAGTGCATCGAATACTGAGCCTGCGATGTTGTCCCGGGCATGTCTGGGAACAAACTGGCAGCCTCGTGGAAGCTGTTGATCCGAACCCGGGTGATCTGGTCGTAAGCCAAGTCATGGGTTCGCATGATGCTGGTGACCGCGTCTATGGCGGCATGTGCCCAGCGGCAGATCGGATAGGGTTTGATATATTGCTGCTCCATCTGCCAGACCCGCCCCAAATCCTCCCAGTGAGGCGCGGCATCCTCGGCTTCGATGGTGAGCGCCGGAGCGCCGTCGAAACCGTTCTCGGCGAGAATGGCGGCGGAGATGCCCACCATCGCTCCCCAGCCAGAGCCGTCATGCAGCATGGTCGGATTGGCGATCTCGCGCATCATCTGAGAGCGCGGGCCGTGATATTCGGCGATCCCCAGCGCCTGACGCAGTTGTTCCGCCGTTTGACCGCGCAGGCGCGCAGCAACGGCGGCAACGCCAAGCGCATTCCATGCGCCAGAGGTGTGATAGTCGCTCACAGAGGCATGAAGTGCGAGACCCGCCCGCCCGGCGATCTCGTATCCGACGGTGATTGCGGCGAGCGCTTCTGGTCCGCTGAGCTCTGGTAGATGCTGCGCCAGCACAGCCAAAGTGGGGACGACCGCAACACCAATATGGCCCTTGACCGGATTGAACCCGTCATGCGCGTCCAGATTATCGATTTGGGTAGCTGCGGCATAGGCGGCACCGGCCAGACTAACGCTGCGACCGTCAAACAACATTCGGGCCGAATGGTCGGGATCGTTGCTGGCATAAAGCAGGTCGGCAGTGTCGCGCGCGATCACGCCTGCCTCCATCGGGGTCGCGGCGGCAGCGACGCCGAGCGTGTCTAATGTCATCAGCGCAGCTGCGTGCAGGGCGCTCTCGGGAATGTCCGTCGCTTGCAGACACAGAGCGAAGTCTGCGATCCTGTTGAAACGTTCGGTCATGCTCCAGCTCCCGGGTTAACTGCGCAAACGAAGACCTTCCGGATCGAAAGGCGGCGCGTCAAGACGCGTCGCGCGATGTGGCTTACCTAAAATAAAGATCTCGACCTCATCGCCCGGACCAATCAGCGTCGGGTCGGCAAATCCTATGGCGAGGGATTGGCCAACCGAGTAGCCGTAGGCGCCCGAGGTGACCCGTCCCACCGGGCGGCCATCGAGCAGAAAGATGGGCTCGCCGCCGCTGGCATCTGCGTTGTGGCTGGCCTCGACCGCAAAGACCGACAGAACCTCACGCGGAGCGTTGTCCTTGACCCTCAGATAGGCCTCTTTGTTGAGGAAATCCTTGTCCAGCTTGATAAGGCGCTCCAACCCGACCTCTTGTGGCCAATATTCGGGGCTATATTCCCGGCCCCAGGAGCCGTAGCCCTTTTCGATCCGCAAAGACCCCAGCGCGCGGCTTCCCACCGGACCGCCGCCCAGTGTCTTGGCGGCGTCCAGAAGCGCTGTGTAGAGCCTCATTTGATCCGCTTCTGCGCAGTGCAATTCCCATCCCAGATCGCCGGTAAAACTCACGCGGATGGCAAGGCAGGTGACGCCTGCCACCTCGATGGTTGCTGACCGCATGAATCGGAAGGCGTCGTTCGACAGATCGGCATTGGTCATCCGCTGCAGCATGTCGCGTGCCTTTGGCCCGGCGACATTAAATCCCGCGATGCGATTGGTCGCCCGCTCCAGCACCGTGTCTTTCGGCCGGTCAACCATGTCGAAAAACCGTTGGTGATATCGTTCGGCCATGCCCGAGCCGACCATCATATAGTCGTCATCGCCAACTTTCGTGATCGTGAAATCCCCGGCGATCCCGCCGCGCTTGCCGATCAGCGGTGTCAGGCAGGAGCGGCCCGTCTCGGTCGGCACGCGATTGGCGACCAGCCGGTCCAGCCAGTCCCGCGCGCCGGGGCCAGTGATGCGGTAGTTGGCGAAATTCGAGATATCAATGACACCGACACTCTCGCGCAGCATCTTTACCTCACGCCCGACCGGTTCCCACCAGTTCTGGCGAGTGAAACTATTGGTGTCCTGAACGCCGGGCTGATCCGCAAACCAGAGCGGGTGTTCCCAACCTGAGTTCAGCCCGAAAACAGCCCCCATTTCTCGCTGCATCTCGTAGGCAGGTCGCATCCGTGCCGGGCGCCCCGCCGCGCGCTCCTCGTTCGGGAAATGGATGGCGAAGCGGTGCGTATACTGGTCCTGCACCCGCGCCTTTGTGAAAGCCTTATCCGCCCAATCATCGAACCGCGCCAGATCCCAGGCGAACATGTCGTATTCCGGCTCGCCCTCGATCATCCATTGCGCGGCGAGCAAGCCAAGCCCGCCCGATTGCGAGAAGCCGGGGATGATACCGCCGCAGACAAAATAGTTCCTGAGTTCCGGAACCGGCCCCCAAAGCGCGTTGGCATCCGGCGACCAGATCATCGGGCCGTTGATCACTCGCTTGACGCCGGCTGTGGCAGCAACCGGCACCCTTTCGGTGGCTCGGATCACGTTTTCCATGATCCGGTCCAGATCATCCGGGAAGAGGTCATGGGCAAAGTCCAGCGGCGTGCCGTCTTCTGCCCAGAACCGCATGTCCTTCTCATAGGCGCCGATCAGCAGCCCGTTGCCTTCCTGCCGGAAATAATACTCCCCATCGCGATCCGCGATCGAGGGCAGTCGACGGTCAAGGGCCGCCACCTCGTCAATCGCGTCGGTGACGAAATACTGGTGTTCGGTCGGTTGCAGGGGCAGGGTCAAACCCGCCATGGCGGCGACTTCACGGCCCCAGAGACCGGCGGCATTTACCACCCATTGGGTGTGAATGTCGCCCTTTTCAGTGCGCACGATCCAGGATCCGTCCGGTTGCGGATCAGTGCCTAACACGGGGCAAAACCGCTCGATCATTGCGCCAAGTGCGCGCGCGCCGGCGGCATAGGCATGGGTCACGCCGGAGGGGTCGACATTGCCGCCATCGGGTTCGAACATGATACACCGGATGTCATCGAATTGTGCGAGCGGGTGCAGTTCCATTGCTTGCTCGCGGCTTACCTCGTGAAAGTTGAGACCGTAAAAGCGCGCCTTGGCCTCTTGCAGGCGCAGCTGGTGTTCACGGGCTTCGGTCTGGGCCAGATAGAGCGAGCCTGGCTGAAACACGCCGCAGCCTTGACCGGTTTCCTTCTCAAGCTCCTTGTAGAGGTTCATCGTGTAGTGCTGGATGCGGGTGACATTGTTGTTGTCATGCAGACCGTGAATGCCTGCCGCCGCGTGCCAGGTGGAACCCGAGGTCAACTCGTCGCGCTCCAGCAGGACCACGTCCTTCCAGCCCAGTTTTGCCAGATGATAGAGGATTGAGCAGCCGATCAGTCCGCCTCCGATCACGACGGCCTGTGCGTGGGTTTTCATCACTTGCGCGCTCCCTGCTGCCAGTGCTGGGACACAGAAAGCCACAGGAATCGGCCGCCGTATGGCCCGTTCCCGACATGTCACGTCGGGAACGGAACCGGGTCAGCCGCAGATCGTCTTCATCGCAGCGAGGAATTGCGCCACCTCATGCTCGCTGTTGTAGTGGCACATCGAGATGCGCACGCAAGCTTCCTGTCCCAGCGGGGTGAGGATATTGCCTGAATAGTGGTCGGCCTTTCGCAGATGGGTGCGGATACCCTGGTCGTTCAGCTTTTTGACTACATCCACCGAAGGAATACCGTCCACCCAGAGCGAGACCAACCCCTCGCGCGCCGGATTGTCGACGCCGCCGATGATGTTGACGCCATGTATGTCCTTTAGCCCCGGCAGGTTGCCGGTGCCTTGGATCATCGCGTCGGTCAGGGCCTTTTCCTGCGCGTGGATCGCCTTTCCCGCCGCGACGAACCGTGCGCGCCGGTCGCTCTCATCGCTGACCTGTGCGCCGAGCCATTCGAAGTAAGAGGCAAGATCGGACAGGGTCGCATAAGAGCCCGTGTCGCGCGTGCCCATCTCCCAGTTATCTTCCGGACCATCGATCAGCGCGTTGTGAGGCAGCTTCGTGAGCCGGTCCGAAATCCAGGCCAGCCCGTAGCCGTGACGCGAGAATACCTTGTAGGGTGAGATCACATAGCCGTCAATTCCATAGGCGTCGATATCAATCCGCCCATGGGCGGCGTGCTGTATGCCATCGACGATAATGATCGCCTCGGGCGCAACCTCCCGTATGGACTGCGAAACTGCGGCCACATCTACCCCCATACCGGTGACCGGTGAGGTATGGATGATTGTTGCGACCTTCGTGTCGGGGGTCACAGCCTGCGCATAAGAAGCGGCGGTGACAGTGCCTATCGCGTCTTCATGGGGGATCAACACATGGCGCTGCCCGGCGATCCCCGCCCAGCGTGCACAGGCACTTCTTGTGGCGGGATGCTCTAGTGTAGAGCCTAATACCACGCCGTCGCCGGTCCCAAGGCAGGCGTTCATGATCAGCCGGAACAAAAGCTCGGTCCCGCTTTCGCCGACAAAAAACTGACCTGCAGAGGCGTTCATAAAGGCGCGCATATCCGCCTTAGCCTGATCGATGACCCGCACCAACTCGTGGCTGCCTGGATTGTCTCGGCCCTGATTGTCGGGGACCGCCGCATAGCGGGCCGAGGTCTCGACCACCGCGTTCAGGGTTAGCGCACCGCCCGCATTTTCGAAGAACACGCGCGGCCCCTGCTGAGGACATTGATCGACCTGCGCAAACCGCGCGCGGATTTCGGTCAGAAGGGCGGGTGTGATCAAGGGCATCGGGTAGTCTTTCCTGGTTTCGGCCCCCCGAACAGAGCCCAGCCGGGCTCGCATTTCCAGCCCCATCGCGACCTCAAACCAGCTTTGTAGCGACGTTTCCTTGAAAATGTTCCCACTTTGTTCTATATACTTCTTGTTAAGGAACAAGGATGTCTCTTATGGCGAACACTGCCCGCGACCTCTGGTTCAACGAGCCGGGAAATGACTATCACCTGCTGCCGGTGACGGATCGGCAGATGCAATTCGCGACCGCAATCGCGTCGCGCGCAGCGGTGGAAATTCCACCCGAGGTGCGCCGCGACCGGCGCCGCATGTCCGAATGGATTTCGGCGCATAAGGGTCAGACGGCCTCGGCCTTTGATGCCTATCCCAGTGGCAAACAGGTGTCTTATGCCGAGCGACTCTCGCGCAAGAAGCGACGTCCGATCCCGCATGAGTGCTTTCGAAACAAAAAGCTGATGTCGGAATGGATCGACCGCAACCGATGAATCAGGTCTGGCCATCACGCGGATGCGTGCGGGTGTAGGACGCGATGGAGGCTGCGACGAACAGACCAAGCAGCACATAGCCCATGATTGCCTCAGCCACTGCCACGGCGCGGCACAACCCGATGGGTTGCAGATCGCCATAGCCGACCGTGGTGAAGGTCACGTAAGAGAAATACAGCACGTCAGACGGTTTTTCTGCCCCGATCACGCAGTGGTCATTGTAACCGAACGCGCCATAGACAGAGGCAAACAGGAATGGCACCACCTGAATAAAGGAAACGCCCATTATGATCAGTTGCCGTCGCGGGCTTTCCACCAGGACAGCATGCAGCCAGATTTGCACCAGCAGCCAAATCGCAAGCCCGATGGTGGCGATGTTTCCAAAGGCGTCGCCGGCTTGTTTCTCGTCTAGATGAGACAGAAAGTAGAACGCGGCACTGCTAACGCAGACCATGGCCGCTGCCCCTAACAAGGTTCGGTGGAACTCGTTTGTCAATGTGATCTGCTTGGCCATCGCTGATCCGTCTGAGGGCTTAGGTTTCGGCACCATCTCGATTTGGCGCGCGCTGTGCAAGCCTATGATGCTCAGGCCCTAAAGCTGACCCAGATGCTCTTCTCCGCGGGCACGGGCCAGCGCGATCTGTTTCTGACGCTCGCGAAAGCGGGTCTTGTCGGCTTCGCTGGTTTCCCCGATGCAGTGGTGACAGGACACGCCTGCCTCAAATTCGGGTCGGTCATGGTCCTCGGGCAGGATCGGACGGCGGCAGCCATGGCAAAGCTCGTGCAGGCCCTCGACCAGCCCGTGCCCTACCGAGACGCGGTTGTCGAAGACAAAGCACTCGCCCTCCCAGGTGCTGTCCTCTTTTGGTACTTCTTCAAGGTAACGCAGGATGCCGCCTTTGAGGTGATAGACATCCTCGACACCCTGACCCAGCAGATAGTTGGTCGACTTCTCGCAGCGGATACCGCCGGTGCAGAACATCGCGACCCGCTTGTTGTGGAAGCGGTCCTTGTTCGCCTCCCACCAAACAGGGAATTCGCGGAAGCTGTCGGTTTCGGGGTCTATGGCGCCCTCAAAGGTACCGATGGCGACCTCGTAGTCGTTGCGCGTATCGATCACCACCACATCTTCAGAGCGGATCAGATCGTTCCAATCCCCGGGCTCGACGTAATGGCCCACGCGGGCCCTTGGATCGACATCGGGTTGACCCATGGTGACGATCTCTTTCTTCAGACGCACTTTCATCTTGCCGAAAGGCGGATGGTCGCTGGTGGCCTCTTTCCAATCCAGCCCGTCGCAACCGGGCAAGGCGCGGATATGCTTCAGCACAGCGTCGATACCTGCTCGCGGGCCTGCAATAGTGCCGTTGATCCCTTCGCTGGCCAGCAGCAGTGTGCCCTTCACGTCCTGAATTCGGCACAGGTCCAAAAGGGCAGGTTTCAGGCTGGCAGGGTCCGCAAAGCGAGAGAAGTGGTAAAGCGCGGCGATTGTATACATGCTTGGCGGTCCGGGTTGGTTCAGCGCCGGAGGGTCGCGAAACACTAGCCCAAGGCTCTGAATTGGGCGGATGCGATCCGGCGGCTCTGCTTTAGTGCCGACGGGCCGCATCCGCAAGACGCCGATTGACGCGGCGCGGTGCGATGCCTAGGCATTCAGAAAACGGAGGATGACATGTCCGCAGCCCTTTTGGTCATTGATGTTCAGAACGATTTTTGTCCCGGAGGCGCGCTTGCCGTGCCCGGTGGAGACGAGGTTGTGCCCGTCATCAACCGGATGATGGACCTGTTCGGGACTGTTCTGCTGACGCAAGACTGGCACCCGGTGGGCCATTCCTCGTTTGCTAGTACACATGCAGAAAGCGCACCCTATGATCTGGTCGAGATGTCATATGGTCCACAGGTGCTGTGGCCCGATCATTGTGTGCAGGGCTCGGAGGGCGCCGGATTTCATCCCGATCTGCGCGTTGAAGCCGATCTGATACTGCGCAAGGGGTTCCGGGCCGAGATAGATAGCTATTCCGCCTTTTTTGAGAATGATAAGACCACGCCAACAGGGCTGGACGGGTATCTGCGGACGCGCGGTATTACTGACCTGACCCTGGTCGGGCTCGCGACCGACTTCTGCGTGCATTATTCGGCCGTGGATGCTGCCCGGCTGGGCTATGCCGTCACCGTAGAGTTTGAGGCCTGCCGGGCCATCGATCTTGATGGTTCGTTGGCGGCGGCGGTCGACGCCATGACCAGTGCGGGCGTCACGCTGACCTGAATGAACAGGGTTGCGGAATCTTAACCTTTGTCGGGCACTCCGTTGAGGATAACGGAACAACTGCCAAGGGTTGGGTCATGTCGCATACCGGGTCGCCGCCGACCGACCAACCGACTGGATTTGAAAGCAAATACAGCAGGTGCGGGCTGCTGCGCCGCTATGCACGTTGGCGGATTGCCAACTTCGGAACGCGGCAGATTGTGACCCTTACCGGCGGTTTGGCTCTGGCGGTGACAAACGGCCCTGCTTCGGCTCTGATTGCGGTTTTGGCCGCTCTGTTCGGCGAAGCGGTCGATTGTCTGTATCTGCGCTCTTTACCGGTGCCAATCCCTGCGGGGCGGGTCTATCGGCGGGTCCGGCGGCTCACGACCCTGACCGCTGCATTTCAGGCACTGACAATCGTGTTTTGCGTCTATGTCAGTTGGACTGGTCCGGTCACGGGATTGTCGCCTTTTTTTGCGATGGCGTTCCTGACCGGGGCGGCGATCGATGCCGGCCTGACCATGCCATACCACCGGTGCGCCTCGATCACGCGTCTGAGCATTTATGGCGCAACGGCGATCGCGCTCAATGTTGGCGCATTCATGACAACGACCGGCGATGCGGCTGCCCTGGTGCCCAACCTGTGTGGGGTTCTTCTGCTGGCCTATATGGTGCTGCTCTTTCAGGGGTTTGTGAACCACAACTTCCAGCGTCAGCGCGCGTCAACGCTTGAACTGCTGCGCAAAAGCCGTCGGCTGGTGCGGCGGCAGCGGGAGGCGCAGCAATTGTCCCTTGTGGCCCGCAATGCCAGTGACAGCGTTGTCTTGTCGGACGCCAGCGGCCGGATCACCTGGGTCAACGACGCGTTTACACGGATCACCGGCTACACTGCCCGGGAAGCAATCGGGAAGTATCCCGGTGATCTTCTCAATGCGCCTGAAACCGACCCCGAAACGCTTGAGCGCCTTAGGGCTGCAATTGCCTCCGGCGACAGATTTCGCGGCGAAATCCTGAATGCCACCAAGACCGGGGAACACATCTGGGTCGAGATCAACCTTGTCCCGGTGAAAGCCCCCGGCGGCGAGGTTGAAATGTGGGTGGCGGTTGAGCGCGATGTCACCGCCGCTCGTGCACATGCGAGCGAAATGGCAACCGCGCGCGCGGCGGCAGAGCGTGGCGCCAAGACCAAGGCCGAGTTTCTCGCGACCATGAGCCATGAATTGCGAACGCCACTCAACGGAGTGATTGGGATGGCGGATGTGCTGCTCGATTCACGATTGGATACCGACCAGCGCGAAAACGCACTGACAATTCGCAGTTCCGCGCGGGCGCTCTTGACCATCATCAACGACATTCTGGACCTGTCCCGGCTTGAGGCGCGTAAGACCGTTCTGCGACCGGTGAGGTTCGACCTGCTGAGTTGTTTGCGCGAAAGCACGCAGCTGCTGATTCCGCAGGCACGAAGCAAGGGTCTGCAATTGACGTTCAAGGCACTGACACCGGTGCCGCCGCTGGTGCTGGGAGACGAAGGGCGCTTGCGACAGATCCTGATTAACCTGATCGGAAACGCGCTGAAATTCACCGCCGAGGGCGGGGTGTATGTTACTCTTTCGGTCTCTGCGCGCGGCGACGATCACACGGTGACAATCAAGGTCGCCGATACCGGTATCGGGATCGCGCCCGACAAGCTCGGGCAGGTTTTCGACAGATTCTCGCAGGCGGATGCGGACATAAACCGCACCCATGGCGGCACCGGTCTTGGCCTGACGATTTCCAGAGAACTTGCCGAGGCGATGGGCGGCTCCATATCGGTGACCTCGACGCTTGGGCAGGGGACATGCTTCTGCCTCACGCTACCGTTTGGTTTCGCCTCGCAGGCCGAGCGGCAGGAAGGTCAGGTCAGGCCCGACCCTTGTCTTGAGCTTTACGGGATGCGGTTGCTTGTGGCCGACGATAACAAGGTTAACCGCCTGCTGATCAGCAAGTTCCTGAAGGATGTGCCATTGAACCTGGAATTCGCCCATGACGGTGCCCAGGCGGTCGAGGCCGTGCAGCGCAATCCACCCGACCTGATCCTTATGGATGTCTCCATGCCGGTGATGACCGGAATTGAGGCGGCGCGGATGATCCGGGCCAGCGGAGGCGCGCAACCCAGAATCATCGCCCTGACAGCCAACACCTTCGACAGCGACCGGGCTGCCTGCGACGCTGCGGGTATGGATGATTTTCTATGCAAACCGGTCCGTCGCAGCGATCTGATGGAACGGCTGACCTACTATGCGCGGGCTTTGGCGTCGGCCCGGCGTGCGGGTCATTGAAATTGCCTTGGCACAAAACCTGCCGTATCCATGACTGGCAGAAAGCCCGAGGTGTGCCGTGGACATCGCAACACGCGTCTATAACCACAAGTGGAAGATCGACCCGATCGTCCGGTCGCTGATCGACACAGATTTCTATAAACTTCTGATGTGCCAGTCGGTTTTTCGCAACCGGCCCGATACGCATGTCCGGTTCTCACTGATCAACCGCACCACCTCGATTCCGCTGGCTGATCTGATTGATGAGGGCGAGCTGCGCGAACAACTGGACCACATCCGGTCGCTGCGCCTGAGCCGCGGCGAAAGCACCTGGCTGCGCGGCAACACCTTCTATGGCAAGCGCCAGATGTTCCGGCCCGACTTCATGGAATGGTTCGAAGAACTGCGGCTGCCGCCCTACCACCTTGAACGGCGAGGCGATCAATATGAGCTAACCTTCGAAGGGCTCTGGCATGAGGTGATGTTGTGGGAGATTCCGGCGCTCGCCGTACTGATGGAGCTGCGCTCGCGCGCAGTGATCAACGATATGCGAAGGTTCGAATTGCAGGTTCTCTATGCCCGCGCCATGACCCGCGTCTGGGAAAAGATCGAAAAGCTGCGGGCGATCGACGGGTTGGGGATCGCCGATTTCGGCACTCGCCGCCGCCACTCCTTTCTGTGGCAGGATTGGTGCGTGCAGGCCATGATTGAGGGGTTGGGCTCGGCCTTTACCGGCACGTCGAACTGCCTGATTGCCATGCGGCGTGAGGTTGAGGCAATCGGCACCAACGCGCATGAATTGCCGATGGTCTATTCCGCGCTGGCCGAGAGCGACAAAGCGCTTGCCCAGGCCCCTTATGACGTGCTCAGTGATTGGCACGATGAGCATGATGGAAACCTGCGCATCATCCTGCCCGATACCTATGGTACCAGCGGTTTTCTGGATCGCGCACCTGACTGGCTGGCGGGCTGGACAGGCATTAGGATCGATAGTGGCGATCCGGCAAAGGCGGCGCAGATCGCCATCGACTGGTGGAAATCACGCGGTGAAGACCCGCAAAAGAAACGGATCATCTTCTCTGACGGGTTAGACGTGGACTCGATTACCGCCCTACATCAGCAGTTTTCCGAGCAGGCGATGGTGTCATTCGGCTGGGGCACGCTGCTGACCAATGATTTCAGAGGTCTGGTGCCGGACAACGGGCTCGCGCCTTTTTCGCTGGTCTGCAAGGCGGTGTCGGCGAATGGCCGACCGACGGTGAAGCTTTCGGACAATCCCGAAAAGGCGATGGGACCCGAGTCAGAGATCGAACGGTACAAACGCGTGTTCCAGGTCGGCGCGCAGGAGAAGATAGAGGTGGTCGTCTAGCCGTGATAGGCGGCAACGGTCTTCAGTTGCGAAAAGCCGTAGAGCGCCTCGAACCCTTTTTCGCGACCGTGCCCTGACTTACCCACCCCGCCAAACGGCAGTTCCACTCCGCCGCCCGCGCCATAATTGTTCACAAATACCTGTCCTGAGCGCAGTCGCTTTGCCAGCCGCATCTGCCGCGCGCCGTCGCGTGTCCAGATGCCCGCAACCAGCCCGTATTCGGTACAATTGGCGATGTTTAGAGTCTCTTCTTCGGTCTCGAACGGGATCATGACCTGAACCGGGCCGAAGATTTCTTCGCGCGCAAGTTGATGCTCGGAGGGTACATCAGCAAACAGGGTGGGGCGGACGTAGTGCCCGGCGCTTGGCGCGTCGGATATGATACGGCCCTGTGCCACCACGTTCAGATCGGAGCCCAGCGCAAGATAGCGCGTGACGATCTCTTTCTGTCGGGCAGAGATCAGCGGCCCGACGCGAAGGTCCGACAGAGCTGGGCCAACCGTCAGCGCCTCATAAGCCGATGCCATCCGGTCGCGCACGGCGTCATAGACACTGCGCTGAACAAGAATACGAGATGCCGCCGAGCAGGTCTGGCCCGCGTTTTGGATGCCCGCATTAACCAGAAACGGCAGGGCGGCATCCAGATCGGCGTCGTCAAAGACGATCTGCGGAGATTTCCCGCCCAGTTCCAACGTCACGGGTACCACATTTGCGCCCGCCGCCTGCTGTACTAGTGCGCCGGTCGCAACCGACCCGGTGAAAGAGATGTGGTCCACATCGCAATGCGCGGCCAGCGCCGCCCCGGCCTCGGCCCCCAATCCGGGCACCACATTCAGTGCGCCGTCGGGTAATCCAGCCTCTTGCGCCAGATGCGCGAAGGCCAAGGCGGTCAGGCACGCCTCTTCGGCAGGTTTCAGGACCGTTGCGTTACCCATCGCCAGCGCTGCGCCGACCGAGCGTCCGATGATCTGCATCGGGTAGTTCCAGGGCACGATATGCCCGGTCACACCATGCGGTTCGCGCAGCGTATAGACGGTGTAACCGTCGAGATAGGGGATGGTTTCACCATGTACCTTGTCCGCGGCCCCACCGTAGAACTCGCAATACCGCGCCAACGCCAGCGCGTCGGCGCGAGCCTGCGTCAGAGGTTTGCCCACATCCATCGCCTCAAGCCGCGCGAGGTCTTCGGCCCGATCGCGGACCAGTTCAGCTAGCCTCAGTAGAATGCGACCCCTTTCGGCAGCAGTCAGCCCGCCCCAATCGCCGTTGAGCGCCGCGCGCGCAGCGGCGATTGCGCGGTCAATATCTTCGGCCCCGCCCCGCGCGATCTGACAAAGGTCTGAGCCGTCCGAAGGGTTGGTCAGCGGCAGCGTCCGGTCGCGGGTTGCAGGCAGCCAGTCGCCGCCGATCAGGCAAAGCGCGGGATCGAACCAGATCGGGTCAAACATGGGGTTGGCTCCTGTGCTGGGGGTCGATTTCGGGAAGAACCGGCGCGGCGTCGATCAGCGTCCGGGTATAAGGGTGACGAGGGTTGGAGAAGACCTCATCGGTGCTGCCTTCCTCTACGATCCGGCCCGATTTCATCACCAACACGCGGTCGGTGATCGTGTGTACCACACTTAGGTCATGGCTGATGAACAGATAGCTCAGATCATGGGTTTCGCATAGTTGTGCCACCAGATCGAGAATGCGGGCGCGGACTGACACATCCAGCGCCGAGACGGCTTCGTCAAACAGGATGAGGTCCGGCTTGATGATTAGGGCGCGTGCAATCGCAATCCGCTGTCTCTGCCCACCAGAGAACTCGTGGATGTATTTCTGTGCATCATCGGGCGACAACCCGACCGCGCGCAGCGCCTCGGCAACCGCGTCAGAGCGTTCCGAGCCAGTGGGCGGATCGGGAAGCAAGTGATAGGGTTCGGTGATCAGGCGCGCGACGCGGTGGCGTGGGTTGAAGCTGCCGAACGGGTCCTGAAACACCACCTGCATGGCGCGCCGCACATTCAGGTTTGCACCGTGTTCGGTATAGACCGGCGCGCCGTTCATCAGAATCTCGCCGCCCTGGACCGGCTCAAGACCCAGAATTGCCCGCGTCAGGGTCGATTTCCCGCATCCCGATTCTCCCACCAGCCCCAGCCGCTCGCCTTTCTTGAGCGTGAAGCTGACCCCATCGACCGCGCGGTGATACTCGGCTTGCGTAAAGAGCCGCGTGCGCGGCAGTCGGTATTCGCGTGTCACGCTCTGGACCGAAAGTAGCGCTTCGGAGCATTCTTTCTGCGGCAGATTGACGTGATGGCGCGATGCCTCGAACAACATGTGGGTATAGGGATGGCGCATGGAGGCGAATAGGACCTGTGTCGCTCCGGCTTCGACCACTTCGCCAGCGCGCATCACAACGATGCGATCGGCCATATTGGCGACAACCGCCAGATCATGGGTGATCATCAAAAGGCCCATTCCAAATTCGCGCACCAACCCCTTGAGCAGGTCGAGGATCTGCGCCTGCGTGGTCACATCCAGCGCAGTTGTCGGTTCATCTGCGATCAGCAGGCTGGGGCGCAATGCGATGGCCATGGCGATCACCACGCGCTGCCGCTGGCCTCCAGACAACTCGTGGGGAAAGCGGCTGGGCGAGAACCGGTCGGGCGGCAGGCCAACACGGGCCAGCATCTCATGCGCGCGGGCGCGGGCCTGATGCCTTGGCATCGCGTCATGGATCAGGATGGTCTCGGCCACCTGATCGCCAATCGTCTTGACGGGGTTCAGAGCGCTCATCGGCTCCTGGAATACCATTCCGATTTGTCCACCGCGCAAGGTGCACATCTGGGGTTCGGGCAGGGTGGTCAACTCGGTCCCGTTCAGCCGTATGATGCCGGTGGTGTCTGCGCCGTCCGGCAGCAGTTGCATGACGGAAAACGCCGTCATCGACTTGCCCGAGCCGCTTTCGCCGGTGACGGCGATGATTTCCCCTTTGGCGACGGACAGATCGACATCGCGCAGGATGGGTTTGCCGGCAATGCTGAGGTTCAGCCCTTTGATTTCGAGCAGGCTCATGTGCGCACCACCCTGATGCGGGGGTCGAGCCAGTCGCGCAGCCCGTCACCCGTCAGATTCAGGCCTACCACGATCCCGATGATCGCCAGGCCGGGAAAGATGGCGATATGCGGGGCGATGGTCACGAAGGTCTGCGCATCGGCCAGCATTCGTCCCAGCGACGGCGTAGGTGGCTGCACGCCGAGCCCGACAAAGGACAGCGCGGCCTCGACCTGAATGCCCAGGGCGAACTGGATGGTGCCCTGCACGATCAGGATGCCGAGGATGTTGGGAAGGATGTGTTCGGCGCTGATGCGTAGGCGGGACTTGCCCGCGACCTGGGCGGCAAAGATGAACTCACGCTCCCACAGGCTGAGCGCGCCGCCACGCGAGACGCGGGCGAAGACGGGAATGTTGAAGATACCGAAGGCGACAATGGCGTTGGTGGCCGAGGGGCCAAACACGGCGGTGATCAGGATCGCCATGGCCAGCAGCGGAAAAGCGAAGATCACGTCGTTGGTACGCATGATTACCTCGTCGATCCAACCACCTTTGCGTTGACTGGCCAGCAGGCCCAGCGGGATGCCAAAGGCAAGCCCGATGGCCACCGCGACGACGGCGACGCCTATTGAGGTGCGGATGCCGACCATGATCATGCTGAGGATGTCGCGGCCGAAATGGTCCGTGCCCATGGGGTGGGCAAGACTTGGGGCCATCAGCTTGTTGGGGATGTCCAGCTTTTCGTAGGCATAGGGCGTCCAGACCAGCGATAACAGGGCGAGGGCCAGCATCAGCCCGGTCAGGCAGGCCCCGATCCACAAACCTCGGCTCATGTCCGCGACCTCAGCCGTGGATCGACCAGCGCATAAGCCAGATCGACCAGAAAGTTCACCGTGATCACCACAAAGACCAGCAGCATCACCACCGATTCCACGACGATCAGGTCACGCGAGTTGATCGATTGAAAGATCAACCGCCCCAGACCGGGCAGGTAGAACACCTGCTCGATGATGATCGCGCCGGCCAGCAGGAACGAGACCTGCAAGCCGATGATGGTCAGCACCGGGATCAGCGCATTGCGCAGCCCGTGCCGCCAGAGCGCCTGTTTGCGGCTCAAGCCCTTGGCGCGGGCGGTGCGCATGAAATCTTCGCCCAGCACGTCCAGCAGGGCCGAGCGCATCACCCGTGCCAGGATGGAAGCCTGTGGCAGAGCCAGCGCGATGGCGGGCAAGGTCAGGGCGTGCAGCCCGCTCCAAACCCCCTTGCCCCAGCCGGGAAAGCCGCCAGCATTGAACCAGCGCAGGTTCACCGCAAAGACCAGCACCAGCATCATGGCAAACCAGAAATTCGGGATCGCAACACCCAGCTGCGTGGAGCCCATCATCGCTGCATCCCCCATCTGCCCCCGACGCGAGGCGGCATAGATGCCTGCCGGAAAGGCCAGCAGTATCGAGAGGGTCAGCGCATAGAGCGTCAGCGGCAGTGAGACCGACAGCCTGTCCGCGATCATCCCCGCCACCGGGGTGCGGTAGGTGTAAGAGGTGCCGAAATCCCCCTGTAACATGCCACCTACCCAGGCGAGGTAGCGTTCAGGTTTCGAGGTATCCAGCCCAAGTTCGGCCCGCAGCGCAGCCAAGGTGTCGGGCTGTGCGTTCACGCCCAGCATGAATTGCGCCGGATCGCCTGGCGCGATCTCGATCACCGCGAAGATGACCATCGACGCGACGGCGAGGCTCAGCACAAGGGATAGCAGGCGTTTCAGGGTGTAGCGCAGCATCGGGGCAACGTTAGGCGCGCGCTGCGCGGCGGTCCAGCATCTAGGGCTTGACCAGGAAATTCAGGACAGCAAATCCCACGATCGCCACATAGGCCAACGGATAGATCCATTTGACTGCATAATTATCCAGCTTGGCCGCGAAAGTCTCGCGCCCAGAGAGTTTGAGCCTTCGGAGGACAACGTTGAACACAATGATCGCACCGGTGACCACGAACATCCATTGCAGGATAAAATCAAGAAATGTCACATAGCCCAGCTTGGGCAGGTCATCGGAGATGACCCAGTTGAAGCCGACGAAAACCAGCAGGTTAGCGCCGGCGATCTCGATCCGCTTGCGGTATTCGTCCAGGAAAAACAGCGACCAGCTGACCGACACCAGCACCAGCATCGGCAGGAAAATACGGATCGCGTAGTAAAGCACGTGCCGCCGGCCGGTGAATTCCAACGCGACCTTGTCGCTCTCCATCCCCGAAAGACCTGTAACGGTGGATTTCTGCATCTGGGCGTTTTCCAGAATCCACTCCTCCTCACCCAGCAACTGACCCAGACCGGACTCATCTTCGAGGACCGAGTATCTCACCGTCTGCGAGGGAAAGACCGACACGATTTCGTAGTAGAAACGCTGCGTATCGAACGGGTACTTGCGGAAGTCGAAATAAGGCGCTTGCAGCGTCAGCGAGGACTTCTCGAAATAGCTGGCCTCGCCATTGCTGCGTACCGCGATAACCGATTGATGTATCCAGCGGTTCGATTGCTGGTTCTCGATCACGAAGGCGGGCACGATGGCGGTGTTCTCGGTCGCGTACTCCAGAAAGGCGTCTGTCTTGAACACCCGGACATCGCGTGGGTATTCGCTAAGCTCATAGGCCAGTGCCGGGTCTTTCCAACGAAAGCGCAACGTTGCAACGGCGCCGTAGTTTTCCGATTTCTGGTCAACAAATGTGATCTGATCGATATGGATACCGATGCCCACTTCAAGCGGCTTTCCCGGCGTTCCCAGGGGTTGGCCGTGGTCGTTCTGTAACAACCCCTGCGCCGCGACCGAACCCGTCAGGGCCAGCAGCACCAGCAGTGTCGCCAGCATATATTTCGGGGAAAGAAGGCGCAAATTCATCGCTTGAAAATCTTGATGTGAACTACTGGCGGCCCACCCGGGCGATGGGCCACCCCGCAATTCATTCCGACCAGGACATGCCGGTCAGGTCGATGGCCGCGGTGGGCCCGTCCGCCCACAGCCCTTGCACCCCAGCCTTGGCAACACCCAGTTTGGCCCATTGGAACAGGAACCCGTTTACATAGTCCTCGGCGATGATCTGCTGCGCCTGTTTGAGCAAGGCATCGCGTTCCGCCGGATCGGTGGTGATGTTGAGCGTCTTCATCAGGGCCTGAAACTCAGGGTTGTCATACTGGAAGTAGTAGTCTGGCCGCGCATAAATCCCGATATCCATCGGCTCTGTATGGCTGACGATGGTCAGGCCAAAGTTCTTTCCCTTAAAGACCGATTCCAGCCATTGCGCCCATTCCACGTTGATGATTTCCGCCTTGATGCCGACCTCAGCCAGCTGCGCCGCAACGATCTCGCCGCCGCGCCGCGCGTAAGAAGGTGGAGGCAAGTGCAGTGTGGTTTCGAATCCGTCTGAAAACCCGGCTTCGGCCAAAAGCGCTTTCGATTTTTCCGGGTCATAAGCCGAGTTGCCGGTCAGATCGACATAGGCCGGGTGATGCGGCGCGAAATGCGAACCGATTGGCGTGCCATAACCGAACATGGCGCCATCAATGACCGCCTGCCGGTCAATGGCATGGGCAATCGCCTGGCGCACCCTGATATCGTTGAAGGGAGGCTGCTTGTTGTTGGTGCTGAGGATCGTTTCGCCCTCGTTGGAACCCACCAGAACCTGAAACCGCGGATCGGCCTCGAATTGTGGCAGGTTTTCCGGGGCCGGAAAGTTGTCAAACACGTCGATATCCTCGGCCATCATCGCGGCAAAGGCCGCGGTGGGGTCCGAGATGAACTTGAAGGTGGCGTTTTCCAGTGCCGGGGCCTCGCCCCAATAGGCATCGTTGCGCGTCAGATCGATTCGGTCACCCTGTACCCAGTTCGAGAACTTGTAGGCTCCGGTGCCCACGGGATTGGTCTTGATATCGTCAATGCTGTCCGGTGACACGATCACCGCGTCACCCCAGGCCATGTTGAACAGGAAATTGCCGTTTGGGTCGCTCAGTGTCACCAGAACCGTCAGGGGATCTATAACGGTGACCTCGGCGATACTGTCAAACAACGCTTTTTGTGCGTTTGCGCTGTCCTCGGCGCGCGCGCGGTCCAGGCTGAACTTCACGTCTTCAGCGCTCATCGGGGCGCCATCGTGGAACGCCACACCCTCGCGCAGCTTGAACGTATAGGTCTTGCCGTCCTCGGAAATTTCCCAGCTCTCGGCCAATCCGGGCACGATCGAACCATCGCCCATGAACCGGGTCAGCCCTTCGAACACATTGGTATAGAGCACTGAGTCGATGGATTGCGCCGCGGCGCTGGTCGGGTCCAGATGTGGTGGCTCAAGCTGCAGCGCGATCGTGATGTCACTCTGGGCATGGGCTGCCGAGCACCACAGGCCCGCGACAAGCGCGCCGGCCAGCATCATCGACCGTGTTTGAAAAAATCCCATTGTGTTCTCCCCGAATGTTCGACGGTCTTTGTCTGACCTTTGGTCCAACTTTCCTCGTAAACCTGGGGTCAATCAAGTATATGTTGGCGCAACCGGTCTTCATCTGGCGCGCGTCCCTTGTTATCTGCGCGCCAACCGCAGTCCGTCGAAAGCAAGCCCATGAGCGCAACCGCCCGCAAGACCGCCCCCAATGCCGATGACATCCGCCAGCAGAAAGGCGGCGACCCACTGGTCAGCCTGACCGCCTATACCACGCCAATGGCGCGGTTGATGGACGGGCATTGCGACTTTGTGCTGGTGGGCGACAGCGTGGGTATGGTGATGCATGGGCTGCCGTCGACGCTGGTGGTCACCATGGAAATGATGATCCTTCACGGGCAAGCTGTCGCGCGCGGGCTGACCCGATCGATGATGGTGGTCGACATGCCGTTCGGCTCTTACGAAGAAGACCCGGCGCGGGCCTTTCGCAATGCCGCGCGGTTGATGTCCGAGGCGGGCGCGGGCGCGGTGAAACTGGAAGGCGGCGTTGATATGGCCGAGACCATCCGCTTTCTGGTGCGCCGCGGCATCCCGGTGATGGCGCATATCGGTCTGACGCCGCAATCGGTAAACACGCTAGGTGGCTACAAGGTGCAGGGTCGGGCCGAGCAGGCTGACGCGGTGCTGGATGATGCGCGCGCGGTCGCCGATGCCGGCGCCTTTGCCGTGGTCCTAGAGAAAGTGCCGCAGACGCTGGCGGACCGGATCACGTCAGAGGTTGCGATCCCGACCATTGGAATCGGGGCCTCGGCGGGATGCGATGGGCAGATCCTGGTGGTCGATGACATGCTGGGGCTCTTCACAGCCTTCAAGCCGAAATTCGTCAAACGATATGCGGATTTGGGGCCGCTGGCCGAGGCCGCAATCGCCGAATATGCCGCCGAGGTGCGCGCCCGCCGCTTTCCCGCTGACGAGCATGTGTTTGGCGATCAGGCGCCGCAAAAGGGCGCAAAGACATGACCCGTATTCTGCGCCGCCTGAGTGATCTGCGCGACGAGACGGCGCGTTGGCGGAAGCAGGGCCAAAGCGTTGGCGTGGTTCCGACCATGGGTGCCCTGCATGACGGGCACCTGTCGCTGGTCGAGGCGGCGAAAGCGCAATGTGACCGGGTTGTCGTCACGATCTTCGTGAACCCAATGCAGTTCAACAATCCCGGTGACCTGTCCACCTATCCAAGGGTCGAGGAAGAAGACGCCGCCAAACTGACACCGTTGGGCGTCGATCTGATCTATGCCCCTGTGCCCGAGGAGGTCTATCCCGAGGGTTTTGCCACGACGATTTCGGTGGGCGGGTTGACCGATGTAATGGAAGGCCCCAACCGGCCCGGGCATTTTGACGGTGTGGCCACCGTGGTGGCCAAGCTGTTCCTCAAAACCCAGGCCGACCGTGCCTATTTCGGCGAGAAAGATTATCAGCAGCTTCTTGTGGTTCGACGCATGGCAGGAGATCTGAACATCCCCATCGAGGTGGTTGGCTGCGACACCGTGCGCGAGGCCTCGGGTCTTGCCATGTCCTCCAGAAACCGGCGGTTGAGCGAGGCAGGGCTACGCCAGGCCGCGACCTTGCACGCGGTCATGCGTGAGGTGGCGCAGGCCCTTTCCAATGGGGCAGAGTTTGCTCCTTTGCAAGCCGATGCGATTGGGCGGCTGGAACAAGCAGGATTTGACCCGGTCGAGTATCTGGAACTGCGCGATGTGGCGGCGCTGGCACCGCTTGAGGCGGCAACCGCCGATGCCCGTCTATTTGCGGCCGGCTGCATCGAGGGCGTTCGACTGATCGATAACGTAGCGGTCCCAGCGCGCTGATGCTGGGGGTCGCGCGTTCAATCGGTAAATTGGGTGCCGGATTGTACCAGTTTGTGGGTCCGGGCAGATGGCAAAATTGCCACTGCTGGTCGGAGATCAGCGCAAATGCTCGACCTTAGCGTGAGGTTTTGATTGGTCCCCTGGCCATCTCCGCGATGCTCATGGCCACATAGTTTGACTTTGGCGGGCTACACCCCAGACCTTTTCTGCAGGAAGCACACGCTCACGCGGCCCGTCGGTCGTCGGCATTCAGGGTGCTGCGCTGATTGCGGCGGTCAGGAGTGCAATTAAGATAACGATTGTCATTAAAATGGCGATTGGCACCACCCAGGCAAGCAAAAACCAGTAACCCCAGGCCCTACCATGGACCAGAGCGAAGCCGCGTGAGAGGTAGTAGAAATGGCTGGTTATATAGGCAATCAGCACGGCCGTTAGGATGTGCCAATTTTCCGCGCTGAGGACCGGGCCGCGGGCCTCGGTCGGTGGTGGATAGGGTGAGGCGTCGGCCGGGATCCGGGGAGTAAGAGTGGCCTGATAGGGTGTGACGTCGGATGAGGCAGGTGGCAAGACGGTGCCAGCCTTGTCGGGCTCGCGTTCAAGGATGAAGCTCTCGGTATGCCGCGCAATGGATCCTAGACCTTCGATCGAAGAGCCGCGCGAAGCGCCGAAAGAGATCGCATATTCGTAGGTAAGTACTACGCGGGTTTCGGACAAGAGAAGAGATAGGATGCCGAGAACTGGCACCCAGAGGATGTGCAGGGCCGAGACAGTAAAGAGGAAGACAGCGACGGTTTTGGTCCAGGTCCCGTTCGCTCCGAAGAGGCGAAGCGCGGGGTGTAAACCGAGACCCACGAGAAACCACAGAAACAAAACAGCGACGATGGGTCCAACGCCCAGTATCTGGGGTGTACCTTCGAGCTGAAGGAAGCCACCGACACCTGTGCCAATGACAACTGCAATCAGCGCGAAGACGAAGGCAGTCTTCAATAGGTCTCGGCGGTGTTCCTCACTTACCGCAGCGATTTCGGCGAAAAAGTGACTTGGTCGAGCGAGAAGGTCCGCGAAGCGCTCTGGAAACCGCAGCAACTCCGCGGACAGTCGGTCGAAAAGCTTCTGCGCGTCGATCGTCGACATGTGTTGAGCATAGCGAAAACTGGTGGTCGGGGCGAGTCGGTCGGTTGGTCTACGCAGGAGCAGCTGCGGCAATCGCACCGAGAGGCATCACAACATAACGAGCTTAATCATCCGGGTTTCAGATGATGACGGATGAGATAGATTGATGCCTTAGGGTCAAACCACCTGCCGCATCTAGCCGGTAGACGAGATGATCAGGTCCGGCCCGAAGATAGTGTTGGAGTGGTTCTCTAGGTAGATTTTGAGCCAGGGTGTGAACCGATCCGGGTGCCGGGCGACCTCGGCTTGCAAGTCGTGATAATTGATCCAGCGCGTATCCATGACCTCGTCCGGGTTGGGTTCCACCTCCACCGTCTTGCGGGCATGGGCCAGGAACACATCGACCACCTCATGTTCGATCAGACCTGATCCCACATCGGCGCGGTATTCAAGCTGATGGCGGAATTCGGGATAAAGCCCGGTGATGCCCAATTCCTCGCGCAGGCGGCGCACGGCGCAGACCGACGAGGCCTCATCCCAGTCTGGGTGGGTGCAGCAGGTATTCGCCCATAGACCGGGGGTGTGGTATTTTCCCAAAGCGCGCTGCTGGATCAGGATGTTCATGCCGCGAATGACAAAGACTGAAACCGCCTTGTGTTTCAGCCCAAGCTGATGTGCTTTTAGCTTGTCGAACGGAACGAGCGTTCCGTCGACCCAAGCAGGAATCATCGCTCCCATATGATGTCTCCCACTGACCCGTGCGTGCGAGTCCTGACTTAAGCGGATCGAGAGGGGCTTTCCAGCCGGACGCGACCACATAGCAGTCAAACTGCCCGCAAAGCCCGCACCGTTCAATCGTGCGAAAAGCCGCAGGTGCGTCCCGCGGCCCTTTTCTAGTTCACCAAGAAGTGCGTCTGTTTACTGCGCGTTCACGCTGACCAGAAACGCATAGATGTCCTCGCCGCCCTTCTTGAGCTTGAAGGCCATCTTGGATTTGGCTTTCGGGTCGTCCAGATAGGTCTGCAGGAATTTCTTGGGGTCGGTGGTATATTCGACAAAGGTTGTCTCGTCCCAGACCAGCCCGTTTTCACCAGCCGCAACCAGGCCGGGACCATAATTGTAGCCTTCAACAGCGCCGGCCGCGCGGCCATCGACGCCATAGAGGTTGGGCCCGGTCTTTCCGCCCTTCACGATGACCTCATCGGATGCCGAAACAACCGTGTGGCAGGCTTTGCATTTGTTGAAAGCCTTCTTGCCTGCTTCTGTGTCACCCTCTGCCAAGGCCGATGTGGCAAGCATCAGGGCGGCGATGGCAGCGTGAATCGAGTAGCTCATAGTTTTACTCCATTTGCGTAGCTATGGATCAATTGAGCGGGCGCGACACCAAAGTCAATCGGACAGAACGCAGCACCACTTATGCGCCGTGTTTATCGCTGCCCGCGCCCCTCATTGCCTTGACGAATGTCAACCCAGCAAGGCAGCAAGTCCCCGTCCGCCCGACGCGCCAGATAGGTCGCGCGCGCGATGGCGCGGCTCAGGCAGAGTGCGGCGAAATGCCCGATCAAACCCAGCTCCGTATCGGAGTTCTGTAACACGCGCGCGCCTGTGCTGACGCTAAAAACGAGGTCCCCGTCGCCGGGACTATGCGCGGGTACCACTGCGCGTGCAATCCCGTCATGGGCTGCGATCGCCAGTCGCTGGCACTGCGCCTTGCTGAGGGCCGCATCCGTTGCGACAATGGCGATCGTTGTATTGGCGCGCTCGGCACCTTTTGGTGGGGTCAGCTCGGATTTGCGGCTGCTCAGATCCAGACCCAGCCCCGCGCGCTCGTCCGGGCCAAGCCCGGCGAACTCATCGTTCAATTCGAATGGCGCGGCCCAGAAATGGCGGTCTCCGGGTGTTGTGACACTGCCCAGCGGGTTGGCGGCGACAAGTGCCGCCACCGTCGCGCCCGAGGGCAGCACCAACGAGGCAGATCCAAGTCCGCTCTTGAGATTGGCGCTCAGTGCACCGGTTCCGGCTCCGGCGCTGCCGAGGTCGAATTCCGAACCAGCGGATTCGAATGCGGTACGTCCCAGCGCGGCATAGGGGTTTCTTTGCCACCCCTTTTCGCCACCGTTGAGCAGATCGAACAGGATCGCGCCGGGTACGATTGGGACCACGGCCTCTCCAACCCGAAATCCGCGCCCGCTGTCCCGCAGTGCCTCGGTCACACCCGAGCAGGCATCCAGCCCAAAGGCCGAGCCGCCCGACAGAACCAGTGCATCGACCTGGCTGACGGTTTTGTCTGCCGCCAGCAAATCGGTTTCACGCGTGCCTGGCGCGCCGCCCATTACGTGGACGGATGCCGTAAAGGGCGTGTCCGAAGTCAGCACGGTCACACCGGATTTTAGCGCATCATCCTGCGCGTTGCCCACGTGCAGACCCGCTATGTCGGTGATCAGATTGAGGGGCCCGGCTTGCATGGTCAGATGCACCGCCCGCCGTCCACCTCAAGTGCCGCGCCGGTGATCATCGATGCCTCGTCCGAGCATAAGAAGCAAGCGGCATTGCCCATATCCTGAGGGGTCGAGAAACGACCGATGGGAATGGTGGACAGGAACTTTGCCCGCATCTCCGGTGTGTCCTCTCCCATGAACGACTTCAGTAGCGGCGTTTCCCCAGCAACCGGGCAGAGCGCATTCACGCGAACGCCGTCAGGGGCGAGTTCCACCGCCATGGTCTTGGTTGCGGTAATCATCCAGCCCTTTGACGCATTGTACCAGTTGAGCTTCGGGCGCGGCGACAGCCCGGCGGTAGAGGCGACGTTCAGGATCACACCGGTCCCTTGCGCCTTCATTTGCGGCACCAGCGCCCGGGCCGTCAGATAGACGGATTTCACGTTCACCGCGACGACGCGGTCGAAATCTTCTTCGCTCACCTTTTCCAGCGGAGCAGGCATATGGGTCACGCCTGCGTTGTTGACCAAGATGTCGATCTGGCCAAAGGCGGTTTCAGCCATATGCACCATCTTCGCGACCGATACCGCCTCAGAGATGTCGGTTTCGCAGACCGTGCCGCCGATCTCATCTGCAAGGCTCTGTGCCGCCGCGCCGTTCAGATCGGCGATCATCACATGTGCGCCTTCGCTAGCGAATTTGCGCGCGATGCCTGCGCCGAACCCTGACGCGCCGCCGGTGACAATGGCGGATTTACCCTCCAGTCTCATACCCACAGTCCCTCCCCTATATGCGTTGCCAGAACCCTAGCAGTGCAGGAAGCGGATGCCAGCCTAATCGTCGCTGATCCGGCCCCGCAGAGCCTTGACCGCGCCGCGTGCTTTTTTGGCATCCAGCCTGCGCCGCACCGAGCCACGGGTCGGTTTGGTGGGGACCCGGCGTTTCGGCTTGACCAGCGCGCGGGTCACCAGTTCGACCAGCCGTTCGCGTGCGATGTCGCGATTGCGTGCCTGCGAGCGGGTCTCGTCGCATTGGATAACGATGGCCCCGTCCTTTGTCCATTTCCGCCCGGCCAGCCGTTTCAATCGCGCCTTGACCGGGTCTGGCAGCGCGGGCGAGCGTGCAGCCTCGAACCGTAGTTCCACGGCGGTGGCCACCTTGTTAACATTCTGCCCGCCCGGCCCCGAGGCACGCATGAAGCTTTCCGTAAGCTCCCAGTCCTGAATGGTGATGGTGTCGCCGATCCTGAGCATGGGCGGACCTTAACCGCGCGCTGCGGAAACAAAAAGGGCCGCCCCAGCGGGACGGCCCTTCGAAAGTTCAGGAGGTTGGGTCGGTTAGATCAATCGACCAGCCGGAGCGCGCGCTCCGCCAAGGGCTGCCCTAGCAGGCGATCCCCCCGGTTGTTCCGACACCTCTCTCCAATCTCTTTCTCGACACTGGATCACCTCCTTTTCTAACTGTTGCGGTTAGCAAGGAGCGTGACACAAGTTGTGCCAATCTCAAAGCGTTTTTTTATGCGGGTTGTGCGGCCGTCATACGCGCAACGATCAGGCGGAACGGCACCAAAGCCAACAGCGCCAGCGCCAGCTTGACCAGCCAGTCGGCAAAGCCCAGCGTCACCCAGAGCGGCGCTTCGGGACCGGTGAGCAGGAAAGGCACAGGCTCCCACGCCCAGGAGATTGCGGCGTCGGCATTGGCGCCAAAAAAGGTTACCGAGGCCGAGAAGGCGATGGTGAAGAACAGCGCTGTGTCGAGCGCCGAGCCAACCAGCGTCGAGACCAGCGGTGCGCGCCACCAGCGGCCCGCACGAAGACGGTCAAAGAGCGCCACATCGGTCAGCTGCGCGATCAGGAATGCGGTGCCAGAAGCGACGGCAACCCGCAGCGGCACGGCGGGACCGAATTCCAGCATGATCTGGCTGCCGATCAGCGAACACAGGATGCCGGTGACAAAACCGGCGAACACGACCTTGCGCGCGGCTTGCACGCCGTAGACGCGGTTCATGATGTCGGTGACGATAAAGGCGCAGGGGTAGGTGAATGCGCCCCAGGTCAACAGACCGTCAAGGATCAGGAACTGAACCAGAATGTTCGATGCCACCACAATGGCGGCCATGGCAAGAATGCCGGGAAGGTAGGTACGTGTCAT
The DNA here is from genome assembly GCA_040830705.1 of Paracoccaceae bacterium. Taxonomy (GTDB): domain Bacteria; phylum Pseudomonadota; class Alphaproteobacteria; order Rhodobacterales; family Rhodobacteraceae; genus Ruegeria_C. The sequence continues at coordinate 88,862 of JBFOME010000021.1, read as the reverse complement.
ATCTTGGTGCCCGTTTTGACAAGGTAGCGGCGACTTGGCCCGATTCATTTCAGGCAGGCCGCGCTGATAGCCGCTGTGTGCAGCTTTGGCAAGTCATTCCGGACTGTCAGTCAGGCAGGATGTATTCGACGATCTCTGTGCGCAGGAAGAAGACGAAATTGTCGTCCGAGATCATCGTCGCCCGCAGTTTTCCCTGCGCATCGCGCCAGACAGAGACTCCTTCCAGGTTTTCATGCGTGCCTGAACGTGTATCGAGCACCGTTTCTTCGTTTGTGGCAGCGGTCTCCGTCACCCGCCAGCGTCGCAGGCGGGTGCGGAACCCCAGCGTTCCAGTCGCGCGTTCCAACACATACAGGCGCCCCTCGGGCCCAAAATCGGCTCCAACCGGCAGGTAGTCACCGCGCGGCGGCAGTTTGAAAGGGGTCGACCAGCGGCGCCCGTCCCAGCGATAGACCGGTATCGTGCCGTCGGCTGCGCGGCTGCTTTCCGGCATGGTATAAAGCCTGCCCTTCGCATCGATGGCAAGTGGCTCGAATGAGCCGTTCTTGGCTAGGTCATTGAACGCCTTGGGGCGAGGCAGAACCTGCGACCGGCTCTCGGGGTCGTCATAACGAGCAAGGCGGTGCACCCCCTCGAACGAGATGTAGTGGCCGCCATCGGGAGCGATGGCCAGGCCTTCGGAATCGCCGGCGCGCCCGATAAGGGGTTTGTTCTTGCTGGATCGGACCCAATGCGCCGAGGTGACTTCTACACCGCTAACTCGGCCATTCTCGCGTTGCAGATCTGCTGAAACCAGGATCGAACGGTCGCTGAGTGCCAGCATCGACAGCCCGTCATCCGAAACTTCTATTCCGGAAAAGCCTCCGAACCAGGGGGCCTTGGCGGTCCACTGATAGCTGCCAGCCGGAACCGCTCCGGATCTTTCCACCGCATGCGCGCTGCCGGTCAGGATCAGGGCGCAGATCAGCGCGACTGCAGAACGGCGGCGCATTGCTGGGGCAGGTCCGAAAGAGTGTATTCCCGGCGCTTCTTGGGCGGCGGTGCGTTGGGGTCACGGGGCTTGGGTGGCGGCGGGTTCAGGATGTTGTTGACCCATTGCTGCGCTTCGGCACATCCATCTCCCTTGGGGGGCGGATCCTGGTTGACGCAGCCGCGCGCACCTTTGGGGCAGCTCAGCCGGACATGGAAATGATAGTGATGCCCCCACCAGGGACGGATCTTGCGCAGCCATTTGCGGTTGCCCTTGGCGTTCTTGCACATTTCGACTTTGGCGCCGGGAAAGACAAAGATCCGCGCTACCCGCTTGTCGCTTGCAGCGGCCTTCAGGATTTCATGATGCTGCTGGGTCCAGTTGGAATTCACAAAGGCCCCTTCGGCGCGGCGCAATGAGATTGACGATATGTTCTCGCGATTGCGGCGTGACAGGTTCAGCTTGTTGGCAGGGCGCATCCAGATGTCGATATCCAGACCGATCTGATGGCTGCGATGACCGCTCAGCATTGGGCCGCCGCGTGGCTGGCTGATATCTCCGATATAAAGCCCATCCCAGCCCGGTTGCTTCGCCGCAAAACGGCTGAGATCCTGGATATAGTCGATGGTCTCGGGGTGACCCCAGTTGCGGTTGCGGGACAGCCGCATCGCTTGCCAGGTCGGGCCGGTCTCGGGCAATTGCACCGAGCCTGCGGCACAGCCTCGGGAATAGCTTCCATAAGCGGCGGATTTCTGCCGCGAGCCTTGCGATTTTGCCCCGAATAGCTCCTTCGCAAGAGGGGCGGCATCGGCGCTGGCGGCAAGCCCTGCCAGCGCAGCAATTGTCACAAGTACCCGTAAAAACATCAGGTTTGATCCCCTTCCGGTCTCACCCAGCGCAACAATATAAGCCCCAGAATAAACAACGCGATCACTGGGGAAACCCCCAATCTCGCATCCCCAAATGCAGCGGTCGCCATCCCGATCAGCGTTGGCGCCAGAAAGGCGGTCGCACGGCCTGACAGACCATAGAGCCCGAAGCTCTCGGTCGGGTGATCCGGTGCGGCATGGCGTACCATCAGCGACCGGCTGGCAGATTGCAGCGTGCCGCCCATGCCACCAATCAGGACGCCGCAGCCAAAGAACAGAATATCGGGCAGTGACGACCCCTCGGCCAGTGGGATGCCCAAGATCTGGTTGCGGTCCATGCTGACAATCAGCGAGCAGACCAGGATCAGGATGCAGATGCACATCACAATCACCGGTTTTGGTCCCAGTCGCTTGTCCAGTTTGCCGCCAAAATAGACAAAGATCGCCGAGGCCAGCACGCTGACGATGCCAAAAACGCCAATCTTGATCAGATCCCAGTCCAGAACCAACCGCGCATAGATGCCACCAAAGCTATAGAGCCCGTTCAGCGCGTCGCGGTAAAGCATGGATGACCCGAGATAGGCCGAAAGGCTCAGCCTGTGCCGCAAATCGGCGATAGAGCGGCCCAAGAGGCGCAGTGCGCCGGAAAACGTACCTTTCTTGCCAGCGCGCGGCCCATCTCGTACCCACAGGAAATAAGGGATCATGAACAGAATGTACCAGGCAGCGGTCATGGGGCCGACAAAGCGGGTCCCTTCCATCTGAGCGGCATTCAAGCCAAAAGCCGGGTTGAGACCGATCAGGGTCTTGCCGTTGGGCTGTTCGACAAAAAGCAGCAGCATGATGGCCAGCGATAGCAACCCGCCAGCATAGCCAAACGCAAATCCGCTTCCTGAAATTTCGCCTACGTCTTCCTTGCTGCTGATATCAGGCAATTGCGAGTTCACAAAAATCAGCGCGTATTCGGCACCAACAAAGCCCAGACCGAAGGCAGACAGCATCAGCCACATGTTCGACCCGTCCGGCATCGTGAACCAGAGTGCAGCAGAGCCCACCACATACATGACCGAAAAGCCAAAGATCCAAGGCAGGCGGCGGCCCGTAACGTCCGCAAAAGCACCCAGCAGGGGGGCTCCAAAGGCCGTGATCAGCCCCGTGATGGCGAGGCAGTTGGCCCAAACGACCTGTGCCCGCGCTGCTGCATCATGCCCAGATAGCCCAGCCGTCTGGAAATACTGCGCCGCGACTCCCGCAAAGTACGGGCCAAAAATGAAGGTAATCAAAAGCGAATAATAGGGCTGGCTGGCCCAGTCGAAAAACCACCAGCCCCAGACGCGTTTGCGCGCGGATATTTCTGCCATGCCCGTCCTCAAGTGCTTTGCATAGATAAGACGGGCTGCGCGCGCGTTACACAAGCTTTTCCTGCATCGGTGGCCAAGGCCGCTGCGCATCGGCGGCGATCCAGGCGGCGACCCATTCGGGCATCGGGGGCGAGCCCCGGTCCTGATGTCCCATCTCGCGCAGAACTTCGGCAGGAGGTACGATGCCGTTCTTGTCAGTCACGGCAGAGCGGAACAACACGTGACTGGCGCATTCGCCGTTTCGCTTCCACATGCTTTGTTCCAGATAGATGAACTTTTCGTCCCAGCAGACCGCGCGCGAGCGCATTTCGAACCGCTCGAACCCGCGAATGCGGCGGCGGAATCTTACCGTGGAGCCCGCCATGGTCATCGCCCAACGCCGCTTTGTGATCGCCTTGATCAGCCCGACCCGCTGCGCCAGCATGGTGCGCCCCAAATCGTAGAGCGTCATGGCGCGCCCGTTGTTCAGCTCTAGCCAGATATCCAGGTCCCAGGGCCAGCATCGGTGGTTGGACACATGAGTCTCTGTCAGCTCAAGCGGAGGCATGCGGCGGGCGACAAGCAGATCTTTGACCAGTCGGACGATCGGGAACATGAGGCTCTCCAAGGCGGTTTGTCTGCCCTGTTGCCAAAAGGGAGGCAAAGGTCAATCGCGACATTGCGGCATCCTTGCGCTTTTGCATGTCAGCGATTACCTGTCGGGCAGAACATGAAGGAGAAATCTGACGATGATGGCAATCTACGGACCGCTGCAACTGATCCTCAGCGTGGTTTACTTCTTCATCATCGTGCATGTGATCATGAGTTGGCTGATCAACTTCAACGTTCTTAACGTGCATCAGCAGTTTGTCGGGCAGATCTGGTACGGCCTGAACCGGCTGCTTGAGCCGATCTATCGCCCGATCCGCAATATCCTGCCCGACACTGGCGGTCTGGATCTTGCGCCGTTGGTAGCGTTCATCATCGTGCTCTCGCTGCAGAACTACATTCTGCCGACGATTTTCGGCTTCATGTGAGGCCCGCCGCTCTTGTTCACCGATTCTTAGTGTGTGACACTGCCTGCTAAGAGCAGAGCAAAAACACAGACCACAGGATCACCTGCCCATGCTGGACGCAGCGCCGCTTTTGCGGGACGTCTTTGGATTCGACGCCTTCCGACCCGGACAGGAAGAGATTGTCGATGCGGTGACCTCTGGCGAAAACGTGCTGGCGATCATGCCGACAGGCGGTGGCAAGTCGCTGTGTTTCCAATTGCCTGCGCTGATGCGCGACGGGGTGACTGTTGTGATCTCGCCGCTGATTGCGCTGATGCGCGATCAGGTCCGCGCGCTGCAAGAAGCGGGCGTATCCGCAGGCGCGCTGACATCGGGCAACACGCCGGAAGAAAACGACGAAGTCTATGCCGCGCTAGAGGCGGGGGCGCTCAAGCTGCTATATATCGCGCCCGAGCGGCTGGCGGCAGGCTCGGCCATGGGCCTGCTGCGCCGGATCGGCGTTAGCCTGATCGCAGTGGATGAGGCGCATTGCGTCAGCCAGTGGGGTCATGATTTCCGCCCCGACTATTTGCGCATTGGCGAGCTGCGCCGCGCGCTGGGTGTGCCGCTGGCGGCTTTCACGGCCACGGCAGATGCCGAAACGCGCGATGAAATTGTCACCAAACTGTTCGAAGACCGGGAACCGCGCATCTTTCTGCACGGGTTCGACCGCCCCAACTTGCACCTGGCCTTCGCCGCCAAGGACGGGCCGCGCCGCCAGATCCTGGACTTTGCCGATGCACGGCGCGGACAGTCGGGCATCGTTTATTGCGGCACCCGCAACAAGACCGAGGCCCTGGCCATCGCCCTGCGCGAGCAGGGCCACAAGGCCTGTCACTATCACGGTGGGATGGAGGCCGAAGAGCGGCGCCAGGTCGAAATCCGTTTTGCCCGCGAAGATGGGTTGATCGTGGTGGCAACAGTGGCCTTCGGAATGGGCATCGACAAACCCGATATCCGCTGGGTCGCCCACGCGGATTTGCCGAAATCCATCGAGGCCTATTATCAGGAAATCGGCCGCGCCGGTCGCGATGGGGCTCCGGCGGAAACGCTGACTTTATTTGGACCGGATGACATCCGTTTGCGTCGATCGCAGATCGACGAAGGGCTGGCGCCGCCAGAACGCCGCGTCGCCGATCATGGCCGCCTGAACGCGTTGTTGGGTTTGGCCGAGGCGCTGGAATGTCGCCGCAAGACCCTGCTGGGTTATTTCGGGGAAGAGGCCGAACGCTGCGGCAAATGTGATCTCTGCGCTCAGCCAGCCAAGGTGATGGACGGCACCGAGCCCGTTCGCATGGCGCTTTCGGCGATCTTACGGACCGAAGAATGGTTCGGGTCGGGGCATCTGATCGACATCTTGGTGGGCAATGAAACCGACCGCGTGCGCGACCGGCGCCATGATCAGTTGCAGACATTCGGCGTCGGGCGGGCGCATAGCAAACAGCAATGGCAGGCGATCTTTCGGCAAATGATGGGCCATGACCTGATCCGCCCCGACCCCGAGCGCCACGGTGCGCTGCGCATGACCGAAGCGGCGCTGCCGATCCTGAAAGGCAAGGCCAGCATCCGTCTGCGCCAGGACACGATCAAGGCGGCGGGGCGGCGACCGGCGGTCAAGGCGATGGTTTCGGACGAGGATGCGCCCCTGCTTTCGGCGCTCAAGGCCAAGCGCCGTGCATTGGCCGAGGCCGCCAAGGTCCCTGCCTACGTAATCTTTCCTGACCGCACCCTGATCGAGATGGCCGAGAAACGGCCAAGCACTCTTGATGACATGGCCCGCATCGGCGGGGTCGGCGCGAAGAAGCTTGACCGCTACGGCGCGATGTTCCTGCAGGTGATCACCGGAGAACAGGACTGCCATCACCCGCAACAGCGCAAGCTCGCGGGATCTGGTAAGGCAGCGCTGTTCGATCAGTTGCTTGAGGTCCAGACCGAGCTCGCGCGCGGCGCTGATGGCACCCACAAACCGCTCAGTTGCTCGGCGGCACAGCTGGCCAAGGTTGCCCAATTGCAGGCGGATGATCAGACCGGGCTGCAAAGGGTGTTGGGTGAAAGCCGGGCTGAACGTTTTGGTCCAGCATTTCTGGACGTGCTGCGCTCGGCGGGCTAGGTCAGTACACAGACACGAGAAGGGGTGGACATGCTTGTAGTGATTTCACCGGCCAAGCGGCTGGATTGGGCAGAACGCGACATCGCGCCGACGCAACCCGATTTCCAGGACGATGCTATCCGGCTTGCCAAAACCGCACGCAACCTGACTTTGGGCGATCTGCGCAAGCTGATGGGGTTGAGCGACGATCTCGCCCGGCTGAACCGCGACCGGTTTCGATCCTTTGCCGAAGATCCGGCAGCCGAGGCGGTGCGCCCAGCAGCGCTGGCCTTCGCCGGTGACACCTATCAGGGGTTGGAGGCGGCCTCGCTCGACGCGGACGAAATGCGCTGGGCGCAGGATCATCTGCGCATCCTGTCCGGGCTTTACGGCGTGCTGCGGCCCCTGGATGCGATACAGCCATACCGGCTGGAAATGGGCAGCAGGCTGAAGACCCGGCGCGGCAAGTCTCTCTACGACTATTGGCGCGATCAGTTGAGTAAGGCGCTTAACGCACAGGCAGCGACGACCGGGAGCGACACGCTGATCAACTGTGCCAGCCAGGAATATTTCGGCGCCGTCGCGCCCGAGGCGCTCAAGCTGCGCGTGATTACGCCTGTCTTTATGGAAGATAAGGCCGGTACCCCAAAAATCGTCAGCTTCTTTGCGAAGAAGGCGCGCGGTGCGATGGCGCGCTATATCATCCGCAACCGGCTGACCGATCCGGCAGGGCTGCTGGAGTTTGACGCAGGCGGCTACGAATACCGGCCCGAGATGTCCGATCCCGACCGACCCGTCTTTCTGCGACCCTATGCTGTCGCGGCGGGTACGGGCACCGCTCAGGCCGTCAGCGCATAAGGTCGATTTAGGAAAGCGGATTGCCTTAGATCGGGGCGACAGTCGGAAAGGTCTGACCTGTTGCGCGCCGTAACTCGTCAACCGCTTTGGCCAGCGCCGGCCCGACGCTATCGCGAATTCTCTCGTCGCTCAGCGCGTCCGATGTCGCGCCGCTGAAGAACACGACCGGCGCCCCGAATTCGGAAGGGCGATAGGGGGTCGCCAGCGCATTGATCGAGCGCGCAAACCGCTCCGACCCACTGACGCAGGCATAGCCACGGGCCAGCAACTGATCGCGGGCCTGTTCGGTCAGTCGGGAAAACGCATGTCCCTGATCCTCAGGCAAGAGCCGGGCCAGTGTCCCTGTCTCGTCATCGGTCAGTGCCCCGACATAGGCCGCCCCCGAGGAGGATGATAATATCGGCATTCGATACCCTACATCCAGCCAGATCGACGGGGATCCCTCAGGTCGCCATGTTTTGACCATCAGCATCTTGACGTCATCCTGAATTGCGACCCCGATCAGCGTGGCAGTCTCGTCCGCAAGGCGCTGCATGATTGGCGTGGCGCTTTCGACAAACGAGAAGGAAGCGGCGGCGATATTGCCAAGCGCTAGCGCGGCGGGCCCAAGTCGGTACTTGTCGTGGTGGCGACCATGGGTCAGATAACCCAGAGCGCAAAGGGTGAAGGTCAGCCGCGACACAGTCGACCGCGGGATGCCGGTGCGCTCGGACAATTCCAGATTGCCGAGACCGTTATCGGTGGGCCGAAAGGCGCGCAAGATACTCAATCCGCGCGCCAATGTGTTTGCATAGCGTTTGTCACTGTCGGGCATCATCATCCTTTCCGATCGCATCAGATGTCCCGCTGAGCGCGATGAAGCGTTCCAGATGGTGATCCGTATCCCCAAAGATGTGATCGACCATCGTCAGGCGGCGGACATGATGAGACAGCGCATACTCGTCAGTCATGCCGATCCCGCCATGCATCTGAATACATTCCTCGGCCACCAGCGCACCGACACGTCCAATCAGGTTCTTGGTCGCGCTCACATGGCGTTCGCGTGTCAAGCGATCGGACTCCATATGGCCAGCGAGGTTGATCACCGCCGAGCGTGCCTGCTCAATCTCGATCAGCATATCGGCCAGCCGGTGCTGCAGTGCCTGAAAGCTGCCGATCGGTACGCCGAACTGTTTGCGCTCTTGCAGATAGTCTATCGTCAGGGTTTTGGCCGCCTCCATCGCGCCGAGCGCTTCAGCACATAGCGCCAGCGTTGCGCGCGCATGGGCGGCTTCCAACGCCGCAATAGCCTGGCCCGGTGGCCCCAACCTCTGGCCCTGTGCGAGTGGAACTGCGTCCAGAGTGATGCGGGCCGAGGATGTGCCATCGACATTGATGTAGCCAATGCAACCTACACCGTCGGACGAGCCGGAGACCAGAAACAGCGAAATGCCGTCTGCGTCAAACGGGCCGCCCGCTTCGCGTGCCGAAACCAGCAATGTTCCGGCTTGTGCGCCGTTTTGAACATGGGTCTTGGTGCCGTTCAGCACGACCTGCCCGTTTTGGTCCTGCGCTCGGGCGGTCACGTGGGTCAGGTCGTACCGCGATTGCGGTTCGGTATGGGCGAGCGAGATAATGGCCTCTCCATTGATAATTTGTTGTATCAAATCGCGCTGGCCATCCGGGTCCAGGATGGCCAGCAGACCCCCGGCCAGTACTGCCGATCCAAGGAACGGCTCGACCACGCCAGCGCGACCAAGTTCCTCGAATACCACCATAAGATCGGTGCCGGTCCCACCGTACCCGCCGTGCTCCGGGGCAAAGACCGCGCCGAGAATGCCCAGTTCGGCGAGCGCCCCAAAAACCTCCATGTCAAAGGCGTGGCCCTCTGCCAGTACCTGACGCCGGGCCTCATGGCTGTAGCGATCATCCAGAAACCGCCGCAGCATGTCCCGGAGCATTGCCTGATCCTCATTGAGATCGAAATCCATCAATCTACCCCGTCACAGACCGAGCGCTGATTTGGCGATGATCGCGCGCTGGATCTCGTTCGAGCCACCGAAGATCGACAATTTGCGCAGGTTGAAATAGCCCGGCGCAGCGGCTGGGGCGTGCTCTGGCCCCTGTGGGTCGGCGTTGTCGCCGCCCTCCAGAAAGTCGGGTAGGTAGGGCATCGCGTCTGGCCCCGCGGCGCGGCGGAGCAGAGCGCTCAACTCCTGTCGCAGCAATGTGCCCTTGACCTTGAGCATCGAGCTTTCGACCCCCGGCGCCTGGCCCTTGGCGGCAGCGCTTACCATGCGCAGATTAGTGGTTCGCATGGCCAGCAGGTCAATCTCGACCTGCGCGAGGCGCGCTGCGAAATGAGGGTTCTGACCAAGAGGTTTGCCGCCCGCCATCGTATGCGCCGCAACGTGTTTCAGTGTTGCAAGCGCGGCGTCGGAAAACCCCACACCGGCAATGTTCGTGCGTTCATGCGTCAACAGGTATTTGGCATAGGTCCAGCCTTTGTTTTCTTCACCCACAAGGTTTTCGGCTGGGACACGCACATTGTCGAAAAACACCTCATTCACCTCGGCCTCGCCATCGATCAGAACGATGGGCCGGACGGTCACGCCGGGTGTCTTCATGTCAATCAGCAGGAAGGAGATCCCCTCCTGCTTCTTGGCATCCGGGTCGGTGCGCACCAAACAGAAAATCCAGTTTGCATGCTGTCCCAGCGTGGTCCAGGTCTTTTGCCCATTAACCACGTAGTGATCGCCGTCGCGCACTGCGCGGGTTCTAAGCGACGCCAGATCGGATCCGGCACCGGGTTCTGAATAACCCTGGCACCACCAATGATCGCCGCTCAGTATGGGCGGCAGAAAGCGTTGCCGCTGCGCCTCGGTGCCGAATTCGAACAGAACGGGCGCAAGCATCTTCAACCCAAACGGCACGATCCGTGGCGCATAGGCGCGGCAGGCTTCCTCCTCAAAGATTTGACGTTGCACTGCGTCCCAATCTGCACCGCCATATTTGCGAGGCCAGCTCATGGCCAGCCAACCCTGCGCGTTCAGCGTCGCGTGCCAGTCTTGCATCTCTGATTTGGTCAGCCGTTTGCCCAGACGCACCTTGTCGCGGACGTCTTCCGGCAGGTTCTCGGCGAGAAACCGGCGCAGTTCAGCGCGAAATGCCTCTTGTTCGGGAGTGTAGGTCAGGTCCATGCGCGCCTCTCAGAAGATTTCGAACAGACCTGCGGCGCCCTGACCGCCGCCAATACACATGGTCACAACGCCCAGTTTCGCGCCCCGGCGTCTGCCTTCGAGCATCAGATGCCCGGTCATGCGCGCGCCAGTCATGCCAAATGGATGCCCGATCGAGATCGAACCGCCATTGACGTTGCAGATCTCGGGATCGATCCCCAGCCGTTCGCGGCAATAGAGCGCTTGGCTGGCAAAAGCCTCGTTCAATTCCCACAGATCGATATCCTGGACACTCAACCCGTGACGTTCCAGCAGGCGCGGGACGGCAAAGACCGGGCCAATGCCCATTTCGTCGGGCTCACACCCCGCCACCGCAAAACCCTTGAAGGCCCCTAGCGGCGTGACATCTTCGCGCGCGGCCACGTCTTCGTCCATCAACACCAGGGCCGCCGCCCCATCGGAAAGCTGGGATGCGTTGCCAGCGGTTATGAACTGCCCCTCGCCGCGCACCGGGGCGAGGCCCGCCAGGCCCTCAAGCGTGGTGTTGGGCCGGTTACAGTCATCCATGGCAAAGGTCACTTCCTTACGGGTAACCTCGCCGGTTTCGCGATCCTTGAAGGCCTGTGTGACGGTGATCGGCACGATCTCATCATCCAGCTTTCCGGCAGCTTGCGCGGCGGCGGTGCGATGCTGGCTCTGCAGTGCCAGTTCATCCTGCGCTTCGCGGCTGATATTGTAACGACTGGCGACGATATCGGCCGTTTCGATCATCGTCAGGTAGAGATCAGGCTTGTTTTCGGCAATCCATGGCTCCTGCGCTTGCGGCGGGCGTGAGGGGGGCATCTGACTGATGCTTTCGACGCCGCCCGCAATAGCAGCCGGTGCTTTTTCCATGCTGATCGCGTGCGCTGCCATCGCAACCGCCTGCAAACCGGACGAGCAGAACCGGTTCACCGTCGCCGCCGCGACAGTGACAGGCAAACCGGCCCGGATTACTGATTGCCTTGCGATATTGCTTCCGGTCAGGCCTTCGGGATAGCCGCAGCCGACAAAGGCATCCTCCAACAGGTCGGGGTCGATGCCCGCCCGATTGACCGCGTGTTCGATGGCGTGACCTGCCATGGTCGCCCCGTGGGTCTCATTGAACGCGCCGCGATAGGACTTGGCCAACCCAGTGCGCGCGGTCGAGACAATTACTGCTTGTTTCATCGCAATGATCCTTATGTGTTCAGGCTGGCAAAGTTCTTGCCGTCGGCCACCAACCGCTGCAGCAGCGGCGCAGGCTGCCAGAGGAAATCATCCTCGGCGGCAAATCGGGTGATATCGAGCAGGATCTTTTCCAGCCCGACGATATCGGCGTAATACATCGGGCCACCGCGCCAGCGCGGAAACCCGTATCCATTCAACAAGGTGACATCGATATCCAGTGGGCGTTGTGCAATGCCTTCCTCGACCACTCGTGCGGCTTCGTTCACCAAGGCCGCGATGAAACGGTCGATGATATCTTGATCGGAAAGGGCGCGCGCCTTGATGGCCTTCCTGTGGCGTTCTTCGGCGATGATCGCGTCAACCTCGGGATCGGGCGTGGGGCCGCCATCGCCGTAGACGTAGTATCCTCTGCCGGTCTTGCGGCCAAAGCGGCCCATCTCGCAAAGGCGATCCGCGAATTCGGCATAGGCCTCACGCGGATCGCGGGCCGGAGCCAGGCGTTTGCGTGTGGCCCAGCCGATATCCAGCCCGGCCAGGTCGCTTACCGCATAAGGTCCCATTGCCAACCCGAAATCGACCAAAGCGCGGTCGACATCAAAGGGGCTGGCCCCGGCGATTACGGCGCTATCCAAGGCCTTGCGATATTGCGACAGGATGCGGTTGCCAATGAAGCCGTCACAGACACCCGAGCGAACCGCCACCTTGCCCAGCTTCTTTGCCAGAGCAAAGCCGGTTGCTGTCACTTCGGGCGCGGTTTTGTCGGCGACAACAACCTCCAACAGCTTCATGACATGCGCGGGCGAAAAGAAGTGCAGCCCGATCACTTGCTCGGGTCGTGCCGTCATCGCCGCGATGGTGTTCACATCCAGATACGAGGTGTTCGTCGCCAATATCGCACTCGGCTTGCACACCGCATCCAGCCTACCAAAGACTTCTTTCTTTACATCAAGGCTTTCAAGTACCGCTTCGATTACCAGGTCTGTATCGGCGATTTTGGTGTATTCCTTTGTGGTTTTAAAACATTCAGCCTTAATCTTGCCATATTCAGCTGCCGATAGCTTACCGCGCTTCACGGCGCCTTCAAGCAGGCTGGTCACCGCGTTATATGCATGTTGCGCCGCTTCGGAATCGCGTTCGACCAGAGTAACGATCAGGCCGGAAAGCAAGGCACTCGCGGCGATACCGGCGCCCATGGTTCCACCTCCGACCACACCTATGGTTTGAATGGCGCGCGGGGCAACGCCCTTGATCTCGTCCAGTTTTCCGACCTGACGTTCCGAAAAAAACGCATGTATTAGAGCGCCGCGCTGGTCCGATTTCATCAATTCGCTAAACAGCGCCCGCTCCTGTGCCAACCCGTCGGAGAACGGTAGTTCGGCAGCGCACTGAAGCGCGTCCAGGGCTTTCTGCGGTGCAATCTGGCCGCGTGCGGATCTCGTCAACTTAGTGCGCGCCGCATCAAGGGCCCCCGGCGCAGGCGGGTTGCACGGTAGCGCGCTGCTGGGACGCGGCGGGGCGGCAGTCGCGATCAATTTACTGGCATAGTCGAGCCCGGCGTCGCGGATGTCGTCGCTTTGGGCGATCTTGTCGATCAGCCCCAGATCAAGCGCTTGCGCTGCGCCGATCTGGCGCCCCGAGGTGATCATGTCGATGGCATCTGACATTGGCACCAGTCGCGGAAGCCGCTGGGTGCCGCCCGCGCCGGGCAGCAGGCCCAGCGTTACCTCGGGCAACCCAAACCGTGCCGAGGCCAGCGCGATACGGTAATGCCCGCCCAAAGCCAACTCCAGCCCGCCGCCCAGCGCGGTACCGTGCAGAGCGATCACCACCGGTTTGGCTGTGACTTCGATTTGGTTGATGACATCTGGCAGGGATGGCTCCATCGGGGGTTTGCCAAACTCGCGAATATCGGCGCCCGCGATAAAGGTCCGGCCCGCGCAGCAGACTACGATGGCTTTGATCCGATGATCAGCGGCAGCTGAAGCGACGGTTTCAGACAGGCCCGCGCGCACTGCTTGCGACAAGGCGTTGACCGGCGGGTTTGACACCTCGATGACGGCAATATCATCGACAAACTCCATGGTGACTGGATTGGTCAAGTTCGATCCCTTTCCGACGGCACTTCGCATTCGCCCGAGGGATAACCGGTCAAGTAATAAATTTCAATATGTGGAATTTCGTCCCTATAATCAGAAATACAACGCGCATCGCCGCATTCACTGGCGGCCTTCCCGTAGCCATCCTGCAAGAATAAATCCTGCCGCCAGAAACAGCACCAGCCAGGGGGGCAGCAGTGCGGTTTGCGTCACGTCGCGGGTTTCATAAGCCCCGCGTGGTGTCAGCCCGATCCAGCCCCGCCCCGCGGCGGGTCGTCCCTCGCGTACTGACCGGATCGCAGGCAAACCATCCTCTAAACGGAAGGTTCCACCGCGCATTGTTGCCAGAATGGGGTCCAGCACCTCACCGGTTGCGATGGTTTCCTCGAATTCACGCGGTGCGGCTGGACCAAGGCCAATCACCGCCTGACGCTCGCCCTCTTGCAGGCGGTAGAGGCCGATTTCGGGGCCTAGGTAGAGCGCTTCGAACCGACCGGGCGAGACTTCTTGCAAGTTGATGGTCTCGGTTTCGCCATTCGGGCGGGTGATGGTAACTGGGCCGACTTCTTCGTCGAGTGTGCGGCGGATGATGCGCATGGTACGGCCCTGCGCCTCGGCCCAGAGCGCTTCTTCTTCGAGCTCAGGTTCCTTCATCATCCAATGCGCCAGCCTGCGCAGCAATTCCAGTTGCGGCCCGCCGCCATCATAGCCACGGCTCCAGAGCCAGGCGTGATCGGAGGCCAGCAGCGCGACCCGGCCCTCGCCGACCCGGTCAAGGATTAGCAATGGCCGCTCGTCTATACCGCTCATCACGACATTGCCCGATCTGGGAAAGACATCGACCTGCCGCAGCCAAGCCCCCCAATCCTCGGCCCGGCCCAGATCGGCGGTGACCGGGGGACGTTCGCCCAGCTCAGTCACCGAGGGGGGATAGCGCTCCTCGATGATGCGGGCGGTGGGTTGTGCGGGCAGGGTCGGTCCCAGCGGCGAGCGATAGATACTGTCGGCAGTGGCGAAATCGGGGCCAGCGGCCACCAGCACCGCGCCGCCATCGGCCACATATTGCGAAACATTGTCCAGATAGATCGCGGGCAGGATGCCGCGTCGCTTGTAGCGATCGAAGATGATCAGGTCGAAATCGTTGATCTTTTCCAGAAACAGTTCGCGCGTCGGGAAAGCGATCAGAGAAAGCTCGTCCACCGGTACGCCGTCCTGCTTTTCGGGGGGGCGCAGGATGGTGAAATGCACCAGATCGACCGCGCTGTCCGATTTCAGCAGATTGCGCCAGGTGCGCCCGCCCGGATGCGGCTCGCCCGATACCAGCAAAACCCGCAGCCGGTCGCGCACGCCGTTCATCTGGATGAGCGCAGTGTTGTTGCGGTCGGTCAACTCGCCTTCGGCTGTCGGCACGGTGAACTGGATGACATTGCGCCCGCCATGGGTGAGGGTTACGGGCAGTTCGATATCCTGTCCGATGGGCACGGTAAATAAGTCCGGCTCAGCCCCATCGACCGAGATTTCCAGCGGGGCGGAGCGTTGGTCGGGTGGGGCTGCGCCACTATCCTCGATCCTCAGGGTGAGCGTCACCGGTTCGCCAATGATTGCGAAGGCCGGTGCGTTTCGCACGATCAGGCGGCGATCCCAGTCGTCGGACCTGCCGGACAGCAACAGATGCATCGGGGCGGGAAGCTGGGGTGCCATCTCTGCGTCATGCACTCGACCATCGGACAAAGCGATGATCCCGGCAACGCGCGCGCGCGGCTCCTCGGCCAACGCCTCAGACAGGGCGGACATGAGCTGGGTTCCGGCATCGCCGTCCCCGTCGCCCACTCGCACGCGGCGAAGTTCAGTGTTCTCCCGCTCTTCGATAGTGGCGGCGAGGGCTTCTGCGGCCTGCGCGCTCTGTTCCTGGCGGTCGGCGAGGCTTTGGCTTGCGCTCTGATCCTCCAGCAAAATCACGATGTCGCTCAGCGGCGCGCGATCCTCGATCTGATAAGCGGGGGCCGCAAGCGCGCCAAGCAGTACCAGCGCCGCAAGGCCGCGCAGTGCCCAGCCTGACAGCCCGCGCAACAGCGCGAGGACAATCCCGGCGCTTGCCAGAACCGCCAGCACCAGCAGGGCGGGCCATGGGATCAGCGGGTCAAAGATGATGGTCCCGGTCATTGGCCCAACCTGTCCAGAAGTGCAGGCACGTGCACCTGATCCGATTTGTAGTTTCCGGTTAGCACATGCATCACCAAGTTGACACCGAAGCGATAGGCCAACTCGCGCTGCCGCTCGCCTGCATAGCCGCGCCCCACCGGCAGCAGCGGGCGGCCATTGCGATCGATTGCCCAGGCGGCGGCCCAGTCGTTGCCGCCGATGATCACAGGGGTCACCCCGTCATTGAGGTTGCGGAAGGGCATCCCCTCGATCTGCTCAGCATCGGGCGGCGAAGCTTCGACCCAGACATCCGAGCCCTGATGGCGGCCCGGAAAATCCTGAAGCAGGTAGAAAGTGCGGGTCAGAACATGGTCGCGCGGCACCGGTTCCAGCGGCGGTACATCCAGCGGAGCTGCCAGTTGCTGCAGCTTGCGGCCATTTGGACCGCCCGAGCCGAACCGCGCAATGTCGGCATCGCGGGTATCGAACAGGATCATGCCGCCTGACCGCAGATAGGCGTTCAACTTGGCGTAGGCTGCGTCCGACGGGATCGGCTGATCCGGGGAAACGGGCCAGTAGAGGAATGGAAAGAATGAAAGCTCATCGCGTTCCAGATCGACGCCGACCGGCTCTACCGGTTCGACCGATGTGCGATAGCTGAGCACTCCGCTCAGGCCGCGCAGCCCGGCCTGCGTCACGTCATCGACATTTCGGTCGCCGGTCAGCACATGGGCCAGAACCAGTTCCTGGGTCGCCGCAAGTGCGAATTCGGTGTCTTCCGCCTCCTGCGCCCAGACTTCGGGCGTCATCAGCGAGACCAACAGGACCGGCGCGAGCGCCGCCATCCGCAGCCGCCCCGAAAGCGCCAGCGAGGCGATCACGTCGAGCACGAGCAATAGGAGCGCCAGACTCAGCAGCGGGCCACCCAATGGCGTCTCGCGCTCAACCGTCAGTCCCTCGACCGGAATATCTGAGGGCCAGATCGCTGGCGTCAGGACCGTCTCGGCGGTCAGGACATTGCGCGCCAGACGGCGATCTTCGCTGGCATAGATGCCAGGGCGTAAGTCGGGGCCGAGCGGGTCTTCGGCAAGCGCGGCGCCCTCGACTCCGGGCAGATTGCCCGCCTCTTCAAGCATGCCGAAACCGTCCAGAACCTGCATGGGTGTCCAGATTGTACCGGCCAGATCTTCCGCCTCGGGTGGCTTGGCAGTCGATGAGACTGCGAGGCGTTCCAGCATTTCGACAAACAGACCCGAGAGCGGCAGGCTCGACCATTCGGCATTTGCGGTGACGTGAAACAGAACGATCTGGCCTTGACCCAGTGCCTTGCGGCTGACCAGCGGCGTACCGTCGCTGAGCGAGGCGATCACCCGGCCAGCCAGTGTCGGGTCGGGCTGGGCCATGACCTGCGCGCTGACGCGGACATCATCCGGTACCGGCAGACCGAAAAAGGGCGAGCTTTCGGGGAAGGGGGCCAGCGCCTTTGGTTCGCCCCAGCTCATCGCGCCACCCACCGAGCGACCGCCCGAGCGCAAGCGAACGGGCATCAGCGGATGTTCGTCACTGCGGCTGACTTCGCTAGCCGCCAGCCGCGGCCCGGCAAAGCGCAAGAGCAGCCCGCCTTCTTCGACCCATTCGGTCAGCGCGCTTTCCTCCGCGCCCGAGAGCGTGGCCACATCCGCCAGCACGATCACATCCGGTTTAGCAGGCAGGATATCGGTCAACGCCCCATTCAGCAGTTCTGCGGTTGGCTGCAGCGCCTGCTCCAAATAATGCAGCGGTGACAGCAGCTCAAGCCCTTCGCGATCTTCGCGACCTGCGATCAGCGCAACCTCGCGGCGGCGCAGGCTGTCATCGGCCAGCGTCACCGCCCCTGCGGAGCGCTGCCCCTGCAACTCAAAGCGCGTGATCCGGGCGCGCAGTTCCGAGGGCAGCGACAGGGCGGTTTCCGCATGTGTCTCATCTGCCGGGAAACTTGCGGTGGCCGATGCCAGCACCCGCACGGTCCCGCCGGGATCGCGGCCATGCGCCAGAATGCTTGTTTCCTGCGGCAGATTCGAGGGGCTGCGGATCGCGCGCAACTGGATCGCGCCATCTTCAAAATACGAGGGCAGCATGCCCAGCACCGGCTTGCCGGTCTGAAACACACGCAGGGGCCCACTATTATCCAGCGCGGCAAGGATACGATCGCGACCGGCATAGTCCAGCCCGTCACTGAACCAGTGTGTCTCGAAACTCTCGTCGATGGATGTGAGGGCGGCTTCGGCGCTATCGATCTGCACCGGGGCAGGTTGCCATGGCATCGGCTCCAGCCCGGCCAGGCGGTTGCGCCAGACATCAGCACTCTGGAACACGGGCTGTTCCGGCGCGCTGAGCCGCAGGACTGAGACCGGCCTGCCGGTGCGACCGGCCTCACCAAGCTGCGTATCCAGCAGCGCCAACTTGTCAGGCCATGCGGTGGCCCCGGCCCAGCTTGCGTCTAGTACGATCAGCAGCGGCCCGGTGCCACTGGCCTCGCGCGAGGGGTTCAGGACCGGTCCGGCCAGTCCTGTGATCACCGCAGCGACCGCCAGCATCCGCAGCAAGAGCAGCCACCAAGGCGTGCGGTCGGATACGCTTTCATCGTCGCGCAGGCCCAAGAGCAGGGTAACAGCGGGAAAGAGGCGGCGGATCGGTGCCGGCGGGATCGCGCGCAGGATCAGCCAAAGGATTGGCAGCGCCAGCAGACCCAGCAGAAGCCAGGGCGCGGTAAAGCCTATGCCGCCTATGACCGTCACCGATGGCCCCCGTCAAGTGCACGATAGAGCCAAAGCAACGCGGTCTGCGCGCTGTCACCGGAATGATGCAGCCCGAATTGCCATCCGGTCGCCTGACAGAGATGCAGCAGCCTGTCCTTCCTTTCTGCCAGCCGGGCGATATAGCGGTCTTTCAACTCCCCGGCCTTCAGGGTTTCGTGGCGCAGGGTGCCGCCCACGCTTTCGAAGATGGTACGTCCCTGATATGGGAACGCCTCTTCGCTGGGATCAAGGGTCATCATCAAAACCCCGCGCACGCCGCGATCGGCGGCTTTGGTCAGCGCCAGTTCCACCTCATCCAGATCGCCCAGGAAATCCGACAAAAACACAGCGCGGGCATGGGGGATCATGGCGCGGTGTTCGGGGGGCTGGTAGTCGGCCTCGGCATCCTGTGCCCAGGCTTCGGCCAGCCGAATGATCTGCGCATTGCCCCGGCGGGGCGGCAGGGTGGTGCCGGTCAGCCCGACCCGTTCGCCGCCGCGTACAAGCAGGATCGCGGTGGCGAGGCCCACCAGCCGCGCGCGATCGGCCTTGGTTGGCAGGGACTTTTCCGACGCGAACCGCATAGATGCGCCCTGATCGACCCAGAGCATCACCGATTGCGCGATCTGCCATTCGCGCTCGCGCACAAACTGCTGATCGCCGCGCGCCGAGCGGCGATGATCGATCAAGCGCCGGCTGTCGCCGGGCTGCGCCGGGCGGTACTGCCAGAAATCATCACCCAGACCTGCGCGGCGGCGGCCGTGATCGCCCAGCAGCACCGTACCTGCCAGATGCTCGGCCCGCGCCAGAAGCGGCGGCAGGCGCGATGCTTCGGCCTCGGATCGTTCCCTGAGGGTCAGGGCAGGCGTCACGCGGCCGCCTCGGTTCGGGTCAGACCCTGCGCTGTGCGGTCGATCAGATCAGCCAGCCGATCGCCACGTGCGCGCGCAGCAAAGTTCAGTGCCATCCGGTGGCTGAGCACCGGGCGGGCCATATCCAGCACATCCTCGGCATTAGGTGCCAGCCGTCCTTGCAGCATCGCCCGCGCCCGCACCGTCATCATCAGCGCTTGTGCTGCGCGCGGGCCGGGGCCCCAGGCCACGGTTTCGGCCACCTGTTCGGACACGCCCGGTTCGTCAGGGCGGAAGGCGCGCACCAAATCAAGGATTAGGTCCACCACTGACTCGCCCACCGGCATCCGCCGCAGCAACGTCTGCGCCGCCAGCAACTCGTCGCGGGTAAAGACCTGCGTCGCCTCGGCCTCTTCTACGCCGGTAGTGGCCAGCAAAATATCACGCTCGGTATCACGGGTGGGATAGTCTACGTCCACCTGCACAAGGAACCTGTCCAGCTGTGCTTCGGGCAGGGGATAGGTGCCCTCCTGCTCGATCGGGTTCTGCGTCGCCAGCACGTGGAACGGCTCGCCCAGCACCCGATCCTCGCCCGCCACTGTCACGGTTTTTTCCTGCATTGCCTGCAACAGCGCCGATTGTGTTCGCGGGCTGGCGCGGTTGATTTCGTCGGCCATCAGCAATTGACAGAAGACGGGGCCGGAAATGAAACGAAAATGCCGCGAGCCATCTTCGGCAGTGTCCAGCACTTCGGAGCCGAGAATATCGGCGGGCATCAGGTCGGGCGTGAACTGGATGCGGTTGCCATGCAGGCCCATAACGGTCGACAGCGTCTCGACCAGCCGGGTCTTGCCCAGCCCGGGCAGACCGATCAGCAGCGCATGCCCGCCGCAGAGCAGAGCGGTCAGCGTCAGGTCCACAACCCGCTCCTGCCCGATGAAGCGGCGGGTGATCGAGGCCTTGGCCTGCTGAAGCTTGTCTTCCAGCGCTTCGATCTCGGCGACAAGGTCGGTTTGATCGGACATGACATTCCTTTCCATGGACGTATATGGTTCTAAGTGTATCCCTCTCATCTGAAATGGCAAAACGAATGAGTGAACAAAAGGCTGTTACACCTTCGGCGGATGGCATTGCGGCATCGGTTCGCGCGGCGGGCAAGCGCGGAATACCGCCGGTGCATCTGTGGAATCCGCCCTTTTGCGGCGATCTTGACATGCGCATCGCGCGGGATGGCACCTGGTTCTATCTGGGCACGCCCATAGGGCGGCCCGAACTGGTGCGGCTGTTTTCATCGGTACTCAAGAAAGAGGAGGACAAGTATTTCCTCGTCACGCCGGTGGAAAAGGTGGGCATCACAGTGGATGACGCGCCGTTTGTGGCCGTGGATTTTACAGCCACGGGCAGCGGCGAAGATCAGCTTCTGGAATTCGCTACCAGGACCGAGGACAGCGCAGTCGCCGGGCCGGAGCATCCGATTCGGGTCGTTCACGACGCTGAGACCGGCGAGCCGTCGCCCTATATCCGCATCCGCGCCAATCTTGACGCGCTGATCGACCGCAAAAGCTTCTATCGCCTGGTCGAACTTGGTGCGCATTCGGATGGATGGTTCGGTGTCTGGTCGTCGGGTCAGTTCTTTCCGATTGTCCGGTCTGAGGAACTGGAGCACTGAGCTGCAGCCGCGGGATTTGTTGACAGGCAGGTGTATCTCGATTTATTTTGACCGCAAAAATAAAATGGGAGAAAGCCGTGTATCTTGGACTTGATCTGGGCACATCCGGGCTACGTGGCCTGTTGATCGACGGGGATGGCCAGGTGGTCGGATCGGCGGAGGCCGCCTATCCCAACCCACATCCCTTCCCCGGCTGGTCAGAGCAGGACCCGGCGGACTGGATAGCGGCCTGCCAGTCAGTCATGGCTGCACTTGCGGCCAGTCATCCAGGCGAAATCAGCGCCTTACGTGGTATTGGGCTGAGCGGGCAGATGCATGGCGCGACGCTGCTGGGGGAAGATGAATCGGTTCTGCGCCCCTGTATTCTCTGGAACGACACGCGCTCGGCCGAGCAAGCGGCTTGGTTGGATGCGCAGGCAGGTATTCGCGAAAGCTCGGGCAATATCGTTTTTCCCGGCTTCACCGCGCCCAAGCTGCTCTGGGTCGAGAAACATGAGCCGGAGGTGTTTGCCAAAATCGCCAAGGTGCTTCTGCCGAAAGATTTTCTGCGGCTCTGGCTGACCGGAGAGCATATCAGCGATATGTCCGACAGTGCCGGTACCTCTTGGTTGGATGTGGGCGTGCGCGACTGGTCCGGGCAGGCGCTCGACACCAGCCATATGCGGCGCGAACAGATGCCCGATCTGGTCGAGGGCAGCGCGGCGGGGGGGCAGTTGCGCGGCGCGCTTGCGGCCGAATGGGGCATCGAAGGCCCGGTTGTCGTTGCTGGCGGTGGAGGTGACAATGCGGCGGCGGCCTGCGGAGCAGGGTGTTTTGCCGATGGCACGGGGTTTGTCTCACTGGGTACCTCAGGCGTATTGCTGGCAGCGCGCGCCAGTCTTGCACCCGCGCCGGAAACGGCGTTGCATTCCTTCTGCCACGCGGTGCCGGGCCGCTGGTACCAGATGGGCGTAATCCTCGCCGCCACCGATTGCCTGAACTGGCTGTCGCGCAACGTCGGGCAAAGCCCCGAAACGCTGGCTGCCGCTCTGCCGGATAGCGCGTCGGGGCCCGGAGCGCTGAGTTTCCTGCCCTATCTTTCCGGCGAGCGGACGCCGCATAACGATGCCGCCATTCGTGCAGCCTTTGTGGGGCTCGATATCGGCATGGGCACCGACGCGCTGACCCGCGCGGTTATGGAAGGCGTGGCTTTCGCTATGCGTGATAGTCTTGAGGCTTTGCGCCAAACAGGTGCGCGACTGGAAACAATACTCGCGGTGGGCGGTGGCACCCGGTCGCGGTTCTGGTTGGAAACGCTCGCCTCGACGCTGGGACTGCCATTGGCTTTGCCAGCGGGTGGCGAGTTCGGGGCCGCGCTGGGTGCTGCCCGTCTGGCGATCTGCGCCGAGACCGACGCGGATCCGCGGCAGGTCATGACCCCGCCCGAGATTTCCGAAATCATCGCGCCGCGTATGGATCTGGCCGCGCTTTATGACGAGGCCTACCAGACCTATCGCGCGCTTTACCCCGCGCTGCGTAAGGCTGCGGGATGATTGCCCGCGTGCAAAACCTGACCGTCATGCTGCTACTGGCAAGCACGGGCGCGGCGCTGGCCGAGATGCCCGATCTGGGGCCACCGCCGGTGTTCGTCGAACCCGACATTGAGCGTGCCGCGCTGGGTCAGCTGCTGTTCTATGACCCGATTCTGTCCGGCAACCGCAACATCTCTTGCGCGACCTGCCATCATCCGCGTTTCGGCACGTCTGACGGCGTATCGCTTTCGCTGGGTGAAGGGGGCGTGGGGTTAGGGCCTGAGCGACAGGTCGACGCCGACAACCCGCCGGAGCAAAGGCTGCCCCGCAACGCGCCCGCGCTCTGGAACCTCGGTGCGACAGAGTTCACGGTCATGTTCCACGACGGACGGCTGGAGGCTGACCCGCAAGAGCCCAACGGAATCAGGACACCACTGGGTAGCGAGATGACTCAGGGCTTCGATTCAGTCTTGTCGGCGCAAAGCATGTTTCCAGTGCTTTCGGCCGATGAGATGGCGGGGCACTATTCTGAAAACGAGATCAGCCAATCCGTGCGTTTGGGTTTTCTCAGCCAGCCTGGCGGCGCATGGGAGCAACTGGCCGATCGAGTGCAGGCGATTCCCGCCTACGCCCAGCAGCTGCAGGACCTGCGGCGCGAAGACGAGGCGGAAGGCTTTCCGCTGATCTCCAACCTGATCGCCGATTTCATCCGCTTCGAATGGCGCGCCGATAACAGCCTGTTCGACCGGGCCATGCGAGGAGAGGCCGCTCTGCCGCCCGAAGCCCGACGCGGCATGGGTCTGTTCTATGGTGAGGCGGGATGCTCCTCTTGCCATTCCGGCTGGTTTCAGACCGATCATGCGTTTCACGCGATCGCTATGCCACAGATCGGCCCCGGCAAGTCCGCCCGGTTCGAAAGTCACGCGCGCGATGAAGGTCGGATGCGAGTCACTGGTGAAGCGCAGGATGCCTATGCGTTCCGTACGCCTTCGCTGCGCAACGTGACGCTGACTGCTCCTTATGGGCATAACGGTGCCTATGCAGATCTTGAGGCGGTGATCCGGCATCACCTCGATCCGCTGGGGGGGGTGGAGCGCTATGACCTGGCACAGGCGCGCTTGCCTGCCCTTGCGAATGCGAATGATACGCACGCCCTGAGTGATGCAGAGGAAACCGCGCGGATTGCGTCGGCAAATGATCTTGCGCCGCTAGCGCTGAATGACGATCAAATCGCTGCCCTGATCGCCTTTCTGGGTACTCTTACCGATGATGCCAAGCGGTTCGGAGTGCCAGAAACCGTGCCCAGCGGGCTGCCGGTGGATCGCTAGGGTCGCAACGCTATTCGTGTGTTGGCCTCAACGCTTTGCCAGTCCGAACTGGATCCATCGGGCCAGATCACCCTGATCTCAACTGCTTCTGGCGCACCCAGACCGAAATGCAACGGCCCAGCGTTGCCGCTGGCATGGCCACCGCCCACTGTGATTTCCTGCACCCGCGTCCCTTGCGGGCTACGCAGTTCCACAAAGGCTCCAACCGCTTGCGTATTCGGCGCATTGCCGTTCACATCGACCAGCAGCCAATTCCCCTGCGCGCCTGTGTTCTCATATAGCTCCATCGGCGCGCGGCGGTTCACCACCGCCAGATCCAGAGCGCCGTCGAAGTTCATATCCATCAGCGCCGCACCGCGCGAACGGTCCATCGAGGCGATCCCGGCCACTCCGGCAGCTTCCGCGAAGCGCCCGTCAGGCTGTTGCAGCAGCAGTGAATTGGGGTCTTTCATCGCTGCATCGGGCATCTGCTCCACATTGCCCTTGGCGACAAATATATCATCGCGACCGTCTGCATTCACATCGCCAAACGCTGCGTGCCAGCCGGTCGAGGGCCGCCCGTCGCCACCCAGATGCGGCCGATGCGCCGAGGTGCCCAGCTCATAGGTGGCATCGCGCCAGACCGGCCCGCCCGATTCCGGGTCGAAGCTCTGGAATTTCTGGTCGCCCATGGAGGTAAGGTAGACTTCGGGAAAGCCATCGCCGGTCAGATCGCGCGAGGCGATGCCCATGCCCCAGAGGCTGTAGGGCAGCCAGCCCTCGGCCTCATCATAAAGCCGCGGCGTATCTTCCATCGCCCACATCTGCTCTTGCCCGCCGCGCACATAATAATGCCGGTCATTGCTGATCCGCAGGTCGGCGCGCCCGGTGCGGCCCCAGTCCGAGAACAGCATCGAGAGCGCGCAGAACCCCGGTACCAACCGCTCGGGCGGGCCATAGCGGTCACCATCCGGGCGATAGAGTAGCGTGGCACCGCAAGCCTCGAACGGGCCGTCGGGATTGCTGCGATCGACATAGGTTCCGAAGGCGAGCGTCGGCAGGCTCTGCTCCGGTTCCCAGGTTGCGGAAAAGGCAGTGGTCCAGTGATCGTCCGAGGCAAACCCCAAGTTGTCAAATGGAGTGAATGCGCAGTCGCCTAACCCACGCATCAGCAAATCGGGGCCAACCCGAAGGATCGCAAGGTCAAGCGTGCCGTCTCCGTCAATCTCAAGCGGATAGGCCCCGGTTACACCCTTTAGCGACAGGCTATCTGGCGTGTCTTCCTCGAAACGCAGCGCTGCGCCTTGACCCTTGGTCCTATTGCGCATCAGCTGGGCGGGGTTTTCGCCGCCAGCCGCGTAGAGTTCGGGCAGGTCGTCCCCGTCGCAGTCGAAAGCAGCCACGCCCCCGCCCACGAAATGCTCCCAGCCGCCGTCATAAATGTGTTCCGGTACTGGGCGCGGCTCAAAGCTGGGCGCCAGCGGATCGGCGTGTACTGGCATCGCCAGCAACGCCAGCGTCGATATCCTAGTCAGCCGCATTAACCACCTCGCGTGCAGCGCGCGCCGACACCTGTTCGATTCCATAGGCGGCTGCACCTTTGGCCCACATCATATCGCCCCAGTGATGCACCTTGATTTCCGGCAATGGCGCGTCGATTTCGACGACCGAGCGTTTCACGCTGTCCAGAACACGGTCCTCGTAGAGGTGGTCAAAGGCGATCTGCGCGCCTGAGAGAACGATCAATTGCGGGTCGAAAATGTTGATCAGATTGGACAGGCCCATCGCGAACATTTCGCCCGCGCGGTCCAGCACCGACTGCGCCAGCCGGTCGCCCTCGCGCGCTGCGGCCAGAACATCGGCGACTGTCTGTGGCCGGTCGCCCAGCGTTTGGATATTGGCCTCGCGCAGCAGCGCATAGTCGCCAACATAAGCCTCAAGACAGCCGCGCTGTCCGCATTGGCAGAGCGCGCCGCCATTCTGCACCTTGGTATGGCCGAATTCAGCCCCGCAGCCGCGCGCGCCGCGATAAAGCTTGCCATCCAGCACGATTCCCATGCCGACGCCATGTTCAATTGTGACGACTAGAAAGTCGCGATAGCCTTGCCCGTCACCGAACAACTGCTCCGCGATCGCTACAAGATTTGCGTCATTGTCGATGAAGACCGGACTTGAGAGTTTGCGGCTGAGAATCTCTCCGAATTGCACATTGCGCTCGGTCAGCGAGGAAGACCAATGCACAAAGCCTTTGGGCGCGTCGATCTGGCCCGGCAGACCGATAGCGATGCCCGAGAGCTTCTGCTTCTCGACCCCCGCCTGCGCGCAGGCTGTGGCAACCGCTGTCTTGATTTCATCGGCCAATTCCTCGCCCGACATGCGCGCCTTTCTCAGATCGTGTTCGTGCAGAGCAATCTCTGTGCCGCTGAAGTCCACCAGCAATACGGTGATGCTTTTCTGCGAGACCTTGAGTCCCGCGATTCTATGTGCCTCGCCCCGGAGCTTCAGTAAGACCCGCGGTCTGCCACGCTTGGCCTTCGTGCTGCTGGCACCGGCATCTTGACTGACTTCCTCGATCAGGCCCTCGTCCAACATGTCCGCGGTTATGGCGGTCACCGTTGCCGGGCTGAGCCCCGTCGCAGATGCAATATCAATGCGTGCGATTCGGTCTGCCGCGCGAATTTCTTCGAGGATTCTCAACCGGCTGACCTCTCGTTGGTCGGCTGCCGCAGGGGTCGGTCTGGGCGCATTCATGGCGTCATATCCTCTGTTGGCTTGCGTCGCGTATCGGTGCGCGACAAGCTGGTTCAGGTTCTTTTGTGTAAGCCGATCATATTTATTTTGACAGAAAAAATAAATATGCTAAAAGAGATCATGCTGAGGCCAAACCATCAGCACGCAATTTCTCAGGGAGGAGGAACACCATGAAAAAACTCGGACTCACTGCTGTTGCCGCAATGCTGATGAGCACTGCAGCATATGCACAAACCGTTGGTGTAAGCTGGTCGAACTTTCAGGAAGAACGCTGGAAGACCGACGAAGCTGCCATCGTTGCTGCGCTGGATGCTGCCGGTGCCGAATATGTCTCGGCGGATGCGCAATCATCGTCCAGCAAGCAATTGTCGGATGTGGAAAGCTTGATCGCCCAAGGCGTCGATGCGCTGATCATTCTGGCGCAGGATACGCAGGCCATTGGTCCCGCAGTTCAGGCCGCCGCTGACGAAGGTATTCCGGTCATCGCCTATGACCGCCTGATCGAAGACCCGCGCGCCTTTTATCTGACCTTCGACAATGTCGAAGTGGGTCGCATGCAGGCGCGTGCGGTGCTCGCAGCGATGCCAGAAGGCAACTACGTGATGATCAAGGGCTCGCCCACCGATCCTAACGCGGATTTCCTGCGTGGCGGACAGCAGGAAATCCTGCAGGATGCGATTGACAGCGGCAAGATCACCATTGTGGGCGAGGCCTATACCGATGGCTGGCTGCCTGCGAATGCGCAACGCAACATGGAACAGATCCTGACCGCCAATGACAACAATGTCGACGCCGTGGTCGCCTCCAATGACGGCACAGCCGGCGGCGCTGTTGCGGCACTGACCGCGCAAGGCATGGAAGGCACGCCGGTTTCGGGTCAGGATGGCGACCACGCCGCGCTGAACCGCGTGGCCAATGGTACCCAGACTGTTTCGGTTTGGAAGGATGCACGCGAGTTGGGCAAGGCGGCTGGAGAAGCTGCGGTTGCGATGGCTGGTGGCGCTTCTGGCACGGATGTCGACGGGGCAGGTGAATGGACCTCGCCAGCCGGTACCACCATGACGGCCAAGTTCCTGGCTCCGGTTCCGGTCACCAAAGACAACCTGACCGCTGTGGTTGATGCCGGTTGGATCACCAAGGACGCACTCTGTCAGGGCGTGACGGGCGGCCCGGCACCGTGTAACTAAGGCCATGTAACCAAGAACCATCGGGTGCTGCGCCACGGTGCGGCACCCCACCCCCTACCACCGCTGAAACGAAGAGGTCTGACATGACAGACACAACGTCTCAGCCAATCCCCGAACGGCAAAAAGGCAACCTGTTCCAGCAACTGGAACTGGACCTGCGGCTATTGGGCATGATTGGCGCTTTCGTCATCCTGTGTATCGGTTTCAACATCCTCACGGATGGTCGGTTTCTGACACCGCGTAACATCTTCAACCTCACGATCCAGACCGTCTCGGTCGCGATCATGGCCTGTGGCATGGTTTTTGTGATCGTGAACCGCCATATCGACCTGTCGGTTGGGGCGCTGTTGGCCACAACTTCGGCCATCATGGCCGTGACGCAAACGCAAATCCTGCCGCACACGCTGGGCATGGGTCTGGGCAATCCGGCGATCTGGCTGATCACGCTCGTGGTCGGGCTGACGGCGGGCACGCTGATCGGAGCCTTTCAGGGCTGGATGGTGGGCTATCTGAGCATTCCCGCCTTCATCGTAACGCTGGGAGGTTTCCTGGTCTGGCGCAATGTGGCCTGGTATCTGACCGATGGGCAAACCATCGGCCCGCTCGACAGCACCTTCCTGGTCTTTGGCGGCACCAATGGCACCTTGGGTGAAACCACAAGCTGGCTGTTAGCCGCTCTGGCCGCCGCGCTGGCGATCTGGGGCCTGTGGGGCGCGCGCCGCGCGAAAGCCGGGCATGGCTTTCCGGTCAAGCCCGCCTGGGCCGAGGCCACGCTATGTGCCATCACCGCCGGGGCCATCTTTGGTTTCATCTGGATCCTGAATTCCTATCACATCCCCAAACGCCGTCTTGAGCGGATGTTCGAGGCGCGGGGCGAGACCATGCCGGAAGGGCTGGAAGTGGGCTATGGATTGCCGGTCTCGGTTCTGATCCTGATCACAGTTGCGGTCGTGATGACCCTCATCGCACGCCGGACCCGCTTTGGCCGCTATATCTTCGCCACCGGAGGTAACCCGGATGCGGCTGAGCTTTCAGGCATCAACACGCGCCGCCTTACGGTCAAAATCTTTGCTTTGATGGGCTTCCTCTGTGCGCTTTCCGCGGTCATTGCCTCGGCGCGCCTGTCCAACCATTCCAATGATATCGGTACGCTGGACGAGCTGCGGGTGATCGCCGCCGCCGTGATCGGGGGCACCGCTCTCTCGGGCGGGTTCGGTACGATCTATGGCGCAATCCTTGGTGCCCTGATCATGCAGGCGCTGCAATCGGGCATGGCCATGGTCGGCGTCGATGCGCCGTTCCAGAACATCGTGGTCGGTACGGTGCTGGTTCTGGCGGTGCTGATCGACATCATCTACCGCAAACGTGTGGGGGCGAAGTGATGACACGCAATCCAAAAAGAGCCGCTGGCGAAACGCCCCTTGTCGAAATGGACGATGTCTCGATCTCATTCGGGGGTATCAAGGCGGTCGATCACGTCAGTGTCGATCTCTATCCGGGCGAAGTTGTCGGCCTGCTGGGTCATAATGGTGCCGGGAAATCGACCCTGATCAAGATGCTCTCGGGCGCGTATCAGAAGGAAACCGGTGAGATCCGGGTGAACGGCCAGACGGTTGACATCCAGAACCCCCGCGATGCGCGCGCGCTGAACATCGAGACGATCTATCAGACGCTGGCGCTGGCGGATAACCTCGACGCGGCCTCGAACCTGTTTCTGGGTCGCGAGTTGGTGACACCGTTGGGTCTGGTCGACGATTCCGCGATGGAGGCCGAATGCCGCAAGATCATGGGACGCCTCAACCCGAACTTCCAGAAGTTCAATGAGCCGGTTTCGGCCTTGTCGGGCGGTCAGCGCCAGTCGGTCGCCATCGCGCGTGCGGTCTATTTCAACGCCAAGGTTCTGATCATGGACGAACCCACGGCAGCGCTTGGCCCGCATGAGACCCAGATGGTCGCGGAACTGATCCAGCAGCTCAAGGCGGATGGGATCGGCATCTTCCTGATCGACCATGACGTGCATGCGGTGATGGAGCTTTGTGATCGTGCCAGCGTGATGAAGAACGGTCAGCTGGTCGGCACGGTCGAGATCGACGATGTCACCGACGACGACCTGCTGTCGATGATCATTCTGGGCAAGAAACCGGGGGAAGAGGCGGCCTGAGCCTCTTTCCAGACAGTGAATAAAGGAACCGCGGAATGAGTACCGGATTCTTCGAGGGTATCGAGAAAGTCACCTATGAGGGCGAAGGCAGCACCAATCCGCTTGCCTTCCGCCACTACAACCCCGACGAGGTTGTGTTGGGCAAGCGGATGGAAGACCACCTGCGCTTTGCCGTCGCCTACTGGCACAGCTTCGCCTGGGAGGGCGGTGATCCCTTTGGCGGTCAAACCTTCATCCGCCCCTGGCACCCACAGGACGACATGGGGCGTGCAAAGCTGAAGGCCGATGTTGCCTTCGAGATGTTCGATCTGCTGGGCGTGCCCTTTTTCTGCTGGCATGATGCGGATGTCCGGCCCGAGCAAGGCAGCTTTGCCGTCAACCTCGCGACGCTGGAGGAGATCACCGACTATATCGGCACAAAGATGGAGGGCAGCAAAACCGGTCTGCTCTGGGGCACGGCCAACATGTTCAGCCATCGCCGCTGGATGTCGGGGGCCTCGACCAACCCCGATCCGGATGTCTTTGCCTTTGCGGCGGCCACGGTCAAAAGCTGCATGGATGCCACGCACAAGCTGTGCGGGCAGAACTACGTGCTCTGGGGCGGGCGCGAAGGGTACGAGACGCTGCTCAACACCGATCTGACACAGGAGTTGGACCACATGGGCCGGTTCCTGAATATGGTGGTCGATTACAAGCATAAGATCGGGTTCAAGGGTGCCATTCTAGTTGAGCCGAAGCCGCAGGAGCCATCAAAACACCAATATGACTTCGACGCCGCCACCTGCATTGGTTTCCTGCGCAAATACGGGCTGGAGGACGAGGTGAAGCTGAACCTTGAACAGGGTCACGCGATCCTGGCCGGCCACAGTTTCGAACATGAGATCGCGGTTGCTGTGGCAGAGGGTATGCTAGGTTCCATCGATATGAACCGCAACGACTACCAGTCAGGCTGGGACACCGATCAGTTCCCCAACAACACGCCCGAAGTGGCACTGGCATATTATCACATCCTCAAGGCGGGCGGGTTCGACACCGGCGGCACCAATTTTGACGCCAAGCTGCGCCGCCAGTCGCTGGACCCGCAAGACTTGATCGCGGCCCATGTCGGCGGGATGGATATCTGTGCGCGGGGTCTGAAAGCCGCTGCTGCGATGATCGAAGACGGCGGGCTGGAACAGGCTCTGATCGACCGTTACGCGGGATGGTCCGGGACCGAGGCGCAGGCTATGCTGGACAGTGATCTCGCCAGCATCACCGAACGGGTTCTGGCCGAGGGGATCAACCCCGAACCGCGCTCGGGCCGTCAGGAAATGCTGGAAAACTATGTGAACCGCTTCGTCTGAGGCGGTCGCACGGCCTTAAGTCTCGCGCCAGTGGTGGCAGGCCGCGGTGCGGGTCGGTGAAATGGCTTCAAGCATTGGGCGCTGCGCGCGGCAATCATCGCGCGCCAGCGGGCAGCGCGGGTTGAAATGGCAGCCGGGCGGCGGGTCAAGCGGTGAGGGGATCTCGCCCTCGATCGGGGCGAAATCGCGCTTGCGCTGATCCAGACGCGGGGCCTCGGCCAAAAGCGCCTTGGTGTAGGGATGTTTGGGTGCGGCAAAAAGCTCTTCGGTTGGCGCGCTCTCGACGATCCTGCCCAGATACATGATCGCCACCCGGTCGGCGATATGTTCGACCACGCTCAGGTCATGGCTGATAAACAGGTAGGTCAGGCCCAGTTCCTCACGCAGATCCATGAACAGGTTTATGACCTGCGCCTGAATGGACACATCCAGCGCGGCGATGGCCTCGTCACAGACCAGGAATTTCGGCTTTACGGCAAGGGCGCGGGCGATGCCGATCCTTTGTCGTTGCCCGCCCGAGAACTGGTGCGGATAGCGGCGTTTCAGTGACGGATCCAGCCCGACCTTGCCCATAACTTCGTCCACGTAGTCTGACGTATCGGAAGCAGAGATCAGCCCGTGCACACGCGGGGCCTCGCCGATAATATCCTCAACTCGCATACGAGGATTCAAGCTTGCGAACGGGTCCTGAAAGATCATCTGAATTGCGAGAGTCGCCGCTCGTTTCTCGGCGCCCGACAAGGTAGCAATGTCTTTGCCGCCATAGAGCACCTGACCATCGCTTGCGGCATGAATTCCCGCTACCACACGGCCCAGGGTAGATTTCCCGCAACCGGATTCACCGACCAACCCCAGCACCTCGCCCGGGGAGATGTTGAGATCGACGGCATCGACCGCATGCACTGTCTCTTCCCTGATCTTCGAACCGAGACGCCGGGCGATCTTGCCTGCAACGTCCAGCCGTTTGGTGAACCGTTTCGAGACGCCCCGGATTTCGAGTAGCGGTGCTGTCATGTTGCAGCCTCTGCGATCTGAGGGTGATGGCAACGAAGCCGCCGCCCATCAGTCTTTGTGATCTCTGGGGCGGTCGCGCAATCTGGCGCGGCGGCTCGGCACCGGGGCGCAAAGGCGCAACCTTTTGGCATCGCCAGCATATTGGGTGTCATCCCTTCAATCTGATAGAGCCGCTGGCCGCGC
Source organism: Paracoccaceae bacterium (assembly GCA_040830705.1). GTDB lineage: Bacteria > Pseudomonadota > Alphaproteobacteria > Rhodobacterales > Rhodobacteraceae > Ruegeria_C. The sequence goes on along the minus strand of JBFOME010000021.1, from coordinate 56,322 downwards.
TTGTTGGCTGATGGCACAGAGCCGAGCAGGCCTACGGTATAGGGATGCAAGGGGCGGTCTATCACGTCATCGGTCTTGCCCTGCTCGACGATGCGCCCGGCATACATGACCGAGATAGTGTCGGCGAGACCCGCGACCACTGCCAGATCATGGGTGATCCAGATCATCGCGGTGCCGGTCTGACGGGTCAGCTTCTGCGCCTCGTGAATGATCTGGGCCTGAATGGTGACATCCAGCGCTGTGGTCGGCTCATCCGCGATGATCAGGTCGGGGCGGTTGAGGAAGGCGGTGGCGATGGCCACTCGCTGCCGCATCCCGCCTGACAGTTGGTGCGGATAGGCGCGCAACCGTTCCTCCGGCGAGGGGATGCCGACCAGCCCCAGCGCATCGCGGCTGCGTTCCCAGGCGGTCTGGCGGGGGATGTCCTCATGCGCCAGGATCGCCTCGATCATCTGGGTGTCGACGCGCAGGACCGGGTTCAGCGTCATCATCGGGTCCTGAAAGATCATCGCGATCCGGTTGCCGCGCAGCTTTTGCAGTTCCGGCTCCGGCGCACTGGCGATCTCGGCCCCGTTGAATCGGATCGAGCCGTCAACGATACGCCCCGGCGGATCGATCAGGCCAAGGATCGAAAACCCGGTGATCGATTTGCCGGACCCCGATTCGCCCACCAATCCCATCACTTCGCCCTTGCGCACGGTGAAATCGACGCCGTCCACCGCCTTGACCACCCCGGCATGGGTGAAGAAATGGGTGCGCAGCCCAACAACCTCCAACACGTCGCTCATTTCTTCAGCCTCGGGTTCAGCACGTCGCGCAATTGGTCGCCGACTAGGTTGATCGACACCACTGTCAGCAGCAGCGCAAGACCGGGGAAAACCGAAATCCAGTAGCGGCCCGACAGCATGTATTCGAACCCGTTGGCGATCAGCACCCCGAGAGAGGGCTCTGTCTGAGGCAGACCCACGCCAAGGAAAGACAGCGTAGCCTCAAGCGAGATCGCGTGGGCGGTCTGCACTGTCCCCACCACGATGAGTGGCGCCAGGCAATTGGGCAGGATGTGGCGGAATACGATACGCAATCGCGACAGGCCAAGGCATTGCGCGGCCTCGACATATTCCTTGTTGCGCTCGACCAGTGCGGTGCCGCGCACGGTGCGCGCGTAATAGGCCCATTGCGCCACCACCAGCGCCAGGATGATCTTGTCGATTCCCTTGCCAAGAATGGCCACCAGCATCAGTGCCACCAGCGCTGCAGGGAAGGAAAGTTGCAGGTCGACCACCCGCATGATGATGGTTTCGGTCCGGCCACCGGCATAGGCCGCCAGCAAGCCGATTGCCATGCCGATCATCAGCGCGATGATACCCGACGCGACTCCAACCGAAAGCGAGATGCGCAGCCCGTAAAGGATCGCTGAATACAGATCGCGCCCCGACCCGTCCGAGCCCAGCCACATGGTATAGCCGGCAAACGCCTCGGACCCCGGCGGCAGCCGCCCGTCCAACACATCGACCTGTGCCAGATCATAGGGGTTCTGCGGGGTGATCCACGGGGCCAGCAGGGCCAGCACGATGATGATGCCCAGCAGGCAGAGCGCCACGGTCGCGATGCGGCTTTCAAAAAACTCCGCGGCGAAGCGACGAAAGGGAGTTTCTACCCTGGCGGTCTGGGTTGGCGTTTCTGGGGCGATCGTGTCGGTCATGTGCCCTGATCCTGCAGGCGCACCCTCGGGTCGAGGATGGAGTAAAGGATGTCCACGATCAGGTTGATGAGGACAAAGAACAGCACGATGATCATCAGGTAAGCCACCACAACCGGCCGGTCGAGTTGCAGGATCGCGTCAATCAGCAGCTTGCCCATTCCGGGCCAGGCAAAGATCGATTCCGTTACCACCGAGAAACCGATCAGGCTGCCGAACTCCAGACCCATTACGGTAACCACCGGGATCATGATGTTCTTGAGCACATGAATAAACACAATGCGGCGTGTCGAAAGCCCCTTGGCGCGCGCGTATTTGACGTAATCCTGCCCCATCGCCTCGCGCACCCCCGCGCGGGTAAGCCTGATCGCAAGCGAGATTTTCAGCAGTGCCAGATTCATAGCGGGCAGCAGGATATGCGACAGGCCATCGCGAGTGGCGAGGCTGGTCTCGATGCCCAGGATATGTCCGGTATCGCCACGCCCAGTCGACGGCAGCCAGCCCAGTTCCACCGCAAAGAGCATGATCAGCATCAGCCCGACCCAGAAGGTGGGCAGCGAAAAGCCAAGGATCGAACCCGCCATGATGCCTTTGGAGAGCGGGCTGTCGGGATAAAGACCGGCATAGAGCCCCAGCGGGACCCCAACTGCAACCGCCAGAAATAGCGCGCTGAAGGCCAGCTCTAGCGTGGCGGGCATGTGGTGCAAGATCAGCTTGAGCGCGGGTTCCCCGAAGATGAAAGAGTTGCCTAGATTGCCCTGCGCTGCGCCACTGATGAAAAGCAGGTATTGCTCCCAGATCGGCCTGTCGAGCCCGAGCCGGCGTATCGTTGCCTCGATGTCGGCCTGATCGGCGTCGGGACTGATCAGCATATGCACCGGATCGCCGATCACATTGACGCCGAAAAACACAATCACCGACATCAGGAACACCACAAGAAGGGCCTGCATCAGTCGCCTGATGATAAAAACTGTCATGGGAAAACGCCCTGCCGGTCAGTGTGCCGGGCCGCAGATCGCGGCCCGGCACAAGCGCTTACTGCTTCACGACACCTGTCGCAAAGGTGTATTCATCGGTGCGTGGGATATATTCCAGACCCTTCTTTGCCGCCCAGGTATTCACCTGGAAATGGGTCGGGATGATAGCCACGTTTTCGATTGCCATCTCGGTCGCCTGCGCCAGCAGTTCCTGTCGCTTGGCGTCATCGACCGTGCGCAGCGCTTCTTCGATCACCGCGTCGATTTCGGCGCTGGAATGGCGGCCTCGGTTTGACGAGCCGAAACCCTTGTCTTTGTCATAAGTATGAACCAGCGACTTGAGCGGCGATGAAGCCTCGCCCGAGCCCGCGCCCCAGCCGACGAGGATAAAGCTGAATTCCGGAAGACCGTCGGGGCTGCCCTTGGAGGCGCGACCGAAATAAACCGAACGCGGCATGGTTTCGACCGAAGTGGTGATCCCGATCCGTGTCAGCATCTGGCCGATCGCCTCGGCGATCTTGGCGTCGTTGATGTAGCGGTCATTGGGCCCATGAATGGTCAGCTGGAAACCGTCAGGATAACCCGCCTCGGCTAGCAGCGCTTTGGCGCCTTCGGGGTCATAGGCTACCGGCTCAAGCTTGTCCGATACTCCGAAAAACCCCTCAGGCAGCAACTGACCGGCGGGCAGCGCCACGCCTTCCATCACCCGGTCCACGATGGCGTCGCGGTTTATCGCCATCGAGATCGCCTTGCGGACTTTCTGGGCCATCAGCGGGTTCTTGATGTCGCTGCCGTCATTGCCTTTCACGAAGGGCGAATTCTCCCGGAACTGGTCCAGATGCAGATAGATGACCCGGTTCGACACACCCTGGCTGAGCTGGATGTCGTCATTCGATTCAAGAGTGGTGATATCGGTGGTCGGTACACCTGCGATCATGTCCACATCCCCTGCCAGCAGGGCCGCAACCCGGCTGGGGCCGGATTTGATCGGGCGGAACTCCACCTCGGTCCACGCGGGAACGTCACCCCAATAGTCGTCATTGCGCATCATGGTAATGCTCTCGCCCGGCTTGTAGTTGCCGAACTTGAACGGGCCGGTGCCCACGGCGGCGGTGCCTGCGTTGAACTCTTCGGTGGTCGCGTTGCACCCAGCACCGTCTGAGATGATCGGGATGGTCGAGATATCGTTCGCCATTAGCGGGTAAGGCTCGGCTGTCTTGATATGCACCGTATAGTCATCGACTTTTTCTGCGGACTTGCCTTTGAGGTAGGCGCCGAAGCTGGATGGTGAGTTCGGCACATCCGGCGCGCGAGTGATGGTGCAGATCACGTCGTCGGCGTTGAAAGGGCTGCCATCATGGAACGTTACGCCCTCACGCAGCTTGAACTCCCATGTCAGATCATCGATGGGTTCCCATGAAACCGCCAGGCCCGGCGTCAGGTTCTGTTTCTCGTCCTGCGCAACCAGCCGGTCGAAGATGTGGAACGCTATGGCATTGTTGGGGCCGAGATTGTGGAAATGAGGGTCCATCGCCGTCGGTTCCGAAGCCAGTCCGATGGTGAGCTTTTCCGCTGACGCGGTTGTTGTCGCAAGCGCGAACAGACTGGTTGCGATGGCAAGGGCCGTTGTAACTTTTGTCATGAATTCAAACTCCCTGGGCGTGCGGTATGTGTTGCACCGGCAACCGGCGCGATCCCCGCTTCACTGGAGCGATGCTAACCAAGTGGCGCCTCATTGCAATGGCGAAGCCTGCGCGTGCGCATTGTTTCGACAAGGAACAATTCGCTGTCTGGAACAGTCCAGTGTCCGGATCATACGGGATCGGGGTGCGAGCCGCTATTGGTATGGGCGGTGTGCAATCGGGTGTCTTGGGGGGGAAGGTTCCTCGGTACCGCGTTCAGGGTGGGGGCTGTTACACGCGGCACCGAGGGAAGCTTTATGCAGCTACAGGGATTGTATCGCGCGCGTTTGCGGCGGCACTGCGGAATGAATGGGACTTTATTGTGACACGCTTGCGTTGTGTTCGGGCAGGTTGAAACGCAGGCTGAGATGATTGCAACCCTCTCTCCTTTCATACGCGATCTGATCAGCAAGCGTCCGGATCAGATGCCAACCAAATCCGCCTTCCGGCAAGTCTTGGGGGTCGGGTGGAGGCAAAGTGCGGGCGGACAGGTTTCGAAGCGGCAGTGGCGTGCCAAAGTCGGACAACCCGATTTCAACCACCTTGGAGGCTGCGTAGATGCTGACCCGGATGCGGCCGGGCGCGCGTGGGCTATAGGCATGCTCAACAATGTTGTTGAGCGCCTCTGTGAGCGCAATGCGGATATCTTCCATCCGCGCGGGCGCGACGCCCGGCTTCGCGACATGGTTGCAGATGTCGCTCACCGCCTGACGCGCTGCCAGCGGGGTGGCGATCACGCTCAGGCGCAGTTGTTCAGTGGCCCGGTCCCGTTCCACCCGCCTGTCTCACCTTGGCTCCGTCGACAGTGCGGCGTCGAGTGTTGGGAACAGGTCGAAAATCGTGTCCATCCGGGTCAGGCGAAAGACCTTTTCGACAATCGGGGTCAGCCCGGCCAGATCCAGCTTTCGCCCATCGCCGAGCTGTTTCATCGATGCCACGATTGCGCCAAGGCCGCTGGAGTCGATGAATTCGACCTTAGAGAGATCGAGAATGACCCGCCCGGTTGCGTCAGCAGTCTGCGTGCGCATGTCCTCCTTGAACTGGATGGCCATGGCGGCATCGATCCGGTCGGCGCTGACGGTGATGATGCGCGCATCACCGGCGACGGTGCTGCTCAGGCTCATGTCCGAAACTCCCCTTTTTTGCGAGCTGTAGGTAGAAATACGCTAGACGCCAAATCTTACCATTCGGTATTCAAGCTGCGTCAAATTAGGAGAAAGTTCATGAAAGAGGTGGTGATCGCAGGTGCGGCCCGGACGCCCATGGGTGGGTTTCAGGGGGTATTCGAGTCGATGACTGCCCCGGCGCTGGGCGGTGTCGCTATTCGCGCGGCACTTGAGGGGGCCGGGCTAAACTCGGTCGACGAAGTGCTGATGGGTTGCGTTCTGCCGGCTGGTCAGGGGCAGGCCCCGGCGCGGCAGGCGGGATTTGCGGCGGGTTTGGGCGAAGATGTACCAGCAACAACACTTAACAAAATGTGCGGTTCGGGCATGAAGGCGGCGATGATGGCCTTCGACCAGATCGCACTTGGCCATGCCGACACGATGGTCGCGGGCGGGATGGAGAGCATGACCAACGCGCCCTACCTCTTGCCCAAGATGCGCGGTGGCGAACGGATCGGGCATGGTCAGGTGATCGACCACATGTTCCTCGACGGGCTCGAAGATGCCTATGACAAGGGTCGGTTGATGGGCACATTCGCCGAGGATTGCGCCGAGAAGTATCAGTTCACCCGCGAAGCGCAGGATGAATACGCACTGCAATCGCTGTCGAATGCTTTGGCGGCGCAAGAAAGCGGGGCGTTTGACGGTGAGATTGCGGCGGTGACCGTGAAAACTCGCAAGGGCGAAACCGTCAGCGCCGACGACGAGCAGCCCAAGAGCGCACGTCCAGACAAGATACCAACCCTGAGACCGGCCTTCCGACCGGACGGAACGGTGACGGCGGCAAATGCCTCTTCGATCTCGGACGGGGCAGCCGCGCTGGTACTGACCTCGGCCGAAGCAGCTGCCGCGCAGGGTCTGACGCCGCGTGCGCGCATACTAGGTCATGCGAGCCACGCGCAGGCCCCGGGCTGGTTCACCACCGCGCCTGTTCCGGCGGCGCAAAAGCTGCTCGACCGTCTGGGCTGGGTCAAGGATGACGTCGACCTGTGGGAAGTGAACGAGGCTTTTGCCGTGGTGCCAATGGCCTTCATGCACGAAATGGGTCTGTCGCGTGATAAGGTAAACGTGAATGGCGGTGCCTGTGCGCTGGGCCATCCAATCGGTGCCTCGGGCACACGCATCATGGTTACGCTGCTTAACGCACTGGAAAAACGGGATCTGAAGCGGGGCATCGCCGTGATCTGCATCGGCGGCGGCGAGGGGACCGCCATCGCGATCGAGCGCATCTAGCCACGCCAGTCAGGTGACGTGGCGTAGCGCTTGTTGCCCGGCAGGCGATTGGCGCAACCTTTCGCAGCGGCGGGGAGGCGATGCGAAATGCGGAAGGTGAGAATTTTGTTGGGGTTCATCAAGGTTTTGATGCCCGAACCACTGGTTGCATTGATATATTCAGGACGGCGCGCGAGAGTAGCCGGTCGCGCGATCGACGCCAAAGCACAAGCGGTCAGCGATCTGGTGGCGCTGCTGCGGGACCCCAATGAACTGCCGCCGGTCGCAGAAAGCCGCCGTCAGCTTGCAGCGATGGCTGAAAAGTTCGGAAAGCCCTGTCCCGGCGGAATCGCAAAATCGGATGTCACACTGCCCGGAGCGGATGAGGATCGACCCGCGCGCGTCTATGTGCCCGAGGGCATCGATATGCGGGCCGCTCAGCCCACGCTGATCTATTTGCACGGCGGTGGCTGGATTCAGGGCGGGATCGAAACGCATGACGGGCTCTGCGGGGCGCTGGCGGAACAGGCGGGCATCCGCGTGATCGCCTATGACTATCGTCTCGCGCCAGAGCACCCTTTCCCCGCCGCGCCGGATGATATCCTGTCCTGCTATAGGGCACTGGTTGCGGGCGCGACTGAAATCGCGATTGATCCGGCTCAGCTTGTGGTGGGTGGCGACAGCGCGGGCGGCAACCTGACCGCTGCCCTGATGCACGATCTTATGACCGCCGAAGAGGTGCTGCCGCGTGCCCAACTGCTGATCTATCCCGGCGTGGATGCGCGTCTCGCGACGCCGTCCATGCGGGATTTGCGGGATCAGCCCCTGCTGCCTGCGACGCGTATCAATTGGTTTCTGAATCTCTACCTCCCCGAAGATCAGGATCGGCTGGATCCGCGTGTTTCACCGATCCTGTCGCAAACGTTTCCCGGCCAGCCCGAGGCCCTGATCATCGCCGGTGGTCATGACCCGCTGTGGGATGATGCGCAGGACTATGCGACCAAGCTTACGGATAGTGGCGTGCAGGTCGAGTTGTTGAACTATCCCGGTCAGATCCATGCCTTTATGTCCTTGACCAAAGTGATCCCTCAAGGCAACGACGCGGTGGACGAAACTGCGAATTGGCTGCGCCGCATATTCGATGCCTGAGCGCCGCACGACAGGGGAGCAAAAGAGATGCGCGCAGACTACCGAGAGTTGGCCCGGACTATCGCTGCCCTGACCGAGGGCGAGCGTGACACGGTTGCTTTGATGGCGACGATTGCGTGCGAAGTGCATCATTCGGACGACCGGTTTGACTGGACCGGATTCTATCGGGTGACCGAGCCGGAATTACTCAAGATCGGCCCCTATCAGGGAGGTCATGGTTGTCTGGTCATCCCGTTCTCGCGAGGGGTTTGCGGTGCGGCTGCCCGGACTGGTGAGGTTCAGCTTGTCGCTGACGTAGAGGCCTTCGATGGCCACATCGCCTGTGCCAGTTCCACCCGGTCAGAACTGGTAATACCGGTGCGCGACGCAACAGGCGAGACAATAGCGGTTTTCGATATCGATAGCGATCAGCCTGACGCATTTGATAGCGAAGACGCATCGCAACTGGATGCAATATTGTCTCAGGTTTTTTCTGACAGCTAGTCAGCGGCAATCGGTCAACGGAAGATGCCGAATTTTCGGGCAAAGTGATCGGTCGAAACTGCGCCGGAGCCGTTACTTCGCCTTAAGTGCACCAAGAAAGTCCAATATGTCATTAGGCCTTTTCGGCTCAGTGGCCATCAATCTTGATCATTACTTCCATCGACTTCCAGGCTGACTGGTAGAGCTTTTTTGACATGGCGACTTTTTGGCTGATCGCCTTTGGATTGTCGGTCTTGGCCTTCGCCAGCTTTTCGATCTCCAGTTGAAGTTGCAGAAGCTTCCTCAGCGTTGCCGCGCTTTTCTTTGCCTCTAGGCCGATCATTGTTTGCTTAGACTTGGGTGGCAAAACACTCTCCTCTCTCGTTAACAAGACAAGTGCCGAATATATACAAAATGGTCAAAAAAAGGAAATTTGCCGGATGGTTCAGATGCGCCGGTGTTCTGCCGCTTTCGGTTTTGGGCCCTTATCCGAAACCCCATCCGCCGGTCGCAGCAAGGTAGCCGACCAGCACCTGCACCCCGAAAATCCCGAGCAGCCATAGTGTGAACCTGTGCTTGCGAGTTTTGTGACGAAAGATCCAGCGGCTCAGCAAGGCTGCCGGGCTGCCGCCCAAGGCGGCACACCAAAGCAATCTTCGTTCAGGCACGCGCAATTTTCTACGCCGGGCACAGAGCTTGTCCCAACCGAACAGCGCGAGAGTCAGCCCGTTAATGGCCCACAGGAAAAACACCACATACCACATTTGCCAGTGATACCGCCGGCGGATTTTCGAGCGCAATGAAAAAACACTTGGAATTTTCACGGAATCAGCGCTACATGAAAAACGGATCAAAAATTTCACGAAGTTGACGGAGGGACAAGTGAACGACCAGGCCCCGCAGCGTGCGACATTGGGGGTCGATATCCGCGCCTTGCGCAAGGCGCGTGGTCTGACATTGTCCGATATTGCCACCAAGTTGGATCGCTCGGTCGGTTGGCTCAGCCAGGTCGAACGGGACATGTCAGAGCCCACGATCTCGGACCTGCGCCAGATCGCTGAATGCCTGGGCGTGCCGATGTCGATGCTCTTTGCCCATTCCGCCGCACCCGCCGATGAACAGGGTTACGTGGTGCGCGCCGGGTCGCGTCGCCCGATGGGTTCGGGCGAAGAGGGGCTGATCGAAGAGCTGCTCTCGCCCGATCTGACAGATGATTTCGAGATGGTGCATTCCACCTTTCAGCCGCGCTCGCGGATGCAGAAACCCGCCAGTCGGCCAACGCAGGAGGTGGGCTATATGGTTTCGGGCCGGCTCGATCTGACCATTGGGGCGCAAAAATTCACCGTCGGGCCGGGCGACAGTTTCCGGGTCAAGGAAGAAACCTATCACTGGGCCAACCCCTATGACACGCCCGCCGTGGCGGTCTGGGTCATCGCCCCGCCGGTGTATTAAATGAGTTTCGAGGCTTGGACCATATTCGCATTGTTCTGGGTGGTCTTCGTGACCACGCCGGGCCCAAACGCAGTCAATTGCAACTCCAACGGGATGAGCCTGCCGTTTGGCAGGGCGATGATCGGTGTTTTGGCCATCCTGACTCAGGCCAGTGCGTTCCTGGTCCTGTCGGCGCTGGGTGTCACGGCGCTGATCGCGGCGTCGCCCACCGGGTTTTTTGTCGCCAAGCTGATTGGCGCAGGGTTCCTGATCTGGCTCGGTGTTCGGGGCTGGATGAATGCAACCAGGCCTGCGCCCGCCGCCGAACGTCCTGCGCGCCACGTCTATCTACATGCATTGGCCGTTGCCACGATCAACCCTAAAAGTGTCGCCGGGTACCTGGCCGCCTTTTCACAATTCGTGCAGCCCGACGTGCCGATCTGGCAACAGATGGGGGTGATCATGCCCACCGCGCTGGTCATCACCACCTTCAGCTACACCGGGTTCACCCTTTTGGGGGCCCTTATGGGCCGCGCCGCATTGGGTGCGGTGTTCAATATCTGGGTGCGCCGCATCATGGCGGGCTGTTTCATCATCTACGGGTTGTTGCTGGGCACCAGCAGCAGCCCCACGGCGAAGGGGTAGAGCGATGTACAAGGGATCGTGCCTTTGCGGTCAGGTGGCCTTCACCATTGACGGGGCACTCACGCCGCCTTCTGCCTGTCATTGCAGCCAATGCCGCAAGCAGTCGGGTCATCACTGGTCGTCGACCGAGACCCATCAGGACAACCTGAGTTTCACCGCCAGCGACACGCTTGGCTGGTTCCGCGCCTCTGAGACGGCCCGCCGAGGGTTTTGCAAGCATTGCGGGTCGTTCCTGTTCTGGCAGCACCTGGACGAGGACACGATTTCAATTTCCATGGGGGCGTTCGACACGCCCACCGGACTGACCCTGAACCGCCACATCTTCGTGGCGGACAAGGGGGATTACTATGACATCACAGACGACCTGCCCCAACGGGCACAGTAAATGGGAACTAGAAAATGGCTGAATTTCCGACAACGGCACGCGTGGTCATCATCGGCGGGGGCGCGGTGGGCGTCTCGACGCTTTATCACCTTGCAAAGGCGGGCTGGACCGATTGCGTCCTGCTGGAAAAGAACGAGTTGACCGCCGGGTCGACCTGGCACGCAGCGGGCAACTGTCCGAACTTCTCGGCCTCGTGGTCGGTCATGAACATGCAGCGTTATTCGCTGGAGATGTACCGCACGCTGGCTGATGACGTGGATTATCCGATGAACTACCACGTCACTGGCGCGCTGCGTCTGGGCCATACCAAGGAGCGTATGCAGGAGTTTGAGCGCGTCGCCGGGATGGGCCGCTATCAGGGTCTGCCGCTTGAGATGCTGGAGCCGCACCAGTTGCAGGATTACTATCCGTTCCTGGAAACCCACGACATCGAAGGTGCGCTCTGGGATCCGCTCGACGGGGATATCGACCCCGCGCAGCTGACCCAGGCCATGGCCAAGGGTGCGCGTGATCTGGGCGCCAACATCCAACGCTTCTGCCCGGCCACCGGTGTCAGCCGTGAGGGTGACGAATGGGTCGTTCACACCGACAAGGGCGACATCAAGGCGGAGTTCGTCGTGAACTGCGCGGGCTACTACGCAAAACGCGTCGGTGAATGGTTCAAGCCCTATGGTGGCCGCGACGTGCCCCTGACCGTCATGTCGCACCAGTATTTCCTGACCGAGGAAATTCCCGAAATCGAGGCCTGGACCAAGGAAAACGGTAAGAAGCTTCCGATGATCCGCGACGTCGACAGCTCTTACTATCTGCGTCAAGACAAGCACGGGCTGAATCTCGGGCCCTACGAGCGGAACTGCAAAGCACATTGGGTCACCGAGGATGATCCGATGCCGCACGATTTCTCGTTCCAACTCTATCCCGACGATCTGGAACGTCTGGAATGGTACATTGAGGACGCGATGGGCCGCGTGCCGCTCCTGGGTACGTCCGGCGTCGGCCGCGTGATCAATGGCCCGATCCCATATGCGCCCGACGGGCTGCCGCTTATGGGTCCGATGCCTGGCGTCAAAAACGCGTTCGAGGCGCACAGCTTCACCTTTGGTATCGTGCAAGCCGGTGGCGCGGGCAAGGTTATGGCCGAATGGATCACCGAAGGTGAAACCGAGTGGGACATGTGGGCTGTCGACAGCCGCCGCTATACCGAGCACGCGGATTTCGACTTCTGCCTCAAGAAGGCGCTGGAAACCTATGGCCACGAATACGCGATGCATTTCCCGCATCACGAATGGCCCGCCGCACGCAACAAGAAACTGTCGCCCAACCATGACCGGTTGGTGGCCGATGGTGGTCAGATGGGCGCCTACAATGGCTGGGAGCGCGCCAACTGGTTCGCCAAGGACGGCGACGACACCACAGAGGCGGCGACCGAGACCTGGCTGCGTGAAGGCCCCTGGGCGATCCGCGTCAAGGAAGAGGTCGAGGCGGTGCGTGATGGCGTCGGTGTGATCGACATGTGCGGCTTCTCGCGCTTTACACTCAAGGGCGAGGGTGCGGCGGAATGGCTACGCGGCACTGTCGCGGGCGCGCTGCCCAAGGTTGGCCGGATGAATCTGATCTACCTGACGGACAATCGCGGCCGCATCGTGACCGAGATGTCCTGCATCCGTCATGGCGAAGATGACTTCACCCTGATGACTGCAGCCGTCGCGCAATGGCACGATTTCGAACTGCTCTGGCGCAACCTGCCTGAAACGCTGGAGCTTTCGGATGTGTCCCGCGACTACACCACTATGCTGGTAACCGGTCCGAAGTCGCGCGACTTGTTCGCGAGCCTTTCTGACGCCGATCTCGGCGCGAGCTGGCTGAGCCTACAATCGGCCAAGGTTTCCGGACATGACGCCATACTGGCGCGCGTCTCCTTCGTGGGCGAGTTGGGCTGGGAGGTACATGTGCCGACGCAGAACGCGGCAGAGGTCTATACCGCAATCCGCGACGCGGGTGCGACACCGTTCGGGATGTTTGCGCTCGATTCCATGCGGATCGAAAAGGGGTACCGGACCTGGAAGGGCGATCTGTCCACGGACTATTCGATGTTCGAGGCCGGTCTGGGCCGCTTCGTCAAACTCGACAAGCCACAGGACTTCCCGGGCAAGGCCGCGTTGTTGTCCGAAAAGCAGCAGGGTTCGAAAAAGGGCTTTGTCACGCTGGTCATTGATGCCGGCGACGCCGACGCGCCTTACATGTCCACCGTGTTCAAGGGTGACGAAGTGGTGGGCGAGACAACATCCGGCAACTATGGCTACCGCGTGAACAAGTCCATCGCGCTGGGCGTCGTACGCGCCGAACTGGCTGCACCGGGCACCGAGTTGGAGGTCGAAATCTACGGCGAGCGTCGCAAGGCCGTGGTGCAAACCGACGCTCCGCTTTGGGATCCGGAAAACGAGCGTCTGCGCGCATGAGCCGACCCGCGACCATGTCCGGTGTCTATCTGACCCGCCATGGCGGGCCAGAGGCGCTGGAGTGGCGCGACGACATTCCTGTCCCGGTCCCAGGACCGGGGCAGGTGCTGGTTCGGGTGGCTGCCGCCGGCGTGAACAACACGGATATCAACACCCGCATCGGCTGGTATGCCTCCGAGGTGACCACAGCGACGGATGCAGTTGATCAACAGGTCGAAGCGGGTGGCTGGGGCGGCGCGCTGGGTTTTCCGCGCATACAGGGCGGCGATCTTTGCGGGATCATCGAGGCGGTTGGATCGGATGCGGGGTTCGAACCGGGCCAGCGTGTGACCTGCCCGATCAACCTGCCTCGTCCACGCCCCGGCAATCCCTTCGGTTTCATCGCGCTGGGGTCAGAGGTTGACGGGGCCTTTGCCCAATTCTGTCTGGTCGAGGCGGACGACCTCTACGATGTCAGCGCCTCACCGCTTACCGACACCGAAATCGCCGCGATGCCCTGCGCCTATGGCACCGCCGAGAACCTTCTGACGCGGGCGGGCGTGACATCCGGCCACAAGGTGCTGATCACCGGCGCGTCGGGCGGCGTCGGCCTGGCCGCCGTACAACTGGCGACCCTGAAAGGCGCGGCAGTCACGGGCGTCACCAGTTCCTCAAAGGCGGAGGTGGTCATGGGTGAGGGTGCGGCAGCGACCCTTGATCGTACCGAGGTGCCACCGCAAGACAGCTTTGACGTGGTGATCGATGTGGTGGGCGGTCCGGCCTGGCCGGACCTGATCCGAACGCTTAAACCCGGCGGGCACTATGCCGTTTCGGGGGCAATCGCGGGCCCGATCGTCGAGGCCGACCTGCGTGAGATCTACCTGCGCGATATCACCATCCATGGCTGCACGCACCAACCGCCCGAAGTATTCGGCCGCCTCGTCACCCTGATGAACGAGGGTCGGGTCAAACCGCTGGTCTCAAAAACCTATGCGCTCAGCGACATCGTGCAGGCACAGGAGGACTTCCAGTCCAAGATCCATCCGGGCAAGTTGGTGCTGATCCCATGAGCGAGATAACGCTCCTGGATGGCTCAATCGGGCAGGAGCTTGTCAAACGCAGCGGTGATCGTGCGACCCCGCTCTGGTCAACGCAGGTGATGATCGACCATCCGAACCTCGTCAATGAGGTGCATGCCGCCTATTTCCAAGCTGGCGCGACCATAGCATCGACCAACAGCTACGCGCTGCATCTTAGCAGACTAGACCGCGTGGGGCTGGGCGATCAGTTGTTGCATCTGGTCAATACGGCGATCCAACAGGCCGCGGCCGCGCGCGATGCGCATGGGGCAGGGCGGATCGCGGGCGTGTTGGGGCCGCTGCTGGCGTCATACCGACCTGATCTGCAACCGCCTGTTGAGCTTGCCAAAGAGCGCTACGGCGAATTGGTGGCGCGGATGCGCGGTCATGTGGATTTGTTTCTGATCGAGACCGTCTCATCGCTGCTGGAGGCAGAAGGCGCGCTATCGGGCACCAGAGGCTGCGGCAAACCCGTGTGGCTGGCGCTGACAGTGATGGATGAGGATGGCACGCGCTTACGTTCGGGCGAGCAGCTATCTGACGTTGCCACGCTGGTCGCGCGTTTTGAACCCGAGGCAGTTCTGATCAACTGCTCGCGCCCCGAGGCGATCCCCGCAGCGCTTGACGAAGTCAAAGGTTTTGGAAAACCTTTCGGTGCCTATGCCAACGGGTTCACGCGAATAAGTGAGGCGTTTCTGGCAGATGCCCCCACGGTGGACGCCTTGGAACAGAGGCAGGATCTCGGGCCAGAAACCTACGCCGACCACGCGATGGGCTGGGTCGCGCAGGGGGCAACAATCGTCGGCGGCTGCTGCGAGGTCGGCCCAGCACATATAGCCGAACTGGCGCGCAGGTTGAGCGCGGCCGGTCATCACATCGTGTAGGGTTGGCAGAGCATGTCGGTCACATCAGGCACAGAGCCGCATAACATCCACTTCGACGTCATTGTCGCGGATGGTTTCGTGCTGACCGAGGTTGCCGGTGTGGTTGATGTGATCCGCACCGCGAACCGGGTCTTTCCCAAGACACAGTTCTCGTGGCTTTATCGATCGCGCAATGGCGGCCCGATTGCCTGTCGCGCAGGCGCGACTGTCGAGACACTGAAACTCGACCGCAATGCCAGCGCCGATTATGTCTTTGTGATCGGCAATGCTGACCCAGATCACCCCGAGCTGTCTCTGGGACGTATGGTGCGGGATTACACCTATCGTGGCGCGCAGGTCTTTCTGCTTGCCGAAGCCGCGACGCGCTATATTCGCGATTTCGGGGGCCAATCGGGGCAGCACACCACTCATTGGGAGAATTCGTTTATCTTGCGCGAACGGATGGAGCCGCTAGAGGCGCGTCACGCACTTGCTTCGCAAGTGGGGCAGGTGGTGACCTGCGCGGGTATGGGGTCGACCATCGATGTGACGCTGGAACTGATCGGGCGACACATGTCCAGCGCGGCCATGATGGCGGTTTCGGACATCTTTCTGCATGAGCGCGTTCGAGACTATGCCTCGCCGCAGCCTTATTCGGGCATCAAGTCCACCACCACCGGCGACGAGAAACTGGATCAGTGCATCAAGATCATGCAGGCCAATATCGAAGAACCAATCGCGATTCACGAGTTGGTCGGGACGCTGGGTCTGTCGAACCGGTCGCTGGAGCGCAAGTTCAGGACATTTCTGGGCACCACACCCAACGGCTTTTATCGCGAAATGCGCCTGACCAAGGCCAACAATCTGCTGCTCAACACAACAATGAGCATTCGCGAGGTCGGCCTGGCCTGCGGATTTCCGAATGGATTTTCGGGCATCTACAAGAGCTTCTTCGGAGTCACGCCTTTTGCGATCCGTCGCCGTCGCCGGATACCGGATCATTCCTGATTTCCGGCAAGAACTGACGCTTTTGACAGATTTCGCGCCGTATATCCATGGCAAGACAGGCCAACGGCAGAATCGGAGATAAAACCATGGCAGATCTTCCCAGCAAGGCGCGTGTTGTCATCATCGGGGGGGGCGTGATCGGATGTTCGGTCGCTTATCACCTGACCAAAAAGGGTTGGAAGGACGTCGTGCTGCTGGAACGCAAGCAGCTGACCTCCGGCACGACATGGCATGCCGCCGGTCTGATCGCACAGCTGCGCGCAACCGCCAACATGACCAAGCTGGCGAAATACAGCCAGGAACTCTACGGCTCGCTTGAGGATGAAACCGGCGTTGCCACTGGCTTCAAACGCTGCGGGTCGATCACGGTTGCGCTGACCGAAGAGCGCAAGGAAGAGATTTACCGCCAGGCCGCCATGGCGCGGGCCTTCGGTGTCGAAGTCGAAGAGATTTCCAACGAGCGAGTGCAGGAGCTTTATCCGCATATCAATCTGGAAGATGTCAAAGGCGCGGTCTACCTGCCTCTGGACGGGCAGGGTGATCCGGCCAATATCGCGCTGGCCTTGGCCAAAGGCGCGCGCCAGGGCGGTGCCGTGGTCAAGGAACGCACCAAGGTTACCGAGATCGTCAAACAGGGCCGCAAAGTCACCGGTGTCGATTGGGTTGCCGACGATGGCAGCGCCTCGGGTCACATCGAGTGCGACATGGTGGTGAATTGCGCGGGCATGTGGGGCCATGAAGTGGGCCGTATGGCAGGGGTCAATGTTCCGCTGCATGCCTGCGAACATTTCTACATCGTGACCGAGAATATCGAGGGCATGACTCAGTTGCCGGTGCTGCGGGTGCCGGATGAATACGCCTACTACAAAGAAGATGCGGGCAAGATTCTGTTGGGCGCTTTTGAGCCGGAATCGAAGCCCTGGGCGATGGACGGTATTCCGGACTCGTTTGAATTCGACCAGCTTCAGGAAGATTTCGATCACTTCGAACCGATCCTGGAAAAGGCCGTCGAGCGTGTTCCGCTGCTGGCCGAGGCTGGTATCCATACCTTCTTCAACGGTCCCGAAAGCTTCACGCCAGACGACGCCTACCACCTGGGCCTCGCACCCGAAATGGACAATGTCTGGGTGGCTGCAGGCTTTAACTCCATCGGTATCCAGTCTGCGGGCGGCGCGGGCATGGCGCTGGCCGAATGGATGGATACTGGTGAAAAGCCCTTCGATCTGGGCGATGTGGATATCAGCCGGATGCAGCCATTCCAGGGCAACAAGAAATACCTTTTCGAGCGCTCCAAGGAAACGCTGGGTCTGCTTTATGCCGACCACTTTCCCTACCGCCAGAAGGCCACTGCGCGCGGCGTCCGTCGCACGCCGTTTCACCACCATCTGCTGGAGCAGGGTGCAGTCATGGGCGAGTTGGCGGGTTGGGAACGCGCCAACTGGTTTGCCAATGCGGGGCAGGAACGGGAGTATCAGTATAGCTGGAAGCGCCAAAACTGGTTCGAGAACTCTGCCGCCGAACACCGCGCCATCCGTGAGAACGTTGGCATGTATGACATGTCCTCTTTCGGCAAGATCAGGGTCGAAGGGCCGGACGCCGAAGCGTTCATGAACTATGTCGGTGGCGGCGATTACTCGGTTCCCAACGGTAAGATCGTCTATACTCAGTTCCTCAACCGCACTGGCGGGATCGAAGCTGATGTGACAGTCACGCGCCTCAGCGAACTGGCCTATCTGGTGGTCACCCCGGCAGCGACACGCTTGGCCGATCAGACCTGGATGGAGCGCCACAAGGGCGATTTCAACGTGGTCATCACTGACGTGACCGCAGGTGAGGGCGTGTTGGCCGTGATGGGCCCGAACGCGCGCAAGCTGCTGCAAATGGTCTCGCCAGCCGATTTCTCGAACGATGCAAACCCGTTTGGCACGGCGCAAGAGATCGAGATCGGCATGGGACTGGCCCGTGTTCACCGCGTGACTTACGTGGGTGAGCTTGGTTGGGAGGTCTATGTTTCTTCCGACATGGCCGGGCATGTGTTCGAAACGCTGCATGAGGCCGGGCAGGATATGGACCTGAAACTCTGCGGGATGCACATGATGGACAGCGCCCGGATCGAAAAGGGTTTCCGCCACTTCGGCCATGACATCACCTGCGAGGATCACGTGGTCGATGCCGGTCTGGGCTTTGCGGTCAAGGTGGGTAAGCCCGGTGACTTCATCGGCAAGCAGGCCGTGATCGAGCGCAAGGAAAACGGCCCCAAGAACCGTCTGATGCAGTTCAAACTGGCCGATGCCGAACCGCTGTTGTTCCACAATGAGCCGATCCTGCGGGATGGCGAATATGTGGGCTACCTGAGTTCTGGCAATTACGGCCATACGCTGGGGGCTGCTGTCGGCCTGGGTTATGTGCCCTGCGAAGGTGAGAAAGCCGCCGACGTGCTGGCCTCGACCTATGAGATCGATGTTTGCGGTGTAAAGGTCCAGGCCGAAGCCTCGCTGAAGCCGATGTACGACCCGAAATCGGAGCGCGTGAAAGCGTAACGACACAAAAAGGGGGGCCGAAACGGCCCCCTTTTGCATGTTCAGGCAGCCGTTACTTCAGGCGTTGGCCGTTGGCCAGGATATGCCCGTCTTCGGTCAGCTCGATTTGTGAGATCAATGCGTCCTTGTCCCCGCTCGGGTCCGGATTTGTCACAATGCCCAGCATCATGCGCGCACCCATCGCATCCTGATCCTGTATCAGACCGATCGAGATCAGATTGTCGATCAGCGTGTTGATCCCGTTCAGGGTCAGATCAAAGCCACCGACCGGCTTCGGCACACCGCCATAGGTTTCAGTGTCGTCATTGTCGAATGAAAGGTCTCCGGTCCCGGTCAGCTTGGCGCCCGCCATATCGATGTCCAGCCTGTTCAGCGACATTGCCACCGGTTCAACGGGTCTTTCGCCGGCCTCGACAACGTTTTGAACCTGCGGGAAGTTTAGCCAGTCGACAAAATTCCTTACCTGAGCGGTCAGCCCCAATTCGACCTTGGCAGGCGTGCGGGGCAGCACCTGATCCGGATCGAACATCGACCACAGAGCTTCATCCATCCTCAGCCCGTCCATCACCATATCGATTTCCGCGTCCTGCGGTGCCTCACCGGCAGAAACGGGCAGTTGCAACGTTCCAGATATGTTGGCAATCGAGGCCGAGATCGGGGCGGGCAAAATCGGCGCCAGCACGAACTCCATCTGGCTGTCCTGAGCCAACCCGTCCATCTTGATCCCTTCCGCATCGAAGGCATAGCTGACTTCCTGCAACGCGCTTTGCGTGGATTGTTCCGAGAGGACCTCGTCGTCGACTGTAACGGTCTGGGTCGTGCCATATCCGGTGGTAGAGGAGGTCAGCGACAGCTTCAGACCATCTTTCAGTGCAGATGCCAGGTTCATAATATCCATGCCACCGCGTGGCAGAACGAGGTCGCTCTCGGCGATGGTGGTATCGGCTTTGGCGGTGGCTGCGGTCTTGGTGCCGAGTTGATCAGTGAAATGGTATTCGAAATTCTGCGCACCAAGTGTGGAAGACGTTTCTGAAATGATCTGTTCCGCCACCTGGATGCGTGTCTGGCCAGAGATGTCCGCGATTACGCCTGAAACGGCAAAGTCGCTGACATCTGTCTCGGGAATGTTTCCTGACAGGTCCAGCAGTTCCAGCGCCACCTGATCTGCCGAATAGGTCCATGTGATATCCGAGGGCTCTCCTTTGGCGACGGTCAGGCCGTTGAGGACATCTATCCCGACCTGCGCCGAAACGCTGCCTTCGCCCTCGATCGTCCCTTGCAATTCCATCACAACAGGTTCGAGGTAGGCGATACTGACGCTACCATCTTCGTTTTCGGTCAGTTTGAGGCTCAGCCCTGTCATCTGAATCCGGCCTTGCTCGAATGGCAGCTCGAACACTATGGAAACATCTGAAATCGTTTCGCTGTTGCCGTCGCGCGAAACTTCCCCGCTCAGCTCACCGCCAACAGCCGCTAGCACATCTTTCTGGCTCTGCCAGACATCCTGGGCGGTGATATCTGCGGCGGCCATCTGGGGTGTCAGAAGGGTGGCGAATGATACTAGGGAAACGCTGCATATCGTGTTTTTCATGGAAAAGCCTTCCGGGGCGGGGATGGTGGTTCAGGGGGCTCGATAGCACTGCTTTCGGTCAGGTTTATGGCAGTTCTGCTGGCATGGACAGGGCAGGAATTCCTGCCCTCGGTAAAGTTCGCTTTACTCTGGGCGCGATCCGGGCGAAGGCTGGGCCCGAACCAAATCAGGTGCCGCAATGCAGCCCGGAACACCCGAAACCACAGATACACCAAAGGGTTTGGCCTTTGCGATCACCGCCTATGTGCTGTGGGGGTTCCTGCCGCTTTACATGAAGCTGCTGGCACATATCCCACCGGTGGAGATCGTGGCGCATCGCATCATCTGGTCGGTCCCGATTGCGGGACTGTTGCTGGTGGCGCTGGGGCGAACGCATGACCTAAAGGCGGCGTTGCTCAATCCGCGGATGCTGGGCATGGCCTGCCTGACGGCGGCGCTGATCTCGGTCAATTGGGCGATCTATGTCTGGGCGATCGCCAGCGGTAATGCGTTGGATGCCGCTCTTGGCTATTACATCAACCCGCTGTTCAGTATTGCGTTGGCGTCGCTATTGCTGCGCGAGCCGTTGACCCGCGTGCAATGGGTTGCGGTGATGCTGGCAGCGCTGGGCGTGGCGGTGCTGGTGCTTCAAGCCGGGGAGTTGCCTTGGGCCGCGCTTGGATTGACAGTCAGCTGGGGGTTCTACGCGTTCTTTAAGCGATCTCTGCCGATCGGCCCCAACCAGGGCTTCCTGTTGGAGGTGCTGATCCTGCTGGTTCCAGCGCTCGCCTATGTGACGTGGTTGGGTGCTGCGGGAACAGGTCATTTTGGTGTGCTTTCTACCGATACCTCTCTGCTGCTTGGGGCGGGTCTGGTAACGGCTGTGCCGCTTCTGGTCTATGCGAACGGGGCAAAGCTGGTGCGGCTGTCGACCATCGGTATCCTGCAATACATCGCACCGACCATGATCTTTCTGACGGCTGTTCTGGTTTTTGGTGAAAGGATGGATACAGCGCGAATGATTGCCTTCCCGCTGATCTGGGCGGCGCTTGTGGTGTATTCCATCCCGCTTGTCCGTCAATTGCGCCGAGCGACCTGAGCGCGGATGATCAGCACGATCTGCTCGGCCCAGAGGTCATAGAGCCGCGCGCCTGGGTGATACCCGTCAGACGCCGCCAGCGACGGATCGTTTGGCAGATCGGGCAAAAGGTGATGAACCTGAGGGTAATCCCGCGCCACGTTCCGCAGCGCTCCGTCCAGTCGCTTGGCCTGCTTGCCCAGCACCCAGGCAAGCGGTTGTGGCAGCGCCGGAAAGAGCTCCATCCGTGGCACGCCCGACACCACGACGCAGCGCGCGCCGAGAGGCCCGGTCAGATGCGTCAGCAACGAGTGTTGTTGTGCCACAAATTGTTTTTTTGTACGCCCGCGGGTCACGTCATTGACCCCCAGAGCGGTCACTGCAACGTCCACCCGTTCATCTATCCGCTGAATGTGCTCCAACGTGTCGCGCGTCGTACGACCCGTGGCCGCCTCCAATCGCCAATCGACGGTGAAGTCGCGCGCAAGATTTGCAACGATCTGCCCCGACAAGGCTTGGTCCTGCGTTGAGACACCCACACCTGCTGCAGAACTGTCGCCAGTTATCAGCAGGCGCAATACCGGCCCACTGCCGACGCGACCGGCGCGCGCACCTGAGGGCTCGGGCAAAATCTGCACTTTGCGTCGCACCAGAAACCCTTGCGCCAAAAGCACGGGCGCCAACGGCAGGCGCAGGATTTGATCCACTGCAATCAGGACAGAGCCTCGCGAAACCTCAGGAATCGCTCATCCGTCATCACACGCGCGTTCATTGCATCGCGCAGCACGCCGACCGTCTTGTAAGGGCGCATCACGACCTCGAACTCCCGAATAAGCCCGTCCTCGTTCAATGTGATCAGATCGACCCCGACCGCATCCAGATCACCGAGCTTGCACTGAAACTCCATCGCCCAGTCGCGGCCACTCCCCATGATGCGGCGATAGCGGAACTCGGAGAATACCTGACTGACATGACCCAGGACCGCCGCCACCGGCGCGCGGCCCGTCCAGGTTTTGTAGTAGGTTGGTGGCCGGAACCGCACATCCTTTGCCAGCAGCTCGGCGATCAGGGTCTCATCGCCCTTAGCCACAACCTCCTGCATTCTGGCGATGGTCGGATGCATGGTCTCTCCTTTGTCCTGTTACAAACGTTGCGGATGCGATCCTTCCAGGCAAGGACGACGTTGCGGGAGCTTTGTTGCTGCGATAGGCAGGCGCGCATGTCTGAAAGTTATTATCCCCCACAAACGCCGCTTGATGTGCTGCACGAAGACGCCCAATTGATCGTTGTCAACAAGCCTGCCGGCTTGCTTTCGGTCCCTGGTAAGGGTGCGCATCTGGCCGATTGTCTGTTGACGCGGGTGCAAGCGGCCTTTCCACAGGCCTTGCTGGTGCACCGGCTGGATCGGGATACATCAGGGGTCATGGTTTTTGCCCAGACACCCCATGCGCAACGTCACCTGGGCCTGCAATTCGAGAAACGCCAGACGCGCAAGACCTACGTGGCGCGGGTCTGGGGTATTGTGTCGCCCAAAACCGGCACGGTGGATTTGCCGTTGATCGTCGACTGGCCCAACCGCCCGAAACAGATGGTCTGCCATGCGACCGGCAAACCTGCCCAGACCGACTGGCGCGTTCTACGCCATGATGGCGACACTTCGCGGGTGCGGTTGATGCCCAAAACGGGCCGCTCACATCAGCTCAGGGTGCATATGCGGGCTTTGGGACATCCCATCTTGGGCGATCCGTTTTATGCCGAAGGGGCGGCGCGCGATTTCCCGCGCTTGATGTTGCATTCCGAAGAGCTGCGCCTGAAGAACCCCGAGGGCGGCGTTTCGATGAAGTTTCGCGCAAAGCCCAATTTCTGAGGCGCTACTTCGTTTGCCAACTGTCCCGCGATGCCAGTACCGTGTCGCGCCGTTCCAACGCCCAGCTGACAAGCGGCGTGAAATGCCCCACGAATTCGCTACCGAGGTCGGTCAGTTCGTAATGCACCTCGATTGGCGGGCCTGGGACAACGGTGCGGGTCAGGTACCCGTCGCGCTCCAGCGCGCGCAGGTTTTCGGTCAGCACCCGCTGGGTGATATCGCCGACGCCACGTTTGATCTCGGAAAACCGCAGCGAGCCGTTCCGCAGCGACAGCAGGATCAGTGAACTCCACTTGCCCATCACAGTGGTCAGGATGGCGCGGATTGGGCACTGGCCGTTTTCATCCTGTTCCGTGTCGATGGTCAGAGGCATGGCAGTTCCTTTCAGGATACCAGGTATGGATTTAGTGCGTAATTGACACTTGGTTCCAAATTAATACCTCTATGCGGCACATAGATCAACTCTCGCAGGAGACACGGAAATGACCCCCAAGGAACTTGTTCTGCAAGCGGTGAGCGCGCTGTTCATCGACTTCGACCCCGATACCGCGCGCCAGCTACTGGCGCCGGACTATATTCAGCATAATCCGGCTGTGCCGACGGGTGCCGAGGCGATCATCGGCATCATCCCGGCGCTGCAGGATAGCGGCGTGACCGCAACCATCCACCGGGTGATTGCCGAGGGGGACCTGGTGGTCTTGCACACGACTTATGACAATGCGCAGGCGTTTGGTGCCGACAAATTGGTGGGTTTCGATATTTTCCGCGTCGAGAACGGCAGAGTTGCCGAGCACTGGGACAATCTGCAGCCAGCTGTCCTCGCCTCCGAAACCGCCAACGGTAATTCCATGACTGATGGCGTCACAGAAGTGATCGACCTGGACAAGACCTCAGAAAACAAGGCCTTGGTCGAGAGCTTCGTGCGTGATGTCCTGAACGGTGCCGCGCCTGAGCGGATCACTGACTATATTTCGACCGAGACTTACATACAGCACAACCCGATGATCGGGAACGGCCTCGACGGGCTGGGCGCTGCCTTGGCGGCGATGGCCGAAGCAGGGCAGATCATGACCTATACCAATACGCCAATTGTCGTGGCCGAGGGCAATTTTGTCTTCACAGCCTCTGAAGGCGCTCTGGGCGAGACACCCACCGCGTTTTTCGACCTGTTCCGGGTCGAGAACGGCAAGATCGTCGAGCATTGGGACACTGTGTCCGAGATCCCGTCAGAGATGGCGCATGAGAACGGCAAGTTCTAGGCGGTCGCGGATCTGCATGGCCGTATCATAGGCTGTATTCTTGACAAGCAAGACCTGTGGGCCTTACGAGGGCCACAGGTTCGGGTCCCCTGCCGCTCGCGGCCCTTGGGCTTTGGTGAAACCCGATACGACATCATCTGTTGCCACTTTCCGGCGCAGTGACGACAATGCGAGCCTCGTCTTTTCAAATGCGCCCGTTACAGGAAACGAGGCAAGAAATGACTGACAACAATATCGCTTCACTTGAAGAGCTGAAGGCGCTGGCCAAGCGCCTGCGAGAAAGCCTGCGCGAGGCCGGGACTCCCCTGTCCCATAGCCAGGCATTGGAGCTTGTCGCCTGCCAACATGGCGCGCGCAATTGGAACACGCTTTGCGCTCTGGTAGGCAATCGTCTGAAATTACGGGTCGGCGACAGGGTTCAGGGGCACTATCTGGGCCAGCCCTTCGTCGCCGAAATTCGTGGGCTGACCGTCATCGGCGATGGCGGGCATCGCCGGATCACGCTGCATTTCGATGAACCGGTCGACGTTGTGCGCTTTGACAGCTTCTCGTCCTACAGACAGCGTGTCAGCGGCGAAATCGGATCGGACGGACGTTCAACCCGGCGCACCTCTGATGGCCAGCCGCAACTGGTGGTGCGCCCGGCTTGAACGTCCAAGGGAAAGGTTGGCCAAGGCGGACTTAACTGCCTTGGTCGGCTTCACATAGTCATTCGGCGGTCCAGCCGCTGACAGCTTTCACTTCGAGGAAATCCTCGATTCCGAACACGCCGCCCTCGCGCCCGTTGCCTGACATCTTCATGCCGCCAAAGGGTGACCCGGCGGCGCGGGACTGACCATTCATCTCGACCATGCCAGAGCGCAGCAGGCGCGCCATCCGGTTGGCGCGTTCGGTGTTGCCGGTCTGCACGTAATTGGTCAGCCCATAGGGCGTGTCATTGGCGATCTCGACCGCTTCTTCTTCGGTCTCAAAGGGGATCATGGTCAGGACCGGGCCAAAGATTTCCTCGCGCGCGATGGTCATCTGATTGTTGGCATCGGCGAACACTGTCGGTTTGACATAGAACCCCTTGTTGAACCCTTCGGGCCGCCCGGTGCCGCCCGCAACCAGCCGCGCGCCTTCGTCAATGCCGGTCTGGATCAGGTCCTGAATCTTGGTCCATTGCACCTGATTGACCACCGGCCCGATATGGCGACCCTCGTCCGAGGCGCTGCCAACGGTGACTTTCGCCGCAACCTCAACGGCTGTTTCGACGGCCTGATCATAGACCCCGCGTTGCACCAGCATCCGGCTCGGCGCATTGCAGCTCTGGCCGGTGTTGTTCATCATATGCAAAACACCACGTTTGACCGCCTTTTCATCGGCGTCGTCGAACACCAGGTTTGCACCTTTACCGCCCAGTTCCAGATGCACTTTCTTCAGCGTATCGGCCGCGTTCTTCGATATCGCCACGCCAGCCCGCGCCGACCCGGTGAAGGACACCATATCCACATCCGGATGCCCCGAAAGCTGTGTGCCAACCCCCGGACCATCGCCATTGACCAGGTTGAACACGCCGGGCGGGAACCCGGCCTCATCCATCATCTCGGCAAAGATCATTGCATTGAGCGGGCTTTCCTCTGACGGTTTCAGTATCATGGTGCAGCCAGCCACCGTTGCGGCGCCAACCTTGAGCGTCACCTGATTCATCGGCCAGTTCCACGGCGTGATCAGGGCGGCGACGCCAACCGCTTCGCGGATGATGCGATCATTGGGGGCGTGATCCCCCAGCGGGCTTTCGAGCGGAAACGCTTTGGCCGCGCGCACAAAGTTCTTCAGGTGCCAGATACCCGCGCCCACCTGTTGGGTCCGCGCCATATCGATCGGCGCGCCCATCTCTTGCGACATCGCTTGCGCGAGGTCTTCACCGCGGGACTGGTAGATCTCGACAAGTTTCTCGACCAAGGCGATGCGTTCGGAAGCTGGGGTCGCCTTCCAACCCGGAAGCGCCGCCTTGGCGGCCGCCACTGCCGCATCTGTATCCGCTTGAGAGCCCAGTGAAATCACGGCGCAGGGCTCCTCGGTCGAGGGGTCGATCACGTGATGATCCATTGGTCGGGCGGGGGCGACCCAGGCTCCATTGATGTAGAAATCGCGCTTTTCGATCATGCTTCTTCCTCCGGGATGAATAACCCGACCAATCGGTCGAATATTTGCTCGCACACTGGCACGCCGAAACATGCAGAGCAAGTCCCTTGTCAGATCACCGCGATTTGCATCGGTTTGGGCGACGATATGGGATGTACTCGCGGGGCATAGGGGATAGGCTCCGGCGTGACCGCGAGTCGTCTTTTCAACCCAATGGGAGGCTAGAATGGGTTTACGCATAAACGATACTGTTCCGAATTTCACCGCCGAAACCGATCAGGGCACCGTCCAGTTCCATGACTGGATCGGCGACAGCTGGGCCATCCTGTTTTCGCATCCCAAGGACTTTACCCCGGTCTGCACCACCGAGTTTTCCGCCGTCGCGCAGCTGAGCGATGAATGGGCCGCGCGCGGCACCAAAGTGATGGGTGTGTCGGTCGACGGGGTCGAAGACCACAAGAAGTGGAAGAAGGACATCGAGGAATATGGCAATGCCAATCCCGGGTTCCCGATCATCGCCGATGACGGTCTGGAAGTGTCGAAAGCCTTCGATATGTTGCCCGCCGAGGCCTATTTGCCAGATGGCCGCACCCCTGCGGACAGCGCCACGGTGCGGTCGGTTTTCATCATTGGGCCGGATAAGCAATTGAAGCTTTCGATGACCTATCCGATGACCGTGGGCCGGAACTTTGCCGAAATCCTACGGGCGCTAGACGGGTTGCAGATGTCAGCCAAGGGCGTGGCGACCCCTGCAAACTGGGTGCCCGGTGAAGACGTCATCATTCCACCAGCAGTCAGCAATGACGAAGCAAAAGAAAAGTTCGGCGAATTCGAGACGATCTTTCCCTATCTGCGCAAAACCAAGGCGCCGCAATAGGGCGACCGGCAATTGGGGGGCAAGCTGCCCCCCCCACGCTACGCGCATGTTCCCCAGGTGACAATTTCAGCCGGGTGAAGCAGCGGGCCGCTGCGGATGCAGGTGCAGCTTGGCACGATAGACGGCTCGCTTGACTTCACGGGCGAACTTTTGACCCGCAGGAACCGTTTTCTGAATGGTCGACCCGCCGATCTGGGCGGCGACCTCCTTGTTGCCGGTCCCCATCAGAGCGTGCACCGGTTGTCCGGTGATCCAGTGCATCTGCAGGAATGTGTCGACGGGGCGGTCGATCTCTTGCGTGGTCGCCAGCAGGCGTTTGGCGGCGGCGAGGCCGACAAACTGGCATTGGCATTGCAGCGCGATCACCTTGGGCAGGATCAGGTGGAGCCCGTCGCGTTCGATCAAGGTTTCGGCAGCCACTTCGCGCTGTTTCACCGGCAGGCGGATATAGTGATCAGGTGTGGCGACCGTTTTCAGGATCTCCAGCGCGGTTGCGAATCTGTCAGGGTCGATCTGCAGATCGTCTTCGCAGGTGATGGCTCCGCCGATCCCTTCGTCGACCATCTTCTGCCAGATGCGCCGGTGGCTTTCGAAGACGCCGATTTCGGTTGGCAGCAAGGAAAACGGATAGTGCGGTCGGTACAGGTTGCCCTGATGGCATGTCACATGGGCGATCTGGGCCGGTTCACGGCCGTTTACGGCCTCGATCCAATCCGCCTGCGGCAATTGGGTGCGCAGCCGCTCTGCATTGGGACGACGCGCTGTGCTGGAGGACATATGGATGATGAAACTGCGCATGCCTGGCCGGGTCTTTCCGGGGCGTTTGCATCGGGTCCCCTGTATTTGATTTTGGTATAGGCAGAAAGCGTGTGTGGTTCAATTCATCTGCCACGCCGGTTGAATATCGAGCGGCAGTGCCATGCCCAAGGGTGATTTTTCGCCGCTTGAGTGAGATTTTTCAGAATAAGATCGACAGGTTGCGGTGCAGATGTATCATTGCTCACGAGAACGTGTTCTCGCCCGGCGCCCTCGGAGTCGGGATTTCAGAATTAACAAATAAAGGATTCAACCGATGAAACTGAAAGCTGCTTTGATCGGCTCATTCGTTCTGGCCCTCGCCGCCTGTTCGCAGCCCGAGCCGGAACCGGTCTATGTTCAGCCCACCTTTGACAAGGCCGGGAATGCCAGTTGCCCGGGCGGCTATCAGCTTGCCACAACCGAAGCAGGTGCGACGGTCTGCTCGCCGATTACCCAGTAATCTATTCCGCAGGTGGCCGTCTCAGGCCACCTGCATCCGCGACGCCATCTGCCCCTCGCGCGCCGCGTGAGGCTGCGCTATGACAGCGCCATGTCACAGATTGAATCGCTCTTTGTCACCCGCCTGTATCGTGCAGCCCTGTCCGAATTCGCCCCTCGAATCGATGCGGGCGAGTTGGAATCCTCCTGCGTCGTCATTGCCGAGGATGACGAGGCCGGGCAGGACTGGTGCGAGGCGAACGGCTATCCCGGCTACACGTCCTATGCGTCGCTGACCGATCTGCCCTGGCGGTTCCCGATCTTCGCCGATCTGGTCAAGGTGCTGGATGCCCATGTTGCGGCATTTGCACAGGATCTGGAGTTCGACCTGGATGATCGGGCGCTGAAGCTGGAAGATCTGTGGATCAACATACTGCCCGAGGGCGGCATGCATGCCAGCCATATCCATCCGCATAGCGTGATATCGGGCACGACCTATGTAGCGATGCCAGAGGGTGCCAGCGCGCTCAAGCTGGAAGACCCGCGCTCAGCCCGGATGATGGCTGCGCCGGTACGCAGCAAGGAGGCGCGGCGCGAATTGCAGCCGTTCATCTATGTGAAACCCGATGTGGGCGATGTTCTGCTGTGGGAAAGCTGGCTGCGTCACGAGGTGCCGATGAATATGGCAGAAGAAGAGCGGATCAGCGTAAGTTTCAACTACCGATGGGATTGAACCGACGTACCCTTGTGATCGAATGGGTTCGTAAGCGGGTGCGCGGTAGCGTGAGTGGAAACAAAAAACGCCAGGGGACGGGCGACTATGAAAACTGAAATTACCGAGCTGTTTGGCATTCAACATCCGATCATTCAGGGTGGCATGCACTACGTCGGTTTTGCAGAGATGGCAGCCGCCGTGTCAAATGCTGGCGGTCTTGGGACGATCACCGCATTGAGCCTGAAGTCGCCAGAGGCACTGGCCAATGAAATCGCGCGGTGCAGAGACATGACCGATAAGCCATTCGCAGTTAACGTCACCTTCCTGCCGACGGTGAATGCGCCTGATTATCCTGCCATCGTCAAGGCAATCATA
The DNA here is from genome assembly GCA_040830705.1 of Paracoccaceae bacterium. Lineage (GTDB taxonomy): Bacteria > Pseudomonadota > Alphaproteobacteria > Rhodobacterales > Rhodobacteraceae > Ruegeria_C. The sequence continues at coordinate 26,485 of JBFOME010000021.1, read as the reverse complement.
GATGGTGGGGTGCGCGTGGTCGAAACCGCCGGGCGTAACCCGGTGCAGGTCATGCCCTATTTGAAGGATGCGGGCATCAAGGTGATCCACAAGTGCACATCGGTTCGTCACTCGTTAAAGGCGCAGGATATCGGCTGTGACGCGGTCTCGGTCGACGGTTTTGAATGCGGCGGTCACCCCGGTGAGGACGATGTACCGAACATGATCTTGTTGCCGCGTGCTGCCGATGAACTTGAGATCCCCTTTGTCGCCTCGGGCGGGCAGGCGGACGGGCGGTCGCTGGTTGCATCAATGGCTATGGGCGCATCGGGTATGAACATGGGGACCCGCTTCATTGCCACCAAAGAAGCGCCGGTGCACCAGAACGTCAAGGATGCGATCGTCGCCGCTTCGGAACTGGATACCCGGCTTGTCATGCGCCCACTGAGAAACACCGAACGCGTGATGACCAACAACGCGGTTGAGCGACTATTGCAAAAAGAACGCGATCTTGGTGACAAGCTTCAATTCGAGGACATTATCGATGAAGTCGCCGGCGTGTATCCCCGCATCATGAAAGATGGCGAGATGGAAGCCGGAGCGTGGTCCTGCGGGATGGTGGTGGGTCTGATCAACGATATTCCGACTTGTCAGGAATTGATCGACCGCACCATGCGCGAAGCCCATGAAATCATATCTTCACGTCTGGCAGGCGCTATTGGTTGATCGCTCAGTTCCCCGTGCGCGCCTTGAACTGAAAACCGTCGGCGCGCCGTCAGAAAGCCCCGCAATATGGCCCGGTCGACGCGCCGCAGCTTCAGAACGCGAGTTGCACCTTGATTGCCTGGTTCCGATCAGAGGCCAGTTCGAACGCGGATACCGCCTCTGCCATAGGGACGGTATGGGTGATCAGTGATGCCACCGAAAGACGCTTGGTTCCCATCATTTCTACCGCAGTAAAGAATTCCGAATGAAAGCGGAACGAGCCTTTGAGCGTGATCTCCTTGGCGGTCATGGCCTGCATCGGCAGCGTCATGTCCCCGCCAAGCCCCAATTGCACGATGGTTGCGCCGGGGCGTAGGGCGGGAACAGCCGCAGACAGGGCAGCAGCAACCCCGCTGCATTCGAAGAGCACATCAAAGTATCCCTTGTCTGTTGTGAACCCGGCCAGCGCATTCGGTGTTTCAGCGACATTGATGGCAAGGTCGGCACCAACCTGCCGGGCCATGTCGAGGGTGAACGGCATGATGTCCGTCGCCGCAATCTCAACCGCCCCGGCGCGTCGAGCCACCAGCACGGCGAGCAGGCCGATGGGGCCACAACCGGTGACCAGAACCCGCTTGCCCATCAGATCGCCCGCTTGCCGCGCGGCATGCAACACAACTGACAAAGGTTCGGCCATCGCAGCCTCCCCGACACTCAGCCCGTCCGCCACCGCGCATTGGGCGGCGTCGGCGACAAGATATTCGCTAAACGCCCCCTGAATATGGGGGAAAGGCATGGCCGACCCGTAGAACCGCATATTCAGACAGTGGTTTTGTTTGCCCTCCAGACAGTATCTGCAGGTACCACAGGGCCGTGAGGGCGATACCGCGACCAACTGTCCTTCCTTCAAGCCGGTCACAGCGGTCCCAACTGCCGCCACGTGGCCCGCGACCTCATGGCCCAGGATCATCGGCTCTTTCAGTTGGACCGGGCCAAATCCGCCGTGATTGTAGTAGTGCAGGTCAGAGCCGCAGATGCCGCCCGCTGCCATCCGGATCAGGACCTGATCCGGACCCGGCTCAGCGATCTCTCGCTCTTCGATGCGAAGGTCTTTTGCGGCATGCGCAACGATGGTTTTCATGTCGGCCTCAGAGTACAGGTGTCAAAAGGTCTTGCCCGGCGAAGTGAGCAGTCAGGTTATCTCGGACCAGCTGCCCCATCGCCTTACGCGTCTCGATGGTGCCAGAGGCGTGGTGGGGTTGCAGCAGGACGTTGTCGAGTTTGAGAAACCGTGGGTCGAGCGCGGGCTCTCCCTCGAACACATCCAATGCGGCCGCACCTAGCGTCCCGTTCTGCAACGCGGTGATCAGGGCGTCCTCGTCGATATTGGAGGCGCGAGAGATGTTGATGATCATGCCGTCGGGGCCGACCCCTGCGATCAGGTCAGCATTAACCACATGCCGGGTTTCTGCCGAGGCGGCGAGGGTGACGAACAGGAAATCGGCATGCCGCGCAAGTTCCAGCGGATCGGGCAGGAATGTCCAGTCCGGCGCATATTCTTTCGCGGAAACATCGGTATAGGCGATGTCCATGCCAAACCCGGCCAGTCGCTTGCCGACCTCGAATCCGATTCGACCCAAACCCAGAATGCCAGCCTTGCGCCCAAATACGCGCCGTTTCAGCGGGTAAAGGCCTTTGCTGGCCCAGGACCCGTCCCGCACCCAGGTTTCCGCGCCGATCATTCCGCGCGATTGGCACAGCATCATGGCCACACCCAGATCCGCGACGTCCTGTGTCAGAACATCCGGTGTGTTGGTCACGCGAACGCCGCGCTCGCGACAGGCTTCCAAATCGACCGCATCGAAGCCGACACCATAGACCGAGATCAGTTCAAGCGATGGGCAGGCCTCGATCATTGCGCGATCCGCCCCCAACTCGCCCCTGGTCGCGATGGCGCGGATGTTTGGGCCATGTTCGGACAGAAAGCCGGGCTGGTCGGAGGCCTCGAAATACCGTTTGACGTCAAAGGCGTGATCAAGAGGGGTCTGGTCCCATTCAGGATAGGGGCCAACTTGCAGGATGGTCGGTTTAGACACAGTCGATTCCTTGCTTGACAAGTATTGTTACCCGTAACATGTTATCGGTACCAAGCAGACCGAGTCAATGCGTGTCTGCGCAACAAGGGAACTCACATGAGCAATCTTTTCTCTCTCGCGGGCAGGCGCGCCCTGATCACCGGATCATCGCAGGGCATTGGTTTTGCGCTCGCGCGCGGCCTTGCTGCAGCAGGGGCCGAGATCGTGCTGAATGGACGTGACGCGGCAAAGCTGGGCGCGGCGGCAGAAACGTTGCGCGCCGAAGGAACCGTCGTGACCGAACTGGCCTTTGACGCGACCAATCATGACGGTGTACGCGCGGCTATTGATGGGTTCGAGAGCAGCACCGGTTCCATCGACATTCTTGTGAACAATGCCGGGATGCAGCACCGGACCGAGCTGGAAAACTTCCCTGCCGATGCGTTCGAGAAGCTGCTGCAAACCAATATCGCCAGTGTTTTTCACGTCGGGCAGGCGGTTGCGCGCCACATGATTGGGCGCGGGAGCGGCAAGATCATCAATATCGCATCGGTGCAAACGGCGCTCGCCCGCCCTGGCATTGCGCCTTACACGGCGACTAAAGGGGCAGTCGGTAATTTGACCAAAGGCATGGCCACAGATTGGGCCAAGCACGGGCTGCAATGCAACGCTATTGCGCCGGGCTATTTCGATACCCCGCTCAACGCGGCATTGGTGGCCGACCCTGAATTTTCGGCCTGGCTGGAGAAACGGACGCCTGCAGGGCGCTGGGGAAAGGTCGAGGAACTGGTCGGGGCCTGTGTGTTTCTGTCTTCAGATGCCTCCAGTTTTGTGAACGGGCATACGCTCTATGTCGATGGCGGCATTACGGCGTCGCTGTGATGTGCATTTTGCGAGGCAGGCAAGGGAGAGACTGAAATGGGCGAAAAGATTGCATTGATCGGGGCCGGAGCAATGGGCGGCGCGATTGGCACTAGGCTGCTTGAGACCGGTAATACGCTGAATGTCTTCGATCTGGATAGTGAGAAGGTCGCCGCTCTGGTCGCAAAGGGCGGTATCGCCGCCAACTCGGCAGCCGAGGCGAGCCGGGGCGTGGACTTCGTCATCACAAGCCTGAACGCTTCGCGCATCGTTGAAATAGCGGCGTTTGGTAAGGATGGCATTGTGGACGGTGCCTCGGAAGGGACCGTAATCATCGATATGTCTTCGATCGAGCCGGACGCCACCCGCAAATTGGCCGCTCAAGCGGCGGAGCACGGCCTGGCCTGGGTTGACAGCCCTCTGTCGGGTGGGGCGCCCAAGGCCCTGATCGGTGAGCTGACATTGATGGCGGGTGGAGCGGCCGCCGACGTGGAGCGCGCGCATCAGGCGCTGCGTCACGTGGCCTCGAATTACACCCATATGGGGCCGTCCGGGGCGGGACAGACGACGAAGCTGATCAACCAGGTTCTCTGTGGCATCGGGTTTCTTGCGGTTGCCGAGGCAACGCAGCTGGCGCTGGATGCAGGCGTGCAGGCCGAAAAGATCCCGCAAGCCCTGAAAGGCGGCCGTGCCGACAGCGCCTTACTCCAGGAATATCTGCCGCGCTTTGCAACCAAGGACTATCGTCGCACGGGCCGGATCGACAACATGGTCAAGGACCTGAACGCCGTAAACGATCTGGCGCGACAGACCGGCACATCAATGCCGATGACCGCGATCTGTACCGAGATTCACCGGATGCTGACCGCCGCGGGACTTGGAGGCGAGGACGAAGCCGCGGTGATGGAGTTCTTCAAAGGCGCAAAAGAGGAGGTCGCTCAATGATCACACGCTTCGCACTGTTTGAAGGATCGGTTGCAGACGGCAAGACAGAGGCGTTTCGAGCCGCGGTCAGAGATCGTCTTGTCCCGCTCTGGACGCAGTTTCCCGGCAATACAGATGTCCGCGTGATGTTCAGCGATGATCGTGATGAGGGCGCGCCCGAATTCCCTTTGATTCTGGCAATCAGCTATCCGGATGCAAAGACGATGACCGATGCCCTGGAGTCGCCCGCACGCTATGAATCCAAGGACGTTACCGGGCAGATTGTGGAAGAGTTCTTTGACGGGCGTATCCATCATCACGTAACAGAACGTCATGAATTTGTTTCGTAATCCAAAGGCAAGGGCATGAGTCCCCGCGTCACCATGCGCGATGTTGCGCGTACCGTCGGGGTCTCTCCCATGACGGTGTCGCGCGCACTGCGCGATGACGAGACCGTCAATGAAAAGACCCGGCACAAGATCAGGCAGGTCGCCACTGATCTGGGATATGTCTATGACACCACCGCACAGGCTTTTCGCACTCAGAAGAGCGGGTTTGTCGCGGTGACATTGCCCTCGATCAACAACGCCAACTTTGCCGAAACCTTTCGCGGATTGTCAGATGGGCTGAGTGCCAGTGGAATGCAGCTTTTGTTGGGCAGCACCAGTTACCGGGTCGAGAAGGAAGAAGAGCTGGTGCGCCAGCTCTTGACCCGGAACCCCGAGGCGATTGTGTTGACTGGTGGCCATCATACGGATGAAACGCGTGCATTGCTGAGCGCCCGTAATTTGCCCGTGGTTGAAATGTGGGACTTGCCGGAGAACCCTTTGGGCCATGTCATCGGCTTTTCCAACGCGGATGCGATGGCCAAATTGGTGACCCATCTGGCCGAGAGCGGGCGGCGCAAGCTGGCGTATATCGGCGCCTCCGACTTGACTGATCTGCGCGGGGCCGAGCGTCGCGAAGGGGTCCTGGCCAAGGCGGCTGAACTTGGCTTGCCCGATGTCGAAGTCCTGGATGCAGGCCCGGCGCCCGTGTCGATGCGTCATGGTGCGCAAGCGGTGTCAGAGCTGGGATCCAGGGTCGGTGATTTCGATGCCTTGGTGTGCGTCTCGGACCCGGTTGCGTTCGGGGTGTTGAGCGAATGCCAGCGACAGGGGCTGAATGTGCCAGGCGACATCGCGGTCACCGGGTTCGGCAATTTTGAGGTGGCCTCGGTCTCGACCCCCAGGATTACGACGGTTGGCGTCACCGCCCGAGAGATCGGGCAGGAGGTGGCTATGCTGCTTGACGAATTGTTCTCTGGCGAGACGCAGGGAGAGCGTCGCGTGATCGATGTCGGCTCGCGCCTTGTGCAGGGCGAGACCAGCTAGGCGTTGCGCACGGTTGTGCCTGGGATCAGGCGAAAGCCGATATCCCTGCAGGTTTCAACGGGCTCATCATTGAGCCGCCCGATCATCATCTCGGCTGCGGCCTGCCCGAGTTTCAGATGCGGCACATGCATCGATGTCAGCCGTCGGGCGATCACAGAGGCAATCGGCAAGTCACCCCACCCAGCGATGCCAATATCCTGCGGGACCTGCATCCCTTTCGAGCCACAATACTGCAACCCGCCAAAGGCCATCGCGTCATTCTGGTAAAAGATACACTCTACGCCGCTGCCCGAGGCCAGCAATTGTTCGGTTCCATAAAACCCCGGATAGTACGTCGCGGTGTCATGCAGGCAGAGCTGTTTGACCACCCGCCCACCGCCACCTTCGACAGCCTTGCAGAACCCGTCCAGCCGCGTTGTCGCGGCGTTGGCGGTGTCATGCGACGTGCCGACATATCCGATATTGGAATAGCCGCAACTTGTCAGGTAGCGACCCATGTCGAAGCCGCTATCGAAGTGGTTGATGCCCACCGACATATCCAGCGGGCTGCTGTTCAGGTCCCAGATCTCGACAATCGGAATACCGGCATTGCGCAACATTTCGGTGGCGCGCGGGGAATGGTAGCGACCGGTCAGGATCAGGCCCGCAGGCTGCCAGGACAGAACGGTGCGAATCCAGTTCTCTTCTTCCTGCTGGGTGTGCTGGGTCAGGCCCAGAACAGTCTGCCGACCAAAGGAGCCGAGCTTGCGGTCTATACCCTCAAGAACCTGTGCAAAGACCTCGTTTCCAAGGTCCGGGATCGACACGCCCACAAAGGTCGAGCTCTGGTCGCCCGCAAAAACCGTGGCCAAACGATTCGGCAGATAGCCCAACTGGTCCACCTTCTCCATCACCCTGTCGCGGGTTTTTTCCGAGTACCCGCCCTCGCCACGCAGAACGCGGCTGGCAGTCATCTTTGACACACCTGCGGCGCGGGCGACCTCGGAGAGGCTTATCCGGTTGTTTTTGCTGTTTTTTTCTTTCATATCGATATGCTTACGTTACGGGTAACTTAAAGCTTGACAGATTGGGCTGCCACGCGAAACACTAGCGCAATGTTACGGGTAACTCAACGGGAGGGTTGAGGCCCGGACCAAGGAGGAGCCCGCATGCAGAACCTGGCCTCAGGTCTGTTTTTTGACGGAATAGACAAGCATTTCGGCGGCACATATGCGCTGAAGGATGTGTCTCTGACCGTGGAGCGTGGCGAAATTCTCGCGCTGCTGGGCGAAAACGGGGCTGGCAAATCGACGCTGATCAAAGTGCTCGGCGGCATTCACCAGCCGGATGCCGGGCGGGTGCTAATTGATGGTGAGCCCTATGCCCATCGACCCGCCGGATTTGGCGAGCGGCAAAAGGTGGCGTTTATCCATCAGGATCTTGGTTTGATCGAATGGATGACGGTGGCAGAGAACATCGCGCTGGCGCTGGGTTTTTCTCGCAAGAATGGTCTGATCAAGTGGAACGATGTCGAGAGCTTCGCCGCTGAGGCGCTGCGCAAGGTTGATTGCGACTTTGATCCAACCACCCGGGTCGAGAATCTTTCGCGCACCGAAAAATCGCTGGTTGCGATTGCCCGTGCACTAGCAGTGGACAGTGAGTTTCTGGTTCTGGACGAACCGACCGCCTCGCTTCCGGCGGATGAGGTGGAGCGTCTGTTCGATGCGCTGCGGCCCCTGCGTGAGCGGGGGGTCGGGATGATCTATGTCAGTCACCGGCTCGACGAGATTTTCCAGATTGCTGATCGCGTGGCGGTTCTGCGCGATGGTGAAATGGTCGGCGTACGCAGCATAGACCACACCACACCCGAGGAACTGGTGCAGAAGATCGTCGGTCGCAAAACCCGCGAGACCGTCAAGAGCACGGATGCGCCCGGCGAACCGGTGCTTACGCTGGACGGGTTTCGCGTTGCCGGTGTCGGGCCGCTGAATTTCGAACTGCGCAAGAACGAAATCGTTGGCTTGGTCGGGCTGCGCGGGGCGGGGCATGAGGCGATCTCGCGCGCGCTCTTTGGCTTGGAGCCCTATGACGGGCAGGTCACGCTGGCGGGCCGCTCACCTGATCTGTCAAATCCGCAGCGCGCGCTTGCGGCCGGTGTCGGTCTGGTGGCCAAGGACCGGACCGAGGAATCGGTGGCGATGAGCCTCACGATCCGGGAAAACACGTTCCTGAATCCCGAGGGGATCGGGCGCAAACTGTTGAACCTGCTGTCGCCCAAAACCGAGGCTGATCAGGCTGCAATCATCGGGGCGGAGCTTGGGCTGTCCCCAAATGATCCCAGTCTGGCGATCGAGGCGCTTTCGGGCGGCAATCAGCAAAAGGTCGTCATCGGGCGCTGGCTGGCCACCAAGCGCAGCTTGCTGATCTGCGAGGACCCGACCGCCGGTGTGGACGTGGGCGCCAAATCCGAGATTTACGCGCTGCTCAACCGGGCCCTGGCGGATGGGCTGGGTATCCTCGTGGTCTCCACCGACTTCGAAGAGATCGCGACCATCTGCCACCGCGCCATCGTGTTCAGTCAGGGCGCCATCGTTGATGAACTGAACGGCACCCGCCTGACCACCGAGAATCTGATCCAGTCGGCATCTGCCGGGAATATCGAGAAACGAGAGGACAGCCAGAATGCAATCGCTTGAATCGGGTGCATTGGAACCGACAAAGGCCGAAATGAAGGGCCTGAGCTTTGGTCAGCGCCTGGCCCGGCTGCTGCCGGTCTATGGCCTGGTGATCCTGACGGTATTTCTGATTGGGCTGTTTTCCGTCCTGCTGCCCAACACTTTTCCGACAATGCTGAACCTGCGTGCGATCGTGTCGGACAAGGCAATTATCGCGCTTCTGTCGCTTGGAGCCATGATCCCGATGGCCGCGGGGCGCATTGACTTGACCGTAGGCTACGGGATCGTGCTGTGGCACATTCTGGCGATCAGCTTTCAGACCCTGCTGGGCATGCCCTGGCCGGTTGCTGTGGCACTGGTTCTGATGCTGGGCGCGATCACCGGCTTCCTGAACGGGCTGCTGGTCGAGGTGGCTAAGATCGACAGTTTCATCGCGACGCTCGGCACCGGCACGGTGCTCTATGCGCTGGCGCTCTGGCATACGGGCGGGCGACAGATGGTCGGTGTGCTGCCGGATGGCTTCTATGCGCTCAACAGCACCTTCGTTTTTGGTCTGCCGATCACCGGATATTACCTGCTGGCCATCACGGTGGTGATGTGGATCGTGCTCGAATACACGCCCGTGGGCCGGTACCTCTATGCCATCGGTGCTAACCAGCGCGCAGCGCAGCTGAACGGCATTCCCACCCGCAAATACGTGATCGGCGCCTTTGTCGCCTCTGGCACGATGACGGCTCTGGCAGGTGTGCTGCTGGCTTCGAAATTGCGGATCGGGCAGGCATCGGTTGGATTGGAATTTCTGCTGCCCGCACTCGTGGGGGCTTTCCTGGGCTCAACCACAATCAAACCGGGCCGGGTCAATGTCTGGGGCACCATCGTGGGTGTCGCCATTCTGGCGGTGGGTATTTCTGGAATTCAACAATTCGGCGGCTCCTTCTGGGTCGAGCCGCTGTTCAACGGGGTGACCCTGCTGATTGCCATCGGCATCGCAGGATATGCGCAGCGCAGAAAAGGTGCAGAAAAGCGCTGAGCAAAGACGTGCAAAGGGAGGAAGTCATGAAGAAAAGAACATTTCTGAACGCCATGTTGGCAACCACGATGCTGGCCGGGTTTGGCACAGCCGGGCTCGCGGAGACCGCTTGGGACGGGCCAACCACGGGGCCGACGGCGGCTGAAGGCAAGTCTATCGTCGTGGTCGCCGGAGATCTCAAAAACGGAGGCATCCTCGGGGTGACCACCGGGGTCGAAGAAGCCGCTGGCAAGATCGGCTGGGATGTGCGTGTGCTGGATGGCGCAGGCTCGATTCAGGGGCGGACGGCGGCGATTGGCCAGGCCTTGGCGCTTAAGCCCGATGGCGTGATCATCAACGGGTTCGACGCGGTCGAACAGCAGGCCGCACTTGAAGGTGTTGTCGGTGCCAATATCCCGATGGTGGCCTGGCACTCGGGTCCCAAAATCGGTTGCGATGCGCCGGGCGGCATCTTTGCCAATGTTTCCACCGATGCGATGACCGTGTCCGAGGTCGCCGCCGAGTGGGCGATGGAGGATGGCGGTGACGATGTTGGCGCGGTGATCTTCACCGACTCCACCTATCAGATCGCGATCGACAAGGCGGACCGCATAAAGGAAACGATTGAGGCCGCAGGCGGCAAGGTTCTGGAATATGTCGACACACCAATCGCCGATACCTCCAGCCGGATGGGGCCACTGACCACATCGCTCTTGCAGAAGCACGGCGATAGCTGGACCCACGCTTTGGCGATCAACGACCTCTATTTCGACTTCATGGGGCCAGCGCTTGCCGCGGCAGGCATCCCCGGCGACGGCTCACCGAAAGCAGGCTCGGCCGGTGACGGGTCAGAGGCGGCATTCCAGCGTATTCGTGGCGGTCAGTACCAGACGATTACAGTCGCCGAGCCGCTGAACCTGCAAGGCTGGCAACTGGTGGACGAGTTGAACCGCGCCATTCAGGGCGAGGCCTGCTCTGGCTATGTGACCTCACCGGCGCTGGTCACACAGGAAGGTTTGGCCAAGCTGGGGGACAGCAACCAGTTCGACCCGGACTCGCCTTATCGTGAGGCCTATTCGAGCATCTGGGGCAAGTAACCAATCTCCCCGGGTCCTCGGGCCAGATTTGGCCTGGGGGCCCATGGGGATAGTCCTTACGCCCTGTATCGGAATTCGATCCGGATCGAAGGTCAGAACGACCCCGTGCCGCATCGCTACACTCAAATCAGAGAGTAACTCATGCCAGATACCCCGCCCGACATCCCGCTTGTGAAAATGCGCGGTATTACCAAACGCTTTGGCGGTGTAACCGCCTTGTCGAATGTTGACCTTGATGCTCATGCCGGTGAAGTGCTGGCCATTGTCGGCGACAACGGCGCCGGAAAATCAACACTGATCAAGGTGCTGACCGGTGTTTACCAGCCGACCGAAGGCGATATCTATCTGGCTGGCAAAAAGGTCGACTTTGCCAGCCATGCCGATGCCATCGAATTGGGGATCGACGCGGTCTATCAGACGCTGGCGCTGGCCGATCACCTTGATCCGGCGGCAAACATGTTTCTGGGCAACGAACTGACGCGCAAAGTGTTCGGCATCACCATGCTGGATAACAAACGGATGCGGTCCGAAACCGAGCGCGTGCTGATGGAACGCCTGGGCGTAAAGCTCAAGTCGCTTGATGCGCCCACAGAGAGCCTTTCGGGCGGCCAGCGTCAGGCCGTCGCCATTGCGCGCGCCGTCTACCACGAGGGTTTGCGGGTGTTGGTCATGGATGAACCAACCGCCGCACTTGGCCCGCAGGAAACGGCGCGGACGCTGAAATTGATCAAGACGCTCAAGGCGCAGGGGCTGGCGGTGATCCTGATCAGCCACTCGCTGGACGATGTCTTTGAGGTGACTGATCGCATTCACGTGCAGCGGCGCGGCCAATGCGTTGGCGTGGTCAAAGCATCAGAAAGCAACACACAAGAGGTTCTGGGCCTGATTGTTGGCGCAGAGGAGGCGGCATAATGGCCACGATTACTGCTCAGAAAACACTCTCCGAACGGATGGAGCCCTATATCGCGATCATCGGCCCGATGGTGATGATCCTTGCGATCCTGCTGTTCATGGCGGTCGCGGAACCCGCGCGGTATTTCCGCGCCACAAACCTAAACCTGATCCTGCTGGATGCGGCGCTCTATATGCCGATGGCGATGGCAATGACCTTTGTTATCACGCAACGGGGCATCGATCTGTCGATTGGCTCGATTGCGGCACTCAGTGGCATCATGATGGCCTTTCTGATCAAGCAATACGGCTTCTCCGTCTATGTTGCTGTGCCCATTGCGATCATGCTGGGTGCGGTGATGGGGCTGATCAACGGGCTGATCATCACACGGTTCAATGTGCCCGACCTGATCGGTACGCTTGCAATGGATCTGGTCTATCGCGGCTTTGCACTTGTGCTGGCCAAGGGGCTTGTCCTTGCGCGTTTCCCGGACTTCCTGACCGAGATCGGGCGCGGCCAAATCCCCGGCTTCATCCCGATCCCCGTCATCATCGGTATCGCGACGATGATTGCAGGCTATGTGCTGCTCACCCGCAGTTACTTCGGCCGCTACACCATCGCCATCGGATCGAACCCCGAAGCCGCCGAATTGACGGGCATTTCAGTCAATCGCCACAAGGTCTACGCCTATGTCCTAATGGGCGCCTGTGCGGCTTTGGGTGGGGTCATGCTGACTGGTAAACTGAACGCCATTCAGGCCACATCGGCCCCCTATTTCAACCTGCATGTCATTGCGGCGGTAGTTGTGGGCGGCACCTCGCTCTTTGGCGGGCGTGCCTCGATGCTGGGGTCGTTCGCAGGGGTGCTGCTGCTGAGCATGATGATCAACGCGCTGGTGACCCTGCGGATCGAGTTCTTCTGGCAATCCGTCGCATCGGGTGTCGTCATCGTCAGCTCGGTCGCGCTCTATACCTGGATGCAGAAAAAGGACCGGGACGGGGCGGGCGGCTTGTTCGCTGGTCTCATGACCCCGGACGGACAGAAAATGCTGCGCTTCAGCGCGGCCCTGATTGGTGTGCTGATCGCGCTACTGGCGATTGGCGGGCTATTTGCCGGTGACCCCAACCCTAGCGGGTGACCGGCCAACACGCGGGGTGGCCGGGCCGGGGGTGCAGCCCTGACCCGACCGATGGCTCCGCACTCATGCAAAGGGAGGAACCGAAATGAGGTTATTAACAACAACAGCACTGGTGGCAAGCGTGGCCATGGGCGGGGGCGCTTTCGCCGAAGGCAATCTGCCGCTCAAGGAATTGCCCGATATCGGCGATCGCGACTACTGGGTGCCGGACGAGGTCAATGCGGATGGCAAGCTTGAAGCGCTGCAGGCGGTGGTCGGGTCAGAGGCAGTTCCATTCTCGGGCTCGCTCGACAATCCGGTGCAGATTGCACTGATCTACCCGTCGGCGGATACGTCCGATTTCTGGGCGCGCAACTACCTGGCGCTAACCAAACGGCTGGATGAGTTGGGCATCAATCACGAGACCACCGAATTCGCCAGCCGTCAGATCGAACACTCGCTGCAATCGACCTATGCCAATCAGGTCGAGCAGGACGCCGATCTCTATGACTATGTGATCTTCGGTCCATCGGAACTGGCCATCCAGGCGGACAATATCGACAAGCTGGCCGCGAATGAGGGGTTCTCGACCTATGTTTGGGCGTTCCACACGCCGCTGAAAGACCTCGGGACTCAGCCCGATGCCTGGTTCGATTTCTCGTCGGCAGCCGGTGCCCTGACCATGTGCGACTACATGCTGGGCCGTCTTGGCAATGACGTGACCATGGCGATGAACCGGGGCATTCCTGGCATCACCGATAACCAGCGATCCGGCGACTTCAAAGCCTGCGTCGAGGAGAAGGGCAACTGGAAGACCGCCTATGAGCATTATGGTGAATACCAGCGCGAGGGTGGTTTCGAAGGGACAAGCCTGATCATGCAGGCTTACCCGGAAGCGACGATCATTCACAACGCCAATACAGCTATGGCGATGGGTTCGGTCGAAGCACAGGTCTCACAGGGCAAGGAGAAAGAGATCTTCTCGACCGGTTGGGGCGGCACCGGGCTGGAACTTGAGGCCATTCGCCGGGGTGAGTTGGATGCCACACCCATGCGGATGGGCGACGATGTCGGTGCGGCGACCGCCGAAGCGATCAAGGCAGATCTGGAGGGTCGTGCAGAGGAACTGCCGCTGGTGTTCCTGGGCCGGATCACGGTCGCCCATGACCAGATGAGCGCGGAAGAAATCGACGCGTTGGAGCAGGAAGCCTTCCGCTTCTCAGGCGTTGGCGCTTTGGAGCGCTAAGTGACCCAAAGGCGCCGCGCTCGCCGCGGCGCCTCTTGATCCGAGACATGCCCTGCCGCAATCTGCGGCCGGGCTCATGAAAAAAACGGCGTGGCAGGACGACGCCCCATCAAACAGGCCAATCAAATCGCTAAGGTGGGCGCGAATAGAGGAGAAGCAGATGTTCGGAGTGATCGAAGGAACCGGATTCGAGGTGACCGATCCTCGTTTCGAAGAGTGTTTCATCGGGCATGTGCGGGTCGAGCGGCTCTGGACAGGTGCGCGCTGGACCGAAGGGCCGGTTTGGTTCGCCGCCGGACGCTACCTGTTGTGGTCGGACATTCCCAACAATCGGATCATGCGATTTGACGAGACCGATGGTTCGGTTTCGGTCTTTCGTGAACCGTCCAACAACAGCAATGGTCACACCATCGACAGGCAGGGACGACTGATAAGTTGCGAGCATCTGACGCGCCGTGTCACCCGTACCGAGTTCGATGGCAGCGTCACTGTGATCGCCGACCGTTACCAGGGCAAGCGACTGAACTCACCCAACGACGTGGTGGTCAAGTCCGATGGCTCGATCTGGTTCACCGATCCCAGCTACGGCATTATGATGGATTATGAGGGTGAGCGTGCGGAAAGCGAGATCGGTGCCTGCCATGTCTACCGTGTCGATCCTCAGAACGGCGATGTGCGGATCGCGGCGGATGATTATGTCAAACCCAACGGGCTGGCCTTTTCGCCCGACGAAAGCGTGCTCTATATCGCCGATACCGGCGTCACGCATACACCGGGCGGTCCGGCCCATATCCGCAAACACCGGGTTGCAGCGGATGGCTCGCTGAGCGGCGGCGATGTGATTGCCGATTGCTCCAACGGGGTCTTTGACGGATTCCGCCTCGATCGTGCCGGTCGGATATGGAGTTCGGCTGCCGATGGGGTGCACTGCCTGACGCAGGAGGGGGAGTTGATCGGCAAAGTTCTGATCCCCGAGATGGTGTCGAATGTCTGTTTTGGCGGGCCGAAGTTGAACCGCCTTTTCATCACCGGGACCACGTCGCTCTATTCCGTGTTTTTGAACGTGAACGGGGTTTCGCCGGTTTGATAGCCGATCCGTAAGGTGGCAACGCTTTCCCGATCCGTACAGAATAAGGGGCATAGCTCATGTTTGTGGAACAAAGCCTGAGGCTGACCGATGCGGCGATCCTTGCGATGCTGACTGCCGCTGTCGCGAAGGCGACAGAGATCGGCCAGCCGCAATGTATTGTGATCGTCGATGCCAGTGGGGTGACGCTTGGCCAGATCCGCATGAATGGCGCGAAATACCTGAGCCTGAAAAGTGCCCGCGCCAAATCCCGCACCGCTGCCTCGATCGGGGCAGAAACCACTGCCATTCCCGAACAGGTCGGATTACCCATCGCCGCCGCTACCGAAGGTGACGTAACGCGATTGGGGGGTGGGTTGCCTATCAAGTTAGACGGCCAGCTTGTCGGCGGCATCGGCGTGGGGTCCGGCAGTCCAGAGCAGGATATTGCCGTCGCACGAGCCGCGCTGGCCGCGATCGGCGCACAATGACCTCTAAGACTGACGCAATGTCGGTTTTCGCAACCGGAATTCGCAAAATCATGTGAACGCGGGGCCAGCATGGTCGACACTTCCTGCAACACAGGAGGCCAGATATGACCGTGCAACCCGCAATCCGTTCCCGTTCCGGTGGCCGTTCGGCCCGCCGCGCCCTGCGTGCCGCGCCCGACTTTCGCATGCTGCAAGGTCTCACCAACACTCTGCCCCTTTGTGAAGTCATGGATGGGAGCCAGATCGAGCGTATCGACGACGCTTCGATGGACATCCTTGAAAATGTTGGTGTGCAGTTTCGCGATCCGATTGCCTTGCAGGACTGGAAACAGGCAGGTGCGAAGGTCGAGGATGAGATGGTTTACCTCGATCGCGGTCTCGTGCGCGATTTGATCGCGACGATCCCTTCGGACTTCACCTATCACGCCCGCGACCCGCAGAAAAACGTCCGGCTGGGCGGGCGCAATGCGGTATTTGTGCCGATGACGGGCGCGCCGTTTTTGCGGGACCTTGATGATGTGCGCCGCAACCCGACGCTCGACGACTTGGCCATGTTCCACAAGCTCAGCCACATGATGCCCAGCCTGCATTCCTCGGCGCATCACATCGTTGAGCCCTATGATCACCCGATCAGCCAGCGCCACCTGCGCATCACCTACTCCTCGATGAAGCATTCGGACAAGATGTTCATGGGGATGACAACATCGCCCAAAAACGCCGAGGACGTGATGGACATGTGCGCGATCCTGTTCGGCGATGACTTTATTGAGGATCACCCCGTCACCACAGGCAATTGCAACGGCAACTCGCCGCTGGTCTGGGACGAGACCATGCTGGGCGCAATGCGCGCGTTTTGCCGCCGCAACCAGCCGGTGCTCTGCTCGCCCTTTGTGCTGGGCGGGGCCAACACGCCCGCCAGCGTGCCCGCAACCGTGGCCCAACTGAACGCCGAGGCGCTCAGTGCGCTGGCCTATACGCAAGTGATCCGCAAGGGCGCGCCTGCGATCTACGGGCACTACCTTTCCACCGTCAGCATGAAATCCGGCGCACCGATGGCGGGCACGCCTGAGATCAGCCTGATGAACTTCATGATCGGTCAGATGGCACGACACTACGGGGTGCCTTGGCGTACCTCGAATACGCTCGGCGGGGCCAAGACCTTTGACGCGCAGGCGGGATACGAAAGCGCCACGACGCTGTCCTCGGTCATGCATGCGGGGGCCAACTACATCTGGCATTCGGCAGGCTGGAACGAGGCGGGCATGCATTGCTCGGTCGCCAAATTCATCGTCGACGCAGAACAATGCGCGATGGCCTATCGCATGGCCGAGGGTCCAAAATGGGATGACTTCGAACAGGCGGTCGCGGCGGTGCCGGATGTCGGGCCGGGTGGGCATTATTTGGGTCATCCGCACACGCAGGAAAACTTCCAGAGCGCCTTTTTCATGCCCGAACTGTTCGACAACAACTCGATCGAGCAATGGGTGGCCGAAGGCGAAGTCGAGATCACCGAGCGCGCCCTGAACCGCGCCCGCAAGTTGCTGGGCGAATATCAGGAACCGAAGCTGGATGAAGCCAAAGACGAAGCGCTGCGCGACTATATCGCGCGACGCGAGCGGGAAATCCCTGCGGCCGACGAGCTAAACCAGCGGTATTAGCGAAGTGCGCCTATTCGTGGCGCGCTTGCCACTCCTTCCACCTGAGGATCGCATTGGCCCCGATCTGCCGCAGTGGCTGCGGCGGCAGGCGCGTTGGTTGCTTCTCTAACGCGAAGTGCCGGGTGATGTCGCTGGTCTCGCCGCAGGCCAGTTCAGCCGCACAGATCCCGGTAAGGGTGCCGCGCGCCGTGCCCAAGCCGTTCTGCACGCAGCCGGAATAGACCCCGTCCTCGATTTCCCGCGCGACCGCTACCCCGTTGCGGCTCAGGCATAGGTGTCCGGCCCAGGCATACTCCATTCGTGTTCCGGCAAGCTGCGGAAAACGCTGATCGAACTTGCGCTGCATGACCGCCGTCGCCCGGGTCAGATCAGCGCGTTTGGAGGTCATACCGGGCCGCAGGCTGGCGCAGCTTCGGGTGATGATCCGGTTGCCTCCTTGCCCGGTGTCGATCCGGCGCATGGTGGTGCCCAGCGGGTCAGACGGTGTAATGCCCCAGCGCGGTTGTCCGCCAAGCGCGTTCAGGGCGTCCGACGGCAATTCGGGGGTCATGACCGCAAACAGAAACAGCTGCATCAGCCGGTCACGGGCGATGCCAAAGCTTTCCAGATGGCCGTTCACTGTCAGGATGACCCGATCCGTCGATATCGTTCCCTGTGCGGTTCGCACCAGCCATCCGCCACTCTGCCTCTCGAAACCGGTCGCCGCGCTGTTTTCGAAAATGTCCACACCGCCTGCAATCAGCCCTGCGCCCAGGCCGCGGATATACCCGGCAGGCTGCAACATCACCGTCCCCGGTGTATAAAGCCCTGCTGCGTAATGTGTGCTGCCGGTCAGCTCTCGCATTTGCTGAGCATCCAGCGCCTCGACCTCTTCACCGAGTGTCCTGAGATGTTTGGCGTAGCTCCTGTCATGGGCAAGCGCAGCCTCTTTCACTGCCCCATTCACCTTGCCAACCGCGTCGAAGTAATTTGGGTCGATGCCATATCGTTCAACCGCGTCACGAGCAAAGCTGATCGCCTGCCGGTTCAGTGCGATGACCTTCCGATCATCCCCGGCCCCGGCATAGTCATCTGAGGTCAGATCATGCGGCAGGTCGATCATGAACCCGGAATTGCGTCCGGCGGCTCCTTCTGCCAGTCGACTGGCCTCCAGCACCACGACGCGCGCGCCGGGTTGCAGTTGGGTTAGCCTGCGCGCAGCAGAAAGCCCGGCAAAGCCGCCACCAATGATCGCAAAATCCGCGGTTCGAGCGCCAGTCAGCTGTCGGGGAGCGGGCTGCGGCCCGAGGATCGCGTTCCAGGCCGCCTCGCCGCGATGAATCGGCAGATGCGCGGCGCGGTAACTGCTCAATCCACCGCCTCGTCTGCGTCATCGGCGAGATCGATCCAGATCGTCTTGAGCTGGGTATACTGGTCATGGGCGTGGATGGCATTGTCGCGCCCACCGAACCCCGATTGCTTGTAGCCTCCGAATGGGGTCGAGATATCGCCCTCGCCAAAGCAGTTCACCGTCACAGTGCCCGCCTGCAACGCCCGCGCGCCCCGGATCGCGCGCTTGGCATTTGCGGTGAAGATCGATGCGCAGAGCCCGTAATCGGTGTCATTGGCGATTGCGATGGCCTCGTCAAATCCCGAGACCTCGATCACCGAAAGGACCGGGCCGAAAATCTCTTCGCGTGCCAGAGCCACATCATTGCCTGCGACCTCGATCACCGTCGCTTCGACAAACCCACCTGCGGACTTGCCGCCCAGCAACACGCTTTCCGCCTGCCCCAGATAACCGCAGACCTTGTCGAAATGCGCCTGCGAGACCAACGCGCCCAGGCGCGTTTCGGGGGCGAGCGGGTCACCGGTGTTCCACTGCTTGGTGTGATGCGTGATGCGTTTCAGCAGCGCATCCTTGACATCCTTATGTACGATCAGACGCGACGCGGCCGAGCAATTTTCACCCATGTTCCAGAAGGCGCCGTTTACCAAATGCTGCGCGACCCGGTCGAGGTTTTCTGCGTCCTCCATGACGATAGCCGGATTCTTGCCGCCCATCTCCAGCACCACCTCTTTGGCGTTGCTGTCCGCCGCGTAGCGCAGAAAGCGTTTGCCGGTCTCGGTCGAGCCGGTAAAGGAAACCATGTCGATATCCATATGTCGCCCGATGGGCTCGCCCACCTCCGCTCCGCTGCCGGGCACGACGTTCAGCACCCCGCGTGGCAGACCCGCTTCGATCGCCAGTTCGGCAACGCGCAACGCTGTAAGCGAGGTTTCCTCGGCTGGCTTCACAATGACCGAACAGCCCGCCGCTAACGCTGGAGCGATCTTCCAAGCGAGCATCAGCAGCGGGAAATTCCAGGGCAGGACCAGACCCACCACGCCAATCGGCTCGCGCACCACCATGGCGATGTGATCGTCCGAGGCTGGAGCCACCTGATCGTAGATCTTGTCGATCATCTCGGCATGCCATTTCAGACAATGGATCGTCTCCGGCAGATCGACTGTTTCGCAATCAAATATCGTCTTGCCGCTGTCGAGGCATTCCATCACGGCCAATTCACGGGCATTGCGGGTCATCAACTTTGCAAGTCGGATCAACACGTCCTTGCGGGCGGACGGGTGTAACCGCGACCAGCGGCCATCGTCGAAAGCCTCACGGGCCTTTTCAACAGCAAAGTCGACATCCTCGGCCCCGCAGGCCGCAATCTCGGCCAACGCCTCGCCGGTGGCCGGGTTCACGGTCGCAAAAGTCTGACCCGATATCGCGGGACGATAGCCACCATCAATGAAAGCTCCATCAGGCAGGTCGAGATTGGCGGCGAGGGCCGTGTATTCTTCCTGTGTCAGTAGTTGCATGGCTCAGCCCTCTGCTCGAATAGCGGCGATTGTGGTCTTCAGCACGCGCGTCACCTGATCCAGCGCGCGCTTGTCGTCCTTGTTCAGACCTTTCAACGGAGGTCGCATCGCGCCCGCCTCGATGCCGTTCATGGTAACGCCATGCTTGATCGTCTGGATGAACTTGCCGCCCTGTTCCAGCACCCGCATCAGCGGCATCAGCGCCGACATGATCCGGCGGCCCTTGTCGAAATTGCCCTCTGCAACGCAGGCCTCATAAAGCGCCACATGCTCTTCCGGCAGGAAATTCGAGCCGCCACAGACCCAAAAGGGCGCGCCCCAGGCAAAGAATTCCAACGCCTGATCGTCCATGCCGCACCCCAACTGGATATGCGGATAGTCCCGCGCCAGCAAATGCACGCGGTTGATGTCGCCGGAACTTTCTTTGATACCGCAGAAGTTTCGGCTGCGCCCGACGCGATCCAGGAATTCCTCACCCATCATCGTGCCCGTGCGGTGCGGATAGTTGTAGAGCATGACTGGCAGATCCGCCGCCTTGTCGATGGCTAGTGCATTCAGTGCGTTTTCCCGGTCGGTCGGCACCGCGTAGGGCGGTGAAGCCAGCAGGATGGCCTGCGCGCCGATCTCACGTGCGCCGGCGGCCAGTGCGATCGAGTCCGCCGTCAGCATGGCACCGGTCCCGACAACCAGCGGAAGACGGCCCGCGATCCGATCCATGGTAAAGCGCGCAAGCTCCAGCCGTTCTGGGACTGTCTGGGCGTAGTTCTCACCCGTCGAGCCACCTGAGATCATCCCGTGCACGCCCTTTTCGATCAGAAACTCGATCACGTCGGCAAGCGCGTCCCAATGGACGCTACCGTCTTCGCGATAGGGCGTGACAACTGGCGTATAGATGCCTTGGAACTGAAATAGCGGAGTCATCTGGTCCTCATGCGGATGTCTTGCGCGACAGCTCGCCCATGGGCATGTCGAGCGCGGCGGGCATGACGAACAATTCGATCTGGTTGCGCGACAGGTTCCAGTGATCGTCTGCAAGCTGTGTTGCCGCGACTTCGTCCCGTGTCTCGATCGCGGCGATGATGGCGTCATGCTGTTGGCACGCCTCAGTCAGGTTCTTTGCCATCTGTTGTGTCTGAGGTCGGTAGAAAGTCATCGCGATCCGCGCATGGTCGATCAGCAGCCGGTTGAACGATGGCAGCAGATAGATATTGCCTGCCATCTCGCCGGTGATCTGATGGAAGTGATTGTTGGCCAGAGCGCGATGCGAAGCAGAGCCGGTGCGCAGCGCCTCGCGAAAGTCGACCTGTGCCAGCTTCAGCGCTTCGATCTGCTGCGCACTGGCATTCAACGCCGCCAACCGCATCACCGCGCCATAGATCATCGGCGCGGCAAGAAAGAAATCCCTGAGCGTTGTATGCGACAGGTCCGACACCCGCGCCCCTCTATTGACCCGCAAGCTTAGATAGCCTTCCCCCGCCAATTCCCGGAATACCTCGCGCAGTGGCGTGCGCGATACATCGAATGCCTGGCACAGCTGCGCCTCGTCCAGGTCCACTCCCGGCTCAAGCGCAAGCGTAAGAACCGAGCGTTTCAGATGCGCGGCGAGCTTTGCCTTGCGATCCCCAACATTGTCTTTCACTGGTAATTTCTCCCATTGCCAGACCTAATGTATCCTGTAAGAATACACATTGTATACAAAATACCGACCCGAATTGCCGCAGGACCGACACCAATGGCGACGCCGCTTCACTTTTGCTTCCTTCTGGTCGAGGAGTTCTCGCATATCGCGTTCTCCTGCGCTGTCGAGCCGTTGCGCATCGCAAATCTCGTGAGCGGCAAGGATCTGTATCGCTGGTCGCTGGTGTCCGAGGAAGGCACCATCGCGACCTGTTCGAACGGGACGGTGACGCAGGTGAACCATGGGCTATCCGATATCCCGAAATGTGACCGCCTGTTTGTCTTGTCCGGCATCAACATGCGTGAACACGTCAGCCGACCGCTGCTGGCGGCACTGCGACGGCAGCGCTCCATCGGCACAGAGGTCGGGGCACTATGCTCCGGGGCGTGGATTCTGGCCGAAGCCGGGTTCCTGACCGGGCGGCGGGCGGCGATCCACTGGGAATATCACGACAGTTTCATGGAACAGTTCCCCGAGGCCAATCTGGTGCGCAGCGTGTTTGTGGCGGATGGCAAGCACATCACCGCCTCGGGCGGCACGGCAACCGCCGACTTGATGCTGCATCTGATCGAGCAGGACCATGGCCGTGACCTGTCTGTCGAGGTTGCAGATCAGATGGTCTATAATGCGGTCCGCGACGCCAGCGCCGAGCAACGTGTGTCGCTGCAATCGCGTAACGGAATGCGCAATGCGCATCTGTCAAAGGCGATCAAGATCATGCGCGCGCGCACCGACAGGGCAATCTCCCCCTCTGCCATCGCTGAAGAAATAGGAATCTCGGCCCGGCAGTTGGAACGCCTGTTCGGTCGCTACCTGAACACCTCGCCCAAGAAGTACCACATGGAGCTACGCCTGGAGCGTGCGCGCAACCTGCTGATCCAGTCCGAGGCGTCGATCATCGATATCGCCATGTCTTGCGGATTTGAATCTGCCGGGCATTTCGCCCGCGTCTACCGTGCCGCCTATGGCCTGCCGCCGACCCAGCAGCGCGACCGGATCACCTGAGACGCAAGGTCAGCGGACAGCCGGGGCTAACAGCCCTATCATTCTGCCCTATGTTGGGGCAGAGCGAACTTGACCCGGAGACCCTCATGTCGAAAACCGCACTTATCACCGGAGCATCCTCCGGCATTGGCCGGGAGATCGCCCGCTACCACGCATCGCAAGGTGGCGATCTCATCGTAACCGCCCGCCGCGCCGAGGCGCTTGAGGCGCTCAAATCCGACCTTGAGGCAGCCCATCAGGTCGCTGTCACCGTTATACCGCTCGATCTGGGAGCGCCGGGCGGGGCGGCAAAGCTCTACGAGGCCGTCAACGCCACAGGCATCAAGGTCGACTACCTGATCAACAATGCGGGCTTTGGCGGCCACGGGGCGTTTTTGGAGCGGAACCTGTCAGATGACCTCGACATGATCCGCCTGAATGTCGAGGCGCTGGTGGCGCTCTGCCACATGTTCGGTCAGGACATGGTGGCAGCGGGCGGCGGCAAGATCCTCAATGTCAGCTCAACCGCGGCTCATATGCCCGGTCCGTTGCAGGCGACATATTTTGCCACCAAGGCCTATGTCTCCAGCTTCAGCCAGGCGCTGGCGGAGGAGCTCAAGGAGAAAGGCGTGACAGTTACCGCGCTTGAGCCCGGCTACGTGGCCACGGAATTTGCAGCGGTCGCCGATCTTGAGGGCACGCAACTGGTCGCCCAAAAGGGCTCAACACCCGAGGCTGTGGCAAAGATCGGCTATGACGCAATGATGGCTGGCAAGCTGACGGTCATCAATGAAAAGTCGCTGGCTTTCCTGCTGAACTGGCTCATGCCCTTCATGCCCCGCCGGATGCGTTTGAACATGGTTCGTAAGATGCAGGAGAAGTGAGACCAAGAAGTTTAACCGTGGCTTCCTTAGTCGGGCACTTGTCTCAGCCGAACTATGGCTGCGTCGCATGTGGTAGATGAGTGCAAATTTTTGAAATTGGATCAGTCTCTGCCGAGTTATCCGTGGGCTTGAGCACCAAGTTAGTCAAAGACGATCCATTCCATCGATAGTGAAGGCGGGTTGAGCGTTGTTTCGAGGCTGGCACGAACCGATTTGTCTGAACGAGAATGAACAAACAGTTTACGCCATCAAGGCGCGGTTGATGCCAACGCTCGCTGATGTGATCTTGATCGGGGTTTTATCGCCCACGTTGGCGATGATCCCTTGGCTTATTATTCATTTCTCGTTTCGAAGAATGGTCTACGTGATCACTACACAACGAGTCCTAGTGTCGGATTCGAGTGGTGTGATTGGGGAAATGCGCTTGAGTGAAATTAGCGGGTTCCGAGGATCGCGCACGTCTCTTTTGCTTTCAGGCAACGGCCCGAAACTGTGGTTGCCGCGCCTGCCAGATGCCTGGCAGTTCGAAACGATCATTCGAAAGGTATCAGATAAGGTAAGCGACAAGAATTAGGATGGCGCGGACTCTTTCGCGAATTTGGCGCGACAAAGAAGGGCCAAATTCCGATCTCGCAACTTCAAAAACTTTCCCTTGCCACCCACCCCCGAACCCCCTATAGAGCGGCATCTTGCGGCTCCCCCGGCTTTGTCGGGGGATTCGCTTTTATCATTCATCCACCAGGCCCAAGGTCACCCGGGCAAATCGGGGCCTTCTGGTGTTTTGAGAAAAGGAAGAGGGCGATGAACGCCAACGAACTGCGTGACAAGACGCCGGACCAGCTCCGTGAGGACCTGGCCAACCTGAAAAAAGAAAGCTTCAACCTGCGCTTTCAGCAGGCCACCGGCCAGCTGGAAAACACAGCCGGCATCAAGGCGGCCCGCCGCAACGCCGCGCGCGTGAAGACCATTCTGAACGAAAAGGCCGCTGCTGCGGCATCCGAGGAGTAATCAGATGCCCAAGCGTATCCTGCAAGGCACCGTCACCAGCGACGCCAACGAACAGACCGTAACCGTGTCGGTGGAACGCCGCTTTACGCACCCGGTTCTGAAAAAGACCATTCGTAAGTCCAAGAAATACCGGGCGCACGATGAAAAGAACACCTTCAAGGTAGGTGACTCGGTCCGCATCATCGAATGCGCGCCGAAATCGAAAACCAAACGTTGGGAAGTTCTGGAGGCGTAAGCCTCCGGGACTTTTTCCATTTAGTCGAAACCCTGGGGGAACTAACAAGACCAGCCCCCACAGGTCGGGAGAAACCACATGATCCAGATGCAGACCAATCTGGATGTCGCTGACAACTCCGGCGCACGCCGAGTTCAGTGCATCAAGGTCCTGGGTGGTTCCAAGCGTAAATACGCCTCCGTTGGCGACATCATTGTCGTCTCGGTGAAGGAAGCCATCCCGCGCGGCCGCGTGAAGAAAGGGGACGTCCGCAAGGCCGTCGTCGTACGCACCGCCAAGGAAGTCCGTCGCGAAGACGGCACCGCGATCCGTTTCGATCGCAACGCTGCAGTCATCCTGAACAACAACAACGAGCCGGTCGGTACCCGTATCTTTGGCCCCGTTGTTCGCGAACTGCGCGGCAAGAATTTCATGAAGATCATCTCGCTGGCTCCGGAGGTGCTCTGATGGCTGCGAAACTGAAAAAAGGCGACAAGGTCGTCGTGCTGGCTGGCAAGGACAAGGGCAAAGAAGGCACCATCGCCTCGGTTGACCCGAAAGCCGGCAAAGCCGTCGTCGATGGCCTGAACATCGCGATCCGCCACACCCGCCAGTCGCAAAGCGAACAAGGTGGCCGCCTGCCCAAGGCGCTGCCGATCGAGCTGTCGAACCTGGCCTATCTGGACAAGAACGGCAAACCGACCCGCGTTGGCTTCCGCATGGAAGGTGACAAGAAGGTCCGTTTTGCCAAGACCACGGGGGACGTGATCGATGCTTGATAACGCAACCTATACCCCGCGCCTGAAAGCCCAGTACACGGGCAGCATCCGCGCCGCTCTGAAAGAAGAGTTCGGCTACAAGAACGAGATGATGATCCCCAAGCTGGACAAGATCGTTCTGAACATCGGCTGCGGTGCCGAAGCGGTCAAGGACAGCAAGAAAGCCAAGTCGGCCCAGGCTGACCTGACGGCGATTGCCGGTCAGAAGGCCGTCATCACCAAGGCGAAGAAATCCATCGCGGGTTTTCGGGTTCGTGAAGATATGCCGCTGGGTGCGAAAGTGACCCTGCGCGGTGATCGCATGTATGACTTCCTGGATCGCCTGATCACCATCGCGATGCCGCGCGTCCGCGACTTCCGCGGCGTGTCCGGTACCTCTTTCGACGGTCGTGGCAACTATGCCATGGGCATCAAAGAGCACATCGTGTTCCCCGAGATTGACTTCGACAAGGTCGATGAAGCCTGGGGCATGGACATCGTAATTGGCACCACAGCGAAAACCGACGCTGAAGCAAAGGCATTGTTGAAAGCATTCAACATGCCCTTCAACAGCTGAAGCGCGGGAAGGAAAAGACATGGCTAAGAAAAGCATGATCGAACGCGAAAAGAAGCGCGAGCGCCTGGTGGCCAAATACGCCGCAAAGCGCGCCGAGCTCAAAGAGATCGCGAATGACGAAAGCCGCCCGATGGAAGAGCGTTTCAAAGCGCGTCTGAAACTGGCGAAACTGCCGCGCAACAGCTCGGCTACACGTCTGCACAACCGCTGCCAGCTCACCGGCCGTCCCCACGCTTACTACCGTAAGCTGAAGGTCAGCCGTATTGCGCTGCGCGAGCTGGGCTCTGCTGGTCAGATCCCCGGCATGGTGAAATCGAGCTGGTAAGGGAGAGACAGATATGAACGATCCTATCGGCGATATGCTCACCCGTATCCGCAACGCGCAAATGCG
>JBFOME010000020.1:0-44701 GCA_040830705.1 Paracoccaceae bacterium | reverse complement strand
GGTGATCTGGTTCGAGCTCTGCTTGATCAATATCTACCGCAAGTGTGAAAGGCGACAGAAACGTTCTCTCGGCCAAACGGCCGCTATGTTCCCACACGGTGAGTTCGCTTTCCCAACGATTTTGCGCCCGCAGCGAATGGCCGCCGTTTGGGCTGCGAACGCAGCATCTTCAAGGCAGGGTCAATGGCAGCTCAGGGCCACAAGACTCAACCAAACAGGACAAGTGGCTAAGGGATTTCGCGGTTGCTCCAACGTCTGCATCGAGCCCTTGCTCACTGATACTGCGCCTTAGACAAATGGCTGCTTTCCGCAGTCTGGCGGCTCCAACACCTTAGTAAGTTGGCTTGTTGTTATGATCACCAGTAGTATACTCCCCTATACTATTTATGGAGCATCTACATGGGCCACCTCAGCCGTGACAACTCGAAGCTCATTGCCCGCCTCCGCCGGATCAAAGGACAGGTTGAAGGCGTCGAGCGCGCTTTAGAGAACGACGCCGATTGTACCGAAGTGTTGAGGCAGATTGCCTCCATTCGTGGAGCGATGACGGGTCTGACCAACGAAGTGTTCGAAGAACACCTACGCACCCACGTGGTCGATGCCGCCGATGACCCTGCTCGCCAAAAGGGCGCAGAAGAAATGATCCAGATTCTGAAATCGTATTTGAAGTAGCGAGCGCGATTGCACCGAAAGGACTTGCCATGAGCAATCAAGATGTATCGGCACTTACCCATGAGCATGTCTTTCTTGGCGCAAATCAAGAACGCAACGAGCGCAAGGTTTGGCTGGTAATCGCTCTAACCGCCTCAATGATGGTAATCGAGATCACGGCAGGGCATTGGTTTGGGTCGATGGCGCTCATCGCTGACGGGTGGCATATGTCCACGCACGCCGGGGCGATGCTGATCGCGGTCGTGGCCTATCGCTATGCAAGGAAGAACGCCAATAACCGCAACTTCAGCTTTGGTACAGGTAAGGTCGGTGATCTGGCTGGCTTTGCGAGCGCCGTGGTGCTGGTGCTGATCGCTCTCCTGATTGGTTGGGAAAGCTTGCTGCGACTGGTAGAACCCGTGCCGATCAGCTTCAATCAGGCCATCATGGTCGCGGTCGTTGGGTTGATCGTCAACTTAGCGAGTGCATGGTTGCTCCGCGACGACCATCATCATCACCACCATTACCGACATGGGCATCATCATCACGATCACGACCACCACCACGGTCATGGTCACGGACAAGACAACAACCTGCGCGCAGCCTATCTGCACGTCTTGGCGGATGCTCTGACCTCTGTTCTTGCGATTGTCGCCCTTCTGTTGGGACGAGCTTACGGGTGGTTCTGGGCTGACCCGTTGATGGGTATTGTTGGTGCGATCGTGATCTCGCGCTGGTCATGGGGGCTGATCCGCGACACAGGCGGTGTCCTGCTGGATCGCTCCCCAGACGATGGGCATCTTGAGTCGGATGTGCGCGATGCAATTGAAAGCGACACCGACAAGATCACTGACCTGCACATCTGGCAGGTCGGCCCGGGATACTATTCAGTCATTGTCTCGGTCGCTTCAACGGCTCCAAGATCACCAGACGAATACAAGAGCCTGTTGGGCGGAATTGACCACGTGGCGCACACTACGGTAGAAGTGAACAAAATCGAGGCAGCCGCATAAAGCTGCAATCACCGGGCAGACAGATGTGATGAAACAGGCTAACGCGCAAATTCAGAGAGTTGGCCTGGTTGCCCTTTGTCTCGCGTTGGTCGTTTGGTCCGTAACGCCATCATTCTCTCACGCACCGGCGATATTTGAGACGATCCAAGACCATTTGGAAATGGTCGAGGACCATGGCCATTCGCATGGCTTTGAGGAAGACCTGTTCTGGGCGATGCACGGTCATAGCCACGATGTGGCCGATCACGATCACAGCCAAGCGTTCCTTTCCAGTGGTCCCGGCACTGCTCCTGAATGGCACGGGGACGAGGCTTGGCGAAGGCTTACCTCAGCACGCGGCCCTGATCGTCAGTTCCGAATAGACCGACCTCCGCGCGCTTGATCGGCACTGCGCGGCTCTCGCGCACTACTGATCAATCCAACTACTAAGCGGAGTTAATCCATGAGAACCCTCAATGAGGGCGTCAGGCGCAGTTCTAAGCGCCTCGCGTTCTTCGTCCTATCCATGTTGTTGCTATCGACAAGCGCAGCATTGGCGCATGATGTTACGCCCGGCGATGCTGGTTACATCCAAGAAATCTGGGGTGTGCACATCATCCCCTTCATGTATCTCGGTGCCAAACATATGGTGACGGGCTACGACCACATCCTGTTCCTCCTCGGCGTCGTCTTCTTCCTCTATCGGTCGAAAGACGTTGCAGTCTACGTGAGCCTCTTTGCCGTGGGGCACTCGATCACGATGCTCGCGGGCGTCTGGTTTGGCTGGGGCATCAGTTCATACATTGTCGATGCCATCATTGGTTTGTCCGTTGTCTACAAGGCGCTCGACAACCTCGGGGCCTATCAGCGGTGGTTCGGCTTCCAACCCAACACCAAGGCGGCGACCTTCATCTTCGGGCTGTTTCACGGCACTGGCTTGGCCACGAAGATACTGGACTACCAGATCGCACCAGATGGGCTGTTACCCAACCTCCTGGCATTCAATGTTGGCGTCGAGATCGGTCAGCTTCTGGCACTCGCAGGCATCCTCATCGTCATGGGGTATTGGCGCAAGAGCGCCAAGTTCTTCGAACAAGCCTACACCGTCAATGTCGTCATGATGACCATCGGCTTCGTGCTGATGGGATACCAACTCACCGGCTATTTCGTGGCCGCATAAGGAAGACTTCAAGTGTTTAACGCAAAAAAACCGAGCCTCGAAGAGTTACCAAGCTCAGCCCAACTCCTTCGGTCCACTATCATCGCGGCTGTCAGCGCAGTGGCGATACTGGTCGCTGTTGTGCTGCCTGCGGAATACGGGATCGACCCAACGGGTGCAGGCCGCGTGCTTGGCCTGACCGAGATGGGTGAAATCAAGCAGGAACTCGCGGATGAGGCAGAACAGGATCAACAGCTTCACGGGGCGGATCAGTCATCGAACTTACTCGATGACATCTTCGGTCTGTTCGTTGGCACAGCACACGCTCAGGAGGCTTGGCAAGATACTATCACGTTCACGCTCGAACCGGGTGAGTTCACCGAGATCAAGGCAACTATGGAAGAGGGCGCGACCCTGTTCTACGCGTGGGTGGCTGAAGGTGGTCGTATCAACTTCGACCTCCATGCGCATGCGGGCGACCAAAACGTGACCTACGAGAAAGGGCGCGGCCAAACCGAAGGCGAGGGAAGCTTTGAAACGCCCTTCGCTGGTGATCATGGCTGGTTCTGGCGCAATAGGGATGATGAGGCGGTTACCGTCACACTGAACCTAAATGGCGTTTACTCGGAAATTGTGCGGAGCGAATAAATCCGCATGCCGCGCATCCTGGAACCGGGTGCGCGGCAGCAAAGCGGCTATTCAATGCCAGGACATCAACCGCGGCAAAGTCCGCGATCTGTGAGTTCGACCATCAAATAATTTCGCATGTGCAGCGAATGGCGGCAAAGCGGGCTGCGATTGCAGCATCCGGAAGGTGCGCTGAGAGCCCGGTTTGGGCCGAAAAGTACGAGTGTAACTTGGCTTCAAAGGCGAGCTTTCTACCCCATGGTAGAGACTTGTTGATGAACCTCTATCACGTTGCCTTCTGGATCGTGAAAGAACACTTGGTGCCACTCTTTCGAGAAAGCTGTTCCGTAGTCTGAGTATGATATGCCGCGTTCATCGAGCAAACTCAGAAAGGCATCAAGGTCATCGGTGCGGAAGGCTATGTGCCCTCGTTCAACCGGATTTATTACGCGCATGTTTTTGAATGCGACATCAAAATCCCGTTCGGCAAGGTGCATCTGCATGCTGCCTTCTGTCGCAAATCGGATCTTGCCGCTATAGCCTGTATCTTCGCCTGCTTCAGTGCGTGGAAAAATCTGTTGTGGGATATCTGCAAGACCAAGCACATTCGTGTAAAAGTCGTGCATGCGATCGACATCGTCGGCCACAAAGTTAATATGATGGAACTCCAGTTTCATTGCCGGTCATCTGTTGAAGGTTTTCTTTTGCAGTTCTAACACCAAAGGCTACAGCTTGGGATAGAAGAAGTTGATTTGGTTTCGCCGAATTACAACTTTGCCCGCAATCTAGCTACGTCCCGCACCCGGTCATCGTGGTCGCAGCAGGTAGATCCTATTTGCGCGGCAACAGGTTTTGGAGGCCAGATCGGATGTTGCGTACATTTGTTCTCTTGGCCGCAATGACGGCGTTTGTGGGTGTCATCGGGCTCATGCTGGGCGGTGAGGCGGGTCTCATCATCGCGCTCGGGCTCGCTTTTGCGATGAATTTTTTTCTCCTACTGGAATTTGGACA
Source organism: Paracoccaceae bacterium (assembly GCA_040830705.1). Taxonomy (GTDB): domain Bacteria; phylum Pseudomonadota; class Alphaproteobacteria; order Rhodobacterales; family Rhodobacteraceae; genus Ruegeria_C. The sequence continues at coordinate 40,261 of JBFOME010000020.1, read as the reverse complement.
ACGCCGTGCCGCGTAAGCATGGTGCGCGGCGCGTTGATGCGCGCTCAACCGTCGAGAGGTGGCCACTGGGGCCAGTTGAAACAGGCGCAATACATCATTAGTTTGCGCCGCGATTGCCAATTGGAGCTACGAGCCATGACAGAGACCCTTGAGAAAGAAACGTTTTCCTTCCAGACCGAAGTGGGTCAGCTTTTGGAAATCGTCGCGGGGTCACTCTATTCCAACCGCGAGGTGTTTCTGCGCGAGCTCGTGTCCAACGCATCCGACGCCTGTGACAAGCTACGCTACGCGGCCCTGACCGACGCGTCGCTCGCACCCTCCGAAGACTTTGCGATCACGCTTGAGATCGATACCAAGGCCAAGACGCTGTCGATTTCCGACAATGGCATCGGTATGAATCACGCTGATCTGCTTGAGACGCTGGGCACCATTGCCAAATCCGGTACCGGCGCTTTCATTGAGGCGCTCAAGGCCGACGACCAAGACAAGCCGGGCCTGATTGGGCAATTTGGGGTGGGCTTTTATTCGGCCTTCATGGTGGCGTCTCGGGTCGACGTTGTGACCCGCAAGGCAGGCGAAACAGAGGCCTGGCATTGGTCCTCCGACGGCAAAGGCGAGTTCTCCATCGAGCCGACCGAGCGCGCGACCAATGGGACCACGGTCACGTTGCACCTCAAGAAAGACGCCAAGGAATTCGCCGAAGAGGTTCGAATCCGACATATCATCAAGACCTATTCCGAGCATATCGGCTTCCCGGTCAAACTTGGGGCAGAGACGCTGAACGCCGCCGAAGCACTCTGGACCCGCCCGGCCAAGGACATCTCGGAAGAACAATATGCCGAGTTCTACCGTCACACGTCCCACGCCTTTGATGCGCCATGGCACGTGATGCACAACAAGGTCGAAGGTACGCTGAATCACACAAGCCTGCTTTTTGTGCCCAGCACCCAGCCCTTCGACCTCTTTGAGCCTGAGCGCAAAAGCCATGTAAAGCTTTACGTCAATCGGGTCTTCATCTCCGAGACCACGAATGATCTGATTCCTGCCTATCTGCGCTTCCTGCGCGGGGTTGTGGACAGCCAGGACCTGTCGCTCAACGTCTCGCGTGAGATGTTGCAGACGGACCCGCAGCTGGCGAAGATCAAAACCTCTATCACCAAAAAGGTGCTGAACGAGCTGAAGAAAAAGGCCCGCAAAGCGCCGGAGGAATACGAAAAGTTCTGGGGCAATTTCGGCGCGATACTCAAGGAAGGGCTGGTTGAAGACGCCGCGCTCCGCGACCGGATTCTTGAGATTTGCCGCTTCGCCTCTACCGCCGCTGGCGACCTGACGAGCCTTGCCGATTACGTAACCCGCATGAAAGAGGGCCAAGAGGCGATCTTCTATATCGCGGGCGAGGACGCTGCCAAATTGGCCCAGTCACCCCATCTGGAAGGCTTCAAAGGCAAAGGGGTCGAGGTGCTGCTTTTATCCGACCACGTAGATGAGTTCTGGCTGCAGCACATCACCGAGTTCGATGGAAAGCCTCTCAAATCCATTACCCGCGGGACTGCGGATCTCGACGAGATCAAGTCGGACGAAACACAAAAGGAAAACGAAAAGCCCGAAGAGGCTGATCTCTCTGCCCTTATTGTCGCGATCAAGGCCGAACTGGGGGAGGCGGTCAAAGACGTGCGCCCGTCAAAGCGACTGACCGACAGCCCCGTCTGTCTCATTGCCGATGATGGGGACATGGACGTCAATCTGGAGCGACTTCTAAAGCGCCACGGACAGTTACAGCATGGCGCCCCTCGCGTCCTTGAGCTGAACCCCACCCATGCGGTCATCAGCAAACTGGCAGAGCGCGCCGAGGGGGAGCAGGCGAGTGACGATGACTTGCTGAAAGACGCCGCCCACCTGTTGTTGGACCAAGCCCGCATCGTCGAAGGCGAGGCGCCCACCGATCCCTCCGCATTCGCGCGGCGTATGGGCACCGTCTTGTCGCGAGCCTTTGCTAAGTAGAGGGGGTGCCCGGAACGTCCCTGATATTCGAGCTTTTGGGAAACAGCACGAATGGAGGTTTTCGCTGCAGCACGGGAAAAAGCGGCTTAGACCTCCTCGGGTTGGTTATCTTTGAAGAACAGACGCTTGTGATATAGCTTGCCGCTTGGCATTGCTCGCAAGCAAGCCAAACCGCGCAAGGTCAGGGGTCGTCAAGTGGAAAAGATCAAAGTCAACCTAATCGGTGCAGGCCGCGTGGGCCAAACTGTCCTCGGTCTTTTGCGACGCTCACCCAGATATTCGGTTCAAGACATATTGAGTTCTCGACTCAGTTCGGCTGAAAGCGCAGTCCAATTTGCAGGAACGGGGCGGGCGGTGGAACAGTACGCAGACCTTGCGCCGGCCGACCTGTGGATTTTGGCAGTGCCGGATTCTCAAATTTCAGTTGCAGCGGCCGAAATCGCAACAGTTTTTGGGCAATGCGACGTCAGAGAACCGTCGCCTGTGGCGTTTCATTGCAGTGGGTTCTTCCCCGCGGATCAAATGGCGTCACTTCGGAAGCTAGGATGGCGAGTAGCCAGCGTGCACCCAGCGCTAACGTTCGCCGAGCCCGCAACTTCGATGCAGCATTTTGAGGGAACGCTTTGCGGCATCGAAGGAGACGAGTCGGCCATAGATTTTATTGAAGACTTTCTGAATGAGATTGGCGCAATCCCTTTTCTGATCAATTCAGACAGCAAAAGCCTTTATCATGCGGCCGCCGTGATCTCGAATAACTTCACGGTGGTTTTGCAGGCGATCGCGCGCGAGGCTTGGGCCAAATCGGGAGTGCCGGATGACATTGCAAAGCACCTGAACACCAAGCTGCTTCAAGCGACCTGCGAGAACGTTGCCGCCCATGGACCATTGGGCGCGCTGACAGGACCTGCGTCACGAGGCGACACCTTTGTTGTCTCGCAACAAGGGAAAGATGTAGCCGCCTGGCACCCCACTGCCGGCGTCATCTACAAAGAGCTGAGCTTACTCGCTCAGAAACTGAAGGCGGACGGTAAGACGCAGGATGAGTTTTGTCCCGAAGCTTAGCCCACCCACGAATTCAACGAGGCTGCGTTGTCCACGTGTAGCAGCAATGCGAAAAGTGCGGCCCGGCGCATATGACCTTGGCTATGCAGCGAATGGCTTCAAAGCGGGCTGCGACCGCAGAATCTGAGACCTCAAGCGGATGTCGGTCATGGCCGTCTTCACCTGGACGAAGTGGACACAACAATCAGCTGCCACGTTCGCTCCGAGATCTGGACTGAGCCCAACTCGCTACTGCTTGCTGTCTCACGATGCCCTTCACCAAGCAGAACGCACCGGTTAGCATCACAACCAAGGCAGATATTGCGGAGTCCCCCTTTAGCGCCCGCTGCCTGATGATGGGCGCGAACCACGGTGCTGTCGATCATCTGAAGTGCGTCAGGAACGATCCTGCTCTCGGTCAGCGCCTCAGGATCTGTTCCCAAAGGCCGGCGAGTGTCCAACGCCGGAACTGTCGATAGACACTCGACCATTTTCCGATCCCTTCAAGAAGGTTCCGCCACGGCGCGCCGGTACCTGCTATCCAGAAAACGCCATCAAGAACATAGCGATGGTTGTGGGTTTGCGCCCATTCGGGGCGCGGACGGAGTGAATGAACTGTTCAAAGAATGACCACTCCTCGTCCGACTTCAAATCTCGTGTCAAGCTGGTCTCAATCGCAGATAACAGCTTGAGCCATGCTCAACGTTTGATGTGAATCCCTTTTGTCGACACGGCCTCGCGTATCACAAGCTGCAAAAACTGATTCAGATCATATGTGATTTGCATATCTTTTGACCAACTCTCGAACGCGCTCGGGATTTCCGGCCAGCGGATACCGCGTTCCGCTCGGTCTCGGATCCGGCCCATCACCGTTGCATCTCCAGTGCCGCACCGGGAAACTGTGCCAGCAGGGCGGGCAATTTATCCGGCGCAACATTGCATAGGGCAGTCGACAGACCATCGGCCAAAGCGGCGGTAGAGGCCGAGACCGAGATCAACTGATGATGGGGCCGAGACCCGGTGGGGTTCAGGATATGACCTTGCCCGGCGGTCAGCAGGATGCTGTCAGGCGCAGAGGTCGCGACGGCGCGGTCCCGAACTGCAATGCGTTTCAGGACGGCGCCCTCCGGCCCGGCTAGCCCAACCCGCCAATTCCGACCATCGGCGCGGGGGCCGATGGCGGTGATCTCTCCCATATCGACCAGAACATGGCGCAGGTCGAATGATCTGAGCAGGTCGGCGATGCGGTCCGTGACGGCGCCCTGTGCGATGCCGTTTAGGGTCAGGGCAGACCTTCCGGGATAGGGCAACCGGATCGCATCTGCCGAGAAGGCAACCTGAGACCACCCGATCGTGTCGCGCGCGGCGGCGACTTTGACCGCATCCGCGCCCGCCGCCAGCGCATGCCAAAGCGGCTGAACCGTAGGATCAAAAGCCCCGCCTGAGGCGTTATGCAGAGTTGAGCACAGGCTGAGCACATGCAGCAGTTCAGGCGCGGGTGCGGGCAGATACCCGTCCCGGTTCAACCGGCAGAGTTCGGAAGACGGGCGGTATAGGCTGAATATATCCTCCAGTCGTGCCAGTTCCGCCTCAACCGCAGCGATGACAGGCGCGGCCTCAGCCTCACTTAACCCGTCCAGCCGCAGGCGCGCATTGGCCCCGAGCGCAACTCCTCTCCATTGGGCGGGGGTCACGGCATATGCGGGGATCGCGGCGCAGGCGGCGGACATGGTCAGGAAACGGCGGCGGGACAGGTAGGTCATGCGGGCGTCTCCAGCATCAAATTCAGATCGACCGGGCCAAGGACGTCTGCCTCGGGGATGTCCGACAGTCGCAAGGCGGTGCCGCCATATTGAGCGATGAAGGCCTGTGCCTCGGAGAGGTTGGCAAAGGGCACAATCTCGCGTGCACCCATGCCACCTGCCACATCTGCACCCACGACGAAATGCGCCCCCTCGGCTGCGATCCAGTTGGAAATCCCCGGATACCGCCAGCTGGGTGCAGCGCCCATGTCACTGACATAAACGGCGATCACCGCCGCATCACGCTCGGGGCTTTTTAGATATGCCACCATGTCGCGCACCTGCGCAAAGAACAGCGGGGCTGGGTAACCTTCCAGATGGACTTGCCCTTTGGGCCCGCCGTGTTCGGCAATGTTCATCTGGCAAAAGAAACTCAGCGCATCCGGGGTCAGGTCGACCGGATCGGGGGCGGCGATCTGTTCGTCCTTGCAGGCACTCAGTGCGATCAGGGCGATCAGGCACAGGCGTTTCATGGCTCAGTCCTCCGGAAAGCGAGGCAGGCAAGGGTAAAGCCTAGAACCGGCCAGATCAGCAGCGAGACGGGAGCGGCCCAGACGGGCAGGGCCTGCGCCGCGCCCGTCATGCCAGAGGCCATCGCGACGCCATCAGTTGCGGCGATGTTCCAAAGCCGGAACGCGTCGGCCGGGTTGGCCACCATCACCCAAGGAAAGATGGAACGGGTGAAGGTACCGCTCTGATCCATGACCACGGCACCCAAAAGACAGAGATCAAAGAGAACAACAAAGATCAGCCAAAGCCCGGCCGACATACCTGCTGCTGCGGTGCTTCCCCCTGCTACCGCAGACAGCAGATATCCCAGCGCCAGAAAGACAGCGCCCAGCAGGATGGATGTGAGGATGAGGCGGGCCAGAGCCATCAGGCTTTCCGGTCCCGCTCCGCCATAGGAAGCGGCCACTGCGCCTGCGGTGCCAAAACCCAGGGTCATGGCAAAGGCCAGCGCGGCCAGATGGGCCGTGAACTTGCCCAGTAGGATCTCTCCGCGCCCCGCCGGATAGGACAGCAGGAGCGACAGGCTGCCCCGGTCCACGTCGCCTGCAATGGCCTCAAAGGAAATCATCAGTGCCAGCAGTGGTGCGAGGTAGACCGAAAGCGTGGTCATGGAAGCGACCGAGACGGTCAGCATATCAACCCCCAGCGTGCCGGTCGGGGCGCTGCCGGCAAAGGTCAGGGCCAGCGCAAACAGCACCATGATCAGCGTGGCGACCAGCAGCCAGCGGTTGCGGCGAATAATCAGCATCTCGGTGCGGGTAATGGCAAGGAAGCGGGTCATGGCCTCTCCTCCTGAGCGTAGTGGCGATAGAGGTCTTCCAGCTGGGGCGGGGTCATTTCCACATCCGCCACGGCGTCGCCCATTCCGGCGATCCGGCGCAGTGCCTCCATCTTATCTTCAGGGGTGCAGAGCAGTTCCACCGACGCTCCGTTGATCCGGTTGCCGCCCAGTTCGGCGGCCAGAGCGTCAGGGTTGGCGCTAGCGCGCACCTTCAGGCGGATCGGCAGACCGGCCAGCGCCGACAGGTTGGTCAGGGTGTCATCGGCCACCATACGACCTTTGCGCATGATGGCGATGCGGTCGGTGCGGGCCTCAACTTCGGTCAGCGCGTGGCTGGCGATCAGAACGGCGGTGCCATGCCCGGCCAACTCGTCAATGATGGCATACAAATCCTGCCGCGAGATTGGGTCCAAGCCCGATGTGGGTTCATCCAGCAACGCCACTTTCGGCTGGCCAAGCAGCACCTGCGCCAGACCCAGACGTTGCCGCATCCCCTTGGAATAGGTCCCGATCCGGCGGTCCAGCGCGTCGCTGAGGCCGACCCGTTCCAACAGGCCGGGTACATCTGCCTTCGCGCCCGAAAGCTGGGCAAACAGGGTCAGTTGCTCGCGTCCTGTCAGCGCCGGATGGAACGACAACGCTTCGGGCAGATAGGCCGTCTCGCGCCGCGCCTGCGCGCTGCCGGGGGTGACGTCTTCGATGCTGATGGTGCCGCCCTCAATCGGGATCAGGCCGAGGATGGATTTGATCAGCGTCGACTTGCCCGCGCCGTTATGGCCGAGCAGCGCCACGCGCTGACCGGGGGCAAGAGACAGGGTGATATCGTCAAGAACGCGGGTCTTGCCTCGGTCCTTGCAGACGTTGTTTATCGTCAGGGCCTTATCCGTCATGAGGCAACTTTTTCATAGCTGGGGGGTCAGGGGCATGCATCAAGGGGTTGCTATCCATCACACCCCCCGGCAAAAGCGCCGGGAAGGCCGATTGCGACCAGCGAACCAGCTGCACGGCAGGCGAGCCGAGCAGCAGTTTGGCTGCGGGTTGGGTCCACAGCACATGGTCCATACTGTCATTGGGGCGATAGGGGGCATCGGCGATGCCGTTGCCATCCACATCAAAGGCGGCGAAATCGGACCAGTAGTTTCCGCGCCCGTTTTCGGACCACTCGACCCATTTGGTCGAAACATACTTCACCTGCGTCCGGTTACCGATGAATGAATTGCCAACGATGCGGTTGCGCTCGCTGCCAGCGGTAAAGTGGATGCCGATGCCGCACCCCTCAAACCAGTTATCGGTGAACTCGTTCTTGTTCGAGTTATAGAGGAAGGTGCATTTCTCTTTCGCACCTTTCACAACGTTTCCGGTGATGGTGCTTTTGTTGGCATAGTTCAGCATGACGCCATGTTCGCGGTCGCCGATCGAGACGTTGTTGGCCACGGTCACATTGGTCGTGAACATCACCGCGTAGCCCAGGTCGTTACCGATCGAGACGTTGTCGCTGACCACCGAATTGTCCGCATACATGTAATGCACGGCAAAGCGCAGATCGCGGAACAGGTTACCGGTGAGGGTGTTCTTCTTCGACGAGTTTACAAAGATTCCGTCGCGGCCATAGCGGATATCGTTGTCCTCAACCACCGCACCCGGCGCGTTCCAGACATAGACGCCATTGCCGCGCTCATTCATGCGCTGGTCCCGCCGCCCTTCAATCCGGTTGCGCCGAACGATGCTGTCCTTGGCCCCATGAATGTCGATGCCATAAAGATTGCCCAGTAGCACATTATCTTCGACCACCGGCGCTTTGGCCGTCTTGGTTAACTGGATGCCGCTGTCGATTCCATCATGGTCCGAGCCCGATCCGATCACCGTCAGCCCGCGCACGGTCACACCCGGCCCGGTCACGGTGATGACGCTGCCTTCGCCTTGTCCGTCGATGGTAACCTTTCCCAGCCCGTTAATCGTGACGGGCCGGTCCAGTACCAGCGTTTCTGTGTAAACGCCGGGGCTCAGGCGGAGGGTGTCCCCATCCGCCGCTTGCGCCAGTATCTCGTTGATGGCCCCCGCCCGATTGGGCACATCCCAGTCCGCCGCCCAAAGGGGCGAGCCGAGCAGGAGCGGTGTGAGCAGGGACCAACGCATGTTTACGCGCTCCGCGGCTCAACGAACATCCGGCCGCGCATTTCCATGTGCAGCGCGTGGCAGAACCACTGGCAATAGAACCAGTGCACGCCTGGACGGTCGGCAACGAACGTAACCGAGGCGGTGGCCTGCGGTGCAACCTCCATCGCGATGCCGAAATTCGACAGGCAGAAGCCGTGGGTTACATCATCCACGTCATCGAGGTTGGTGACGTAAACAGTGACTTCATCGCCCTGCTTGACGGCGAACTTTTCTATGCTGAAGACAGGTGCCACGGATGTCATGTAGACGCGCACCTTGTTGCCATCCCGGATCGGCTCATCCGCGCCATAATCCAGATCGACACCATCGGCTTCGGCCTGTTTGCGCGCATCTTCCCACATCGGGTCATTGCGATCCCAGACATTGACCGGGTTCACTTTGGACCGGTGCACAAGGATCGAGTCATGCGGTTCCGCAAAGGTCGGCCCGTCATGGACCACCTTCATCTTGTCGCCCGAGATGTCGATCAACTGCTCGTTTTCAGGCTTCAGCGGACCCACGTTCAGGAAGCGGTCTTTCGAGAACTTGTTCATCGATATTAGCCACTTACCGTCGGCTTCAGCGGTCTCACCCATCGAGGTCGAGTTGTGACCCGGCTGATACTGCACATCCACCTTGTCAAGGATCGGATCAACATCCGCGCCACCAAAGGCTTCGATGGCTTTGGCGATATCCCATTTCACCACCTGGCTGTCCAGGAACAGGGTGGTATAGGCGTTGCCCTTGCCGTCGAACGCGGTGTGAAGTGGGCCAAGACCCAACTGCGGTTCGGCAACGATCGCGGAACGCGGATCGGCGTTGTCGGCGAAAAGCGCGTCGACCTTCTCGACATCGATCACGGACACGGTCGGCGACAGCTTACCGTTGATCATGATGTGTTTCTTGTCGGGCGCGGCGTTCACGCCATGCGGCGAGTTCGGGATCGGGATATAGCGGGTCAGGTTGCCACCTGCCTCTTTGCGGCCATCCACGACCTTGACACCGTTCAGTTCCTGATAGTTGCCCGCGGCAATCGCGTCCTCGATGCCTTTGAGGTTGAACACGACCACATGGTCCAGCTCATTCTCGGTCATCTCGGCCAGGTTCATCCCCATTTCCGAGTTATACGAGGTCGAGAAGGCGTATTTGCCCTGATAGTCGCAATCGGTGTTATCCAGATTGCCCGAGACCATAACCTGCCACGCGATCTCCATCGTATCACCGTTGATGGCAGTGAAGATGTTCACGTATTTGGACGGATCGTCGAGGATCTGGCCGTCGTTGACCAGCGGTGCTTCGTGTTCACCGTTGGCAAAGACATAACCGGTGCGCGGGTATTTCTGCGGGCGCAGACCGTGGATGTCATGCGCGTTCGGGATCTCAATGATCTTGTCGCATTTCATCACGTCACAGCGCACGCGGGCCACGCGGGAGTTGGCCTTGTCGTTCATGAACAGATAGCGACCATCATAGGTGCCATCGGTGAAGGACATATGCGGGTGGTGAAGGTCGCCGTTGTCATAGGTGACCTTGCCGTTGGCGGCGAGGTATTCCTTGGTTTCGGGCAACAGGCCTTCGGTCAGAACCTTGAGCGATTCATTGGTCTGACCCCAACCGGTTGCCGAGCAGCGGTTGAACACAGGCACCCGCATCAGCTCACGCATCGAGGGCACACCCAGAATGCGCAGCTCACCCGTCTGTCCCGAGGACCAGAAGCCGTAATATTCGTCCAACTCGCCCGGTTCCAGATGGGCGTTGGCGGCGGCGCTGGCCTCGCGCGCGGTCATCAGGGTTGTCCCAAGCCCTGTTGCGGCGAGGGCGGCACCGGTTGCGGTCGCGCCCAGCAAGCCGCGGCGGCTCACATTCAGTTTATTGTCTTGATCCGACATCGTTTTCCCCCTTTCAGGAAGCAGTTTTCGGTTTGGCGTTAGGGTGGTTCGCCGGCGGTTGGCCAAACGGCGCCTTCAGCTCGACGCTGCCCACCTTGGCGCGGCGTTTGAGCTGGCGGATGACCACCGGGCATTTGGTTTCGGACTGGTAGAGCACCTGACAATGCAGGCAGGTGACGCACTCGTTCGGATTGATCTCACCGGTAGGGTGGATCGCCTGAACGGGGCATTCATTGGCGCAGGTCTGGCAGGGGCTGCCGCAATCCTTGTAGCGGCGCAGCCAGTCGAACATGCGGATACGGGCGGGGATCGCCAGCGCGCCGCCAAGCGCGCATAGATAACGGCAATAGAACCGCTCGACAAAAAGGCCTATCCCCAGCAGAGTCAGGGCAAAGACCACAAAGGGCCAGTCGCGCATGAATTTCAGGATGATGGCGGTCTTGAACGGCTCGATCTCGGCATAGGTCTCAGCCAGCGGGATCGAGACAAAGCTGAGCCCGAAGAGACCAAGGAAGATCATGTATTTCGCGGGCCAGAGGCGTTCGTTCAGGCCCCATGGCAGCGTCCATTGCGGCACCTTCAGCGCGCGCGCGAGTTTGTTGGTCAGTTCCTGCAGTGCACCAAACGGGCACAACCAGCCGCAATAGGCCCCGCGCCCCCAGAACAGCAGGGCGGCGGCGACGGCGAACCACTGGATAAAGACCAGCGGGTCGAGCAGGAAGGCATCCCACGAGAAACCCGTCCGAAGGCTGCCTGCCAGCGCCATCAGGTTCACCACGCTCAGTTGTGCATTGGCGTACCAACCAATAAAAAACAGGGTCATTGTCAGGAAGCCGATCCGGAACCAGTAGAAGACGCGCGCATTCATCGTCGCATGGAATTGGAAGAAGAAAGTCGCGGTCAGCACCAGCAGCATGACGCCAAGGACCGCGATCTCGACCGTGCGGTCTTTCCAGATGCGCTGCCATAGCGCCGCCTTGGCGGCGGCCTCACCGGTGGCGTCGTCAACGACCGTCGGGGCTGCGACGGGCAGCAGATACTGTTCCGGCAGGTTGTAGCCCAGATCGAAGGTCAGAAAGGTCTTTTCCACCGCGCCCACGGCCCGCTGTACCAGCAGTTGCAGGCGGAAGGGTTCGGCGAGATCGAACTCGACATCGGCGGGGATTTTGAAGATGTCCAGCTCGGTGAAGCTGGGCGCATCGGGGGCTGCGACTTCTCCCAGACGGCGTTGTTGGCGATCAAAGAAGCGCACTGAACCGTCGCCCTGGATCAGTTGGATCCGGTCAAAGATGCCGCCACGCACATAGCCCGAACCCTTGAAGCTGTATGCCCCGCGCCCCAGCACTAGAATGGCTTGCTCGCCTTCGTCCAGCCAGTTCATGAGGTTCTGGTATTCGGCCTCTCCCAGCAGGGATTTCCCGATCGACGGCACCGAGACCAGTGCCAGATGCATGTCGATGAAGGTGTCATCCGGTTCGCCCGGCTCGGGCCGCTTCATCGCTCGTTGATCGCCGGTCGCCGCGAAGGCCGCGTTGACCTGCCCGATATCCAGCGTCAGCCGCCGGACCGATCCGTCGCCGGCCAGGTTGGACCAGTCGTAAACCGCATCCTGCGCCAGATCGACTTCGCGTTTCGGCCCATCCGCCTGCACCGGCGACAACCCGCCCAGCCCCAGCGCGCGAGCGACCTTGATGCCGCCCCGCACGAGGCTGTCATCAATCACCATGATCGTGACCGTCGCGCCCGAGATGATGTCGAGGTCATGTCCTTCACCCCCGGTCTCGGCCTCGCGCTTGAGATCCAGACCGGCATAACCTTCGGTCAGGTCGACCATGCGGGAATTGGGAATGCCTATCAGAACGATGGGTTCGGAGTGTTTGACCAGCTTTACGCCGGTCAGAACCGCGTCGCTGTCAATGGCGGCAACCACATGGATGGGTTTGCCGGAATAGCCGGTTGTGCCCACGAAATCCGAGGTCAGGAAGGCCCATGCAACGGTTTCGCCCCCCTTCAGAACCGGGGCAACGGGCACGTCCTCGCGCACCGGGCCAAAGGCATCGGCACCGGAGACCAGATCGGCGGGAACAATGTCGGGCAGGAAGCTGGCGAGGCTATCGGCTCGTGCGCTGAGCGCCATGAGGTAGGACAGGGCAAGGACCAGCAGGATATGGATTGCGCGGCTTATGACCATGGCGCACCTCCGGTGGTTTGGATGGATGCCATGGACACCCGCGGGGTGCGTTCGGTTTTGGTCTGAGCCGCACGCGGAGGTCCCCGCGTTTCGGGCCACAGATTTTGCCAGCTGTGTGAGTTGGGCAGATCCCGACATTCTTGAGGTGCGGGTTGAACAAGTCGGGAGCGCGCCATTTCCGGCAGGTCAGGCAGCGGTGCAGTTGTGGTCAAGGCACACAGGGTGCAGTCGGCGCATTTGGGGCAGGGTGCTGTCGGGTCCCCCGCGTCCGCCTCAAGTTCGATTTCGACCCAGACTGCGGCGCCATCCGCACAAATCTCGATCCACGTGCTGTCGCCGGACCGTGCCAGTGCCGGCCCAACCAGTTGCAGCAGCAGCAAACAGATACCCGTCAACGCGCAGACCGCACGCAGCGTGCGGGCCGAAAAGTCGTATATCGGGTAAGCGAAAGGCATTGAGAATCCACCTCGGCGGTCTTTCCCGTGTGGTAGGGGATATGCCCTGGCGGTTACTTGACTTAGGTTAGGTGCCCCGGGAATTCGGGCTATTCATACGCTTCATCCATGAGCCCGCGCAGCCAGCGCCCGGCCAACCACGAGGCCGGGATGCCCAACGGGAACGACCAGAGGATCGCGGTGACGGGTTCAATGGCGCCGAAACCCGCACCATGCGCGATCAGCCCGGCCAGAAACAGGTTGATGGCAACGGCCAGCGCCGTCGCGGGGCAAAGCAGAATGGCCAGTTTCCAGACCGGCCATCGCCCCTCAGTGGCTGGTGCCTTCGGCGAAGGTGATCTTGTTCCAGACATTGTACTTCCCAGACGGTTTGCGCATCGGCAGGCGGCGAACCTCCTCCAGCGTCTGCGCGTCATAGACAATCACCGCGCCATCATCCTCCCAGATCGACACCAGCGCGTGACGGCCATCCTTCGTGAACTCGACATGCGCCACGGTCTTGCCCGGCGCAGGGCGCAAAGTCTTCACGATTTCAAGGCTTTGCTTGTCGATTACATGCATCGCATCCTTGTTTGGCCCAAAGAACACATCGGCCCAGACGTAACGTGAATTCTCATGGCTGCGCATAAAAAACCCCGGCCCTTCGGTGCTGATCCGCTTGACGGTTTCCCAGTTTTTCATGTCGATCACCGACACCGTGCCGTCGGTCAGATGCGGCGTCGCCATCACGGTCGTGCTGCCATGTTTCCACGTGATACCAGACCCCAGATGAGGCATCCCCGGCAGGTCCAGATCGGCCACTTTTTGGCCAATCACCAGATCAATCACCTGCCCGCCCTTGCCGTCGCGCGCCGCCCCCATGACATATTCATAGCTCTGGTCGAAAAAGAAGTCGTCCAAATAGTCGGACGTGGTGATCTTGCGCACCGGGAACGGGTTGGGGTTCTTGAACTGGCCCTCGATGCGGAAATCATGCCCCAGCCCGAATTGCGGCGGGTTGTCCCCGTAGAAGACCTCCCAGATCTCGGGCACGTCCTTGAGGGCCAGCACAAAGCTCTCGCGCGGTGGGGCCTGATAGACGGCGGAAACCCGGCTGGGCTTGCCCTGTTTGCTTTTGATGTCGATGACCTGAGCCACCGACAGGTCTTCGGTCGATAGTAGCGTCAGGCTGTTGGGCAGATAATTTGCCACGGCCAGCCATTTGCCGTCCCCTGACATGGCGATGTTGCGGCTGTTCAGGCCCGCGCGGACCCGGCCCACCTGTTGCAGCGCCCAGATGTCGTATTTTTGCACCCAGCCATCCCGCGACATGATGAAGACATAGCGCCCGTCGGGGCTGAATTTCGGACCGCCATGGACGGCAAAGGGAGTTTCGAACCGGTCCAGAACTTCGAACGTGTCCCCGTCGAGAACGCTTACATGGTGATCGCCGGTTTCCACCACCAGTGTGATGTTCATCGGATCGCTTTTCCAGATCGGAGCCTCGACCGGGGTGTAATCCGTATCCATTGCGCGGCTATCCGCGATATCTGTCCCGCCCCAGTTGGGGTTGGTCTCCAACGGCGATTTCAGCCAGCCCGCCAGTTCCTCGATCTGCAACCTGTCCAGCTCCTGCGAAAAGCCTGGCATCTGCGTGGCCAACCGTCCCTCGGCGATCACGGCGGCCACGCGCGGTCCGCGCATCCGTTTCAGTGTTTCGGGGATCAGGGCCGGGCCAATGCCGCCCAGACGGTCTTCGCCATGACAGTCGGCGCAATGTTCTGCGTACTGCCCTGCCGGATCGGCGAAGGCCGTTCCTGCCAGCAACAGGCAAAAGAGAGCGCCAATCCTGATTGGCTCAAAAGAACTGATGCGCCGGATCATGACGTTTCCCCCGGAACGGCGTGACCTGCAGACGTTCGCCCGCATCTTCAACGCCGATTTCTTGATTTGACAGATAGCAAGCCGGATCCTCGGCCCAGGGATCACCGGTCAGCTGCAAGGCCCGGATGCGGGTATTGCCGCCGCAGACATCCTTGAGTTGGCAGGCCCCACAGCGCCCTTTCAACGGACGGGGACGGGTGCGTAGCATCGCGAGCATCGGGTCATCGCTGGTCCAAAGCTTGGAGAATGACCGGGTCTTCACATTGCCGACGGTGTAGTCGGACCAATAGGTGTCGGGATGCACCCGGCCCAGATTGTCGATATTGGCCACGCCCAGACCGCTGGAATTTCCGCCCCACGCGGCCAGATGGGCTCGTACGTGATCAGTTTTGGCATCGTCGAACTGCGCGTGGACCCAGTTCAGGAAATATCCGGCGTCGGCATCATTGTTGCCGGTCACGATGTCCAGCGGGCGGCCACCCGAGGCGGCCTCCCATGCGCGCTCCAGCAACAGGTCCAAGCCATTGCGGGTGCGCAGGTGTTCGGCGTCCTCACCCCGGTTTTTGTCGCCGCGCCCGGCATAGACGAGGTGAGACAGATAGAACTTGTCGACGCCCTCGTCGTCACACAGTTGCAGCAGGTCGGGCAGGTGATGTTGGGTGCCTTCGGTCAGGCAGAACCGCAGGCCGACCTTGATGCCGCGCTTTTTGCATTCGCGCACGCCGCGCAGGGCGTCCGCAAAGGCGCCCTCAACTCCGCGGAACCAGTCATTGGTGGCCCCTATCCCGTCCAGCGAAATACCAACGTAGTTGAACCCTACATCGGCGATCATGTCGGCGGTTTCGTCGTAAATCCGCGTGCCGTTGGTGGACAGCGCTAGCATCGGCACTAAATCGCGGGCGCCTTTCGCAATTTCGAAAAAATCGAACCGGTCCAGCGGTTCCCCACCCGAGAGGATCAGGGCCGGGACGCGAAAATGGCCCAGATCCTCAAGGGTTGCCATGGCTTGCTCGTGACTGAGCTCACCGGGGAAAGCTACATCCGCCGAGACGGTGTAGCAATGGCGGCATTTCAGGTTGCAGCGCCGCGTTAGGTTCCAGATCACCACTGGTTTCACCGTGCCAAGACGGCGTTTGCGCACCGGGGTCGGTGTGACGAGTTGCTGCATGTATTCGGTCAAGCGGAACATGGGTCTCAGCCTTTCGCTCTGAGCCGGAGCCCGGTCTTTTTTAGGATGCGGGTTGAATACAGGATGTCTTTGGCCCGGCAGGCATCGCCCAGAATCGAAGCGACTTCGTCGCGCTTCTCCTCGACCTCGTCGCGGTCTTGGCCGTGGACCATGGCGAACAGGTTATAGGGCCAGTCGGGCAGGGCGCGGGGACGTTCATAGCAATGGGTGACAAAGGGCAGCGCGCCAATCTCCGCCCCCAGACCGGTGATGCAGGTGTCTTCGACATCCCAGACCGTCATGCCGTTCGCGGTCATGCCCAGCTTGTAGTGGTTCGGCGCGGCGGCGATGCGGCGGATCACGCCGCGCGATTTCAACCCGGCCAGACGACAGAGCAGCGCGTGCTCGTCCATGGCCAGGGTTTCGGCTACTTGGCGATAAGGCGCGGGCACAAGGGGTAACCCGCCTTGCAGCGCCTCGATGATCTGTCTGTCTTTTGCATCGATCATGCCGCCACCCGGAAACCGATAAAGAACTCCTGCAATTTGGGGAAACGGAGGACTGCGATCCCCGTTTCCCGTTCGATGGCATCGGCGGTGGCCTCGATCCCCTCGGGCGTTTCCGTGGCCAGCACGAACCACATGTTCAGCCGGTGCGCGCGTTCATAATTATGGGCGACCTCCGGGTGCGCATTGACTTTGGTCAGGATGCGCTCGAATACCTCCGCAGGCACAGCCATGGCGCAGAGGCAGAACGCCCCGCCCATCGCGGCAGCATCGAAAAACGGGCCAAAGCGGGTGATCACGCGATCCTGCTTCATTTGGCTCAGCCGGGCCAGTAACTCGGTTTCGGCAAGGCCCAGTTCCGCTGCCACTGTGGCGTAGGGGTGCGCGGTAAGGGGCAGATCCTCCTGCATGCGGTTCAGGATGGCACGGTCGGTTGCGTCGAGCGTCATGCGGCGGCCTCCTTCGGCTGGATCAGCGCGCCGGTCTGTTTGAAACAGCGGGTCGAGAACAGAACCTTGTGCCGCGCGCCTTGCAGTTCGGACAGTGCAGCGGCACCTGACAGAACCCGACGCGCTTCGTTGCGTGATCGGGCATGGATCATTGAATAGAGCCGATAGGGCCAGAGGCCCTCCACTGGATTGCGCTCGTAACACAGCGTGATACCGGGATGTGCGGCTAGGACAGGTCCGGCGGCGGCAACCTGTTCAGGCGGCAGGTCCCACACGATCATTGCATTCGCCGACCATCCCAGCGCGCGGTGCCGCACGATGACCCCAAGTCGCGAGATGATCCCCGCGGCATGCAGCGCCCCGATCCGTTCCATCAGCGCCGTTCCATCCCGGCGCATCGTTCGGGCCAGATCAGCATAGGGGTCGGGTACCAGGGACAGGCCGGAACTGAGCGCTTGCAACAGTGCGCGGTCACCCTCCCGCAGCGCCGCACGGTTGATACGGCGTGGGCGGGGGACGCCCTGCGATCCGCCCGCCATGCGAAAGCCCAGATCGACATTAAAGGGTCGCACCAGCCGCAGGTCGAGTACCTGCAAGCCGGTGCGTTGGCCGATCCGCGCCAGCGTGCCATCCAGATGCGCGCGGTCCGGGCCGGTTACGACAAACCAGAGGTTCCACTCGTCCTCGCGCTGGTAGTTGTGGTTCACCCCCGGTTCTTCATCGATCAGCGCAGCGATCTCTTCCAGCCGCTCCTCGGTTGCAGCCACGGCGGCCAGCGTGCTGGCTGAGACTGCCCCGGGCGCAATCGTGGCCCCAACTCGCGTAATCCGTCCGGTGGCGCGCATCCTTTCAAGGCGGTCGAGCACGTCGGCCTCGTCCACACCCAGCGTGGCTGCGAGCACCTTAAAGGGCCGTTCGGTCACGGGAAAGTCGCGCTGAAACTCATCCAACAGGCGGCGGTCTATGGGATCGGTGATATGGCGCATCGCTCAGAGTCCAGTCCTGTGCGCACGCGCGGTGAAGAAGATGCCCGAGGGGCTCTCTGCCTCGATCTCGCGCAGTTTTTCAAAGCTGTGCGTGTCATAGACCATGACCTTGTTGGCATCGCGCACGCTGATCCAGACCTCATGCCCGCGCGGGGTGAACTCCATATGCAGGACCGCTGGGCCGGGTTTGAATTCATGGATGATCTCTTTGCTGATGCTGTCGATCACCTGAATGGTGTCGTTCCGCGGGTGGGCGAAGTTAACCCAGACCTGCCGCCCGTCGGGCCGGGCCATGGCAAAGACTGGCTGGCCGTGGGTCTGGGTGCGCCCGGTTTCCGTGAGGGTATCTGCGTCGATCCAAAGCACCTCATGATGGCCTATGGCAGGCAGGACGAGCTCGCGCCCCGTCAGTGCCCAGCCCTCCAGGTGGGGCATCTTGTAGACGGGCAATTCCTCTTGTCCGCGCCCATAGTCGGGCAGCACACGGATCGGTTCGGGGCTGTCCGCCCAGAGGTCCAGAGCGGTCAGACCGTCCTGGCCAAAGAGGCCTGTAATATAGATGCGGCCATTGGCGGTGATCAGCGCGTCATAGGGGTTCTTGCCCATATCGGGTATTTTTGTGATCTGGGGAGGCGCCGCCGAGAAATCCGCGATCCATGTCTCGCCCGTATCCCACATGCTGAATACGAACCGGCGGCCCGGAGCGTCGACCAGACCGATGGTTTTGCTACCGGTGGGAATGTCTGCCACCATCTCGAGCGTCTCGGCCTTGAACACGCGCACGCCGCCGGGCTCATAATTCGAAACGGCTACCAACGCGCCATCATCCGAGATCGCGCCGCCAATGGCGTTGCCGGCCTGTACTACACGGCCCGCGATCTGGCGGCTAACGATGTCGACCTTGGTCAGTCCGCCGTCGCGCCCAAACACATAGGCAAAGCGCTGATCGGGGGAATATACCAGCGAGGCATGGGACAGATCGCCCAGCCCCTCGATCCGCGCCAGCGCGGCCCGGTCGGACTGGTCGATCAGTAGGACCGAGCCGGTGGCGCGTTCGACCACCAGACCCAAATCGCCGGTGGCAGTGGGTTGGCAAATGGCGGGGGACATCATCAGGGTTGCGGCAAGGCTCAGGACAAGCTGTTTCATTCTGCTTCCGGTTCCTTCAGATAGCGGGCGATCCATTCGGCCTCTTCTTCAGTGATCAGCGGTCGCCAGGGAGGCATCGCGGTGTCCGGGATACCGTCCAGGATCACGCTGATCAGGACATCGGCGTCATAGTGTTCCAGCGTTTCGGCGCGCAGATCGGGACCAAGGCCACCTTTCAGCGACAAGCCGTGGCACGAGCCGCAATCCTGATGGATAAGCCGTTTCAGCGCGTTGGGGTCGAGCGTGTCCGCGGCGAAGGCCGTCGTGGCCAGAACTACAGCCGTGGTCAGAAGAACAGAAGGCAGCGACCGGCCGCGAGTTGGCGTTCCTGCATATTGCAGCGATCTAGCCATGGGCCTGCTCCAGCAGGTCAGCGACGGGTTGTTCGGTGTATAGCGAGACTACCCGCCCGATGATGAACAGCGTGGGCGCTTCCAGCGCGCCCCTGCGCGCATCCGCCGCGATCCGGTCCAGACGGGAGACGAGGCGGCGCTCATCCGAGGTGGTTGCGTGGCTTACGGCCAGCACGGGGGTCGAGCCCGGCAAGGTCTCGGTCATCAGCCCCATCGCGATCTGGCCGATATTCGTTACGCCCATATAGATCACCAGCGTAGAATCCGGATTGGCCAGCCGTTTCCAATCGAGATCCAGAACCTTGTCCGCCTGCCTGTGCCCGGTGATAAATTGCACCGATGTCGCGAGCCCGCGATGGGTCAGCGGGACGCCTGTGGCGCCTGACGCGCCCTGAGCAGCGGTGATGCCCGGGGCGTAGCTGACCTTGATGCCTCGGGCCATCAGATAGGCGGCCTCTTCGGACCCACGTCCGAATATCATCGGATCACCGCCCTTCAGCCGCGCCACGATGTGACCGGCGCGGGCCTCTTCCAACAGAATCTCGTTGATGCGGTCCTGAGGCACGGTGTGGCATTTCGGGGCCTTGCCCACGGGGATCAGACGCGCGCCATAACCATGCATAGCGAGGATCTCGTCCGAGACCAGACGGTCATAGACCACCACATCCGCCGCGCGCAGCATGCGCAGGGCGCGCAGGGTCATCAGTTCAGGATCACCCGGCCCGGCACCGATTAGAAAAACCTTACCGCTCATGTGCAAACTCGCTTGTGCTGAATGACTTCGGCACCCGGTCTCTCGGGTACTCGCCGCTGGCGTGAATTGCGCGGGCAAAGGGGTGTTGTTGGGCGAACCGGGCGTGTCATGGGGGGCAGCGTGGCGCAGGTGCGGCACGACCTCCTTGACTAAAGTTAAGGAGCGCGGGATTTACACCCGCGCTCCTTTGACCTGCCTGTATCGCTGTCTTGCTCAGGGTTCGACCGTGACCATCCCGATCATGTTCTGCGTCTCCCAATGTGGGCCGCAAAGATAGTCCTGCGGTCCGGGCGTGAGGAATGTCAGATCAACCGACTCTTCGGGAAAGATCCGGTCTGTTTCCCGCTCGCTTCCATCCTTCAGCAGCACGCTGTGGCTGGTGCGCTTGTCCACGTTGACCCAGCGAACAGTGGTTCCGGCCTTCACCGTAATTTCGACGGGACAGAAATGGTACTTGTACATCAGCACGACCTCGGCGTCACGGACCGCAGTTGAGGGCTGCCCGAATACCTCGGCATAACGTTCTTCGGCCTCGGCACAGAGCGCGGCGGTGTCATCCGCCCATGTGGGCGTTGCCAGAAGCAGCAGCGCGGGAAGAAGGCCTTGGGTCTTCATGTCCATGTCTCCTTTCCAAAAGAGGTAAGGGGCCGGACAGTCCGGCCCCCATGTTTACTGTTTCACCGCGTTGATAGCTGCCGTTTCATCATCAAGAGCCAGGCTGGTATCAAGCGTCACATGGTGGAAGCGCGCAGAGGTAAAATCGTCGTGGATCGCAAACCCGACCGTGTAGGTCTGGCCGGGCTCGAGCGGCAGGTCGCCAGGCGCGCCGGAGTTCAGCAGGCGACTGAACACCACCGTCCAGACACCGCCTGACAGGCTGGCCGAGGCTGCGATCTCGCCATCGTTGACGACTCGCTGTTCCAACAGGTAGCCGTTGGAGGCGCTGCCATCAGCATAGACGCGCATCAGGTCAAGATAGGTGCCGTCTGCCAGATACTGCTCGATCTCGGCGGCATCCTTCAACTTGTCCCAGCCGCCAAGCGCCTTGCCGCGGCGGCCCTTGATTTCCACATCCGTGCGGCTTTCGCTGATATACTTGGTCACGATGTCCTGCACCGTCATTCGGCCCGCGACATCGCCATTGGCGACGATCGCCTCGGCACCCGGATCAAAGGGCATATGGCTGTTATCGGCGTGGCACGAGGCCCAGCACCCCACCTGATCGCCCATTTCGATCCCGGTGCCGGTGATCATCATGGCCACCTTGATCTGGTTCTCGGGGTCCATCTTGCCGCCATCGACAAAGGTCGCGGGGGTGTGGTCCGCATCCGGCCATTGCAGTCGGATATAGAGGTTTTCGTCATCGTGAGCAGCCTGCACCGTCGCGTTGATCACGCCGCGCTTGCCGGGGATCGGGGTGGGCTCTAGATCGCCGCCCGCGACGATGTTGTTGCCGATCGTGTCCAACTCCTTAGCGTGGCAGGTGGAGCATTTGTCGCCGCCCTTGGTCAACGGGCGCGCGCCGCCATGGGACCTGCCGTTCTGCACCCATTCAAACGAGGCCTGACCGGGGTAGAACAGTTTTAGATCGGCTGCGGCCACCGCGGGCCAGTCGATATCCGCGCCGACATCGCTGTCGCCTCCTGTATTGGCTTCGGTTACCTCGCCCGCGGCCTTGGCGCGTTCTTCGGCAACGGCGGCATCCACGGCAGCGGCGATCTGGGCCTGCACGGCCTCAAGCTGCGTAGCCTTGGCCGCTTTCTCGGCCTCTGCCTCTACGGCTTCCTTGGCCTCGATCCGTTCGAGGCTTGCCAGATATTCCGGCGGGATCGGACGGATGAAATCCGGGTTCGGCGCTTCCAGCTCTTCCAGATAGTCATCCGTGGCCCGGTCGCGGATGTTGGAATGCGCGATCCCCTTGTGACAGTCAATGCAGGTTTGACCCGCCTCCATCGCGTTCAGGTGCTGCTGGCGCGCGCGTGGTTTCTGGAACTCGGGCATCATGGATTCGAAATCGTGGCAGTTGCGGCATTCGCGCGAATCCGAGGCTTTCATCCGTTCCCATTCGTTCATGGCCAGATGGATGCGCTTGGCCTCGAATTTCTCAGGCGTGCTGATGGTGCCCACCGCTTTGCCATAAAGCTCTTTGGTGGCCTTAACCTTGCGGATCATCTTGTGAGTCCAGTCCTTGGGCACGTGGCAATCGGAACAGACCGCACCCACGCCCGAGCGGTTCACGTCATGGATCGTGCCCTTGTATTCCTCGTAGACATAATCGCGCATCTCGTGACAGGACAGGCAAAAGGGTTCGGTGTTTGTGGCTTCGACGACGGTGTTAAACCCGCCCCAGAAGATGATGCCGGCGGCAAAGGCCCCGGCGATCCCGGCCAAGGGCATTCCCCATAGGAAATACCGGCGCCAGATCGGTTTTTTCTTTTCCGGTTCGGACTGGGTCATGTCCAGACTCCGTTTGGCTGTCTTGTTTGATCCGGTGTGTCAGGCCGGTTGGAATGGCTGTCGCGTCAAACAAAGAAAGGGCAGGCGAGGGGCCCGCCCTTTCCGGTGTCGGCGAGACACGGGTCAGGTGACGTGGTTTGACCGGTTGTAGACGTTGAACTTGCCGGTCGGGGCATAGAGACCTTCAACGCGGCCGATCTCTTCCAGCGTCTTGGCGTCGTAGATCACGATCTCGCCATTCGGCTCTTTCGAGGTCGCACGGTTCCACTTGGACACCCAGACTTCCGAGCCGTCCTGATTGAACTCGAAATGGACGGCCACGTTGCCTTCCTCTTCGGTGATCTGGATCGTCTTCACAATCTCACCGGTCTCTTTCGAGATGACCTGCACCGATTGCTGCACTTCAGGCTCGGGATGCTTGGTCTGATCGGCCCAGATGTAATCCGAGGTCGGATGAGTGCGGATGAAGAGACCCGGCCCGTCGGTTTCAACCTCGTAGCAGACTTGCCATGCATCATCGGGACGGCCTTCGGGGTCGTTGCCCCAGACTGTCACCGTGCCTTCGCCCAAGTGGGTGGTGCCGGCCACCGGGCCGCAATTCGGATCAACCCAGTTGGCACCCGGACCAGGATGCGGCAGCGGTGCGGTGTCGATCATCGCCTCCAGCTTGTGGGTCTCCGTATCAACAACAACCATCTTGTTCGACGCGTTTGCGGCGATCTGGAAATAGCGGCCCGAGGGATCGAAGAACCCGTCATGCAGGAACTTGGCGCTGTCGATCTTATCAATCCGAAGGTTGTCGAGATCGGAATAATCCACTTGCCAGAGCTGGCCGAGTTCCTTAACCGCGACGATCCATGTGGGCTCATTCGGGGTGGTGTAGATGGCCGCCACGCGGGCCTCTTCTACATATTCCCCGTCCACATTCACACCGCGGGTGGCGACGACCTTCTTCGGCTCCATGGTCTCGGCATCGACAATGGCGAAATGCGGGGGCCAGTAGCCGCCACCGATCACGTATTTGCCGTCACCCGAGACGGCTACGTCGCGCGCGTCATAGGCGATCTTGACCTCGGCAACGAGCATGTTCTCGGGCTCCTGCCAGAGGTCGATCTTCGTCATCTTGCCGTCACGGCCCATCGTGTACCAGAAGCGGCCGGGGTTTTCCGGTTCTTCTAGCTTGTGATGTTCCGACGCCTTGAGCACGTGCACCGCATAGCCCGTCGGAATATGCGCCAGCACCTCTTTGGTGTCGCCATCCACAACCGCGACCTTGCCGACGTCCCGTTCGATGACGACAAAGAAGTTTTCCCAGTTGCGGCCATGCAGCGGCTCGGTCGGGTAGTCCTCGGGTTCGACATAGACCTTGCGGGTCGCCATCATCTGTTCCAGCGACATTTCCGGCGGCTGCGGCGGCTCCATCATTATATAAGTAGCCATGTCGCGAATCTCTTCCTCGGTCATGATGTCCGAGAAGTTGTTCATCCCGCCCTCGGTGCCCCAAGCGATGATTTTCTCGAGCCGTTCCTGTCCGAGCTTTACCGTGCCGGTCTCGGTCACGCTCCCGTCGTCGTTCTTCTTCTTTACCACCGGCTCAAGGCTCTTGCCGGTAGCACCTTTGCGAAGCACGCCGTGGCAGCCCGCGCAGCGTTCAAAGTAGAGTTGTTTCGAGGCTTCGAAGGCGTCTTCGTTCAGGGTTGGTCCTTCGGCAAAAACTGGCGCGGCGGCGCTGCCCAGCAGCATCGCCAAACCGACCCCCAAAGCGTGGCCGGTTCTTTTGTAACTGATTCCAAGTGACATGATCACTCTCCATTTGCGTGGTGAGGCAGGGCAGAGACTGAGGCATTGGTGAGGGCGACTCCTTGACCAAAGTCAACGCGACAGGGTCAATTCAGCACGGTCAGGGCCGTTTGGCAGGCAGAGGAATGGTCCGAAAATCTGCCTCTTGAGTGCATATTTTCCAATCGGATTGATTTTGGTTAAGTCTCGCGCGCGTATGGGTTGCTAGGGCTGCCAAAACGGCCAAGGAGAGCAGGCATGCCCGCAGTCATCGCGCGTATTTTCGGGGAAGGTTTTCGTGTGTTTTTCCTCTCCGCCGGGCTTTATGGCCTGTTCGCCGGGCTGGTCTGGGGGCTGCGGCTGGCCTTACCCTATCTCGACCAGAGCTATTCAATGACGCCGCCTATGTGGCACGCGCATGAGATGATTTTCGGCTATGCCACCGCCGCCCTTGGCGGGTTCTTTCTGACAGCGGTGCCGAACTGGACCGGCGCGCCCAATGCGCGCACGCTGTTCATCACGCTAGCCGCCGGGCTCTGGTTGGCCGGGCGGATGGCGATGTGGTTTTCAGGGATGCTGCCGCCCGTATTTGTCGCGTTGGTCGATCTCGCCTTTGTGCCGCTCCTGGCCGCCAAGATCGCCACGCAGCTGATCCGGCGCTCGAAACCGCAGAACATGATCTTCTTGTTGCTGCTGAGCTATCTCTGGGTGGCGGACCTGCTGGCCCATCTGGAATGGACCGGCGTGACGCAGGATACGCTGCAAACCGGCCTTCGGGCGGGTCTACTGACCCTGTGTTCCATGATCGCTATACTTGGCGGGCGGGTCACACCCGCCTTTACCCGCAACGCGATGAAACGCGCGGGCGTGCCCGAGGCGTGCTGGCCGGTCTCGGTCGCGATGCTCGACAAGGCGGGCATGGTCCTGGCAGTGGTGTTGCCGCTGAGTGTACTGGTGCTGGGCGCAGGCCCCGTGGCGGGTGGTCTGGCGCTGGTTCTGGGTTTTGTGCAGGTCCTGCGCATGGCGCGGTGGCGCGCGGGCTGGGCGCTTCGCCAACCAATTCTGATCGCGCTACACTTGGGTCTCGCGATGCTCGCCTTGGGGCTGATCTTTTGGGCTCTGGCGGGTCTGGGATATGGCAACGAGATCGCTGCGCTGCACATCCTTGGCATTGGCTGTGTCGGCGGCATGACCCTTGCGGTCATGAGCCGCGCAGCGCTTGGTCATAGCGGGCGCGCACTGGAGGCTCCGAGGCCGATGGCCGTGGCCTATGGGCTGATGGCCGTTGCAGCGCTGTCGCGCTGGATCGGTGCCGGCCTAGATGCAGGCTTTCCGGCCGCAATGCTGCTGTCGGACGGGCTGTGGGTCATAGCCTTTGCTCTCTATCTAATTGCCATGTGGCCCGCACTGACCGGGCCACGCGCGGCGCGGGCAGGCTAAATCCCTATCGATTTCGACCTCTACAGCGCGGCCTTGACTTTCGTTAAGGCACCTGAGCTGCCCACCCGCCAATCTGCCCACATAGCAAAAGCGGCGCAAAGGAGAGCGCAATGCGAGACGTCATGACGAAGAGCATGGCCCGCAACATATTCTATGGCGGGTCCCTGTTCTTCATAATCATCTTTGTAGCCCTGTCGGCCCATTCCCACTGGTACATCGTCACGTCCGAGAACGCGGCAAAGCTGGATGATAGCGTGGTTCGAGGCAAGCATGTGTGGGAAAAACACGCCTGCATTAACTGCCACACCATTCTGGGCGAAGGTGCCTATTTCGCCCCCGAGGTCGGCAATGTGATGACCCGCTGGGGTGTCTTGGATGACCCGGAATCGGCCTTTGAAACCCTAAAGGGCTGGATGGAGGCGCAGCCGACCGGAATCGAAGGTCGCCGGCAGATGCCCAATTTCAACCTCAGTGACGAAGAGATCCGCGATCTGACCAACTTTCTGATCTGGACGGACAATATCGACGCTCAGGGCTGGCCCCCCAACGACGCGGGCTGAGAAGGGAACAGAGCAATGAAGTACCAATCCCAAAAAGTGGCCTATGCCTATTTCGCCGTGGCAATGGCCCTCTTCGCGATCCAGGTGATCGGCGGTCTTCTGGCTGGCTGGATATATGTCTCCCCCAATTTCCTGAGCGAGCTTCTACCGTTCAACATCGTGCGGATGCTGCACACCAACGCACTGATCGTCTGGCTGCTGCTGGGCTTTTTTGGCGCTGCCTATTTCCTGATCCCGGAAGAGGCCGAGCGCGAGATTGAATCGACCAAGCTGGCCTACCTGCAACTGCTGATCCTCGTGGTCGGCACGCTCGGCGTGGTCGTGACGTATGTGTTCAACCTGTTCGAGGGCAACTGGCTGCTGGGCAAGGAAGGGCGCGAGTTTCTGGAGCAACCCAAATGGGTCAAGGCCGGTATCGTCGTTGCCGCACTGATCTTTCTCTACAACGTCTCGATGACGGTACTAAAGGGCAAGAAGACCGCAATCAGCAGCATTCTGATACTGGGCCTCTGGGGTCTGGCGCTGCTGTTCCTGTTCGCCTTCTACAACCCGGGCAACCTGTCGTTGGACAAGCAATACTGGTGGTATGTCGTCCACCTGTGGGTCGAAGGTGTGTGGGAGCTGATCATGGCCTCGATCCTGGCCTATCTGATGCTTAAGCTAACCGGTGTGGACCGTGAGATCGTTGAGAAATGGCTCTATGTCATCGTCGCTGCCGCGCTCTTTTCGGGCATCCTTGGCACCGGCCACCATTACTACTGGATCGGTACGCCGGGTTACTGGCAGTGGATTGGCTCGATATTCTCCAGCCTCGAGGTGATCCCGTTCTTTGCGATGATGGCCTTTGCCTTTGTCATGGTCTGGAAAGGCCGCAGGGACCACCCGAACAAGGCAGCCCTTCTTTGGTCGTTGGGCTGTGCCACGCTGGCTTTCTTTGGCGCAGGCGTTTGGGGCTTCCTGCATACGCTGCACGGGGTGAACTATTACTCCCACGGTACGCAGATCACTGCAGCGCACGGGCATCTGGCCTTCTACGGTGCCTATGTCTGCCTCAATCTGGCGATCTTCACCTATGCCATGCCGATCCTGAAGAACCGCGATCCGTATAATCAGGTGCTGAACATGGGCTCGTTTTGGTTGATGACCAGCGGGATGGTCTTCATGACCTTCGTGCTTACATTCGGCGGCACCATTCAGACGCATATGCAGCGGGTGATCGGAGACTACTTCATGGATGTGCAGGACCAGATCGCGATCTTCTACTGGATGCGCTTTGGTTCGGGTCTGGTCGTGGTCCTTGGCGCGCTGCTCTTCATCTACTCGATCTGGGTGCCCCGGAAGGAGATCATCGAAGCCGGTACAGCCGAAACACCGGCGGAGTGATGGATATGGATGGATCTCTGCATCTTGGAACGGGGGCGGCTGCCGCCCCCTTCTACCTCGCTCAAGGCGACGAATGCGATGTGTTCGCCGCCGCTTATACCAACAACCTGCCGGTCTTGCTGAAAGGGCCGACAGGCTGCGGAAAGACCCGCTTTGTGGCGCATATGGCCGCCAGCCTTGGCCGCCCGCTTTACACGGTGGCCTGCCACGACGATCTGGCCGCCGCCGATCTGATCGGGCGTTACCTGCTGAAGGGCGGCGAAACCGTCTGGACTGACGGTCCGCTGACGCGCGCAGTGCGCGAGGGTGCGATCTGCTATCTTGACGAAGTGGTGGAGGCCCGCAAGGACGTCACAGTCGTTCTGCACCCGCTGACGGACGACCGACGCATCCTGCCGATCGACCGCACGGGCGAAGAGCTTGAGGCCGCACCCGGTTTCATGCTGGTGGCCTCCTACAACCCCGGATACCAGAATATTCTGAAAACCCTGAAACCCTCGACACGGCAACGGTTCATCTCTCTCGAGTTTGACTTTCCGTCGCCCGAGATGGAGGCCGAAGTGGTTGCTCAGGAAAGCGGGCTGGCCCTGGAGCGCTGCAAACCGCTGGTGCGCCTTGCAGGCAAGCTGCGCGGACTCAAGGGGCAGGACCTTGAGGAAGGCGTGTCCACCCGTCTGGTTGTCTATGCCGCAACCCTGATCGCGCAGGGCATGTCGACCGACCGCGCCATCCTTGCCGCCATGGTCGAACCTCTGACGGATGACGAGGATATCAAACGCGGGCTCCTCGATCTTGTCACGGCTGTCTTTGGGTGAGGCCAGCCGATGGTCAAGATCGATTTCGAGCCATGGGAACCCGAAGAAACGATCGGGAAACTGTGGCACACCCTTGCCAGCCGCCTCGATGCACCTGAGGTGCATGTTGGAGCCGCGGTCGACCTCTCAGAGGTCGCGGGGCGGCTGGCAGTCCTTTTCCGGGGGCTTGGGGGAAGTCCGGGTGTAGAATTGCGCCCGGTCTCGCCGGAGGTTTCGCGCCATCGTCTCGGCTGGCGCCGCCGGCTGGGGACCGAGGCCGAACTGATGCCGCGGGCCTCGTTCGACGGCGAGGTATTGCGCCTGCCGGATCGTATGGCGGTCTTTCCGGCGCGCGAAGCCAATGGCGCGCTCTATGTCTGGCTGGCGGCCGCTGCGGCCCATGCCGGCACGCGCATTGACGAGAAAGACCCGCTGCGTGCCGATCTGCGCGCTCTGGCGGCTGCACAGGACATGGTCACGGCGACGCTTGAAGACGCCCCTGGCCTGCGTCCGCTCTACGACGCGCTGTGCGAAGGGCTGCTGAATCAGCGGGCTGTGCCAACCCTGCCGCCGGCCGAGGCGGCTGTCGAGGAACTGATCCGCCAGATGCTGGGCGATCCCGCGCCGCTCTCGGACCGGGCAAGGCGTTTGCAGACACCTTCAAGCGGTTTCGAAACCGCTTGCAAGCGGCTTGATCCAGACCTTGCTGCCCCGCGCGGCTATCAGCGCTTTCGTCCGGTTCCGCTCTGGCCGGAGCTGCGCGCGGTCGGGTTCTCGGAACATCACGAGGTGGAAAACCCCGACACCGATGGCACGTCCGAGGAAACGGAGGAGAAGACCCACCGCGCGCGCCGCCGGAAATCCGATCAGGCCGAACGCAATGACAGCTTCATCCTGCACAAGTTCGAAGCGATTCTCAGCTGGGCCGAGTTCCTGAACCTCAACCGCCGTGTCGATGATGACGACCCGGATACGGCGAAAAAGGCCGCGGACGATCAGGAAGAGATCGGGTTGGGGCAAATCTCCAATTCGCCGCCGACGCGGCTGAAACTGCATCTGGACCTCGCGCCCGAGGATGTGAACCGCGAGCGTCTATCGGGCCGTATCCTCTATCCCGAATGGGATGTTCGGTCGGGTCAGTACCTGCCGGATCACGTCAATGTTTTGCTGTCGGATGCCGATATCCACGCGGATGCCGCCACCTTCGGCAAGGACCGGGCCACTGCCCGCCGCATCCGCGCCGTGAAACGCCAGTTCGAGACGCTGCGTCCAGGTCGGGTCACAACCCGCGGGCATCTAGACGGCGATCAGCTGGATATCGAGTTGGCCGTACGCACCGAAGTGGATCGCCGCGCCAACGGCCAAGGCACGGATCGCATCTGGCTGCAATCCCGGCCCGAGACGCGCGATTTGGCGGTCTCGATCCTGCTGGATGTCAGCCGATCAACCGAAAGCGCGGTGACAGGTCGCGCGGTGATCGACATCGAGCGCGAGGCGCTGGCGGCACTGGCTTGGGGGCTGAACGCCTGCGGCGACGATTTTGCCATCCACGCCTTCAGTTCCCTGAAACGTCAGCGGGTCTATGTCCAGCGCTGCAAGCGCTTCGACGAGCCGATGGGCGCGCTGGTGGAACAGCGCATCGCGTCCCTGCGTCCGGGCCACTACACGCGTCTGGGCGCCGCGATCCGGCATTGCTCGGCGGATCTGGCCGAACAGTCCCGCAAGCGCCGCCTGCTGCTTGTCATCACTGATGGCAAGCCCAACGATCTAGACCATTACGAAGGCCGCCACGGCATCGAGGACACGCGGCAGGCCGTGCGCGAAGTCCGGCGCGCGGGTCAGTCCGTCTTTGGTATCACCATCGACAAAACCGGCAAAAGCTGGTTCCCGCGCATGTTCGGCCAAGGCGGCTTTGCCGTCATCCCCGACCCGCACCGCCTGACCATGGCGCTGCCGCAGATCTACCGCCAACTGGTCGGCGCATGAGCGATACCGCACTGATCGATGAGCTTCCCGGCGAGTTGCTGATGTGGGTGCTGATCATTTCCGAGTTGCTGGTGTTCGGCGCCGGTATGATTGCCTTTATGGGCGTGCGCCTGACCGACCCTGCGGGTTTTGCCGAAGCGCAGTCGCATCTCCACCGTACCGGGGCCGCGTTCAACACTGCGGTTCTTGTCACCTCGGGCTATTTGGCCGCGCGGGCTCTACGGTGGCGTCAGGCCGCCCGGCGGATGGCGTCGCGTCTGGCCTTGGTCGGGGCGGCCCTACTGGGTGTAGTGTTTCTGGTCATCAAAGGCGTTGAATATGCAGACAAGGCGGCGCAGGGGATCAGCTATGAAACGCATCCCTTCTTTCTGTTCTACTACCTGCTGACAGGCTTTCACGCCGCCCATGCGTTGGCCGGAGTTGGTATCCTGCTGCTGGTGGCCTGGTGGGACGACGCCCGCAATATTGAGGCGGGAGCGCAGTTCTGGCACATGGTCGATCTTGTCTGGATCATGTTGTTTCCAGTGATCTACTTGCTGGGGTCATGAGGATGGGGAGGGCCAGTCTGACACAAGCCTGGTTGGCGCTGCTGGGGCTCAGCCTCGGTTCGGCTGTGTTGACCATGATATCCATGCCGCCCAAGGTCATGGGCGGGTGCATCCTGCTGTTTGCACTGACTAAGGCGCGGGTGATCCTGGCACGTTATCTTGATCTTATTCACAGTCCGGAATGGTTGCGGGGATTTACAACGGTTCTTTCCGGGTTTTCGGTGTTGGTCTTTGGCCTCTATGTGATCTGAACAGAAAGAAGCCGCCCGGTGCAGACGGCAGTCTGTCAAGTGCAGGACGCTCTGAACTACTGGGCGGCCATCGGCATACGCGCGATCTTGCACCTTTGCCACAGAACCGACAGTGCCCCGACCAGATGGTCGATATCCTCGTCCGTATGCACCGGAGACGGCGTGATCCGCAGACGCTCGGTTCCTTTCGGGACGGTGGGATAGTTGATCGGCTGGATGTAGATGCCGAACTCCTCCAGCAGCGTGTCCGAGATGAATTTGCATTTCACTGGATCGCCCACCATCACCGGGATGATGTGGCTTGGGTTGGGCAGATGCGGAATACCCTCGGCGTCCAATCGAGCGCGCACCTGCGCCACACGGATCTTTTGCAGGTCACGTTCGGTTTGCGATTGTTTCAGATGCCGGATCGATGCGGCAGCGCCAGCTGCAATCGCTGGGGGTAGGGCGGTGGTAAAGATGAACCCGCTGGCAAAACTACGCACGAAATCGCACAGTGCCGCCGAGGCCGCGATATAGCCACCCACCACCCCGAACGCCTTGCCCAGCGTGCCTTCGATTAGGGTCAAGCGATGCATTAGCCCTTCGCGCTCGGCAATGCCGCCACCGCGTGGCCCGTAAAGGCCAACGGCGTGGACCTCATCCAAATAGGTCATTGCACCGTAATTGTCGGCCAGATCGCAGATCTCCTTGATGGGCGCGATATCGCCATCCATCGAGTAGACTGACTCAAAGGCGATCATCTTGGGCGCGTTCGGCTCGGCCGCCGCCAGTTTCGCCTCCAGGTCCTCAAGATTGTTATGTTTCCAGATCATCTTTTGCGCGCGTGAGTAGCGAATGCCTTCGATCATCGAGGCATGGTTCAAGGCGTCAGAAAACACAACAAGGCCGGGGATTTTTGCGGCCAGAGTTCCCAGCGCAGCCCAGTTGGACACATAGCCTGAGGTGAACAGAAGCGCGGCCTCTTTTTCGTGCAGTTCGGCCAGTTCGGCCTCAAGTAAGACGTGATCATGGGTTGTCCCCGAGATGTTTCGGGTGCCGCCTGCGCCTGCGCCGCAACGATCCAGCGCCTCATGCATTGCGCCGGTCACATCGGGGTGCTGACCCATGCCCAGATAGTCGTTGGAGCACCAGATACGCACATCCCGCTGCACCGGTCCGTCGGTCTGCTGCGCATTCGGAAAGGCGCCGCAGCGGCGCTGCAAATCGATGAAGACCCGATAGTTGCCCTCATTCCGCAATTCATCGAGACGTTCGGTGAAAAATCGCTGGTAGTCCATCTGTCATTCTCCGAGGGATACTGGCTTTTTCAGCGAGGTTAGGGGCCAGGTGCGCGGGGCGACATGACAATAGTCAAGTTGTGCATCGGCAAAAGACAGATGCGTTTGGCTGGGGTTTGTCATAGCCTGAAGCCAGAGGATGTACCGGTTGCTGATACCGGCCCAGGAAATTTGGGGGACCCTTCTTGGCCCACGAAACACAAAAGGCGATTGCGCGGCAGTCCTTGCTACTCAAAAGCCTGCCGGAACAGCATGTCGAGACCTTGCTGAGCCACGCAATCTGGCGCAGCTATGACCGGGGCGAAACGATATTCTTGCAGGAAGAAGAGGCGAAAGCCGTCCATGTGGTGCTGGCAGGATGGGTGAAGCTATTCCGAATGTCAGCGACCGGGTCCGAGGCTGTGGTCAGCGTCTTTACCCGTGGCGAGAGCTTTGGCGAGGCGGTGGCCCTGCGCAACGTACCATATCCCGTCTCGGCCGAGGCGGTGTCGCCCTGCGACGTGATGCACATCCCCAGCCCGGTTCTGCTGTCGCTGATGCGCGAGGATGCTGAGATCGGAATATCGATCCTCGCCGCCACGTTCGCCCATCTGCATTCCCTTGTTGCGCAATTGGAGCAGCTGAAGGCGCAGACAGGCTCCCAGCGTGTGGCTGAGTTCCTGCTGAACCTTTGCGACGATGAATCCGGGGCCTGCGATGTCGAACTGCCTTACGACAAGATGCTGATCGCCGGGCGTCTGGGCATGAAGCCCGAAAGCCTGAGCCGGGCCTTTTCGCGCCTGAAACCTATGGGTGTCAAAATCAACCGCAACCACGCCAAGATCTCTGACATTTCAGCCTTGCGCGGTTACGCTGAAAACGATCCCTCTGAGAAATAGGGCGCTGTGGGGTGCTTTCACTTTGACACCCAGTCCACAAAGAAGTGCAGATGCAAGCAATGGCTTTGCAAGCCTTTGCACGTTTCCGGGTCGGTTGTTCACTAGATGTCAGCAATATCTCGCAAACTGTGAGTTCGCCTGAGCGTGGATTTCGCGCTTGCAGTCTAAGTCCGATTTGGCGGGCCGCATCGCAACGAAGGTTCCGTGGGATCAACGACAGCTTTGGGCCGATCGCTCTTTAGAGCTGTTTGGCCGAGCTTCAAAAGGTGAACCCGCCAGCAATCTCAAACCTTGAAGGGACCAGTTTTGCCCACGTCAAGGGATGGTCAGTCCGTTTCTGACGACCGCGCCCACAAGTTGATATCTTCTTCCGAGCTGATTTTATCGATCTTTGCCAGCTCGCCAGCGCTGAAATCGAGGTTGTCGACAACGCCCGCGCAGTCGACGATCTGTTCCGGACGGGAAGCGCCGATAAGTGCGGTCGTCACGCGTCCGCCTCTGAGCACCCAGGCCAGCGCCATTTGCGCTAGGGTCTGTCCACGCGCCTCTGCCATGCTGTTCAGTGCACGGACACTTGCCAGAGACCGCTCATTGATCATGCCTTCAAGCAGTGATTTGCCTTGGGTGGCTCGACTGCCATGCGGAATGTCGCGCAGATATTTGGATGTCAGAATACCCTGCGCAAGAGGTGTGAACGCGATCGATCCCACCCCAAGATTGTCCAGAGTATCAAGCAGACCATCCCGCTCCACCCAGCGATTAAGCAAATTGTAAGAAGGCTGATGAATCAGGCAGGGCGTCCCGAGATCGTTGAGAATCTTCACCGCCTCGCGCGTGCGTTGGGAATTGTAGCTTGAGATACCTGCGTACAGCGCGCGACCCGACCTTACAATATGATCCAACGCGCCCATCGTCTCTTCGAGCGGGGTATCTGGATCAAAACGGTGGGAATAGAAGATGTCGACATAATCAAGACCCATTCGTGCGAGCGACTGGTCACATGACGCTATGAGATATTTGCGTGACCCCCATTCTCCATAAGGCCCCGGCCACATGTCGTAACCCGCTTTGGAGGAGATGATCAGCTCATCCCGGTAGCCCGCGAAATCAGTGTTGAGGATTTCGCCAAAGGCCTCTTCTGCCGAGCCAGGTGGGGGACCGTAGTTGTTCGCAAGATCAAAGTGGGTGATCCCGTGGTCAAACGCGGTACGACACATGGCGCGTTTGTTTTCTTGGGTCGAGTCCGCGCCGAAATTGTGCCACAGCCCCAGGCTGACCACAGGGAGTTTTATTCCTGACCGCCCACATCGCCGATAGACCATCCGCTCATAGCGGTCCGGCTGTGCGCGGTAGGGAACGATTGGCGGTTTCGGGGGGCGCTGCGCTTTGGTCATGCGCACATATTGAATGGATTGATTGGTCTGTCAAACAGATCACCTCCAGCAAGATCGACACGAGCTTAAGGCCGACCTCATTCAATCGAAATGCGTCTGACTTACGAATGTTCGTTGCCTCCAGTTCAGGACTGGCGGTTAGCATGCAATCGGCTCATAAGGACATCAGTCACAAACCGATTACCGATACATGATAGACGCCGCACACCAAGCAAACGCATACCGCAATTGGGCGGTTCTTTTGTTCCTCAGCTTCGTATGGGGCGGCGCATTCATGTCAATGTCTGTGGCGTTAGAACAATACGGCCCCTTCACCGTCGCCACTGGTCGCATTGGCATTGGTGCACTTGCGCTATTGTTGGTCGTTGCTGTCACGAGTCCCGGCGATTTAATGATCAACGACCAGAAGACCTTGTGCTTCATTTTGCTGTTGGGTGTTCTGAATTTCGCTATACCTTTCAGCCTTCTGGCTTGGGGGTTACAGCGGGTACCCTCGGCCTTTGCCGGGATCACGATGGGCTCTTCCCCCATATTCGTGCTGCTGCTTGCATATATTTTCGTTCCTGACGAACAAATAGGTCCGCGCAGGATCGCAGGCGTCATCCTTGGGTTTGTCGGGCTTTTGGTCCTGATCTTGCCTGAGGCTTCCACCGGACAGGCAACGGGCGGTTCTGTCATGGCCAAAATTGCCTGCGTGGCGGCATCACTGTGCTATTCCGTCGGTGCTATTCTGATCCGCCGCGCGCCGGCGATCCCGCCGATGGCATTTACTGCGGGTATGCTGACGGCCGGAACGTTTGCACTAGCGCCAATTGCATTCTTGCTGGAAGGACTACCAGAGGTCACCGGAACGCGGGCGACATGGGCGCTGCTCTACGCCGGTATACTTCCGACCGGATTGGCATTTCTGCTGCGCGTTGTGCTGATCCGATCTGCTGGCCCTATATTCATGAGCCTCGTTGCCTACATCGTACCTCTCTGGGCGGTGCTTCTAGGGGTCATTCTGTTTAATGAAACTCTGAGTCTCAGCGTCTACATAGGTGCGGGGATCATCCTGTCCGGCGTTGGCTTGACACAGCTGAGGTTACTTAAGAAGCGCTAGTCGGCATCAAGAAGGACAAAACCCTAATTGCTGCGTAGCGCGCCGGGGTAGCGAATGGCAACAAAGCAGGCTGCCAGCGCGGCATCTCGGTTGGCTATTGGATGTCCGATTAGGGCCGTCCTCAATATGCCATGGCGGCATGAGTTTGTGAATGCTGCGCCGACCCCAAGGTCAGCTCAGAGCGCAGAACCGCCGTCGCCAGGCGGACCGATTGGAGCCTGTTTCATGCTGCTTTACAGGTTTTGGCACTTGAGATTCCAGGGCGATTTGTGTCCGTGTGCGGGAAGAATGCTGACCACAGATGAAAGAAGAGGCCTGGCTTTATATCCCCGAAGGCTTCCTTTTGGGGTCTCGTCCAGTTTTTTCTGCGGTATTCCAAGGGTCGAGAACCTGTATCGTTCAGCAAGAGGAACAGAATCCGGGTTTCCGGCTACCTAGCTGCCAAAGGGCCAGCTGAAGATGTCCCCAATATTTTCTATGATTGCGGCGAAGAGCACCACACCGGCGATCAGTGCCGCGATGAGCCAGATGAACTGGAACGTGATAGCCGCGATCCCAAGGCTTGCGCCATAGGCTGGATAGCGCCAATTCTCCCGGCGCAGACCGGAGATTAGCGACAGCACCAGAGCCACAA
Source organism: Paracoccaceae bacterium (assembly GCA_040830705.1). Classification (GTDB taxonomy): domain Bacteria; phylum Pseudomonadota; class Alphaproteobacteria; order Rhodobacterales; family Rhodobacteraceae; genus Ruegeria_C. The sequence goes on along the minus strand of JBFOME010000020.1, from coordinate 3,720 downwards.
CGCCCAGCACCGGACCGACTATGGCGAGGTACATCCAGTAGTTCGTTTTTTCCTCGACAGGCAGAGTGTCTTCCAATCCACGCAGGCTGAACCAAGCAGATCGCCCGATGTCGCCTGCGATCTCGCCGATCTGGCTTCCCACGGAGGGAGCGGGCTGAAGGCTCGGATAGACGATGTGCATGAACACGGCGATAACGCCGAGACCGCCGGCAAGCACGGCCCAGAGGCCGAAAGTATGGAACGGATGCGGCGCCGGGCCTTGTTTCATAGCGGTGTGCACTGTCATTCAGGTCGTATCACTTGAAATTGGGGCAAGAGCGTGGCGAACGTTGATTTCTGTCCACCCGGACCCTCTAAGTGGTCAACCTTTTGGCGTCAATCTCGGCTGGTCGCTGCTACGAATGGAAGCACGTGAAAACCTCCTGCGTGAAATTCTATGCGATTTCTGCACAAGCGCATCAAAGCGAACGTCACCGAACCGTCAGTTAGAGCGGGCCACCCAATGAACGTGAACCGCTCCTCCATAGTTTCTGACAGCTGCGTGTCTTCGAACCCACCAAGTTGAACGACTGTTTCGTCCGCGATCTGTGAATTCGTACAACTACAAATTAGTTGAAACGGTGGCGTATATAGAGGAGATGTTCGCAACTGGTTATGACGCTGCAAACTGAGCTGTTTTTCCAAACATCGTGCTGATGAGCCAAATACTGTTGGTACGGCACTTCGTGCAGACAAAAAGATCTTGATAAGATCACCAAGGGAGCGAAGATGCATGGCTGAGTCCGCAGATTCTTAATGGTCGGTGACGGCAGCTTTGGGCTGGGCTCACATTTAGGTTGAGTTACCTCACGCCTCTTCGCTCTCTGACAGGGGCAATCGGCTTCGAACAAGTTCCACAAACCACTTCACACTTGGGACAAGCGCTGCGTCATTAAAGTCGTATTCCGCACTATGCAGCGGGGCGCTGTTCCCATTGCCGAAGTTGAAGAAGGCGCCAGGAGCAATCTTCAGAGCTTGAGCAAAGTCTTCGGAAGCGCCCATACGGGGGGCATTGGGGTCAGTGTTTTCGTGGCCAAACAGGTTCTCAGCCACTTTCAACCCGTGCTCAGTCGCTTCCGGATCGTTCACCAGCGGAACAAACACGCGATCGTAGTCGACATCAACCTTGCAACCGTGGGCATCGGCGAGCCCCTGTGCAATGCGCCTCATTGCATCTTCTATTTTCTGGCTCACGGCGTCATCGAAATGGCGACAATCACCTTCAATGTGCGCCTCACTTGCAATCGCATTCTTAATGTTGTCGCCCTCGATCGAAGTCACCGAGACCACGGCGAGCTCTGCCGGATCAATCGTTCGAGACACAATCGTTTGAAGCTCTTTCACAATTGAACAGGCGCATAGAATTGCGTCCTGACAGTCATGCGGACGTGAGGCATGCCCGCCGCTGCCTTGAACGACAATTCGAAACCCATCTTCGGCTCCCATGAACGGTCCGGGTCTCGTTTCAAACGCACCTACTGGAAGACCTGGCTTATTATGCAAGCCATAGATTTCGTCAAAACCCAGCCGTGACCCAAGGCCGTCTCGGATCATGGCCTTCATACCCTGACCCCACTCTTCTGCAGGTTGGAACACGAACCGAACCCTGCCGTCAAAGCCGCCGTTCTCGGCCAAAATTGCAGCTGCGCCCAATAAAATCGTTGTGTGTCCGTCATGGCCGCATGCGTGCATCAATCCAGGCGACTTAGAAGAGTAGGGTAGGTTGGTCGTCTCCTGGATTTGCAGACAGTCCATATCTGCGCGTAGGGCTATGGTTCGATCAGCGTCTCCCAATTGGAGAGTTGCAACCACCCCGGTACCCCCGACGCCAGTTTCTATATCTTCAATGCCATATTCCCTCAGTTTCTCACCGACAAACAATGCCGTGGCCTCTTCTTCGAAGCCAAATTCTGGGTTTTGATGAAGATGCCGGCGCAATAGCTGCAGGGCATTGGCCAGTTCACTCGAAACCACCCCTCACTCCTCACTTTTTCTCCGATTCAAATCATTGTCCCAAGCGAACCCGAATTCAAGAGCTGGACCTTTTGCTACTTAGTGCGAATGGCGGCTTCGGCGGGCTGCGACCGCAGCACCGCAACCTGCCACTGAATGTAGTGTGTGGATGGCTCCTGCATTGCAAGAGATTTCTGAGATTGCGATGTTCTGTCAGTACAGTCGTGTGTCCGGCCTATTTGCGTGGCGGTTGCCACTGGCCCTGATGAGTTCCGCGAGCAAGGTTCCTATCGGCTAAACGACCTTGGGGGCCGCGACATTCGTCGGAGTGTCCTTACTCTTGGTTGACTTCGTTTCGCATCATCACATCAATCGTCTTGCATCTCTCGGCGGGATCAAGCGATCGGCTGCCGGTATTCGTCCTGTTTCGTCAGTAGCGCCCAGATGATCCGAGCGGATTTGTTGGCCATGGCGACTGTCGCCAGCCGGAAGGGCTTTTCGTCTAGAAGCTTTGCAGTCCAGGTGTCGGCTTTCTCTGGGCTGTTTTTGGCCATGAGCGCGCGCGACGTCATTCCGATGATCAGCAGTTTTCGGATGTATCGATTACCCTTCTTCGTGATCCGCCCAAGGCGCTCTCGACCGCCGCTGGATTTGTTCAGCGGTGTCAGGCCTAACCAGGCGGCTAAATCGCGGCCAGTCTCGAACTGTTTTGCATCGCCAATGGTGGCAACAACGGCCGACGCGGTGATCGGTCCGATCCCTGGCATGCGCATCAGGCGTCGGGCATCGGCATCTAGCCACGCGTGTTGTTCAATCAGTTTCGTAAGCCCATCAACCCGCGCATTGAGCCCGTTCAGTTGATGACACATCACACCAAGAATGCCGTCCGCGATCTCGGGAATTTCCAACTGGTCTTCGGTACTGTGCTCTCGTGCAAACTTGGATACAGCCTCGATACCCGTCGGCAGGATGTGACCAAACTCGCGAAGGATGCTGCGGATCATGTTTGTGACCTGAGTGCGCTGCCGGACGACCAGATCGCGCGCCCGATGAATAGCAAGGATCGCCTGCTGGTCTTCCGATTTGATCTCGACGAAGCGCATGGTCGGGCGACGCACCGCTTCGCAGATCGCTTCGGCATCGGCTGCATCGGTCTTGCCGCGCTTCACGCATGGTTTGACGTAGGCTGCTGGCATGAGCCGAACGTCATGGCCAAGCTCACGCAACTTGCGTCCCCAGTGATGGGATGATCCGCAGGCCTCCATACCAACCTCACAGCGCGGCAATGTCTCGAAGAAGGCGATCAGCTTCGCGCGTTTGATCTTCTTATTGATGATCCGACGCCCCGTAGCTGAAACACAGTGCACCTGAAAAACCTCCTTGGCCAAATCGAGGCCCACAGTCTTTACTGTCATTGGGTGGCTCCTTCCCTAGCAGTCGATAACAACTGCACTGTGGCACGTTTGATGCCGGTGGAGCAGGAGCCATCCACCTCATCCGCTATCGGCCGATGGATATGTAGTGAGAAACGGGCTGTGTCGCAGCATCTGGTTCACGATGTTGACGGCGGCTCTGGGCCGCTAGTGTGTCGATCAAATATATAGTTCTACAAGAGAGCGAGGATTGGCCCATTGAGCAGATCGAGGAGTTCTCCGAAATAGCCACCTGACCTTGCGGGTCGCGTTGGGTCGGACGTAATTGCGACCGCAAGCCTGCGTCTGGGATGGG
>JBFOME010000019.1:0-99062 GCA_040830705.1 Paracoccaceae bacterium | reverse complement strand
GATGCGCCGGAAGAGGCTCAGGATGCCGACACAACTGACGATGTTCTGAACGATCTGGCGGATACTGACCTGCCAGAGGAGGTCGCGGGAGCCGAGGACAGTTCGGTCGCGGATGTTCTGGACGGATTGGAAAGCCCCGAGACGGAAGACACCGACGATACGGATCTGGATGCGCTGCTGAGCGACCTGTCAGAGGGCGAGGAGCCTGATGAGGAAACCGACGCGGGATCTGAGGATCTGGACGCTTTGCTGGCGGATCTGGGCGAGGATGACCCGACCGACACCCAAGAGGATGACACCGATCTGGACGCGCTGCTAAGTGATCTTTCAGAAGGCACGGAGCCTGAAGAGGAAACCGATGCGGGGTCTGACGATCTGGATGCTTTATTGGCTGATCTGGGTGGAGACGACCCTGCCGACGATGATCCGACCGACATCGAGGCAGACGATACCGATCTGGATGCGCTGCTAGCCGATCTGGCAGATGATGAACCCGAGGCTGAGGGCGAACCCGACGCCGAGAACGACGATCTCGACGATCTGCTTGCCGATCTGGACGCATCAGATGTTGGGGGTGAGACACCGGACGAAGAGGATAGCGATGCGTTGGATGATCTGCTGGCGGATCTCGATGCATCGGATCTTGGAACTGACGAAGCGGATGATCTGCAAGACGACGCGGACACCCAGATGGCCGAGGCACCGGATGACAGCGATCTGGATGCGCTGCTGAGTGAATTGTCCGATATGGGCGATGCGGTGGCCGAGGCCCCGGAGGCGGAGGATGACACCGATCTGGACGCGCTTCTTGCCGATCTCGAAGGCGACGATGGCGGCGGAGAGCTTGATGACCTGCTGGCCGATCTCGACGCCGAAGACGATGAGGATGACAGCGATGGTCTGGATGATCTAGATGCCTTGCTAGCCGATCTCGACGATGGTGATGAGACGGAAGAGCCTGCCGCCCCCGATGACAGTGATCTGGATGCCTTGCTCTCTGATCTCGAAAGCGATGAACCGGCCGATCTGGATGCTTTGTTGAGCGATGATGATGCGGAGGGCGGCGATGACGATCTGGATGCGCTGCTGGCGGGTCTCGATGACGATACGGAAAGCGCGGAAACCGAAACTCAAGCCGATGCCGAAACCGAGATGAGCGAAGATCCAGAACTGGCCTTTGGCACGATCAGCGCCGCCCGGCCCGAGCCGCAGAAGCTGGAGCGCAAGCGGTTCCGGATCGCGATCTTCGGCGATTTCTCGGGCCGGTCTGCGCGCGGGCTGGTGGAAACCGGCGACGGGCTGGCCAACCGCAAGGCGACGCTGCTGGACCCTGATACGGTCGAAGAGATCATCGAAGGTTTCGCGACGAAACTTGTGCTGCCGATCGGCAAGGAGGGGGCAGGGATCGAGGTGGAGCTGAAAGAGCTCGACGATCTGCACCCCGACGAGCTTTACGAAAAAGTTGACCTTTTCGAGGGGCTGGCCAGTCTGAAGAGCCAGTTGAGCGCCGGGGCGACCGCCGAGAATGCGGCGAAACAGTTGATCGGCTGGGGCGAGGAGTTTGGTCAGGCCGTCGTACCGCCGCGCCGGACATCCTCGGGCAACACCGTGCGCGCCGATCTGAAACTGAGCGATTTCCAGAAGCTGATCGGAGATACCGGCGGGGAGCTGGCGCAGGCCTCGCCGCTGGACGATCTGCTGAAACGCATCGTAGGACCGCATATCCGCAAGCTGCCGGATGCCGACACGACCGCGATGCAAAAGGCGGTGGATGAGGCGTTGAGTTCGGCGATGCGGATGGTGCTGCATCACCCTGAATTCCAGTCGATCGAGGCGCAGTGGCGCAGCCTCGACCTGATCGCGCGCAGCGTTGAGACCGACGATACGCTAGAGATCATGCTCTATGACGTGAGCGCCGAGGAAATTGCTGCCGACCTTGCCGCCGAAGAGGATCTGGCCAAGACCGGCCTGGTGCGGCTGCTGACCGAAGAACCGCTGGACGAAGAAAACGGGCGCGGCGGCTATTCGGCGCTGATTGGCATGTATACGTTCGAGGAAACCCCGCCGCATGCGGAAATCCTGGGCCGCATCGGTCGTGTGGCAGCGCATGTGGATGCGCCATTCTTCAGCGCGATCACGCCCTCGTATCTGGACGTAGAGAAAAAGGACCGGCACCCGCTGGTGGCCGAGGCCTGGGATACGCTGCGCGGTATGCCAGAGGCCGGGCATCTCGGGCTGGCCTCGCCCCGGTTCCTGCTGCGTCGGCCCTATGGGGCCAAGTCCGAGCCGATCTATGAGTTCGATTTCGAGGAATTCACCATGGCCGAGGGGCTGCGCGGCATGCTTTGGGCCAATCCGGTGGTTCTGGTGACGATCCTGCTGGCGCAATCCTTCCGCAAGAATGGCCGGTCTATGGGGCTGGGCAGTGTTATGTCGCTAGGCGGCATGCCGTTCCACTATGTCAACGACCGCTATGGCGATCAGGTGGCCTTGCCCTGCACTGAACGCAATCTGACCATGGCGCAGCATGAACAGTCGGTGCAGCGTGGCTATATGCCGATACTGTCGCCGAAGGGGCGTGACGAGATCCGGTTGGGCACGTTCAACGGGCTTGCGGGCAGCGAGATCCTGGGGCCATGGACAGGTGTCCCGGCCCCCGAGCCGTCTCCGCCACAGCCCGAGCCGCCTGCGGCGGACGAGGATGAGGATGACGGGGACGATCTGGACCTCGATATGGATTTTGGCGGGGATGATGACGACGACAGTGGGGACGATGATCTCGATGCGCTGCTGGCCGGGTTTGGCGATGACAGCGACGACGAAGACGATGATGGGGATGATGACGAAATGGATGCGGAACTTGCCGCGCTGCTGGCGGACCTTTGATGGCGCCGGCAGAGGAAAAAAGGAATTAATCAATGCCTCCTAAGATGCATGAAAAACAGGTGCTCTGGCAGACAAACACCTTCAATCTCAAGCCGGTGGTGGTCGAGGGCGATAGTGTCGATCCGCTGGTCATCCGGCGCGCCATCGTCAAGGAGGGTCTGAGCAAGCTGACCGAGATTTCGGTCGAGTTCCTGTCGCGCGACGTCAAGGTCAAGCTGGAGGATATGCTGGGCAAGATCATGACGGTGCATATGAAGACCGGCCAGGACAATGAGCGGCTCTTCACCGGCACCGTGGTCTCGGTCGAGCGGTTGGCCTATCGCGATGGCTACCTGCAATTGCTGGCCGAGTTGCGCCCGTGGTTCTGGATGCTGACCAAAACCCGCGACTGCCGCATCTTTCAGGAAAAGAAGGCCGATGAGATCATCAAGCAGGTCTTCGACGATCTGGGATTCTCGGATTACAAGTTCAACATTCGTGGCACCCTGCCCAAGCGCGACTATTGCGTGCAATACCGCGAGACCGACTATGACTTCGTGTGCCGGTTGGCCGAGGAAGAGGGGATCTATTTCTACTTCGACCACAGCGATGCCGACAAGAAGTACGAAAAGCTCGTCCTGACCGACGACAAGGGCACGCATTCCAACATCGCCGAGGAATCAAAGCTCGAATACTGGCCCGCCGATGATGGCAAGCAGCGCACTGATGAACGGGTGACCGAATGGGGTTATGGTGAGGCGGTGGTCTCAGGCAATGTGGTGCTGCGCGATTTCGATTTCCTGAAACCGCAGCCGGAAACCTATGAAATTCGCGAAAAATCCACGCTGAAGCCCAAGCATTCGCACAAGGATTACGAGGTCTTTGACTATCCCGGCCACTATTACTCCGACAAGACGCTCGGCAAGAAACGCGCGCAGGTGCGGATGGAGATCGAAGAGCTTGAACATCAGGACCTGCGGGGCAGGGCGACGGTGCGCACCATGGCCACGGGCGAAAAGTTCAAGCTGACCGAACATGACGACAAGGCCATGAATGACGAATATCTGGTCACCAGTGCGACGCATTATCTGCAGACCACATCCGGCTATGAGTTCGTCAAGCGTGAGACCGATCTCGATACCGGCGCGCTGGAATTCGAGGAAGAGAACAAGGACCTCTACCGCGTCGATTTCACCGTGATCCCGGCCAAGGTCCAGTACCGCGCGCCGCAGGACACGCCCTGGCCCCGGATACCGGGCCTGCACACGGCGATTGTGACTGGGCCAAGCGGCGAAGAAATCTATACCGATGAACATGGACGGATCAAAGTACAGTTCCACTGGGACCGCGAAGGCAAGAAGAACGAAAAGACCACCTGCTGGATCAGGGTCATGACACCGTGGTCGGGCAGTGGCTGGGGGATGGTCCACATTCCCCGGATAAAGCAGGAGGTGGTTGTCCAGTTCGAAGAGGGCGACCCGGACAGGCCGATCTGTACCGGTATGCTCTATAACAAGGATACCAAAGTCCCTTGGACCCTGCCGGAGAACAAGACGCAATCGGGCATCAAGACCAACAGCTCGACAGGCGGCAAGGGCTATAACGAGTTCATGTTCGAGGACAAGAAAGGCAAGGAACTGGTCCGGTTCCAGGCCGAAAAGGACGAAGAGCGCCTGGTCAAGGACCGGGTGGTCGAGACCATCGGTCTCGATGCGCTGGATGTCAAAGTCACCGCCGGAGACGAAAAAAGCCTCACCCGGACGGTCAAGCAGCATGTCAAGGAGACCATCAAGAGCGGTGACCATACCTTCAAGATCGAGACCGGCAGCCAGATGGTCGAGATCAAGACTGACCAGACCGAGACCATCGAGGGCAAGTCAACCCGCACCGTGACCGGCAACAATGCTGAGACAATCAAACAGGGCAACAAGGACACCACCGTCAAGCTTGGCAACATCTCGGTCGATGCCAGCGCGGGCAAGATCACGATGACGGCGGCGCAGTCCATTGAACTGAAAGTGGCCGGGTCATCGGTCAAGATTGACCCCAAGGGGGTCACTATCAAGGGGCCCATGATCACCGTGACCGGTGACGCAAAGGCCGATGTGAAGAGCCCACTCACCACCGTTGAGGGTAGCGGCGTGCTGACCCTCAAGGGCGGCGTTGTGATGATCAACTGATGGGGGCTGTCATGAATGAACGTTTTGAAAAGATGACGAAAATTCCGGCCCTTCCTGCAGCTCGGATGCTGGCCGAGGTGAACACAAAACTCAGCGTCAAGTTAGAGGCGCCCGCCAGCGCGATGTCGGATGTGGTGTTGGCCGAGCTTGCCGCCAAGAACAAGCCGATCGACATGTTGCGGCTGTTGTCGATCATTCTGCCCCCGCGCGAGCGGGTCTGGTGGGCCTGTCTGGCTGCCCGCGATTTCGTCGGCCCCGCGCCGGATAACAACACGCCAAGCCTGGAGGCGGCCGAGGCCTGGGTGTTCCGTCCGAGCCCGGAAAACCGCGAAAAGCTGGCCGATGCGATTGACATGGCCGAGCCGGACGACGAAACCGTCAAATGTGCGCTCAGCGCGATCTATGCCGAAGGCTCGCTGGGGCCGGGCGATCTGGACGAGCATCCGGCACCGCCCGGTGGATCCGAAGTGATGGCCTTTGCGGTAAATGTGATTGCATTGGACGCGTTTGAAGGCGATTTTGAAGCCTATACTCAGGAACTTGTCGATCGCGCCGTGGATATCGCCCGCGGCGGCAACGGTCGGGTCAAAGCCGAAGCCGAGGAGGGCTGAACATGCCAGGAATGCCACAGGCCCGCGTGACCGACATGCACCAGTGCAACGTACCGGCACCGACAGTGCCGCCGGTCCCCGCACCGATGGTGATCATCCCGCCCTGCTGCCCCACAGTGCTGGTGGCCAAGCTGCCGGCGGCACGGGTGACCGACATGCACGCCGCCGCCCCCTCGCCGCATCCGATCGTGAAAGGGTCGATGACGGTTCTGATCAGCAAGCTGCCCGCCGCCCGGATCGGGGATCTGGGGGCTTGCGGCGGCGCGATCATCAAGGGCGAAGTGACGGTACTGACCGGAGGATGAAGAAAGACACATGGGCGTAACGCTCAAATTCCAATCCACCGGCATGGTGCCCGGTGATGGCCGTCCTGTTTCAATGCAGGGCGGCTCTTTGACCGTCGGGCGAGGTCCTGCGAACGATCTGGTGTTGCCCGATCCCGACAAGACCCTGTCGAAAAGCCACTTCGTGATCGAGGATCAGGCGGGAAGCGTGGTGGTGGTTGATCTGTCGACCAACGGGACTTTTCTGAACTATTCCAAGATCCCGTTGGGCCGTACGCCGACGCCGCTCAGCAACGGCGACGTTCTGGTTGCGGGGGGCTACGAGATGGTGGTCGAGATTGGCGCGGATTTGCCCACATTCGAGCAGATGATCCCGGCCCCTGCCGCGCAGGGCGGGGTGAGCCACGGGGTGGCGGGCAATGCGCCCGATCCGTTGGCGCTGCTGGATGACGCGCCGCCGGGTGGGGATTTTCTGGACGATCTGTTGGGTGACGAGACGCCGAAAGGGCCGGGTCAGATCGACATCCCCGATCCGATCGAAGATCTCCTGCCGCCGATGGAGGATGACGATCCGTTCTTCCAGAAGCCCAGCGATGGGATGGAGGGCGAGGGGGCCAGCACGCCAATGCACAGCCCGTCGCCCAGCGACGCCTTTGCTGCACCTTCCTCGGGTGGCGGATCGATCATTCCGGAGGACTGGGACGACGACCTGTTGAGCCCTTCTGCGCCTGAGCCGGAACAGCCCGCCGCACCGGTGGCAAAGCCAACGCCGGGTGCGCAGATACCGCCTGCCGAGGTTCCGCCATCGGAGGAACAGACTGTTCTTCCGCCGCAAGCGCCCGCCGCGCCCGAAAAGGAAAAAGAGCGTACGCCGCCTCTTGTGCTGGGCGAGGCGAAGGCAGCCACGCCGGCTCCGGTGGGAGATACCAACGCCGCACGGGCCTTTCTTGAGGCGCTGGAACTGGATGATGTGCGGATCGATGATGCGGATCTGCCCGCCACGATGGGCCGGATGGGCCGGGTGCTGCGGGCGATGGTCACGGGCCTGCGCGAGATCCTGATGACGCGCACCTCGTTCAAGTCCGAGTTCCGCATAGATCAGACCATGATCGGGGCCGGGGGCAACAACCCGCTGAAATTCTCGATCAGCCCGGAACAGGCAATCGAGGCGATGGTGAAGCCGCGCGTACGGGGCTATCTGGGCTCGGAGGAGGCCACGAAAGAGGCGCTGGACGACATCAAGGCGCATCAGGTGGCGGTGATTACGGGGATGGAGGCCGCGCTCAAAGGGGTGCTGTCCCGTCTGGATCCCGAGCAGGTGGCGGGCAAGATCGAAACCTCCGGCGCGCTTGGGTCGCTCCTCAAGGGTAAGAAGGCGCGGTATTGGGAAGTTTATGAAAAGATGTATGCCGAGATCTCGGATCAAGCAGAGAATGAATTCCACGACCTCTTTAGTCGCGAGTTTGCGCGAGCCTATAAGGAACAGCTGGAAAAACTGAAATAACGCCGCAGACAAGCGGCGCGACGACAAGGAGGGCAGGGCATGTCCTGGGACAGTAAGGTGCTATGGACGGAGGGGTTGTTCCTGCAACCGCATCATTTCCAACAGGCCGACCGTTATGCCGAGGCACTGGTTGCTGGCCTGGCCCGGCGGGTCACGCCCTACGCCTGGGGCGTGAGCGCGCTGGAGATCGATGACGAGGTTCTGAAGGTCGGGCAGTTCGCACTGAAATCCTGTGCCGGACTGACCCATGACGGCACCGTCTTTCGCGTCCCGCAGTCGGACGATCACCCACCTGCGCTGGAAGTGCCCGAAACGATCAAGGATTGCGTGGTCTACCTGACCGTGCCGCAACGCCGCCAGGGCGCGGCTGAGGTCGATCTGACCGGTGCGGAACAATCACTGAGCCGCTTGCGCCCGTCCGAGTTGGAAATCACCGATGTGATGAGCCAGCAAAAGAAACCGGTGACGATGGGCGTCGGCAAGCTGCGCCTGCAATTCGCGCTGGAGGTCGACGATCTGGCCGACCGGCTGGCCATCCCCATCGCCAAGATCATCGAGGTGCGTCCCGACAAAGAGATCGTGCTGGACCGGGGCTTCATCCCTTCGGCGCTGGATGTCACTGCGGCCCCACCGCTCGCGGGTTTCCTGAACGAGCTGGAAGGCATGCTGTCGCACCGGATGCAGGCGCTTGCCGGGCGTTTGTCCGAAGGGGGGCCGGCAAAGGGCGCGGCGGAGATTTCCGATTTCCTGCTGCTGATGGTGATCAACCGCACCCTGCCTTTGGTGCAGCATTTTGCACATATCGAGAACGTACATCCCGAACATGCCTATCGCACCTGTGCCGGCCTGGCCGGAGAGCTGGCGACCTTCATGAGCGCCGACAAAGCCGCGCCGCAATTCCCGGCCTATCAGCACGATAATCTGACCGAAAGCTTCGCGCCGGTGATCCGGGTGCTGCGGCAATACTTGAGCTCGGTACTGGAACAGACCGCCGTGTCGATTCCGCTGGAGGCGCGCAAATACGGCATCAGCGTCGGTGTGATCGCAGACCGCAAGCTGGTTGGCAATGCGGGCTTCGTGCTGGCCGTGAACGCCGATATTCCGGCCGAAGATATTCGCCGTCACTTTGCCGGTCAGGCCAAGACCGGCCCGGTCGAGGAGATCCGGCAACTGGTCAACTCGGCCCTGCCGGGCATCACCCTGCGCCCGCTGCCTGTCGCCCCGCGCCAGATCCCCTATCATGCAGGGGTCGTCTATTTCGAGCTGGATGCGGCCAGCCCCTATTGGGGAAAGATGACCACATCGGGCGGCATCGCCGTTCATGTCTCGGGCCAGTATCCGGGTCTGAAGATGGAGCTTTGGGCGATCCGCAACCAGTAACGTCGTGTTTCAGACGGCAACAGGAACTGGCGGATTTTCGCCGGGGTTTGGCTGGCCTCTTTTCAGACAGGACCAGATCACCGTACAAAACCGTGACCCCTCGACTTGGCCGTGAAGCTTCTTGCAAAACAACACTCGCAAAACGACCACAATTTGGCCGCGACTGTCCGGTGCTGCCCGCGTTGCGGTTGCGGTTGGGCTCGTCGGTCTTGTGTCGGCCTGTGCCCAAAGCCCGGCCGAAGTGGACCTCAACCCGGAACGTCAGGCGATGGCGCTGCGCGAGGTCGCGCACAAACGCGCCCGGGGGCAAAGGGTGTGGTGCGTGCCTTACGCACGAAACCTCAGTGGCATTCAAATTCGTGGCAACGCCAAGGACTGGTGGGGTAAGGCCCGCGGTGCTTTTGAGCGGGGCTCTGAACCGGTTGTCGGTTCGGTGATGTCGTTTCGGGCGACGAGAGGGATGTCGCTGGGGCATGTGGCGGTTGTGTCCGATATTGTCAGCGACCGGGAAGTCATCGTGAACCATGCCAACTGGCACCGAAACAGAGTTTCGTTGAAAATGGGTGTCAGGGATGTGTCCAAGAACAATGACTGGACGCTTGTCCGGGTCGAAAGCCAGCCAGGCCGGTATGGCAGTTCCTACCCGGTGAACGGATTCATCTATCCCAAGATGGACGAGTAGCCTAACCCAAGTTTTCCTCAACAGGGTGGTGGAGCGCTGGCATTATCTGCCAGCGCAACCGACTTGAATAGGTTTGTCTCACACCTGACTTGGCAACCACAGCACGATGGCAGGGAAGGACACCAGCAGCGCGATGGTGATCGCATCGGCGATGAAGAACGGGGTCACGCCCTTGAAAACATCCTGTACGCTCAGATCGTCGCGCACGCCCGCCACGACAAAGCAGTTGAGGCCGATGGGTGGGGTGATCAAGCAGAACTCGGCCATTTTCACCACTAGAATGCCGAACCAGATCGCACACATCGGACCGCTCATGCCAAAGGTGCTCTCTGCCGCGCTGACCGCCTCGCCGCCGTTCAGCGCCATCACAGCCGGGTAAACCACCGGCAGCGGCAGCAGCAGCATGCCGATGGCGTCCATGAACATGCCCAGCACCGCGTAGGCCAGCAGGATGCAGATCAGGATCAACATCGGCGACATGGTCAGTGAGGTGATCCAGTCGGAAAATGCGCCGGGCAGGTCGGCGAAACCCAGGAAGCGGACATAGATCAATACGCCCCAGATGATGGTGAAGATCATCACGCTGAGCTTGGCGGTCTCCAGCAGTGCGTCCTTGAGTTCAGCCCACCGCATGCCGCGATAAAGCGCCATCAGGAAGACCACGAAGGCCCCGATTGCGCCACCTTCGGTCGGTGTGCCCCAGGCATCGCCGCCAAAGGGGTTGTAGACGAAGAAGATGATGGTTACGACGACGAACAGAATAGGGAGGGCGGGGGGAAGCGATACGAAACGCTCGCGCCAGGTGAAGCCCGAGACCGGCGGGCCGAAACCCTTGATCGTCAGTGCCATTCCGACAATCAGCAACCCGTAGATCAGGGCCGAAAACGCGCCGGGGATAAAGCCTGCCAGCAGCAGTTTGCCTACATCCTGCTCAACAATGATGGCGTAGATCACCAGAATGGCCGAGGGCGGGATCAGCGAGGCGAGCGTGCCGCCCGCTGCCACGACGCCCGCCGCGAAGCGCTTGTCATAGCCGATCTTGAGCATCTCGGGGATGGCGATGCGGGCGAAAACGGCTGAGGTGGCGACCGAGGCACCGGACACCGCCGCAAAGCCCGCTGTGGCAAAAACGGTGGACACCGCCAACCCGCCCGGCACCCAGGCCAACCAGCGTTTGGCGGCCTCGAACAGCGCTTTGGTGAGGCCCGCATAATAGGCCAGGTATCCGATCAGGATGAAGGTCGGGATCAGTGACAGCGCTTGCGACGAAATCTTGGAATGCGGCACTTGCCCTGCGGTTTTCACCGCAACCGTGACGGCCTTGCCAAAGCGTCCGGGGTCGTAGCCGAACTTGGCCCAGAAAATCCAGATCAGCCCCACCATACCGGCAAGCCCGGCGGCAAAGGCCACCCGCATGCCCAGCACGACCAGCACCAGCATTCCGCCTGATACGATCAGGCCAATTTCAATCGGTTCCATGGTCGGCTACCCTTATTTGTCATGGGCCGAGACATGCTCGGCCTCCATTGCGGCCTGCGTCGCGGCATCGGCGATCAGCGGCACGGCGATGGGTTTCGCGTCGTTGTTGCGGAACGCCCGGCCATAGGCGACCAGTTGCAGCACCAGCCGCAGGCACAGCACGCCGAAGGCTATCGGGGCCAGCAATTTGGCGGGCCAGATCGGCAGGGCGATGTCCATTGAGCTGTCGCGGCTCCAGAGTGGCGAGCCGAAATCAAAGCTGCGCTCGAAATGTGCCCAGCTGCCCCAGACCAGCAATGCCATCAGGATCAGGATCGCCAGAGTGGTGATGAATTCGACCAGATAGAGCGTGCGCCCGCGCAGCTTACCGACGATCATATCCATCCGGATATGGCCGCCATCGCGCTGGGTGTAAGAAATCCCCATGAAGGCGATCAGCGGCATAGCCTGTTCGATCCAGTCCACGTAGCCGGGCAGTGGCTGATTGAACAGATTGCGCCCACCGACCGAGACAACGGCCAGCAGCATCAAAGAGAACACCGCCAGCCCGCTGAGCAGGGCCAGGACCCCCTCAATCCGGTAAAGCCGCTGATCCAATCGGCTGAGCCGACTGTCATCGGAAAGCACAAGAGACGAACCGGCCATGACGGGCGTTCCTTTTGAGTGAGTGGTAGCTAAGAGGTCCCCGCGCCCGGATCGGGCGCGGGGGAACAGGTGTTAGCTGTTGCCGTCGGCGATCATGCCGGTCACCAGATCATACAGCTCTTGCGCGGGCAGGCCGCGGGCGCTGTTTTCTTCGATCCAGGCGGCGGCGGCCGGTGCTGCAGCGGCTTCCTTGAACGCCGCGATCTCGTCATCCGAGAAGGTCACCTGCGTGATGCCGCGCTCTTCCATGGCGGGGCCCCAGGCGCTCATCGTGTTGTTGTTGTAGTTGTCGACGTAATAGGCCAGCGATTCTTCGACTGATCCCAGCAGCGCTTCGCGATGCTCATCCGACAGGTCGTTCAGCGCATCGGTATTCACCACGACAGGGCAGTTCACCGTGCCGGGGTTCAGGTTGGTGGTCCACCAGGTGCCATTCTCGATCGTGCCGAAAGACATATGCGCATGGGGCGCGAAGGCCACGGCCTTGACCACGCCGCTATCCATGGCCTGACGCACCTCGGTGGCCGACATAGAGGTAGGCACCGCGCCAACGGTTTCCATTGCCGCACCGATCCCGCCAGTGGCCCGCACGTTCAGTCCTTCGAAATCCGCGACTGAGGCTGGCGCGTCACCCACGCCGACGAGGTTGTACTGCGGCAGGGGTGAGGGCATCAGCAACGTTGCGTTCCAGCGGCCCAGATCCTCGACCGTGGCGGGATGTTGATAAACCGCCATCGACAGTTCGATTTCCTGCTCCAGCGAGTTCACGCCCAGGAAAGGCAGTTCCAAAACTGTAATCGAGGGATTCTTGTCGCGGTGATAGCCCGCGCAGAACTGTGCCATCTCGAAGGCGCCGATCTCGATCCCGTCGAGGTTCTCGCGGTTCTTCGACAGTCCGCCATAGCTGATGTTCAGGGTGAACTCGCCGCCGGTCTTTTCATTGACCAGTTCTGCCAGCTTTTCGACATGTTCGGTAAAGGCCCGGCGTTTACCCCAGAGCGAGACATTCCACTCGGTGGCCAGAGCTTCGCCTGCAAAGGCAAGGGTCAGGGCGGCCACGGCCGTCCCGGTGAGATATTTGCGCATGATGGTTCCTCCCAGAAGCGCTCGAATGCGATGAGCGACAGCATCGCGGTTGAGTCCCGGCTTGGCAATGAAGGAATCCGCTCGTGACTTGTGCGCGGCCCTGCGGAATTCCGCAGGGCCATTGACCCGATGCGGCCCGGCGGTATGGTCAGGAACCAGAGCAAGGAAGACCGGATGTCCCGCACCTGTTTGAGAGCGTATTTGGCAGTGATCCTTATGCTGCTGGGGTCTGCATCTGCGCAGCGGCTAGGCGCCGAAACGACCGCTCACAGCCAGGAAGTTCCCCAGATCATACTCACCGACGAGGTTCTGAGCCGCCTGCAAGCGCTGCGCAAGAGCGACCCTGCGGTCGCGGAGGATCACAAGGTGCTCCTCGCTGCGGCACAGGCCTATTTGGACGAGCCAACGATCGCCGAAGAGTTCCATAAGGACTACAAGGGCGATCCCGGGGCCCTGCGCGGGCTTGGCGAGAAAGCCGTCGAGCGGCTGACAACGCTTGCGATGGCTTGGCGCGTCACCGGCGAGGCGCGCTATGGCACACGCGGCAAGCAGGAATTGCTTGGTCTGGCGCGGATCAACGATTGGTACCCCGCGCATTTTTTGGGCCTGACACGGATCACGCTTGCTGTTGGTCTGGGATACAGTTGGCTGAGCGACACGCTCGATGCGTCCGAGCATGATCTGGTCCAAGCTGCCCTGATCGACAAGGCGCTGAAACCGGGTCTGGCCGTTTATGGCAGGGATACGCAGTATTTTGATTCCGGCTGGGTCAATCCGCATGATTGGCTGCCACCGATCGAGGTGCCCGATACCTTGCCAGACGGCACGGCGACATCTGATATCACTTGG
This sequence comes from Paracoccaceae bacterium, assembly GCA_040830705.1. GTDB lineage: Bacteria > Pseudomonadota > Alphaproteobacteria > Rhodobacterales > Rhodobacteraceae > Ruegeria_C. Next base: position 85,497 of record JBFOME010000019.1, on the reverse strand, counting down.
CCAATCGCGTCGTTCAACTGGAACATTGTCTGCAACACCGGGTTGGTGGTCGCAGCACTTGCGGTTTCCGAGGCCGAACCGGAGCTCGCCGCACAGGTGATCGACCGCGCGCAACTGTCGCTGCGCAACGGTCTGTCGTTGTTTGCGCCGAGCGGTGCCTGGCCCGAAGGGCCAATGTACGGTGCCCTTTCTGCGCGCGACACCGCGGTTCTCGTGACCGCGCTGAACAGCGTTTACGGTCACGATTTCAACCTATCACAGGCGGATGGTCTGCCCAGTTTTGGCGACTACATGCTGCACATGACCGGCCCCACCGGGCTGCTGTTCAACTACGGCGACAGCGATACGGTCACTGACCCGGTGGCCCTGTCTTGGCTATCTCACCGGTTCGGGCGGCGCGAATTTGACTGGCGCAAGTCCGGCGTGCCCCGCTCGTCCCATCCAGCGTTCAACCTGCTCTGGCGTTATGGCACGGGTGTCAGCCCTCAACTGCGTGAACCAAGGGCGCTTTGGTTCGGGGGGCGTGGCCTGGTCGCAATACGCTCGGCCTGGAACGACTCTGACGCGACCTATGTGGGGTTCAAGGCAGGTCCGCTGCAAAGCCATCACAATAACCTTGATGCGGGCACGTTCGTGCTCGATGCAAAAGGGGTGCGATGGGCGGTCGACTTGGGCTTGGGCAACTACCAGCTACCGGGTTACTTCACGTCGAAGCGCTTCGACTATTACCGGACCGCGACCATCGGTCAGAACACGCTGACCTTCGACGGGGCCAACCAGAAGGTGACAGGTCGCGCCTTTATCGAGGATTTTGCGCAGTTCCCGGATTTCCATTACGCCATCGCCGATCTGTCCGATCCTTATGGGGCAGAAATTGGGACGGTTCGGCGTGGTGTGGCGCTGTTGAATGAGACGGCGGTGCTGGTTCAGGATGAGATCACGGAGGCTTTGGCCGGGCCGGTGGCATGGACCATGCATACCGGCGCGGAGGTGGAATTGAACGATGCGCAGGCGGTGCTGAAACAGGGCGGTCAAGAGATGACCGCGCGCATCCTGTCGCCCGCCGGGGCGCGGTTCGAGCTAAGCTCAGCCAATCCATGCGACACGGCATATGACGCCGATTGCGCACTGCAGAATCCCAATACCGGCGTTCAGCGGCTGATGATCACGGTACCGGCACAAACGCAGGGACCGCGCCGGATCGCTGTCTTGTTCCTGAGCGACCCTGCCCAGTCAGAGCATCATGCGTCGCAACTGAGACCACTCGACGAATGGCGCTTGGCAGCGACGCTGGCCAAACCCTCGCTGCAGGACAGCGATTAAAGCGGCAGGCTGCTGGGTCCTCTGCTTTTCCAAGAATCTGATTTGTCATCGTGAAACTGCTCCAGAGCCCTGCCGTTTCGCAAGTGCCTGATTTTGCATGCTGAAAGACGCCGGTTCGTTTTCGTTTGCCAGCGGCCAAAACCCTTCATAGGCTACCGTTACAAAACTGTCATAAAACTGTTACAAAGCAGATTGATCTGGGAGGATTCAAATGACTGCGAAAAAGACATTGGCTGGTGCGTCTGCACTTGCCCTCTTTGCGCTGGCGGGCGCCGCACAGGCCGACAAGCTGACATTCTACTGCTCTGCGCAGGAAGACTGGTGCCAGCTCATGGCCAACAGCTTTCAGGATGCAACCGGTATTGATGTTGCGATGACCCGGAAATCCTCTGGCGAGACCTTTGCCCAGATCAAGGCCGAAAGCGCCAACCCCAAGGGGGATGTATGGTGGGGCGGTACGGGTGACCCGCATCTGCAGGCCGCGGAAGAAGGGCTGACGGCGGAATATGTATCGCCGATGCGTGATCAGCTGCATCCTTGGGCCATCGCGCAGGCCGAAAGTGCTGGCAACCGGACGATCGGCATCTATTCCGGGGCGCTTGGATACGGTTACAACTCGGATCTGCTCGCTGCCAACAACCTGCCGGAACCGGCTTGCTGGAAGGACCTATTGAAGCCCGAATACAAGGGTCATGTGCAGATGGCGAACCCAAACTCGTCTGGCACTGCCTATACGACACTGGCCACGATGATGCAGCTCTTTGGCGAGGATGAGGGCTTCGACTTCATGAAGGGCCTGCACAAGAACATCAACCAATACACCAAGTCCGGTTCGGCCCCGATCAAGGCTGCGGGGCGTGGTGAAAACACCGTTGGCATCGTGTTCATGCATGATGCGGTAAAACAGGCCACCTCAGGCTTCCCGGTCAAGGTCGTCGCCCCATGTGAGGGCACCGGCTACGAGATTGGCTCGATGTCGATCATCGACGGTGCCCGCAACATGGAGGAAGCCAAGAAGTTCTATGACTGGGCGCTGAGCCCCGAGGCGCAGAACCTTGCCTTGCAGGTCAGCGCGTTCCAGGTGCCTTCGAACATGGGCGCGGAAACCTCGCCCTCGGCCCCTGACATGTCGCAGATCAAGCTGATTGATTACGACTTCAAAAAGTATGGCTCGTCCGACGAGCGCAAGCGCCTATTGAAGAAATGGGATGACGAGGTGTCGACCCTGCCGCAATAAAGATGCGCGAACTGACATCCGAGAAAACGACACATCCGGTTCTGCTCTTTTGGATCATTGCCGGATGGGTCGGTTTTTTCCTCCTCCCCTGGTACGGGGTGGAGGAGTTTTTTTCGTTCGAATGGCTGGTTGATGGATACCCGTTCGACACCGATTACGCTCCAGCCGGGTTTCTGATCGCGCAGGGCGAAAAGCTCTGGCTCGCGCCCATGGTGCTGGCGCTGATTGCGCCGCTGGCGGTGCTCCGGAAACGCAAGGTCGATCCGATCTATGCCAAAGTGCTGATCCTGGCGGGCGCGTTTGGCTTTGTGTGGATGATCCTGCAGGGCTTTGCCATTGGCATCCGTGGCTGGAACTTCGAATGGGCGGCGTCGCTGTTCGGGGATCTGGGGGATCGCCAATACGGAATGGGCTATGGCGCGCTGATCTGCGCCTCGGCCTTTCTGTTCCTGTTCACGCAAGGCATCGCGGCGCGCGGGGCCATCAACGGAGACGTCTTTGTCGTGAGCGCGATCGGCGGCGTGATCGTCATCGTCACCGCCTTCGTGTTCTTCCCGATCGCCAAGATGCTCACCGCCGCCTTCATCACGGATGAGGGCGGCTATTCGGTGGGTGTGTTCTTGTCGAAATTCTTCGACGACCGGCTCTGGGGACTGGGATGCCTGTCGGGCGGGCGCTGCGGGGCGGCCTGGAATTCGCTGTTTCTTGCGGTTCTTGTTGGCTTCATCACCACTGTTCTGGGGCTTATTTTCGCGCTGGTCGTCACGCGCTCGGGCTTTCGTTACAAACGCGCCTTGCGCGCCTTGACGGTGCTTCCCATCATCACGCCGCCATTTGTGATCGGCCTCGCGCTGATTCTGCTGTTTGGGCTTTCGGGCTCGGTTACCGTGTTCTTTGCGGATGTCTTTGGCGTTCAGCCAACCCGTTGGCTCTATGGCTTGCCCGGTGTCCTCATCGCGCAGACCCTGGCCTTTACGCCGATTGCCTTTCTGGTGCTGATCGGCGTGGTCGAAGGGGTCTCGCCCTCGATGGAGGAAGCGGCGCAGACCCTGCGGGCCAGCAAGTGGCAGGTGTTCAAGACCGTCTCGCTGCCACTGATGCGGCCCGGTCTGGCAAACGCGTTCCTGCTGGGCTTCATCGAAAGCATGGCCGATTTCGGTAACCCGCTGGTTCTGGGCGGCAATTTCGACGTGCTCTCGACCGAGATCTTCTTTGCCATCGTGGGCGCGCAATACGATCAGGGCAAGGCGGCGGTTCTGGCAATGGTGCTGCTGTGTTTCACGCTCGGTGCGTTTTATGCACAGCGGTTCTGGCTGGGCAAGAAAAGCTACACCACCGTATCCGGCAAGGGTGACAGCGGCGTGCACCCGCACATGCCGCGCGCGCTGTCGATCCCGGTACTGGCCATTGCGATGATCTGGGCCGGGTTCACCGCCGTGGTCTATATCATGATCTTCTACGGTTCGGTGGTCGAGTTGTGGGGCGTCAACAACACGCTGACCTTCAAACATTATGTCACCGCCTTTTCTTTCCGCTTCGAGGACGGTGGCATCCGCTGGTCGGGCGCCGCCTGGGACAGTTTCTGGACCACGCTCAAGATCGCCGGGATCGCGGCACCGCTGACCGCCATTGTCGGGCTGATCACCGCCTATCTGCTGACCCGGCAATCCTTTGCGGGTAAGAACGCGTTCGAGTTCGGCACCATGCTCAGCTTTGCCATTCCGGGCACCGTGATCGGTGTCAGCTATATCCTGGCCTTCAACGTCCCGCCCATCGAGATCACCGGCACCGGCATCATCCTCGTGGTCAGTTTCATCTTCCGCAACATGCCGGTGGGGGTGCGGGCCGGGATCGCCTCTATGTCGCAACTGGACAAATCGCTGGACGAGTCTTCGCTGACTTTGGGCGCAAACTCGTGGCAAACCTTCCGCCGGATCATCCTGCCCTTGCTCAGGCCCGCGATTCTTGCCGCGCTGGTCTATAGCTTCGTGCGGGCGATGACGGCGATCTCGGCGGTGATCTTTCTGGTCTCGGCGGAATATGACATGGCCACCAGCTATATCATCGGGCGGGTAGAGAATAACGATTACGGCCTCGCCATCGCCTATTCCACTACCCTGATTTTTGTGATGCTCAGCGTTGTGGCGCTGATGCAGGTCATTGTGGGACGGACCGAGATCGGCCGTCGCATGACCCAGTCGCGCAGCAACGTATAAGGACGCAAGGATATGAGCCTCAACTCCAAAGCCGCGCCGGTCAGTTTTCGCAATGTCACCAAGATCTATGGCAAGGATGTGGTGGCGGTCGACGACATCAATCTTGAGATCGAGGCCGGGAAACTGGTGACTTTGCTGGGTCCGTCAGGATGCGGCAAGACCACGACGCTGCGCATGATCGCGGGGCTGGAAATGGCCAGCAGGGGCTCGATCCATATCGGTGATCGTGATGTCACATTGCTGCCGGCGACGGATCGCGACGTATCGATGGTGTTCCAGTCTTATGCCCTATTTCCGCATATGACGGTAATGGAGAATGTCTCCTATGGGCTTGGGTTCTCGGGTTTCGACAAGGCAGAAACGAAGGATCGCGCCGCACAGGGGCTGGACCTTGTGGGCCTACGCGGCTTCGGCGACCGGCTGCCATCGGAATTGTCGGGTGGCCAGCAGCAACGGGTCGCCGTCGCCCGCGCGCTTGTGCTTGAGCCGCAGGTGCTGTTGTTTGACGAGCCGCTGTCAAATCTCGACGCGAAGCTGCGTCGGCAGGTTCGGGAAGAGATACGCGAAATCCAGCAAAACCTGGGCCTGACGGTCGTCTATGTCACCCATGATCAGGAAGAGGCGCTGGCGGTTTCGGACCATATTGTCGTGATGCGCAATGCTGGCATCGCGCAGATCGGCACGCCGCGAGAGCTTTATGACGCACCGGCTGATCGTTTCGTCGCAGATTTTATCGGCGAGGCCAATATCATCCCCTGCGACATCACCGCGATCAACGATGGTAAGGCGTCGATCCGGGTGGGTGCCTTCGAACATGTTCTGCCCGCGCGGGGATTGGATGTTGGCCCGGCATTGCTTGCGGTGCGCCCGACCCGTCTGAAGATCGGGGCCTCCGCTGGCATGGCTATGTCGATTGCCAAGGCGACCTATGTGGGAAGCCGGATGGAGTATACTTTGGAAGCGGCATTTGGGCAGATCTTTGCAATCAGCGAAAATGTCGACGCTCCGTTGGAGATTGGTGCTGAGGTCATTGTGGGGCTGGACGATATCGGGCCGGTTCTGTTGCCGCTGGATCATTCGTAACAAGAGGCACCGGCTGACCCTTGCTGCCCGCGCACCTGCAGGTATCGGTCCGGCGTGATGGGATTATCCGCCATATTCAAATCAAAAATACTTGTTATGCGATTGGAATGTGGGGCACTATCAACTCATGACCCAGATCTGGCAATCACGGCACTGGCCGCACTTCCGCTATGACCCCGCGCAGGTGGAACCGCATCTGGCCAGGGCGGCGCAGCAGATCGGCGAGATTTCGGGGCTTGTAGTGGGCCTTCCCGACCAAGACCGGGCCGAGTTCCATCTGACCCAGGCCGCGCAGGAGGCGATTGCCTCGTTCGGGATCGAGGGCGTTTCGCTTGACGCGGCCGAAATTGAAGCCTCGATCGTCGCGTCGCTGAAACATCGCGACCGAGGGGCGATTGCGCGCCGGTCCGACGCGGTTGCCGAATTGATGGCGGCAGCGCGCAGTGCCCCGGCACCGCTGAACGCCGAGACGCTTTTTGATTGGCACAGGCTACTGTTCTTTGGGATCGAGGTCGAAGACCTGGGCCGATGGCGCAGTTTTGAACTGGAAATCGTACGCTCGGCCATGGCGGGGGCAACGGATGTACTCTACAAGGCGCCGCCTCCTGGCCGTCTGGACCATGAAATGGTGCAGTTCCTGAAATGGCTCAACACCGAGACGACGCTCAGCGCACCGGTCAAGGCAGCACTTGCGCATCTTTGGTTTGAATCCATCCACCCGTTCTCGGATGGCAACGGACGCATTGGACGGGCGCTGATCGATTACGTATTTGCGCAAGGCAACGCACTGCCGTTTTCGTTCTCGCGTCAGGTCGAGCGTGACAAGAAGGCCTATTACGCGGCGCTGCAAGACGGGCGGAAAGCAGGCAAAGGTGGCATCGACGCCACGGCCTTCGTCGTCTGGTTCCTACAAACGTTGGACAATGCGGCGCAGATCGCGCGGGACGAGGCGCGTTTCATCCTGCGCCGCAACAGGTTCTTCCTACGCTTTGGGCCCGACTTGAACGACAGGCAGGAAAAGGTGCTGCGCGCCCTGTTTGATCAGGGACCGACGCGCGTCGATCTGGGGATCAGTGCGAAATCTTACCGCAAGATCGCGGGTACCTCGGCGCCGACCGCAACTCGCGATCTTGTCGCGTTGGAGCGTGCCGGCGTTTTGACACGGTCTGACGCCGGCGGACGCTCGACGGTCTATTGGCTGAATGATTGAGGGATCAGCCTGGGGTAGGGCGGGAAGCTTGTCAATGCGGCGCCCCGGCCCCTAGGGTGGGGATACGCCCTTATTCTGTTAAGACAATCGCATGAGGTATTGCCATGGCATCACAGCAGTGGACGGTCGGATCTTATTTGGCGCGGCGCTTGCAGGAGGCAGGGATCGACGATTATTTCGCAGTACCCGGAGACTATAATCTGGTGCTGCTCGACGAGTTGCTGAGCAACCCGGATCTGCGGATGATAAGCTGCTGTAACGAGCTGAACGCGGGCTATGCTGCGGATGGCTATTCCCGTGCAACCGGGGGACCTTCGGCGGTTGTGGTCACCTACTCTGTAGGTGGTCTGAGCCTGCTCAACGCCGTGGCCGGTGCCTATGCCGAGGATCTGCCAATGATCGCGATCTCGGGTGGGCCCAACACCAATTCCGAGGCCGAATGGGAGTATCTGCATCACACGTTGGGTGAGGTGGATTACAGCTACCAGCGCGAGATTTTTGATCGGGTCACTGCCGAGGCGGTGATCATCCACCATCCTTCGCTTGCGCCTCAGGCGATTGACCGGGCGATCGACACCGCCATGCTGCGCCGCAAACCGGTCTATATCGAGATCGCAGCGAACATCGCAAATGCGCCCACATCCCAGCCGATTGCTCGCAGCTTTGCCCGGCAGGTAACCAGCGATCCAGACTCGCTGGCGGCTGCTGTCGACCACGCGGCGCGAGTCCTGAACGCTGCGGAACGTCCGGTGTTGATCGCAGGCAGCAAAGTGCGCGCGGCGCGGGCCGAACCGGCGCTGCGTGCCATGGCCGGGGCCTGTGGTTATGGGCAAGCGGCGATGCCCAATGCCAAGAGCTTTCTGTCCGAGGCCCACCAGGCCTATATGGGCATCTACTGGGGGCCGGTCAGCTCGCCAGGCTGCGGCGAGATTGTCGATGCCGCAGACGCGCTACTCTTTGCCGGACCGGTTTTCACCGACTACACCACCACGGGTCATCAGCTTGGTTTCAACAAATCCAGTGCGGTGATCGCGCATCCCGCATCCGTGCAAATTGGCGAGACCAACTATAGCAACGTGCGCATGGATGAGTTCCTCGCCGCGCTCACCGGTCGATTGACCCCGAATGACGGGGCTCTCAAAGCCTTTGAACGGGTAAGAACCCCGCGCCATCTGCCCAGCCCCGGCGCGGCGGATGCGCCACTGACCGTGCGCCAGTTATTCGCGCGCATTCAGAATTTGCTGGATGCGGACAGCACATTGTTGGTCGAAACCGGCGATTCCTGGTTTAACGGGATAGATGTCGATCTGCCGGACGGGGCGCGGTTCGAGATCCAGATGCAGTACGGTTCTATCGGCTGGTCGGTGGGGGCGACGCTGGGCTATGCGCTTGGCAAGCGCGGCGGGCGATTGATCTCGTGCATTGGCGACGGATCGTTCCAACTGACTGCGCAGGAGATTTCGACGATGATCCGCTATGATGCGAATCCGATCATCTTCCTGATCAACAATGGCGGCTACACGATTGAGGTAGAGATTCACGACGGCCCCTACAACACCATCAAGAACTGGGACTATGCCGGGCTGATCGAGGTATTCAGCGCGGGCGAAGGCAAGGCCTGGGGCACAAGGGCCACCACCGAGGGCGAGTTGGATGCCGCCATCACTGAGGCGCAGGCCCGCGATGGGCTGTGTTTCATCGAGGTGGCGATCGACCGCGATGACTGCAATGTCAGTCTGTTGCGCTGGGGAAATCAGGTGGCGCGCAACAACGGCCGTCCCAATCGCTGCCGCTAGCCGCGTGATCCCAAGGTGGATCGCCGCGCGGACCGCTCAGGTCAGCGAGATCAACGCCTCGCAGACCGGTTGGGGGTCATAGCGGTCCGGTCGCGTGGTGCGTGCAAGGGCAAGAGGCAGGCAAGGAATGCCGAACCTGGCCTCGACCGCCTGCCGCTGATCAGGCGATGTGGCTTCACTATCGCAGATCACCACGTTCAGCAGCGCCTTTGTCGGGCAATCAGATCCCGCATCGGCCCGCAGATAGGCGAGCAGGGCGGCAACTTGATCCGCCAGCGTCAGTCCGAGGCACTCAGGATCCTGCCCGAGGCTGGGCAGGTAGATTTTGGGTACGTTGCGTGCGGCAATAGCGCGACCTGCACCGGCGGGCAACAGATTGGCCAGCACGCTGGTATAGAGGCTGCCGGGCGGATAGCAGATCAGATCGGCGCGTTCGATCAGACGGCGATTGCGTTTTGGAAGCGGCACCGAGCCAGCGGCAAGGCGCGCGCCATCGCGGGTCAGGAACAGCTGGCGGATAGGGGCGGTGATCGGCGGAACCTCTTTGCCAGTCAGCTCGCGCTGGCCCAACACCAATTGGCCGTTTTCCAGTTCCGCGCCCAGACCCAGCGTGTCATCGACGATGGCCCGCACCGTGCCGCGCACATCGACCATCTTGGACATCAGGAACAACACCGGTTCCAGCGCCCGCTCATGGGTCAGGTAGCCGCCGGCAAGGATCAGGTTGCCGAGACTGGCCCCGGCCAGGTCAAACCCAACGGGGCGTTGATCTGCAAAAGCGCGCAGCTGCGACAGGATCAGGCGGCGCATGGGTTGAGTGATGGCGCGCATCAGCCGGTGTTCCCCGGCCAGCAGTGCTCCGAGCTCGCTTTCCTGCGCTGCTTTGCTTGTTTCGCTGGGAAAGCGATAGCTGAACAGGCGGAATATGTCGGGCTGGCCCAACTCGGTCTCGTCAGCCAGCGCCATCAACCGGCTGCGCAGATCGCCCACGGCGGGCATGTCGAAGGCCTGCCGCAGCACTTGTGAACTGCCGCCGCTGTCAAAGGGTGTGATCAGGTGTATGGAGTTATGGGTATAGAGCTTGAGCCGCCGCGCGATATCGTTGAGCGCGCTGCCACCGCTGAGAAACAGCAGGCGCGGCCCCAGATTGGGCAGGCTTCTCGCGCGTGCCACCCGCAACGGGTCCGGAATATCGGCGCTGCGCGAGATCAGCAGTTCTGACACCGGTGGGCACTCCAACTTGACCGGATCTCCGTTCACCTTTGGCTATAGCAGCAGATCGGGAGGGCGACCAGTATGGGTGGTTGTCGCATGGGTCAGCGCAACCAGCGTCCGGCCAGTGGCGCGCCGATGATGACGGTGATCAATCGGGTCAGATGGTGCGTGACCACATAGGCCACGTCAGCGCCCGCGATCAGCGCGATGACGGTCATTTCGCCTTGCCCGCCCGGCGCAAAGGCAAGGATGGCATCGACCGGGTCCGACAGGCCCAGCAGGATTACGATCTCCATGAAGATGACCGAGAGCGCCGCGAGGATCAGGGTAAAGCCCAGCCCGGCGACGACGGTGCTGCGCAGCTCTGCCACGGTCAGGCCAACATAGCGTACGCCAACCACAAGACCGATGAAGAACTGCGCCGCTTGAATCGCTTCGGCCGGGGGGCGTTGATCGATCAGGCCCGATAGGCTGGCAATGGTGGCCAGGATCATCGGTCCAAGAATGGATGCACCAAACAGGCCAACGGCGGCGGCGGCGCGCCATCCGATTGCGGCGATTGCCACCATAAGGATCAGTTGCTGATAGGGTACATCCGCGATCGGTTCGCCCGGCGGGTTGGACAGGTCGAGGTCGAAGACCTCGGTCAGAAACAGCGGCAGCAGGCTGACGATGACCAGTACGCGGGTTGCGTGAACAAGGCTGAGCACCCGTGCCGATCCGCCCGCCTCTTCGCCGAAAACCAGCATATCCTGCAACCCGCCCGGCATCGCGGCGTAGTAGCTGGTGGCGGGGTCAAAGCCGCAAAGCTTGCGAAAATAGGGGTACCCGATCAGCCCGATCACGACGATGAAGGGCGGGATCAGCGCGATCGAAGCCGCCATGTCGGGCAGCCGTGCCACCACTGCGGGCGTGATCGACGCCCCCACGGCAATACCCAGAATCGTGCGCATCCCTGCGCAGAGCTTTTCCGGCGCACGCAGGTCGATCCCCAGCAATGCTGTGGCCAGGCAAGCAAACATCGGTCCAAGCAGCCAGGGCAGGGGGAGGCCGATCGCGAGAAAGATAGCCACGCCGGCAAATGCGATTGCGATTGTGCGCAGGATGGAGAAACTCATGGCGGTCTCGCCTTTGGGAACGTCATTTGCATACTATCGCATACAAATGAGATCAAGGTGAAACCCTGCCTGTCAGAGCTTGCAGCACACCTGCGCCCAGGCATCGAGGATCGCCTCTGCAACCGGGTCGGCAATGTCGGCGGTGCTGGCGTCGCAGATCACCGACAGGCGCATGACCCAGTCGCCACGCCATTTGCCGCCTCCGACAAACAGGGCACCCTGGTCGCGCAGGGTCTGAATAACCTGCTCGGTGGCCACGTCGCAGCCTGCATCTGCGCCAAAACGCAGTATGATCTGGTTGAGAACAACGTCGTTCAGCACCCGTATTCCGGGCTCGCCCGAAAGCCGTTCTGCTGTGCGGCGGGCGATATCGCAATGTCGCGCTAACATGTCGGCCACGCCTTGGCGGCCAAGGCTGCGCAGCATCGCATAGGTCGGCACGCCGCGTGCCCGGCGTGACAGTTCCGGCACCAAAAAGGAAGGTATCCGGTCCGCGTCTTCGCGCGGGGGCAGGTAACTGGCATCAATCCCCATGGCCGCCTCAAGCGCTGCGCGGTCGCGGACGATGGCATAGCCACTGTCGAACGGGGTTTGCAGCCATTTATGTCCGTCCACCGCCCAGGAATGCGCACGCTCGATGCCTTGTGTCAGGTCGCAATAATCGGGATGGGCGCGGGCCCAAAGACCGAAGGCACCATCAACATGCAGCCATGCGCCATGCTCTGCCGCGATATCGGCGATGGGGTCGAATGGGTCGAACGCGCCGGTATTGATCTGCCCCGCCTGCGCGATGATCACCGCCGGGCCGCTATGACCCGCGATTTGCCGTGCCAGATCGTCTGGTTCTATCCGGCCTTGGGCGTCCGCTGCGATGCGCTGCACGCGGCGGCGGCCAAAGCCGAGATAACCCAGCGCGGAAAAGACCGAAGTGTGAGCGTCATCGCCAAGAAACACCCGGACGGGCGGCGCGCCGAAAAGCCCGTCCTGATCGGGGTCCCAGCCGTGGCGGCGCAGCACCGCGCCGCGCGCTGCGGCAAGTGCTGTGAAATTGCCCACGGTCGCGCCGGTGACAAACCCCACAGCGGATTCGCGCGGCAGATCCAGAATGTCGAGCAGCCAGCGTTCAGCCACCTGTTCCAGCGCGGAAACCGCGGGCGAGCTGGAATGAAACGCAGCGTTCTGCCCCCAGGCGCTGACCAGCCAATCAGCGGCCACTCCCGCCGGGGCCGACCCGCCCAGTACCCAGCCAAAAAAGCGCGGATGAGCCATGGGCATCAGACCCTGCGCCGCCGTCTCGGCCAGTTCGCGGATCACGGCCTCGTTGGGGTGCCCCTGTTCGGGCAGGGGGGCGTCGAACAGCGCCAGCATCTCGGCATAGCTGCGCGGTTCGGCGCAGGGCGCGTCGGGCAGGCCCTGTCGGTAGGACAGGGCCCGCTCGCACGCATGCAGGAGTTCTGCAAAACGCTCGGCCATATCAGGGCATGTGATAGCCGGGGGTCGAGGTCGAGATTTCGATCTCTTCCTCGGTCATCTCCTCGGCAATGTCTTCGAAGAGCGGGGTAGAGAGATAGCGCTCGCCGGTATCGGGCAACATGCACAGGATGGTTGAGCCAGGCTCGGCCTGTTCTGCCACTTCCATGGCGATGGCAAAGCTGGCACCGCCCGACACGCCGGTCAGGATACCTTCCTGTGCGGCCAGTTTCTTGGCCCATTCCACGCCGGTCATGCCGGGTACCGGACGTAGTTCTTGATAGTAGCCGCCGTCAATGGCCTCCTGTAGCACTGCCGGGATGAAATCGGGGGTCCAGCCCTGGATCGGGTGCGGCTCAAACGCCGGATGGCTCGCAGCGGGGGCGTTATCCGCTCCGCGTTCCTGAGCGTGGCCGCTGCCAATCAGCTGCGCGTTTGCCGGCTCGGACAGGATGATCTTGGTTTCCGGGCGCGCCTCACGCAGGACCCGGCCGACGCCCGAGACGGTTCCGCCAGTGCCGTAACCTGTAACGAAATAGTCCAGCCGTTTACCGTCGAAATCATTGAGGATTTCCTGCGCCGTGGTGGCGGCGTGGATCTCGGCATTGGCTTCGGTTTCGAACTGGCGGGCCAGCAGCCAGCCATGTTTCTCTGCCAGTTCGACCGCTTTGCGGTACATCCCGAATCCTTTTTCGGCGCGCGGGGTCAGCACAACCTTGGCTCCCAGCATCCGCATCAGCTTGCGCCGCTCGACCGAGAAGCTGTCGGCCATTGTCACCACCAGCGGATACCCTTTCTGCGCGCAGACCATGGCCAGCCCGATACCGGTATTGCCGCTGGTCGCCTCGACCACGGTTTGACCGGGTTTCAGCGCGCCCGACCGCTCAGCGGCCTCGATGATGTTGATGGCCAGCCGGTCCTTGACCGATCCGGCGGGATTGAACGCCTCGAACTTGACGAACATGTCCACATGATCGGGGGCAATATTGTTCACCCTTATGGCTGGCGTGTTGCCGATGGTGTCCAGCACGCTGTCATAGGTCCGGCCGTGGCCCGTGGTGGTTCTGACATTCGTATCTTTCATAATGCGCCCCTTTGTCTGGCTCTTAATCAAATCTCATGCGGGCCCGTGTCGATGTACTTGGGGCCCGATTTGTGGATACAGGCTAGGGCACGGGGGCGCCGTTGTCTTGAGGGCGGTGTGGGGAAAGCCTGAGGAAACGTGAAAAATCCGCGTGGCTCTCGGCGTCACTCGATCCCGTGGCGGCTTAGCGCTGCAGAGACCCGCGCACGATAGGTTTCGTCGCGAAACGGGAAAGAGCGGAAGAACTGTGCCTGGGTGATGCCTTGTCGCTCGCTCATCAACCGTTTGGCGCGGTCGGCAGCCACGCTTGGTTTCCCCGCCATCTCGTTGAGCGCAACGGCGATGACCTGGATCAGGTAATGGGCACCCGGTGCATTGACCGAGCGTTCGATCCACTTTGCCGCCTCATAGTCGCGGTTCTGTTGCGACATGCTAAGCGCCCGGGTGCCCAGCATGGCATAAAGCAACGGGTCCAGCGGGCTGAGCGTGCGGGCCTCGTCGGACAGGCGCTGGCCCTCGGTGCAGGACCCGGCCATGGCCTCGGTAAAGGAGCGGGCATAGAAACCCTGAGCAAAGCTGGGGCTGAGCGAGGTTGCCCGGCCCAGCCAGCTTTGCGCACCCGACAGGTCATCGATAAGCCACAGCGAGCGGCCCATGTTGAAATTGGTGAACGGATCCATCGGGTCCAGCTCAACCCCGCGTTCAGCGGCATTGCGCGCGGCGTTCACCGCCACCTCGCGGTCCGATCCGTAATGCATGAAGGCGGTCTTGAAATGAGCAAATGACAGCGCGGCATGGGCGCGGGCAAAACCCGGGTCCAATGCGATGGCTTTCTCAAAATGGGCCATGGCGCGGGCATTGTCATCCTGACCGAAACGGTAGAGCGACTGCAGGCCCAGATGATAGGTCGCCCAGACGTCGATATTGTCGGGCGATTGTAGTCGGGCCTTGGCGGCCTCGCTAAGCGGGATTTGCATTTCCACCGCAAAGATCACCTGCGCCACGATGGTTTCGCGAATCTGGTGCACATCATCCAGCGTGGATTGGAACCGGTCGGCCCAGATCACTTGTCCGTCCGAGGTATCGGCCAGCTCAACGCTGATGAAGACCTGCCGCCCAATCATCTCGACGCTGCCGGTCATGCAGTAACGCACGCCCAGCTTCTGCCGAATATCGCCCAGATCATCGCCCGAGCGGAAGCGGAACGATGATCCACGCGCAATCACCGAGATCCAGCGCAGCCGCGATATGGCGGCGATCAGCTCATGCGGCACCGCCTCGCTGAGGGTCATCGCTGTCAGGTCGCTGCCGAGCACGTCGAAGGGCAGGATCGCCAGTGAGGGCCGGCGCGAGGCCTCGATCCAGTCGGCATCGGGTTTGTCCAGATCGGTCTGGCTGTCACCTTTGACCTCTGCGCTGGGGGTATCGATCTTGGCCACCCAGCGCAGGCCTTTGCCGTGCACCGTTTTGATCGTGCCCTGAAGACTGCCGGAATCATCCACGGCGCGGCGGGCGGATTTGATGCAGGTCGAAAGCGCGGAATCAGACACCGCACGTCCGTCCCAGAGCATCTCGAACAGCTCTTCCTTTCCGACCAGCCGCTCGCGGTTTTCGATCAGGTGCTGGATCAGGGCAAGCGCCATGGGTTCGGTTTCGACAAGCGCATCACCACGCCGCAATTCCTGCAACGCGGTATCGAAACAAAATTCGCCAAACCGATAGATCATCGCTGCACCATAACAGCAAACGCAGCCCTGTCTAAATCATGCCTCGCTCAGTCGAAGACATGGCCGTGCTGATATTGCTCGTCCTGGCCGGCTGCGGCGGTCAATGCAGCGACGTTGTCCTTGGTGAAGAAGCCGTCATACTTATGACAACGCTCGATATATTCGGTGATCAACAGGGTGAATTTCGAGTGTTTCGAGAAGATCTGTTTCAGGTTCGGATCGTCTTTGCATTCACCCACCACATGCGCAAGGAACGGCACCCCCTCGTCTTTCAAGGTGTTCACCACGAAATCGACGTTCTTTTCGCCACCTGTATGATCGCCATCCAGAATTTCGACCGCCATGTGATGCAGGCGGCGGCCGAAATTGCGCACGAAGTCTTCGGTCGGCATCGGCAGCCGGTCGAACGAGTTGACGAAGGATGGCGTATTGTTGGCGGTGAACACCTTGGCGGGCGATTTCTTGTCATCGTCCACATTGGCGTTGCGGTTCACGTTGGTGGACGAGTTCATGTCCGAGATGTTGTAGGCGCCCCAGAAGTAATACGGCACCATGGTAAGGAATTCGAGGATCGCATCCTCGCGCTCGCCTGCCAGAATGCGCGTCGCCATATGGTCGAGCCCCAACATCAACGGTGAGATTTTGCTGTCCGCGCCAAATGCGGCGGCCTGATCCAGCCGCCCGCGCTCCTCGGCGCTAAGCTCGATCACGTCACCCAGACCCAGCGCATTGGGGTTGTTGAAATCCAGATTGGAATAGCCGACCCGGTTGGCGGTGAAATCCGATGGCGTGGTGAACAGGAACCCGTTTCCGGTATAGAACGGGTTTTCTGTATCTCCGGCATATTCGAAGCGGATGTTCTGATCCTCCAGCGTTTCGCGCAGGTATTTCAGGTCGGTCGCGGCATAGATCTCGCCCACGTAACGCGTTTGCGGCAGCGCGCGCGCCAGCGGGTACATGCGGTTGATGCGTGGGATGAAATCCTCGAAACCCGGGCTGAGCGGGGCCATCAGGATCAGGGCAGGGTAGTCGGGATGGGAATGCAGCACCGAGAACCGATGGGTCCTGCCCAGAAAGCTGGCGGAGTGGCGATAGGGGGTCATCACATAGAGCTCGACCATCGTGTCCATGATCGCGTCCGGTTCCACCTGCTGGACCACGGCGCGCATGTTGCCGACCTGATCGGCGATGCCGGTGGACTGGCGGCGCTCGTAGATCCGCGGCAGATACTCGGCAAAAAACTCCGAGTTCTTCTTGTCGCCGCGTGGCTGATAGCTCATCAGATCGAATGTCATCATGCGTCTCCGGTTGAGAATTCTTGGTAATGCGGGGTCCAGTATATGGCTGCGATCGCGGCCTCTAGCTCGTCTTTGCTTGTTTTCGGGGCCACGCCATCGGCCTGCGCGGTCAGGCCTACCGCCAGTGCGATCTGACGGCTGACATCGCGAATATCAGAGACATCCGGCAGCAGGCTGGCATGGCGGTCATTGAGCGCGGGTGACAGAGCGGCTAGCGCCTCGGCGGCTGAGATGAACATGGCGTCGGTGACACGGGTCGCTTTGGCCGCCAGCACGCCCAGCCCCATGCCGGGGAAGATGTAGGAGTTGTTGCACTGGGCGATGTGATGGGTGCTGCCCTTGTAGGTCACCGGATCGAATGGGCTGCCGGTGGCGACGATGGCTTTGCCGTCTGACCATTGGATGATCTGCTCGGGCGTCGCCTCGATCCGCGAGGTCGGGTTCGAGAGCGGCAGGACGATGGGGTGGTCACTGCTCGCGGCCATGCTGCGGATGACCTCTTCGGAGAACAGCCCGGCCTGACCGCTGACGCCCACCAGAATGTTCGGCTTGGCATGGGTGATCACGTCAAGCAACGAGATATCACCCTGTGCCCAACTGCTCACCTCGGCGGTGAGCTGGACCAGCGGTTGCTGGAATGGCAACAGGCCCTCCATCGCGTCGGTAATCAGCCCATGGCGGTCGACCATGTAGACCTGAGAGCGCGCCTCGGCCTCTGTGAGGCCCTGCTTGACCATCAGCTTGATCAATTCCTCGGCGATGCCCGCCCCGGCGGACCCTGCGCCCAGAAAGGCAATGCGCGACTCCTTGAGAGGCACACCTGTCACATTGGCCGCCGCCAGCAGAGTACCCGCCGTGACCGCCGCTGTGCCCTGAATGTCGTCATTGAAGGTGCAAAGCTGGTCCCGATATTTGTCCAGCAGGGGGGCGGCATGCTGCTGGGCGAAATCCTCAAATTGCAGCAATACATGCGGCCATTTCCGCTTCACCGCCTGCACGAAGAGATCGACGAATTCGAGATAGTCATCCCCTGAAACCCGCTCATGCCGCCAACCGATATAAAGTGGGTCGTCCAGGCGCTCCTGATTGTTGGTGCCGGGATCGAGCAGGATTGGCAGGGTCACTGCCGGATCGACGCCACCGGCCCCGGAATAGAGCGATAGCTTGCCGATGGGGATACCCATGCCGCCCGCGCCCTGATCGCCCAGCCCCAGAATGCGCTCGCCATCGGTGACCACGATAGCCTGCACATCCGACACGATGGCGTTGTCGAGGATCTGATCCATCTGGTCGCGCTTTGGATAGGGGATGATCAGACCGCGCGGGTGGCGGTAGATCTCGCTGAATTGCTTGCAGGCATCGCCGACGACTGGCGTGTAGATGATTGGCATCATCTCAGGCAGATGGCGGATCAGCAAGGCATAGAAAAGAACCTCGTTATCGTCCTGAAGGTTGCGCAGATAGATATGCTGCTCAATCGGCGAGGCCTGCGAGAGAAATGCGGCATAGGCGCGGTCAATCTGCTCATCGAGCGTTTCGATATGCGGAGGCAACAGGCCGGTGAGGCCGAGCTGGTCGCGTTCTTCCTGAGAAAAGGCGGTCCCCTTGTTCAGTAGCGGGTTGGCCAGATATTGCAGATTTTCGGGGTGAAATTGCGCCATCGTATCTCGTCCTGACCTGAAAATCGCGGTGTCTGACATAACCATGCATACCAAACCGGCATTGGGGAAGCATGGAGTTGAGATAAAATCGAAGAATTTTGAGGGCTTACCCCGGGGGCGGAGCAGTGTTGATGATCAGGCAACCCACCCAGGATCGGTTCACGTGGCTTAGCTGCATCTACCTACCACCTGTGAGCATACCAGAAGGCCAAATGTCTGGGAATGGACACCCGAAACGCCTCTGCCCTGGCGCGGAAGGAGTGGACCAAAGGCAAAATTGCAGGAGCGAGACATCGACGGCCCCTCGGGTAGCCGTTTGCACAGATTTGCCTTGAGAATGTCCAATTCTGAACGCTGAATCACATAAAACGGAATGAGCTCTTTCGGAAAGACAGCTTCTCTCACAGATTGGACACCAAACATGCTCCGTTTCATCCCTGTTCTAGCTTCCTTGATGGTTTTGGCACATCAGGCATCCGCACAATCCGAAACTTGTGTGCAGATCGGTACACAGTGTCAAAAACCTTCAGATCGCAGTCTGTCGATCAGCAGCGCCGCCGATCTCGCTGATCTTGGCGCGGTTGCACAAGCTCCCTGGATCACCTTACTGGCTATCAGCCGTAGTGACGATTTTCAGGATGAGATTGATCTCAGCGCCATTGCCAAACTCCCGCAGCTTGAACTCCTTAGTTTAGAGGATTTTCAAAACTTCGATGCGTCGGCACTGCAAAGCACTTCACTTAGGACTCTCTCGATAGCAAACGGTCAACCCGCCAGCTATGATTTTCTGGCCTCTCTTGATGGCCTTGAAAAGCTGCAACTCAATCGCGCATTGGATGCAATTGCAAATCTTCCACTGCGTGAATTGCCCTCTCTAAAGCAACTCAATGTCATCAACTCTGCCATGACCTCGCTGGAAGGTATCGAGTTGCTACAAAACCTTGAGGGTATCGCGCTGACGAATACCGATGTCGTAGATCTGGGTCCACTTGCCAGCCTGAACCTCAAGCGAGTCACGCTTGTCAGCGACAAGATCGGGGATCTCGCTCCGCTGGGATCGAGCGCGGAGATCACACATCTGCGTATTGGAGGACCGACTATTGTCAGCTTGGACGGCCTTTCGCTCGGCCCATCGCTCGAACAAATCGACGGTTCCAATAGTGGTTTGAGAGACATCTCGGCGCTCGACGCCGCCACAGATGTCAAACGTGTCATCCTGAAGGGCGCAAATATAGATGACGTTGCTGCGCTCAGAGGAAAATCCCAGCTCGAACAGCTTGACCTTCGGGAAAACCCCCTTGCGGACTTATCCCCGCTCGTTGATCTGACAAACCTCACTACGCTTGATCTGAGCGATACAATGATCGCGGATCTCTCACCCCTAGCAAAACTCACGAGCGTCGAAAGCATCAGTCTTTCCCGTATTCCGGCCGAAGACATCAGCCCGTTGATCGGAATGGAAAGCGTCAAGGTGCTGTGGCTCAACGAGACCCGTGCCGACGATCTTTCGCCTCTTCTCGATATGCCCTCGTTGAAGGCGTTTGTCGTTGATGACCAAAAGAAGCTGAGCAAGACGACTCTGCCTTCTTATTTGGAAACGAGAGTTGGTTTTAGTGAATGACGGCCCGCTAGCCGTTCTCTTCAGGAATGCGGCAGGTACTGAATCGGGTTACCCTCCGACCTAGGAGGGTGCGCCCATGCTAAGGTTTTTTGAGGTGATCGGCGAAGACCCAGCTTGCAGGATGAGCCCCTATTGTTGGCGGAGCCGGATGGCGCTGGCGCATAAGGGTCTGACGTTTCAGGCGCTGCCCTGGCACATTACTGAGAAGGACCGGATCGCCGCCTCGGGCGGGCTCACTGCGCCGGTGATCGTGGATAACGGGCATTGGGTGCGGGACAGTTGGCAAATCGCGCTCTGTTTGGATGCGACCTATGCCGAAAACCGGCTGATCGGTGGTGCGGCGGCGCTGTCGCGGTGCCGGTTCCTCAATAACTGGGCCGACAGCGTGCTGCATCCTGCGTTGTTCCGCGCAGTGATCGCTGAACAGTTTCCGCTGACCGCCGAGGTCGACAAGGCTTTCTATAGGGATCGTACCCTCAAGAAGTTCGGGCAGAGTGTGGCGCAGATCGGAGCGCAGCCGGAGCAGGCCAGCGACGAGGTTCGCGCGGCACTCGTTCCGGTGGAAGAGGCATTGTCGGTTGCGCCTTATCTGGGTGGTGATGCAGCTGACTATGCCGACTATATCCTGTTCGGCACATTTCAGTGGGCGCGGGTTGTGAGCTTGCGGTCTTTCTGGGATCAGGGCTCGGCCCTTGCAGGTTGGTTCGATCGATTACTTGATGCGTTTGACGGGATGGGGCGTGCACAGGCACCGCGCGCCCACTGGGATCTGCCGCCGCTGAGCTGATCGGAACGCCAGATTGTTGCTGTTGGTGCGCCGAAGAAAGGCAGTCGCGGCCACGGTTTGGCCTTGCCGGAGTGCCCGCACTCCACTCCAATGGAGCGGCAACACTGGGGTCAGGGAATGCATGCCTTTGAGTTACTATGGATTGTGCTTTTGCGCTTCGCGCCGCTGCCAAGGGTCTGGGCCATCTGCCTGATCGCGGTCAATCTGGGCGCTCTGTTCTTTCTCGGTACCTATTATGGTCGGGTTGCCCTGCTTGCCGCTCTGGCGGGGGTTGCGGTGATGATAGTGATCTATTCCCGGCTGGGCTTTGTGCGGCTGCTGGGCATCGGGCATGTGTTCTGGATTCCGATGCTGATCTGGTTTGCCTCGGACTTGCCCAGCCAGCAGACCAATCCGGATCTGTATTGGTGGGTGATCGCGCTGATGGCGTTCAATAGCCTTTCGCTGATCATTGATGCCGTAGATGTGCTGCGCTATCTGCGCGGCGAGCGCGCACCGCATTACCATTGGCACCAGAGCTAGAGAGTCTGCCTATTCAAGCCCGCCGCTCGTTAGGATTTGGCCCCTGCCAGCCTGTCATTCAGGGCCTGCATGGCTAGATCGAATGTGGTGAGGTCCCCGCTGATACGGGCCGCTATCTGCGCCCCTTCGACAAGCGCATGTGTGGCGGCAGCCTCATGGGCGGGGTTCGTGACGCCGGTGATAGATCGCTCGGCCAGGGCGCGGGCAAAGGTCTGTTCCAGCCAGTCGCGAACAGCCTGCCGGAACTGCGAGATTTCGTGATGTGTGCCCTCGGACAGGCCATCCTGGCTGACCGCGTAAGCGACACAGAGACACAGCGCTGTGCCGCCCTGTAAGGCGTCGCGGTAAAATGTGACGAAAGCCGACAATCGCTGATCGGCTCGGGGCAGGTCCTGGGTATAGCCCTCCAGCGCGGCCATGACGCGCTTGGAATAACGCGCCATGATCGCTGTCAGCAGATCAGATTTCGCCGGGAAATGGTAGTGGATGCTGGCCTTGCGGATGCCCACAAGCCGGCTTAGGTCGGAATAGCTGAACCCATCCGCACCCTTGTGCCGGACCTGTTGTTCGGCCGCATCCATCAATTGTGTTCTGGTCTCGCTCGCTGCCATTCTGCACGCCTATCCATCCGCCGTCTTGGGCAGTGATACGCTGTCGCGCGCCGGTCCGCCAGATCGCCCTGCCGGACCGGGACTTTTTGCGAAGCGCCGCATACCTCTGGCCTACGGTGGTTGCTCAGAGGTCAGACCGCCGGGGCCTTGGCATAGGGCAGGTGGCCGGTTTTGATCCAGAGCTTTGCCCCTTCGGGACCGGCCTGTGCCGCCAGTGGCTGACCGTCCGGCAGGCGCAGCCACGTGCCCTGCCGCAGCAACTCGCCACCCTCCATGAGCGTGCCGTCGATCACCAGCAATTCGATGCCACCCGGATCCTCCATGGTCAGCTCGGCCCCGGCCTCGACAACATGGTAACTGACCGTCTCGCGCGCGTCGCGATGCAACTCGGCCGAGGCGACGCCATTGCTGGCGCGGCCTAGCTCTGCTGCCATGTCCTTGCGGAACTGGGTGCGGTCCTCCATGTCGAACTGCCAGAGCTTGACGAAGATGGTACAGCCTTGCTCGGATCCTGGCGTGTGGCTGGTGGTGGGCGGGTTGCGCACATAAGTGCCCGCCGGGAAATCGCCATGCTCGTCCTGAAAGACCCCGTCCAGCACGATGAATTCCTCGCCTCCGGTATGGGTATGGGCCGAGAACTTGCTGCCCGGTGCGTAGCGGACAATGGTGGTGGCACGGGCCACCTCATCGCCGATCCGGTCCAGCATGCGCCGATCAACACCGGGCATTGGTGAGGCCTGCCACGGGGTTTCCGAGGAATGCACCACCACCCGTTGCGAGAAATCCGAGTTCAGTTCCATAGGTTTGCCTCCTTATGTTCAGAGTGCCGGGTCAGGCGGCGATGCTGGGCCGCGAGGCAACCCGGTCGCGCCAGGCCCTGAGGTGCCCAAGCTCTGCCGGGATATCGACCTTGGCGAAATCGGCAAAGGCCAGCCCGGCGAAAGCCGTGATGTCGGCCATCGAGAAGCTGTCGCCCGCAAGATAGTCATTCTCACCCAGAACGCCATCGAGATAACGCATTGTCGCCAGCGCAATGTCTTTGCGGCGGCTGCCCCATTCGGCGTTCTGATAGGTTTCCAGATCGGGGCCAAGTCCGGGCGTGGCGTGATGGAAATAGTCGCCCACCGCATCCAGCAGGCCGTTTTCGGCGCGCCGGTTCATCATGTGGACCACTGCGCGGTCTTTTGCCGTTTCGCCACATAGCGAAGCGCCGTCAAATGACGCATCAATATATTCGGTGATTGCGGTGCATTGGGACAGGCAGGTGCCATCCTCAAGCTCCAACAGCGGCACCGCGGCATCGGGGTTCTTTTGCCGAAACGCGTCGGAACGATGTTCGCCATTCATGACATCAACGGGGATGAATTCGACCTTATCGGTTGCGCCTTTCTCGGCCAGCGCGATGCGAACACGGGCGGGGTTCGGGAAACCTTCGACATCATAGATCTTCATGGGATGCTCCTGTTTTGAATTATCAACCAACTAGTAGGTAGATTAAATTGAAATGTAAATCCCCTTTCTGACACGGTTCTGTGAGGTTTCTGTCTTTGCTCTTTAAATCAGCGCCTTGCGGGCCTTGGTAGGATCAACCGCGCCAACCTGGGCGGTGCTATCGGGCGGCGGGGCTGCCCTGCAAAACGGAGAATCGGATGTCCACGACCGCAATACACAGACCCGCAGTGGGAACGCTCCCCTCGCTCAGCATCGCAACGCTGGGGGCCATGTTCATCGCCGGGTTTTTCGCCACAATTGCCTTTGATCTTTGGGGGCAGATGATCAGCCCTTCACTTGGTTTTGCCAATCTGTCACCACATGGGCTGGCACGCAGCCTGCTCGGCACACTTGGTCTGCCCAACGGAGATTTTGCCGGGTATTTCGTGCATTTCTACCTTGTCGGGCTGATCGGCTACCCCGTTGGCTGGTTGTTCATCTTTGCACCCATCTGGACGCGGGTCATGGGACAGAGGGGATGGCTGCTGCCATCGGCGGTTTACGGCTTCGGGCTGTGGATTTTTGCGATTGGTGGCATCACGGCCATCGCCGGGTTGCCATTTTTTCTAGGCTTCACCGGAATCGCCTGGGTGGCGCTGGTGGGTCATGTCCTTTATGGGATCGTGCTGGTTGCGGTGCTGCGTCTGATTGCCCGGTCGTGAAGCGTGCGTTAGCCTGACAGGGGGCGATGTGTCAGCTCGCCCCCTTGCAAGCGATAGAGGTGTCCGGCCTCTAGCATCGTCCAAGTGCCCGTCTGCGGGTCGAGCGGTTCAGAGGCCAGCACCTGCCCTCCGTGATCCAGACCAGTGCCGTGATGCAATGTCGGGATGTCATCGCTGCCCGAATAGCGGAAGGCATAGATCGTCTCGCCATCAGAGAAGGCAGTGGTGATGCGGTTGCCTTTCGCAATATCGCCCTGCGCGGCCTCGATTTGCGCGATCGTTTGGACTACGGCTGCCTGCGGGTCTGTATCCAGCCCGTTGGTCAGCAAAAGCAGGAAGAAAAGTTCGGAATCCGTGCGCCCGCGCCGGGCGGCGTAATAGTCATCACCCAGCATTGCTTCGAGCTTGCGGCGCAATCGGGCAAAGTCGGCAATCTCACCATTATGCATGAAGGACCACTTGCCATAGGTGAAGGGATGGCAGTTGTTGCGCGCGGTTTCGCCAAAGGTCGAGGCTCGGATATGGGCCAGAAACAGCCGCGACCGGATCATCCGGCAGAGATCCACCAGATTGCCATCTGACCAGGCAGGCAAAACGTCGCGATAGAGACCGGGCCGCTCCTGATCGCCATACCACGCCATGCCGAACCCGTCGCCATTGACAGCCAGCTTGGCCTCGGTGGCATGTTGGCTTTGATCCAGAAGCGAATGCCGGGGCAGAACGATGATGTTTTCCAGCGGAATCTCTGGCCCGCCATAGACGACAAATCTGCACATTTGCGCATGTTCCCTTTTGATGGGTGTGCCCCCGGTATGACATTGGCCAAGCCACAGGGCAAATGCGGCGGCTCAGGGCGAAGGGTGGCGGTAGACAAGATCGTCCGGGTGTGGACCGGTCGCGGTGTCGTCCAGTACCGCGCCCAACCGGGCCGCCAGCGCGCGCGAGGGGGTATTCTCCGCGTCGATGTAACTGACCAATGTTTTAAGGCCGAGCGTTGCGAAGCCCCAAGTGCGCAGCGCCTGCGCCGCTTCAAAGGCGATCCCGCGGCCTTCGGATCCGGAGTAGAGCATCCAGCCCAGCTCGTGCTCAGGGAAGAGCGGGCCGTGATTGATTGCCACCTGTCCCTGGCATTGCCCTGTTGTGCGATCCTCAATCATCAATGCACCATGACCCATCAGCGCCCATTGTGCGACATCGTGGCAAAACATGCCCCAGGCGGTCTGTTCCGAAAACGGGCCATCCATATGTACGGCCCGGTCCGATTGCATAAAGCGAAGGTAGTCGGGCCAGTCGTCAATTGTGGGCGCCCGCAGGCGCAGCCGGTTGGTTTCGAGCACTGGGATTTTCATTTGAGCTCCGTCAGAGTGTTGCACTGCCATTTCATAGCGTTAGTCGATCTTTCCGTGACTGTTGGGCGATCTCAGGCCAAGACTGATGACCTCTGCCTGCAGCGCCCCTCGGATCAGGCCAAGCCCGGACGGGTCGCTGTCGCTTGCCCGATGCAATAGCGCGATATTACGGTTTGCTGCCGCCATGGCCAGCGGACGGATGATCACTTCGGTTTTGCGATCCTTGTGCTGCATTGCGTAAAGCTCGGGCAGGATTGCGATGCCAGCCCCCGATGCCGCCATAAGGCGGATGGAATCGAGGCTGGTGCCTTCATAGTCATCAGAAACGATTCCGGCGCAATCCGAGGCCAGCGCGTAGACAATTCGCGACAGCCGGTGCCGCCTGTCGAGCGTCAGGAATATGCGGCCAGCCAACGCGTCGGGCTGAACCGGGCCGGTGGCCTGCGATAGCGGATCATCCCGCGCGACGGCGACCCAGAGCTTCTCGTTGAACAATCGGGTCTGCCGCGTGTTGGGGTGATCCTCGGGCGTCGAAATGATCAGGTCCAACCGCCCGGCTTTTAGCCCCTGTTCCAGACTCTGCGTGCTTTCTTCACGCACGATGACCCGCAGGTCGGGTTGCGCCTTATGGATGGCGGTGATCACGCGCGGTAACAGGTAGGGCCCGATTGAGGGCAGCACCCCGAGGCGCAGGCGCCCGCCGAACGGCGCGCGCCCGGATACTGCAGCACGCAGATCCTCGACCTCGCGCAGGATGTTCTGGGCCCTCCGGATCACGTCAGTTCCGGCCGCGGTCGGCTGCACGCTGGCACGATTGCGTTCAAACAGGCGCGCACCCAGTTCGCGCTCGGCTTCGGCGATCTGGGCAGACAGGCTTGGCTGGCTCACATTCAGCGTCTCGGCAGCTAGGCCAAACCGGCCCAGCCGGGCCACCGTAACGATATATTCGAGCTGCCGTAGAGTTGGGCGCATTTCAATAGTCTCAAACTATGTAAATTATCAAAAACATATATTGGGATTATACAGAGAGACAAGGCAGATGGCGGCGAAACCCCAACGGAGCGCACTATGCCATTTGTTCTGGAAACCCTGTCCGGCAACCTGCTGGTCCCGACCATCCTGTTTTTTGTTCTCGGCCTGATCGCGGCTTTCGCCCGCAGCGATCTGTCGATTCCGTCGGGTGCGGCTAAGTTCATGTCGCTCTATCTGCTGCTGTCGATTGGCTTCAAAGGCGGGGCGAGCCTGGCCGAGCACGGTATCGGCACGGATGTCTTGGTCGCAATCCTCAGTGGTGTGCTGCTGTCTTTTCTGTTGCCGTTCGTAGCCTATGGGCTGCTGCGCCTCATCACGCGGCTTGATGCGCTCAACGCGGCGGCGGTGGCGGGGCATTACGGCTCGATCTCGATTGTTACTTTTGTGACGGCGACCAGTCTGCTTGAGCTGTCCGGCGTGGCCTATGACGGGTTCATGGTGGCCGTCGCTGCGGCGATGGAGGTGCCAGCAATTCTATCCGCCCTCTGGCTGGCTCATCGCGCAGGGCAGGGGGGTGCAAAGACAACGGGGTTGTGGCGCGACCTGCTGGCCAACGGCTCGATCGTGCTGCTGACCGGGGCATTTGTGATCGGCGCGGTGACGGGCGGGAAGGGTATGCAGATGATCGCCCCCTTTATCGTCACCCCTTTCACCGGCATCCTGTGTCTGTTCCTGCTGGATATGGGGCTTGCGGCGGGCCGCAGCCTGATCGCCAACCGCAACATGCTGTCGCCGGGGCTGTTCCTGTTCGGCGTCGCCATGCCGGTGATTGGCGCGCTCTTTGCCTTTGTACTGGGTCAGATGGCGGGTCTGGCAGAGGGCAGCCTGTTTCTGCTGATGGTGCTGTCGGCCTCGGCCTCATACATCGCGGTTCCCGCTGCCATGCAGATCGCCCTGCCCAAGGCAGAGGCCGGTATCTATCTGACCCTGTCGCTTGGCGTGACCTTTCCGTTCAATATCACGATCGGGTTGCCGCTGTTTCTATGGCTGGCGGTGTGAGATGCACCGCATCGGCAGATATCGTTTGGTTGCGGCGGTTTACGCGCGTGATACCGGTGCGCCGGTGGTTTCGCGCACCACAAGCTCTGCCGGAACCAGCGAAACAGCTTTGGGCATTTGCGGATCCTTGATGCGGTCCAGAACCACGCGCGCCAGTTTGCGGCCCATTTGATAGGGCGAGACGGCCATGGTGGTCAGCGGGGGCGTCGCGACGGCGGCATCCTGAATGTCGTCGAAGCCAATCACGGATATTTCCTTGCCGGGCCGCAGCCCCATCTGCGTGATGCCCAGACAGGCGCCGATCGCCACCATGTCACCATTGCAGATCACCGCTGTGACATCCGGATGCGCCGCATGTAGCGCCTGCATCGCATCAAGCCCTGCCAGCTTGTCGTCCATACAGTCCCAGATGATGGGCGTGCCAAGGCCGCGTTCCTGCAACACCTGCTCGTATCCGGCGATCCGCTCACTGCGTACGCCCGATTGTGCCACGCCGCCGAAATAGGCAATGCGCCGGTGCCCCAGATTGGCCAGATAGGTGGTGGCTGTTGCCGTTGCCTCGGCATTTTCGATGCCCACATGATCGAACCGGCCCTTGCCCGAACGGCGCAGGAAGGTGACCGTCGACATATCATGGGTGGCCAGCAGGTCGAATGTGCTGTCCTCGGTCTCTTCTGCGGGGACCCAGAGCAGGCCGCCGCGCGAACTGCGGATAAAGGCCTCCAAATTGCGGCGCTGACGATCGGTGTTGTCGCGGCTGTCGAGCACTGAGACCAGATAGCCTTCGGTTTCCAGCAGGTCGCTGACCCCGCTGATCACCTCGGCATTGAACGGGTTGGCGATCTGGTGAATGGCAAAGCCGATCTCGCGGTTCTCGCCCGAGCGCATCGCTGCGGCGCGCCCGTCTGGCACGTAGTGCAGCTTTTGCGCGGCAGCCAGAACCTTCTTTCGGGTTGCCTCAGAAATCCGTCCGGTCCCGCGCATCACCTGACTGGCGGTCGCTGTGGACACGCCAGCAGCCTTGGCAACGGTTTCCAGCTTCGGTTTCTCGGGCATCGCCTTTGGGTAGAAGATATTACGTTTTGGCAAGTTTTGTGGGTTTTGGCGCAAATATCAACCATAATCGGAACCGCATTGAGTAAGTCTTGCGCAAAATGGGAATAATTTCTGTTGACGTAAGGTATAACGTTATACCATCCTTTCACCACAGCCGCCCTCCGAGTCGCGCAAGCCGGGGGACAGGCCTAAAACAATGCGGAGGAGCAAATGTCTTTCAGAGTCACTCTGGCGGGGGCCGTGTCCGGTGCCGCCATTCTCGTTTCCGCCGTCGCGGCCCAGGCCGACGACGTGCTGTTCTGGTCCACCCAGGCCAAGCCGGTGGAAGAGGCGCAGGCGATGCGTGAGCAGGTGCTCGGCAGCCACGAGGCTGGCGTCGACTACCAGCCCAACGATGCTGGCCCCTGGCTGACCCGGTTGCAGGCCGAGCTGCAGGCCGGTGATGGCACGATCGGGGTCCTGGGCGCGCTGCACGGCGACTTTTCGGCGATGAACGCTGACGATCTGGTTGATCTCGACGAGTTGGGCGTAGCGGCGTCGAGCGACACGTTCAACAATCTGGCCAAGCTGGGCGGTGACGGGATGCAATACGTCCCGTGGATGCAGGCGAGCTACATCATGGCGGCCAACAAAGAGGCACTGCCCTATCTGCCGGAAGGCGCTGATATCGACGCGCTGACCTATGACCAGTTGATCGAATGGGCAGCCAATGTGCATGAGGCAACCGGCGAGCCCAAATTCGGCTTCCCGGCAGGTCCAAAGGGTCTGAAGCACCGCTTTTTCCAGGGTTATCTCTATCCCTCTTACACCAACGGTGTTGTGCGGACCTTCGCCTCGCCCGAGGCTGTGACCGCGTGGGAGAAGTTCCGCGAGCTGTGGGAGCATACCAACCCTGCCTCGACCAACTTCTCGTTCCTGCAGGAGCAACTGCTGAACGGCGATGCCTGGATTGCGTTCGACCATACGTCGCGTTTGGCGCAAGCGTTCAATGACCGTCCCGACGATTTCGTTGCTTTCCCGGCACCGGCAGGTCCGGCTGGCCGTGGCTTCATGCCGGTGATCGCTGGTGTTGCCATTCCGCGCACCGCGCCGGATATGGATGCCTCAAAGGCGCTGGTCGCGCATATGATGAAGCCGGAAACACAGATCGCCACTCTGCGGGCCACCAACTTCTTCCCGGTGGTCGAGGTGGAACTGCCTTCCGATCTGCCACCTTCGGTTCAAGCCTCGGGTGCGGCGATCGCCAAGATGAGCGGTGCCGGCGATGCGAATCCGGGTCTGCTGCCTGCGGGTCTTGGTGACAAGGGCGGCGATTTCAACCGCGTCTTCACCGACGCGTTCGAGCGCATCGTCCTGGCTGGCCAGCCTATCGAAGCAGTGCTGGAAGATCAGAAAGGCGCTCTGCAGGCGATCATGGAAGAGACCGGTGCGCCCTGCTGGGCACCCGACGCGCCCTCTGAAGGTGCCTGCCCGGTCGAGTAATCCGAGCCGAAAAAGAGTTCTAAAGGTAAAAATTACCTTCTGTTCGGGCCACATGATGGCCCGGACCCCCACCCCCCTTGTCTCCAACTGACGATACCTATCGGGAGTAAAACCGATGAACGCACGGTTGTTGCCCTACATCATGATCCTACCGGTCACGTTGTTTCTGTGCCTGTTTTTCCTCTATCCATTCGTGCTGGTCTCACAAGAGGCTTTCAGTGGCGAAAATGGCTTCTCGCTGGACAATTTCAAAGAGGTTGTCACCTACTGGAAATTTCCGATCTCTCTGAAAAACACCCTGCTGCTTGCTGCTGCCGTGGTGCCGATCCAGTTGGCGCTGTCATTGTTGATGGCCACGATGGTCAACCGGATGCAGAAGGGGCGCGATATGGTCCTGTATGTCTGGACCATTCCGCTGGGTATTTCCGATCTGGCCGCCGGTATCATCTGGCTGGCGATCTTTGAACAGTCCGGCTTCCTCAATTCGATGATGCACGGGTTGGGTGTGATCGACCGACCGGTGAACTTCCTGTCTTATCAGCATCCGGGCATCGTCTTCCTGGCAATTGCATTGGCCGAGATTTGGCGCGCCACCGCGATCATGCTGGTGATCCTTGTGGCAGGCATCGGCCTGATCCCCAAGGAGTATTACGAGGCAGCCGAGGTCTTTGGCGCATCCCCGTGGAAACGGTTCTGGCGTATCACCATCCCGATGCTGCGCCCGTCGCTGCAAACCGCGCTGATCCTGCGTGTGATCCTCGCCTTTGAGGTCTTTGCCGTGGTCGCGGCCCTTGGCGGCACGCTGTTCCCGGTGCTTATGGGCGAAACCTATGCCTATCAGTTTGACCTTCTTGATGGTGGTGCGGCAGCGGCGATGGCGCTGATCATCCTCGCCATCTCGATCGCCTTCACCCTAGTCATCCTGCGCGCCCTGCGCGTCCCGAAAGGAGCCGGCGTATGACTGCCACAGCAACCGATACCCCCGCTGCCGACACGCGGAAAACGGGCCGCATGGTCTATGTCTCCGCCGTCGTGCTGCTCTGTGCCTGGGTGATTGTTCCGCTCTACTTCCTGCTGATCAACACCCTGTCCTCGCCCGAGACGGTGAACAGCTTTCCCAAGCCGTTCATCCCCGAGTTCAACTTTGGCAGCCTTCAGTTCTTTGCCAATTTCGCGGGCATTCTGACCGCGCTGAAGAACTCGGTGCTGGTCGCGGGCATGACGATGATCATGTCGATCGTGATCGGCGCACCCGCAGGCTATGCCCTGTCGCGGTTCGAGTTCCCGGGCAAAGGCTTGTTCCGGATGCTCATCCTGCTGACCCGCGCCTTTCCGCTGCCGCTGTTGGCACTGCCCTTGGCCGTGATGTTCATCCGGGTGGGACTGGACGACACGGTCTTTGGCCTCGCGCTGGTGCATACCACGCTGGCTATTCCCTTTGCAGTGCTGATCACCTTCTCGCTCTTTTCCGGCATCCCGCTGGAACTGGAAGAGGCCGCGTGGACACTCGGCTGCAACCGGGTCACGGCGTTCACCAAGGTCGTTCTGCCATTGATCCTGCCGGGTATCACGGCGTCGGCGATCTTTGCCTTCGTCATCTCGTGGAACGAGGTGTTCGCCGCAGCCGTTCTTACAATCGAGAACCGGACGCTGACTGCGTTCCTGTTGCAAAACCTCGACACATCGCCACTGCATCTAAAGTTTGCGGGCGGGTTCATCCTCGTGGTGCCGGCACTGATCTTCATCTTTGCCGTGCGCAAATACCTTTTCGCCATGTGGGGCATCGCCAACCGCTAAGCCGAAACTCTAAGTACAGGAGCCAAGACAATGGCTGAGATTCAAATCAAGAATGTCGCAAAGCGTTTCGGAGAGTACCAGGCGCTGCATGACATCAACCTGACCATCGCCGACCAGGAATTCATGGTCCTTCTGGGCGCTTCGGGATGTGGTAAATCCACTCTTCTGCGCATCATCTGTGGTCTGGAAACCGCGACCGAAGGTGAAATCTGGATCGGCGGACGCCGCGTGGATCACCTGCCGCCGCGCGAGCGAGGCATCGCCATGGTGTTCCAGAACTACGCCGTGTTCCCGCACCTGACGGTGTTCGAAAATATCGGCTTTGGTCTGCGGATGCAGAAACTGCCCAATGACGAGGTCACCCGTCGCGTCGAACGTACAGCCGGGTTGATGCATATCGACCAACTGCTCAAGCGCTACTCCGGCGAGCTTTCCGGTGGTCAGCGGCAGCGTGTCGCCGTGGCCCGCGCGCTGGCGATGGAGCCGGATGTGATCCTGATGGACGAACCGCTGTCGAACCTCGATGCACTCCTGCGGCTTGAAATGCGCGCGGAACTCAAGGGCGTGCTGGCCGAAAGCAACACCACGGCTATCTACGTGACCCACGATCAGGTCGAGGCGATGAGCCTCGCCGACCGGATCTCGGTCATGCATGAGGGCCGTATCGTACAGGCCGCCTCCCCGGTCGAGGTCTATCGCAACCCGGCCGAGCGGTTCGTGGCAAGCTTCATCGGCAACCCGCCGATGAACTTCCTGCCCGCAGCTGCCAATGGTGGTGGCCAATGGGCGGTTGCCGGTCAGTCGTTTTCCGGGCCGCAAACAGGCAAGGATGCTCTGGAGTTCGCAATCCGTCCCGAGGATATCCGCATCGACGATGGAGGCCTGCCGGTGACGGCCAAGATCGTTGAGCCGCTTGGAGCACATCTGTTGGTGACCTGTGACGTTCAGGGCAAAAAGTTCCGTGCCGTGCTGGACAGTGATTTGCAGGTCAAGGCAGGCGATACGCTGAAACTGGCCCCGCAAGCGGATCGCATCCGCTGGTTTGATCCCGACACATCGCTGGCGGTTGCCTGACCCTTTTTGGAGACTGCCGATATGGCACAGACACTCTACGACCAAGCCGCAGAGATTTTGCGGCGCAACGATTTGGGCGCTTATACGGTGCCCACCCACGGGCTATATCCCTTCCAGTGGAACTGGGATTCCTGCCTGACTGCTCTGGGGCAGGCGCATTTCGACGAGGCCCGTGCGTGGCAAGAGATCGAGACGCTTTTCCTGCATCAATGGGAAGACGGCATGGTCCCCCATATCGTCTTTCACAAGGAAGACGACGGGTATTTCCCCGGCCCCGATGTCTGGCAAACCGGTCGACCGACGCCAACCTCGGGCATCACCCAGCCGCCGGTGGCAGGCTTTGCCGTGCGGCGGCTCTACGATCGTGCCACCGACCGGTCGCTGGCCGAACAAAAGGCGCGCAAGCTGCTGCCGATGGTGGATGCGTGGCATGAGTGGTTCTTCCGCTGCCGCGATCCGCAGGGCACTGGGCTGGTGGCGATCATCCATCCTTGGGAGTCGGGCCGTGACAATTCGATCGACTGGGATGCTGCCATCGAGCGGCTGAACCCTGAAGGAGTGATGCCCTTCACCCGCCGCGATCTGGCACATGCACACGCGGATCACCGGCCCACGCAAGCACAGTACGAGCGCTATATCTGGCTGGTACAGCATTTCCGCGAGGCCGGGTGGGACAATGAAAAACTGCATGACCATTCGCCTTTCCGCGTGGTCGATCCCGGTTTCAACGGCATCCTGATCCGGTCTTGCGCCGATCTGGCAGATCTGGCCGAACATCTGGGCGAGCACGAGATCGCCGAACGCAGCCGCGCCCGGGCCGCCGCCGGGTCTGCCGCTTTCGACACGCTATGGAGTACGGATCACGGGCAGTATCTTTGTTATGACCGCGCCCTCGGTGATCTGATCGACAGTCCTTCGGTCGGCGGGCTGATGGCGGCGTTTGCGCCGATCCCGTCTGAACGGCTGGCCAGCATTGCCGCGCGTATCAAGGCGCTTGCCGAGGACGTAACGCTACTGGTGCCCAGTCATGATCCGAAAGACCCGCGCTATGACGGCAAGCGCTATTGGCGCGGTCCGGCTTGGCTGATCGTGAACTATATGATTGCAGACGGGCTGGCCCGGCAGGGTCAGCACGAGATCGCGGCCCGCATTGAGGCCAATAGCCTTGCGGTGATCCACAAAAGCGGCTTTGCCGAATACTATGATCCGAAATCCGGCGAGCCTTGTGGCGGCACGGAGTTTACCTGGACCGCCGCCATGGTGATCGAGTTCCTGTCCAAGTCCGAAAAGCAGGCGGCGTAACCAGGACCCAATCGTCCAGACCGCGCAATATCTCGCAAGCCGCGAGAATCCCTAGAAAACCCGCCGATCTACGCATCGGCGGGTTTCTTTTTGCGGCCCAAACGCAGATGCGACTCTCTTGCGCCTTGAGCGTTGTGGGCCAAGCCGTATAGCTTTCAGGCTGAGACTTGATTCAAGTGAAACGGCCCGCCGCGATTCGTCCTGCGGTAGCGCCGGCTCAGAAGGCAAGGAGGCGGCCCTTGGTTCGCGACCTGATCAAATATTCTCGTGTTCTGGAAATCGTTGGCGATACGCTCAAAGTGCATGTGCCCGAAAATGCAGGCGCGGGCCCGGTGGTGCGCTTCAACGATCTGGCCGTGGTCGAAGGGGTCGATGGCGCGCGGTCACTGGCGCAGGTGATCAATATCGACCGTGAAGAGGTGACCTTGCAGGTGTTTTCAGGCACCAAAGGTATCTCGACCGGGGCCAGTGCCACCTTTCTTGGCCACCCGATGCAGACGCCTTATTCCGGCAACATTCTGGGCCGGGTGTTCGATGGGGCGGGCGAGCCCATCGATGGCGGCCCCGACCTGTCGTCGGAGCCGCGATATAATATTGGCGGCCCCTCTGTGAACCCGGCCGAACGGATTGTGCCGAAAAACATGATCCGCACCGACGTTCCGATGATCGATGTGTTCAACTGCCTGGTGGAAAGCCAAAAGATCCCGATTTTCGCTGTCTCCGGAGAGCCTTACAATCCGTTCCTCGCCCGGATTGGTATACAGGCGGATGCCGACATTGTGGTCTTTGGCGGCATGGGGCTGATATTTGATGACTACTACACCTTTCGGCAGAGCTTTGAGGATGCGGGCGTCTTCTCTCGCACGGTGATGTTCGTCAATCAGGCCTCGGACCCGCTGGTCGAGCGGCTGCTGGTGCCCGATATGGCGCTGGCCGTCGCTGAAAAATTCGCGGTTGAGGAGGGCAAGCGCGTGCTGGTTCTGCTGACCGACATGACCGCCTATGCCGATGCGATGAAAGAGGTGGGGATCAGTCAGGAACGCGTGCCCTCGAACCGGGGCTATATGGGCGATCTCTATAGCGAGCTGGCGCGGCGGTATGAGAAAGCTTGCGACTATGCCAAGGGTGGCTCTGTCACCATTCTGGCGGTGACGACGATGCCCGGCAACGACGTGACCCACCCGGTTCCGGACAATACCGGCTATATCACCGAAGGGCAGTTCTATCTGCATTCCGGGGTGATCGACCCGTTCGGCAGCCTGTCACGGCTCAAACAGAATGTGATCGGCAAGGTCACCCGCGAGGATCACAGCCAGATCATGAACACCATGATCCGGTTTTATTCCGAGGCGCGGGATGCGGCCCAGAAACAGGCGATGGCGTTCGAGCTGTCGGATTACGATCAACAGGTTCTGAAATTCGGTGACCTTTTTCGTACCCGTTTCATGGACATCAACGTCTCGATCCCGCTGGAAGAGGCGCTGGATCTGTGCTGGCAGACGCTGGCTGAATGTTTCCGTCCCGAACAGCTTTTGATGAAGCAGAACCTGATCGACACCTATTTCCCCAAGGATGCAGATGGCGCGGTTGCAGCTGAATAAATCTTCGCTGGCGCATCAGACCGCGCAGTTGAAGACCTATGAGAAGTTCCTGCCGTCGCTGGACCTCAAGCGGCAGCAATTGATGGGGGAACACGCCAAGGCGGTGGCGCAGGTGGCAGAGATGGAGCGCAAGGTCGAGGAACTGGCCCAGCAGGTGGGTCGTGACCTGCCGATGCTTGGGAACTCGGATATTGACCTCAAAGGCCTTGTGCGGCTGACCCGCTATGAGTTGGGTGAGGAAAATGTGGTGGGCACCAAGCTGCCCGTGCTGGACCGGATCGAGGTCGAAATCCGGCCTTATTCGCCGATGGTGCTGCCCCATTGGGTCGATAACGTGACAGTGTTGCTGCACGACATGCTTGAAGCGCGATTGCGGGTGAAGGTCGCCCGGCAACGCGTTGAAATACTGTCGAAAGCAGTCGACGTCATCACCCAGCGCGTGAACCTTTTTGACAAGGTGCTGATCCCCAATGCCCGCGCCAATATCAAGAAGATCCGCATCTATCTGAATGACGAGGAGATGGCCTCGGTCGTGCGTTCCAAGATCGCCAAGCGCAAGAGGGCCGCGGCATGAGCATCGCGCGGCTGAAAAAGCTCTCGGTCATCGGACGTGCCGCGGATAAGGACGCGGTTCTGGCGCGGGTGCAGGAACTGGGCGCGATGCATATCCTGCCGCTTTCACCGCCCGAGACACAAGTTGAGAAGAAGGTCAGCCGCGAGGCTGAGGATGCCTATAAGGCCCTGCGCTTTCTGGCTGTGGTCCCCGACCGTAGGCGTCAGGTGCGGGCCGATCCGGAATTTGATGTGGCGCGCTTTGTAGCGGATGTGCTGGTCCTCAAGGACAAGCTGCGCGCCGCCCGCGACAGGCGTGACTTTCTGGCTGACCGCATTGACACAATGCAGCCCTGGGGTGATTTCACCTTCCCCCCGACCGAGGCGCTGGCGGGGTTGCGACTGTGGTTTTTTGAACTGCCGCTCAAGAACCGTGAAAGCCTGGCAGCGGTTGATCTGCCCTGGCAGATCGTTGGTCGCGATCACCGGGTGCTTTATGTTGCTGTGGTGAACGCTGATGAGCCCCGCTCGGATCTATTGCCGGTGCCACGCACCCACCTGGGGGCCAAGCCGATCACGGTCCTGCAAGAAGAACTGGAAGATGCCGAGATCGAGATCGAAACGCTGTTGGGCGAGCGTCTGGCGCTGACGCGATTTCTGACCCTGCTGCGGTCGAGCCTGTCCAAGGCCGAAACCGCGGCCGAGCTTGCCTTCGCCGAAACCCAGACCTTTGACGACTCTGATCTCTTTGCGCTTCAGGGCTGGGTGCCCGAGGATCGGGTTGCGGCATTTGAAGAAATCTGCGCCGACGAAGGTCTGGCCGTGCTGACAGGCGCTCCAAAGCCGGGTGAGGTGCCGCCGACCCTGATCGAGCAACCCGATGCCGAAGCGGCGGGTGTCGATCTAGCGCTGTTCTATCAAGTGCCCAACTACTACGCCTGGGAC
The DNA here is from genome assembly GCA_040830705.1 of Paracoccaceae bacterium. GTDB lineage: Bacteria > Pseudomonadota > Alphaproteobacteria > Rhodobacterales > Rhodobacteraceae > Ruegeria_C. The sequence continues at coordinate 48,176 of JBFOME010000019.1, read as the reverse complement.
CCAAGTCGCGTGTTGATCGCCTCGTTCTCGGTCTTCTTCGCGATGATCATTGCCGATGCGGGATACGGGGTTCTGATCGTTTTGGGGGTTCTGCTGTTCTGGCGCCGGTTGAGCACCACATCCCATAGCCGCGCCTGGCGGAGCATGTTGCTGATCCTTGCCGGTGCCACGATTGCTTATGGCATCATCGTCGGCAGTTACTTTGGGGTTGGTCCGCCAGAGGGCAGCATCCTCGCCCGGCTCAAGCTGATGGATATCAACGACTTCACCACGATGATGCGGCTATCGATCATTGTCGGCGTGGCACATGTGGCTTTTGCCAACCTGATGGCCTTCCTGCACAAACCGACACGCAGCCGCTATGCCAATCTGGGTTGGATTTGCGTGGTTCTGGGCGGGCTTGCCGTCTGGCTCAGCGGTCAGGCTGGTCAGATCTATCAGATCGGGCTGGGGGCCATGGCACTGGGTCTGTTGGCCATCCTGCTATTTTCCAGCGACCGCCCCATCAACTCCGGCATCGACTGGTTGTGGCGGTTATTTGGTGGAGTGCAAAGCCTCGCCGGGCTAATGGGCATGTTCGGCGATGTGCTGTCTTATATGCGGCTTTTTGCGCTGGGTCTGGCCTCTGCCTCGCTGGCGGTTACCTTCAACGGGCTGGCCAGCAAAGGGTTCGACTCCGCGTCTGGCCTGGGCCTGCTGGGCGGCCTGCTGATTCTGATCATCGGGCACGGGCTGAACTTCGCCCTCGCGATCATGAGCGGCGTGGTCCACGGGCTGCGACTCAACTTCATCGAGTTTTACAAATGGGGTCTGCCCGAGGAAGGCACAGTCTTCCGCGCGTTTGCCCGTAAGGAGGTACAGGAATGACCGATTTCGTCATCGCATTGGGCTGGGTAGGCATATTCGCCCCCATGGCGCTTGGGACCATCGCCAGCGCGATCGGTTGTTCGATCGCAGGCCAGGCCAGCATCGGCGCGATGCTGGAAACCGAAAGCGGCTATGGGCGCTTTGTGGGCATCTCGGCGTTTCCTTCGACCTTCGCGATCTATGGCATCGTGATCATGTTCACTCTGAACCGGGCCGTCACCGCCGAAAATGCCGGGGGCCTCTTTGGTGTTGGGCTGCTGTCGGGTATTGCGCTGCTTTATTGCGGCATGTGGCAGGGGCGCGCCTGCGCGGCAGCGATCAATGCCTCTAAGGAGAAGCCAGAAATCTTTGGCCTGTCACTGGCGCCCGCGGCGATCATCGAAGGCTTCGGGGTTTTCGCTTTTGTCTTTGCACTGGTAATCAGCGCGGGGATCGCGTGATGGCCGCCGAACAGGAGACGGCGCAAGGGATCGATGCGCTGATCGAACGTCTGCGCAGCGAGGGCGTGCAGGCCGGCTCGGACGAGGCCGCGCGCCTGACGCGAGAGGCGCAGGCCAAGGCCGCGCAGATTGTCGAGGCGGCACAGGCCGAAGCCACCAAGTTGCGCACTGACGCCCGCGATGCCGCCGAGCGCTACACCAAGGCCGGTGAAGAGGCACTGAACACCGCCATGCGCGATGCTGTATTGACCATGAAATCAACGCTCATGGCGCAGTTCCAGCAGGATGTGCAACGGATGGTGTCGGAAACCATGAGCGATCCTGAAATGCTGAAACAGATGGTGATTGAGCTTGTGGGCCGTGCCCGCGCCGATACGGATATCGGAGAGGATGCGCAGGTGATCCTGCCTGCCGAAGTTGTCGGCCCGGACGCGATCCGTGCCAATGCTGACGACATTCAGTCGGGCAGGCTTACAAAATTCGTTCTCGGCCTGACGCAGCAGATGCTGAAAGACGGTGTGACCCTGTTCGCTTCAAGCGATTTGCATGCAGGTATCCGGGCACAGGCGAAGGAAGACGGGATCAAACTTGATCTCTCGGAGGAGGCCATTGCCGATGTGCTGATGCAGCACCTGCAACCGCGCTTCCGCGCCGTGTTGGAAGGTGTGATCCGCTAATCATGTCTGGCCCCGACGCCTATATCGCGCTGGTTTCCAGCTTGCCGAGTTCCGAGCGGCTTTTTGTCGCCAAACAGCCGCCGCTCTCGGAACTGCGCCTGCGCAAGCGGTTGTCGGTGTTGGACGAGGATGATGCCAGATCGTTGAAACGGATCGAAAACGTCCTGAACTGGGCCAGCTATGATGCCCGGTCCGATATTTCCGATGTGGTCACACGCGCCCGCGCCCTGCTGCGCGATCTGCGGCAACCCAGTTTGCGAATGATCGTCTCCGAGCGGATGGAACTGCGCACTGCCATTGCGGCCCTGCGGATGCGGCGCGACGGGATGTCTGCGCCCACCGGGCCTTGGGGATTTGGTAAGTGGACCACGCATATCGTGTCAAACTGGTCCGATCCCACGTTTCGTCTGGATGCGCCGTTGCCCTGGCTGCGCGAGGCGGGCAAGCTGCTGGAGGCGGGCGACGCGCTTGGTTTGGAACGGCACCTGCTTGAGGTCGCGTTCCGTCAGTTGCAGCGACATGGTGGCATGCACCTTTTCGATTTCGAGGCGGTCGTGATTTACGTGCTGAAATGGAACCTCTTTGACCGCTGGGCCGCCTCAGACGCTCAGGCTGCGGCACGGCGCTTTGCGCAGCTTTCTGATGACGCGCTGCAGGATTTCCCCGATTTGATGCTGGAAGGAGGGACCGCATGAGTGCCGCCCCCAAAACTCAGACCCCAACCGCCCGTATCGCGGCTGTGCAAGAGGGGCTGGTTGAGATCGAAGCGCTGGATCAGCCCGACGGTTCGCCCGGACGGCTCGTCAAGAACGAGGTGGTCTATATCCTGCCGTCCAAACCCGCCGCGGGCGGGCGGCAGGAACGGCTCAAGGCCGAGATTTTGCGGGTGCGCGGCAAGACTGCCGACGCCCAAGTCTACGAAAGCACCGCAGGTGTTGCAGTGGGCGATCCGGTGGAACAAAGCGGCCAGCTGCTGTCGGTAGAGCTTGGACCGGGCCTGCTGGGTCAGGTTTACGACGGGTTGCAATCGCCGCTGGCCAAGGTTGCTGCCGAATACGGTATCTTTCTGCCACGCGGGGTCGACGTGGCACCATTGGACGAGACCGCGAAATGGTCGTTCACGCCGCTGGTCAAGCTGGGCGACAAGGTTTCGGCCGGGGACGTCGTGGGCACGGTCCCCGAAGGGCGGTTCACTCACAAGATCATGGTGCCCTTCAACTGGACCGGCCGCTACACGATCAACTGGGTGCAAAAGGGCGCCGCTACCGTGCAAGACTCTGTGGCACGACTGACCGGCGAGGACGGATCGGAACATATCCTGACGCTGTCGCAGCGCTGGCCGGTGCGCCGCCCGGTGCCCGCGCAACTGTTGAAATCCGCTGCCTCGCGCCGGACATTTCCTGATGCGCCGATCCTGACCTCGCAACGGCTGATCGACACGTTCTTTCCCATCGCACGCGGTGGAACGGCCTGCATTCCCGGGCCTTTTGGGGCGGGTAAGACGGTACTGCAGAATCTGATCGCGCGAAATGCGCAGGTGGATATCGTGATCGTCGTGGCCTGTGGTGAGCGGGCAGGCGAGGTGGTGGAAACCATCACCGAATATCCCGAGATGACCGATCCGAAATCGGGTGGCAGTCTGATGGATCGAACCATCATCATCTGCAACACGTCCTCCATGCCGGTCGCCGCGCGTGAGGCGTCGATCTTCACTGGGATCACGTTGGGGGAATATTACCGCCAGATGGGCCTCGACGTGCTGCTGATCGCTGACAGCACCTCCCGCTGGGCACAGGCCATGCGCGAGACCAGCGGGCGGCTGGAGGAAATCCCTGGTGAGGAAGGCTTCCCTGCCTATCTGGAAAGCTCGATCAAGGGGCTTTATGAACGCGCGGGCGTGATCCAGACCAACGACGGCGACAGCGGTAGCCTGACCATGATTGGCACGGTCTCGCCCGCGGGCGGCAATTTCGACGAGCCGGTCACGCAATCCACTCTGTCCACAGTGAAGTGCTTTCTTGGTCTGTCTTCCGAACGCGCCTACAAGCGCTTCTACCCGGCGGTGGACCCGCTGCTGTCGTGGTCGCGCTATCTGGATCAGATGACCGGTTGGTATGACCGCAATATCGAACCCAACTGGATCAAACGGGTCAAAGAGATGCAGGCGCTTCTGGAACGAGGCGAGCAGATCGGCCAGATGATGCAGGTCACCGGCGAAGAAGGCATCACCATCGAGGATTACGTGACCTACCAAAAGGCGTTGTTTGTCGACATGATCTACCTGCAGCAGGACGCATTTGACGCGGTGGACTGCTCGGTCTCGCTGGACCGCCAACAGCTTGTGTTCAAATTGATGTATGGCGTGGTGCAAGGCGAGATGGCGCTGGAGCACAAATCAGACATCCGCGCCTGGTTCACCGAGCTTACAGGCTTGTTCAAGAACTTCCACTATGCTGCGGATGGTACGCCCGACTATGACAGCCTACTCGCCCGAATACGTGCCAAGATCGCCACCCAATCCTCTCCGGCGACCGCGCCGGCGTGATCCGTGGCAAATCAGTTGTTTGCGGCGGGTACAGAGGGAAGGCGGGCCAATTCACGGAGGTCACGGTGTTCTCATTAAAGGGTAAACGCGCGCTGGTGGTGGGCGTCGCCAATGATCAATCCATCGCGTATGGCTGTGCCCGCGCCTTCCGCGCGCAAGGTGCAGAATTGGCGATCACCTACCTCAACGACAGGGCCGAGCCTCATGTCCGCCCGCTGGCCGAGGCATTGGGCGCTCAGATTGTCATGCCCCTGGACGCCCGCGAGGATGCGCAGCTGGACGCGGTCTTTGAGCGGATCGCAGAGGAATGGGGCGGGCTCGACATCCTTCTGCACGCGGTGGCGTTCTGTCCCAAAGACGATCTGCATGGCCGCGTCATCGATTGCTCGCGTGAGGGATTTGGGCTTGCCATGGACCTTTCGGTGCATTCCTTTCTCCGCATGATCCGCCGGGCAGAACCGCTGATGGGCCGGCGCGGCACCTGCATGACCGTCAGTTTTTACGGCTCGGAGAAGGTGGTCGATCACTATAACGTCATGGGGCCGGTCAAGGCTGCGCTGGAATCGGTGACCCGCTACGCTGCCGCCGAACTGGGTGGCAAGGGTATCTCGGTCCATGCGCTGTCTCCTGGTCCGATGAACACCCGCGCCGCTAGCGGTATCGCGCATTTCGACGAGCTAATGGCCGAGAACGCATCCCGCACACCGACGCATCAATTGGCAAATCTGGATGATGTGGGCGCCTACGCAGCATTTCTGGCCAGTGACGCGGCATCCAATGTTACCGGCGGCACACACTTGATCGACGGTGGCTATCACATAATGGGGTAGGACCCGCGCGGTGGAACGGAGAAGTAACATGGATGAGGATCAGGCAACATCTTCAGGCGCGAGCGAGCCACAGGACTTCATCCTGTCACTCAACGCGGGGTCATCATCACTGAAGTTCTCGCTCTATGAGGCTGCCGAGGAACCTCGTGAAATCGCCGTAGGACAGGTCGAGAGCCTTGGACCCAACGCGCGTTTCAAGGCCCGGATCGAGATGCAGCAGGTTGAGGCTGATCTGGGTTCGGCCAATCACCGTGTTGCTCTTCGGGCCATTCTGGAACAGTGCGAAACCGTGCTGAAAGGGCGTTCACCGGCGTGTATCGGTCACCGCATCGCCCATGGCGGGGTGGACTATGAAGGGCCGGAATTGCTGACGACCCGCGTGCTGGAAAAGCTGACCTTGCTTGAGCCTCTGGCGCCACTGCACCAGCCCCATAACCTCGAAGCGGTGCGGGCCTCGATCGAGGCGTTTCCGGATGCGCTGCAAATCGGCTGTTTCGACACGGCCTTTCATCGCAGCCACCCTTGGGTCAACGATACGTTTGGCCTGCCATTGAAATACTACGATCAGGGCGTGCGCCGCTACGGGTTCCATGGGCTGTCTTATGAATACATCACCGGCACGCTGGCCCGGATCGATCCTGACCTCGCTTCTGGCCGGGTGGTGATTGCGCATCTGGGCAATGGCGCGTCGATGTGCGGGGTGTTGAACGGGCGCTCGATTGCCTCGACCATGGGGTTTTCCGCGCTCGACGGTCTGCCGATGGGCACGCGCTGCGGTCAGCTTGATCCCGGCGTTGTGCTGTATCTGATGGATCAGGAGGGGCTGTCGGCCTCGGAACTGACCAAGCTGCTTTATGATGAAAGCGGGCTCAAGGGGCTCTCGGGCGAGACCAACGACATGCGGACGCTGGAGGCCTCGCAACGCCCCGAGGCAGAAATGGCCATCGAGTATTACACCTTCCGCGCCCGTCGCGAACTCGGCGCGCTGGCGGCGTCACTTCACGGTATCGACGGAGTGGTCTTTTGCGGCGGTATCGGGGAAAACTCAGCGGCGATCCGTGCCCGCATTTGCCAGGGCATGGACTGGATGGGGATCACTTTGGACGCGCGCGCGAACACGGCCAACGAGATGAGCATCGGCATTGGCAAAACCCAGGTGTTAGTCATCCCCACAGACGAGGAACGCATCATCGCTCGAGCCGCCTCGAATGTCCTGCGGGACCGCGCAAAAGCTACCATACTGGATTGATCCAATCATTTGTAGCGATTAGGGCTGAGGTCCGAATTTGGCAATTCCCCATCGGACTGCCCAATCAAAGCACTCCCCGTTCTGAACACCTTTGCGGACCCGTGACCGGTCAAGTTTCGAGAGCCGAGGCTTAGATATTGGGCGAAGTCGATGCCGAAAAGACTAGATGCCTGCGACCCTGTCGAGTAGATATGCCGCAGTAGTTAACGCTAACATGGGCGCGTAGACTCACAATGACCAACATTCTGACGATTACGCTCAATCCAACTGTCGACTTTGCAACAACTGCGCCGCAAGTGTTGCCGGGTCCAAAGCTTCGTTGCTCTGAAGCCAAGTTTGACCCTGGTGGGGGCGGCATCAATGTCGCCAGGGCCATCCGTCTGCTAGGCGGCGAGGCAACGACACTTATTGCCATTGGCGGTCCTACGGGTGCGCAGCTTTTGGAGTTGCTGGCGTTTGAAGGTGGGTCGACCGTGGCGATTCAAGGTCCCGGTGAAACGCGGCGGTCTGTGTCTGTCATTGACGAAAGTACCAGTGAGCAATACCGGTTTGTGCTTCCGGGGCCGGTCTGGAATGACAGTGATGTCGCAAGAGCCTTGGCCGCGGTCGACAGGGCTGCTGGTGCCGGATCTCTGGTGGTGCTTTCGGGCAGCCAGCCTCCCGGCGTCGCCAAGGAGTTCCCATCAATATTGGCGAGCCATGTCGAAGGTCGGAATGCGCGGCTGATCGTGGATACGTCGGGACCAGCCCTTAGACACTTGGCCAACACACAGCATGAGGCCATCTATTTGCTTCGTATGAATGTCGAGGAAGCAGAGGAGCTTGCAGGTCGCGAACTCCCTGCTGTTGCTGATACGGCCGCGTTTGCCCGGCAACTGGTGCGTAACGGTGTTGCACAACAGGTGATTGTTGCGCGCGGCACTGACGGCTCGGTTCTGGTTGGCGCGGATGAAGCATGGCATGCGGTGCCTCCCAAAGTTGACCTCGTCAGCGCGGTTGGCGCGGGGGACAGCTTTGTTGGCGGTTTTACCCATTGTGCGGCAGGCGGAGTGCCGGTTGAAGAATGTCTGAGAACAGGCGTGGCTGCTGCGGCTGCGGCGGTCACGTCCGAAGCAACGCGTTTGTGCGACAAAATCACGACCGAGGAACTGCGCCGCGCAACCAAACTCTCAAAAATCTGAAAGTCTTTGACGTCTTGCACATGCGGCAAGGTAGACACTTGTTTCACCTCGCCACATTAGACGTCCGGGCTATGAATCGGGGTTCGCTTAAATCCAATCGGCGGGCCAGCGACCGAAACCTTGACCGCTATTGAGCCTGTTTGCGCTTTCTTCCTATGGGCGGAACCGCCTCTATCGCCTGTTCGATCTGCGTCAGGCGCGCCTTGGAAGCTGGGCTGAGCGGGCGGCCCCTTGAGGTGATCATGCGGATGGCGCTGGCGGCCTGCTCGCGGTCTTTATCGTCTGCAAGCAGCTGCGGCAGGGTCTCGATGGCGCGGTGCTCGTCGATTAGCAGCATCAGGAACTGCTCGCGGAGCATCTCTTTGAAATCCTGCAAGGATTGTGCGTCATCCTCGCGCAAACGATCAACAATCTCGAAGCGGCGTTCATCGGCCACGCGGTCCGGCAGCAGAATGTAGATCAGTGCACGTACCACCGCCTCTCTGACGCTGCCCTCTGCCATCTTCTCGGTCAGCTCAGCGATGCGCCTTTCGACAAAGGCCTTGTGTTCGGGGTCAAGGCCCGGATGCGGGCGCGGCGGGCCGTCATGGGCGTTAAGCCCCAGCATGGCCTGCAGCAGCGGGTTTGAATAGGTGGCCATGAACATCGCCTCGGCCGCCTGATCACGCAGATCGCCATAGGTCTTCAACCCCGTCGCGATCCCGTCCGAGACCTGTTCCTGCATTATCCAGAACGGGTTCTTTGGGTCGACCGGCCTGCGGTTTTCGCGCGCATGATCGGCCCAGATCTTCACACTGTTCATCAGCGGGTTCAGGTCCGAGGCCATTTTGTAGCCCAGCCGCAAGGGATGCAGATCGCGCGCTGCCTCAGCGATTTGCGGTGTCATTAGCGCGTCCATCCAAGGGTGGACGAAGGTTTTGTAAAGACCGGTGTTGATCTCGGAGAGCCGAGCGACAGCGGCGAAGCGGCGCTCATCCTCCAGATCGTTGTGACCCAGCGCGCGGATATCATCGAGGTCACGCGCCTCGAACCGGGTGATATAATCGGTCGGGTCCAGATCGATATCAGGCTCATCGCCGGTCTTGGGCGTCAGCACTGCCTCGTAAAGGCCCGGCGGCAGGCAGTCGATGAAGTCGATATTCGATGCAAATTCGCGATGCTCTTTCTTGGCTACGCTGCCCGAGACGAAAATGCCCAGATGGCCGACCTTGTCGTGGATCGCGTAAACGATGGTCTGTCCGTGTGACCGGATCGCATCGACGCTTTCATAGGCGTCGGTGATCCATCCCAGTGCCTGTTGCGGCGGGGTGATATCATCTCCCCTGGAACAGAAGCAGATGATTGGGGATTTGATGCGACGGAAATCCAGCCGGACGCCGTCGCTGGTCACTAGACCGCCGGTCGACAGCTTGTTGCCGACAAACAAGTTGTCGACGATGAATTGCATCTCTTCTGCGTTCAGCAGGACGTGGCCACCCCACCAGCGTTCGAATTCCAGATAGCGGTCGCGCTCGGTGTCGACCTTGGCATAGACATTATGCTGCTTGGACCAGAGCGTGTTGGCCGGGTTCATGTTCTCGAAATTCTGTACCAGCCAAGCACCGTCGAACTTGCCCGCGCCCAGATCGCCAGTCAGCGCGGTCAGCCAGCTGCCGCCCAGCAAGCCGCCGCTGTAACGCATCGGGTTCTTGCCATGCACCCCCGCCCAATAGCTGAGCGGTGCGCCTGCCAGAATGATCGGGCCACACAGATCGGGCCTGTAAGAGGCCAGCATCGCCACGGCCCAACCCGCCTGGCAATTGCCTATCACCGCTGGTTTCCCCTCTGCCTCAGGGTGCGCCGAGATGACATGTTCGATAAAGGCGACCTCGGCCCGCATCACCTTTTCGATGGTTTGCTCGGGCTGGGGTTCCGGCAGGAATCCGATGAAGTAGCAGGGGTGGCCCGCCGCCAGCGCCACGCCGATTTCGCTGTCGGCTTTGAATCCGCCAATGCCTGGCCCGTGGCCCGCGCGCGGGTCGATCACCACAAAGGGACGATTACGTTTGTCGATGGTAACGCCTTTGGGGGGTTTGATCTGCACAAGCGCGTAGTTGACCGGCTCGGGCAGATCACGGCCATCGATCACCAGAGTATAGTCGAAGCCCAGAACATTCGGTGCGGTGGCGGTGATATGTGCGTTATACTGGTTGCCGCGCTCGCGCAGGATGTCCAGAAACAAAGCGGTTCTCTGACCGGCATCGACCAGATAGTCGAGCCAAGGATTGGATACAGGCATGGATGCCTCCTTCTCATAGTGCCGGGCGCGGCGGCACCTACAACTTTGAGTCGATTGCTGCTTTCTGCGTAGCAGCAAATGCCAGGGTATCACACTGAGATTTTTGTCGTCGCGACGATTTGCCGACCACTTTAGCCCTCCTAAAGAGTGCCGTAATCCAGAGCTATGTCAGGCGCCCCAGAGAGTTTTGGCAAAAGCATTGTTTTTTGAAGGTCTTGCGGCGATGCTCAAACCCTGACCACTGGCGCCGTATCCGTGTCGAGGACGACGGTGAGAATGGTTGGCAGATCGGGAGATACGACCATGTTCATGCTACGCCTGTCCTTGATGCTGGTCGTGTTTGTCGACGTGATGGGCCAGGGGCTGATCCTGCCGATTATCAGCACGTTGCTAATCGACCCCGAAAGCGCGTTCCTCGCCAAGGACACCAGTCACGGCACGCGGAACCTGATGTATGGCGTGTTGCTGAGTACCTTCTATATCTTCTGGTTCTTCGGGGCCGCCTATATCTCGAAACTGTCGGACTATATCGGGCGCAAGAACGGGATCGTGATTTGTCTGGTCGGGGCTTTAGCAGGCTATGTCCTGACCGTTGTCGCGGTCGAAAGCTCGAACTATGCGCTGCTGTTGCTGGGCCGTGCGATTTCCGGCTTCACCGCTGGCAACCAGCCGATTGCGCAGGCGGCGCTGGTGGATATTAGCCGCAATGATGATGAGCGCACGCGTAACATGGGCCGGGTGGTGGCCGCCGCCGCGCTTGGTCTGGTCGCGGGACCACTGATCGCCGGTTTGCTCAGCGACAGCCGCGTTCTTGGCAGTTACGCAACGCTACAGCTGCCGTTCATGGTGGCGGCCGGGCTGATCGCGATCACGCTGTTTCTGATCTTGGTGTTCTTCCACGATGCCCGGACCGAACGGCGCAAGATCGATTTCGGGGTCTCTGAGGTGTTCGTCAATCTCTGGCGGGTACGCAGCCGGCCGGTTGTGCTGAAGCTTGGGCTGGTGTTCTTTTTCTTCGAGCTGGGGCTGAATTCCTTTTTCATCTACCTCAACGACTACGCGCTTCAGCATTTTGGTTTCGATACGCTGCAAAACAGCATCTTGATGGTGATTTTTGGCCTGACGATGGCGCTGGCAAGCAGCACGCTTGTCGGCCCGTTGGGGCAGCGCTATCGCAAGATCCCCGTTGTCACGGGGGCGACGGTAGTCATGATGCTGTCGCTTATCATATTCACGCTAAACCCGGTGGGTAGCCTGTCCTACCTGTTGGTGATCCCGATCGTGATCGGCTTTGCAGTGGGGTATCCAACCATATTGGCGCTCTTCTCGGCCAGTGCGGGCGAGGAGGAGCAGGGATGGGTCATGGGCATTACAATCGCGCTCTTCACTCTTGGCTCGGGTCTGGTGTCACTGGCCGGAGGCGTGTTGATCGGCGTCAACGTGCATTTGCCCTTTGCGGTCGGCATCCTGTGCTGCGGCATTGCGCTGGCGCTGATTGCGACGCTCTGGCGTGGCAGCGATGTGCAGGCCATCGACACGCGGCAGATGCAGGAACCCTCCTCCTGATAAAGGCGTCCAGCCGGTTACAGCAACGCGTCCTTGTCGAGGCCGAGTTTCACGATCTTTTCGTTCAGTGTGCGTCGCCCGATCCCGAGCGCCTCGGCGGTGGCATCCATGCGGCCTTGGTGCGTCTGGATCGCCTTGCCGATCAACTCACGTTCAAAGGCGGCGACTGCCTCGCGCAGGGTATCAGGTATATCTTCGATCTGCGCCGCGCTTTGCAATGCCTGCGCGACCGAGCCGTCCCCGCGCCGCGCCGCCAGCACCCGGCGCTCGGCGACACTTCGCAGCTCGCGCACATTGCCGGGCCAATCATGCGCCATCAGGGCAGCCAGATCATCGGCGCTGAGTTGGGGCACGGCGATCTCGTAGGTCTGGGCATAGTGATCCAGGAAATGAGTCATCAGCATGGAAAGGTCTTCGCGGCGGTTGCGCAGAGGTGGCAGCGACAACACCACGGTATTCAGCCGGAACAGCAGGTCCTGACGCAGCCGGTTCTCTGCGACCGCCTGATGCACGTCCTCGTTGGTGGCAGAGATAACTCGAAACCGGACCGGTACCGGGGCAGAGGCCCCAAGCGGCAGCACCTGCTTGTCCTCGATCACGCGCAGCAGCTTGGCCTGCACCGGTGGTGGGCAAGAGCAGACCTCGTCCAGAAATAGCGTGCCCTCTGCCGCTGCCAGCAGCCTGCCGCCGGTTTCGCCCGCGATCCCGAACATTTCTGCCTCGAACCTGTCAGGAGAGAGCGCGGCGCAGTTCAGCGCCACGAAAGGGCTGTCGGGGGCGGTGCCCAGATCATGCAGCGCGCGCGCGGCCAGTTCCTTGCCGGTGCCGGTTTCACCCTCGATCAGAATCGCCGCATCGGTATCGGCCAGATCGAGGATGTCGCGGCGCAGTGCCACGACATCGGGGCTTTGGCCCAACAATATCCGGTCCAGCCCCGACAGCTTGTACAGCCGGTCGGTCAGCCGCCGGTTACGCTGCTTCATGCGGTTCTGTTCCGCAGCATGGCGTAATATGGTGAGCAACCGGCGCGGTTCATAGGGTTTCTCGACAAAGCTGTACGCGCCGTTGTGGATCGCCTCGACCGCCATCGGGATGTCGCCATGGGCCGAGATCAGCACAACCGGCGGTCCGTTGTCGGTATCGAGGCTGGCTAGCAGGTCCAGCCCCGACATGCCCGGCATCCGCACATCCGACAGGATCACGTCAGGCAGCGCCGTCGCGAGATGCGTTGCCACCCGTTCAGCGCGTGAGACCGCCTCTGCCTGCCAGCCTGCCGCCTCGATCAACTCGATCAGGGACTGGCGCATGGACCTGTCATCATCGACCACCAGAATGTTGAATGCCGGTCTGTCCGTCATGCCGTCCCGCTTTCTTCTGTTTCAACGCTCGGGAAGCTCACCCGGAAAACCGCGCCTACCGTGCGGGCATTGCGCGCAGTCATCACGCCGCCATGATCCTTCACGATACTGGCCGATATCGCCAGGCCAAGCCCCATGCCGCGTCCGCTTTCCCGTGTGGTCACGAAGGGCTCCTGCAGTTCGGCCAGCGTGGCAGCACCCAAACCATGCCCGTTGTCGCGAATCTCGAACCAGCACTCATCTGCCGTGCGATCCAGCCGTACCGAAACGGTCGGGGCCTCTGCCTCTTCCACGGCGTCGAGCGCATTGCGCAGAAGGTTTGTCATCACCTGTTCGATCCGCAATTTGCTTCCGCGCAGGGGGACTGGCGCGTCGGACATGTTGATCTGCAGAGTTGCGCCGATAGAGGTGACGTTTGGTGCGACAAGCGCCAGCGCCGCCTCCATCGCGTCGCGCAGGTCAAAGACGGCAAACTCCTCCACATCCGACCGGGCAAAGAACTTGAGCTGTCTTGTTATGCCCTCCATCCGTTCGACCAGCGCACCGATCTTGGCGGTGATGCCGGGGCTTTCGCGCGCGGCAATCTCGGCAGCGGCCAAATGGTTGCGCATGGCAGCAATCGGTTGGCCCAGCTCATGTGTGACCGAGGCCGCCAACTGACCCAGCGCGGCCAAACGACTGGTGCGTTCCAATTCGTTCTGGGTGCGTTGTAGCTGCCGCTCGGCGGTGCGGCGCTCGGCAATCTCGACCGCGAGCCGCTCATTGGCCTGGCGCAATTGCGCCTCTTCTTCTTCCGAACGGCGCAATGCTGCGCCCATGCGGCGCGCACGCTGTACCTGAAGCAGGATGAACCCCAGCCCGGCCAACAGCACCACCGAGGCCGAAACCAGCCAGCTCCGGTCCACCGCCCGGTCGTCACTGGTGAAATAGTGCAACTCCCACCCGTGGGGCAGATCCGTTGCGGTCAGATGCAACCGCTCTGATCCGGTAAGACGGGCGCGTTGATCGGGCAGATCCGACCAATCAAGCACGGCCAAATCCTGGCCGGGAAACTGTCGCGCTGCCTCGATGCGGGCGCGCTGATCGGTTCGCAAGTCACTCAACACGCGGTACCGCCAGTCGGGGTCAGAGGCCAGCAGGATGACACCGTCTTCATTGGCCAGAAACACCTGCTCTCCCGCATTCCGCCAATTGTCTTCGAGCTGCGAAAAATCGATCTTGATCGCGATCACGCCATCCACGCCACCCGACGCATCCCGAACTGCATCGGCAATGAAATAACCGGGCAGGCCCGTTGTGGTGCCGATGGCATAAAACTGTCCCTGCTGCCCGTCCAGTGCCTGCCTAAAATACGGGCGAAACGCATAGTTCTGGCCGACAAAGCTAGATGCCGTGCGAAAGTTCGAGGCCGCCACAGTCAGCCCCTCGGGGCGCATCAGATAGATCGCATCCAGACCCGCCTGATCGGCAAAATCCTCCAGCCGTCGGTTCAGCGCGCCGGTGGGTGCTCCCGCAGCGGTATCGACCACATAGGTATCGCGGGCCAGCACGTGGGTCAGATGCGAAAACCGCTCCAGCTCGGCGGTGACCGAACTGCGGTAGAGCGACAGCCGCCCTTCGGCGCGCGACAGCTCTTCTGCGCGAAAGTAGCTGTAGGACAGCTGAAACACCCCAACGGCTGCAAGCAGCGTGGCAATAACGAAAAGCAGGACAGACAGGCGTCGCATATGCCGGTGCTTGGCGGGAATTCCGGCCAAAGGCAAGACGCGGCTGGGTTTTGGGTGGTGAACGGGCGGCGGAGCATCGCCGATACTTCTTTCTCAGTGACCGGTTCAACTCAACCAGTCGCTCGTCCGGCATAAAGGTTGTCTGGTTGTGGCAACCGCCCCATAGTGAGGGCAATCCAGTCGCCTTGATCGGGGTTCTGATGTGCCGATGCCAAGATTTGTAACCCATTGTCTTTTCGCGTTTTGTCTGGGCGGGGCCGCTGTTGCGCAAACGCAGCACGACGCGGCGCCGGGTGTGGTTGTGGCCACCGTCTCGACCGCGGTTGTGCAGACGGGCGATGCCTATGTGGGCCGGGTGGTCGCGCAGCAGCGCGTCGATCTGCAGGCGCGCGTCGAAGGCCTGTTGCAGGAGGTGAATTTCACCCCGGGCGCGCTTGTGTCCAAGGGTGATGTTCTGTTCCGGATCGAGCGGGACGTCTACCAGGCCGATGTCGCAAGCGCCAAGGCCTCGGTTGCAGGGGCTGAGGCGACCGCCAAAGGCTCGGATATCGTGCTCAAGCGAAACCAGAACCTACTTGAAAAGGGCGATGTGCCGCAATCCGTGGTGGACGGCGCGCTGGCCGAATACGGCCAGGATCTGGCGGCGGTGGAGGAGGCGAAAGCTGCGCTGCAACTGGCGCAGATCAACTTGGGCTATACCGAAATCACCAGCCCGCTGAATGGCCGTATCACCTGGTCATCGGTGGATGCGGGAAACCTCATCAGTTCCGACAGTGGTGTGCTGGCCACCGTCACCAGTGTCGATCCGATCTATGTGCGCTTTTTCGTAGGCGAGGGCGTCCTGATCGAGGAGCGCAAAAAGGGTCTGATCGCCGACGAGGAGATCAAGCTGAAAGCGCGTATTCACCTCTCTGATGGCAGCGAATACGGCAGCAATGGGCAGGTGGTCTATGTCGGCACCCAAGTCCGGCAGGATACCGATACGATCGAGCTGCGCGCCAGTTTTCCGAACCCCGATGGTGCACTATTGCCCGGTCAGTTCGTCTCGGCCTTTCTGGATGATCCGGACGCCGCGCCCAGCTTGACGGTGCCGCAATCGGCACTGCAACTGGACAAGGAAGGTCACTTCGTCTTTGTCGTCGATGAAAAGAACGTGGTGCACCGGCAGAACGTGGATACCGGCCAACAGATCGCCGGGGCATGGCAGATCACCTCGGGCCTGAAAGAAGGTCAGAAAGTGGTGGTTCAGGGACTGCAGAAAATCCATGACGGTGCCACCGTCACTCCGGTTGATGCCAGCGGTCAGCCCACGCAATGATCCCACGCTATTTCATCGAGCGACCGAATTTCGCGATTGTGATCGCGATCCTGATGGTTTTGGCAGGGCTGCTTGGCGTTCGACTGATCCCGATCGCGCAATACCCCGAAATCACGCCGCCGCAGGTCTATGTCAACACCAGCTACCCCGGCGCCGATGCCGCCCTGATCCAAGAGGCCGTGGCCACGCCGATAGAAGAGCAGGTCAATGGTGTGGACGGCATGCTTTATATGTCGTCGGGCAGTTCGAATAGCGGCACCTATGAGTTGACCGTGACTTTCGAGATCGGCACCGATCCCGACATTGCGTCAATTGATGTGCAAAACCGCATCGCGCTAGCAGAACCGGTCTTGCCGTCTTCGGTGATCCAGCAGGGTATCAATGTCTCGAAGCGTTCGGGCGGGATGATGATGGTGATTAACCTGACCTCGCCCGACGGCTCGCGTGATGAGCTTTATCTGAGCAACTATGCGGCCGATTTCGTGCAGGACCCGCTGGCGCGGATTTCAGGGGTCAGCGCGGTCACCCAGTTCGGGCCACTGGAATACAGCATGCGGGTCTGGACTCGACCCGACAAGATGGCGGCGCTGAACATCACCGCCTCCGACATCGCGACAGCCATCCAGAACCAGAATGTCGAGGCTGCTGCGGGTGAGTTGGGTGCGCCGCCCTTCGGCGCTCAGACGCCTGATTTCCAGTTCAAGTTGCAAGCTCGGGGCCTGTTGCGGGAACCCGAGGAATTTGAGCGGATCATCGTCGCGTCAAACCCGGACGGCTCGATTGTGCGGCTGGGTGATGTGGCACGGGTTGAGCTTGGGGCGGAAAGCTATTCAGGCGCGTCGCGTTTCAATGGCAAGGGCTCGGCCGCCATCGCCATTCATCAGGAAGCGACCGCAAACGCGCTGGACATCGCCAATGCAGTTCTGGCCGAGCTAGATCATCTGGCAGAGAAATTCCCCGAAGGCGTCAGCTATGAAATCCCCTACGACATCACCACAGCGGTGCGGCTGTCGATCCGTGACATTCTGTTCACGCTGGGTCTGACCGCTGGTCTGGTGGTGCTTGTAACTTTCCTGTTCCTGGCCAGCTGGCGTGCCACCATCGTGCCGGCCATCGCGATCCCGGTTTCTTTGCTGGGGGCAGTGGCGCTGATCTATCTGATCGGGTTCAGCGCCAACATGATCACGCTTCTGGCGCTGGTGCTGGCGATTACTCTGGTGGTCGATGACGCCATCGTCATCATCGAAAACGCTGAACGGATCATGGAGGAAGAGGGGCTTGAAGCCCGCGCCGCGACCGAGAAAGCGATGGATCAGGTTACTCGACCGATCATCGCAACTACCTTCGTGCTGGCGGCAGTCTTTGTTCCGGTCTGTTTCTTTCCCGGCATCACCGGCAAGATCTATCTGCAATTTGCGCTAACCATCATCTTTGCCTTCATGCTCTCGGCGGTGAACGCGCTGACCCTTGGCCCGGCGCTTTGCGCGCTGCTGCTGCGCCAGGGTGTGCGGCCGCGTGGCCCGCTTCGGCTGGTGCCTGCGTTGATAGCCTGGATACGCGGCCTCTATATGCGGCTGGTGACGCTGATGCTACGCTATCTGGCGCTCAGCCTGCTGGTCTTTGCTGGGTTTGTGGGTGGCACGGTATATCTGTTCAAGACGGTGCCGACGGGGTTTATCCCGCCAGAGGACAGCGGCATTCTGCTGGCGGGTATAGACCTGCCGGACGGTGCCTCGCTGGCGCGCACCGAGGCGGTGATGACACAGGTCGACACCATGATTCGGGCGATGCCGGGGGTACATAGCGTCACCACCATATCCGGGTTCAGCATGATGAGTGGTACCAAATCCAGCACCGGCATGGTGGTGATCGCCCTCGACCCTTGGGACCAGCGCAAGACGCCCGAGCTGCAATGGTATTCGATTATGGCAGCGGCCAATGAAAAGCTTGCAACCCTGCCCGAGGCCACATCGTTCGTCTTCCCGCTGCCCTCGATCCACGGGTTGGGTGTTAGCGGCGGTGTCTCGGCGGAACTGGTCGATCTGGCCGATGGAGATGTGGACAAGCTGGACGCGGCCAAGACCGCATTCCTGACCGCACTGAACGCGGCGCCAGAGTTCAGCCATGTGCATAGCAGCTTCTCTGCCAGCGTGCCGCAATACCTGCTTTCGGTGGATCGCGACCGGGCCGAGACGCTTGGCGTCGAGGTGATCGACATCTTTTCCGCGCTGCAGGCCAGTCTGAGCTCTTACTACGTGGGCAATTTCATCAAGCGCAACAAGGTCCACTGGATCGTCATTTCGGCAGATGCGGATTTCCGGCAGTCGCTGGATGATATCGGCAACATCTATGTCAAGAATGCGGATGGGAACTCGATCCCGCTGCGCGTGCTGGTGCGGCATGAGCCTGTAATGGGGCCGGCCAGCATCCCGCGCTACAACCTTTATACGGCGGCGTCGATCAATGCGCAGCTGGCCGACGATACCAGTTCGGGACAGGCCATCGCTGCCATGCAAGCCATCGCTGACGCCAACTTGCCGGAGGATTTTGACATTGAATGGTCCGGCGTCACCCAGCAGGAGGTCGCGGCTGGCGGGCTTGTGACCTATATCCTGATGGGCGCCGTGGTCCTGTCTTATCTGTTTTTGGTTGCGCTTTATGAAAGCTGGACACTGCCGCTTGCTGTGATGAGCTCGACCGTGTTTGCGGTATTTGGCGCGCTGGTGCCATTGGCGACGATCCCGCATCTCAGCAACAATATCTTTGCGCAGGTTGGGATGGTGTTGTTGATCGGGCTGGCCGCCAAGAAAGCGATCATGGTGGTGGAATTCGCAAATGACGAACGCGCGCGTGGATCGTCGATCCGAGATGCGGCGCTGAAGGCGGCTGAGCTGCGCTTCCGCCCGGTCACCATGACGGGGCTATGTTTCATAATCGGTGTTCTGCCACTGGTGCTGGCCACTGGGGCCGGGGCGGCTGGGCGGGTGTCGATCGGCTACCCCGTTCTGGCCGGCATGATCCTCGACAGCACGGTTGGCCTGCTGATGATCCCCGTTCTCTATCTGACGTTTCAGGGCCTGCGTGAAAAAACCCTCTCCTGGTGGCGCGGTGCAGAGACCGCGACGGGCCGCTGATATCAGCCTTTATTTTGGATAAGCTGCCGACAGTACAGAAAGCGCACGCGTCAGCATCGCCTGATCGTCCAGCGCTGCCAACTCCAACGCTGGAGACCCGCCATTGAAGGCCATCAGGATCGGGTCGCCCAGGACTTTGTGCAGGTTCAGCCATTGATTGAACTGCCCCCGCGGCAAATCGGTTTCGGGCGTCACGATCCACGTGACATCCCTATCCCAAAAAGGCCTGTCAAAGCGCAAGTAGAGCTTGTCGAGTGTGCCGACGCCCAGCCGTTTGATCGCTGCGCGTTTCTGCGCCGAGAGTGGCGGGGAGAACGTGACGGTGTCGCGTTTCAGTACACCAAGGGGCAGGGTGACGATGACCGCGTCGAAGGGGCGTAGATTACCGAAGCCGAAGCCCACCATCGCCGCTTCCTTGGTCAAGCGTATCTCTTTCACCGGGCGGCGCAGCTTTAGTGTGTAGTCGCCCTTTAGTCCTTGCAGAATTGGGGCGTAGCCGCCGCGCAGGACGTCTTCGGATCCGTCGTAGTCCTGCGAGAATAGGTATGCGCTCAGTTTGATCTGATCCAGATCGGCCCCGGCAGAGTGCTGGACATTGACCACCTCGTCCAGCCAGCGCGGCGCGTCGGCGGTTGCGATCCGGCGGCCATCCCCGCCGCGCATGAGATAGCTGTCATCGGTGGTGACGCGGGAAAGGTGCAGGCGGTCGGCCAAGGTCGCGATCGGGTTGCCTTGCGTCCCGTGAATCCAGCTTGCCCCCATATCCAGCGGCGCACCGAGTGCCTCATCCGTCCAGATGCGCCCTCCGACACGGTTTCGCGCCTCGTAGACCGTCACGGCGCGCCCGGCTCGCGCCAGTTTATGCGCTGCTGCAAGGCCGCTGATTCCCGCGCCCACGATTGCGATCCCTTGGGCGTTTGTCTTGAGCACTTGTGCGGCTGCGATGAGACCACTTTCATAGGCCGCATGCACGGTGCTGTTATAGTCTGGATGCGTCGCCTCTCCGGCGAAGAATATCCGGTTGTCCACGGGTTCACTCAAAACGCGGATATCACGTCTGCGGGCGCGTTTCGCGATATAGGAGTAGGAGCCATGCGCGTAACGGTCGCGGCTCCAATTGGTGCGCAGATAGCCGGTCGCGTGCAGGCGGCTCTGGGCCGCTGCGGCCGGCGGCAGAAAGGGCAGGGCGCTCAGGGCCCCCAGCAAGGCGCGGCGCTTCACGATCTTCACTCCGTTGCGGTCGGCGCCATCAAATCAGCAATCCGGGTGCGGCGCAATTTGGCCTGGGGCTCAAACGTTCAGTGGCAGCCTCTCGATGATCTTCCAGCTTTCCACCGGTCGGTCTTCGGCAGAAGCGACCAGAGCAAGGAAGGCCAGCGGCGCGGGCTGGTTGCTGAAAGTGGCCTCGATCCGGTCAAGTTGCGGCTTAGGCACTTCACCGGTGAGGCTGCCATAGGCAAGGCTGACATGCGGCGGGTAGGCCGGGGCGATGCCAAGCTCGTCGAGCAATTGCTGCCGCGCCTTCGCGATCTGGACAGGCAGGACGACCTCCAGAAACAGCGACTGGAAATACGTGCTGCCATGGGTCAATGACCCAAACCGGCCCTGCAGGCGCGGCGCAATCGGGCCGATCCGCCCTGACGCGAAAATCTCGCGCGCCCGGTCGAGGGTCAGATCACCCACAAGCGTGACATGCGGTTGAAAAACCGGCCCTTTGGTCTGACGCGCAAGCGCTCGCACGTGGTCGCTCAGGTTATCTTCGAGCGGCTGTGGGAAGGTGAGCCAGAGGGAGTAATGGTCAGACACGGGGGCAGGTCCTTGGGCTTCAGAAAGGCGGTTCTGCGGAGCTTGGCACGATTTCGGCAACACCTGCGTAACATAAGAGCAGGTCCTTTGTGCAATGCTTGGCGAGCTGGTTAGGCACCGGGGACCAAATTTGCACCAATATATATCATATTGATAGTAAATGGAAATTCCCTCAACTCCATGAGCGAAAGAAAAACCCATACCCAAGGTCAAAAAAATTGGCGCCCAAGACCACAACACGTTTTTGTTTCACAGAATCGTCAAACAAACTCTATAACGGAACGCGGGTGCACGTTGATGGAACCACTCTAACAAGCTGATACGGGGCGCTTTCCCGCTTGCGGATGGACGTTTCATCTACGTGCGACAAGAACCTGGCAGTAGATTTAGATCTGCTGCGCCAATTTGAACGGTCGCGATCTGCGGCTCAACAATCGGAGTATGGAAATGAAACTCCTCAAAATTGCTGCAACAGGGTTGGCGTTCGCCGCCACGACGGCCAGCGCACAAACAGAAATCACCTGGTGGCATGCCATGGGCGGTCAGCTCGGCGAAACCGTCAACCAGATCGCTGAAGACTTCAACGCGAGCCAGAGCGACTACAAGATTACACCGGTTTTCAAGGGCTCCTACGAGGAAACTCTGACCGCCGGTATCGCCGCCTTCCGCGCTGGCGAACAGCCCAACATCATGCAGGTCTTTGACGCTGGCGCCGCCACCGTGATCGGTGCCAAAGGTGCCGTTATCCCGGTCGAGGATCTGCTGGGTCAAAACGATATTGCCTTTGACATCAACGACTACATCGCCGGTGTGCGCTACTTCTACGCCGATGCCGATGGCAAGATGATCGGCATGCCGTTCAACTCATCCACACCGATCCTTTATTATAACGAGGATGCACTGGCTAAGGCGGGCGTCACCCCGCCGAAGACCTGGGAAGAGTTTGCCAGCACCACTGCACCAGCGCTGAAAGAGGCGGGTTACGTTCCACTCAGCCAGTCGCATCTGCCTTGGATTTTCACCGAGAACTTCCATTCGCGTCATGACCTGCCATTTGCGACCAACGACAATGGCTATAATGGCGCCGACACCCAGATCCTGGTCAACAATGACGCCATCAAGGCCCATTTCAGCGCTCTGAAGGACTGGAAGGACCAGGGCCTGTTTGAATGGTACGGCACCGGTTGGGGCGACAATGCCAAACCGTTCGAAGAAGGTAAGGTTGCCATGTGGCTGGGGTCGTCCGGCTCGTTCGGCGGTCTGGTCCAGAAGGTCGACTTCCCGTTCTCGGCCACCATGCTGCCCTATTGGGAAGGCGTAAATGCCGACCCCAAGCAGACCTTTATTGGTGGTGCGGCCCTGTTCGCCATGTCGGGCAAGTCGGATGAGGAAAACAAGGCCACTGCCGAGTTCTTCCGCTTCCTGACCACCCCCGAGGTTCAGTATGGCTGGCACAAGGATACCGGCTATGTGCCGATCACCGAAGCCGCCTATGACGTCGCCAAGGAAGATGGCCATTATGACCGTTTCCCCGCGGCCGAGATCGGCATCCAGCAGCTCTCGTTGCCCGCAGGTGACAATACCAAGGGCTATCGCATGGGCTTCTACGTCCAGATCCGCGACGTGATGAACCGTGAATACGGTCGCATCCTGACCGGCGAGACCGATGTCGAAACTGCGTTTGCCAATATCGAAGCTGAAGCCAACAAGCTGTTGGAACGCTTCGCGAAGACGCAGAACTGATACGTTTTGACTGAAATACAACCGGCGGTCGCAGCCTTGCGGCCGCCGGCGTCATTCAAAGGAATACGCCCGTGAAGCGAGCCGGTTTCACCAATCCGTGGCTGCCCATTCTACTGCTGGTGCCACAACTTTGTATCATCGCAGTGTTTTTCTACTGGCCTGCGGCCTGGGCGATACAATCGTCGTTTTTCCTGCAGGATCCGTTTGGCTTCGGCTCTACCTTTGTGGGGGCCGAGAACTATACCGACATTGCGAAATCGACCGAGTATCGAAAAGTGGCCTGGTTCACGGTGTACTTCACCGCCATCGTGACCTTTCTGTCGCTGTCGATCGCTCTGCTGCTCGCGGTCAAGGCCGACAACGTGCTGCGCGGGGCCAAGACCTATCGCACGCTGCTGATGTGGGTCTATGCCATTGCCCCGCCGGTGGCCGGGTTTCTGGGCATCATGTTCTTTGATCAAAGCCACGGTCCGCTGACCCGGTTCTTTGGCTTCTTCGGCTGGGATTTCAAACTGGGTGTGGACTATTTTGACACCGCGACCGCGATGATCATCGTGGCGGTCTGGAAGCAGATTCCAGTCAACTTCATCTTTTTCCTGTCCGGGCTTCAGTCCATTCCACGGGCGGTGCGCGAGGCTGCATTGATCGATAACGGATCGGGCGTTCGCCGGTTCTGGGATGTCACCTTTCCGCTGCTGGCGCCCACTGCGTTTTTCCTGCTGATCATCAACATCACCTACGCGATGTTCGACACGTTCGGCATCATCGACACGATGATGAAGGGCGAGCCCGGTGCAAACCCGATGACGCTGGTCTACAAGGTCTATCTTGACGGCTTCCGCGGCAATGATCTTGGTGGGTCGTCGGCGCAATCCGTGATCCTGATGGTTCTTGTTCTCATTCTGACAATCTTCCAGTTCCGCCTGATCGAGCGGCGCATCCATTATACGTGAGGCAGGGATATGGCTGAACTGACACAGACACAAATCGCCGAAGTCCCGCGTTCGCGTTCGCGCATCAAGCTCAGCACGGTGTTCGATCATCTGATCCTGATCGCTGGGTCGCTGCTGATGCTGATGCCGCTGGTCTATGCCTTCATCACCGCCAGCTACGATCCGGTGACCATTCACCGCGAAGGGCTGGCGCTGACCTTTGGCGACGAGTTGGGGACCAACTTCGAGAAAGCGTTGTTCGAAAAGGGCGGCTTCACCAAGACCGTTGACGGGATGGTTATGCTCAAGAACTCGTTCATTCTGGGCATCGGGTTTGCGGTCGGCAAAATCATCATTTCGATGATGGCGGCTTATGCGATCGTCTATTTCCGCCTGCGCTTTGCCACATTCGCCTTCTGGATCATCTTCACCACGCTGCTCTTGCCGCTTGAGGTGCGCATCCTGCCCTCATACGAGGCGATCCAGCGGCTTGGCATGGCCAACACCTATAGTGGGCTGATCATTCCGTTGATCGCGTCGGCCACCGGCACGTTCTTTTTCCGCCAATTCTTCCGCGCGGTGCCCGAGGAACTGGTCGAGGCGGCGCGCATTGACGGGGCGGGGCCGGTGAAGTTCTTCATCGATATTCTGGTGCCGCTATCGCGCACCATGATTGCGGCGATCTTCATCATCATGTTCGTCTTTGGCTGGAACCAGTATCTGTGGCCCACGCTGATCACCACCGATGAATCGCTGTTCACGCTGGTGCGCGGGATCAAGCAGATCGTTCTGACCTACTCCGACGCCGCGATCCCCGAACACGGGCAGGCACTGGCACTGGCGATCATCGCCATGGTGCCGCCGGTTCTCATCGTGATCTTCTTCCAGAGCTGGTTCGTCAAGGGCCTCACGGAATCTGACAAATAAGGAATACGCATATGGCCCAGGTCTTGCTTGAGGGCATTCACAAAGTTTATCCGAACGGCTTCGAAGCGGTTCAAACCTGCAGCTTTACCATCCAGGATGGCGAATTCGTCGTCCTGGTCGGCCCCTCGGGTTGTGGTAAGTCCACGCTGCTGCGGATGATCGCCGGGCTGGAGGATATTACCGAAGGCACGCTCAAGATCGGTGAGCGGGTGGTCAACGATGTCGATCCCGCCGACCGCAATATTGCGATGGTGTTCCAGAACTATGCGCTCTATCCGCATATGACTGTGGCCAAAAACATGGGTTACGGCCTCAAGAACCGGGGTATTTCGAAAGCCGAGATTGACGAGAAGGTGCGCGAAGCGGCGGCGATGCTGAACCTGAGCGACTATCTCGACAGACGCCCCAGCCAGCTTTCGGGCGGACAGCGGCAAAGGGTGGCCATGGGCCGGGCCATCGTGCGTCAGCCCGACCTGTTCCTGTTTGACGAACCGCTCTCGAATCTGGACGCCAAGCTGCGCAACCAGATGCGGATCGAGGTACGCGCGCTGCAGCGCCGTCTTGGTACGACAGCGGTTTATGTGACCCATGACCAGGTCGAGGCCATGACCATGGCCGACCGGATCATCGTGCTGAATGGGGGTCGGATCGAACAGATCGGCACGCCAAAGGAAATCTACAACACCCCAGCTTCGACCTTTGTGGCAAGCTTCATGGGCGCACCGCCGATGAATGTGCTGAACGCCACGGTCGGAAGCGACAATCATGTGACCTTGGATGAGGGGCTGGAACTGCCGGTGCCCGCGCCTGCATCATCCTCTGGTCCGATTCTGGTCGGCATCCGCCCCGAGGATCTGATTTTGGGCGAAGGGTCCACGCCCTTCGACGTGCAAATCGTCGAGGAACTTGGCGCGCAACGGCTGTTGCATGGCACTTTGGGCGGGCAGGCCTTCTCAGTTAGCGTAAGCAAGGATCACGAGGCCGCAACTGGCACCATCCCGGTGGGTATCAACCCCGGCGCGGTGCATTTCTTTTCATGCGACGACGGCTTCCGGATCTGAATCCGGCACCAACGCGGAGCCTCAGGCAGAAGCCTCCTGCGTCCGGTCTCCCGGGCGCACGACCATATAGCTGACAAGCGCCGACAGTATGCTGAAGCCGACGATCAGGACCAGCGCCCAGACCGTCTCATGCAGATGGGCGATGCCTGCCAGCGAGGCGGAGACGACAATCGAGGTCAGCCGGCTCAGGCTGCGCGATACCGCCACACCCCTGATCCGCTGATCCTTGGGCGCCAGGTCCATATAATACAGCCCGCGCACGGTGCTCAGGCCGTTCACCGCCACCGTAATGACGAACATGGCCGCCGCGTGCAGATTCACGTTGTGATTTAGACCCATGAAATGCGCGACGATCAATACGGCGCCCGTCGCGGCCACCATGAGCGTACTCGCAACCATCACGGTCCGATGCGACAGCGTGTTGAGCATCCGCCAGAGCGGGCCCGAAACGACCGCACCCGCCGCGGTCGAGATGATAAGCGCGGTCAGCCCCTTGTCCGAATGTTTGTGTGTCTCTGCCGTGAGCAGCGCGAAGAAGGGCACCGACATGATGGTGACGACAAACAGTATCCGCAAGCTCATGAACTTTACGAACCAGGGCTGTTTCAGCATATCTATGGCGTTGAAAAGATAGTCCTTTAGCGCCGTGATCGGCGAGCGGATCGGAGCCACATCCCGTTGCGCCCCCGCGCCCATGTCCCGCACCGCCAGCGTCACCAGGCCTGCAATTATAAAGCAGCCGATAGCGATTGATATGACGGTCGAATGCCGGTGCAACGGCGGTAGTTCCTTGGTCAACTCATGAGCGATCAGAGTCAGCGCGATGGCAATCCCGCCGCCAAGTGCCAGTTGCGCATATTTCATCCTCATCCGGGCTTTTGAGCGCAGGTTGTCACCAATGAAATCGGTCAGCATCAAGGTTTGGGACTCATCGATCAGGCCCAACACGAAGATCACGATGGCAAAGGTCACCATGATGACCGCCTCTGACCCTAGCAACGCCGCCACAACCGCGACGATGTAGCATGTTCCAAGCGCAATATCGGTCAACGACAGCGCCAGCTTTCGGTTCCTGATCCGGGTGATGGGATCATAGAGGAATATATCCGCAAGCGTGCCCGCGATTTGCCGGACGGTCACCAGCGCGCCGACAAACAGCACCGGAAGATCCAGTGCGACCGCCAGAAAGGTCAGCACGATCGACGGGCTGGCCATGGTCCACGCCGCCTGCGCCACCGTGCTCTGACCGGTCATGATCGGAAAGTTACGCTTTTCAACCTGGGCTTGATCGATTGTCATGCATAGCCGCCTGTGGATGCCTTGTTCTGCCGTGCATGATCTATCAGTCTTGTTTCGCCAAAAGAAGGCCGCTCGCTTAATTCCGTCTGTGCTGTGACTGAAACTGCCTTCACAATGAGCAGGCAGTATCTTAGGCGGCGGTGAAGAAATATCCTGCATATGAATTAAAATTCATTGCGCCGAATCGTCGTGCGCCATAGGAATGCCAGTCATAATGAAGCCCACGGGCCAACAGTGAGGACATTATGACAGTGATCGCAACGCCGCAGGGCTGCATCTGATATGGCAGACGGTGACACCCAGCCCCCCGCCATAGAGCTTCGTGGAATTTCCAAGGCTTTCGGGCCGGTGCAGGCCAACAAGGATATCTCGATCTCGGTCCGACCCGGTTCGATTCATGGGATCATTGGCGAAAACGGCGCCGGCAAGTCCACGCTGATGAGTATCCTTTACGGGTTCTACAAGGCCGACAAGGGAGAGGTCTGGATCAACGGCACCAAGACCGACATCCCCGACAGTCAGGCCGCCATCGCCTCAGGCATCGGTATGGTGTTTCAACACTTCAAGCTGGTGGAAAACTTCACTGTGCTGGAAAACATCGTTCTCGGGGCCGAGGATGGCGGCATGCTGCGCCCGTCTCTGGCCAAGGCGCGGGGCGAGTTGGAGCATCTGGCCCAGGAATACGAACTGAATGTCGACCCGGATGCGATCACCGAAGAACTCAGTGTTGGCCACCAGCAGCGCGTCGAGATCCTCAAGGCGCTCTATCGGCAGGCACAGATTCTGATCCTTGATGAGCCGACCGGTGTGTTGACGCCGTCCGAGGCCGATCAGCTGTTCCGTATCCTCGACCGGCTGCGGTCCGAAGGAAAAACCATCATCCTGATCACGCATAAACTGCGCGAGATCATGGAATATACCGACACGGTCAGCGTGATGCGTCGCGGTGAAATGACCGCAACCGTCAAAACCGCCGAAACCAACCCTGAGCATCTGGCAGAGCTGATGGTGGGTCGCAAGGTTCTGCTGCGCGTCGACAAGAAACCGGCACAGCCCGGTAAGCCCATTCTTGAGGTTGAAAAGCTGCGCGTGGTCGATGGCAGTGGCGTCGAGCGGGTTAAAGGTATCGACCTTGCCGTCCATGCCGGGGAAATCGTGGGCATCGCCGGGGTGGCGGGCAATGGCCAGTCCGAACTGCTGGAGGTTCTGGGCGGCATGCGCCCGGGCGAAGGCCGGGTGCGTCTGAATGGTAAGGAGCTGCCGCTTACGGGCTCGGGTTCTGACGGGCGGGCGCGTCGGGCCGAACATATCGCCCATGTCCCCGAAGACCGCCACCGCGAGGCGTTGATCATGAATTTCAGCGCTTGGGAAAACTCGGTTTTTGGCTATCACCATGACGCGCGTTGGTCCTCCGGGCCGTTCATGAAGAATGCCGCCATTCTGGAAGAAGCCCATCAAATGATGGGCCGGTTCGATGTGCGTCCGCCCAATCCGCGCCTTGCTGCGAAGAGTTTTTCAGGGGGCAACCAGCAGAAAATCGTGCTGGCGCGAGAGATCGAGCGCAACCCCGACCTGCTGATGATCGGCCAGCCGACGCGGGGCGTCGATATCGGCGCCATCGAATTCATCCACCAGCAGATCGTGGCGCTGCGCGATCAGGGCAAGGCGATCCTGCTGGTCAGCGTCGAACTGGAAGAGATCCTGTCGCTGGCTGACCGGGTCGCGGTGATGTTTGACGGACATATCATGGGCGAGCGTGACGCCTCCGCCACCGATGAACGCGAACTGGGCCTGCTGATGGCAGGTGTCACAGGGGAGGACGCCGCATGAGGACCTTGCCACATTGGGCGGATGTCGTCCTGATCCCGTTGATCAGCCTGCTTCTGGCGGGCCTGCTCTCGGCGTTGGTGGTGCTGGCCATCGGTGAAAACCCTTGGGCCGCTTTCAAGCTAATGGTCGAGGGCTCGCTGATGCGCTCGGCAGGCTGGGGCTATACGCTCTATTACGCCACAAACTTCATCTTTACAGGCCTGGCCGTCGCCGTCGCTTTCCACGCGAGGCTCTTCAATATCGGTGGTGAGGGGCAGGCGATTGTCGCAGGCCTCGGCGTCGCTCTGGTCTGCCTCTATATCCCTTGGCCGCATTGGTCGATTGCGCTGATCGGCGCGACAGTTGCGGCAGGGCTGTTCGGCGCGCTCTGGGCCTTTATCCCGGCATATTTGCAGGCCGAACGCGGCAGCCACATCGTTATCACCACGATCATGTTCAACTTCATCGCCGCGGCATTACTAAACTATGTGCTGGTGAACTTGCTGCGTCCGGCGGGCGCGATGGACCCGGCCTCAGCCTCGTTCCCCGAGGCGACGCATCTGCCGACCTTCCAATCCATGTTCTCAACCGCAGAAACGCCTTTGTTCCGAGGGGCACCGGCAAACGTGACCTTCTTCTTGGCGCTGATCGCCTGCGTGCTGGTCTGGCTGCTGATCTGGCGCACCAAGCTGGGCTATGAGATCCGCAGCTTCGGACAGTCGGAAACGGCGGCGAATTATGCTGGCATCCATCCCAAGCGCACCATCGTGATCGCCATGCTGATTTCCGGCGCGCTGGCGGGACTGATGTCGATCAACACCACCATGGGTGAGGCAGAGCGACTGGTTCTGAACTCGGTCGAGGGAGCGGGCTTCATCGGCATCGCTGTGGCGCTGATGGGCCGCAACCATCCGTTCGGGGTACTGCTGGCCGCGCTTCTCTTTGGCTTCCTTTACCAAGGCGGCGCGGAACTGGCCCTCTGGACCGATATTCCGCGAGAGCTGATCGTCGTAATCCAGGCGCTGGTCATCATGTTCACCGGAGCCCTGGACAACATGGTCCGAATGCCCCTTGAATCGCTCTTTGCTACGCTGCGCCGGAGGAACTCGTAATGGATTTCCTTGACATTCTTCAGGTGCTCGATTCCTCCGTCCGTCTTGCCACGCCTCTACTGCTGGCCTGCCTGGCGGGGCTTTTCTCGGAACGAGCGGGCGTGATCGACATCGGATTGGAAGGCAAGATGCTGGTCGCGGCCTTCTTCTCTGCCGCCATCGCTTATATGTCTGGCTCGGTTTGGGTTGGCCTGTTGGCAGGTATCGCGTCATCTGTCGCGCTGGCCCTGATCCATGGGGTGGCCTCAATCACCTTCCGAGGTAATCAGCTGATCTCGGGCGTCGCGATCAACTTTCTTGCAGCAGGTATGACCGTTCTGGTGGCGCAACACTGGTTTGAACAGGGCGGACGTACGCCGTCGCTGCCCGAGGGCGCGCGGTTCGATGACATAACATTGCCGCTGGCCGGAACGCTCAGCAACGTGCCCATCCTGGGCCCGATCTATGCCGAGTTGATCTCGAACCACTTCCTGCTGGTCTATGTCGCAGTCGCGATCGTACCGCTGACTTGGTGGGTGCTCTACCGCACGCGCTTTGGCCTGCGGCTGCGCGCGGTGGGCGAAAACCCCGCTGCCGTGGATACCGCCGGGATCTCGGTCACGCGACTGCGCTATATGGCAGTGATTATCTGCGGCGTGCTCTGCGGCTTGGCAGGCGCCTATCTGGCGACTGCATTGCAAGCAGGTTTCGTCAAGGACATGACCGCCGGACGCGGCTTCATCGCGTTGGCCGCGCTGATCTTCGCCAAATGGAAGCCCTGGCCCGCCATGTGGACCTGTCTGCTGTTCGGCGTGCTTCAGGCCGTGGCGCTGCGCTACCAGAATATCGAGATCGGAAATTTCGTGATCCCGGTCCAGTTCATGGATGCGCTGCCCTATATCCTGACCGTGGTGATCCTGGCGGGTCTCGTGGGCCGTGCCGTGCCGCCGCTGGCCGGTGGCGAGCCATACACCAAAGAGCGCTGATTCCTCCGGGGTCAGCCTCTGACTGTTGAGTCATGACATGAAAAAGAGCACCGACAATCTGCGTTACCTGTCGACCAAGACGGCATGGATGTCTTTTGTCGCGGGCCAGACGCAGTCCCAGATCGCCCGCGAGCTTGAGATGTCGCAATCCAAGGTGCACCGGTTGATCAACCATGCGCTGGAACAGGGCTATGTCACCATCCGGATTGAGGGCGGGTCAGAAGAACTGCTGACCCTCGAAAACCGACTGAAACAGACCTTTGGCCTGACCCGCTGTACCGTGGCCTCGGCGGGAATGTCAGGGCGTGATGATGGTGAGGCGCTGTTGCAAAGCGTGGGCGAGGCCGCAGGTCACTATCTGGCGCAGTTGCTGGAGAAGAAGACCATTACGCAGATCGGCGTCGGCATGGGTGAGACCATGAGTGCCGCCGTTGGTACGATGCCGGAACTGGATCGGAGTGACCTGAACATCGTCTCGATCACCGGCAGCCTGCTGCGCAAGCTTTCCGCCAACCCGCTGGATGTGGTGATGCGGATGCAGCGCAAGACAGGGGGCGAAGCCTATTTCCTGCCGGTGCCTTACCTGGCTTCATCGGTCGAGGAGCGTGAGAGCTTTCAATCCTACCAGAGCGTTCAGGAGTTGATGGAACTCGCCCGGCAATCCGATATTTTTGTGGTCGGCATCGGCTCTATTGACGCGGAAAGCAATCTGGCGCGCACGCAGGGTATCAGCGCCCGCGAATTGCAGGACCTGCGCGATGCGGGCGTCGTGGGCGACATCGCAGGCAGCTTCTATGATATCAACGGTCGTATCGTGGAGACCGAGCTGGGTCGAAAGACTGTTGGAATGCGGGGCGAGGAGCTTGCCGGTCGTCGCGTTCTGGCCATGGCCGCCGGTCTGCGCAAGACGCAGGCGGTACTGGGCCTGCTGCGCGCCGGGCTGGCGAGTGAAATCGTGCTGGATGAACATCTCGCCCGCGCGGTTTTGTCCGAAGCGCCTGTCAGGTTTGGAGGTGCCGCATGACCCGTGCTCTGCTTGTTGTGATGGATTCCGTCGGCATCGGCGGTGCGCCCGACGCTGCCGCATTTGGCGATGAAGGGTCCAATACTGTGGGTCATATCCTCGATGCGCGCGGTGCTGAGGGGCTGGCCTTACCAAACTTGGCGGAACTCGGGTTGTTTCAGGCGCTGGCGCATTCCAGTGATAACGCATGGAATGACGCGCAGCCGCGTCCGAACGCAACCTGGGCCGTGGGCCGCGAGGCGGGGCGGGGCAAGGACACGCCTTCGGGCCATTGGGAGATCACTGGCCTGCCGGTCATGACCCCACCGCGTGTCTTTGAGCCGCTGGAAAATTCCTTCCCGACGGAATTGCTGGACGCGTTGATCGCAAAAGGCAATCTTCCCGGCATTCTTGGCGACAAACATGCCTCGGGCGTGCCGGTCATTCGCGAATTGGGCGAGGAGCATATGCGCAGTGGCAAGCCTATCGTCTACACCTCTGCCGATTCCGTCCTGCAGATCGCCGCGCATGAGGAGAGCTTCGGACTTGACCGGCTCTATGATCTCTGCCGCGTGGCTCGTGCAATCTGCGATGACTACCGCGTGGGCCGTATCATCGCGCGACCCTTCGTCGGAACGACGACGGAAGACTTCAAGCGGACCGGCAACCGTCGCGATTTCACCATGCCGCCGGGTGAGGACACGATCCTCGACACACTGACCGCTGCCGGGCGGCAGGTGCTGGCCATGGGCAAGATCGGCGACATTTATGCCGGGCGCGGCATCACCGAGACCCGCAAGACCCATGGCAACATGGCCCTTTTTGATCTGACGCTCGACGCGATGGAAGACCTGCAAGAGGGCGGGCTGCTCTTTGCCAATTTCGTCGATTTCGACACTGATTATGGCCATGCCCGCGACCCGCTTGGCTATGCCAGCGCGTTGGAAGAGTTCGATGCCCGCCTGCCCGAGCTCTTCGCAAAAATGGCCCCCGACGATCTGCTCATCATCACCGCCGATCACGGCAATGACCCCACCTGGGCCGGTACCGATCACACCCGTGAGCAGGTGCCGATCCTTATCAAATCGAAATTGCTGCCCCCCGCTGGTCTGGGCGTGCGCGCCTTTGCCGATATCGGTGCAACCATCGCCGACTATCTCGACGTGCCCGGCACCCCGCATGGCACCAGCATCCTGCCCCTGCTAGGAGAGAAACAGTGACTGTTTCCACAAAAGACATCACCCAAACGGCGGATCAACTGCCCGTTGCCGCCCACCCCGCGCGGTTTCCGCGCAATCCAGGTATTCCGTTGGACCTCGACTGGGTGTCCTCGGTTCAGGTTAATACCTCAGCGGTGGAACGCCGCGCCAGCAGCCTTGGCGCGCGCCGCAGTGTCAAGAAAGAGTATCAGGCCGCCTGGCTGCTCAGGGCGATCACGCTGATGGACCTGACCACGCTCAACGGCGATGACACGAAAGGCAAGGTGCGCCGTCTCTGCGCCAAGGCCAAGCGGCCCCTGCGCCAGGATCTGGTCGCGGCGTTGGGTGTCGAAGACCTGAACATCACCACTGGTGCGGTCTGTGTTTATCATGAGATGATCGAAACAGCAGTCGAAGCGCTGGAGGGCAGCGGCATCCCGGTCGCCGCCGTTTCAACCGGGTTCCCCGACGCGCTCAGCCCCTTCCACCTGCGGGTGCGCGAGATAGAGGAATCGGTCAAGGCGGGGGCGTCAGAGATCGACATCGTGATTTCCCGCCGCCACGTACTGACCGGCGACTGGCAGGCGCTTTATGACGAGATGCGCGCCTATCGCGAGGCCTGCGGCGAGGCGCATGTCAAGGCGATCATCTCGACCGGCAATCTGGGCACCCTGCGCAACGTGGCGCGGGCCAGCCACGTCTGCATGATGGCGGGCGCCGATTTCATCAAAACCTCCACCGGTAAGGAAAGCGTTAACGCAACGCTCCCGGTCAGCCTGACCATGGTGCGCACCACCCGCGAATATGAGGCGCGCACCGGCTACAAGATCGGGTTCAAACCGGCAGGTGGCATTTCCAAGGCCAAGGACGCGCTGACCTATATGTCGCTGATGAAGGAAGAGCGCGGCAATGATTGGCTGGAACCGGACCTGTTCCGCTTCGGCGCCTCAAGCCTGTTGGGCGACATCGAACGTCAACTCGAACATTTCGTAACGGGCCGCTACTCGGCCACGTTCCGTCACGGCATCAGCTAGGATGACTGACATGACAGTTTCAGAGATATTCAAGACCATGGATTACGGCCCTGCGCCTGAAAGCGCCGCTGAGGCGAACGCGTGGCTCGATCGCCATGACCGCACATTTGGCCTGTTCATCGGCGGTGCCTTTACCAAGCCCGGCAAGGACCGCTTTGACAGCGTGAACCCCGCCAATGGCGAGGCGCTTGCATCGCTGACCGAGGCCACATCCAAGGATGTGGACGCCGCCGTCAAAGCCGCCACAAAGGCGCAGAAACACTGGGCCGCGCTTGGTGGCGCGGGGCGGGCACGGCATCTTTATGCGCTGGCGCGGCTGATCCAGAAACACGCGCGCTTGTTTGCGGTGCTGGAAAGCCTGGATAACGGCAAGCCGATCCGGGAAAGCCGCGATGCGGATGTGCCTTTGGCCGCACGCCATTTCTACCATCATGCGGGCTGGGCGCAGTTGATGGAAAGCGAGATGGCAGGGTATGAGCCGATCGGCGTGGCCGGTCAGGTGATCCCGTGGAACTTCCCCTTCCTGATGCTGGCATGGAAAATTGCGCCTGCACTGGCGATGGGAAACGCCGTGGTACTGAAACCTGCCGAATACACTTCGCTCACCGCGCTTCTCTTTGCCGACATTTGCATCGAGGCGGGTTTGCCCGAGGGCGTAGTGAACATCGTCACCGGTCACGGACCGGTCGGCGCGATGATTGCGGAACATAAAGACGTGGCCAAGGTCGCCTTTACCGGCTCGACCCGCGTGGGCCGCATCCTGCGTGAACAAACCGCCGGGACCGGCAAGAAGCTGACGCTGGAATTGGGCGGTAAATCCCCCTTTATCGTTTTTGACGACGCAGATATCGACAGCGCCATCGAAGGCATCGTGGATGCGATCTGGTTCAATCAGGGGCAAGTCTGCTGCGCGGGCTCGCGCCTGCTGGTTCAGGAGAGCATTGCCGAAAGGTTCCATGACCGGCTGAAACTACGGATGCAGAGCCTGCGCGTGGGCGACCCGCTAGATAAATCCATCGATCTGGGCTGCATCGTCGATCCGATCCAGCACAAGCAGATCACGCAGATGGTCGAACAGGGCATCGACGAGGGTGCGGTGGCGTTTCGCGGCGAAACCGCGCTGCCCGAGAATGGCTGCTACTACCCGCCCACGCTCCTGACCGGGGTCGAGGCCGGGGATACGTTGGCGCAGGAGGAGATCTTCGGCCCCGTCCTGGTCTCGATGAATTTCCGTACGCCTGCCGAAGCAGTGCAATTGGCCAATAACAGCCGCTATGGGCTGGCCGCGAGTGTGTGGACCGAGAATATCAACCTCGCCCTTGGTGTTGCGCCGCAGATCAAGGCAGGGGTCATCTGGGTCAACTGCACCAACCAGTTCGACGCCGCCGCAGGCTTCGGCGGCTACCGCGAAAGCGGGTTCGGGCGCGAAGGTGGGCGCGAGGGGCTTTATGAATATGTCAAACCGACCTATCTCAAATCGCTCAAGGACGCGGCCCCTGCGAAATCCCATGCGCTGACCGAGGGTGGTGGTGAGGGGATCGACCGCACCGCCAAGATGTATATCGGTGGCAAACAGGCACGGCCGGATAGTGGTTATAGCGCGCCGGTGACCAGCCCCAAGGGCAAGCTGATCAGCCATGTGGGCGTGGGCAACCGCAAGGATATCCGCAATGCGGTTGAGGCCGCGACGGCGGCCTCCGGCGGCTGGGCCAAGGCCTCGGGCCATAACAAGGCGCAGATCCTCTATTATATCGGCGAAAACCTCGCGGCCCGGGCAGGTGAGTTCGAATCTCGTTTGCGTGAAATGACCGGGGCCTCGGCGAAAGCTGCCACAAGCGAGGTCGAGGCAGCGATAAATCGGTTGTTCGCCTACGCGGCCTGGGCTGACAAGTATGATGGACAGGTGCATTCGGTGCCTGTACGCGGCGTGACCGTGGCAATGAAAGAGCCCGTGGGAGTGATGGGCATAGCTTGCCCTGATGATGCTCCGCTGCTGGGCTTTGTATCGTTGGTGGCCCCAGCAATCGCTATGGGGAACACGGTTGTGGCGGTCCCGTCCCCCGCGCATCCGCTTTCTGCGACGGACCTCTATCAAGTCTTCGACACCTCAGACCTGCCCGGTGGCGTCGTCAATATCGTGACCGGAGATCGGGACGAACTGACAAAGACCCTGTCCGATCACTATGGCGTCGACGGGGTCTGGTATCATGGCTCGGTCGAGGGCTCCAAGATGGTGGAACACGCAGCCGCGGCGAACTTGAAACGGACCTGGGTGAACTATGGCAAAGCCATTGATTGGCTGAACGCCGAACAGGGCGAGGGCGCGGAATATCTGCGTCAGGCGACCGAAATCAAAAAC
This sequence comes from Paracoccaceae bacterium, assembly GCA_040830705.1. Classification (GTDB taxonomy): domain Bacteria; phylum Pseudomonadota; class Alphaproteobacteria; order Rhodobacterales; family Rhodobacteraceae; genus Ruegeria_C. The sequence continues at coordinate 11,757 of JBFOME010000019.1, read as the reverse complement.
GTCTGGATTCCCTACGGCGAATGACACAGGACCGTATTGCCTCTTTCGGAACGCTGCCCGATGGCGGGCAGGTGCAGCGCGTCACAATTTCGCGCGACGGTCTGCACGCGCACGTGCTGACCTATGGGGCAACGCTGCAGGATCTCAGGTTGGACGGCATGGCGCATCCGCTGGTGTTGGGCTGGCCGACCCTTGAGGACTATCTGCAGGGCGGTGGCTATTTCGGGGCCATAGTGGGACGCTTTGCCAACCGGATCGCAGGGGGGCGGTTTCAGGTGGGCGGGCGCTGGCATCAGGCGGATCGGAACTTTCTGGATCGTCACACCCTGCATGGCGGTTCCAAGGGCAGTGACAAGATGCTCTGGACGCTGGCGGCGCAAAGCGAAGATACGGTGACGCTCAGCCTTGAGATGCCCGACGGGCATATGGGTTTTCCCGGCAATCTGAGCGTAGAGGTGAGCTATGCGATCCGTCCCGGCCCGGCGTTGGAGATCACAATCGAGGCGCTAAGCGATCAGGAGACGCCCTGTAACTTCGCCCCGCATAACTATTTCGTTCTGGGTAATAGCGGCAAAATCTGCGACCACCGGATGGTGCTTGCGGCGGATTGTTATCTGCCGGTCGATGATGATCTGATTCCAACCGGCGAGCAGCAAGGTGTCGAGGGGACGGAGTTCGACTTCCGGAAGTTGCGGGCGATTGGTGCGTTTCCACTCGACCACAATTTCTGCCTCGCGCCCCGGCGCGGCGCTATGAGTGAGGTCGGGGAATTGCTGTCACCCGATGGTCGGCTTGGGATGCAGATCGCTACAACCGAGCCAGGCTTGCAAGTCTACACCAATAGCCATTTCGATGAGCCGGGGCGGCAGGGCCTGCTGGGTCGGCCTTATGGTCGATATAGCGGTGTCGCGCTGGAGCCGCAGATTTGGCCGGATGCGATGAATCAGAACGGATTTCCTGAGGCTATTCTGGCCCCCGGCATGACGTATCGCAGCCGTTCGCAATTCCGATTTCAGCACCTTATCTGATGGATGGGAGCCTTTTGAGCTTCTAGGATTGACTTTTCTCCACATATTAATTAACATGATAATTAATTGTGGGAGGAGGACTCGCCGTGCCGCATCTTTCGATCGAGTATTCGGCAAATCTGGAGGATCGCGTGGACATCTCAGGGCTGTGTGAACATTTGCGGCAGAGTGCAGCGGGGATCGAAGCCTTTCCGCTGGCCGGCTTGCGGGTTCGAGCCTTGCGGGCCGATCACTTTGCGATTGCGGATGGTGATCCGAAACACGGCTTTGTCGACATCTCGGTGCGGCTGCGGGCCGGGCGACCGATAGAGGTGCGCAAGGCGGCGGCGGATGTGCTGTTCCGCGCGGCCGAGGACTTTCTGACCCCGGACATGGCGCAGCATTCGCTGGCCTTGTCTCTGGAGATCCGGGACATTGATCCTGATCTTTCGCCGAAGACGGGCACGATCCGGGATCATCTTGGGGGACCAAAATGAGCGCGCTGGAACAGAATATCAAAAAACTCGAAACCTATCTGAAACGGTTTCGCGAAGGTGGCGTTCCGAACCGGATTGCCGGGCAGGATAGCGGTGGCTCGGCGGGTCGGTTCACCTCTGTTTCGCCAGTGGACAAGAGTGTGATTTGCGAGGTAGCGCGCGGCGATGCCAGCGATATCGACGCGGCGGCGCGGGCGGCATCAGCAGCCTTCCCGGCTTGGCGCGACATGGCTGCGGGTGAGCGGCGCAAGATTTTGTTGAACGTGGCTGAAGCCATCGAAGCGCGTGCCGAGGAAATCGCGCTCTGCGAGTGTTGGGATACGGGGCAGGCGCTGCGCTTTATGTCCAAGGCGGCTTTGCGCGGGGCTGAGAATTTCCGCTACTTCGCCGATCAGGTGGTGCAGGCGCGCGATGGCCAGCATCTGAAATCACCGACGCTGATGAATGTCACGACGCGTGTGCCGATTGGTCCGGTCGGGGTGATCACGCCGTGGAACACGCCCTTTATGCTCAGCACGTGGAAGATCGCACCAGCGCTGGCAGCTGGCTGCACAGTGGTGCACAAACCGGCAGAGGCAAGCCCCCTGACCGCACGGCTGCTGGTCGAGATCGCAGAAGAGGCCGGGTTGCCGCCGGGCGTTTTGAACACCGTGAACGGCTTTGGCGAGGATGCGGGGCGCGCGTTGTGTGAGCATCCGCTGATCCGGGCAATTGCTTTTGTGGGTGAAAGCCGCACTGGGTCTCTGATCACCAAACAAGGGGCCGACACGCTCAAACGCAATCATCTGGAACTGGGGGGCAAGAACCCGGTGATCGTGTTTGACGATGCCGATCTTGAGCGCGCCTTGGATGCAGTGATTTTCATGATCTACTCGATCAACGGCGAGCGTTGCACCTCGTCCTCGCGCTTGCTGGTGCAGGACACGATCCGCGAAGAGTTTGAGGCGCAGCTGGTTGAACGAGTAAACTGCATCAAGGTCGGCCATCCGTTGGACCCCGAGACCGAGATCGGACCGCTGGTGAGCGAGGAGCACTACATCAAAGTCACGTCTTATTTTGACATCGCGCGGCAGGATGGGGCCACCGTTGCAGCCGGTGGCGAAACGCTTGGCGATAAGGGCTACTTTGTGCGCCCAACGCTGTTTACCGGCGCACGCAACGACATGCGCATCGCGCGGGAAGAGATCTTTGGCCCGGTCCTGACCTCGATCCCATTTGCCACCGAGGAAGAGGCGCTGCGCATCGCCAATGACACGCCTTATGGCCTTACCGGCTATGTCTGGACCAATGACCTGACCCGCGCGCTACGATTTACCGACCGGCTGGAGGCTGGGATGATCTGGGTGAACTCGGAAAATGTGCGTCATCTGCCGACGCCCTTCGGCGGTGTCAAATCCAGCGGTATCGGGCGTGACGGCGGCGACTGGTCCTTTGAGTTCTATATGGAACAGAAACACATCGGCTTTGCTACCGGTGCCCATAAAATCCCCCGTCTGGGTGCGTAAAGGAGATATCTCATGCCCGTTCCCGCCCCCAATCTCTACCCTTCCTTCAACACCATTCGGCTAAGCCATGTCTGCCTGAATGTCAGCGATCTGGCCGCCTCGCGGGCCTTTTATGTGGACATGTTCGGCTTGCAGGTGACGGATGAGGATGACACCCATATCTACCTGCGCGCGTTGGAAGAACGCGGGCATCATTCTGTGATCCTACAGAAATCCGACCAGCCCGGAACGGTCGAGGTGATGGGGTTCAAGACCTTTAACGAAGAGGATCTGGACCGCGCCGATGCCTATTTCCGCGCCAAGGGGCGGCCCACCGAATGGGTGCAGCGCCCCTATCAGGGTCGCACGCTGCTGACCTCCGACAATATGGGTATCCCGCTGGAATTCTATCACCAGATGGACCGGCTAAAGCCAATTCATCAGGAATATGGTCGGTACCACGGGGTACGCCCGCTGCGCATCGATCATTTCAACTGCTTCTCAACCAATGTGGATGACAGCGTCGCCTTCTACAGCGATTTCGGGTTCCGGGTGACCGAATATACCGAGGATGAAGAGACCAGCCGCCTTTGGGCCGCGTGGTTGCACCGCAAGGGTGGGGTGCATGACATGGCCTTTACCAACGGGCGCGGGCCTCGTTTGCATCATGTGGCTTTCTGGGTGGCCAACCCGCTGCACATCATTGATCTGCTCGACCTGATGGCGACCACGGGATACGTGGGCAATATCGAGCGCGGGCCGGGGCGGCACGGAATATCCAACGCCTTCTTCCTCTATATCCTGGACCCGGACGGGCACCGGATTGAGATCTACAGCTCCGACTATCAGACCGTTGATCCCGATCACGAGCCCATCAAATGGGACCTGAAGGATCCGCAACGGCAAACGCTCTGGGGGGCGCTCGCACCGCGCAGCTGGTTCGAGCATGGGACCGAGTTTGTTGGTGTGCCGGTGGATGAGGCAGAGCTGGACGCCACACCGATCATCGCGCCGTGAGGTCTGACATGGATTGGGATGAATTCGCCCATTGGGGCAAGCGTATCTCGAACTGGGCTGCGGAGTATCACAAGACCCTGCGCGACAGGCCGGTGCGGGCGCAGACCATGCCCGGTGAGGTCGCTGCGCAGTTGCCGGGTGCGCCCCCAGAAAGCGGTGAGGCGATGGATGCGATCATGGCGGATTTCGAGCGGATCGTGATGCCGGGCATCACCCATTGGCAGCATCCCCGCTTCTTTGCCTACTTCCCGGCCAATGCCGCCCCCCCTTCGATGCTAGCCGACATGCTGATCTCGACATTGGCGGTGCAATGCATGCTGTGGCAAACCTCGCCCGCCGCGACCGAGGTGGAAGGGGTCATGATCGACTGGCTGCGGCAGGCGCTGGGGCTGGCGGACGGCCATAGCGGGGTCATTCAGGACAGCGCATCCTCGGCCACATTGTCGGCGGTGCTGACCATGCGCGAGCGCGCCACAGGCTGGCGCGGCAATCGAGAAGGCTTGTCGGGGCAGGGGCATTTGCGGATCTACTGCTCCGATCAGGTGCATTCCTCGATTGATCGCGCCTGCTGGGTGGCAGGGATCGGGCAGGATAATCTGGTCAAGATTGGCACAAACGGCCCGCGCTACGGGATTGATGTGAAGGCGCTGCGGCAGGCCATCATTGACGACCGCGCGGCGGGTCATATCCCTGCGGGCATCATCGCGGTGACCGGCGCGACCGGGATCGGCGCGAGCGATGTGCTGGGACCGGTGCTGGAGGTCGCGCGGGACGAAGACCTCTATACCCATCTCGATGCGGCATGGGCCGGTGCCGCGATGATTTGCCCGGAGTTCCGTGAGGACTTCTGGGCCGACGTTGATGGGTTCGACAGTATCGTGTTCAACCCGCATAAGTGGCTAGGCGCGCAGTTCGATTGCTCGGTCCAGTTTCTGCGGGACCCGCAGGCGCAACTCAACACGTTGAAGATTGAGCCGGAATATCTCAAGACCTCCGGCGCGGAGGTCACCAATTACTCAGAGTGGACCATTCCGCTGGGTCGCCGGTTTCGGGCGTTGAAAATCTGGTTCCTGCTGCGCGCCTACGGGATCGAAGGGCTGCGCACCCGCATCCGCAACCATGTCACTTGGGCTGGTGAGATTTGTGAGCATGTCCGTGCGTTGGACGGATTCGAGATCGTGACTGAACCGATCCTCAGCCTGTTTTCCTTCCGCTGCCCGGGCGACGACGAGATGCAGCAGCGGTTGGTCGATGCGCTCAACGATGACGGTCGCATCTATTTGACCCAGGGCCTGCACGAATGCCGCAAGATCATCCGCTTTCAGGTCGGTCAGTTCGACTGCGCCCGCGACGATGTGATGATGGCGGCAGATGTCATCGAAGAGGTCTGGAAGGAAATCGCATGAGGTTTGCCACCTATACCGCTAAAGGTGAGACATTTTACGGTGCGGTCAGTGACGATGGGATGATTGCGCTGAATCCGCTGTTTCCGGATTGGCCCAGCTTGCGGGAAGTAATCGCAGCGGACGGGTTCAGTACGCTGGAACAGGCGGCGCAGGGCAGGGTGGTGACCCATCCAGACGTAATCTATCAGATTCCCGTTCCGAACCCCGGCAAGATCATCTGCGTGGGCGTGAACTTTCCGGACCGCAACGCGGAATACAAGGATGGCAGCGCGCAGCCAAATTACATGTCGCTCTTCCCGCGTTTCGCGTCCTCTTTCACTGGGCACGGTCAGCCGCTGATCCGCCCGCCAGAGAACCATACGCTGGATTATGAAGGTGAAGTGGCTGTGGTGATCGGCAAGGGCGGGCGTCGGATCAAGGCTGAGGATGCCTATGACCATATCGCGGCGCTGACGCTGTGTAATGAAGGCACCATTCGCGACTGGGTACGGCATGCGAAGTTCAACGTAACGCAGGGCAAGAATTGGGACCGTTCGGGCGCGATTGGGCCGTGGCTGGTGCCGTTCACCGACCCGGCGCAACTTGATGAAGCGCGGATCGTAACGCGGGTGAATGGCGAGGTCCGGCAGGACGACCAACTCAACCGCATGATCTTCCCGATCCGCGAAGAGATCGCCTATATCTCGACCTTCACCACGCTTGAGCCCGGTGACATCATCATAACCGGCACACCTACAGGCGCGGGCGCGCGGTTCGATCCACCGCGCTATCTGGTTCCCGGGGATGTGGTCGAGGTTGAGGTCGCGGGGATCGGCCTGCTGCGCAACGGCGTGGAGGACGAGGCATGAGGCCCGAAGATCATGCGCAAGCGGCTGACGACCTGCTACGAGCAGAAGAGACCGGACGGCAGATCGGGCTGCTGAGTCTGCGCCATCCCGATATGGACATGGACGATGCCTATGCGGTGCAGAACGCTCTGATGGCGCGTAAGCTGGCGCAGGGCCGTCACGTGATTGGCTGGAAGATCGGGTTGACCTCGAAAGCGATGCAATCGGCGCTAAAGATCGATATCCCCGACAGTGGCATTCTGTTTGACGATATGCGGTTCGAAAGCGGGGCGACCGTGCCCAAGGGCCGCTTCATCCAGCCCCGGATCGAGACTGAGATAGCCTTTGTGATGAAATCTTCTCTTGGTGGGGATGTCTCAGTGGAGGATGTCAGAGCCGCGACCGCTTATGTCTGTCCCGCCATCGAAATCCTCGACACACGTATCCTGCGCGCTGATCCCGAGACTGGCCGGGCGCGCAACGTCTTCGACACAATCAGCGACAACGCCGCCAATGCGGGTGTCGTTCTGGGGGCGGAGCGACATGGTGTTGATGAATTTGACCTGCGCTGGGTCGGGGCGCTGACCTTCCGCAACGACGAGATCGAGGAAACCGGGCTGGGTGCCGGTGTACTGAACGATCCGGTGGAAAGCGTGGTTTGGCTGGCGCGCCGCATGGCGCAATATGGTCAACGGATCGAGCCGGGGCAGATCATCCTGTCGGGCAGTTTCATCCGGCCGATAGAATGCCCGTCCGGCGCGCATATCCATGCTGATTTCGGCCCCTTCGGCGCGGTTAAGGTGAGCTTCGACTGATGTCTCAAGGCTTCAACGGGTGCGCGCGGCCTTTCTCGACCAGCCGTGCATTCAGTTGTTCCGCTTCCGGTGCACCGATTTCCAGCGCAAAAACAAAGGCGTGGGTCAGGTAGAAGCAGGCCGCACCCACATCGCCGCCAGCCTCGCTTTGATCAGCCGCCTGAGTGTAGAGCCGCACCAAGGCCGGTTTGTCCGCCTCGGCATGAGCCTTCAGCAATTGCCGGTCGAGCGCGGCGTTGTTCACGGCGCGACCCGGCCTGCCTCGACCTGACTGGCGACCCAGTGGTGGAAATTATGGGTCGGCCCGTCCATCACCGGTGAAAAGCGCCCACCGTCGAACAGAATGCCGTGACGACCCCGCTGCATGCCTTCGACAACAAAGACATCTTCCTCGAATACCCCACGCCAGAGCTGTGCATTGGCGTCGCGCAGGTCGTTCAGGCCGGGTGTGTCGGTGTTGGCCTTGGAATAATAGATCTCGACATGTTCTACCGTGCGACCGCTATCGACCGGTTCAAGCACGATGGCAAAGGTATGATCGCGCTGTACGCCAAGCAGCACGTTGGGATAGACCGCGATATATTCCGCACCCTCGTCCCATTTTTCGCTGAGCCCGGCAAAATCGGGAAAGACCGCGCCATCCTCGCCCTTAAGCTGTCGATAGACCAGCGTGCCTTGGCCGGAATACTGCCCGCGACGCTCGATGTTATAGTGATCCTCCAGCCTCGAATAGCTGTTCAGGCCGGGATGCACCCAGGGCAAGTGGTAGCTTTCGCAGTAATTCTCGACCGCAAGTTTCCAGTTGGTCGCGACGTCCAGCTTGAACGAGGATCCGGGTCCGCCCGAATGCAGCGGCTGGTCGAACTCTGACCAGCGCTCCAGCAACTCTGCATGCGCGACCTCGAAATCAGGCGCGCTGCCATCGATGTTGACGAAGACCACATCCTGCCAGACATGGGACCGGATGCGGACCAGCCCTAATTCGTCCAGCTTCACATCCTCATGCCGGTTTTGGCCCGGGCCACCCACATGCGGCGTCGCGCGCAACCGGCCCTTCAGGTCATAACACCAGCTATGGTAGGGACAGCGGATCGCGCCGGTGATCTTTTTCGGTGCGTCGACCAGGATCATGCCGCGATGGCGGCAGGTGTTCTGGAAAACGCCAACGGCACCGTCGTGATCGCGGACCAGCAACAGGGGCATGCCGAGAAAGTCGATGGGCTTCGCGTCGCCCGCTTCGGGGATATCCTTGCCAAAACCAACCCCGGCCCAGTTGCCGAACAATACGCTGGCACGCTCTTCGGCAAATACATCTGGGTCGGTGTAATGCGCGTTTGGCAACCCATTGGCGATGTTCACCGATGCCATGACCGGTGCAAGCTGTGTCGGTTTGTTCATCTGGCTTCCTCCGCGGTTGCGTGTCGCAGCGGAATTGAACGCGGTTTTGCGACGTCTCGCAACCTTAGAAAAGTTACATCTAAGGTGAATTCAATTCGTGTCAGCCGCTACGGATTTCGCGGATGATCCAGTCGCGCAACTGCATCGCGCTGGTCGACAGCTCGGATTCCGGCTTGCCGTGGATGTAGAAGCGATGCGGCGCGCGCAACATATGCGGCGCAATTGCCACCAGTTCACCGCTTGTGAGCAGTGGAGCAATCAGACGTTCCCATCCCAGCGCCAATCCGGCCCCATCCTGCGCGGCCTGTAATGCGATGGCATAGTTATTCACCCTGATGCCCGGATTGACGGGCCCTTCATACCCCAACTGCCGAAACCAGTCGCCCCATTCCGTCCAACTGCTGTTTTGAGATGTCATATGGACCAACCGCTGGCTTGCCAGTGTCGCCAGGTCGGCCCCTTGCAGCGAGGCTGCGAGTTGTGGCTGGGCTACTGGCACAAGACGGTCGCGATAGAGCAGGGTTCGATCGAGCTCGCCTTGCCCGTAAGCTCCATACCATATGATCAGATCCAGGTCGTTCGATTTGGAGAAGGGGCGGTCCCGCACAATCTGGTTCACGTTCACATCGGGTTGTTCGCGCCAGAACCGCAGCACTGTCTGCGACAACCACAGAGTTGCCACGGCAGAGGTCGAACCGATGGTCACCACCTTGTCCTCGGATCGCTCCCGCAACGCCTGCAGGGTTTGCGACATGCGGCTGAACGAGGTTGAAAGCCCCTGAAACAGATCACGCCCCGCCTCGGTCAACTCGACCCCGCGGTGCTGGCGTTGGAACAGGGCGAGGCCCAGCTCTCGCTCCAGCGCTTTGATTTGGTGGCTGACCGCGCCCGGGGTCACCGAGAGCTCTTGAGCGGCATCCTTGAAGCTTTGGTGCCGGGCTGCGGCCTCAAAGGCCGAGAGGCTGGCAAATGGCGGCAGGTTGTAGTGGCGTCGTGACATGGTCGGGCGGGTTAGAGATGAGCTGACATAACGCGACTATGGCGGGATTTGCCCGCTGGGACCAGCCCGCAATCACCTGCCGCTCACGCAGATCCGTGCGCCCAGATCGTCGCAGCGGGTGCGCAATGCGGCGGGAACGGGAACATCGGTGAACAGCGTATAACTGTCGCCAAGCGAACCGATTTTGCCGGGGGCGCGGCGCTGAAACTTGGTGTGGTCGGCCACCACGAAGGTGGCTTTTGATTGCCGGGTGATCGCCTGCGTGGCGTTGACCTCTTGCAGGTCATAATCCAGCAGATCGCCATCCTCGTCTATGGCCGCGCAACTGATCACCGCGAGGTCGAACTTGAACAGATCAACGACCTGTGTGGTCAGATTTCCCAGCAAGCCACCATCGGTCCGACGCAGTGCGCCACCTGCCACGATGATGTCGATCTCGGGATTTGCAGCGAGAATATTTGCAGTGTTCAGACTGTTGGTCACCACCAATAGCCCGCGATGATGGGTCAGTCCGCGGGCGACCGCTTCGGTAGTGGTGCCGATATTGATGAAGATCGATGCGTTGTCGGGGATGTTTTGCGCGCAGAGCGCCCCGATCCGCGCTTTGCCTTCGGCGTTCACCCGTTGACGCTGCACATAGTCCAAATTTGCCGGTCGCGAAGGCAGAACCGCGCCACCATGAACCCGCTCCAACTTGCCCGATTGCGCCAACTGAGCCAGATCGCGCCGGATGGTCTGGGACGCAACTTCGAAATGCTCCGCCAGTCGCTCGACACTGACCATGCCCTCTGATTGCGCCAGGTCGAGAATGGCAGATTTTCGGATTTCGCTGTTCATCTGGATTCCTTTTTGCATCCCCAGATTCGGGCAGGTGATGTTCACATTCAAGGGAAAACGAGCATAATTGCTCGGATTTTTAGAAAAGCGAACAGAAGTGACCAGAAATCGCAATCTCTTCACGGCGATTTGCTTGACAATCAGTCATGACCTGTGCTTGTTACCGCTAACAGATGCGGCGGGGTCAGATACGACTGGCCACACAGAAAACGCCGCCGATCCAACAACAGAATTCGAACGCATTCAGGGTCTGAGGAGAGAACCGTGGCCGTAACAGTAGCAATCAACGGATTTGGCCGGATTGGCCGCAATGTGCTGCGTGGGATCATCGAATCCGGACGCACCGATATCGAGGTTGTGGCGATCAACGATCTAGGGCCGGTCGAGACGAACGCGCATTTGCTGCGCTACGACTCGGTGCATGGTCGGTTCCCGTCCGAGGTCACCACGACCGAGACCACCATTGATGCCGGCCGCGGCCCGATCGAGGTAACCGCCATCCGCAACCCGGCCGATCTGCCCTGGGGGCATGTGGATGTGGTGCTGGAATGTACCGGCATCTTTACGTCGAAAGAGGCTTGTCAGGCGCATCTGGAAAACGGCGCGAAACGGGTTCTGATCTCGGCTCCCGGCAAGGATGCGGACAAGACCATCGTATTTGGCGTGAATGACGGCACGCTGACCAGCGACGATCTTGTCGTGTCGAACGCTTCCTGCACCACCAACTGCCTGTCGCCGGTGGCCAAGGTATTGAATGATGCGGTGGGTCTCAAGCGGGGCTTCATGACCACGATCCATTCCTATACGGGCGACCAGCCAACACTGGACACGCTGCACAAGGATCTCTACCGCGCGCGGGCGGCGGCTTCGAACATGATCCCGACCTCGACCGGTGCTGCCAAGGCCGTTGGGCTGGTCCTGCCCGAGCTGAATGGCAAGTTGGACGGCGTGGCGATCCGTGTGCCGACCCCCAACGTTTCAGTGGTTGACCTGACCTTCGAGGCAAATCGCGACACCAGCGCCGAAGAGATCAACGCAGCGATCACCGCGGCAGCCGAGGGCCCATTGAAGGGCATTCTGGGCGTGACCGACGAAAAGCTGGTCTCGATGGATTTCAATCACGACCCGCATTCGTCAATCTTTGCGACCGATCAGACCAAGGTGATGGATGGCAATATGTGCCGTGTCCTCAGCTGGTATGACAATGAATGGGGCTTCTCGATGCGTATGGCGGATACTGCTGTCGCCATGGGTAAATTGATCTGAGGGCGACCATAATGAGCGTGATCATCGACATATTTGGGCGTGAGGTGTTGGACAGCCGCGGTAATCCGACGGTTGAGGTTGATGTTGTGCTTGAGGATGGCACGTTGGGCCGGGCTGCGGTGCCGTCGGGGGCTTCGACCGGGGCTTATGAGGCGGTCGAGAAGCGCGATGGCGACAAGGCGCGCTATCTGGGCAAGGGCGTG
>JBFOME010000018.1:0-35845 GCA_040830705.1 Paracoccaceae bacterium | reverse complement strand
GCCATGCGACCGTGGGAAGAAAGGGGAAAGCTTGGCCATCTGCTCGTCGGTCAGCCAGAAAAGGTCGCTCATATCACCGCTCCGTTTTTCGAGCCGTGAATCACGCAGCGCTTTGAAAATCAATGCATCCTGACCCTAAGCTTTTTCCACCAAGAAAACTCAGTGGCGAGCCTGTTGTACAACTTTCCAGAACGCCAAGTAGATCAATGAGACTAAACGGATACCTTATGAAATTCTATTCGGGCATAAGACTATCGCTAATCGCCGTGGCAGCAACGTGTTTGGTTCAATCCTGCACAAACCCCGCGAGGGAATACACCATTGAAGTTGAGGATCGGCAACCCGTTGATATTGATCTCGGTTTGGGTACTTTTGTGGACCTTTGCTATGGTTCAGCTCCGGCCTTCGAAGACGCGGAAATCGACAGGTTCTCGCGCGACTTTGAACGTAAGCCGAATGGATGGTTCGAGCACTCGAAATTTGCACTCGATTTTTTGCTTCGCGAGCACAAAGACAGATACAGCTGCCAGTTTTCTTTCATGTCCGAAGAATCCGTTCAAGAATTTGAAAAACATATGCGAATCCCGTTCAATGCTAAAGAGTACTCCAAAGCCGAGTTTCAAAAATTGATCTATGCAAACATTAACTCTGTTCCCTTCGAAAACCGCGTAGAAAAGCGGTTTGCCAGCAGAACTAAAATTGATGATGCTCCGGCAATGTTCTACGGATTTGTTTTCTCTACACCGACAATACCTAAAGGCGCGACATGGTTCGGCGTGATATTGCAAGTGGACAAAGACTAGTTTCAACACTGCGAATTCGGTCCAGAGCTTTCGGCAAGGTCGTCATTCGCGACAACACCCGCAATCGTTAATTGCTTCTCCGAGTGCCCTGTCGGTAGCTTTCCCTTGCCTCCCGACCTGCAAGCCCACATATCTACCCCATGCTGAAGTTCACCCCGATCCTTCTGGCCATCCTCTACGCGCTAGTGATGTACCGCGTCTCGGTCTGGCGCACGCATCGGGAGTTGGATCAGAAGTCGACCGAACTGGCTGATCCGGCGCTCAAGCGGATCACCGACCGGCTGGCGGCGGCGCTCGATCTGCAGCGTATCCCGGTCTTCATCTACGAGATCGATCCGGTGAACGGGCTGGCCGCGCCGGATGGGCGCATCTTCATCACGCGGGGGTTTTATCGCAAGTTTCGCAGTGGCGAGGTCAGCGCCGAAGAGATGGCCAGCGTCATCGCTCATGAGCTGGGCCATGTGGCGCTGGGGCACGCGAAACGGCGGATGATCGATTTCTCGGGCCAGAACGCCCTGCGCACCGCGCTGATCATGGTGTTGAACCGATTTATTCCTTTCGTGGGCGCGATGATCGCAAATATGCTGACCGGTCTGCTGGCCTCGCACCTGTCGCGCTCGGACGAGTATGAAGCCGATGAATATGCCGCCGCGTTGCTGACCAAGGCCGGGATCGGCGTCGCGCCGCAAAAGTCGCTATTTACCAAGCTCGAAGACCTCACCCAGCAGCGTGCTGGCGTGGCCCCGGCCTGGCTGATGAGTCATCCCAAGACCCAGGACCGCATCGCAGCGCTGGAAAAACTTGAGGCGCGCTGGAAAACCGACGCCTGAGACATGTCAGGTGATCGCTGCCAGCGCCTTGGCCAGCCGTGGCAGGCGCGCCTTTTTCAAGAGCGGCCGCATCTGCCACTCCCCATCCGACAGCGCCCGCGCCTTAGCCAGAACCGAGCGGCCCACGGCCTCGATGCCAGTCGGGTCCTGCAGCCAGAACTGGTAGAGCAGCCCGTCTGGATCAATTCGGGTCAACCCTTCTTCGGCGAGGATGTTGCGGGGAAAATCCTTGGCGTTGAGCGTGATGATAGTGTCCGCAGAGCCAGCGATCGCCGTGGCCAGCACGTGGATATCCGCCGGATCGGGCAGCCAGAGCCGCGCCTCGATCCCCGGCGCTTGCGCCACCTGCGCCTTGGGCCATGCGGCGTTCATGAGTACGGCCTCGGCGCGGGCCTGCACCTCGCCTTCGGGTCCCAACCGCGCGGCGGCACGCGCCCATTCCTCCAGAATGCGGTCCGACCATTGTGGCTGGAAATGCCCCTTCTCCGCCGCGCCCAGCAGCATCTCGCGCATGATCGTGGGGAAGATCACGCAAGTGTCGAGAACCGCCCTCACAGCCGGAAAAACAGCGCCTTGAGGTAGCCGCTTTCGGCAAGTTGCGGCATCAGCGGATGGTCCGGCCCGGCAAAGCCCGTATGGATCAGCTGCGCCTGCCGGCCTGCCCGCCCGATCCCGCGCGCCGAGGCGCTGCGGAAGCGCGACAGATCCGCCGCATGCGAGCAGGAACACAGGCCCAGATAACCGCCAGGCTTGACCAGCGGGGCTGCCAGCCGCGCCACCCGCTCATAGGCGCGCAGACCGGCCTCAAGCGCCTGTTTGTTCGGCGCAAAGGCAGGCGGGTCGCAGATCACCACGTCAAAGCGGCGGTCCTCCTCGCCCAAGGCAGCCAGCACCTCGAACGCGTCACCCTGACGGGTGGAGAAACGGTCAGCGAAACCCGAAGCCTCGGCCCCCTGCCCGGCCAGAGCCAGCGCGGCGGTCGATCCGTCGACCGACAGCGCGTCCCCAGCGCCGCCCGCCAACATGGCCAAAGAAAAGCCACCGACATGGGAAAACACATCCAACACCTGCGCGCCGGGCTGGGCCAGACGGGCGGCAAAGGCGTGGTTGGGGCGCTGATCGTAGAACAACCCGGTTTTCTGCCCGCCGGTCAGATCCGCCAGATATGTCGCGCCATTCATCGGCACCGGCACCGGCGCGGCGGGTTCCGTTCCACGCAGCACCGCGCTGGCATCATCCAGCCCCTCAAGCGCGCGGGTGCGGCCCGAGCCATTCTTGAGTACCGTCCGCACCCCGGTCACGGAAATCAGCGCCTCGGTCAATAGCTCCAGATGCGCTTCGGCCCAGGCGGCGTTGGGCTGGATTACGCAGGTCTCGCCGAACCGGTCGATGATCACACCGGGAAACCCGTCCGCCTCGGCATGCACCAGCCGGTAGAAGGGCGCATCGAACAGGCATTCGCGCAAGGCGAGCGCGCGGGTCAAACGCGCCTCGAACCAACTCTGATCCAACACGGCATCGGGCGCCGTATCCAGCATCCGGCAGATGATCTTGGAGGCCGGATTGATTGAGACCAACCCCAGCGGCGCGCGACCTTCATCCTCAAGCACCGCGAGGGTGCCGGGCGCGAGTTTCTTGGTGCGGCGGTCGGTTACCAGCTCATTTGCATAGACCCAGGGAAAGCCATGCCGGATGGCGCGGGCATTGGCCTTGGGTTTCAGGCGGACACGGGGGCGGTCGGAAAGCAGAGAGGGCGCGGTCATGGCGCCCTCTTACGTGCATCGCAGCGCGAGCGAAAGCCTCAGAGCGCATTCAATATCTGGAAGACACCCAGCTTTGCGTTCTGGTACCCTTCGGGGCTAGTCAGTTCCTCCTGGATCACGTCACTCAGATGCTCGGAAATCCGCGCCTTCTGCGTCACGCCAAGCGCCTCGGCATTGATCGCCTGCTGGCCGCCATAAGCCTCCAGATCGGCGCGGATACGGCGCTGCGGAACTACCATCGCGCCGGTTTCGGGATCTCTCAGCGTCAAATCAAAGGTGATCGCATGTACGCCGCCGGTCGTATAGCGCGCCTTTTCGGTGATCGCGTGAAAGCGCACCAGTTCGACCTCGACGTCAACCAGGCCCGGCCCTTCCAGCGGGGTGACCCCCTGCATCAGGGCATCTTGCATGATCTTTTGCACCTGCGCATGCCGGTCCCCGATGGGATCTTCACGCCAGACGATGTCGCCAAACGGCAGATATCTGTTGCGCTCCGATACTTTCAGTGACCTTGGCACACGCACCTGGACCGAATGGACCGAGACCGGAGAGGCGATGGGAACCACCTTTTCACTCTCTTCGTCCTCTGCATCGGCAACCGGGTGCACGACCAATTGCCGCGCCTCGACGGCCTCGGGCGTAGAGATGACCACGGGGTCGTCCGAACCTGCCGCTGGCAGGGTCGAGGTTTCGACCAATGGCAATTCGGGAATGCCGGAATCCCGGCTTGGCAGATCGAGAGCCGAACAGGCGCTGACGCCCAACCCAAGCCCGATAAGGGCCACTGCTCGCATGGAATACATTGTTCCTGCTCCTTATGTTTTTTTGAGGTTCCGCAAGAAACCCGCCTCAAGACAATGTCTTGTCGGGAAAATGAGGCAAGGATGGGACGATCTGCGTTTTGGATAAATTTTGTTGCGCAGGTGTGACCAATCAGCCGCGCTCGCGGCTGCGCCAGCCGCCCCGGCGTCTGGGGGTTTGCGCGGCAGCCATGCCTTGCGCCAACACCTCGGTCATCGGATGCTCCGGATGCTCAGATGCGAACCGGCCATGAAGTGATCGCAGTGCTGTTTTCTGATCGACCCCGTTAGCCAGGCTCAGCGCCCAATCCAGAAAGATGCTGCGGCATTCCTGCGGGGTAATCCCGTCGATGCGATAGGCTTCCCGTATCAGCCCCTTGGGGTCCAGAAGATCAGTCTCTTGTGCCATCCGCGCCACCTGCCACCGCTGCCGAGATGATCCCGGCATTTGTTTCATACGCCGCTGCCAGCGCGGCCTGTAATGCGTCGATCCGGTCGATCCCGCTGCTGCGGCAGAGGAACGCCACACCCCCCTCGCCGATCGTGTCACTATCGATTGCCTCATCAGACAACAGCAACCGCGCCGCCTGTTGCACCGACAGAAATAGCTCATAACTACCCTGCAGTTGCCGTGTCTCTGCGACACTCAGCCAACCGGCAGCGACCGCACCGTCCAACCCGGCCGATACATCGCGCTCGGCGCTGCCGGACAAAAGCGCGCCGGTCTGCGCCATCAATTCGATATCCAGCATCCGGCCGGCGCCGGTCTTGGCGTCCCAGAGACCCGAAGGCGTCTTGGCCGCCGCCAGCCGGTCGCGCATTTCCGAGACTTCGGAAAACACCTTCTGGCGATCCTGTCTCTGGCTCAGCAAATCCCGGCGGAACACCTCGATATCACTGCCCAACCCCTCATTGCCCGCAACAACCCGCGCCCGCGTCAGCGCCAGATGTTCCCAGACCCATGCCTCGTTGCGCTGGTAATTGGTGAAGCTGGCCCAGCTTGTCGCAACCGGCCCCTGATTGCCCGAGGGACGCAGGCGCATATCGACCTCATAGAGCCGACCCTGCGCCATCGGCGCGGTCAGCGCGGTGATCAGCGCCTGGGTCAGCCGGGCAAAGTAAGTCCGTGCCGCCAGCGGTTTCGGCCCGTCCGAAAACTCGGCCTCTTCCGGGTCATAGATCAGGATCATGTCGAGGTCAGAAGCCGCGTTCAGTTGCGCCGCTCCAAGCGATCCCATGCCCAGAACCGCCACGCCCCGCCCCGGTGCCGGGCCGTGTTTGATCGCGAAATTGCCCATCACGACCGGCAGCAGCGACAGGATCACCGCGTCGGCCAGATCGGCATATTGCGCCCCGGCACTGGCCCCATCGATGAGGCCCCGCAAATGATGGACCCCAACCCGAAAATGCCATTCCTTCTTCCACCCGCGCGCCAGATCCAAGCGTCGTTCATAGTCGGTTTCCCCCGCCAATCGATCGGACAGGTCCGACTGCAACGCCGAGCGCCCAGGCCAGTCGTCGAAAAAGCTGCCGCCAATCACCGCGTCAAACACCGAAGAATTGCGCGAGAGGTAGCCTGCAAGTTCCGGCGCAGTGCCGACAATGTCGATCAGCAGGTCGATCAGATGCGGATTGGCGTCGAACAGCGAAAAAAGCTGTACCCCCGCAGGCAAGCCCGCCAGAAACCCATCCAGCGCCATCAAGGCCTCTTCGGGTTTGGTTGTGCGAGCAAGTCGGTTTAGCAGTTCCGGGCGGAGCCGATCAAAAATGCGTCGTGCCCGCTGCGACCGCAACGCGGGATAGGTCGTCCAGCGCGCCAGGATCGACGCGTCAAAGTCGATCTCGGGCTGTGGCGCGGCGACGGGGCTGGCATCGGGTGCGAAGAAATCCTCGGTCAGTTCATGCACGATAGCGAGCCGCTCGGCCAGATCGGCGCTGAGCGCTTCGGGTGTGGTGCCCATCAGGCAGGCGACGCGGGCGATCCCGTCTTCGGTCTTTGGCACTTTGTGGGTCTGGTTGTCATGCACCATCTGAATGCGATGCTCGATCTCGCGATGGGCGCGGTAATGCGTGGTCAACTGATCTGCCACCTCTTGGGGCACCCAGCCCTTGCTGGCCAGCGCCTGCAAGCCCTCTACCGTACCGCGCAAGCGCAGATCGGGATCGCGCCCGCCGGCGATCAACTGCCGGGTCTGGGTAAAGAATTCGATCTCGCGAATGCCGCCGCGCCCCAGTTTCATGTCATGGCCGGGAACCTGCAGCGCGCCGCCGGTGCCTTTGTTTTCACGGATGCGAAGCCGCATATCGTGGGCGTCCTGAATGGCCGCGAAATCCAGATGCCGCCGCCAGACAAAGGGCCTGAGTGTCTTGAGAAAGCGCTGCCCGGCCTCCAGATCGCCAGCGCAGGGTCGCGCCTTGATATAGGCCCCGCGTTCCCATGTCCGGCCAAGGCTTTCATAGTATCGTTCCGCCGCCTCCATCGCCATGCAAACCGGAGTGACCGCCGGATCGGGCCGCAAGCGCAGATCGGTGCGGAATACATAGCCATCAGCTGTCTTATCGCTGAGCGTCGCGCAAAGATTGCGCGTGGCCTTCACCATGCCCTGCCGCGCCTCAAAGAAGTCGTCAGGGTCGTACCGGGTTTCGTCAAAGAGCACGATCAGGTCGATATCAGAGCTGTAATTCAGCTCATGCGCGCCCATCTTGCCCATCGCCAGCACCACCATCCCGGCGGCCACGTCAACATCGTCTTCGCTCTGACCCGGCAGCTTGCCACGCCGGATCAATGCGGCGATCTCAGCCTTAGCTGCCAACCCGACACTAAGGTCGGCAAAATCCGTCAGCGCCGCAGTGACTTTTTCCAAGGGCCAGGCACCGGAGAGATCCCCCAAAGCCGTAAGCAGCGCGACCCGCCGTTTTGCCTGACGCAGGCCGGGCTTCAACTGGTCGGGCGGCAGCGCATCGCAGGCCATCTGAACCGCCCGCATCGCAGCATCGGGTTCGCCAAGCGCCTGAGGCAACCAATCGGCCTCTTTCTCGATCAGACCTTTGAGGTAGGGGCTGCTGCCGCCTGCACCTTCGATAAGCTGTGCATGATCGCCGGACAGGCCCGGAACCAGCGCACGGGCCTCTACACCCAACTCGGGATCAAAAGCCAGCGGCAGGCGGGTGATTTCGAAAGAACCGGTCATGAGTGCACCTAGACCATTCCGACGCCAACAGGTCAACGCGGGCTGAATGTAAAAAAGTTTTACATCCACTCTTGCAATGAAGCGGCCCGCCCCCATCTGGTATGATGTGAAAGCGATTTACATCCCCTCGATCTGGAGAAACCAACAATGAACACGATGACCGAACCCGCCGTTGCCCCTTCGAGCCAAGGGTGGTTTCAGCGGACCGAAGCCTGGATGGACAGCAAGGGCAAAGGCGCCTGGATCGCCGCTATGGTCCTTGGGTTCATCTTTTTCTGGCCTGTCGGCCTCGCCCTTCTTGCCTATATGATCTGGAGCAAACGCATGTTCAGCAAATCCTGCCGCAGCCGCAGCGCCGCCTGGCCCCGCCACGGAATGCGGGCAATGACCCCCACCGGCAACTCGGCCTTTGACGCCTACAAGGCCGACACGCTGGCCCGTCTTGAACAGGAACAGCATGATTTCGAAGCCTTCCTGGAGCGTCTGCGCGAGGCAAAGGACAAGTCCGAGTTTGACCAGTTCATGGATGAGCGGAGCCGCTCCAACCGCGAAGCGGCCTCTGATTCAGACCCTGAAACCGACGGCGACAGCAAGGCCTGACCGATCTAGACTACCCCCCGAAACAGACCGGCCCCGCCCAAGCGGCGGGGCATCCCCATCTTTTCTGATATGTAAGCCATGACCCATCTGCCCAATCCCGATTATCAGCCCGAATTCTACGCCTCGGTCCCCGCGAAGCGCTTTTTCGCCTGGGTATTCGACAGCCTCGTGATCATCCTGTTGAGCCTGGTCGCCCTGCCCCTCACGGCCTTTCTGGGCCTGTTCTTCTTCCCGCTGCTCTATCTGGTGATCGGGTTCGTCTATCGCACCGCCACCATTGCATCGGGTTCCTCCACCTGGGGCATGCGCTTTGTCGGGGTCGAACTGCGCGACGAAGATGGCACGAGGCTGGATTCCGGTCAGGCGCTGGCGCATACGGCGGGCTATACGATCTCAATGGCCTTTCCGATCCTGCAAGTGATCTCAATCATCATGATGCTGACCGGATCGCGCGGACAGGGATTGAGCGACACCGTCCTTGGCACAGTTGCCATCAATCGACGCGCAATCGCCTGAGGGCGTAATCCCTGCTTGGCGGGTCCAGAATCGGTTGCTATCATCGCTGCAAGCCATTGTTTAGGGACCATTCATGCGCCACACGCTGCCGATAGCGCCTCAGTTCTACGTGACCGCCCCGCAACCCTGCCCGTATCTGGACGGTCGGATGGAGCGCAAGCTGTTCACGGCGCTGCAGGGTGAAGGGGCGGACAACCTCAACAACGCGTTGTCGCAACAGGGGTTCAGGCGCTCGCAGAATGTGCTCTACCGCCCATCCTGTTCCGATTGCGCGGCCTGTCTGTCGGCCCGGATAGATGTCCGGGCCTTTACCGCGAACAAGGGGCAGAAACGCACCCTGCGCCGCAATCGGACGCTGGAGCGGCGAGCGACCTCGCCTTGGGCCACCGACGAACAATATGAGCTGTTCCGCACCTATCTCGATGCGCGCCACGCCGATGGTGGAATGGCCGACATGGATGTCTTCGAATTCGCTGCGATGATCGAAGAAACGCCGATCCGCAGTCGAGTGATCGAATATGCCGACAAGCAAAGCGGCGATCTCACGGCGGTTAGTCTGACCGATGTGTTGGAGGATGGGCTGAGCATGGTCTATTCCTTCTACGAGCCCGACCAGCCTCAGAAATCCCTGGGCACATACATGATCCTCGATCACATCGAGATCGCGCGCGAGGCGGGTCTGCCTTATGTCTATCTGGGCTATTGGGTGCCTGGCAGCCCCAAAATGGGCTACAAGGCGCGGTTTTCGGGGCTTGAGGTCTATCATCGAGGCGCCTGGCAAAAGATGCGTGATCCAAAGACCTATGAGGCGGACACGCATCCGCTCTCGACCGATCCGATTGCCGAGCAAGTCGCCAATATCAGCCTGCCCGACCGCTGGCCGACCAAGTAAGTGCCAAGATGACCCAGCAGCTATTTGCAACCACGCTTGTGGTGCCTGACTATGATGCCGCGATTGCGTTTTATGTGGGCAAGCTCGGCTTTACCCTCGATCAGGATGTGGACCTGGGCGGCGACAAACGCTGGGTTCGGGTGACCCCGCCGGGCAGCAGCGCCGGGTCGCTGTTGATTGCGCGGGCGGACGGCCCAGAGCAAGACGCCGCCATCGGCAACCAGACCGGCGGGCGGGTTGCATTCTTCCTCAGCACCGATGATTTCGCCCGCGACCATGCGAAGATGACGGACGCGGGTGTGCTGTTTGAAGAAGAGCCGCGCCATGAACCTTATGGGACCGTTGCGGTCTGGCGCGATCCCTTCGGCAACCGCTGGGATCTGATTGAGTTTAAATAGACTCGACAACCAACTGATAAGAAAAAGTTATTTTACACCACCATCAATGGATTTGGGCCACGCTTCCGACCATTAACGGAACTTAATGAAGAATCGCCCTCTGCTCGTTCTCGACGCACTTGAATGGTGACGTTGCGTCACCAAGTATGTCGAGCCTTAGCGACGCCTATCACACATCTGAAACTTTCTCGCCGGGCCCCAGGACAGGGCGCTGGCCCTTTCACTGCGGCCTAATCCGGCCGCCGGGACGATTTCGGTTTTTGGAGGGAAAAAACCATGGTGCATGCAACACACCGACTGTTGTCGGCGACACTGACGACACAGATCCTGATCGCGCTTGGCTTGGGTGCGATCCTCGGGCTGGGCCTGAACTACCTCGCCATCCCTGCCCTTCAGGACGGGTTGGTCAATGGGCTCTTTGCCATGATTGGCCAGATGTTCCTGAACGCCTTACAGATGCTCGTTGTGCCGCTGGTGGTCTTCTCACTGCTCTGCGGGGTCGTGGGTATCGGCGACATCAAGATATTGGGGCGCGTCG
This sequence comes from Paracoccaceae bacterium, assembly GCA_040830705.1. Classification (GTDB taxonomy): domain Bacteria; phylum Pseudomonadota; class Alphaproteobacteria; order Rhodobacterales; family Rhodobacteraceae; genus Ruegeria_C. The sequence continues at coordinate 25,514 of JBFOME010000018.1, read as the reverse complement.
GCGGGCTGACCTTTGTCACCTATCTGGCGACCACCGCACTCGCCGTCATCACCGCCCTGATCTTTGCCAGTCTCATCGGACCGGGCACGGGGTTCAACAGCGTGCAACTCGCCGGTGACGGAGTAAGTGTTGCCACCCAGCAAAGCACCTGGGAGATCTTGGCCAACATCATTCCCAAGAACCCGATTCAGGCGTTGGCCAATGGTGAGATGCTGCAGATCATCTTCTATGTGCTGGTCGTGGGGATTGCCGTTCTGATGCTGGGCACCAAGGCAAAGAAATTTGTCGAGGGCTGCGAGTTCATGAACGAATTGGCGATGAAAATCGTCCAGATCGTAATGGCCTTTGCCCCGATCGGTGTGTTCTGCCTGATCGCCAAGACTTTTGCGCTGGAAGGGTTCAGCTTGTTCGCGCCCGTGATCGGCTATCTGGCCACGATAAGCCTGACGCTGGTCTTCCACCTCTGCGTCACGCTGATGGTACTGCTTTATGTCTGCACCGGGCTCAGCCCGCTGGCGTTCCTGAGGAAGATGCGCTCGGCTCAGGTCTTTGCTTTCTCGACCTCCAGCTCTAACGCCACGATCCCGGCCAGCATGCAATGCGTAACGCAGCGGATCGGCGTTGACCGGTCGGTGGCCTCGTTCGGTATCCCGCTGGGCGCGACGATCAACATGGACGGCACCGCGATCATGCACGGTGTGGCGACCGTGTTCCTGGCCAATGCCTATGGTATGGATCTGGGTCTGGGCGGCTATCTGACCGTGATCTCAATCTCGGTTCTGGCCTCGATTGGCACCGCAGGCGTTCCGGGTGTGGGCATCGTGATGCTCGCCATGGTTCTGAACCAGCTCGGCATGCCGCTGGAAGGGATCGCAATCATCCTTGCGGTCGACCGGATCGTCGACATGATGCGGACCGTGGTGAACATCACCGGCGACGCGGTTGTCACGACAATTGTCGGACAGCGGGTCGGCAAGCTGGACCACACCGTGTTCAACGACCCCGATGCGGGCACGTTCGACCCCAGCGGGTTGGAAATCGACCACGAGACGGAACGCGCCTTCGAGAGCATCACGCATCAAAAAAGCGCAGCCTGAGGAACGAAAAAAGGAGGCCGGCTTCGGCCTCCTTTTGCATCTCCGGCGCTGGGATCAGTTCGGGATCAGATCCGGCACAATCGTTACAATGGCCGGGAAGAACCACAGGATCGCGATGCCCACCACCTGGATGATCACGAAGGGCAGGACACCGCGATAAATATGGCCTGTCGTCACCTCTTTCGGGGCCACCCCGCGCAGATAGAACAGCGCAAAGCCAAAGGGTGGTGTCAGGAACGAGGTCTGCAGGTTTACCGCCACCATGATCGTCACCCATTTCGGGTCAAACGATCCGCCATAGATCACCGGCCCCACGATGGGGATCACGATGTAGATGATTTCGAGGAAATCGAGCACGAAGCCCAGCACGAAGAGCACCAGCATCACGATCAGGAAAACCGTGAACTCGTTGTCGAAGCTCTTCAGGAACTGCTGGATATAGTGCTCTCCGCCGAACGAGATTACCACCAGGTTCAGAAGTTGCGAGCCGATCAAGATGGTGAACACCATCGAGGTCACCTTGGCCGTCTCGCGCACAACCGGCGTCAGCACCCCGCCCGCAAACAGAACCCAGCAGCCAAAGAGCAGACCCAGCAGCGCGTAGAGGTAAGCGGCATAGGCGAAGAAGAATGCGATCCAGCTTTCCAGCGTCACACCGTCCTGATTGATCCGCAGGTCGAAATTCACCCCGATCAGCACGCAGATGATGATCGCGAAGGTCGACCAGATGATCATGTTGGCCGAGCGCCCCTCATCCTTGAGCTTGCGATAAGCAGCCAGCATGATCGCACCACCCGCCCCCAGCGCCGCGGCGGGCGTCGGGTTGGTGATGCCGCCCAGGATCGAACCCAGCACGGCGATGATCAGGACCAAGGGTGGGAAAACCACCCGGATCAGATCGTTTTCCGCACAGCGCGCGGCGGCGGTCTTGCAGCCATATAGCGCCAGCAACAAGGGCAGCACGATGATCAGAACCGTCACTCCAGATGAGGTAGTCGGCGCGATCACTGTCGCATCCGCCATCAGCAGCAAGATCAGACCAATTGCACCCAGTATCAGTGGCTTGGCGTCCCGCGACGGCGCGATGCCCCGGCCCAGCACCAGCGTCAGACCCAGCAGGACCGTAATAACCGCGATGCCGGTACCAATCGGCGGCGCCGCTGCGATCTTGGCCAATTGAGCGGCCTCAATCTCTTCCGGTGTCAGGCGCTCGGCCTGTTGTGTGCCACCCGCTTCGTCCAGCTTTTGCTGCTCGGCCACGGCCTCATCCCAGGCAGACTGCCCGTGCAATTCGATCATCGAGGCCTGACATTCAGCAGACACATTGGTCCGCAGGCTTGCCGTGGTGCCCGCATCGGAAAAGCTGGATACGCTGATGTTCTGGCTTCCGATCAGACCTACGCTGCCCAGCAGAATAGCGCCGCCGATCAGGCCAAGAGGCGCCGCCAGGAACCAGGTCAGCCCCTCGGCACGGGTGATCGGGTCACCACCCCCGCCGGACATGGTTACCGCAGGTGCCTTTTCCGGGTTCAGCAGCGCATAGCCAAACGCATAGAGCGCATAGAGCAACGCCAGCAAAATACCCGGCAGCAAAGCCGCCTGAAACAGCGTGCCCACCGAGACAACGGCCGGTTCGCCAAGGTAAGTCAGCGCATCGGTGCACCCGGCCTCCTGCGCGCGGGTTTCCTGCGCGGTGGAATAGAGATCGCCCGCCAGCGTGCCCAGGAGAACGATCACGATCGAGGGCGGAATGATCTGCCCAAGCGTGCCCGAGGCCGCAATCACACCTGTGGCCAGTTCCGGTGAGTAGTTGTTGCGCAACATGGTCGGCAGGGCCAGCAGGCCCATGGTCACCACGGTCGCGCCGACGATGCCGGTCGAGGCGGCCAGAAACGCGCCCACAACCACGATGGACACGGCCAGACCGCCGGGCAGCGGGCCAAAGACGCGTGCCATGGTGGTCAGCAGATCGTTGGCAATCTTGGATCGCTCCAGCGTGATGCCCATCAGGACGAACATCAGCACGGCCAGCAGCGTTTCAATGGATTGCCCGGCCAACACTCGCTCGTTGATGCGGTTGACGATAAAGGACACATTGCGGTCCAGCGCGGTTTCCCAGCCATTGACAAAGACCGGTTCGGCGATCCTTGGCAAATCGGGGTTTCGGAAGACCGAAATGACATCCGGTTTCACACCCGAATTCACCAGATCGCGATAGGCCTGCGACGACGTGTCGATGGCCTGGTGGATCAGCAGCCCCGCACTGTCGAGCGCGGCGATGATCGCAAAGGAAATGATACCGGCCCCACCGATGGCAAAGGCCACCGGAAAGCCGCTGAGGATGCCTCCGAAAAGGCAAAGAAAGACGATGATTAGGCCGATTTCGACGCCATCAAGACCGAATAGCATTGTGTTTTGTCCTGTCCCTAATGTGCGCCTTCATAGGCTTCTTCGCCCTCGCCAAGGCTGTCCTTGTCGAGGTATTTGCCCGCACTCGCCTCGCCTTCCACAAACTCCAGATACGAGCGGTAGAGGAAGGCCACGGCATGCAGAAAGACCATGCCCGCAAAGATCACCAGCAGGATCTTGAACAGGAAATAGCCATTGAATCCGTTGGGGCTGAACCCGATGGTTTCGACATTCCAGCGCACGGCGCGCGCCTTCAGCAACAGCCGGTCTATCGTGTCACTTGCCGAGGGTTTCGGCACGATCAGGTGCCGCCACATGAAGAACCAGCCATACATCCAGACCAGAACCGCGGTCGGCATCATGAACAGCACCGAGCCGCACATATCGATCACACGTTTCGCACGGTGGCTGATGCCGGAATAGATCAAATCGACCCGCACATGCCCACCCTGAACAAACGTGTAGGTCACGCAAAGTGTCACCACCAAAGCATTGTAAAGCTTAAGCTCTTCGGCCCACCAGCTGACATCCATCTGTAGCGGGATGCCGAACCCGAACGATATGTCGGGCCGCGTAAAGACTCGTTGCATGAACACGATGACGATCTGCTGAAGCACCATCAACAACCCGGCCCAGGCAAAAAACCGACCGGTGGTGTTGGCAAATGCCTCCAGCCCGCGCACGCAGGCCCACATCACTTGGTTTTTCCAGATGCCAATCGCGGTGACGATCAGAAACGCCGTGAACACGACAAAGAAGAATTCGACCGAGCCGCCATAGTAGACAAAGCGCATCAGCGCTTCCTTGTCCGACCAGTCGAGCCACAGTTGCGGATGGGTGATGGCATATCCGAAATTGTAGAATGCCAGCCCTATATTTTGGATAATCCAGACCAGTCCGTCCAGCATGGTTGCCCCAGTTTTATTGATTGACCGGTCTCATCATACATGACCCGGCAAAAGAGTCCGGGCCCTGACTGCAGGGCCCGGATATCACAATGGATGTGATCAGCCGTACACGCGGTCGCGCTGGCGGCGATAGGTCGAGATCGAGTCCGAAATCCAGCCGGAGGACGAGCGCATCGCCGGCATGTAGTCGTTGAAGATTTCAGCAAAGAGTTCATCACCCATGAATTCCTCGAACACTTTATTCGAGGCCTCGCCGAAGCCGTCCCAGACCGAGTCGGGGAATTCCAGTACCTTCACACCGCCCGCCTTCAGCCGTTCCAGAGCCGAGCCGTTATTCATGAGATATTGCGACAGGTTCCAGATATTCGCGTCACCGGCAGAAACTTCAATGATTTTCTGCTGCGCCGGTGTCAGGCTTTCAAACACCTCGCGGTTGGTGGCCAATGCCAGACCCGCAGACGGTTCATGGAAACCGGCCGCATAGTAGATCTTGGTGATCTCCTGGAAACCGGCCTTTTCGTCGGCCCATGGGCCGATCCATTCGGTGGCGTCGATCGCACCCGACGACAGCGCCTGATATACTTCGGCACCCGGAATGTTCTGAACCGAGGCGCCCATGTAACCCAGCGCCTTGCCGCCCAGTCCCGGCATGCGGATTTTCAGGCCGTTAAAGTCCTCGGGGCTGTTGATTTCTTTCTTGTACCAGCCGCCTGCCTGAGTACCGGTGTTCCCGGCCAGGAAGGATTTGAGACCGAAAATCTCTCCCAGCTTGTCATAGAGCGCGGCGCCGTTGCCGTGATAATACCAGTTGTTCATCTCGATCGCGGTCATGCCGAAGGGCACACCGGTGAAGAAGGCAAAGCCCGGATGCTGGTTGACGAAGTAATAGTCGGCGGCGTGGTACATATCCGCCTGACCCGATGTGACCGCGTCGAACACTTCGAACGCACCAACCAGTTCGCCCGCCGCCTTGACCTCGACGGTCAGCGAGCCATCGCTGAGAGCGTTGATGTTGTCCGCAGTCTTCTGCGCTGCATCAAAAACACCAGCCAGACCACGGCCCCACGAGGTGACCATCGTCAATGTGCGCTTGCCCTGGGCATAAGCCGGTGCGGCCAGAGCGGTAGCCGCGGCGGCTGAGCCACCCAGTGCGGAATTTTTCAGAAATGAACGGCGATCCATAAGGTTTAGTCCTCCCCTAAATTCATGTCCGGATCATTTTTGCCCGGACGGACCGTTTCGAGTGGCGCCAGACTAATGATCCGAAGTCTGATGTGAATACCTACTACTGCGTAGAAAATCCGCAAATTCGCGGGAAAACGTCGGGCATCTGTGCGCAAGACGGACATATCTTGCCCGAGAAGTGTCAGACCGAGACAAGCGTCACACCTGCGCAAACTCTTTGCGTCCCGCTTCATCATTGCGTAACGATTCGCTCATGCGACGAGCCCGATTGCCCTTTCACCTGACCTATGCGCAGAAACTGTCGCTGATCGCCGCGATCCCGCTCGTCATCGCGGTTGCGGCCATCGCGGTGCTGGTCGCCTACGAGTCGCGCGCCACCGCCGAACGCGAGATCAAGACGCTTGAGGAGCAATTGCTGCAGGCCAAGATGGCCGAGCTGCGCAATTACGTCACCCAGGCCCGCAACGGCTTTGCCCATATCTATGGTCGTGCCGATCCCGATGATGCGGAGGCCAAGGATCAAGTCAGCCAGATGCTGAGCGCGATGATCTACGGCAAGGACGGGTTCTTCTTTGTCTACGACTATGACGGCAACAACCTGGTCAGCCCGCGCCAGACCGAGTTTATCAACCGCAACTGGGAAGGTCTGACTGACAGCAACGGAACGCCCATCGTGGATGAGTTCATCCAGCTCGCCCGCCAGGGCGCGGGATGGCACAGCTTCATGTGGGAAAAGCCCTCGACCGGGGAAGAGGCGATGATGGTGGCCTATGTGGTGGGCCTGCAGGACTGGCGCTGGGCCGTGGGCACCGGTATTTTCATCGACGATGTGCTGGCCACCGTTGCCACCGCCCGCGCCGAGGTCGAGGCTCGGACCCGCCGGGCGTTCCTCTATATCGGCGCAATTGTTCTGGCCGCGTTGCTGATCGTCTTTGTGTCCGGGATGGTGCTGAATATCCGCGAGCGACGGTTGGCCGATGCCAAGCTCAAGGAACTGACCCAGCGGGTGTTTGACGCGCAAGAAGAAGAGCGCGGGCGCGTGGCGCGCGAGCTGCATGACGGGATCAGCCAGATCCTCGTCGGCGTTCGCTACGCGCTGGACAATGCACGGCGGCGGCTGCTGCGCGGCGATGGCGACGGCGCGGCCCCACCGCTGGAAAAAGGTCTCGACAACCTGGGCACCGCGATCACCGAAGTCCGCCGGATCAGCCGCGACCTGCGGCCCGGCGTGCTGGACGACCTGGGGCTTGGCCCGGCCCTCAAGGCGCTGACCGAAGATTTCAGCGAACGCACCGGGATCGAAACCGAATTCTCGACCGTCGTGTTCCGCAACCGGCTGGATCAGGACAGCAAGATCGCCCTCTATCGCATTGCCCAGGAAGCGCTGACGAATATCGAACGGCATTCCGGGGCCAGCAAGGTCACGATCGATCTGCGAGGACACAAGAAAGGCGCCACCATGCGGATCGCCGACAATGGCCAGGGCCTGCCGCAGGACCGGCGCAGCTCGGGCGCGGGTCTGGGCTTGCGCAACATGCAGGAGCGGATCGAACAGCTTGACGGCACCTTGCGCATCCTGTCATCACGCGGCTCAAACAGCGGCACCGTGATCGAGGTCCGGCTGCCATTGAGCCACCTTCTTCCGCCCGAGGAAGAGGCGCCGCCGAAACAGAGAAGTGTGAATACATGAGCGACACGCCCATCCGCGTTCTGATCGTCGATGATCATCCGATGGTTGCCGAGGGCATCCAGTCCATTCTGGAGAGCTATGACGATATCGCGGTGGTCGGCACGCTGAACAACGGCCAAGAGGCGGTGGATCAGGCGCTGGCGCTGCAACCGGACGTGATCCTGATGGACCTGAACATGCCCGGCGTCGGCGGCCTCAGCGCCACCGAGATCCTGCTGGAACGGGCACCGGGAATGCGCATCCTGATCCTGTCGATGCATGACAGCTCCGAATACATCTCCTCCGCGCTCAGCCATGGTGCGATGGGCTATATCCTGAAAGACGTGCCCACCGACGAGATCAAACAGGCCATCGACGCGGTGATGCGCGGCGAGCGCTACCTCTGCACCGGCGCCAGCGGATCATTGGAGCCCAAGGATGGCGAAACCCGCGAGGCGCTTACGGGCCGCGAACAGACGATCCTGCTGCAACTGGCGCAGGGCAAGTCGAACAAAGAGGTGGCTATTGCGCTGGATATCTCCGTCCGCACGGTCGAGACCCACCGCAAGAACATCAAGCGCAAGCTGGGCATTTCATCGACCGCCGGCCTCACCCGCTATGCGCTGGAACATGGTGTGCTGCAGGGGACGGGTGGTCGGTTCTAAACTCCATGGGATGATCACAAAAGGTCAACCCTGGCGGTTGTTGCATTTGAAATTCCGGCAACCATCTGAAACTATAAAACTTTCTCCACACTTCCGCACCTTTCGCAGTCTTAAGGTAGCCTTTCACTTCTCTGCGCTTTTGCTTGTCCCGTCCCGTATCTAGCGCGGCACACCAATAGACAGTTCGTTACCTCCAGGTTAGCGTTTTTCAACGCAACGATGCGTAGTGTGGAGCTACCATGCCTGATAAACCTAAAATACGCGGCATATGTGAAACTGTCCTCTATACGGACAGTGTTGAAGCGAGTTTGGGTTTTTATGCCGATGTCTTAAACCTTCAGTTGATGATGCAAACAGACACGATGCTGGCATTTGACGCGGGAACAAGCCAAGCTTTGCTGGTATTCGATCGCGGTTTTGCATCGCAGGATCACGAGCTTTATGGCGGTTTCATTCCAGGTCACAGAGCTGATGGCCCAGCTCACATGGCTTTCCATATCTCCGTGCGAGAGTTTGACGACTGGAAAAGCTATCTGCTATCGCGAAAGGTAGCGATCACCGGAGAGGTTGCTTTTCCAAGTGGCGGAAGAAGCCTGTATTTTGAGGATCCATCCGGAAATGTCATAGAGCTTGCCACGCCAGGGCATTGGCCCAACTTCTAAACTTCCAACAACAACCGTAGTACCAAGACGGATTGAGACATACAGTTGATTGGCTTATCGATCGCGCTCCTTGGCGCTACTCAGCTACTCAACCCGGGCTTAGCAGAAAGATCGCTGGATTATTGTTTGTTTCGTACGGGAAGGATGCGCGGAATCAAGGCCGCAGGCCGCCGCGCATCGCCGGGCCGACCCCCGGCACGGCGATTTGGCTCGCCACGCGCGCAACATATAAGTTCTGCGGAGTGGCTGGAATAAACTGCCTAGACACTCAGGTCGGATCGCCGCACCGCGGCCCGTCGATACGCAGCTTGGCTTCACCGTCAGACCTCAATCCAACAACTGATCCTCCCGCCGCCCTGCTCGTTCGATATGGTGCGGCAGCACGCGGCCGTAGAGTTGCCGCGTGCGTTCGATCCCGCCGCACATGCCTTCGGTCTCGACGAAGGAGAAGATGCCGACATAGCGCTTCTGCTCCCCCTCGACCCCGGTCACCCGATGCAGGGAGTGGCGGCCGCGAAAGATCTGCAGGTCGCCGGGTTGCAGCTCTAGCTGCCGCACATGGCGCCGGTCACCGTCCAACACCCGCGCGACGGCGGGGAAGTTTTCGTCTGTCGGGCTGCGCAGGCTGGGCACGTATTCGAACGCTCCGCCGCCCTCGCCATTCTGGATCGCCAGTGTAACGGTGTACGTGTTGGTATCGAAATGCCAGGGAAAGCCCTGCCCTTTCTCAACCACGTTCACAATCACATCCGCGAGCGGGTCGTCATAGCGAAAGAACCTCTCCTCCGGCTCATCCAGCACCTCGCGGATGAAGGGCAAAAAGCAGGGATGCGCATAAACCGTGCGAAGCGGTCCGCTTTTGACGAAGTTGTCTGCGGGAACAAAGGCATTCGACCGCTCGTAGAAGCGCCGCACCGGGTGGGACGCGGGTAGTTCCGGGTTGTCCTTGGTGAAATAGGCATTGGTCCGGTTGAAGGATCGATGCGCCGCGCCGGCCACCGCCTCGGCCTCTGCAACCAGGGCGGCCACGCCCGAGGGGTGGGCAAAGCCCGGCAGCACCGCGCAGCCATCCTCGGCCAACTCGCTCTGCAGGTCGGAAATCAATCGCGTCAGCGCCATACTGCCCGGACAATCCAGCGGATACCGGCCCAGATCCACGACTTCGTACAATTCCATCGCAGCCTCCATGGTCATTACCCGCCACCGTGGCATTGCGAGTCGCTTGGTTCTGGCCTGTTTCAGACCGTCAGATGCCGGAATCCGGCGATTTTTCCGGCCAAAGTCGGTAGCAAAACACATCACATTGCGCGAAATGTCCGTCAGAGCACCTCACACGCAACAAAATGTCCAAAAACCGGACATTCCGGTACGATTTTCATCTGATTGCCTGTTGACGCCCTCGGGATGCGCACATAATGTCCGGTCGCAGTTAAAGGAGCCTCGGGATCATGACGACCCTAGTAGTCATCGTAGGACACACGCGCATGGGCCGGTAACGGTAGACCATAATCGAACCCATGCGCCTCCGAACCTTCGGGGGCTTTTTTTATGCTGACAGAACGAAAGCTGACACGGATGTCGCCAATGGAGCAAAGCAGATGACACGTGAGATGACCGGCGCAAAGATGGTGGTTCAGGCCCTCAAGGATCAGGGCGTGGACACGGTATTCGGATATCCCGGTGGCGCCGTGCTGCCGATCTATGACGAGATCTTTCTGCAAAACGACATTCGCCACATATTGGTTCGCCACGAGCAGGGCGCGGTTCACGCCGCCGAAGGCTATGCGCGGGCCACTGGCAAGCCCGGCGTGGCGCTGGTGACCTCGGGTCCGGGCGCGACCAACGCGGTGACGGGCCTGACAGACGCGTTGATGGATTCGATCCCGATCGTGGTTCTCACCGGCCAGGTGCCCACCTTCATGATCGGCTCGGACGCGTTTCAGGAGGCCGACACCGTCGGTATCACCCGTCCCTGCACCAAGCATAACTGGCTGGTCAAGGACACGGATGCGCTGTCGAAGACCATCCATGAGGCGTTCCATGTTGCCACGGCCGGTCGGCCCGGTCCGGTGCTGATCGACATTCCAAAGGATGTGCAATTTGCCAGCGGGGAGTACACGCCGCCGAAGCCGTCGGAATCCCACTACCAGCCGGCCGTCAAAGGCGACATGGAGGAGATCACCGAGTTGGTCGCCGCCATGGAAACCGCCAAGAAGCCGGTCTTCTACACCGGCGGCGGCGTGATCAATTCAGGCAAGGCGGCCAGCCAGCTTTTGCGCGAGCTGGTGGATGCCACCGGCTTTCCGATCACCTCGACCCTGATGGGCCTGGGCGCTTATCCGGCCTCGGGCGAGAACTGGATCGGGATGCTGGGCATGCATGGTCTCTATGAAGCCAATATGGCGATGCATGACTGCGACCTGATGATCAATGTCGGCGCCCGCTTCGACGACCGGATCACCGGTCGCATCGACGCGTTCAGCCCGAACTCGAAAAAAGCGCATATCGACATTGACCCCTCGTCGATCAACAAGGTCATCCGCATCGACATTCCGATCGTAGGCGATGTTGCGCATGTACTTGAGGACATTCTGAAAGTCTGGAAGTCGCGCGGGCGCAAGATCGCGAAGGCCGATGTGGCGCAGTGGCAAAAACAGATCAGCGACTGGCGCGCGGTCAATTGCCTTGCCTATACAAACAGCGAGACCTCGATCAAACCGCAATACGCCTTGCAGCGCCTTGAGGCGCTGACCAAGGACCATGACCGTTATATCTGTACCGAAGTGGGCCAGCACCAGATGTGGGCGGCGCAGTTCCTGGGCTTCGAGGACCCCAATCGTTGGATGACCTCGGGTGGTCTGGGCACGATGGGCTATGGTTTCCCGGCCTCGGTCGGCGTGCAGATGGCGCACCCGGATGCGTTGGTGATCAACGTGGCGGGCGAAGCCTCGTGGCTGATGAACATGCAAGAGATGGGCACTGCGGTGCAGTACCGCCTGCCGGTCAAACAGTTCATCCTGAACAATGAACGCTTGGGCATGGTGCGCCAGTGGCAGGAATTGCTGCATGGCGAACGCTATTCCCATAGCTGGTCCGAGGCCCTGCCCGATTTCGTCAAACTCGCCGAGGCGTTCGGTGCCAAGGGCATCCTCTGTTCCGATCCCAAGGATCTGGATGACGCGATCATGGAGATGCTGAACTATGATGGACCGGTGATCTTTGACTGTCTGGTGGAAAAACACGAGAACTGCTTCCCGATGATCCCGTCTGGCAAGGCCCATAACGAGATGCTGCTGGGTGAAGCCGAGACCCAAGGTGTAATCGACACCAAAGGGTCGGTCTTGGTGTAGCCAAATTTCTTCGAAGAAATTTGCCAAGAGTTTGCGAAAACTCTTGGCCGCGAGATGTAAGAAAGGGACGTAAATGTCTGCCCTACAAATCAAAAAAGGCGCGCAGCGCCATTCGGCCTATAACCTACGTCCGAATTTCTCGGATGTTCAGGAACGCCACACCATTGCCGTGCTGGTGGAAAACGAACCCGGCGTTCTGGCCCGTGTGATCGGGCTTTTCTCGGGCCGTGGCTATAACATCGAAAGCCTGACCGTGGCCGAGGTGGACCATGCCGGGCATCTCAGCCGCATTACCATCGTCACGGCCGGGACGCCGCAGGTGATCGAACAGATCAAGGCGCAGCTGGGGCGTATCGTGGCGGTGCATGACGTCCATGACCTGACTGTCGAAGGTGCCTCGGTCGAGCGTGAACTGGCCATGTTCAAAGTTGTGGGCAGCGGTGACAAACGGGTCGAGGCACTGCGGCTGGCCGATATCTTTCGGGCCAACGTGGTCGACAGCACGCTGAACTCCTTTGTGTTCGAGATCACCGGCGCACCCGAAAAGATCGACGCATTCGCCGATCTGATGCGGCCCCTTGGGTTGGCCGAGGTTGCCCGCACCGGTGTCGCTGCACTGATGCGCGGCGACTAAGCGACCCTGCTCTGCGAAATCACGGGTCCCGCGCCGTCAGGGGCGGGATCAAAGCCTAGACAGGCGATTTGCAAATAACGGGCATATGCCCAAAAAAGCGCAGCCATAATAACCCAAGATGGTTGATTTTTGACCGTTTGCGGCTAGGATTCCGGTCGTGAGGGTGCCTCCACCGGTGCCTTTTCGTGTCAAAGTTAGCTATTTCGGTCATAGATCGGGTCTTCGGCCCGGTTTTCTGGTTCTGGCCAAACATTCCCTGCCGTGACCGGATCAGTAATGCCAAGAACAAAACGGACCCCGACGCAACTTCGTATGATCTTCGGAGAGAACCTGCGTCAATTGTCCCGAAACTACCGGTCGATCTCGGAATTGTCGCGCCAGTTGGGGATCAACAGAACGCAGTTCAACCGTTACCTCTCGGGCGAAAGCTTCCCTCGCCCCGATGTGCTGGACCGGATCTGCAACTTCTTCGGCACCGATGCCCGTATCCTGCTGCATCCCGTCTCGGCCATTTCCCGGCCGACAACACACTTGGGCAGCGACTTTCTACAGGATTTCCTTCCGCTTGATCGCGGCGCGCTTGGCGAGGACGTCTTACCGTCAGGGCTTTATCAGTTCACATGCCGAACAGGTACCGAGCCCGCCGGTATTCTGACGGGGTTGATACTGGTCTTCCGCAGGGCCGGTGGCATGCTTGTTCGGGGCTATGCCACACTGCCCCCCGCAGGCCGTGCCGAGTTTCGAGGCTATGTGACCCGCCTGCAGGATGGGCTCATGCTGGTCACCTCGCGACGTGACACGCAGAGTTGCGCCGCCACATTCCTGTCGCGGGTACCAGAGGCGGACGCGCCGACCTGGAGTGGCCATCAGGTTTTGAACCGCCCCGGCACCGACGGCAGGCTAGTCTCTCGGGTGATCTACGAGCATCTGGAGCATGACCAGGCCCGTATCCTGAGTGCCGCACGGCGGCGCGGCACAGTGAACAGCGGTCAGCTTTCGGGACTGCAAAAGGCCCATCTTGGCGAGGATCAGGCATTGACCTGACCGTCATCGACAACGGCGCCCGAAGCCTCATGAGAGATTTCGCTATAGAGATGCCAACTGGCATGACCCAGTACCGGCAGCACCAGAAGCAGGCCCAGAAACCAAGGGATCATGGCGACAAAAGTCGCCACCACTATGAAAGCCGCCCAGGGCAGCATGACCCTTGCATTGGCAAGCACGTATTTGTAGCTCGTGATCATGGCCGTAACGAAATCCAATTCCCGGTCCAGCAACATGGGCATGGACAAGACGGTGAGCATATACAGTAACAGCGAAATCAGCCCGCCAACAACCGTCCCCATCGCCAGCATAATCAACCCGTTCAGGGTCAGAAACACCTCCATCGAGGAGGAGATGTTGGTCATCGTGGTCAGCCCCAGAAACAAGGCAAAGATCATGTGCCCGATGAAAAACCAGAACAAAAAGACCACAACGATGATGGCGCAGATTGACGGCAACTGGCGACGGCCCTGATCCAGCATGACCGAGAATATGGCCCCGAATTCCAGCGGTTCTCCGGCCTCAATCCGCCGCGACACCTCGTAAAGTTGGACAACCGCAAAGGGCCCGAGCATCGGAAAGCTGATGGCCGCAAGGATCAGCCAGAACGTGGTGCCGGATTGCAGGGTGATCCAAGCAATCGCCCACCCGCCAAGAACAAAAAGCGAAGCGACGAGAAGGCCGAAACTTGGCGCCTGGCGATAGTCTCGCCAACCAAGCTGCACCGCCTTTTGTAACATCTCAAAATCAACGGGCCGCAATGTCGGCACGCCAAAAAGCCTCTCCACCACTCTTTTCCTCCTCGCCGGTCTTATCCGGGGTCCCGGTTCGAAGCCTAGTCGCGCCGTGACGGGAAAAAAAGATGCAACCCAGACGTGGTTTTGCAGCCCCTGCGTGGCGGTGCAAACAACGCAAAGGAGCAAGCAGGCTTGGCGCCACACGCATGCATCAGGATTTTGGCGCCGGGTTTTGACCGGTTCAGCGGCTCAGCTGTCGCCTTGCGCCTCGGCCCGGCTTTTGCCGGCCACATCAAGTGCCAGTGTTGCCGCCATGAAACCGTCCAGATCCCCGTCCAGCACGCCTTTGGTGTCAGAGGTTTCATGATTGGTGCGCAGGTCCTTGACCATCTGGTAGGGCTGCAACACGTAGGACCGGATCTGGTTTCCCCAGCCTGCGTCGCCCTTGGCCTCATGCGCCTCGTTGATGGCCGCGTTGCGGCGGTCAAGCTCTTGCTGATAGAGCCTTGATTTCAAAGCTTTCATCGCGATGTCGCGGTTCTGGTGCTGGGATTTCTCGGAACTCGTCACCACGATGCCGGTGGGCATGTGGGTGATCCGCACTGCAGAGTCCGTCGTGTTCACGTGCTGCCCGCCCGCGCCCGAGGACCGATAGGTGTCGATGCGGATGTCGGCGGGGTTCACTTCGATCTCGATATTGTCGTCGACCACCGGATAGACCCAGACCGAGCTGAAAGACGTGTGCCGCTTGGCCGCCGAGTCGAAAGGCGAGATGCGCACCAGACGGTGCACGCCGCTTTCAGATTTCAGCCAGCCATAGGCGTTATGGCCCGAGATCTTGTAAGCGGCGGATTTGATCCCCGCCTCTTCGCCCGCGCTTTCCGATTGCAACTCTACCTTGTAGCCCTTCTTCTCGGCCCAGCGGACATACATCCGCGCCAGCATTGAGGCCCAATCGCAGCTTTCGGTGCCGCCCGCGCCCGAGTTGATCTCAAGGAATGTGTCGTTGCCGTCCGCCTCGCCATCCAGCAGCGCTTCAAGCTCTTTTTCGGCGGCCTTTTCCTGCAGCGCTTTCAGCGCCTCCTCGGCGTCGGCGACGACCTCTTCATCCTCTTCCATTTCGCCCAGTTCGATCAGTTCGACATTGTCGCTCATGTCGGTTTTGATCGAACTATAGGTGTCCATTGCGTCCACCAGCAATTGGCGCTGGCGCATCAGTTTCTGCGCGGCTTCGGGATCGTCCCACAGATTGGGGTCCTCGACCCGGGCGTTGAATTCCTCCAGCCGGTACGGCGCGGTTTCGTAATCCATCCGCTGGGCCAGCAGTTCCAGCGACTTCTCGATCTCGGCTACGATATTCTGCGTCTCGGCGCGCATTTGGGACTTCCTGACTTCACAATTGTGGCCTGCGTGATAGCAAGAGCCTGACCCCTTCACAAGATCACCCGGACAGCGCAAGCACCAGATGGAAACGGACCTGCCAGCAGCGCTGCGTCGACTGAACCTCAGCCATCCACACCCGCTGGGAACATCGCCAATTGCCAAGGTCTGGCAGGTGACGCAAGCGGGCGGGACGAAAGCGGCTCTGAAGCTCTATTCCCGCGCGGATCGCGCCAATGAGGGACCGGGGATCGCCCTGCTGCGCGCATGGGCGGATCGCGGTGCCGCTCAAGTTCTGGTGGACGATGGCCCCGTTCTGCTGCTTGAGTTTCTCGACGGTCCACTGCTTGGGGATCTGGCGCGCAGCGGCGAAGATGTGCGGGCGGCTGAAATTCTGGCAGACACGGCCGCGCGACTGCACCGCCGCCCTGTCCCCTCCGTGCCTGACTTGCCAAGGCTAGAGGCGATCATCGCGCCGCTCTTTTCTCTCAAACGCGGCGCGGCGTGCGACGATGAATTCTGGCAAGACATCCAGCGTGCGCAGCACATGGCGCGCGATCTGTTGAACAGCCAGCCCGCGCAGGTGCCGCTGCATGGCGATTTGCATCATGACAACGTTATCCTGACCGAAAGCGGCCCGCGCGTGATCGACGCCAAAGGCTATTTCGGTGATCCCGCGTTTGAGATGGCCAATGCGCTGCGCAATCCTCGAGGGCTGCCCGATCTGGTTCGCGACCCGCAGCGTATCCGTCGCTGCACCACACTCTACGCTGAGGCAATGGCGGTTGATCCCAAACGGCTCAGCGCCTGGGTGGCAGTGAAATGTGCGCTCTCGATCACGTGGCGAGCCAAGGGATACCTGACCACCGACAAGGAGAATGACCTGCTCGCGCTGTTTCTGCGCGAAGCTGGTCAGTAAAGACCACCGGAACTGACCGTGCCCTGCGAGGCGTTGGGCCCGACCGTCGTGGTCTGCCCGGTCGAGGTGGTCACTGTCACCCCGGCCTGCCGTGCCTCGTCAAAGAGCGGCAGGTCCGAGCCCATCGCAAATCCGCCATCATAGGTCAGGCCAAAGATCGGCTGTTCGCCCTCGCGGAAATATTCGGCCACCACATAATCGCCACTCGCCTCATCGGGCAGGCGCGCGCCGGTGAACCGGTCGATCTTGATGAAATACCCGCCGGGCGGCACGTCGAACGGCCCGCCGCCATATTTCTCGACCGCCTTCTCCATGAAGCTCTGGAACACCGGGCCGCACATGCCGCCGCCCGAGGCGCCCCGCCCCATCGCGCGTGGCTGGTCATAGCCGATATAGCAGCCCGCCACGATGTTCGAGGTGAAGCCGATAAACCAGACATCCTTTGCGTCGTTGGTCGTGCCGGTTTTGCCCGCGGTAGGCACCGGCAGGTTCACAGTGCGTGCCGCCGTGCCGCGATCCACCACGCCTTTCATCATCGAGGTCAACTGATAGGCGGTGACCGCATCCATCACCTGCTCGCGGTTGGTCTCAATCCGCGGCGCGGCATTGGGTGCAATCGTGTCATTGCTGCAATCGATGCAGTTGCGATCATCATGGCGATAGATCGTCTCGCCATAGCGGTCCTGAATACGGTCGACCAGCGTGGGTTCGACCCGCTCGCCGCCATTGGCGAACATCGCATAGGCTGCAACCATCTTGTAGAGCGTGGTTTCCTCTGACCCCAGCGCGTTGGCCAGGTATGATCCCATATGGTCATAAACCCCGAACCGCTCGGCATAGCCCGCCACAACCGGCATCGAGACCTCCTGCGCCAGTCGCACCGTCATCAGGTTCCGCGAGCGTTCGATCCCGGTGCGCAGGGGTGTGGGCCCGTAGAACTTGTTCGAGGCGTTCTTGGGCCGCCAGATACCCTGCGGCGTGTTTAGCTCAATCGGTGCGTCCACGACGATGGTTGCCGGGCTGTAGCCACTGTCGAGCGCAGCGGCATAGACAAAGGGTTTGAAGGACGAACCGGGCTGCCGCTGCGCCTGCGTGGCGCGGTTAAAGACTGAGTCCTGATAGCTGAACCCGCCCTGCATCGCCAAAACGCGGCCCGAATTCACGTCCATGGCAACAAAGCCGCCCTGTACCTCGGGCACCTGCCGCAGCGAGTATTGCCCCGCAGCCTCGTCCGCGCGGACCAGAACTACGTCACCTTCGGTGAAGTTGTCGCGGAAATTCCCACGCATCCATTTGATGTCGGAACGTGGCACGATGCCGGCGCTGTCGCCATCTTCGACACCAACCGTCAATTGCTGATCCCCCACCGACAGCACAACAGCAGGAAGCCATGTACTACCCAGCGTGATGTCACGCGGTACTTCGGCCTCGGCCAGCGCCTGGCGCCAGGCGGTCTCGTCACCCAGAACCTCAGCGGGCAGCACCACATCGGTGCCGCGCCAGACGCCCCGCTGCCTGTCGTATTTCTGCAGCCCCTCGCGCAGCGCGCGCGCCGCCTCGACCTGCAACTCCTCGTCGATGGTGGCCCGTACAGCCATACCGCCGGTAAAGAACTCTCCCTCACCAAAATCGACAGTCAGCTGGCGGCGAATTTCGTCAGTGAAATAGTCGCGCGGCGGCAGGGCGGTACGGAAGCTTTCGAAATCACCGTTCTGCACGGTTCGCAGCGGCTTCTGGGATTCTTCCTCATAGACCGCCTTGTCGAGATAGCCGTTCTCATACATCTCGCGCAGCACATAGTTACGGCGCTGGGTCACACGCTCCTTGGCGTTAACCGGATGATACTTGCTGGGCGCCTGCGGCATCGCGGCCAGCATCGCCGCCTCGTGCGGTTCCAGTTCCGACAGTGTCTTGTTGAAGAAGGTCTGCGCGGCGGCCGTCACGCCATACGAGTTCTGACCCAGATAAATCTCGTTCAGGTAAATCTCCAGCACCACATCGCGGCTCAGCGAGGTCACCATGCGATTGGCGAGGATAATCTCTTTGATCTTGCGCTCGGCCGAGCGTTCGCCGCTCAGGAATACGTTCTTGGCCACCTGCTGCGGAATGGTCGAGGCGCCGCGAATGTTCTGCCCCTTCGACTGGATCGCCTCAACACCCGCCGCGGCGATGCCGCGCACATCGAACCCCTTATGCGAGTAGAAATTCTTGTCCTCGGCCGAGATGAAGGCCTGTTTCACCAGATCGGGAATTTCCTCGATTGGGGTGAAAAGACGCCGTTCCTTTGCAAACTCGTCGATAAGCGTGCCTTCGCCGGAATAGATGCGGCTAATGGTGGGCGGTTGATAGCGCGCCAGTGACTCGTGGCTGGGCAGATCGCGCCCATACATCCAGAACACCCCGCCAATGGTCAGGGCAGCCATAAAGATACCAAGTGTGACGACTGTGAAAATCGTCCCGAAGAAGGAAAGAATGAACCGGATCACGCTGCTGCCCTTTTGTGCGATGGGCCCTATATAGGCATCCCGGTGCGGGGCGTCAAAACACGAACCGGAAACGTTTCGTCACGTGCAATGCCACACGCGGGCCTTTGCCGATCACCCGGCCAGGTCGAGCCTTAGCAGGTGTGCATTGCCACATTGTCAACTAATTCACATAAAATACCAAATAATTCAGGTAGATTGTTTCCATATTCTTAAAGGAAACGATTATGCCGAAGCTCAATTCACCCGTCGGCGCAGGGAAAGGTGCCGCAAACGACCCCAATGATGTGAAACTGGTGCAAAAGCTTCTGGCCGCTCATGCAAAGGCGGTCGGTTACAAACCTCCACGCGCCTCGGGGCGGATCGATCAGATCACGATCACGGCGATCGGGCATTTCCAGTATGATGTGGTCAAGACCAAGGTCACCAGCCTGGTCGAGCCAGGCTCGAAAACGTTCAAGATGCTCTCTGCCTCGCCCAAGAAGGTCGAAAAGCAGCAGATGGAGGCAAAGGGCCTACCGTTGAAGGGTAAGGTCTATCAGGTCAAGTGGCGCGGCAAGACCTATAACTTTACCGAGGAACATATGGACCACGCCTTGTCGGCCATCTCCTCGCGGCTGCATGTCGAGGTTATGCGCTTCATCGACACGCAATCGAACTATCACAGCGAATACATTGAAATGCGTAAGGGCCTGGTTGCAGCCATGGTCATGTTCGTAACCCCCAACGCGGATATCGAGCGCCCTGCCAAATCGCTGAAAGAGTCACATTCCGAGATCATGAAGCTGACCTCGCTGGCCTATAGCAAGAACAAGAAGAGCCTGATGGCGGCCTTCAAGCAGATGACCAAGACCAAGATCGCCTTGAACGCGGTGGCGTTCGATCTGAACATTCTGGCCAAGGAACTGGGGCAAAGCGCCAAGATCTGCGAGGAGATCGCGGTGGACCTGCGCGATGGCGCCTTTGACATTGTGCAGCTCATCCTGGTTACCAATGGCGTCAACCCGGCAGCTGCAGGCGCGGGCGTGGCGGCGACCAAATCCACGGTACAGGAGATCGCAAATGGCGTCATCCTGAAGGGTCAGTGGGTCAAGGAAGGCGGCATTCTGGGCTCGTTCAAGCGGGTTACATTCGCCACGGTGGCCGGCGGGTTCTCCGGCTGGATCGGCGGCAAGGTCGGCAAGATGGTGATGAACGGTGTGGGCACGAAACTGGCTGGCCGCATGGTCAATGACCGCTGGTTCGGACGGATGTTGACCAAAACCTCATGGCGCTGGGGCAGCAAAGAGATCGGGCGGATCGTAGGCCGCTTTCCGGGGATCACGCAGAAGATCGGCGCTGAAGTCGTGCTGGAAACCATGATCCGGATGGCACACAAGTTCCTCACCGGCCCGGTTATCGTGAAGGCGCTGAAAAAGCGCATGGCGCTGTTAGAGGCCGTGATTACCGATGCCATGGCCAATGCCAAGTCCGAGGCCCAACTGGTCGATATGATCGCGGCAAATCTGGACAAGAAAGGACTGGCCGCCGAGATCGCCGAAGAGATTCTGAACGCCAACTCCCGAAAGATCGAAGCGGAGTTGGAGAAGGCGCTGGAAAAGGCCGCCAACAAAGCGGCTTGAGGCCTGCGCGGCAATCCTTACTGCCGCATCAAGGTGCGCCGAGTCTGATCCTTCGCCCGCCAGTCCTGTAGCGCGTTGCGGATGCCTGTTGCCATCGTCGCGCGCCACTCGGGCTTCACCAGGTTTTGCAAGTCGCGAGGAGAGGACAGGAACCCAATCTCGACCAGGACCGAAGGAATGTCGGCAGCCTTGAGGACCGAAAACGAAGCCGAACGCAGCGGCCGCCGGTTCATCGGCGGACCCTGTGCTGCGATATTGTCGACCAAGGACCGCGCCAGAACCCGCGAGCGCGGCTGAGTTTCCTGGCGTGCCAGATCCAGCAGTATATCCGTGACCTCGTCATCGGTATTGCTCAGATCAACACCCGCCAACAGATCATCGCGGTCGTGGCGTTCTGCCAGCTTGGCGCTGGCGACGTCCGAAGCCTCTTCAGACAACACATAAACGGTAGCGCCATGGGCCTGTCCCTCGGCCAGTGCGTCGGCATGGAGCGAGATGAACACATCCGCCCCGGCCTCATGCGCCAAGGCAATCCGGCGTTCCAACGAGACGAAGTAATCCGCGTCCCGCGTCAAGATCACTTCGAACCCGCCGCTGCGCAGCAGTACCTCGCGCAATTCGCGGGCGAAGGTCAGCGTCAGGTGCTTTTCCACCACCACTTCGGTTTCTGCGCCCGGATCAATGCCGCCATGGCCGGGGTCAAGCATCACGCGCAGCGGCGCGCCTGGCGGTCGGGGCGGCGGGCCATCGAGCTTTGCGGGTTCCGGCAAATCCCAGCGCGGATCGCGCGGTGCGCCGGCGTCGGCGGCAAAGGCCTCCTGCCCCACGGATGCAAGTTGGATAGACAGATGCGCGCTGCCGGTGATCGGATCGACCGCCAACCCCGCCTCCGCCACCGCGAGCGGTTCCTTCATCGCAAGCACCATGCGCGACCAGCCCGGCACATAGGTGCCGAACTTCACATCCGAAATCTGTTCATTTTGGTTCAGATCACCCGCCTTAAGCCCGGTCCAGTCAACCTCCTTGAAGTCAAGAACCAGACGCGGCGGCCCGTCCAGCGTAAATACCCGATAGGGCACGCCCTGACTCAGATGCAGATCCAGACGCGCTCCGCCGCCATCACCAGAGATCAGGCTGCGCGTGGCATCGACGCGGGCCAACCCACCGAACCCCTGCGCCCAAAGCACGCCCGACATCGCGATAACCAGCCCAAGGGCCAGCACAAAAATCCTGAAATCTCTGCTCATACTCTCCGGCTTTCTGTGCCGTTTCGCGCGATCATATCCGAGCGGCGCGCGCGAGGGAAACACCTATCGACGAGCCTGCATGAATTTGCGCAATCGCGTCAGCCCCTCTTCGATATCAGCCGTCGCCCGTGCATATGAAAACCGCAAAGTCTGGTGGCCACGAACTGGATCGAAATCCAGACCCGGTGTCACCGCAACTCCCGCCTTTTCAAGGATTTCGGCCGCAAAGGCGTGGCTGTCATTGGTCAGGTCCGAGACGTCGGCGTAAACATAAAACGCCCCGTCCGGCGGTGCGATATTGGTGAATCCTGCCTCAGGCAACTCATCCAGCATCAGCTGTCGGTTGCGACGATAGACATCCACATTGGCCTGCAGTTCCTGCTGACAATCCATCGCGGCCAGCGCCGCGACCTGGCTGGCATGAGGCGCGCAGATGAACATGTTCTGCGCCAGACGTTCGACCGTGCGGACGTGATCCTCGGGCACCACCATCCAGCCGACCCGCCAGCCGGTCATCGAGAAATACTTGGAAAAGGAGTTGATCACGTAGACCTCATCGCTGATCTCAAGCGCGCTGACCGCTTTTGCCTCGTATTCCAGACCGTGATAAATCTCGTCCGAGATGAACGACGCCCCCTGCCCCTGCGCCGCCTCGATCAACGCCCCAAGCGATGCGCGATCCAGCATCGTACCGGTGGGATTGGCCGGAGAGGCCACCATCAGCCCGGCCAGATCAAGCCCGGCGAAATCTGCCGCCACCGGTTGCAGCCGGTTTTCGGGTGCCGTGGGCAAATCGACCGGCACCAGCCCCAGCGCATGCAGGATCTGCCGGTAAGACGGGTAGCCTGGCGCACCGATGCCGACACGGTCGCCACTGTCGAAGAGCGCGGTGAAGGCCAGCAGGAACCCAGCCGAGGAACCCGAGGTCACGACCACCCGTTCAGGGTTCAGATCGACACCATACCATTCGCCGTAAAGCCGCGCGATACGCTGGCGCAAAGCGGGCAGACCCAGCGCCACCGTGTATCCCATTGCATCGGATTTCATCTGGGTCTCAAGCGCCTGCAACGCACCCTTTGGGGCGCCGGTGCCGGGCTGGCCGACCTCCATATGGATGATGTGGCGCCCGGCCTCTTCGGCGCGGCGGGCGGCCTCCATCACATCCATCACGATGAAGGGATCGACCCTGGACCGGGTTGAGTTTCTCATGCCCATCTCCCATGTTGCGGCCATGGCTTTTGATCGCGTATCCCGGCTGGCGTCAATCCCGGCTCTGGTGTTGAGCTGCGTGGTTTTTCTGATCTCGGCGACCCCGGCAGCGGCAGTTGGGTTGCTGCGCGACGCCGATATCGAAAACGGGTTGCGAGAACTATCCTTTCCGATCCTGCGGGCAGCCGGGCTGAACCCACGGCGGATCAAGCTGCTGCTGGTCAATGATGACAGCTTCAATGCCTTTGTCGTCGACAACCGGGCGATCTACATCAATTACGGCTTGGTCCTGCAGGTCGAGAACGCCGAAATGCTGCAGGCGGTGATCGCGCATGAGGCCGCTCATATCGCCAATGGCCATATCGCCCGCCGCCTGGGCAATATTCAGAATGCACAATCCAATGCGGCGCTGGGTATGCTTCTGGGTCTGGCGGTTGCTGCGGCTGGCAGCCCCGAGGCGGGGGCCGGGATCGCAGCAGGCACACGGACGTCGTCCCTGCGCAGCTTTCTGAAACATACCCGCGCCGAAGAATCCGCCGCCGACCGCTCAGCCGTCAGCTTCCTTCGCGCCGCTGGCATTAGCCCGAGGGGTATGGTCCAGCTTCACCGCAAATTCATGGGCCAGGAAACCCTGAGCGAACAACAGCAGGACCCCTATATGCGCTCGCACCCGCTCAACCGCGACCGGATGCGCGCGGCCGAGGCTTTTGTGGCGGCCTATGGCGACATTGCCCAAGCAAATGACAACGCCGAATACTGGTTCGCCCGCGTCAAGGGCAAGCTCTCGGCCTTCACCCGCAGCCCGAAATGGACGCTGCGTCGGGCGCAGTCGGAACGTTATGCCGATATCCGGGCCATGCGCGAGGCCGCTGCATATCACCGCAGCCAGAACCTGCCCCAGGCCCGCGCCGCCATCGACCGGGCGCTGAGTTTGAAACCGGACGATCCCTATTACCTGGAACTCAAGGGCCAGATCCTGATGGAAAACCGCCGCACCTCTGAGGCGATGCAGATCTATGCCGAGGCCGCCGAAATTGCGCCCACCGAACCGCTGATCCTTGCCGGATATGGTCGCTCGCTTGTGGCACTGGACCGCCCGAAAGAGGCGCTTCCGGTTCTGGAACGCGCCCGCACTCGCGATTTTCGCGATGCGCGGATGATGCGCGATCTGGCAGTGGCCTATTCAAAGCTGGGCCAGAATGGTATGGCCTCGCTGGTGACAGCGGAACGTTATGCGCTAAGTGGCCGGATGGAGGATGCCGGCCTGCACGCCAAACGGGCCATTGGCCAATTGCCCACCGGATCGCCCGGTTGGCAGCGGGCCGAAGATGTGCTTCTTGCCGCCAAACGAGCTGAAAAGAAAAGAAGGAAGAGATAATGTTCCGCATTGCCGCCCCGGCCCTTACCGCGCTCGCGCTGATCGCCAACCCCGTTCAGGCGCTTGATCTGAGTGCCATGAGTGAAAAAGAGCGCGCTGCCTTCGGTGAGCAGGTGCGCGCCTATCTGCTGGAAAATCCCGAGGTGATCGTCGAGGCGATCGAAGTGCTCGAACAACAGCAGCAGCAACAAGCCTCTCTTGCTGACCAGGAACTGGTACAGGCCAATTCCGATGCGCTGTTCAATGACGGCTATAGCTGGGTTGGTGGCAACCCGGATGGCGATATCACACTGGTCGAGTTCATGGATTACCGTTGCGGCTATTGCCGCCGTGCCGTGCCCGAAGTGGCCAGCCTGCTAGCCGAAGACGGCAATATTCGCCTTGTGGTCAAGGAATTCCCGATCCTAGGCGAAGCCTCGGTGCTGTCGTCTCGCTTTGCCATCGCCACCAAGCAGGTCGCAGGCGACGACGCCTACAAGCAGGTGCATGACGCGCTGCTGGAATTCGGTGGCGATGTGTCCGAGGTCACGCTGCGGCGTCTGTCGGACGGTCTGGGGCTGGACAGCGACGCGATCCTCGCGGCGATGGACAGCGACGCGGTTAGCGAAGAGATCGCCAAGACCCGCGAATTGGCGCAAAAACTGCAGATCTCGGGAACGCCATCCTTCGTACTGGGCACCGAGATGCTGCGCGGCTTCCTGCCCGCCGACCAGATGCAGCAGATCGCCAACGGCGTACGTGCGGAACGGGGCTAAATGCTCAGGGGCGGCTTCCGCCCCTAGGGTCAGGATTCATAACCAAAAGATGACGATTGCTGCGAGGGCGATTGCTGATAGGAAGAGTTTGGGACAGCGATCATAACGTGTCGCCACGCGTCTCCAATCCTTGAGCCTGCCAAACATGATCTCGATGCGGT
>JBFOME010000017.1:0-131403 GCA_040830705.1 Paracoccaceae bacterium | reverse complement strand
GGCGATGTCTTCATCACCAACGACCCATGGTTAGGTACCGGCCACCTGCATGACATCACGGTGGTCACCCCGGTGTTCCGCAAGGGCGCGCATATCGGTTATTTCGCCTGCACCGCGCATGTGGTCGATATTGGCGGGCGCGGTTTCGGGCCAGATGGGAACGAGGTGTTCGAAGAGGGTCTCTTGATCCCGATCACCAAGTTTGCCGAGCGTGGTCAGGTGCAGCCGCTGCTGATCGAGTTGATCCGCGCCAACGTGCGGACCCCGGACCAGACTGTGGGCGACATGTACTCGCTGGCCGCTTGCAACGAGGCGGGGGACCGCCGTTTGCAGGCGATGATGGATGAGTTTGGCATCGATGACCTGCAATCCCTGTCGGAATTTGTGATCGAGACCAGCCGCAAAGCCACGCTGGAAGCCATCGCCAAGGTTCCCTCAGGCACTTATCACGAAACGATGCAGGTCGACGGCTATGACGCGCCGGTGCATATGGAAGTGACGCTGAGCGTTAACGGCGATCAATTGGTGGCCGATTTCGAAGGCACCTCGGGCATGAGCAAGTTCGGCGTGAACTGTCCCGAGGTCTACACCCGTGCCTATGCCTGCTACGCGCTCAAATGCGCAATTGCGCCGGAGGTGCCCAACAACACGGGGTCACTGGAGCCGTTCCGGATAACCGCGCCCGAGGGCTGCATTCTTGCCGCGAGGCGCCCTGCGCCGGTCTCGGTGCGTCATGTCATGGGGCATCTGGTCCCTGATGTGGTGCTGGGTGCGCTGCACAAGGCGCTGCCGGACACGGTGCCGGCGGAGGGGGCAAGCGCGTTGTGGAACATTCAGATCTCCACACGTGCCTCGGATCCCGACAGCGGCTTGCCGAACCACGAGATATTGATGTTCAACTCGGGCGGCACCGGTGCGCGCCCCGCCTTTGACGGGCTGAGCGCCACGGCCTTCCCCTCGGGCGTGTCAACCATGAGTGTTGAAGCGACCGAACATGTTGGCCCGATCACCGTCTGGCGCAAGGACCTGCGCGAAGGGTCCGGCGGTGCTGGTGCCTTGCGCGGCGGCCTGGGCCAGACCATCGAGATCGAAGCGCGCAAAGGCTACGACTTCTACTTCAACGCCATGTTCGACCGGGTGGAAAACCCCGCCCGCGGTCGCAACGGCGGATTAAGCGGTGCCACAGGTGGGGTTGAACTGGCTGACGGAACAAAGCTGCGCTCCAAGGGACGGCAGTTGATCAAGAACGGTCAGCGGTTGAAACTCAGCCTGCCTGGAGGTGGCGGCTATGGCGCGCCCGAGCAACGGGATCGCGACGCGGTGGCCGGTGATCTGGCTGCCGGGTTCATCACTACCGATCAGGCCAAACAAGATTATGGATACGAAGGATAGACGCAGATGGCTGACACTCCGATCGCAGTTGTAACCGGCGCCGCGCAGGGTATTGGGCTGGCCTGCGCCGAAGCGTTGAAAGAGGATGGCTATAAGGTCATTCTGGTCGATATTCAGGACAGTGTGCACGACGCTGCTGCCACTTTGGGCGGGACGGGTTTGGTCTGTGACATGGGCGACGTTGATGCCATCGGCGCAATGTTCGACACGATTGAGGCCGAACATGGCCCGGTCTCGGCCTTGGTCAACAATGCGGGCATCGCGATGCCGGGGAACTTCCTGGACTATGATCTGGCCGCGTTTGACCGAGTGATGGATATCAACCTGCGCGGCGTGTTTGTGGCAATGCAACGTGCCGCAGCGACCATGGTTGAGAAGGGGATCGAAGGCGCAATTGTGAACATGTCCTCGATCAACGCGCAGGTCGCGATCCCTGCGATCCCGGCCTATTGCGCGTCGAAAGGCGGAGTGATGCAGTTGACGAAGGTTGCAGCACTTGCGCTGGCCAAGAACAACATTCGCGTGAACGCGGTTGGCCCCGGTTCGATCGATACCGAGATGATGGCAGGCGTGAACGCCAACCCCGAGGCGTTCGAGATGGCCATGTCCCGCACCCCGCTGGGTCGCGCAGGCACCGCGCGCGAGATCGGCGATGTAGTGGCGTTCTTGTGCTCGAAAAAAGCCAGCTATGTCACGGGCGAGACGATCTATGTCGATGGCGGTCGCCTTGGCCTGAACTACGTGATGTCATGACCTACGCCGACGCATATGCAAACTGGCAGGCCGACCCCGAGGCGTTCTGGGGCAAGGTGGCCGAACAGATCGACTGGTTCACGCCAGCCGAGAATGTCTTTGACCCGGATATGGGCGTCTATGGCCGCTGGTTCGCTGGCGCGACCTGCAACACCTGCTGGAACTGCGTCGACCGTCATGTCGAGGCCGGTCACGGCGACCGCAAGGCGCTGGTCTATGACAGCCCCGTCACCTATACGGTTCAGACCTTCAGCTTTGCTGAGTTGCAGGCAGAGGTCGGCGCGCTGGCCTCGGTCATGCGGGCGCATGGCGTTGGCAAGGGCGACCGCGTCGTCATCTACATGCCGATGGTCCCGCAGGCGGTGTTTGCAATGCTCGCCTGCGCCCGTCTGGGGGCGATCCATTCGGTTGTTTTTGGCGGCTTTGCGCCGCACGAACTGGCCACGCGGATCAACGATGCGGAACCCAAGATGATCATCTCGGCCTCCTGCGGGATCGAGCCGGGGCGGGTCATACATTACAAACCGCTGCTGGACGCAGCGATTGAGGAAGCCACGACCAAGCCCGCGCACTGCCTGATCCTGCAGCGCGACATGGAGTTGGCGGAGCTAACCCCGGGCCGCGATCTGGACTATGCCGAACTGGTCGGCGCGGCAAAGGCGGCAGGGGAAACCACGGAATGTGTTCCGGTGGACGCAACCGATCCGCTCTATATCCTTTACACTTCGGGAACCACCGGCCAGCCCAAAGGCGTCGTGCGCGACAATGGCGGCCATATGGTGGCCCTGAAATGGACGATGGAGCATCACTATGGGATCAATCCCGGTGAGGTGTTCTGGGCCGCCTCCGATGTCGGCTGGGTCGTCGGGCATTCCTATATCTGCTACGGGCCGCTGCTGCATGGCTGCGCGACGGTGGTCTACGAAGGCAAGCCTGTGGGCACGCCCGATGCAGGCGCGTTCTGGCGGGTCATTCAGGATCACGAGGTTGCGGCGCTGTTTACCGCCCCAACAGCGTTCCGCGCGATCAAGAAAGAGGACCCAAAGGGCCAGCTGATCGGGCAGTATGACCTGTCCAATTTCCGCACTTTGTTTCTGGCCGGTGAACGCTCGGACCCGGCGACCATTCAGTGGGCCGAAGAAAAACTGCAACGCCCGGTGATCGATCACTGGTGGCAGACGGAAACCGGTTGGGCCATGTCCGGCAATCCGGTTGGTCTGGGTGCCTTGCCGGTCAAGTATGGCTCACCGGGCGTGCCGATGCCGGGCTATGACATCCGGGTTCTGGATGATGAAGGCCATGAGGTCGAACCCGGGACGCTCGGCAACATCGTATGCAAGCTGCCGCTGCCACCGTCGGGTTTTCCCACATTGTGGAATGCGCCGGAGCGTTTCCTGACGTCGTATATGAACGAGTTCCCCGGCTTCTACGCCACCTCTGATGCAGGGATCATCGACAAGGATGGCTATGTCTTCATCATGGCCCGAACCGATGACATCATCAATGTCGCGGGACACCGATTGTCGACAGGCGCGATGGAAGAGGTGATCGGAGCACATCCGGATATTGCCGAATGCGCCGTTGTCGGTACAGCAGATGCTCTGAAAGGCCAGATGCCGCTTGGCTTTTATGTGACCAATGATGGTGTGGATCGCGAAGCGGGTGAATTGGAAAAAGAATTGGTTGCGCTGATGCGGAAACAGATCGGGGCCGTGGCCGCGTTCAAAACCGCCATTCCGGTCAAGCGCCTGCCAAAAACGCGGTCCGGCAAAGTGCTGCGCGGCACGATGCAAAAGATTGCAGACAGCGTTGACTTCAAAATGCCTGCCGCCATCGACGACCCGGCCATTCTGGATGAGGTTTCCGAAGCGCTGAAAAACCGGGGATTACTGTCATGATCGAGCGTATCCACACCGGCGCACGCATGTCGAAAATCGTCAAACATAACGGCGTGGTCTATCTTTGCGGGCAGGTCGGGGCTGGCGACAACGTCACTGAACAGACCCAAGACTGCCTTTCGCGTATCGATGCCTTGCTGATCGAAGCTGGATCGGACCGCGCGCACATCTTGCAGGCAACGATTTGGCTGCGCGATATGGCGGATTTTGCCGAAATGAATGCCGTTTGGGATGCCTGGGTGCCCGAGGGTCACGCCCCCGCGCGCGCTTGTGGCGAGGCACGGCTGGCACGGGACGTATTGAAAGTCGAAATCATCGTAACAGCCGCAACAAAGACCTGAGGAGGAGTTCGTTCATGTCCGAAACACCAGCCGTCAGACTAAGCAAGGTGGAGAAATACTACGGGTCCTTCCACGCCCTCAAGAACATCAATCTGAACGTGAGCAAGGGCGAGAAAATCGTCGTTTGTGGGCCCTCAGGATCTGGCAAGTCAACAATGATCCGCACGATCAACCAGCTTGAGGAACACCAGTCTGGCCTGATCGAAATCAACGGCCACGCCATCAGCGCCGAAGACCCCAATATCGACAAGCTGCGCCAGGACGTGGGCATGGTGTTTCAGCACTTCAACCTGTTTCCGCATCTCACCGTCCTTGAGAACTGCACTCTGGCCCCGATGCTGGCGCGAAAGATATCGCAATCAGAGGCCGAAGAAACCGCGATGATGTATCTGGAAAAGGTCCAGATCGCCAATCAGGCACCCAAATTCCCCGGCCAACTTTCCGGTGGTCAGCAGCAGCGGGTCGCCATTGCGCGAGCGCTCTGCATGAAACCCGACATCCTTCTATTCGATGAGCCCACATCGGCGCTCGACCCGGAAATGATCGGCGAAGTGCTGGACGTGATGGTGCGGTTGGCCGAAGAGGGCATGACGATGATCTGCGTCACCCATGAAATGGGGTTTGCCCGCAAAGTGGCAGACCGGGTCATTTTTATGGATGCTGGCGAGATCATCGAAGAGGACGATCCCGAGAGCTTCTTCAACAACCCCAAAAGCGAGCGGACCAGAAACTTCCTTGAGCAAGTTCTGACACATTGACGATGCACGCCTCTGGTCGTCCTGGAGGATGGTATCGTCCAGGCGACCATACTACCCTACTTCATCGCCATCGGCTAATTTCAGATGGACCGAGACGGCACAATGAAGCACCATCGGGCCGTCAGAAACACACGTGTTCCAGAGCAGATGATGCAGTCAGTTTCGCATGATGGTCCAGCGGTTGATGTAGACCCCAAACCACACCTTTTTCACTTCGTTCTCCTGCCCGGTTTCTCCCACCTATCTCTGACCTCGGCGATTGAAACGCTTCAGAACGCAAACCTTGTAGCGGACAAGAGGATTTACGACTGGATCCTATGTGCCACCACCAAGCAGCCTGTGCGATCCAGCATAGGTCTCGATGTCAATGTTACCCATGACATAAAGGCCGTTGGGGCGGTTCAAGATATTGTAGTGGTCTCAGGAGAGCAGGTCTTTGATCTCGACACCACTGATCTGGAAATCTGGCTGGGACGCGAAGCCCGCGGCGACGTCCGTGTTAGCGGTCTGGGGACCGGCGCCATTCTCATGGCCCGTGCGGGCTTGATGAATGATGCACCTGCAGCCGTACACTCTTGGTACCGTCTCGGGTTCAAGGAAGCACACCCAAGCGTCGAACTCAGCCGGCAAACTCACGTGTCCGAAAATTTGCGCTGTTCCACGTCTGGGGGCGTTTCGGGGATCGACTTATTCCTGGACTATATCGAACTGGAACACGGGGCCGACTTTGCGAGCAGTGTTGCGGAGAGCATGTGTTATACGCCGCTGAGGCAGATCCAGAAATCGGTTGATACAAGCATTCCAAACAGCCTTACCGTTCCGAACCGCACTGTTTCCAATGTAATCGCCGCAATGGAGAGACAGATCGAAGAACCGGTGCCACCCTCTGTTCTCGCCGGGCAGGCGAATATCTCAAGACGTCAGCTCGAACGGCTTTTCAAGAGATATCTCGGGACTACGCCGAAGAAGCACTATCGGAAGATCCGGCTAAGGGAAGCCTATCGGCTCCTCGTCCAATCCCCGCAACCGATCATAGAGGTTGCACTCGCCACGGGTTTTGAGACACCCAGTCACTTTGCAAAATGCTTCAGGGCAGAATTCGGAGAGACGCCGCATCAACTCAGGAACAAAAAAAGCCAGAATAAGCGATCTTCGGGATGAGTCTCGGTTCGCCAGACACGCCGCGCCGATCAATACTCTTAATCATCGATCATACGTTGAGCGTGATGAAGCCTGGTGCACCATCACTGGCTCAATTTGCGATCCAGGCGGGTTTCTTGCCGATATGTTCGAGTAAGAAGTCGATAAACACCCGTACCTTGGCGGACAGGACATTGGCTTTGGGGTAGACCAGCCAAAGGACCGTATCTTGCGCGACTTGATACTCGGGAAGCACTCGGACCAAGCGGCCGGACACCAAATCCTGATGGACACTCCAGACCGAGTTTATGGAAATGCCGGCACCAGCGATGGTCGCAACCCTTTGGCTGTGGCCATCATCCATGATCAGTTGGCAGCGCGCCTTTCTGGGATCGAACAAACCGCTTTGACCGGATGGCGTGGATAACGGTCGAGGTTCCTGATCAGAAAACGCAATGATGTCGTGGTTTATCAGATCATCGGGATGCGCAGGCTCTCCATGTTCCTCAAGATAGCCCGGAGAGGCGCATAGAATGCGCTGATCGCCCGCCAGTTTGCGGCCCTTAAGGCTGGTGTCTTCCAGCGCCGAGTTTCGAATGGCGAGATCAAAGCTGCCTTCGATCAGGCCAAACCGGCTGTCAGACAGGCGAAGGTCAAGCGTGATGCCGGGGTACTGCTTCAGGAAGATCGGCAGAATTGGCGCGATGTAAAGCTGGGCGAAAGTGCTGGGCGCAGTAAAACGCAGCTTTCCGGTGGGCTTGGCTTGCCCCTGTCCCAGCGCGGCACGCGCGGCCTCTTCCTGCGCCAGCATCTCTCGGGCATAGGGCAGAAACTCCGCCCCCTCCAAAGACAGGGCCACCTTGCGGGTCGATCGATGCAGCAGGTCGGCCCCAAGCGTCTGCTCCAGCTTGGCTAGCCGGGCGCTGGATACGGCCGGAGCAAGTCCCAATTCACGTCCGGCGGCACTGATATTTAGCTTTTCCGCCGCCAGCACGAAAAGGCGAAGACTGTCAGTATCCATCGCTTTATGTCCGAAATCCGAATTATCTATCCCGATTTGAACGGTTTTTATTCCTATTTCAACGCGTATTTTCTTCCCGAGGCTCACAGCCACCCAGTTCGACGCCGCGCCACCCAATTTGCGGTCGTTTTTCAAAGGAAGGGAACCATGCAACGCAAAGCCAAGATCAATTGCCATGAACCTAGCCACGCCGGGGTCGGCATGTGACCGGACCGTCAGGAGTTGTCTGATGCTTGATACTTCAAAAACGCAGGGCTTTGCCAAGATCAACCGGGCTTATAACTCGGTGTTCAAGCGGGACCGGCTGACCGTCGGATTGGTTGTCCCCGTCGAAGCATACCCCAACAGTGCCGTACCCGCGATGGACCGGCATATCGAAAGGGTCCAGCTGGCCGAGAGGCTAGGCTTCGCGTCCGTTTGGCTGCGCGACGTGCCCTTCAATGTTCCATCTTTCGGTGATGCCGGACAAATATATGACCCGTTCGTCTACCTGGGTGCGCTTTCGGTCGCGACCAGCGAGATCGCGCTTGGCGTCGCCAGCATCATTCTTCCATTGCGTCACCCCGCCCATGTGGCCAAAGCGGCCGCTTCTGCCGACGCACTGTCCGGTGGCCGGTTGTTGTTGGGTGTTGCCTCGGGTGACCGCCCCGATGAGTACCCTGCCATGAACATGACCTTCCCCGATCGTGGCGAGCGGTTCCGCGACAGCGCTGAATACATACGCGCGCTGGCGGACGATTACCCAAGTCTGAGCAATGGCTATGGTTCGCTCTCTGGCGGTATCGATATGTTGCCCAAACCCACTGGCAGCGGGCTTCCCTTGTTGATCACAGGCGGCAGCCAGCAATCGCCTGAATGGGTGGCGCAGAACGGCGACGGATGGATCACATATCCGCGTGACGCTGCCAGCCAGGGCAGGGTGGTTGCACAGTATCGCGACCGGATCGCAGAGGCCGGGCTGCAAGACAAACCCGTCATGCAATCGCTTTATGTCGATCTGGTGGCAGATCCCGATGCGCCACCGCAACCCATCCATCTGGGCTTTCGCTCAGGCGTGAACTTTCTGCGCGGATATCTGCAAGAGGTACAGTCGCTGGGCATCAACCACGTCGCCCTGAACTTGCGATTCAATCTGACCGATACGGAAACAACGCTGCAGCGCTTGTCTGACGACCTGCTGCCCGACTTCTCGACCTAAGGAAACACAATGTCCAAGACAATCCTCATCACCGGTTCGACCGACGGAATCGGCCTGCTGACCGCAAAAACGCTGGGCGCTCAGGGCCATACGATCCTGCTGCACGGGCGCAGCGAAGCCAAACTCGAAGCCGCCGCTGCCGAAGTTGGCGCTCATGGCGACCGCTTTGTTGCCGATCTGTCGGACCTCAGACAGGTCGAGGACCTGACCGCGAACATCATGGGCAGACATGACAAACTGGATGTTCTGATCAACAACGCAGGCGTCTATAAAACACCGCATGCGCGAACACCCGAAGGTCTGGATGTGCGCTTTGTCGTGAACACCTTCGCGCCCTGGCTTCTGACACAACGTCTGCTGCCGATCATTCCGCAAGACGGGCGTGTCGTGAATCTCTCTTCGGCGGCGCAAGCGCCGGTGGACGTGGCCGCGATGGTCGGCGAAGGCGCGCTGGATGCCATGAGCGCCTATGCACAAAGCAAGCTCGCCATTACAATCTGGTCTCAGGAACTGGCAAAGAGCCTGCCCGACGGCCCCGCTGTGATCGCGGTGAACCCCGGATCGCTTTTGGCGTCCAAGATGGTCAAGGAAGGATTTGGTGTCGCTGGCAACGATCTGAGCATCGGTGTCGACATTCTGTGTCGTGCTGCATTGGCGTCAGAATTTGCGGATGCGTCGGGAAAGTATTTCGACAACGATTCCGGTCGCTTCTCCACGCCTAACCCGGCAGCTCAAAACGCCCAACACGCACAAGACGTCATGCTGGGCATTGAGAAGATCGTCGCCCCGGTTAGGTAAGGCATTGGATTTGGGCGGACCGCAAAAACTGTGGCCCAAGCATAAGCAACCTCGTGCATGCGAGATCAACACGGGCAAGGGTGGCGCTGGCCACCTGATAAAACAAGAAGACGAGGACCATAAGATGAAAGCAGTTGGCTACACAAAAACCGGGGCCATCGATCGCGCCGATGCCTTAATCGATTTCGAAACAGCCAAACCCACACCGAAAGGTCATGATGTGCTGGTCAAGGTACAGGCGGTGTCGGTAAACCCGGTGGACACCAAGATCCGCCAACGTCGCGAGCCCGAGGGGAACGCTCCCGCCATTCTGGGTTGGGACGCTGTCGGCGAGATTGTCGACGCCGGTGACGAGGTGGGCCGTTTCAATGTGGGCGACAGGGTGTGGTATGCTGGTGCAATCGACCGCCCCGGTACAAACGCTGAGTATCATCTAGTCGATGAACGCATCATTGGCCCTGCACCCAAAACGATTGACGATGCTGCCGCTGCCGCACTGCCGCTCACGACGCTAACCGCTTATGAGATGCTGTTTGACCGTCTTGATGTGACCCGTTCGGTCCCCGGGGCCGCAAATGCTGTTGTTGTCATCGGTGGCGCAGGTGGCGTGGGATCGATTACGATTCAGCTGCTGCGCGCATTGACGGATCTGACCATCATTGCAACCGCGTCCCGCCCTGACACACAAGCCTGGGTGAAAGAACTGGGCGCGCATCACGTCGTGGATCATTCCAAACCCTTGCCCGAGCAGATTGACGCACTGGGTATCGGCGCACCGGGTTTTGTCTTTTCGACCAACTACTCGGAAACTTACGTGGAACAGGTCGCGGAATTCATTGCACCACAGGGTCGGTTCGGCCTGATCGACGATCCCGAGAATTTCACGATAATGCCCTTTAAGCACAAATCCGTCTCGGTTCATTGGGAGTTCATGTATACGCGCTCGCTATTCGGCACCGCAGACATCGCGCGTCAAGGCGACATCCTGAATGAGGTCGCAAGCCTGATTGACGCGGGCCAGGTGAAGTCCACCGCCACCGAAAGCTTTGGTATCATCAATGCGGTCAGCGTGACCCGCGCCCATACCCTGATTGAAAGTGGGAAAGCCAAAGGGAAAATTGTTCTCGAAGGTTTCTGAACCAGCAAGCAAAAGGACAGCATCGTTTGACTGGTGTCTGCCGGTTTTCATTCTTGTCCGCATGCGTGGGGGCAGGAGTCATGACCAACAGTTTGCGGCCTAGACAATTACTGCGCAGCAGCAGAGTTAAAGTGGCAACAGAACCGGCTGGTTTCTTGTCATAAATCTTCGATGCGATCTTTCTTGCAGCGTTATGCTGCTGCCCACAGACAAGACAAGGGAGCAGCAAACATATTGTCGGCGAAAGGAACGACCTGATCATGGTCATAAAGCACGAGGCCCTGAAGGAATTTCTGACCGCAGGCATCCGCTAACCTTCGCATACCCGAGAAATCGGCCGAGGAAACCGTCGCAGACGATTTCACTTCGATGCCAACGACTTCTCCGCGTCGGTTCTCTAAAACGATATCAACTTCATTCTTGTCTTTGTCACGGAAATGAGCAAACGAGCACTTCTGGTCGCTCCATGTAGCGATTTTGCGGAGTTCTCCAAACACGAAGGTCTCCAAGATCGGGCCGAATGTCGTCTTGTCTTTTTTGACGGTATCTGGAGAGACCTCGCGCATTGCCGCAAGCAGCCCCGCATCGAGAAAATGCGACTTGGGAGACTTGGTCATCCGTTTCAGCCGGTTGGTGAACCACGGCTGCAGGGTGTGAACCAGATATAGACTCTCGAAAATACGCATGTATTTGCGGGTGGTCACATGATTGAGACCAAGAACAGCACCGACGCCGCTGTAGTTGACCAATTGGCCGGAATGTTCAGCCAGGACAGCCAAGAGCTTTGGCATGATTGCGAATTGTTCGATCTGGGCGACGTCGCGAACGTCTCGTTGCACGATGGCGTCGAGATAGGCGTGATGCCAGTCTTGCTTTCGGTCCCATCTTTTTCGGGCGAGCGCCTCGGGATACCCGCCAGTCAGCACGGTCTCAACAAGGGCATCCCCCAGAACGAAACGATCCGCAGCCGGGCTCCGCGCTCGGAACGCATTATCGATAAATGTTGATTGCTGTCCCAGGACCTCCGATTGGGAAAGAGGTAAGAGACGAACGACCTCCATGCGCCCGGCGAGTGAGTCCGCCACTTTCGGTATTGTCATTAGATTTGCAGAGCCCGTTAGCAGGAACCGACCTGGGGTCTTGTCGACATCAACCGCGTTCTTGATTGCCAACAAAAGGTCAGGCGCACGTTGGATCTCGTCGATCACGGCACGATCCAGCCCGCGGACAAACCCAACCGGATCGTCGATGGCAGACCGGAGCACCGTCGCATCATCCAACGTGAGAAAGGGAACATTGTCCTTAGCAATATCGGCGGCAAGCGTCGTTTTGCCAGACTGCCGGGGCCCTGAGATCAGAACCACGCGGGTATCGGACAGCGCTTCTTCTATTCTGTTTTTGACGAATCTGGGATACATCTTGAAGTCAATTTCTCCGACCAGTTGAAAGTACGAGGTCGACCAATTGAAAGTCAACCTCCGACCAATTGAAATTTCAAGGGCGTCTGATTGAAATCGACAGCTCAGGCAATTGGCATGAAAGGCCCATTTGGACCCTCATCGGTGTCCTGCAGGCACCTAATCGGCGCAACAAGCTAGCTTGCACTCAAGCCGCGATAGTGCTGCCGCATCCAAGTGTCAGGATCAGAAACTTGACGCAAAGGGGTTTTACGGCCCTACTAACCCTGATCATGCACATAGTTTCAAGCGGGATCAGTCAATTAGGACTGATCGCAGGCAGTTTGAAGCTGGTAATTCGAAGAAACAACCGAAGTGGATATTCCGATATTCTAATGATGAGGTTGAGCGACCAAATCGAGCGTCTGCGTGTCATCAACACGCTGCGTGTCACATTGGTGATGGTCATATGTATAGCGCTTGCGGCGCTGCTGGGCACCGCCTCCGGAGTCTTTGTCATTTTTCCGGTGTTGGTGATTTCGTTCATGATCCATGATGAATGCCCAAAGGCGGGGTTTTCTCTCTTTGCCGGGGCCGCGTTGGGGGCGGTGATTTCCTTTGCCACGATTGATCTTTTTCTAACCGCCCGGCCGCTGTTCTTGCTTGTGACCCTCATGGTGGCCTGCATCCTGGGCTATTGGTCAGCCCAAGGCTTCCGCGGACGCTGGCCCGGGGCGTTTGCGGCCTTTTTTGCCAACCTGATCGTGGTGGGGGCCGCATTTGCCGCCATTGGCGGGGCGGGGCTGGGCGAACGGGTTGCTTTTCACTGGACGTTGGAGATCGGTCTTGGATTGGCCGTTACCTGGCTGGTCATGCTGTGTCTCTGGCCCGCGCCAAGCGTACGGGACCTTGACAACCTGTGCAGCGGCATTGCGCAGGAATGTGCCGTGCTCCTGACAAGCACCGCCGATCGTTTGGAGGCGGGGCAAACGATTTCCTATCACCCCAGCCCGGTCAGCCTGATGAATTTCGGCAAGTGGCGACATAAGGTGGACAGCCTAAAGTGGCGATACCGAGGTGAAAGACAGCACTATGACGCCATTCGCCAGCGCATGCGAAATCTGATGCTGTCTTATGTCAATGTGCGCCATATGGAGCGCACTCTGGAGGACATGCCGCAAAGTGAAAGGGTTGCCGAAGTGCGTGGGGCCATGACGACAGCCCTGCGCGTTCTCGCTCAGGGCATGCAGGACCCTACACATCCAGCTGACCCGGGGACATCTCTGAGCTTCGTTGATCGCTGCAGGATTACGGCGACGGAGAACCTACATGAACCCGAGGCCGAGATGAGGCGATTGCCCTCCAAACTGGCTGCTTTCACGACCGCAGCACGCGAATTACAGGGCAATCTCGCGGCGCTGGCCCACCCTGATAAGTCCGAGATGCCGATTCCTCCGGAGCCACCGCCTTCGGTGCGGGGAGGATTCATTGAGCAAGACAGCGCAAAGGCCACTCTCAAACTGACACTCGGCGTCTGCCTAGCGCTTATGCTTCATCTGAGTTCATTGGTGCCAGCCGGTGCCTATTTGGTGCTTGGGCTGGTTGTGGTGATGGTCCAGCCGAACTTGGGGAAATCCCATCTGCGGGTTCGACTTTGGTTTCCGGGGGTTCTGGCCGGTTCGGCCTACAGCCTTGCCGGGCTGGGGCTGATTTCCGTGGCGCCGCATTTTCCGCTTTTACTGGCATGGCTTGCCGCCGGATTTTTGATTGGTGCCTATATTGGCGCCGGGCATGACCGCATATCCTATTCCGGTTTCCAGATTTGCATCGGGATCGCCGTCATTCTCGGCACTGCAGCGTTCCCTGTCGCAACGGTGATATCAGCCGAACAGCGGGTTCTGGGGGCCATTCTCGGCTTTGCCGTCGCCCTGGTTATCGCGCAGAACCTCTGGCCCGAGCATCCGGCGGATTTGCTTCGAAAGAGTATTGCGGAAAATCTGCGGGCCTTGCCTCCGGCGCTAACTCGCATATGCGCGGCCAAAGATCCTGATCCAGCGCTGCTGAATTCTCATCTTCTCCGTCTGCAGTCCGATGTACAAACCGACTTCGCATTGCTTTATGACTTCAGCTACATGATGCGCGGAAAAGTCCGCGCTCGATATGACTATGGCGGTATGACACATGCGACCGGCAACATGTTCCACCAGATGTGGACCTTGCATCAGGCCCTGTCGCGCATCAAAGATCCTGAAATCAGCCGAGCCATGATTGCTCCCACCACATGTGCTCTCGAACAACTGCGCCGTTTGGTCGAGGCTCTGATAGACGAACTGTCAACGGGACGTGCGTCGAAAGACGGAAGCCTTCGCGCGCGACTCGCGGCGCTGGATGCGGAAATAGAAAAGGTCAAATCAATGCCATCCGACGCGGGTGACAAGCAGCGCGCCTGGCTCTTTGGAGTTAACTTCATTCGCGAGATGCGCCACCAACTGGCCCTGGTGGTCACGTCCATCGAAGCTGAAGATACGCCGGTCTTACCGGAAACCTCAAAACTGGCGCTCACTTATGAAGGGGTACGATGATGGTGGCACTCAGGCACGGCATGACAACCATCAGATTCTGGGTAACCCTGGCGTTTTGTGTGATACTTCTGCTCGTCGTCTACTACGTTGCGTCGGACCGTGTCACTCCGACGACACGGGACGCATATGTTCAGGCTTTCGTCATACCAGTTGCACCGCAAGTGTCCGGACAAGTGGTCGAAGTCCTTGTCAAAGATGGCAGTGCGGTCCAGAAGGGTGATCCTCTGTTTCGCATTGATCCGCGCGCCTTCCAGTTGGAGGTTGATCGTCTGCAAGCGACGCTGGATCAGATGCAACAACAGCACAATCAGCAGAACGCCCCAGTCAAAGAACCTGCTGAATTCAGGCAGATCAAGTCCACGCTCGCGCAAGCCAGTCTGCGCTTGACGCAGACTACCGTGACAGCACCAGAAAGCGGATTTGTCGATAACCTTCAGCTTCATGAAGGCGCCTATGCGAAGGTAGGCGATCCTGTGATAGCGCTTGTCGCCGCCGACAAATGGTGGATTGTTGCAAATTTCGAAGAAAACGCGCTGTCGGTCATCCGAGATGGCCAAAAAGCGGAATTCGGCCTCTACATGTTTCCGGGGCAGATTTTTTCGGGGCAGGTGGACAGTATCGGCTGGGGCGTGGAACGGGGCCAGGGCTTTGCCTCTGGCGATCTCCCGCAAATCGAAAACCCCTCACGGTGGATGAGCTTTTCCCAGAGGTTCCAGATTCGCATCACCCCGGAAGGAGAGGTCGCCCAGCAGGCGCTGCGGGTTGGTGCCACCGCCCGCGTGGTTGTCTTCGCCAAAGATCAAGGGGTGATGGCCGCCCTTGCGAGAGCGCTGATCAGGCTATCGGCGATGACCGACTATCTCTATTGAGATCAATCAGCCTGTCTGACTTCATTCACCCAAGCGACGATCACCGCACGGGCATCTTCGTCCATCTGAATCGCATTCGGGGGTGGCATGGCGTGGCTTATTCCGGCTTGCAGATAAATCTGGCTGGCTTGGCGAGCGACATCCCCCGGAGTTTCCAGATAGACCCCTTTCGGAGCCCATTTCATGCTGCCCCAAACCGGTTCTCTGGCGTGGCACATTGAGCAGTTGCCGAGCACCGTGTCATAGGCCTCCTCAAACCCGGCGGCAGAGGCGAATTTCTGCTCGTAAGGAGTCAGGGGCTGGGCCTCGGCCTGTTCCAAGGTCACCGTCGGGCGGACCGAAGACAACCAAGCGATCAGGATCATCAGAATGACAGTCACACCCCAAGTCCAGTGCGGACCTTTGCCGGTTGCGTGCATAGTGTTGAAGTAGTGACGGATGGTCACACCGGTCAGGAAGATCAGGCTGGCGATGATCCAAGCGTACTGTGTGCCAAAGGCCAGCGGATAGTGATTCGACAGCATCAGAAAGACGACCGGCAGGGTCAGGTAGTTGTTATGTGTGGAGCGCAGCTTGGCGATCTTGCCATATTTGGCATCCGGCGTCCGGCCCGCTTTCAGATCTGCCACAACAATGCGCTGGTTCGGCATGATCTGGAAGAATACATTGGCGGTCATGATGGTTGCAGTGAAAGCACCCAGATGCAGCAACGCCGCTCTGCCGGTGAAGATCTGGTTGTAACCCCATGACATCGCGACAAGAATGGCAAAAAGCAGTAGCATCAGCAAAGTGGGCCGCTCGCCCAGCTTGGATTTGCACAAGTAGTCATAGGCAAGCCAGCCGATGGTCAGTGATCCGCCCGAAATCAGGATGCCCTGCCACAGCGACAGTTCGACCTTGGTCGGGTCAAGCAGGAACAATTCGCCCCCTACCCAATAGATTATCATCAGCAGTGCTGCGCCAGACACCCATGTCATGTAACTTTGCCATTTGTGCCAGGTCAGATGTTCAGGCATTTGCGCCG
Organism: Paracoccaceae bacterium; assembly: GCA_040830705.1. Lineage (GTDB taxonomy): Bacteria > Pseudomonadota > Alphaproteobacteria > Rhodobacterales > Rhodobacteraceae > Ruegeria_C. The sequence continues at coordinate 115,094 of JBFOME010000017.1, read as the reverse complement.
GGGCCACCAGATACTTGACGGTGTGATAAAAGCCGCCGCCGTGAACTTCCCACTCTTCGCCGTAGGCTCCCTCTGGCAGCACCGGGTTTGGCTTTAGCATCAGGTCGAGGGCGATAAAGTAAAATGACGCGCCGATCCACGCCATCGCCGTGATGACGTGCAACCAGCGGACCGAGAACGCGATCCAGTCCCACGCCACAGCCAGATCATACATAGCAGAATCCTTTTGTTCTCACACCGGAGCACCCTAGGCGACAACGTATTGTTCTGGTATTGTCGAAGAATATCAAGAAGCATCAAAAAAAACAAAACAATGTCCTATCTCGACAATATCCGCACCTTTGTGCGCGTCTATGAACTGGGAAGCATGTCGGCCGCAGGTCGCGACTTGCGCATTTCACCAGCAGTCACCTCATCGCGCATTTCGCAACTCGAAGAACATCTGAGCGTCAGGTTGTTTCAGAGGACAACCCGAAGCCTCACACCAACCGAGCAGGGCCAGGCCTTCTACGCCGGTGCCTGTGAAATTCTCGAATCCGTTGAAAGCGCCGAGGCTCAGGTCGTCAATATCACCGAGTATCCGAAGGGGTCGCTATATGTCGCCGCCCCGCTAGGTGTCGGGCGGCGGTTGATCGCGCCGCAGGTTCCGAATTTCCTGAAGGAGTATCCTGAGGTCAAAATCAGGCTGCGTCTAACTGACCGCAATGTCGATCTGACGACAGAAGGGCTCGATCTGGCGTTTTTTCTGGGTCAGCCCGAGGACAGCAATCTGCGAATCCGCAAGATTGCCGATGTGGATCGTGTATTGTGCGCCGCGCCCTCTTATATCGCGGAACGCGGCAATCCGGCATCTGGCGAACAGCTTTTGTCAGAGCGTCATGAATGCCTGAACCTGAGGTTTCCGGGAGCCACGGAGTTCCAATGGCCGTTGTTGACGTCGGATGGCCCCAAGAAGTTTCCTGTCTCTGGCCGCTACGAGTCCGATGATGGCGATGTCCTGACGGATTGGGCGCTGGCCGGGAACGGGATTGCGATGAAACCAGTTTTCGAGGTCTCAGAGCATATCAAATCCGGCGCGCTGGTTCCGGTCGCGATGGAGACACCGCCGGAATCCATCCAGATGGCGTGTCTGTTCACCCACCGCAAATGGCAGGACCCGAAAACGCGCCTGTTTATGGAGTTCGTGATCGAGCGGATCAGCAAAGTGATCCGCGGCAGCACGCTTCGGGCTCAACTGCCGCGATAGGTAGAATAGCCGAACGGGGACAACAGTAGCGGCACGTGGTAATGCGACGCCTCTGACATCCCGAACCTAAGCGGGATGACATCGAGGAAACGCGGTTCCTCTGGAGGGGTGCCGCAGGCATCCAAATAACTGCCAGCGTGAAAAACCAACTCATATACGCCGGTTTCAAACACCTCCGCCGGCAGAATCTGTTCGTCCGTGCGCCCGTCGTCATTGGTTTCAAGCGTTTTGAGATGCGTGCGTTTTTCCCCATCAAGCCTGTAGAGCTCGATCCTGAGGCCCTGCGCCGGACAGCCACGCGCGGTGTCGAGCACATGAGTTGTCAGATATCCGGTCATTGTCGCCTCTCCTTTTCTCGGTGCTATTTTTATAGGCGCAATGCCTAGCAAGCTGCAAAGCACCCTGAACAAGATACTCTTTCGTCGTTTTTTTGAAAAAATTCTGAATTGTTTTGGATTACAGAGGAATGAAACCAAAAGGAACTTACGTGTGACCCGCTACCCCCGCGACATGACAGGATATGGCGCAAACCCGCCTGCCGCGAACTGGCCGAACGGTGCGAAGATCGCCGTACAGATCGTGCTGAACTACGAAGAGGGTGGCGAAAACAACATCCTGCACGGGGATGCAGCATCCGAGGCTTTTCTGTCCGAGATCACTGGCGCGCAACCCTGGTCGGGCCAGCGTCACTGGAACATGGAATCGATCTATGAGTACGGCGCGCGCGCCGGGTTCTGGCGCGTTCACCGGCTGTTGAACGACGTGCCGATCACCGTTTACGGGGTTGCAACGGCGCTGGCGCGTGCACCTGAACAGGTTGCCGCGATGAAGGCGGCGGGCTGGGAAATTGCCAGCCATGGCCTGAAATGGGTCGAACACAAGGATATGCCCGAGGAGGAAGAGCGGGCGCAGATCGCTGAGGCCATCCGGCTGCACCATGAAGCAACGGGCGAGGCGCCGCGTGGCTGGTATACGGGTCGCTGTTCCAACAACACAGTGCGATTGGCGGGCGAGACCGGTCAGTTCGACTATGTCGCCGACAGCTATGCCGATGATCTGCCCTACTGGATGCGTATTGGTGCGCAGGATCAGCTGATCGTACCCTACACGCTGGATTGCAACGACATGCGATTTGCGATTCAGGCGGGGTTCACCAATGGCGACCAATTCGAAGCCTACCTGAAAGACAGCTTCGACACGCTTTACGAAGAAGGGGCCGCAGGCGCGCCCAAGATGCTGTCCATCGGTTTGCATTGCCGCCTGATCGGACGTCCCGGTCGCGCCGCTGCCTTGCGCCGGGCGATTGAGTATTTCAAATCCCATGACGATGTCTGGTTCGCGACGCGGCTTCAGATCGCGCAACACTGGACAAAGGAGAACCCCCCGATGCAACAGGCCCGCCCCTCCGAGATGGACCGAGAAACCTTTATCGCCGAGTTTGGTGGTATTTTTGAACACAGTCCGTGGATTGCCGAAGGCGCACATGCGCAGGAGCTTGGGCCGACCCACGATACCGCGCTTGGTGTCCATCAGGCTCTGGCCCGTGTGTTCCGCGCCGCGCCCGAGGACAAGCGGCTGGACGTTCTTACCGCGCACCCCGATTTGGCGGGTAAACTTGCCGAAGCCAAGCGGTTGACTGCGGAATCCACCGCTGAACAGGCCTCCGTCGGCCTTGACGCGTTGACCGATGACGAGCGCGCCACATTCACGAGGTTGAACGAAGAATATACCTCGAAGTTCGGCTTCCCCTTCATCATCGCAGTCCGCGACAACACCAAAGCCTCGATCATGGAGGCGTTCGAACGCCGTATCGAACATGACCGCGCCACCGAATTCCAAGAGGCCTGCCGACAGGTCGAACGGATCGCGGAATTGCGGCTGCTGGAAAAGCTTGGCGCATGACCAGACAAATCAAGGCCGAACCCCTGACCGCCGCCGCCTTTGCGCCTTATGGCGATGTGATGGATGCCGGCGGCGATCCCGACAAGCTAATCAATCAAGGCAGATGCGCCCGGTTTCATGACCGGGCGCGTCTGGATTTTTCGGACGGCACGGCAGGCATCAGCATCTTCAAAGGGGAGAAAGAAACCCTGCCGCTTGCCCTGAAAATGGTCGAGCGGCATCCGGCAGGGAGTCAGGCCTTTGTGCCGATGTCCGCCGATCCGTTTCTGGTTGTTGTGGCCCGCGACGATGGCGGTGTGCCGACCCATCCCGTCGCGTTTCTGACCAAGCCGGGTCAGGCGATCAATTTTCACCGGGGTACCTGGCACGGCGTTTTGACACCCTTGTCTGAACCCGGATTGTTCGCGGTCATTGACCGCATCGGAGACGGCGCGAACCTTGAGGAACACTGGTTTGAGACGGAATACGTAATCGAAAGATGAAACGAGAAGTTGGCAAAGGAGCCAGCACAAAGCATCTTCACTGGAGGACCACCACAATGGCAGACACTTCGATCGGGACACCGGAACAGCTCCGCGACCCGAACTACACCCCGGCGCTCCACCGTGCCATCCCGCTCGGAATTCAGCATGTGCTTGCCATGTTCGTTTCGAACGTGACCCCTGCGATCATCATCGCGGGAGCGGCCGGGTTTGGGTTCGGCTCGGACGCCGGGGCGCAAGGCTTCCCGGATATGACTTATCTAATCCAGATGTCGATGCTTTTTGCGGGAATTGCCACGCTGTTCCAAACCATCGGCTTTGGCCCGGTTGGCGCGCGCCTGCCGATTGTGCAGGGCACCAGTTTCGCCTTCATCCCGATCATGATCCCGCTCGTCGCCGGCAAAGGGGTAGAAGCTTTGCCAGTGCTCTTCGGGGGCGTGATTGTAGGCGGATTGTTTCACGCCTTCATTGCGACCTTCATCGGCAAGATCCGCTTTGCATTGCCGCCTCTGGTGACCGGGCTGGTTGTTACAATGATTGGTCTGGCGCTGGTGAAAGTGGGCATTCAATACGCCGCTGGTGGTGTACCCGCGATCGACAAACCAGAGTACGGCAGCCTGCTGAATTGGTCGGCGGCCTTGGTCGTGGTCTTCGTCACATTGGCGCTGAAATTCTATGCCAAAGGAATGCTTGCCGTGTCCGCCGTCGTAATCGGCATCGTGGTCGGCTATTTCTATGCGATGGCGCTGGGTATGGTCACGATGGAAGGTATCGCGACAAGCTGGGGCCGCGCAGCGTCCATCGCTTTCCCGGTTCCGTTCAAATACGGGTTCGAATTCGGTTTTGCCGCAATCATCGGGTTCTGCCTGATGGCCTTCGTCTCGGCAGTGGAGACTGTAGGCGACGTATCGGGCATCACCAAGGGCGGCGCGGGACGTGAAGCGACCGAAGAAGAGATCACGGGTGCGACCTATGCCGACGGTGTCGGGTCTGCGGTTGCGGGTATCTTCGGTGGCTTCCCCAACACGTCTTTCAGCCAGAATGTAGGCCTGATCGCCATGACCGGGGTCATGAGCCGTCACGTGGTGACAATCGGGGCGCTGTTCCTGATCCTGTGCGGTCTGGTGCCGAAGGTCGGCGCGGTGATCCGCACCATCCCGATCGAGGTTCTGGGCGGCGGTGTTATCGTCATGTTCGGCATGGTCGTCGCTGCGGGCATTTCGATGCTCTCCGATGTGAACTGGAATCGCCGCAATATGGTGATCTTTGCGATCTCGCTCTCCATCGGCCTTGGGTTGCAGCTTGACCCGAAAGCCGTGCAATACCTGCCGGATACGCTGCGCATCCTGATGACCAGCGGCTTGCTGCCCGCTGCCTTGATCGCCATCGTACTGAACCTGATCCTGCCGGAGGAGCTGTCAGACGAAGCCACAGAAGAAGTTTCGGGCGGTATGGCGGGCCACGGCGAAGGATCTTTGCCGCACGACGAACACGCATAGGCCTGACGCGTGTGGCGCTTCGACGCCCCGCAAATTGTGAGAAGCCCAATGGCATGAACAAGAAAGCGGCACCAATCAGGTGCCGCTTTTGCATATTCGGGCGCTCAGCTAAGGGCGCGCTTGGATCAGAAGTCGACCTCGATGGCGATGCCCGTGGCGACCGCCAGCTCGACCACCGAGGCGGCCACTGCGAGGTCCTGCAGACCTACTCCGGTGCCATCGAACAATGTGATCTGGTCATCGGAGCTCCGCCCCTCATGGGTGCCGTTGATCACCGCGCCAAGCTGGGCGATATCCGCCTCGGCGATCAGCCCATCCGCGATCGCATGCTGCGCTTCCCCGATGGAAATCGATTGCGCCACCTCGTCTGTAAAGACCGCCGCCTTGGCCAGCAGCGCGGCCTCAACCTCTTGCTTGCCTTTGGTGTCGGTGCCCATGCAAGCGATATGCGTGCCCGGTGAAACATGTTCGGCCATCAGAGAAGGCGAAAAGGCCGAGGTGATCGAGATGATGACATCTGCCTCAGCCATACCGTCAAGCTGCACCGCCTCGAAGGGCAAGCCTGCCTCGGTTGCCACTTTCTCGATGTTTGGCAGCATCTCAGGGTGAAAGTTCCAGCCAATAACCTTGTCGAATTTGCGCTGTTCCAGGGCGGAGCGGAGCTGGAACGCCGCCTGATGCCCGGCCCCGATCATCCCGATGACCGAGGCGTCCGGGCGGGCTAGATGTTTGATCGACACCGAGGAAGCCGCCGCCGTGCGCAAGGCGGTCAGCAGGTTGCCGCCGACCATGGCCTTGGCCTTGCCCGTGTCGGGATCGAACAGGAAAACGGTCGATTGGTGATTGATGATCTCACGCTTCTTAAGGTTATGCGGCCAGTATCCGCCCGCCTTCAACCCCAGCGTCAGACCGGCCTGATCGAACCCGCCCTTGAAACCATAAAGCGCGTCTTCATGGCCGATCGCTTCGCGGACCACGGGGAAATTGTAGGCGTCTCCGGCGGCCATGGCCGCAAAGACCTTTTCAACCGCATCAAAAGCGGCTTCGCGCGTCATCAGATCAGCGATCTCGCGCTCGGGGACGATCAGCATATATGTGCTCCTTGTCGACAAAACTCGTGCGCCCGCGTGCATACCTTGGGTGGCCACTGCACGCGGGCGTCTTGATCCAACATCTTGCCGGACCCCCTAAGCTGTTCAGTACGCCTTGCCGCGCGCCGAAACTGGCCAAAGCGTTTCGACCTTGCCGTTCCGCACACCGACATACCAGTCGTGTACATTGCATGTCGGATCGCAATGGCCCGGCACCAGCCGGAGCTTGTCATTGACTTTGAGAACACCGTCGGGGTCGGCAACCACGCCGTGCTCATCGGAACACTTGACATATTCCACATCATCCCGGCCAACGATGGTCGGCAGGCCGCTGTCGAGCGACTGGGCCTTCAGCCCCGCGTCGACAATGGCCTTGTCGGCCTTGGCGTGGCTCATCACCGTGGTCAGAATGAAAAGTGCGTTCTCCCACTCGCCCTGATCGATGCGGTTGCCGTCCTTGTCCAGAATGCGCCCGTAATCAGCATCCATGAAGGCGTAAGAGCCGCATTGAAGCTCGTTATAGACGCCTGAGGTGCTTTCGAAATAATAGGATCCTGTGCCGCCACCGCCGACGATGTCGCATTCCAGACCCTCCGCTTTCAGGGCCGCAACCGCTTCCGCGACCTGAGCCACCGCTACATCCAGCTTGGCTTTGCGATCCTCGTAGCTGTCCATATGCTGCATCGCGCCCTGATAGGCCTGAATGCCCGCAAATTTCAGACCCTCGGCTGCGCCAAGCAGCTTGGCGATGTCGACTACCTGCTGTGTGGTGGTTACGCCGCAGCGACCCGCACCACAGTCGATCTCGACCAGTGCTTCGATCTGGGTGCCGTGTTTGACCGCAGCGGCTGACAGTGCCGCGACGTTCTCCGGGTCATCCACGCAACACAGAACCCGCGCGCCCAGCTTTGGCATCCGCGCAAGACGGTCGATCTTGGCCGGGTCGGTCACCTGATTGGAGACCAGTACATCCTTGATGCCGCCACGTGCAAAAACTTCTGCCTCTGACACTTTCTGACAACAAACGCCGACGGAACCGCCGAGCTTTTCCTGAAGCTTGGCGACATCGACAGATTTGTGCATTTTTCCGTGCACACGGTGGCGCATGCCGTGAGCTTTGGCGTAATCGCCCATCTTCTTGATGTTGCGTTCCAGTGCGTCCAGATCCAGCACAAGGCAGGGTGTCTGAATGTCGGCCTCATCCATGCCAGGCAGGGCAGGGACGTCAAAGCCCACTTCGAGGCCTTCGATGTTTGCAGGTGCGTTCATTGGGTTGGCTCCCTTCATTTGGTCCAGGGCAGGGCGTCGAGATCGACATTTCCGCCAGTAACGATGACACCGACGCGCTTGCCTGCGAACCGGTCTTTGTTCTTTAGGATGGTGGCAAGTGGTACGGCCGAGCTCGCCTCCATTACGATCTTCATGCGCTTCCAAGTGACCTTCATCGCGTCGACAATTTCCTCTTCCGAGGCGGTCAGAATGTCGTTCACGTGGTTCGAAACGAAGTGCCAGGTGAGATCCTTGAGTGGCACTTTCAGACCATCGGCGATTGTGTCCGGCGCATCGTCTGCAATGATGCGGCCCGCCTTGAAGCTGCGATAGGCATCATCAGCCTGCTCGGGTTCAGCGGCAATGATCTGCGTTTCCGGCGCCATATGCGACAGCGTCAGACAGGTGCCCGAAATCATGCCGCCACCGCCGATCGGGGCCACGACGATATCGACGCCTCCGGTCTGCTCCATCAACTCGCGGCTGCAGGTGCCCTGACCTGCAATCACGCGCGGGTCGTTATAGGGGTGAACGAAATTGCCGCCGGTCGCTGCCTGAACCTCTGCAAACACCGCCTCACGCGAGGAGGTCGACGGCTCGCATTCGGTGATCGTGCCACCGTAACCGATTACCGCGTCCTTCTTTGCCTGAGGCGCGGTGCGCGGCATAACCACGTTGCAGGGAATGCCGCGGCGCCCGGCTGCATAGCTGAGTGACAGCGCATGGTTGCCCGAGGAATGGGTACAAACGCCTTTCGCGGCCTCATCTTCGCTCAACCCGAATACAGCGTTTGACGCGCCGCGCACCTTGAACGCGGCGGCCTTCTGAAAGTTCTCGCATTTGAAGAACAACTGCGCGCCGGTCAACTCGTTCAGGTAAGACGAAGTCAGAACCGGTGTGCGGTGGATGTAAGGACTGATCCGCTCGTGAGCGGCCAGCATATCGTCGAAGCTGGGGATATACATCGCGCTGTCCTTCATCATGCAGCATCCTTGTGCGCCAGCGACGGGTGGCCACGATAGTATTCCTGCGCGGCTGCGACGCCCGACCCAAGCGTGATGTCGAGGCCAAGATCAGCCATGCACATTTCAGCGGTCGCGATACCGCTCAGGGTCATCACGTCGGTCAGACTACCCAAATGGCCGATGCGGAACACCTTTCCCGCGACCTCACCTAGCCCGACGCCAAAGGCGACACCATAGGTTTCGGCAGCATGGGTCACGATATCGGTCGCGTTGAACCCGTTGGGCGTGCGAATGGCGCTGACCGTGTCCGAATAGACCTCGGGGCTGGTGGCGCAGAGATCCATCCCCCAAGCCGCAACCGCCTTGCGTACACCTGTAGCGATGCGGTGGTGCCGCGCGAAGACATTCTCCAGACCTTCGTTCAGCAGCATGGTGCAAGCCTCGTTCAGGCCGTTCAGCAAGCCCACGGCTGGCGTGTAGGGATAGGCGTTGTTGGCATAGCCCTTGGCCATGTCATGCACGTCAAAGAAGGTCCGGGGCAGGCTGCCTGTCTTGGTCGCCTCCATCGCCTTTTCGCTAAATCCAACGATCGCCAGCCCGGCAGGCAGCATGAAACCCTTTTGCGAACCAGTGACAGCAACGTCGACACCCCATTCGTCAAATCGGAAATCCATCGACCCGATCGAGGACACGCCATCGACAAACAGCAGGGCCGGATGGCCAGCCGCATCCAGCGCGCGACGCACAGCGGCGATGTCCGATTTTACACCGGTTGCCGTTTCATTATGTGTCGCCAACACAGCCTTGATCTGATGCTGTGTATCGGCGGTCAGGATCTCTTCATAGCGATCAGCGGGCAAGCCGTCGCCCCAAGGCGTTTCGACAATCCGCACGTCAAGATTGTGCCTCTGGCACATATCGATCCAGCGATGTGAAAACATGCCATTGCGTGCAGCCAGAACCGCGTCACCAGCGCTGAGGCAATTGCTCAGCGCCGTTTCCCAACCGCCCGTACCGGTGGAGGGAAAGATGAACACCTCGGCCGACCTGCTTTTGAGCACTTTACGAACCCCGTCCCGGGCCGGGTGCAGGATCTGTCCAAACAGCGGTGACCTGTGGTCAATTGTCGGCATGTCGCACGCTTTGCGCAGAGCTTCCGGGATGTTGGTCGGCCCCGGAATAAAAACAGGGTTTTGAAAGCTCATATCCATCTCCTTAGGTCGTTATCCTGTTTCTAACCCAGCTCAAACGCTGGCGATATTTTTTTGAAATCGTTTTTCATTTTCCTGATTTGTAGAATAAATTATGATTGTCAGTGGGTTACGTTTTTCATATTGTGAAAATGCTCTTCGGAAAATTCTGAGGCTTTATATGAAAACTCAAAACAATGATGAGGTCAGCCCCCGCAGAGCGCGGGGCAGACCGCGTGGCTGGGATGACAAAACCGCTCAGAATACGATCAAATCCCTTGATCGCGCGATGGAGGTTTTCGAGTTTCTGAGCGAGGCCCAAGGCAAGGCGCTGACGGCCATCTCCGCCGAAATGGGGCAATCTCCAGCAACGGTGTACCGGGTGCTTGTGACGCTTGAGGGGCGCGGGCTCGTCGAATTCGACCCGGTCGAGCAGGTCTGGCACATCGGGCCACAGGCCTTCATCATCGGAGCGCGGTTTCTCAGGCGCACCAGCCTTGTCGACTGCGCGCGCCCCTTGCTGCGGAAGTTGATGGAAGAGACGGGCGAAACCGCCAATCTGGGGATTGAAAAGGAAGGTTACGTTCTGTTTCTGAGCCAGGTTGAAACCAATGCCAATATCCGTGCCTTTTTCCCGCCCGGCACCCTGTCGCCAATGCATGCCTCCGGCATCGGCAAAGCTCTGTTGGCCGAGATGGACGACGCGCGCTTGACGCGAACCTTGCAAGGTAAGCCATTCGAGGCCTTTACCGAATTCACGATCACCGATCTCAGCACCTTGCGCGACAGTCTCGCCGAGGTGCGGCGGGCCGGTTTTGCCATCGATGGCGAAGAGAAAAACCTCGGTATGAGGTGCATTGCGGCGCCGGTTTTTGATGTGAACGGTGAGGCAGTTGCCGGGATTTCGGTATCTGGCCCAACCAGCCGCGTCGGCACCAATGATATCGAGCGCCTGAGCAGCTCAGTGATGGAAGCTGCTCAGGCGCTCTCGCTCGCCATCGGGGGGCAGGTTATTCGGCAGCTGACCTGAGGGGTGCAGTTGTTCTGGCTGCGCCTGCAAGCGGGCGCAGCGCCATATGGCGGTTGACGTCCTTGTAGAGCAGATAGCGGAACTTGCCCGGCCCGCCCGCATAGCAGGCTTGTGGGCAGAAAGCGCGCAGCCACATATAGTCGCCTGCTTCAACCTCGACCCAATCATTGTTCAGCCGGTAGACCGCTTTGCCCTCCAACACATAAAGGCCATGCTCCATCACGTGGGTTTCAAGAAATGGAATGACCGCTCCGGGTTCGAAGGTCACGATGGTGACATGCATATCGTGGCGCAAGTCGCTCGGATCAACAAAACGCGTGGTCGCCCATTTTCCGTCCGTGTCAGGCATGACAGTCGGAGCGATGTCCCGCTCATTGGCGATGATCAGATCGGGTGCTGCCAGCCCCGGCACCACCTCATAGGCTTTGCGAATCCAGTGGAATCGAAGTACCTCGTCTGCCGTGTTGTGCAGCGTCCAGTTGATCGACGGCGGCAGATAGGCATAACCCCCTTCCGTCAGGCGATGCTCAGCACCGTCAACAGTCAGCGATGCGGTGCCTTCTACAACAAACAAAACCCCTTCGGCGTCCGGGTCGGTTTCGGGATGGTCCGACCCGCCCCCGGGTAAAACCTCCATGATGTACTGCGAGAAGGTTTCAGCAAATCCGCTTAAAGGGCGGGCGATTATCCAAAGCCGCGTGTCATCCCAGAAGGGAAGAGAACTGGTCACGATGTCTCGCATCGTACCTTTTGGAATGACCGCATAAGCATCGGTGAAAATGGCCCGATCCGTCAGGAGCTGCTCTTGACCGGGGTGCCCTCCTTTTGGGGCATAATAGTTCGATGACATCGAGGCTCCTGTCTTTCTTGTTGTTTGGGTCAAATATGTTGGGTCAGACATCGGCTGGCCACCCGCCGCAGCGCTACAGCACCTTTCGCAATCCCTTGATAATCGCGGAACACCTCATGAATACTCCACAACTCGGGCGCGTGGTGAACGTATCGTTGTGGCGTTCTTGCTTGGCGCACCGCTGACATAGACCTCCTCAATGGCGCGGTCATCACCCATCATCTGTAGAACGAACAGCTCCTCTGACAAGGACGCGGCGCGGTCCATGCGCAGGGCCATCGCTTCGGTGCTGCGCGAATTGAGGACAATGATGTCGGCCTCGGTGCCCGCATCAAGTGTGCCAATCTTGTCTTCCATGCCAAGGACACTGGCATTGCCGCGCGTCGCCCAATGAAAGGCCTGCAACGGGTGCAGCGATTGATCCTGCAACTGCAGGACCTTGTACCCTTCGTTGAGCGTTTGCAGCATTGAGTAACTTGTCCCGGCGCCCACATCGGTGGCGATTGCATTGGCGATGCCGCGCGCCCGCAAACCTGCGTCGTCAAACAGACCACTGCCCAGAAATAGGTTCGAGGTCGGACAAAAGACCGGGTGCGCTCCAGTCTCGGCCAGCGCGTCAATCTCGCGTCGCTCAAGGTGGATGGAATGCCCGAGCAAGGTCTTGGGCCCAAGCAACCCATAAGACTGGTACACATCCAGATAGTCGCGCGCCTGCGGGTAGAGCTCCAGCGTATAGGCAATCTCGTCACGGTTTTCCGACAGATGGGTCTGTATATGGCAATCGCTGTGCTCTTGCACTAGCGCCCGTGCCATCTCCATCTGCTCGGGCGTTGAGGTGATGGCAAAGCGTGGCGAGATGACATAACCCGACCGACCGGAGCCATGCCAGGTGGCGATAAGCTCTTTGCTGTCATCATAGCCGGTTTGCGGCGTGTCCAGCAGACCCGTGGGCGCATTGCGATCCATCATCACCTTGCCACCCAGCATCCGCAGTTTTCGCCTCGTGGCTTCTTGGAAATAGGCGTTGACCGACGCCTTGTGGACCGAACAGAAGGCGACAGCCGTCGTTGTGCCATGGGCGATCAACTGATCGAAGAACTTCTCGGCCATCAGCGCGCTGTGACTCGGGTCGGCAAAACGCGTTTCTTCGGGAAAGGTGTAATTGTTGAGCCAATCCAGCAGTTGCGACCCCCAGGAGGCAATCACCTGAACTTGCGGGAAGTGGATATGGGTGTCGATGAAACCCGCCATGAGCAGATGAGGCCGGTGATCGATTATCCGGGTATTGGGGGCTAGGGCGGTCACCTCGGCGAAGTCGCCGGTCTTCCGGATCAACCCGTCCCGGACCAGCACGGCACCGTCTTCAATATAGCTATAGGCGTTTGTGTCGTCGCCATGTTGCGGCTCGGCGTGAAAATTCAGCACGCGTCCGCGCAGCAATGTCTGTGTCATGATTGGTCTCTTTGCATCTCTGGCAAGGGGTTGGGGCGGCGTTTTCACCGCCCCGACCTTGGCTCAGGCTTGTTGGGCCGGCGTGTTTTCGTCGATCAAATCGGGTTCGTCGGGGACGATCACCCGATGCTCCAGGTCTTCCTTCGGCGCGAACATGGGGTAGAGATAAAGGAAGGCTCCGACGATCAGATAACCAACTGTAATCCCGTCCAGTTGAGGCGCTTGCAGCGTGAAGGAATGGATGACACCGATCGAGGACATCACCGCCGCTGCGATGGCAAAACCGCCTGCCATTCGGAACCGTCCATCGATCACGTCCGCCACGATTGCACCCCAGATCAGGCCCGTCAGAATGGCACCCTGACTCAGAGCCAGATGGCCTTCGTAGTGGGCACCCTCCATCAGCAGTGCCGCCGTGAGGCCCTCATCGCCAAGTGCGGGCAGACCCTCGACGCCAGAACTGCGCAGCGCATTCATCAGCGATCCCCATTTGACCATCAGGAAGGCCGAAATATGCGGCAGGATGGCAAAAGATACGGCGGCCATGTGCAGCGGTTTGACCGCCCAGGCGGTGTTTGTGATCAGGCTGACCGAGACAAAGACCAGCACTGGTGCGGCAGCGGCAATCGGAATGAGGCCTGCCAGGAAGGACAGGAACCCGAGGAAGGCGGCGGCAGCGATCACGACGGCAACACCGACGATATAACCCGCATGCGCATCCAGACGCTTGTAGGCCGGATGCCCGATATAAACCGTTGTGGGGAAGGGCGAGCCGAACAGCGCACCAATCATTGTGCCTGCACCGTCGGTGAACTGGCACAGACCAACCGGGTAGTGGTCGCCTGCGGCTTCGGCGGATTCCACGTTATTCATGGTCTCGATGAAGTTATAGATCTGCACCGGGATTAGGACGAGGAACAGCTCGGGGTTGGCGAACAGGTATTGCACGCCGACAATCAGGTCGCCGAAATAGGGAATGGGCGGATAGAACCCGATACCGCTGACGTCGAACTTGGATTGTCCCAACACGATGGCGATCACTGTGCCCGCGCCAATGGCGACCAGACCGGCAGGAATGTTACCCGGCAGGCGAAAACGACCGATCAGACCCCACAGGATGAACAGGAGCGAAGTGAAGCCGATGAGCGGGTGCTCAAATATCTCCGCAAGTGGTACTGATCCGATGAAGACCAGCGCGATGCCGCAAAGCGTTCCCAGCATTCCTGCACGCGGGGTGATACGTTTGAGATACGGCCCGACAATGGCCCCAAGCGCGGCCACGATACCTCCGACAAAGCCCGCACCAATGCCGACCTGCCAAGCCAGCAACGGGTCTTGCGTTGCCCAATAAATCGGCCCGATCACGCCGAACAGGTAGACAAACATCACCGGCGTCGAGATGCCATAGGGCAGGGCGGTCACGTCCTTGCCCTGCGCTTTTGCGGCCCATTTGGCCATATAGGTATAAACGGCGACCCCTGCCAGAATGGCGATGGCGGCGCCCGGGACTATGCGGCCGAACACGATCTCGGCGGGCATCTGAAACACGAACTGGCAGACCCCGGATAGGATCAGCAGGTTGACAAGGTTGTCGGTGAACAGCGCCCAGAAGGCGCTGAAATCGCTGCGTGTGAACAGCTTGTAGTCGTAGGTCCTCCCGTCCATGACGGTTTCCTCCTCTGATGGGACCAGCGCGCGGCCTGACTATGTCAGCCCGAAATCCCTTGCTGGCCTTGGTGATGTCCCGATGCGCATGCGTCGAGTGCCCCGTAGGGCGCGGTCGCGGCAGTTTCAGAGGTCAATTCAGCCATCACTTCAGCCACCACAAAGGCAGCAATGACGCTGGGCCGCTTGTCGCGGCTACCGCTTGCCCCGATGGGGCAATTCAAATGTTCGATTGTCTGGCCGTCGCAATGCTTGCGCGCCCAATTGCGGAACTTGGTCCGTTTGGTGGCAGAGCCAATCATGCCCACGTAACGCGCGTCACCCCGTTCCAATGCAGATGATGTCAGCAGGAAGTCGAGGCCGTGATCATGGGTCAGAACGATGAAGGCACTGTCGGATGGCGCAGTCATGATATCGACCTCTGGAATGGCGCTGACGCGACATTCCACATCGGCCTGGCAAAGTTCGATTTCCTGAGCCCGCGTGTCGATCACGATGCAGCGCACCGGCAGGTGCTGGAACAGGTTCGCGAGCGCACGCCCGACATGTCCGCTGCCCATAACATAGACATGGGGCAATGCAGCATCGCCCTGATGCGCGCACTCTGTGGCGGCGCGCTTGTCAGACGCACGCATGCGCGACAGGGACAATTCCACACGCCCGCCGCAGCATTGCCCGATCTCGGGACCCAGCGGCACATCCATGTCCTTGTTCAGGATGCCTGCCCGCAACATGTCGCGGGCCTGTTCGATGGCAAGATGTTCCAGTTGTCCACCGCCGATCGTGCCCCAAAGCCCCTGCGCCGAGACAAACATTTCGGTGCCTTCGTTGCGTGGCGACGACCCGCGCACCCGCGTCAGCGAGATGCGGATCACCGGTCCTTGCATCTGCAAAAATGTCGACAAAGCTTTCGAAGCGCGGGTCATGTCCTATCCCCCGTCTTTCAGCCGGGCGACGGCCATCAGCACACGCTCTGGCGTGGCGGGTGCATCCAGACGCGGGCAAGTCTGGTAGTCGGCCACCGAGGCGACCGCCATCGACAAGGCCTCAAAGACCGAAATGCCCAGCATGAAAGGCGGCTCGCCCACGGCCTTGGAGCGTTTGATCGTCAACTCGCGGTTCTCAGACCAGTCGGCGAGGTCCACATTGAAGTTGCGCGGCCGATCCGACGCCAGAGGGATTTTGTAGGTTGACGGTGCATGGGTCCGCAGGCGGCCCGCGTCGTCCCACCACAGTTCCTCGGTGGTCAGCCAGCCCATGCCTTGAATAAACGCCCCTTCGACCTGGCCCTTGTCCAGCGCGGGGTTCAGCGAGCGCCCGACGTCATGCAAAAGGTCCGTGCGCTCGACCCGGTATTCGCCAGTCAGCGTGTCGATGGTCACTTCAGAACAGGCCGCCCCGTAGGAGTAGTAGTAGAACGGGCGACCCTGTCCCTTGTCCCGGTCCCAGTGAATTTTGGGTGTCTTGTAGAAACCAGCGGCCGAGAGCTGTATCCGCGCCAGATAGGCTTGTTTGATGAAAGCGTCGAAGGGGATGATCTGCGCCCCGATGTGAACCTCGTTGTTACGGAACACCACCTCTTCGGGAGAGGCAGACCATTTGTCGGCGGCGAATTCGACCAAACGCGCCTGGATCTGTTTGACCGCATCCAATGCAGCCATGCCATTCAAATCGGTCCCGCTAGAGGCTGCGGTGGCAGAGGTGTTGGGCACCTTCTCAGTGGTTGTTTTGGTGATCTTGATCCGATCGATATCGACCTGGAAAGCTTCGGCCACAACCTGAGCGACCTTGGTGTTCAGCCCTTGACCCATCTCGGTGCCACCGTGATTGAGGTGGATCGAGCCATCATTATAGACATGCACCAAAGCACCGGCCTGATTATACCAGGTTGCGGTGAACGAGATGCCGAACTTCACCGGCGTCAGCGCGATGCCCTTTTTCAGCACCGGCGAGTCTGCGTTAAACGCGATGATCTCCTGCCGCCGTTGGCGATAAGCTGCACTCTCTTCCAACTCACCAACTAGACGGTCGAGGATGTTGTCTTCGACCGTCTGGTGATACGGCGTCAGATCACGGCCTTTGCCACCATAGAAGTTGGCCTTGCGCACATCCAGCGGGTCCTGGCCCGTAGCATAAGCGATCTCTTCGATGATGCGCTCCGCTGCGATCACACCCTGCGGGCCGCCAAAACCACGAAAGGCCGTGTTCGACACGGTATTGGTCTTCATAGGATGGCTTGTCAGCCGCACATTGGGGTAGAAATAGGCATTGTCGGCGTGAAACAACGCGCGATCGGTGACAGGGCCCGACAAGTCGGCCGAGAAGCCGCAGCGGGCGGCAAATTGACCATCCACGGCCTTGATCCGCCCGGCATCATCAAAGGCAACGTCGTAGTCGATCACGAAGTCATGGCGCTTGCCGGTCGCCGTCATGTCCTGATCGCGATCGGGGCGGATTTTGACGGCGCGGTTCCATTTTTTGGCGGCGATGGCTGCGACGGCACAGAACAGGTTCATCTGGCTTTCCTTGCCACCGAACCCGCCGCCCATGCGCCGCACGTTCACCACCACTGCGTTCGAGGGCACACCCAGAACATGCGCCACCATATGCTGTGCCTCTGATGGGTGCTGGGTCGAGCAATGAACGACAACATCATCATCCTCGCCGGGAATGGCAAAGGCGATATGGCCTTCAAGATACATGTGGTCCTGACCGCCCACACTCATCCGCCCTTTGATCCGGTGTTTGGCGCTGTCTAAGGGCGGCTTGATGTCGCCGCGCTCCAGCTTGAGCGGCGCTGTCACATAGGGGTAGCCAGCGTCTTGCGCGGCGATCGGGTCAAGCGCATGGGGCAGTGCCTCATACTCGATCTGCGCCAATTCCGCCGCGCGCCGTGCAGCATCGCGAGAGTCGGCAATAACCGCAAAAAGTGGCTGGCCGTGAAACTGGATCATTTCTGTTGGAAAGACCGGCTCATCATTCAGACCCGTGGGACTGATATCGTTGGCGCCGGGAACATCCTCGGCGGTCAGCACCCCAACGACACCGGGCGCGGTCCGAACCGCAGACAGGTCGATGGCCTTGAGGGTCGCATGGGCCACATCAGAGACGCCCAGATAGGCGTGTAGCGCGCCTGCCGGCAGCGCGATATCGTCAGTGTAGTCCGCGCGGCCCGTCACGTGTTTGACGGCGCTGTCATGGAAGTAGTCGCTATGAGCCGTGCCCTTGACGGAAACGTTGTCTTTCATCGGGTCATTTCCTTCTGTCAGGCGGAGGCCAGTTGAATGGGGGTCGCCGTCGCGGCATCGTGTTCAAGGAAGAACCGTCGCAGCAGGTTCTGGGCCGAAAGCATCCGGTAGTCGGACGAGGCACGCCAATCGCTGAGCGGGCTGAAATCCTGCGGAAGTGCTGCGGCGGCCAGTTCGAAAGCCGATTCAGACCAGATCTGACCGACAAGGGCCTTTTCGGCAGCCGTTGCGCGCTTTGGCGTCGCCGCCATGCCGCCAAAGGCGATGCGGCAGGTGGTTATCACGTCGTCGGTGACACCAACATTGATCCCGACAGCCACCGAGGAGATATCCTCATCCCGGCGTTTGGAAATCTTGTAGGCCGCATTGCGTTGGTTTGATGCGGGAAGCGGAATGCGGATGGATTCGACAAATTCACCGGGGTGACGGTCCTGCTTGCCATAGTCGACAAAGAAATCCTCCAGCAACAGGGCCCGACGTTCGGACCCGCGCCGTAGCGTGATTTCGGCACCAAGAGCGATCAGGACCGGAGGGGTATCACCAATCGGCGAACCGTTTGCGATATTGCCGCCGACAGTTCCCATGTTGCGCACCTGCCATCCCGCAATGCGGTCCCAGTAGGCCGACAGGTACGGCAGGTGGAGCGAAAGCGCATCCTGACACTCGGTATAGCTGGCCCCGGCACCAATCAGCAGGGTGTCGCCTTGCCTCTCGACCGCCTTCAGGTCGTTCAAGTGTCCAATGAAGATGGCTGGGCCTATGTTCCGCAAGAACTTGGTCACCCAGAGCCCGACATCCGTAGCACCGGCGACGATCGTTGCCTCGGGGTGATCGAGCAGGCAATCGGCAAAGTCATCCACGTCCGATGGCAGAATGCTGAGGTTATTCTCTGGCCCCGTCACAACGCGCTTGCCGTCCTGCAACCCTTGCAAGCGCGTTGCGATATCATTGCGCTCCGTGTTCAAATGATCCGCCGCTGGTGATCCGTAACGGCTGACCGCAACCGCGGCACGGATGATCGGCTCGTATCCGGTGCAGCGGCAGAGGTTGCCCTGCAAGGCCGTTTCAACCTGCCGTTCGGAGGGCTCCGGCGTCGCCATCCAGAGCGCATAGAGCGACATGACAATTCCGGGCGTGCAAAACCCGCACTGGCTGCCATGGTGGTCGATCATGGCTTGCTGAACCGGATGCAAACGCCCGTCGGGTCCCGACAAATACTCGACCGTAACCACATGACATCCATCCACCGATGCGAGAAACCGGATGCAGGCGTTAACAGGCGCGTAGGTCAGGCCGGTGCCGTCCAAACGTCCGACGAGGACGGTACAGGCGCCACAATCACCTTCGGCACAGCCCTCTTTGCTGCCAGTCAGGCGCCGGTCAAGACGAAGATAGTCGAGCAATGTCTGACTCGCGCCGACGTCACTGACCGAAATGTCCCGGCCGTTCAGTACAAATCGGATTTCACTGCGATGCGCCATGCTCGTCGGCTCCCGGAATCAAGGTTGCAACATGTCAATTCCGGGCCAGTGTAGAGCGGCGTATTATGGCAGAAAACAGCCGCAAACGGCAAATACTTTCAACAATTCATTGAAAATAGAATATCGAAGGCGCAGTCTGAACACGCATAATCTGATCAAGGCATGTCAAAAGAATGTCCTATGTTGAAAGCTTGCGCGTCTTTGTCCGAGTGGTTGAACTGGGTAGCATCACCTCGGGCGGGCGAGACCTCAGGCTTACGCCTGCGGTGGCGAGTAAGCGAATCAAGGAACTCGAAAAACGCCTTGGAGTGCGGTTGTTCAACCGAACCACGCGATCAATCACGCCCACCGAGGTCGGTACCATCTTTTATGACGAGGCAAAGAGCGTCTTGCTGGCTTTGGAAACGGCAGAGGCCAAAGTTGCCAATTTCTCAGACAGTCCCAGAGGTGCCATTCGAGTCACCGCCCCACTGGGAGTGGGCCGCAGAATAGTTGCGCCACTGGTCCCCGATTTTGTCGAAGCCTTCCCGGAAACCGAAGTCAGGATGCGGCTGTCGGATCGAAAGGTCGATATGCTCGCTGATGGTTTGGATGTTGCGTTTTTTGTTAGTCAACCACAGGATTCGAACATGAAGCTGCGCAAGATCGCCGATTGCGAGCGGGTTCTTTGTGCGTCCCCACGGTATCTTTCGGAATTTGGCAGGCCGGAAACACCAGAGGATCTTCTGCATATGAATCATAATTGTCTGTTGCTGCGATATCCACGATCGCCGGAATACTTCTGGACGCTCAACACGGATGCCGGGCCAGTCAAGCTGGAGGTTCGCGGCAAGTTTGATGCCGATGACGGTGACGTTCTGACAGACTGGGCGCTTGCGGGCCGCGGCATCGTCAACAAACCACGGTTCGATGTATTCGAGCATCTCTCGAAGGGAGAACTGGTTGAGATTCTGCCAGATACCCCACCGCTCCCAACAATTTTCGGCTGCATTTACCCTCACAAGAAGCTGCAGGATCCAAAGGTGCGGCTTTTCGTAGACCACATCGTGAATCGCAGTAAGGCGATGCTCCGATAGCGAATGGCTTTTGGCGATATGTCCCCGATCTGACGACCCCTTTCAGACAGTGCGACAGCCCCGCAACAACAATCGGGACAACATCAGGCAGGCGTCTGAATATACGGCTCTAGGGAAGTCGCGTGACGCATGCCGGAAGTGATGTGGATCATGTCGGCAAGCCTAGTCATTCCGGGCTCTGCAGCCACCTGATGGTCAATCAGAGCCCCCGGTATCGTTGTTGCAGCCTGCAAAGCCTCTTCCATCGCAATGCCCACATCTTTGGTGAGGACGCGGATCGCCGTCGTCAAATCCAGATCGGCCCCAGCGAGCGTTCCATCTTCAAGCGTCAACCGCCCGTCCTTGCGTGAAATGCAGCGACCCTCTAGCAAGAACTCCGTTTCGGTGGTCCCAGCCACTGCCATGGCATCACTCACGAGGAAGATGCGACCGGGTCCAAACTTGCTATCCCACGCCAGGCGCATTGCAGCAGGATGGACGTGGATACCATCAGCGATCAGCCCCGCGGACAAGGTTCCGGTGGCCAGCGTTGCGCCAACAAGTCCGGGTTCCCGACTACCAATCTGGCTCATCGCATTGAACAGATGTGTGACGCACCGGGCTCCCGCCTCGGCATATGACCTGCAGGTCGCGAAATCGGTATCCGTGTGCCCAAGCGAAACCAGAATGCCAGCTGCGGCCAGCTTCGCGACTTGATCAAGCGAAACACTCTCTGGCGCGATGGTGACTTTCAGAACCGGCAATTCTGTCTTCGCTTCGAGAAGGTGTAGAAGATCTGTGTCTTCCATCGGGCGGATCAGATCGGCGTCATGCGCGCCTTTGCGGGCAACGCTGAGATGCGGGCCCTCTAGGTGCAGCCCCGCAATGCCGGGAACACCACTGCGAATGGCAGATCGTGTTGCGTCAATGGAGGCTTTGGTCTTCTCGGGCGTGTCAGTTATCAGCGTCGGAAGGATCGTTGCGGTCCCCAGGCATCGATGGGCACTTGCGATGCGTTTCAATGTTTCTACCGAGGGATCGTCGTTGAACATCACGCCGTCGCCGCCATTGACCTGCAGATCAACATATCCCGGAGACAGGATACCACCATTCAGCGTAACGACCTTGCCATCTTCGTTGACGTCCATCTCCGGAATCAACCCGGAGAAAACCCCGTCTCGAAAGCAAGCCGCCTTGCCGTCATGAAGACGGTAGCCGTCAAAAAACTGGCAGCCGATATATGTCACGGTGGAGCGGGTCATACGGTCTCTGTCACTTTCCTCAGATGCCTCGGCGTGTCAGGATCGATGCCGCGATTGCGGGCGACCTCCTCGACCATGCCATAAAAGGACACGATGGCAGCAATCGGATCGGTCAGCCAGTGGTCGGTACGTGTGTGCGGCAGCGCAGTCGCCTTGTTGAGCTTGGTCGTGGTCGCAAAGACGGTGGCTCCCTTGTCGGCCAGCGCATCGGCCACCGTTGCCAAGCTGCTTTCGGCGGAATCGTTGGCGGCAAAGCCAATCACCGGGAACCCCTGCTCAATGATGGAAACCGGTCCATGCAATACCTCGGCCGAGGAGTAGCTTTCGGCATGAATGAGGCAGGTTTCCTTGAATTTCAGCGCCGCCTCGTTGGCAATGGCCCAAGAGGGTCCCCGCCCTAGCGTGAACAGCGAGCGGCCGTCCAGTGCGGCGGCGGCTTCTGACCAGTCACAGCCCGTAGCCGCGGCCAGATGGGCGGGGAGGGCCCTAATGGCGTGGATCAGGTCCTCGTCCTGCTTGATTTCAGCAATCAGCCAAAGGCCAGCAACCAGTGATGTGACGAATGTTTTTGTCGCCGCGACGCTCAACTCGGGGCCTGCATGGATCGGCAGGGTCGCGGACGCGACCTTGGCGAGGTCGGAATCGGGATTGTTGGTGATGGCGACTGACAGGCCTTTCGAGGCCGTGACAGCCTGTGTCATCCGCACGATATCGGGGCTCATACCCGATTGCGACACCGAAAGACAAAGCGCGCCGTCCGAGATAAGGTCGACATCATAGATCGACTTCACGGATGGTCCGACCGAAGCCATCGGACGGCGCAGGACCAATTCGCTGGCATATTTCAGGTAGGTACAGGCGTGATCGGATGAGCCGCGCGCGACCGACAACAGGAAGTTCGGATCCATTTGACGCGCCGCCTCTGCAGCATTTCTTATGTCGTCTCCGCCTTTCGACAAAAGACGTTCGACAGCGTCGGGAATCTCGTCGATTTCCCGTCGCATGAGTGTTGTGCCAGGGATCATTTGCAATGCCTTTTCAATGAGAAAGACGCAGCTCTGCCACAAAGTCGTAGGCGTCGCCGCGATAGATTGATCGGGTGAGTTCCGCGACCCGCCCGCTTTGCAGATAAGAGGTGCGCTGGATGCGCAAACCGGCGGTGCCTTCCGCTACGCCAAGAAGATCAGCTTCTTCCGCTTCGAGGTTGATGGCAGAGATTTTCTGTACCGCACGGATGGGGCGGGTGCCGGACTGCTCCAACAACTCGTAAAGCGAAGTCGTCACAGATGTCGGGTTCGGTAGGATGTCGAGCGGCAGGGCCGCGCGTTCCAACGCCATCGGGCGCCCACCTGCTTCGCGCAAACGATAAATGCGGGCGACCTGGTCCCCGGCGGCAAGACCAAGGCCAAGCACCTCTTCAGGCGAAGGCATGAAGATGCCGCGTTCCAGCCATTTCGACGTGGTCTCAAGCCCGCGGCGCTGCATGTCTTCGGTGAAGGAGGTCAGATGGGAAAGCGATTGCTCCACACGAGTGACCGGTTCAAGGACGAAAGAACCAGATCCCTGACGCTGCTCCACCGTGCCTTCTCGCACCAGTTCCTGAATGGCCTTGCGGACAGTAACACGCGAGAGATCGGTGATCTCTGCAATCTCGCGTTCCGGGGGCAAGGAGGAGTTGGGCGGCAGGATACCATCCTCGATCCCGGCCTCCAGCCGCCTGCGAAGCTGCACATAGCGTGGCCCGGCGGTGCGGCTGAGCCAGCTTTCGGGACGCAGAAACTCAGCAATATCCATGAGTGATCTCCTTGCCTCGTTCCTGTGCGAGCGCAATCGCGCCATCAAGCGGTTCACCCAGAGGTTTGCTGAGAACGGCCTTGATCGCGTCTGAAAAATGGGCGGCATAATGCGGGCCAATCCCGCCGGTCAGACAAACTGGAATGCCTGGCGTCCAGCCCATTTTCTTGAAGTAAACCTCGATGTGGTCGGCGGCGTCTTGCATGACCTTGAGGGCGATCGGGTCGCCACCTCTGGCGTATGCGGTTACTTTTGGAGCTAACGCGCCGAATGCTGCCGGGGAGGCGTCCCCCGCAAACGCCACGATGTCCGCAGCGCTATGGAATTGCGTCAGAAAATCTTCGATCATCGGAGAGGTCGTAAGGAATCCATCAACCTGATGTAGAACTTGCGACAGGGCAGACCGGCCGACCCACTGGGCCGATGCTTCATCCCCAAGAACGGAACCCCAGCCACCGGCCAGCCGTTGCGTTCCTGCGATCTGCGCCGCAAGGAATGACCCGGTTCCGCAATGCGCAACCAACCCGTCGCCGCGCCCCAAGGCCCCACGCAAAGCGGCGAGGCGATCATCGGCATATTCCGCGTTTCGCAAGGGCAGAGTTGCAGTCAACCGGTCAATAAGCACATTGCCCGTCACACCGGCCAACCCGACGAAAGCAGGCAGTTTGTGCAGCGTTTCAAGATCAACGCCGATGCGCCGCGACAGTGTCTGGAGGCCCTCCTGCAGACGATGCACCGCGCTATCGAAATCCGTTGAGACATTGGCCGAGCCTACCTCGATGACCTGACGATCATCACCCCGAACAAACGCAATGCGGCAGCGTGTGCCACCACCGTCAATGGCCAAAACCGGCATATCGAGCGAATCCGTCATATAGAAACCTTTATAATACCTTTTGAGAATTTCAAAGGCCTAAATAGTACCAAAATTGACCATTTGTGGTGCAAAGCGAGCGAACCATGGCAATAATGTGGCGATCAAATAAATGGTAGACAAATGGTATCTAATAGGTATCTTTGTGGAAACCTGAGGGAGAATCGCGTGATCGCAAGAACCACAGAGCACCTACATGAGGGGGCCACCGGCCTTGACCAACGCCCACCTGCCAAGATTGCGTCCCTGCTTGCCGATGGACAAATCGCTGCGGCAGCTTCGGTTCGGGGCACGCTTCCCGCCATCTGTTCGGGGGCTGAGGCGATGGCGCGTACCGTCGGGCGCGGGGGATGCCTTCATTATGTTGGTGCGGGCTCTTCCGGTTTGATGGCGGCTGCTGATGCGCAGGAGCTTGGCGGAACCTTTTCGATCCCACCGGCGCAGATTCGCATCCATATGGCGGGCGGCCTGCCCACCGGGGTCGAGATGCCGGGCGGGACCGAGGATGACACCGATGGGTTGGAGGCGGCCTTGGCCGACCTCAGCGCCGACGACACGGTCATCGCGGTTTCGGCCAGCGGCTCAACACCTTACACTGTAGCGGCGGCGCATCTCGCCAAGGCAAAGGGCGCCGCCCTCATCGGTATCGCCAATAATCGCGATGCGCAGCTGCTGGAGATGGCGGAGCACGCGGTTCTGCTGGAAACCCCGCCCGAGGTCTTGTCCGGGTCCACCCGGATGGGGGCAGCGACGGCGCAAAAAATCGCGCTCAACATACTGTCCACGCTAATGGCGGTGCATCTGGGCCATGTGCATGACGGCATGATGGTCAATGTGCACGCTGACAATATCAAGCTGCGCGAACGGGCCTGCGGGATCGTCGCCAAAGTGGCCGCCGTATCGAAAGAAACGGCGCAAGCCGCACTCGACAGCGCCGATGGCGATGTAAAGACAGCCATTTTGATGGCGGCGCGCGGCGTAACCCGCGACGTTGCCCGCGCATCGCTGCAAGACACAAACGGGCATCTGCGCCCCGCTTTGGGAAGCTCGACCTGAAACAAGAATACCTGTTGCAACTGGGAGGATCTACTAATGAAACGCAACTTTGTAAAGTTGGCAATGCTGAGCACGGCGCTCACTGCCACCAGCGCCATGGCAGAGGATGTCACCATAACCATCGAAAGCTGGCGCAATGACGATCTGGTGCTGTGGCAGGAGCAGATCATTCCGGCCTTCGAGGCCAAACACCCCGGCATCAAGGTCAACTTCACACCCTCTGCCCCTGCTGAATACAATGCGGTTCTGAACTCGAAACTGGACGCGGGTTCTGCCGGAGATCTGATCACCTGCCGCCCCTTTGATGCTTCTCTGGCACTGTTTGAGGCCGGGCACCTGACCGACCTCAACGAAATGGAGGCGATGGGGAACTTCTCTGACGTGGCGAAATCCGCGTGGCAGACGGACGATGGCTCGGCCAGCTTCTGCGTGCCGATGGCCTCGGTGATACACGGGTTCATCTACAACAAAGACGCTTTTGCCGAAGTCGGGGTCGAAGTTCCGACAACCGAGGCAGAGTTCTTTGCCGCGTTGGATAAGTTCAAGGAAGACGGCAACTACATCCCAATGGCTATGGGCACTAATGACCAGTGGGAAGCGGCCACGATGGGTTACAACAATATCGGCCCGAACTATTGGAAGGGCGAAGAAGGGCGCCTTGCTTTGATTGCCGGCGAGCAGAAGCTGACCGACCCACAATGGGTGGCCCCTTATGCGACGCTTGCGAAATGGGCGGACTATCTTGGCGACGGGTACGAGGCGCAGACCTATCCTGACAGCCAGAACCTGTTCACGCTGGGTCGCGCAGCGATCTATCCGGCGGGGTCCTGGGAAATCTCCGGCTTTAACAGCCAGGCAGATTTCGAGATGGGCGCTTTCAAACCACCGGTGCAGAATGCGGGTGATACCTGCTATATCTCTGATCATACCGATATTGGTATCGGCATGAACGCAGCGACCGAAAATCCTGAAGCCGCAAAAGCGTTCCTCGCTTGGGTCGGCAGCCCGGAATTTGCGTCGATCTTCGGCAATGCACTGCCCGGTTTCTTCCCGCTGTCGAACGAGCCGGTTGAGCTGGATGATCCGTTGGCCAAAGAAATTGTCGGTTGGCGCGGCGAGTGTGAGAGCACGATCCGCTCGACCTATCAGATCCTGTCCCGTGGCACGCCCAATCTGGAAAACGAGACCTGGGGTGCCTCGGTTGCGGCCATCAAGGGGGCCTCCAGCCCCGAAGACCTAGGTGCCGAGCTGCAGGACGGCCTGGCAAGCTGGTACGCACCACATCAGTAAACCCTCCCTTTACTGCTCTGTCCGGGCGGCGCTGACTGCCCGGACCCCTCAGGAGATTTCCAATGCAACGCGCTCGTATTCGCTGGCACATCGCTGTGTTCCTGGCACCCGCCGTGCTGGTCTACACCGCCATCATGATCTTTCCGCTGTTCAACACGCTGCGCCTGGCGCTTTACAGCGAAGTTGACCAGACGCGGATCTTTGTTGGCCTCGATAATTTCCGGACCCTGTTCTTCGACCCGATCTGGTCCGAGCAATTCTGGAACGCGCTTGGAAATAACTTCTGGTTCTTCATCGTCCATATGCTGGTGCAAAATCCGATCGGTGTTGCCTTGGCTGCGATCCTAAGCCATCCGCGTCTGCGCTTTGCCGCGCTTTACCGATCCGCCATTTTTATTCCGACGATCCTGTCCTTTGTGATCGTGGGCTTTGCCTGGAAACTGATCCTGTCGCCGATCTGGGGCATCGCGCCCTCGATGCTGGATTTTGTCGGGCTGAAATCCCTGTTCCAGCCCTGGCTGGGCAAGGAAGAATACGCGCTGACCACGCTTGCGCTGATCTCGGTCTGGCAGTTTGTCGGCATCCCGATGATGCTGATCTACGCGGCCCTTCTGTCCATTCCCGAGGAAATTCTGGAGGCGGGCGAGGTTGATGGCATCACCGGCATATCGGCCTTCTGGAAGATCAAGCTGCCCTTGATTCTGCCCTCGATCGGGATCATCTCGATCCTGACATTTGTTGGTAATTTCAACGCTTTCGACCTGATCTACGCCTCGCAAGGCGCGCTAGCCGGGCCTGATTTTTCGACAGATATTCTGGGCACCTTCCTGTACCGCACCTTCTTCGGTTTCCAACTGCAATTGGGTGATCCGCATATGGGCTCTGCCATTGCAAGCGGCATGTTTGCGATCATCCTGATCGGCGTCTGTATCTACCTGTTCGGCATCCAGACCCGGATGCGCCGGTATCAGATGTGAGGGGTCAGACATGAACAAGGCACGCAAGAACCCGTTCAACACGCTGGCCATGCACGGCGCGTTGACCCTCTATACCCTGATCGCGCTGTTTCCGGTCTTTGTGATCCTGATCAACAGCTTCAAGGACCGCAAGGCGATCTTTCGCGAACCGCTGGCGCTGCCGGATGCCGAGACCTTCTCGATGATCGGGTACCAGACGGTAATGAAGCAGGGCGACTTCTTTCTCTACTTCCAGAACTCGCTCATCGTCACGGTGGCCTCGCTGTTCTTTGTGCTGCTGTTTGGTGCCATGGCGGCCTTTGCGCTGGCCGAGTACCGGTTCAAGGGCAACACGCTGATGGGGCTCTATCTGGCTTTGGGCATTATGATCCCGATCCGGATCGGCACGGTTGCGATCCTTGAGATGATGGTGGCAAGCGGGCTGGTGAACACGCTTTGGGCGCTGATCCTCGTCTATACGGCGCAGGGCCTGCCGCTGGCGGTCTTCATCCTCAGCGAGTTCATGCGGCAGGTCTCGGACGATCTGAAAAACGCCGCGCGGGTGGATGGATTGAGCGAATATGCGATCTTCTTCCGGCTTGTGCTGCCTCTGGTGCGACCTGCAATGGCGACGGTTGCGGTGTTCAATATGATCCCGATCTGGAACGATCTGTGGTTCCCGCTGATCCTTGCGCCTGCCGAGGAAACCAAGACGCTCACGCTTGGCTCGCAGGTCTTTATCGGTCAGTTCGTGACCGACTGGAACGCGGTCCTGTCGGCGCTATCCATGGCGATCCTGCCGGTGTTGATCCTTTATGTCATCTTCTCGCGACAACTGATCCGCGGCCTCACGTCAGGAGCGGTCAAATGATCCGGGTTCTTGTTGCAGGTCTGGGGAATATGGGGCTGTCTCATGCGCTGGCCCATCATCACAATCCGGGGTCAGAAATCGTCGGGCTGGTCAATCGATCACCGGTTTCGTTGCCCGGTGCTCTGAGGGGTTATCAGCGATTTTCAACCTTTGAAGAGGGGATGGAGGCCAAGCCCGACCTCGTGGTGATCGCGACCTATTCGGACAGCCACGCCGACTATGCCTGCGCCGCGATGGAGGCGGGTGCGCATATCTTTGTCGAAAAGCCGCTTGCAACGAGTGTCGAGGATGCACGCCGTGTCGTTGCCAAGGCGCAGGAAACAGGCCGCAAGCTCGTCGTGGGTTACATCCTGCGTCATCACCCCTCGTGGATGCGCCTGATCGCCGAGGCGCGAAATCTGGGCGGGCCTTACGTCTTTCGCCTGAACCTGAACCAGCAATCCTCGGGCGCCGAGTGGGAGACCCACAAGGCGCTGATGCAGACGACCTCGCCCATCGTCGATTGCGGTGTGCATTATGTCGATGTGATGTGCCAGATCACCGATGCCGTTCCGGTCCGGGTGCATGGCATGGGTCTACGCCTGTCCGACGAGATCGCCGAAGACATGTATAATTACGGCCAGTTTCAGGTGGTGTTCGAGGATGGCTCTGTCGGCTGGTACGAGGCCGGGTGGGGACCGATGATGTCGGAGACCGCGTTTTTTGTGAAAGACATCGTGTCCCCCAATGGTTCGGTCTCGATCACCGATGGCAACAAAGGCGCCTCGGCGGATATCGACGGGCATACCAAGGTCGGCGGTATCCTGGTGCATCGGCCGGACGGCGACGTCACCATTGAGATGCCTGACGAGCCCGGCCATCAGGAACTCTGCGATGCCGAGCAGGCCTATATGATCCGTGCGATCACCGAAGATATCGACCTGACACGGCATATGACTGACGCCGTGCAATCCCTTGCCATTTGCCTGGCCGCCGATGAAAGCATCCGCAGCGGTCAGCCCGTTTCATTGAAGGAGCCGCACCAATGACTGCTTTGACGCTGACCAATGTGAACAAGTCATTTGGCGATGTTCATGTGCTCAAGGATATCAACATCGAGGTGGAAGACGGCGAGTTTGTCGTTTTTGTCGGCCCCTCGGGCTGCGGGAAATCCACGCTGCTGCGGGTCATTGCCGGGCTGGAGGATGCGACCTCGGGCGAGGTGCGGATCGGTGGTGATCTGGTCAACATGACGCCACCGTCCAAGCGCGGCATCGCAATGGTGTTTCAATCCTACGCGCTTTACCCGCATCTGAATGTCCGCAAGAACATGTCGCTCGCCCTGAAACAAGAAAAGCAGGGCAGGGGGGTCATCGAGGAACGCGTTGCCAAAGCGAGCAAGATGCTCAACCTCGAAGACTATCTGGACCGCTACCCGTCAGAACTATCGGGCGGGCAACGCCAGCGGGTCGCCATCGGGCGCGCGATCGTACGTGAGCCGAAGCTGTTTCTCTTTGACGAGCCGCTGTCCAACCTCGATGCCGCTTTGCGCATGAACACGAGGTTGGAAATCGCCAACCTGCATGACACGCTGGCCGCGTCGATGATCTATGTCACCCATGATCAGACCGAGGCGATGACACTGGCTGACAAGATTGTTGTCCTACGCGATGGCAGGGTGGAACAGATCGGCAGCCCGATGGAACTCTACAACAACCCCGCCAATCAATTTGTCGCTGGGTTTCTGGGCTCTCCGGCAATGAACTTCATGCCTGCGGGATATGTCAGTGACGGTGATGAGCGGACACTGGGCGTGCGCCCGGAAGACCTACGCTTGTCCGAAGACGGTGCATTGGCTGCGGCGGTTCAGCATGTCGAGCATCTGGGTGGCGACACCAACGTCATTGCCAGGGTGAAGAATACTCAAATCACTGCGCGACTATTTGGTCAGCATGCCATCAATCAGGGTGAAACGGTTCGGTTCGGATATTCGCCCGAACGCTTGTACTATTTCGATGATAGCGGCGCGCGTGTTAACTGACGACTTTTGGACATTGTTGGCCCATTGCGCCCAGGGCCTATGAAAGACCTTTTTTTCGATGCGGCAGGTCTGCGTCAGCACAACCCATCTCTGCCATGATGGGATCGCCGCGCAATGTTGCCGCCGCTTCGGCATCGTCTTTTTGAGTCAATCTTGTAGCCCCCGGGCTAAAGCGCAGATTTCATCGCCGTCACAATCGCATGGTGCAATGACCCGGCCGAGGATCTTGGGCCATACACACTGAACTGCTCGCTCGCCCGACAAAGAATGAAACATCCAAGATGATGGATCGACGTGCGCGCTACATCGCCTTCGACCATCCTGCGTGTGTCCAGTGGGCAGAGCAGTTCCAGCACCGCAAGAACGCCCGAGCCGATCAAATCGAACCGGGCCCACGCGTCAGTTTGTTCCGATACCGAAGCCGCGTTTCCTGTCGCTGCCTTCGCCTGATCCGCCAGATTTTCGTGAGTTTCGAAAGGTGCCTCAACCAGCCATTGATCTGGTCCAATCCATATTGATGCGATCTGCTTACTCTCGAAACGACCGACACCGGGGGCAGGGGCCCCAGTCAATTCTGCCAGCGCGGCTGTAGCCTCTTGCTCTTTTCCGAGACGTACCGCGACCGAAGCCAATGCGACACCGGGTACTTCACTACATGTGACGGTGCCAACGCTGTCTACCTGCGGGTCTGTTCCGCCCAAAGCGGTGATTGCGACTAGATCATGCACGAAGCCGTTCTCCCTCGGGGTCGACAAAATGGGCAGAAACGATCTCGACATCGATGGTCACATCGGTCAGGGGCGATACAAGGCGCATCTTCTCACCTTGGCGTGCGCCACCATTTTTCAGGAACCCCAGACCGATATGACACTCCAATGTCGGCGAGAAGGCTGCCGACGTAACATAGCCCTGATCATGCGCTGCATCGACTGGACCGCTAGCCTCCATCAGGTGACCGCCCGCGGTGATTTTGTCTTCTTGGTTCAATGGCTTGATGCCCACCATCATCAGCGCGCCGGGTTCATTCAGGCCTTCGCGTTCAGACAGGACAGAACCAATGCTGTCTTTCTTCTTCGACACCATACGGCCCATACCAAGATTCAGCGCGGTTGTGGTTCCGTTCAACTCGTTGCCCGCCGCGTGACCCTTCTCGATCCGCATGACGCCTAGGGCCTCTGTGCCATAAGGAACGACGTGGAATTCTTCACCCTCCGTCATCAGGCGGCGCATCAGCGCATCGCCGTAGCGTGACGGCACAGCGATCTCGAAGGCCAACTCGCCCGAGAAGGAAATCCGGAACAGCCTTGCCCGCAACCCGCAGCAGACCGTGATGTTGGCGCAGGCCATGAAGGGGAAGCCTTCGTTCGAGATGTCGAATTCCGGATCGACGATCTTTTGCAGCAGCTTGCGTGAATTGGGTCCGGCGATGGCATATTGCGCCCAGGCCTCGGTGGTTGAGATCAGTTGCACATCCATGTCCGGGAACGGGCATTGCCGGACAAATTCCATGTGGCGATAAACACTTACGGCGTTTGCGGTGGTGGTGGTGACGACGAAGTGATCCTCGCCCAGCCGTGCCGCCGTACCGTCATCCATCACCATGCCATCTTCGCGCAGCATCAGACCATAGCGAGTCTTGCCAACGGCCAGCTTGGCGAAGCCATTGCAGTAGATCCGGTTCAGGAAGGCAGCTGCGTCGCTGCCCTGCACATCGATCTTGCCCAGCGTGGTACAGTCGCACACCCCGACCGAGGCGCGGGTCTGGCGCACTTCGCGATCCACCGACTCGCGCCAATGCGTTTCACCCGGCAGCGGGAACCACTGCGCACGCAGCCAGTTGCCAGCCTCGACAAACACCGCGCCCCGCTCCTTGGCCCAGTGGTGCGAGGGCGTCAGCCGGGTTGGATGAAACTCCTTACCCTTCATCCGGCCCGCGAAGGTGGCGATCGGAACGGGGGTATAGGGTGGGCGGAAAATGGTGGTGCCGGTTTCGGGAATGGACTTGCCCGCAAGCTCGGCCATGATCGCCAGACCACCCATGTTCGAGGTCTTGCCCTGATCGGTCGCCATGCCGAGCGTGGTGTAGCGTTTCAGATGCTCGACCGAGCGGAAGCCTTCCTGATGGCTGAGCTTCACATCCTTGACCGTCACGTCATTCTGCTGATCAAGCCAGGCGCGGGAACAGCCCTGCACATACCAGAACGGTGTTTGTGATGCGGGCGCATCCTCGGCAGCGGGCAGATCGGGCAGGGAGCCTTTCAGATCCAGCGCCTTCATCGCGCCCTCGGCACCGGAGCGGAGCGCACCATGGGTCGACATCGCCCCGTTGGCCGCGCCGGCAACCGACAGACCCGGCGGCAGGTCAGTACCTGGAACAAAGGCGGCCAGATCGTCGTTCCAGACCGGGCGTCCGCGCTGATGGCAGGTCAGATGCACATTTGGGTTCCAGCCGCCCGACACACCCAGCGCGCCGCATTCCAGCGTCCGGATCGATCCGTCGGCCAGCGCTACCTCGACAAAGCTCAGACCCAGCCGCCCCTTGGTGTCGCTGACCTGCGCGCCCCGCAAGACCTCATAATCGTGATTGATTGGCGCATCTGGGCGCACATCGATCACGGCGGCGATCTTGACGCCTTTGGCGTGCAGATCGGCGGCGGTGCGGAGCCCGTCATCATTGTTGGTAAGGACCGCCACCCGCTGCGCCGCCGTGGTGGCAAACCGGTTGGCATAGGTCCGCAAGGCGCTGGCCAGCATGATGCCGGGCCGGTCGTTGTTTTCAAACGCGATCGGGCGTTCGGTTGCGCCCGCACAGAGCAAGCTACGCTTGGTATAGATGCGCCAGAGGATCTGGCGCGGCTTACCTGCGGGCAGCGAGGCCAGATGGTCGCCGGTCCGCTCGACCGCGCCATAGATGCCGTGATCGAAGGCCCCGATCACCGTAGTGCGCGGCATCAGGCGGACATTTGGAAGGGCTGAAAGTTCAGCCACGGCCTGCGCCGCCCAGTCTGCGGCAGCACCGTCGTTCAGGGCAAAGCTCTCGCTGTTCAGCCGCCCGCCAAGGGCGAAATCCTCATCCGCCAGAATGACATCCGCCCCGGCACGTCCGGCGGTCAGCGCCGCCATCAGACCGGCGGGCCCGGCGCCGATGATCAGCAGATCGCAGTGACGGAAACCCTTGTCACATTCGTCCGGGTCCTCCTGCATCGACAGCGATCCCAGCCCGGCGGCGCGGCGGATCATCGGCTCATAGAGCTTTTCCCAGAAGGCGGCGGGCCACATGAAGGTCTTGTAGTAGAACCCCGCTGTCAGGAAGTTCGAGAACCGGTCATTGATTGCCAGAGCGTCAAATTTCAGGCTGGGCCAGCGGTTCTGCGACCGCGCCTCAAGCCCTTCAAACATCTCGATCGTAGTGGCGCGGGTGTTGGGCTCCTGACGGTTGCCCGTGCGCAGTTCGACGATCCCGTTGGGTTCCTCAGAGCCAGCAGTCAGCAACCCGCGTGGGCGGTGATATTTGAACGACCGCCCGATCAGCCGCACATTGTTGGCCAATAGGGCCGAGGCCAGCGTATCCCCGGGATGGGCGGTGTAGCTGCGGTTGTCGAACTTGAAGCTGAGGGTCGTATTGCGATCGATCTGGCCGCCGCTCAGCCTGTTGCCTTGGGTCATTTGGATCGTCCCTGCGCCCGGGCCACGTCACGGGCCAGTTCGACCTTGGAAATCTCATGGGTCACCGTGTTGCGCGTAACCACCAGCCAGGACCGGTCGCCACTTTCGTGGAACCACAGTTCCCGATGCTCTCCGGCGGGATTGCCGCGCAGATAGGCGTAGTCATAAAAGGCCTCTGCCGCATTCTCTACTTGCCAGTCAGGTCGGTCGATCAGCGCTGCGTCGCCGAGATACACAAACTCGGAACTGTCGCGCGGGCCCAGCAAGGGGTGATCAATAATCATGGTTCATTTCCCCTCAATGCAGGTTGGGTTGATTGCCCACACCTTTTTCGTCGATCATCCGACCGGTCCGAAACCGGTCCAAACGATAGGCTTTGGCAGTGGGGTGCGGTTCATCGCGCGCGAGCAGATGGGCAAAACAATAGCCCGAGGCTGGGGTCGCCTTGAACCCGCCATAGCACCAGCCGCCATTGAAATAGAGCCCGTCGATATGGGTCCGGTCGATAATGGGCGAGCCATCCATCGACATATCCATGATCCCGCCCCACATCCGCAGCAGTCGCGCACGTCCAATCATCGGCAACAGGGCCATTCCGCCCTCGCAGACATCCTCGACCACCGGCAGATTGCCGCGTTGGGCGTAAGAATTGTATCCGTCGATATCCCCGCCAAAAACCAGCCCGCCCTTGTCGGATTGGCTGACATAGAAATGCCCTGCGCCAAAAGTGATTACGCCCGGCAGAACCGGTTTCAGACCTTCTGATACAAAAGCCTGCAACACGTGGCTTTCGATCGGCAGCCTTATCCCAGCCATCCCCATCACGCGGCCTGAATTGCCAGCGACAGCGCAGCCGACCTTGCCCGCGCCTATGAATCCTCTTGTGGTCTCAACCCCTAGGCACTTACCGTCTTCGATACGAAAGCCGGTGACCTCGCAATTCTGAACGATATCGACGCCATTGCCATCGGCAGAGCGCGCATAGCCCCAGGCCACCGCATCATGGCGCGCGGTACCCCCGCGCCGCTGCGCCAGCCCGCCCTTGATCGGAAAGCGCGCATCGTCGAAGTTTAGATAGGGGTACTCCTTGCGAACCTGCTCGGCGTCCAGCAACTCGGCATCCGCACCATGCAGGATCATTGCGTTGCCCCTGCGTGTGAACGCATCGCGCTGTGCGTCTGAATGGATCAGGTTGATGATCCCACGCTGGCTGACCATCGCATTGTAATTCAAGTCCTGCTCCAGCCCTTCCCAGAGCTTAAGCGAGAACTCGTAGAAAGGTTCGTTCTCATCCAGCAGGTAGTTCGAACGGATGATGGTCGTGTTCCGACCCACATTGCCACCACCGATCCAACCCTTTTCGATTACCGCCACATTGCGCTGCCCGTATACCTTGGCCAGGTAGTGGGCCGTAGCCAAACCGTGACCACCGCCGCCGATGATCACGATGTCATACTGCGCCTTGGGTTCAGGGTCGCGCCAGGCCGGTTTCCAGCCCTTGTGACCGCTGAGCGCCTCTTTGAGGACCTTGAAGCCGGAATATCGCATGAATCGGACCTTTTTGCCCAGAATTCACTGAAATCCCTCTCTTTGATACACCCGAATCCGACATTGTTGAGGCTGAATCAGACCTCTTTTCAGCACGCGCTGCCGCAGGCTGCCCACCAAGTACTACCACCGCACCAGACACCGCTTGACCGAACTCCAGTTTTCGTGGCCCAGGACACAAGGCGAAGTTGGATGGTTTGCCTGCAAATCCGGAATGGCCAGAATTTCCGACGCGGGTTCGACCGGCGTAACCGAAAGCCGACCGAAGCTCGCTTTCGCAACATTACTCAGGTGCGTTTATGCGATATTTACGTTCAGACGGGTTGTCTTTGCTTTTCTGTCTTTATCGAATGCTTGGAGATCAACTCGGCAATCTCCGGTCGACAGGAGCCACAGTTCGTTCCGGCTTGAAGGAGTTCGCCGATCTTGTCCACATCAACGGATTGCGCAGCGTTAATAGCGCGGATTATCGGATTCCGCCCAACGCCGAAACATGAACAGACTATGGGACCGATATCTTCGGCATCAAGAGGTGCGAGCCCGGACAAGACTTGTTGAGGCGCAGTACTGGGCATCGTCGCGAGATAGTCGCGCATCAGCGATACTGGTTCAGGGGACACGAACAATACTGCCATCAAACGACCCCCCGCGGTGAACGCGATCCTACACGCGCCGCGCTTTGAATCTGCTACGATGGTGGCCTCCGCTTCTGTCAGGCCAAACCAATCCCGCGCAGTATGTTCCCAATCTTCGACTTGTTCGTATCCGGCAAGCTCGGTCCTGTAGCCATTTTCGGTCCGCGCTGTCGCCCAGTAAGCGACAGGCGGTGAAATGGCCCGGGCGGATACCGCAAATCCGTACCACTTGGCGTTCATGCGCTCGACAGAAACAGCCGCAGCCTTACTTTCCGGCTGCCCCGAAATCGGGTCGGTTACACTGGGGAAAATCGCATCGACGCGCGCTGATGGGGCGGTTTCGCCGGTCCAATGGATCGGGGCAAATACCTGACCCGGGGCAACGGCGTCGGTGATGCGCAGGCGAAAGATGCCTTTGCCGACCGCGTTTCGAACCACAAGCAGATCAGCCTCGGACAGTCCAAGTTTTTTCGCATCCCCCGTGTTAACGTCCAGAAAAGGTTCTGCAAGATGCGCCGACAATCGAGGCGACAAACCAGACCGGGTCATCGTGTGCCACTGGTCGCGAACGCGACCTGTGTTCAGCAGAAAGGGAAATTCATCGCTTACCTCCGATTCCGGAGGTCGATGGTTCACCGGAAGGAACCGCGCCTTCCCATCGGGATGAAAGAACTGCCCATCACCAAAAAAGCGCCCGCCCGCAGCCCGGTCTGTTATGGGCCATTGCGTAGGGGCAAGTTCGGCGTATTCGTCGTCGTCGAGACCTGCAAAGCCAGAAATATCAAAGTCTCGGCCAAAAGGTTTTGCGGCGGAGGAAAGAGCGGCATGTTCGCGGAATATCTCAGCGGGTGAGCAATAGTCGAAAGCCGCATCCCATCCCATGCGACGACCCACCTCGGCCAGAATATCCCAGTCTGCACGGGCTTGCCCCGGAGGGGTCAGGACCTTTCTCTGACGGCTGATCGTGCGATCCGAGTTCGTGACGGTGCCGCTTTTTTCGGCCCACCCTGCGGCGGGGAGCAAAACATCAGCGACTTGGGCGGTGTCTGTGCGATCGGTCAAATCGCTGACGACAGTGAAGGGGCAGTTCGCGATTGCGTCCCTTACACTGTCGGCATCAGGCAATGTTACCGCGGGGTTGGTGTGGATGATCCAGAGCGCCTTGATCTGACCCCCTTCGACGGCTCGAAACAGGTCGACCGCTTTCAATCCCTGTTTTTGCGGGAGCGTGGGCGCGTTCCAGAAATCCTGAACAACGGCGCGGTGATCTTCGTTTTCGATGTCCAAATGACAGGCCAGCATATTGGCCAATCCGCCGACCTCGCGACCGCCCATCGCATTGGGCTGCCCCGTGACTGAAAACGGCCCCATGCCTTCGCGCCCGATACGGCCAGCGGCCATGTGGCAGTTCAGGATTGAATTAACCTTGTCCGTTCCGCTGGAGGACTGGTTTACGCCCTGACTGAAGATCGTCACCACGCGTTCTGTTTCGGTCCAGAGCTTGCAGAAAGTCTCGATCTCGGCTGGGCTTAGGCCTGTCTCGGATGTGTCTTCCCGCTGCGCGGCATCGAACGCATCGGAGAAGCCGACCGTGCGTTCCAAGAATAGCGGATCAGTATACCCACCTTCTTGAATTCTAAGGAGCAGCTGATTGAACAGAGCCACATCGCTGCCGGGTTTCAATGCCAGATGCAAATCGGCCTGATCGCAACTGGCGGTTCGGCGCGGGTCAATGACAACTATCTTGGTGCCGCGCGCCTGCCGCGCGGCAAGGACGCGTTGATACAGAACCGGATGACACCATGCCAGGTTCGACCCAACCAGCACCACTAAATCAGCATGATCAAGATCCTCATAAGTGCCCGGCACTGTATCGGTACCAAAGGCACGCTTATGCCCCGCCACGGTCGAGGCCATGCAAAGCCGCGAGTTGGTGTCGATATTTGCCGAACCGATGAAGCCCTTCATCAGTTTGTTGGCGACATAGTAATCCTCGGTCAGCAGCTGACCCGAGACGTAGAAGGCCACGCTGTCAGGCCCGTGCTCCTTGATTACACCGGTGAACCGGTCGGCGACCAGTTGCAGCGCGTCGTCCCAACTGACGTCTTCGCCAAAGACACGTGGGGCCAGCAGCCGATGCGACGACCCGACGGTTTCACCCAGCGCCATACCCTTGGAACACAAACGACCGTGGTTCGCCGGATGGTCCGGGTCACCCCGCACCGCCAGCCCGTCGGCCCCGTCAGGGCGCAGAAGAACGCCGCAGCCGACGCCGCAATAGGCGCAGGTCGATCGGATCTCGGGCAGGCCGGTTCCGTCCATCAGGCTGCGCTCCGCCGGATCACGGCAGTGTCGTCCAGCAGGATGCGCCCGTCTTCGATGCGCACCGGGTAGGTGGTGATGCGACCGTCATCAGCGCCCTGTGCTTCGCCCGTGTTCAGGTCAAAGACCCAGTTGTGCAGAGGGCAGGTGACCGACTGGCCGTGGACGATGCCTTCGGACAACGGACCACCTTTGTGCGGACAGCTGTTGGTGGCGGCAAAAACTTCAGCCTCGGCTGTGCGGAATACGGCGATGCAGCCTATATGCGTCTTCACTAGGCGGGCGCCGCGCAGAGGCACTTCGTCGATAGCTCCGATATCGATCCAGCTCATTCTGCGGCCTCCAATGTGAAGTCTGCAATCGGCGCGTAAGTCTGCGCCTTCTCCCGCACATGTTCGGCCCATGGGTCCTTGCGGTAGATGCTTTGCGACAGCTCGAACCGAGCGACCAGAGCGGCACGGTTTTCCAGATCATCGACTACCTGCGCTTTGACCCAGTCCATGCCAACTTTGCCAAGCCATTTGTAAAGACGTTCCAGATACTTGCCGCCTTCACGATAGGCCTGCGTCACCGCCATCACGACCTCGATTGCTTCGTCTTCGGTGGGTACCTGATACAGCAGCTCAGTCTCCTTCACATCCATACCGGCAGCACCGCCAATACTGATCTGAAACCCTGAGTCCACACAGACCACGCCAATATCCTTGCAAGTCGCCTCGGCGCAGTTACGGGGGCAGCCCGAGACGGCCAGCTTCAACTTGTGAGGCGTCCACGATCCCCACAGGGTTTTCTCAAGCTTGACACCAAGGCCGGTGCTGTCCTGCGTGCCAAAGCGGCAATGATCAGTGCCGACGCAGGTTTTGACCGTGCGCAGGCCTTTGGAATATGCGTGGCCCGAGACCAGACCGGCCTGATTCAAATCAGACCAGATTGCGGGCAGATCCTCGCCCTTGACGCCCAGCAGGTCGATACGCTGGCCGCCGGTGACCTTGACGGTTGGTACGTCGTACTTGTCAGCGGCATCCGCAATCGCGCGCAGCTCGCCCGGCGTAGTGATCCCGCCCCACATGCGTGGTACCACGCTGAACGTACCGTCCTTCTGGATGTTGGCGTGCTTGCGTTCGTTGACGAAGCGGCTTTGCGGGTCGTCCTGATATTCCAGGGGCCAATCGGCCAGCAGGTAAAAGTTGATCGCCGGGCGGCAGACATGACAGCCATTGGGTGTCGCCCAGCCCAGTTCCTGCCAGACAGCAGCCTGGCTTTTCAGCTCCTGGCCTTTGATCAGACGCCGTACATCCTCGTGGGTCAGGTCGGTACAACCACAAATTGGCTGTGCGGTCGGCATCTGAAACTCGTCGCCCAGAGTGACCTGCAACACTTGCTCGACCAAACCTGTGCAGGTCCCGCAAGACGCGCTGGCCTTGGTGCTGGCGCGCACCGTTCCCAGATCGTTGGCCCCTGCGTTGATCGCCTCGACGATGTCACCTTTGCATACGCCGTTGCAGCCGCAAATCTCCGCCTCAGGCGGCAATGCTGCAACGGCTGAGAGAGGGTCCGCAGTATCGCCCCCCTGATAGGCAGGGCCGAAGATCAGCGTTTCTCGCATCTCCTCAATGCTGGTGCCATCCTTGATTAGGCCGAAGAACCAGCTGCCATCGGCCGTGTCGCCGTACATGACAGCACCGACCAGACGATCCTCTTCGATCACGAGACGTTTGTAGACACCGCGCGACGGGTCGCGGAAAACGATGTCATCGCGTCCCGGGCCTTCCGCAAAATCGCCTGCGCTGAACAGATCGCAGCCGGTGACTTTCAGCTTGGTCGAGAGCGTTTTCTGGGCGAATGCCGCCTCTTCATCCAGCAGAGCCTGCGCGGCCACCTTCGCCTGATCGTAGAGCGGTGCGACAAGGCCGAAGATCTCCCCTTCATGCTCGACGCATTCGCCTACAGCATAGACATCCGGGTCAGAGGTCAGCATTTGGTCATCCACATGGATACCACGCCCGGTGGCAAGGCCAGCCTGTTGCGCCAGCGCGGTATTTGGGCGGATTCCCACGGCCATCACCAGCAGATCGCAGGGCAGTCGCGTGCCGTCCTCCAGCAGCAGTGCGCGGACTTTGCCGTCTTGTCCGAGGATTTCCTTGGAGTTCGCCTGGAGGCAAATCTTGATGCCCTTGTCTTCGAGCGATTTCTTCAACAGATACCCCGCCGCCTCGTCCAGCTGACGCTCCATCAGGTGGCCCATGATGTGCACCACGGTGACATCAACGCCATGCGCGGCCATGCCGGCAGCGGCCTCAAGACCTAGCAGGCCGCCGCCGATCACAACGACCTTGTTGTCCGGGCCCATGCCCATCATCTGCTGCGTGTCTTCCAGATCGCGATAGGCGATCACACCGTCCAGATCATGACCGGGCAGGGGGATGATGAACGGGTTTGACCCGGTCGCGATCACCAGCTTGTCGTAAGGAACATGGCCGTTTGCACCCTCGACCACCTTCATCTCGCGGTCGATCTTGGCAACCTTCTCACCAAAACGGCAGGCGATACCGCGTTCGGCATACCAGGCGTCGTCATGGGTGACGATCTCTTCATAGGTCTTCTCGCCCGACAGAACCGGGCTGAGCATGATGCGGTTATAGTTTCCACGCGGCTCGGCGTTGAACAGGGTGATGTCAAACGCATCTGGGGCAGCGTCGGTTAGGTGCTCCAACACCCGACCCGAGGCCATCCCTGCGCCTATGACAACAAGTCTTTGCTTCATTTTCTCACTCCGCTGCAATCGCCTTGGGGGTGGGTGTTTTTGGCTTGGCGCCATGTTCGTATTCTTCGAGGAAATCGAGGACTTCCTGCCGGTAGGCGTAGTAGTCGGGGTGCTCAAGTAGCGCCTTGCGGGTCCGCGGACGCGGCAGATCGACATTGGTGATCTTGCCAATGGTCGCTTGCGGTCCGTTGGTCATCATCACAACCCGGTCGGCCAGCAGGATCGCCTCATCCACATCATGAGTGACGCAGATCGCTGTCACCTTGGTGCGGGACCAGACCTCCATCAGCACTTCCTGCAACTCCCAACGTGTCAGGCTGTCCAGCATCCCGAAGGGCTCATCCAGCAGCAGCAGTTTGGGGGAGAGCGCAAAGGCGCGTGCGATGCCAACGCGTTGCTTCATGCCGTTCGACAGGTCAGAAGCGGATTTGTCCATCGCGTCGGCCAGACCAACACGTTCCAGATAGTATTCAACCACGTCCTGTCGTTCAGCCACGCTGGCGCGGGGATAGACCTTGTCGACGCCAATCGCGACATTCTCTTTGGCACTGAGCCAAGGGAAAAGGTTGGGGGATTGGAATACCACTGCGCGTTCGGGATCAGCGCCCTCGACATGGCGACCATCCAGTTTGATCGCGCCTTTCGAGATGTCGTTCAGCCCTGCGGCCATTGTCAGCACAGTGGATTTGCCGCAGCCCGAATGGCCGATCAGCGAAATGAACTCGCCCCGGTCGATCTTCAGATCGAAATCCTCGACCACGGTCAGCGGGCCTTTTGGTGTCGGATAAACCTTGTGCAGTTGCGAGAAATCAAGGAACCGGTTCTCAATCATGCCCTTCTGCGCCTTGGCTACCGCAGTCGGCACCCCGTGAATTGGCGTGACATCTGGCAGGATGCGCGCGCCTTCAACCTTGGCCTCGATCCCGACATCCATCAGGTATTTGGTGACATCCGCTCGCAGTCGTTTGAAAACCTCATCGTTATTCATTGCACCCCGGTCGCGTGGGCGCGGGATCGACACCCGAAACTCCTGCCCCAAAGTGCCATCAGGGTTCAGGGCAATGATGCGGTCGGCCAGAATGATCGCCTCATCCACATCGTTGGTGATCAGAACGCAGGTTTTCTTGTCGGCTTCCCAGATATGCTCGATCTCGTCGGCAAGGTTGGCGCGGGTCAGCGCGTCGAGTGCCGACAGAGGCTCATCCAGAAGCAACATCTCAGGGTTCATCGATAACGCCCGGGCCACGTTTACCCTTTGACGCATTCCCCCCGACAATTCGGCGGGGCGGCGGGTCGCGGCGTGGCTGAGGCCCACCATCTTCACATAATGCGCGACCCTCTCCGCCTTCTCGACCTTGCTCAGGCCGGGAAAGACCGTATCGACCGCCAGCCCAACATTGCCGCTGACCGTCAGCCACGGCATCAGCGAGTAGTTCTGAAAGATCACGCCACGCTCGGGGCCGGGGCCTTTGATCGGGGCACCCTTGAAAGTTACATCACCACTGGTTGGGGTATCCAGCCCTGCCATCAGGTTTATTAGCGTGGTTTTTCCGGTACCCGAGAACCCGAGGATGACCAGAAACTCGCCTTCTTGCACGTCCAGGTCGATGCCTTTCAGCACGTCAGTGCGCGCGTTGCCTTCACCAAAAGACTTCGAGGCGTTTTTGAAGCTTAGAATGCCCATCGCGCTCACCGGTTGTTGGTAAAGGTGAAGAGGGATTGCAGCGCGTACATCACCCGATCCAGCAGGAACCCAATAATGCCGATGGTGAAGACCGCAACCATGATCTTCGCCAGTGAACTAGACGAGCCGTTCTGAAACTCATCCCAGACAAACTTCCCCAGAC
Organism: Paracoccaceae bacterium; assembly: GCA_040830705.1. GTDB lineage: Bacteria > Pseudomonadota > Alphaproteobacteria > Rhodobacterales > Rhodobacteraceae > Ruegeria_C. Next base: position 71,764 of record JBFOME010000017.1, on the reverse strand, counting down.
CTGGGTTCTGCGCCAGCATTTCGGCGGCGATCAGAACCATCCAGCCAACACCCAAGGACAGGCGCAGACCGGTGAAGATCAGGGGCAGGGCTGAAGGCAAGACCAGCTTGGTGATCTTGGTATAGGTGTTCATTTTCAGAACTTTGGAGACGTTCACCAGATCCTTGTCGATCGACGCCACACCGAGCGCGGTATTGATCAGGGTGGGCCATAGCGAACACAAGGTCACAGTGATGGCCGAGATCAGGAAGGACTTTGCAAACCAGCCGTCATTGGTGACGTAGACCGCTGAGACGATCATTGTAACGATGGGCAGCCAAGCCAGCGGTGAAACCGGTTTGAAAATCTGGATCAGCGGGTTCAGCGCAGCATTTGCAGTTGGCGACAGGCCAGCAGCGATACCAAGCGGGACAGCCACGACGGTGGCGATCAGAAAGCCGAAGAACACCGTTTTGATCGAGGTCCAGATTTGCTGGTAGTAGGACGGCGCTCCGGTATAGGCGACTTGTTTGACCTCATCCGCGCGGCCCGCATCGATCAGCTTTTGGTTCCGCTTTTCCACCATCGCTTCGAACTTGGCGCGTTTGGCGGCCTTGGCCTGCGCGTCCTCGTTCAGGTTAACCATTTCCACCCAAACCTGTGCCGGTCCAGGGACCGCACCCAGCGAAGTCTGTACCTTCGGGGCAAGCGTCGCCCACAAAAGCAGAAACGCACAGATCGACAGCAGCGGAACGATCAGCAGCCGCCAAATCTCGGCCATCTGGGCGCGCGGATTGTCTCCGGCGGCGGCTTTCAGAACCGGGGTCGCCCAGCTGAGCCCCAATACCTGAAACCATTTATCGGCGGCGTTGATGCGGGTGAAAGTGCGGGCGCGGCGCGCCTCGCGGGCGGCGTCTGCGTTGAATTCCGGGTCGACCGTTGTCATCTGATGTGTCCTTGCGGTGGCGGGGCACTTTGGAGGCCGCGCCCGAACAGGGCCGGGCGCGGCATTGCGGGATTAGCCTTGTACGTCCGAACCGACGATCTTCTGATCGCCCTTCAAACCGATGGACAGGCTTTCGAGATAAGCGTTGGGCGCGCGGCCGTCATAGGCGATGCCGTCGATGATATCTTCGGCCGGCGTCGGAGCTTTGTAGCCGTCGCTGTTCCAGGGGAAATCCGCCTCGTTCGCCAGACCTTCGTCCACCAGCAGGCGGGCGGCATCGAGATAGATCTCGGGCTTGTAGACTGATTTGGCGACCTCGTCATACCAGCTGTCCGGTTTGGCGTCCGCGATCTGACCCCAGCGGCGCATCTGGGTCAGGTACCAAACGGCATCCGAATAGAACGGGTAGGTGGCGTTGTAACGAAAGAACACGTTGAAATCGGGAACTTCGCGCTTGTCGCCTTTTTCATATTCGAAGGTGCCGGTCATCGAGTTGGCGATGACGTCATAGTCTGCGCCAACGTATTCGGGACGGCTCAGGATTTCGACCGCTTCCGGGCGGTTGGCGTTGTCGTTTTCATCAAGCCAGATTGCGGCGCGGATCAACGCCTTGGTCACGGCAAGCGTGGTGTTAGGGTATTCCTCGGCGAACTCGGCAGTGATGCCGAATACTTTCTCGGGGTTGTTCTTCCATAGCTCGTAGTCAGTGATCACCGGCACGCCGATACCTTTGAACACAGCTTGCTGGTTCCACGGCTCGCCCACGCAATAGCCATAGATTGTCCCAGCCTCCAAAGTGGCGGGCATCTGCGGAGGAGGAGTCACCGACAGGAACACATCCGCGCCGATCTGACCCGTTACGTTGTCAGGGCTGTAAAAGCCCGGATGCAGACCACCTGCGGCCAGCCAATAGCGCAGCTCGTAATTGTGGGTCGAAACCGGGAAGACCATGCCCATGTTGAAAGGCTTGCCTTCGGACTTGTACTTTTCGACCACCGGGGCCAGCGCCTCAGCACTGATCGGATGTTGGGGTCGACCATCATCCATCACAGGGATGTTGGGCTTCATCTCTTCCCAGATCTCATTTGAAACCGTGATGCCGTTGCCGTTCAGGTCCATCGAAAACGGGGTGACGATATGCGCCTCGGTGCCATATCCGATAGTGGCGGCCAACGGCTGACCAGCCAGCATATGCGCGCCATCCAACTGACCATCGATCACACCGTCCAGCAGGACTTTCCAGTTGGCCTGCGCCTCAAGCGTCACAAACAGGCCTTCGTCCAGAAAATAGCCCTGCTCATAGGCCACGGCCAGCGGCGCCATATCTGTCAGCTTGATAAAACCAAAGGTCAGTTCGTCTTTTTCCAGCTCCAGCTCAGCGAGTGCCGGAGAAACAAGCGCTGTGGCTGCCACAAGGCTCAGAACTAGTTTTTTCATCTCGGTCCCTTTCGGTCCGGCCCATTTCGGGCGGTGACTGCCCGCTTGTCTTCGGGCAAACAAAAAAAGCCGCCGACACACACCGCCGGGAGGAGTGGCGGTTGGTCGAGCGGCTTTGCTCTGGTGAGAAGCCCGTTATTTTGGGCAAATTCCTTTCGGTCGGCGTCGTTGCCTTCCGATGCTTCAATTAAGACATTTGCGATACCGGCCGTCATCAGGATTCCGGCATTGGGCGCAACTTTTCTGCAATGCAGCATCGATTCTCGCTGCAGTGCAAATTTTTTGTGCATAACTAAATGGACGGCTCGAAAATGCGTCGGTCAAAAAAGACGTTCTGTGGCAGAATCAAGCTGCCATTGGCCGACGCCACTGCTGTTGCTTCGGGCAGAGCACCTTCCACTTTCTCGGACGCACCGGGGGTTTCGACTCCGCTTCCCTGCAATTCTCGCCGATAGAGATCACTGCGGAAGACCTTTGCTGCCTGCCGTTCTGCGGTGCTCGCATCGATTCCGTTTCGTTCCGCCAGTTGATGGGCGATCCACTTGGCCTGACTGCGCCAGGGAAAACTCGCGGCACCTTCGAAGAACTCGACGAACCCGTCCACATGGCGCTGCTCACCACGTGCGGAAATCGTAAACGCGCCCATCAAGGCGCGGTCGACCAACTCCGGTGATACATTTAGGTAAGCTTTCCGCGACAGCATTTCGGACGCAGTGGTTCGGCTTTCCGAGGTCGAAAGCCACCGCCCAGCCTGCCAAACTGCGCGCATCAGGCTACCCAGAAGATGAGGTTCGGTTTCTGCCCAGTCATTTCTGACAGCCAGGACTTTTTCCGGTGCGCAGGTCCAGATCGCGCGACCGGGCAGCAGCAACGCACCAACCTGATCGTCCACCGCAAAAGAGCCCCAGGGTTCGCCCACGCAAAACGCATCGATCTCTCCGGCGGCCAGCGCCTGCGCCATGAGAGGGGGGGGAACAGTGCGTATTTCGACCTGCTTGTTGGCCAGCGCAGTTCCCGCCACCCAATATCTCAACAACTCGACATGCATAGAGAAGGGAAACGGAACGCCAAAGACCAGAACATCTGCTGCAGCCTCAGCCAATGCCGCCCCCGCTTGCTTGGCATCTACGAAGTCGAACCCGTATCCCTGATCCGCCATCCGATGCGCCAGCTGCGTCCCGACACCAATGACGTTGCCGTTCAGGGATAAGACAGAAACCGCAGACAGAGACGTTGCGATCCCTCCCAACCCCAAAGCCATTGCTACCGGTATCGGAGACAGCAAATGCGCCGCGTCCACATGGCCAAAAGCCAGCATATCCCGCAATGATGACCAGGATGGAGCCGGGCGCAAATCGAGCGAGATACCCTCGGCATGATCAAATCCCATTTCGCGCGCCACAATAAGCGGGGCTGCATCGACCAGGGGCATATATGCGACGGGGAGTGTAACGGTCCTCATGACAGGAGCCCCGATGCGGTCACCAACGCCTGCGCAACATCCGCGACGCGACGATTTTCATTCATCGCCGCTTTGCGCATTAGAGCGTAGGCTTCATCCTCGGGTATTCCCTTGGCTTTCATGATCAAGCCTTTGGCCCGATCGATCACTTTGCGCTCTTCCAGCGCCCGGCGCGTTTCTGCCAATTCCACACGCATCTGGCGCAGGACCTGAAATCGGGCAATTGCCGTGTCCATGACAGGCTTTATGCGTTCGGCTTGCAGGCCATCGACAACATATGCAGAAACGCCGGCCTCAACGGCGGCTTTGGCTAATCCACCAGCAGCACCAGATACAAACATTGCAACTGGCCGGTCCATCGGCCCGGAGGCAACCGTGAGTTCTTCGAGCATGTCACGAGAAGGGTTGTCGATATCAATTAAGACGATATCGGGACTATGCATCGCAATCTTGCGCGCCAACCCCGAAACATCCCCGATGACAATAACGTCTACATCGCCGGACTCTTTCAACGCGTCCACGATTGCGAAAGCGCGCTCTTGGTTCTGCTCGACCACTACGACGGTTAAGTTGTTGCTCATATCCAGTCAGTTGGACTTCGGATCTCGAGACCTCAATTGGAATACCATCCGCTTGGATCTTAGGCCGACAGGATGCTCAGTTGACGGGCAGAGTTCTTCAAATTGCTGAAAAATTGTGCGGCACAAGCGATGTCTGAGCCGCAACCCTCCATTTGCATAAGTCGCATTATGGTAAATTAGGGTGAACTTTGCGTGCCGGTCGTACTACGGCGCGTATCGCCAGAACTTCGGATCACAGCAGACCCTGATCGACCCATTCTTCGATTTTGTCGCGGCTCACTTCGAAATGCATCGAATCCTCGCGACCCCAGGCTGCACCCCACACCCAGCCTTCTTGCCGAAAGAAGTCCGCAAGGATGGTCAGACCCAACTGGGTCTTGCCGTCTCCCAGAGTGTCCAGCACACCGTCAATGTTCAGATCGACCGCCAAACCATAGGCATGAGCAGATGCCGAAGTGGTCGAGCCCCGGATAAACCTTACGCACAGCGAACCCGCCGTGTTGATGCGCGCATAGAGATCGGGATCCGTTCGTTTGATATTGTCAAAAACATTCCGCAGAGATTCCACAGCTGGTTTCAACATCCGTACACGAACCGGTCCGACCTGTTCCAGAACCAGCTTTGATTTTAGCCGCTCGTTCGTCATCGGCTGGCAATCATTGCTCAGGTCTTCGCGAGGAAGCCCGAAGGTTTCCCGCAAAAATGATGGCCGCGCAAGCTGGAGGCCATCATTCACGTTGTCCCGGTCGGCGATCAGAACAACCTGCGCATAGGCATCGATAATCTCGTTCGGGGTTGAGCTGTCGTAGCCAAACGAATCGGCCGCATCATCATAGTCTTCTTGCAACAACGTCACGCCGCCGATCTGGACCTGGCTCAACTCGTTGGCCATTCGGTCGATCTTGTTATTCAGGTGCTCGACCTGCTGGCTGAGCATCTCGATCTCGATCCGGGCCCCGGAGTCGATGGCAGGGCCTTCGAAACTCTCCTCCATCGGCACGATGATCGGAAAAACATACCACAGAATCGGAGCCAGTATGATCGCCACGGCCAGAATGATCGCTGGAACGATGCGCATGGGGTCCCTTATCCTTGTTGCATGTACCGCCGGCGGGCACTCTAGAATCCGCTCCGACAGATGTCACGGGGACAGCTCCGAGATTGATAGGGTATGTGTGACATTCTTCATTGTCCCACAAGTTTGGCCTGAGATAAGTTTGCACCAAATGACGTCCTAAGATATGGTCACCGGCGACGAAGGAGCCTGAAATATGTGCGCGATCAAATCACTAACCCGCCTTTGTGTCCCTGCCCTGGTTGCAGTTGTTTCGGTTCAGACCGCGCTTGCGCAGAATGCGTCTGAATTGACGGCCGAGGAAATCACCGATGCGTTCAATAAACAGAAGACGCGCGGATTGGTGATTGTTCCTTCAGGCCAACAGGAGCCAGCCTCGGATGATACGGCAACGACCGTTGCGACGGCTCCGGCAGAATACACGGCGGTTCCGAAGGACCAGCAGGTTAACATCCAGATCAGCTTTGATTTTGACAGCGCTGCGCTGCGCGACGATCAGAAGCCCAAATTGACGGCGCTTTGCAGCGCAATGCAGGGTGTAGACGTGAACGTGTTCCAGATCATCGGCCATACTGATAGTTCCGGATCGGCGGCTTATAATGAAAATCTGTCCCTACTGCGCGCCAAAGAAGTGAAGCGCCACCTTGTAAGCGATTGTGGTATCGACGAATTCCGGCTCGAAGCTGTCGGCGCGGGTGAAAGCCAGCCCTTTAATGCCGCAAACCCACGCGCGGATGAAAATCGGCGGGTCGAATTCCAGGCGCTTGGCTGATAGGGTCACTGCAGAACGCTTGAAATCCCGAGGCCTGCATGACCGAATCCCGCGCCGGTGACCTGTTCCAACCCGGAGACCTGGTCAACAATACATACCGGATCGAGGCTATTCTGGGGCGGGGCGGTACCTCAGATGTCTATCGCGCCCGCTCTGAAATATCGGGGCGGCTTGCAGCGCTTAAGGTTCTCAAGGCCGAGTTTTCCAGCAATGAGGATTTCCTTGTCTTGCTCACGCGAGAAGAGGAAATCCGTGAGATCCGCCATGATGCGGTAGTCCGCTACTCCGAGAACAACCGCACGCCCGAGGGCCATGTCTATCTGGTCATGGATTTTGTCGATGGCCCGGGTCTGGACCAGAAGCTGAAACAGGGGCCGATGCCGCCTGATCAATTGCTGACGGTCTGCAAAAGGGTCTGCGAGGGGCTGGAGGCGGCTCATGCACGCAATATCGTCCACCGGGATCTGAGCCCCGACAATATCATCCTGCGCGACGGCGATCCGTCGCAGGCAGTGATCATCGATTTCGGGATCGCCAAGGATACCAATCCTGGTGCCGAAACCATTGTCGGAAACGAATTTGCCGGCAAATATGCGTATGCCGCGCCCGAACAGCTATCGGGCAAAACCGACAGCCGTACCGACATATATTCGCTGGGTGCGTTGTTGCTGGCCAACTTCAGGGGACAATCGCCGCAAGCGGGCCGCAACCCAATGGAAGTGGTCGAGAACAAGAAAAAACTGCTGGATACCGAGGGTGTCCCCGAGCCGCTGAAGTCCATCATAGACAAGATGACAGCACCTGAGCCTGCTGACCGGTTCCAAAGTGCGACAGCCGTGTTGCAAGCGTTATCCAATGGTGGCCCGGTGCCCTTCGCGGACGAGCCTGCGCTGGAGGACGCCACCGTCATCGTGCCACGTGCAGCGGCCACCGAAAGTGACGATCAGTCGGTACCGCCTTCCAGCACCCCGCCCTCTACCCCGCCGCCGTCCCGACCTGCGGCAACACAGGAAAAAGGCGGTAGCGGCGGCCTGATCGCAGGCGGTGTAGCCGTTGCTATGGTTGCGCTTGCAGCGGGCGGTTATTTTGGCGGCATTTTCGACAGCTTTCTGGGCCCGAACTACCCTGTAGTACAGCCCTATACGCTGGTCGTCGAAAAGCGCGAGGGTCTTCCGCCGCGCGCCACCGGCTTTGCGCCATCGGAAGCGGTGCGCACCGAGCTAACCGACGAAATGACGCTACAGCAGGGGACGGCCGATCTGACACTGGCATCAGGTGACATCTCACCCGACTGGGGACAAGGCGTCACATCGATTGTCGATACCCTGGCCGATCTGGATACCTGGCGGTTATCCGTCAGTGGCAATAGCGCCCAGTTGAGCGGCGATACCACCGACAAGCAGGTGCATGACCAGGTCATTCAGGCCTTTGCAGATGGCCTCCCCGGTGGCCTGACCGGTGAGATCGACATCGAACTTGAGCCGCTTTTCCTCGCCTCCGCCTCGGTACAATCGGTGCTGGACAGCATGGCCGATTGCGGACCCCTCGATCTGATCCGCCCCCCCTCCACCGGCTACGGCCCCGACACGCCAATCGCGTTTTCTGGGACTGTCGCTGGAGAGGCAACCCTGGCGGCTTTGCAATCCGGCCTCGGAGCAGTCGCAGGCGACCGGCCCGTAGAGGCCGATGTCGAGGTTCTGAACCCGACCCTATGCCTGATCGAAAACTTCCTGCCCTCGGCGCCGCCGGGCCCGATCTCAATCGATTTCCGGAATGGTGGCACCGATGAGTGGCAGAGCGAGGAGGGTGCCTTCGTAGTGGGTGAAAACCCGATCATCGACGTTATCTTGCCGCGTGAAGTTAGGGAGGGATTTCTCTCGGTGTCGGTCATTGATGTGTCGGGCAACGTGTTCCATCTGCTGCCCAACATCTCGCGCGCCGATAACAGCATCCCTGACCTGCGCAGAGGGGACAGGGGTGTGAAATCCGTTCGGGTCGCCTATTCTCTGGAGGAAAGCGAAAAGAACGGCGGCATCGCCTTTATGGTGGATGACAGCGCACTTGGCAAAAGCAAGGTCATCGCGATCCACTCAGACAAGCCGCTTTTCAACGAAATGCGGCCTACGACCGAATCCGCGACGGGATATGCCGAGGCGCTGCGTGACAGCAGCCGCAATGACGAGACAAACATCATCTCGCTCAACAGCAAGATCCTGACCACGGTCGCTAGTGAGTAGACGGACGGCTCATTGGCTCAGCGATCCGGTTCGGCATGCAAGGCAAACCAGTCCAGTACCGCCTGCGTAGCGGGATCGCGCCGTTTGCGGCGCTCTGCCAGCAGATAGAAATCCTGCTTCCCGTTAAGCATCTCGGGTCTGATCTGCGCAAGCTGTCCGGCTACAATGTCGCGGGCGACAAGGAAACGGCTGACCAGCGCGATCCCCTGCCCCGCACGCGCCGCATCTATCGACAAGTCGGTCTGGCTCAGGCGCAAGCCGCGCCCACTTTGATCCTGGATGCCAAGCTCTTCCAGGAAACCGGGCCAGAGGTCATGGGTATCGTGCAACTTGGGCAAGGCCGCAAAGATAGCAGGATCAAGCGGCAATGGATGGCCCGTCACCAGCGAGGGCGCGGCAACGGCGATGATCTCTTGCCGGAAAAGGCGCATCACCTCCAGCGCGGCCCCAAAGGGCGGCTGGCCCTGCCGAACCGCCAGGTCGATCCCATCACCATGAAACCGCATGATATTTTCGGTTGCGAGAATCTGCAGATCAATGTCCGGATACGCTGCAGCGAACTCGGGCAAATGCGGTATCAGCCATTTGGATGCAAAGGTTGGCGTCACACTGATCAAAACCCTGCCCGGCTCCGGCCGCAGCGCATCCGTCGCCACACGCAGGTCCTGAAACGCCGCTGCGATGCGCGCGTGATACCCCCGCCCGGCAGGGGTGAAGGACAGACCCTTGGGCTGTCTTTCGAAAAGCGGAACGCCCAGCTGCGCCTCCAACTGTCGCACGTGTTGCGCTACGGCACCCTGCGTCACGCCCAATTCATCCGCCGCCGCCCGAAAATTCAGGTGACGGCCCGCGGCATCAAAGGCACGCAGCGCGTTGAGAGGAGGCAGTGGGGCCATGAGCCGATAATATTCCTACAGTCACACGACATCAATTCTGGAGCGCATCGGGCACCCTGCACTGTTACATCCGCTCCGCAAACAGGCCGGACACGCCTACACCAACCCGAGACATTTTGCCCAAAGGATAGAAATGGATGTCACACGCGATCTCTCTGAGCGCACCCCTGAAAGAGCGCATCGCCTTTACCATCAAGTGGGTAGCCTCGATCATCCAGATCATGGGCTATACAGCCACTGCCATCGGCTGGACCCCGATGAACCTCTACTTGTTTTTGGTTGGAGTGTTCGGCTGGTTCGCGGTGGGTGTGTTGTGGAACGACCGGGCGATCATGCTGATCCACATTGTGGCGCTAGGGGCGATGATTGCCGGGATGAGTACTGCCTAAGTGACCTCGATCACGATGACCGAGATATTGTCGGCACCTCCGCCATCCAATGCCATCTGGACCAGCCGGTCAGACACGGTTTCCAGCGGCAATTCCTTCAAGGCCTTTTCCAGCATGGCGAAGGTCGCGTATTTGGTCAGCCCATCCGAGCACAGCAGGAACCGATCGCCGGTTTGCAACTCGCCGCGGATCTTGTCGAGTTCCAGTTCTTCACCCACACCAACGGCGCGGGTGATCGCGTTGGATTGCGGATGGTGCTCGGCCTCGTCCCAGGTCAATTTGCCGTCGTGCACAAGTTCGGCCACAAAGGAATGATCGCTGGTCAGCATCTGAATCTTGCCGTCGCGCAGTAGATAGATGCGGCTGTCTCCGGCCCAGAGCCCGACGAAATGCCCGTTGGCGAGCATCAGACTAACCACGGTCGCGCCAATGGTCTTGCCACCGCGCTTGTCGGCTTCGGCGCGGATCACCTTATGCGCCTTGCTCAAGATATCGCGCAGTGCGTTCAACCGTTCGGCAGGTGGCAGGCCCGGCGGGATCGCAGCGGTCATGTCGGCGATCAGGCGACTGGCATAGTCTCCGGCCTCATGTCCCCCCATCCCGTCCGAAACGAGCCACAGCCCCTCGTCCAGCATGGCGAGCACCGCATCTTCGTTGACTTTGCGCACCAGCCCAACATGGCTGCGGGCACTATATCGGACCCGGGGTCGTGAATTCATATGGGCCTTGCCTCGGTCCAGATTGCAGCGGTCAGGTTGAACAAACCTTGCATGTTTACATCTGTTGGTAAACCTTCGCAGGTCATCAGACGCGGTACGCCCGCAACTTCGGTGCTCCAAATGCTGGGCGCACGATAGTCCCCCGCCATTAAGCCGGCAGCCAAATCGGGCAGGACATCGCCAATCCCCTCTCCTTGGGTGATCACCAGCGTATTTCCCGCCTTCCTGACCCGCGCATCGCTGCGGCGCTGCGGCTTCGGCACCTCTTCCAGCGCTGCCGCCAGCTTGTCGCGGGTCATGTCATCTTCGAGCGCCGCAAGTGCGAGGTCTTCCAGCCTCAGGTAGAGATCCGTCTCACGGAAATGATCCAGAATGGCCGAGCCTTCCGCCGAAACGCGCGCTGCCAGCGTCAAGGGAAACCGTCGCCCAACCCGATCGACCGAGGGCATCAGGACACCCAGCATCTTATGCGGTCCCGCCAGGCCCGGCGACAGGCAAAAGCGCCAGATCGGGGCAGACATGTAGAGCCGGTCCCACGCCTCACCGCTGTTGTTTTGTCCGTCCAGCATCCCCCGCTGAATCCATTCGTCCCAGACTTGCACGAACGAGGCCGAAATGTTCAGGCGAAAGAAATCGCCTACCGATGGCATTTTGCCAAACGCGCCGAATCCGGGATGATCCATCAGAACGACTTCGGACAGTTGAACTTACTGAGGGCGGGCAGCGCAAAGGGGTTGAGGACCGAACCAGATTGAAGCTGAAAGATCGCGATGCGACCGCCCACGTTGAAGATGACCTTCTTACGGTCCGACACATTGGTACGACGCACCTCGGCGGCGTCCAACAGACGGAACCACGCCCATGGCCCGTCGCGGGTCAGAACGCTTTCGACATTTCGCTTGGCCGGCTCAAAGCTGACCCGCGCCAGTCCCACGGGCCCGGGCCAGGTGATTGCCATTGGTGTGGGCAACCCGCCGCGGTGCTGGAATTCCAGCGTTTGGCCGTCGATCTCCAGCTTCACGCTCTTGGCTTTGGGGTCCAGCGCCTCGGGCATGATCTGGAACTGGATTTGGGGCTGTGGACCATTGGCAAAGAACGCTTCCTTGATCTCAGCGGCATATTGCATCTGCTGCAGAACGGCCGGACTGATGCCCAGATCGGTCTGGTTCACGCCGGTCTTCCAAGACCAGGGTCGCGTTCGCATGTCCACATGCTTAGCCAGCGTCTGGGTGAAGAAAGTGTCGATCAACCCGCTTGGACCAAAGAGCTTGGCGAAATCACCCATCGCCACGTCGGCGCGCGAGCGGCGGTTGAATGGATAGCGATTGTCCAGCACCTGGGTGCAGAAGGGCAGCACATCAGCCTGCCAGCGCGCGTTGATCGAAGCGCGCGTACTGTCGGTGGTGATGCCACTGGACCCGGTGATCACCTGCGTCGCCCAGCGTTCCATCGGCCCATCGACTCGACCGGCCTCCTGTTGGAACCGCTGCAGCGCTGCACCCGTTTCGCCACCCGACACGCCGCTGAACGACATCTTGTTCAGCTCTTGATAGACCTCGGTCAGGCTGCCCATCAGCTGATCTAGCTGCGACGGCTGGCCCTCGGGCCGTTCGGTCAGGTTGTGCAGCCATTCGAACCGGTCCTGCACATAGGTGCCCGGCGGTGCGGGTGGTGGCCCGCCCTGACCCGATGCGGATTTTGCCAATGCCTCCAGCAGAATACGCGTCTGCACGGATGTATTTGCCTGCAACTCGATACCAGCCACGGTGCCCAGCCCTTCGCTCACCTCGGAATTGCCGAGAACCGAGCGATCCTCAGCCAGTTTGGTCTCGTCCGAGATCGCGTTCAGGATGTTCACGATGGGCGAGGTTGGACCGGAAAGCACATTGGTCACTTCAACGGCGTGGCTGAGGCTTTCCATCGGGATTATGTCGACATCGCCCAGCACCTGATCGTAGCGGGCGATATAATCGTTGTAGTAAAGGTCCAGCACATCTCGGCTCAACGCGGCAAGCGCCTGTTCGGTCTGTTCGGCCTCGCCCCGCGGACCTAGAACCCAGCTTTCGCCCTGCACCCGCCTGGCGACGCCCAAAGCCTCACCAAGGAATACATTGTTGAAGCCGTCATAGGTGAAGATACCTTCAATTCCTTCATTGAGCGGCTTGCCCGAGGACCGGACCAGAACCCGGCTGACGGCGGGTCCACCTGCGTCGGTGACGCGCCATTGCGGCAGCGCCTGCGCCGCCTGACTAGCAATGATGCCGTTATAGACGCGCTGCGCCAGCGGCATTTCCGACAGGATGCCCTGCACCTGATCGACCAGCGGTCCGTTCAGCGCAATCTCCTGCATTGGCTGGCTAAGTAGAGCATCGAGATGGTCATTCAGGTCCTGCCTAAAATCAGCTCGTCCGGCATCGGGGAAAGACACTGACCAGTCGAGGTTCATCCACTGCTTGACCAGATCCTGATTCATCGGCCCTTGCAGGCCAAGCATCAGATAGACTTTGAGCGCCTCATAGAGCACATCGGGGTTGTTGATATTGGCAGCCATCTGCTCTTCGAGACGTAGCAGCAGGCGCGGCAGCAGGCGCTGGTTCAAAGCAGCGCGATAGGTCTGCGAGGCCTGCGTCCCGATCACCTCGCCCTGATAGAGGCCATAGGTCAGCTTCGGGTCCGGCTTAGGGTCGGACAGCACCGGGTTAGCGGGCATGTCGCGCAAATTATTCAGCGCTTCCACAACCGGTACCAGATCGGTGTCGCCCACCGGGCTGGGCGGCAGGGTAGCGGCGGCGGCCTGATAGGCGCTCACATGCTCCTGCGCGTCGGCGATCAGCTCCGAATTGCCAAGGAAGGACCGCACAAGTAGCCCGCCAATGCCAAGAGCTGCGATAATGGTCGCAGCAATCGACACCCATTTGGTGATCTTGTAGCGCCGCTCGACCTTGTCATCGGCGCTGACCAGACCGGCCTCTCGAAAGATCACCTCTTCAAAGAGCCGTGTCAGGAAGTAGGAGCGCCCTGTTCCGGTGCCAGAGCCGATGGCCTGCCGCCCGATCCCGAAAGTGCGCGCCATGCCCAGCATCAGACGGTCGATGGGAGTGCCTTCCTGCGTGCCCGAGGTGAAATAGACCCCGCGCAACATCTGGCGGTGCTGGTAGCGGTTGTCGTTGAAGACTTCGGACAAAAACTCGCGTGCGGTCTTGCGCACGCTTGCCACCTGCACAGGGAAGCCCGCGATCAGCGCTCGGCGCTGTGGGTCGGTTTCGATCTGCATCCGCTCGAGCGCCTGAGAATTCAGCCGCGCAAGAATGCCCGCGAACTCTTCGTCAAACGCAGCCACGGGGCTGGCCTCACCCCGCGTCTTGTCAAGCGGCAGGGTAAAGCCCCAAACCTGTTCGCGATCTTCCTTGCCGAGATTGTCGTGAAACTCGGCAAATCCTGCGATCAGGTCGGCTTTGGTGAAGAGCACATAGATCGGGAACCGGACGCCCAGCTTCTCGCGTAGCTCTTCCAGACGTCGGCGGATCGCCTTTGCGTGTTCCTTTTGGGTGATCTCGTCCTGCAGTGAGAGATCTGACAGCGAAATGGCGATCATTGCGCCATTGATCGGCTGTCGTTTGCGGTACTTCTTGAGCAGGCTCAGAAAGCCGATCCAGGCGGCATTGTCGGTCTCGGCATCGCTTTCCTGCGTGGTATAGCGGCCCGCGGTGTCGATCAGCACTGCGTTTTCGGTGAACCACCAGTCGCAGTTGCGGGTCCCACCAACGCCACCGATGGCAGTCTTGCCCATCTCTCCGGCCAGCGGGAATTGCAGGCCGGAATTTACAATGGCCGTCGTCTTGCCCGCACCGGGCGGGCCGATCATCACGTACCATGGCAGTTCATTGAGGTGCTTGCGCCCGTTCTTGGACTTGCGCAGCGCGGCCATGGCCTGTTTCAGCTTGCCGCGCAACTCGTCCAATTCGCTGCCCAGCAAATCTGGTTCGTCGGCCACGGCCTCCGTAATCTCTTCTTCCAATTTCTTGTCGCGACGGCGACGGACGAAAAAGATGATCATGGCGATCAGGAAGAAGAAGCCGAAGATCGCCCCACCCCAAATCAGCCTCGACCGCAGCGTGTCCAGCGGTCGCCAGTCTTCGCTGCCGATCATCGGGCCGAAATAATAAAGCGCGCCGGCCAGCACAGCTGCTGTGAAGAACAGCACGAAATAGATCGAACGGAACAGGGGGAACAGGTATCTGCGGATGAACATCAGGTCTCCTCCTGCACCAGCAGGACTTCGATGCGCCGGTTGGCGGCGCGGCCTTCGGCGGTCGCATTGTCTGCTATGGGCTCGGCATCTGCGCGGCCCTCGGCGCTAAGCCTGTCAGGATCGTCCAGCGCCTCGGCCATCTGTTTCATCACCGATTTCGCGCGTGCCAAAGAAAGGGCCAAATTGGACGGGAAGCGCGAAGTGCGGATCGGCACATTGTCGGAATGGCCTGCCACGATCACGTTGCCGGGCTCATCATTCAGCGCCACCGCAACCCGGCGCACGGCGTCCTCGTACTTGTCCTGAAGCCGATCCGAGCCAGACCCGAACATGCCTGAGCCCTTGATACGGATGATCAGCGTATTGCCTTTCTGAAAGACCTCGACCAACCCCTCGTCAATCTCGGGTTTGAGAAACTCCACCACCTTCTCGACCTGTGGCTGTTCGATCACCGGCGGGGGTGGCGGCGGCGGCGCGCGGCGCTGCAACTCGGCCACGGGGCCCGCATCAATAACGGAAAGCTGGCCGACGATGTTTTCGGTGCGGTTCGACAGAGCGTAGGAAAGACCCGAAAATTCCAGGATCAGCAGCAGCACCGTGACCGCCACTGCAATCCAGACCGGCCGCCACATGCTGAGCGCGCGATAGGGTTTGTCGACCCCTTCCCAATGGGGTGACAGGTCGCGCTCCATCGGGCCGCGCTGTGCCCTGATTATCCGCGCCAGCCCCTGCCGGATCTGCAAGTGCTTGTCGCTCCCGCCCTGCTCGACGCGCAAGCGGCCCTCGAAGCCCAGCGACAAGCACATATAGACGAATTCCAGCAGCTCGATATTGTTGGCCGGATCTTTCTCCAGCCGCGCCAGCAGATCATAGAAGCGGTCGCCGCCCACGGTTTCGCGGTGGAACGTCCCCACCAGCGATTGCGTGGCCCAGACCGATTGCTCTCCCCAAGGCGTGTTCAGCACCACATCGTCAAGCGTCGCGCAAAGCGCATAGCGCGCGATCTTGACCGTTTGCGCCGGAATGCCCGCCTGCAGAGCCGCGTTCTCAAAGGCCCGCACCTCGGAGACAACGCTTTCGCGCAGCTTGTCGGGATCCATATGCTGCGCCCGGTTGCGGATACGGCTGATCAGCGAAAAGAGCGGCGTCGCACAGGCGTTGAGCCGGTTCATCCCAGTCATTACCACAGGCTGCGTGTCGGGTGCTGGCTGGCTTTGCGGCTGCGACGCGGGCGGTACACCATAGGCCTGCTGCCCTGCGGGCTGTTGAGGTTGCTGCGGCGGATGGGGCTGTGCCGGTGGCACGCCATAAGCCGGCTGTTGGGGCGGATAACCGGGCTGCTGCGGCGGATAACCCTGCTGCGGGGGTGCCATATTGGGATCGGGATAGCCCGGCGCAGGCGGCTGCTGAGGCGCAGAACGACGCCCGCCGGGATTCGGGCGGATCACCGTCTTGTCCGTATCATTCGGTTCGGCAAACGGGTCCTTATCAGACATTGGGCTGTTACCTGCGTTCTTCTCTGGCCTGCGGTAACACTCTGGCGCAGCCGAGCGGTGGTATCAATTCGTTTCGGGGCATTTTGCTGCACCTTTTCACGCGACTTGGCCTTGCAAGGCACCGATTTCAGAAAAGTGGTCGAGCGAAACATCGGCTACTGTGTACCATTTCGATGCGTTGCGCGCCTCCATTTCATGGGCTGCCGAACGCTCTTTGGGACACGCCGCGGCTGCCCTTGAGCCGCCCGTCTTGAGCGCAGGTCCCGCCCGTTCTCCCGACCGATGCGATGTTCACCTCTGCATGATAGCTCGCCGCGCGAGCCGATTTATATATATGTCTCTTTGTTCGATGCGTTCGGCATGCAGCTCGGGACTTCGAGTTTGGTTCGTGACGCTAACGATCAGGCAGAACGCAATAGGCGGTCCCGATCACAAGGGGACGGGATCTACGCGCCTTGCTGGCCTGGCGTTCCAACAAAAGAACGGACCTTAAGATCTGCCTCCGAAGGCGCGCAACACCCTGCGCGTGGCCTCAACCAGCGGGTCATGGGTCTCCGACAGGATCTGCACCCGGTCGAAACGGTCCGGGTCGCGGTTCACCACCTCACGCAAGGCGGCGCCGAAGGCCATGCGCAGTTCGGTCCCGATGTTGAACTTGCAGATGTGCGAACCAGTCGCCAGCGATCGGCGCTGCGCCTCTGGCACGCCCGAGCCGCCATGGATGACAAGCGGCACATCGGTCACAGACTCGATGGCGCGAACGCGGGTTTCGTCCAGCCCCGCAGAGCTTTCCTGTTGCAAGTGCACATTGCCGACCGAAATCGCCATCGCGTCAACGCCGGTTTCACGCGCGAATTGCGCGGCCTCCTCCGGATCGGTCCCGGCAGAGGACTCGCCACCTGAATAGCCCACGAAACCAATCTCGCCCTCACACGAGATCCCGGCGTTATGAGCCATCTCTGCAATGGCAGCGGTCTCGTCAATATTCTGTGTAAGTGGCTTACGCGACCCATCGAACATCAATGAGGTGAACCCGCTATCGAGCGCTTCGCAGCATTCTTCCAGCGTATAGCCATGATCCAGATGCGCCACCACGGGCACCGAGGCGCTTTCGGCCAAGTGCAGGAACATCTTGCCCAGCACCGGCAAGGGCGTGTGGGCGCGGCAGCTTGGACCCGCTTGCAGGATCACCGGCACGCCCTCAGCTTCCGCGGCCGCAACGTAGGCACGCATATCTTCCCAGCCCAGCGTTACCAACCCGCCCACGGCATGGCCCTGCCGCAATGCCGGCTGCAATACGTCTGCAAGCGTCGCGAGCGTCATTTGAACTTCGCCACCATATCCTTGATGCCCGGAATGGTCTCAATCTGATAGGCATGGGTGGGCTGGAAATATTGCACCAGAGACCGTTGGGTCAGACCGCCAAGGATCGTGAAATAGTACATCTCATATCCAGGCAGCACCGCGCAGGGATGATAGCCCTTGTCGATGCAGATCGTTGAGCCATCGACGATATGGTAGGCGTCCCCCGCCTTGCCTTCCTCGCGCTGCAGCATCTGCAGGCCTGAGCCCCAGTTCGGCTTGAACCGGAAATTGTAGGTCTCGTCATGCCGGGTCTCGTCCGGCAGTCGGTTAGTGTCATGCTTGTGGCTGGGGAAACCCGACCAACCGCCCTGCCCCACAGTGAAGAGTTCCGACACAAGCAATCGGCCGACCTTGTCGGCCTGTTTCTGTCCAAGGATATGTTTGATTTTACGGTGCGTCTTAGTGTCGTCGCTGCCGTATTGCACAAGGTCGGGCTCGCGCACATCGAAAGGCTCCAGCACCTTGTCGTATTTCGCACCGGCGATGAAGGTCTCAGTCTCGTGCGACACGCAGACGATCCGCGCCTTGGCGCCCGAGGGCACATAGGCGCCTTCCGGTTCGCCATCCCACACATCCTCGCCACGATCGCCAAGCGCCGCGAACGAGACACCCTCGACCTCGACATCGACGCTGCCGGTGGCGGGCACGATGCAGGTCTCATACCCGGGCACCTGATATTCGAACGCCTCGCCTTCCTTGAGCTTGACGATGTTGAAGTAGTTGAGCGGGACCAGCCCGTCATCGGCATCGACGATGGGTTTGTTCTGGTTGTCGAAGGGAGCGATATGCATGTCTTGATCCTCCTAGGCGGCCAGCGAGGGGCCGGGATGGGATGCGAGGAAGTCCTCTAGCTGTTCGGTGGTGGGCATGGCCGGGGCGCAGCCGGGTTGCGAAACGACGATCGACGCGCAGGCGGACCCGCGCAGCACCGCCTCGCGCAGATCGTGGCCCACGGCGACGGATGACAGCAAACCCGCCATGAAACTGTCGCCCGCCCCATTGGGTTTGACGGCGGTCACCGGGAATATACCCGTACGGATTTCCTTGCCATCACAAAAAGTTACAGCACCCTCTTCACCCATCTTGTAGATGACGATCCGGCCTGGCTTTGCCGCCAACTCGCGGGCCTTGTCGACGCCCTTCTCAATGCCGCCCGCCATAAAGCCGAACTCTTCGTTATTGCCGACTATCAGATCGCTTTCCTCGCCCGCGCGTGACAGCACTTCGGCGGCGACCTCTGGCGAAGGCCAGCTATAGGGGCGATAGTCGATATCGAAGATCACGGGCAGACCGGCGGCACGGGCATTCTCAAACGCTCGGAAAGTCGCCCCGCGCGAAGGCTCTCCGGCAAAGACGGTGCCAGCGGTGATCAGTGCCGTGAAAGCGCTGTAGTCGACCGCGTCCATATCCGCTTCGGTCACCTGAAAATCTGCGGCACCATTGCGGTAGATAACGTTCTGGAAATCTTCAATGCAGCTTTCATAGACCGCCAACGAGGTGCGCGCCTCACCGCCCACAGCGCGAATGTGGCGCGTATCGACGCCGTAATGCTGCAGCCGGTTCACACAGAACCGACCCACCGCGTCATCTGAGACCGAGGTGACCAGCGCTGCTTGTGACCCAAGCTTGACCAGCCCGGCGCAGATATTGGCCGACGACCCACCCAGATCGGCGCGAAAGCTCTCTGCGTGCTCGCTCTTGGTGCCCACCGGGTCGGCGAACATATCCATGCCTGCGCGGCCAAACACGGCAAAGCGGTTGCCCCTGATCCCATCCAGCAGCGCGCTCATCACACGCCCCGACGCTGTTTGGCTCGGCTGCTTTCCCAATCCACATGGGCCTCGCGAACTTTGTCGCTGTCAGTGACATGGGGCGTTCCCACCTCCCACCAGGTATGCCCCTCGGTCGTCCAGCCCTCATAGGCGTCGACCTTCATGCAGATAACATGGGTCTTGTCGCTGGCCTTGGCGCGCTTGAACGCCTCGCCCAGTTCAGCGGGGTTTTGGACGGTCTCAGCGGCGGCACCCATCGCTGCCGCATGGGCCTCAAAATCCACACCAAATGGCTCAGGCACGGTCGGACAATCGGCGATCAGGTTGTTGAAGCTCTCATTGCCGGTGTTGTTCTGCAGCTTGTTGATTACTGCGAAGCCACCATTGTCCAACACCAGAATGATCAGTTTCTTGCGGCTGAGGACTGAAGAGTAGATGTCGGAATTCATCATCATGTAAGACCCATCACCGATGAAGACGATCGTGTCCTGATCCGGTTCGGTTTCCGATTGTGCGATCCGCGCACCCCATGCGCCGGAGATCTCGTAGCCCATGCAGGAGAAACCGAACTCCACATCCACGGTCCCGACATCCAGGGTGCGCCAGTTGGCGGTGACTTCGGCAGGCAGCCCTCCCGCCGCCGCAACGACTCGATCACGTTTGTCGCAAAGCGCGTTCACCACGCCGATGGCCTGCGCGTAGGAGTTGGGGCGATTTCCATAGGCCACATTCTCGGCCACGTAAGCGTCCCATGTCTTGCGCTCGCCCTGAGCGAATCCGGTCCAGCTTTCCGGCGCTTTGTAGCCCGCCATGGCACCGGCCAGCGCATCCAGAGACCGTTTGGCATCGCCCACTACAGGCAACGACATATGCTTGCCCGCATCGTGGCGCGCCGCGTTGACTGAGACGAACCGGGCGTCCTTGGCAAAGGCCGTCCAGGATCCGGTGGTGAAGTCCTGCAACCGCGTGCCGACAGAAAGGATCACATCCGCCGCCTCGGCCACCGCGTTGGCGCTGTCCGATCCGGTCACGCCGATCGGGCCAATGTTCAACGGATGGTCGTCCAGCATGTTAGCGCGGCCCGCTATGGTTTCGACCACCGGGATCTGGTGCGCCTCGGCAAAGCTGGTCAGTTCGGCCACCGCCTTTGAATACTGCACGCCGCCGCCAGCGATAATCATCGGACGCTCGGCGCTTTTTAGCAGTTGAACAGCCGCGGCAAGTTCAACCTCATCCGGGGCCTGTCTGCGGATATGATGCACATTCTTCTCGAAGAACACCTCCGGATAGTCATAGGTCCAGCCCTGTACATCCTGCGGCAGGCCCAGAAAGGCCGGACCGCAATCGGCTGGATCGAGCATGGTGGCAATCGCAGCGGGCAAGGATTGGATCACCTGCGCCGGATGTGTGATCCGGTCCCAATAGCGGCTGACCGCCTTGAATGCGTCATTGACCCCCAGCGCGGGATTCCCGAAATGCTCTAACTGTTGCAGCACCGGATCGGGTAGCCGGGTCAGGAAGGTATCGCCGCACAGCATCAGCATCGGCAGCCGGTTGGCATGGGCCAGCGCCGCCGAAGTCAGCAGATTCGTTGTGCCCGGCCCGGCCGAGGCGGTACAGAACATAAACCGCTGGCGCAGCCACTTCTTTGAATAGCCCGCAGCGGCGAAACCCATGCTTTGCTCATTTTGTCCTCGGTAGAGCGGCAGTTCGTTCTTGTGGGAATACAGCGCCTCACCCAGACAGGTCACATTGCCATGCCCAAAGATGCCGAACCCCCCGCCACACAGGCGATACTCTTTGCCGTCGATCTCAATGAACTGATTGGCCAGCCAGCGGATGATGGCCTGCGCAGTTGTCAGGCGGGTTGTGTTCTCGCTCATCTGTCGGTCCCCTCAGAAGGTGCGGCTCGGTCGTTCGGGCGAATGCCGCTTGCACAGGATCGATTCTGAGGATACTAATTTTGCAACCGGTTGCAATCTGATTTTGCGCAAAGATGGAAACACCCATGACAGAAGTTGGTATCGGCATTGTTGGTGGTGGTTATATGGGCAAAGCGCATTCGGTTGCCATGGCCGCTGTTGGGACCGTCTTCGAAACCAGGCTGCGCCCCCGGCTCGAGATGATCTGCGCCAGCAATCCAGAATCATCGGAGCGCTACCGCCGCGCATTCGGCTTTGCGCGAGCCACCCATGACTGGCGTGTTCTGGTCGAAGATTCGCAAGTTGAAGCGATCGTCATCGCCACGCCGCAAATCCTGCATCGCGAGATCGCAGAAGCCGCCTTTGCCCTTGGCAAACCGGTGATGTGCGAAAAACCCATGGGGACATCCGTTGCCGAAGCGCAGGCGATGGTTTTGGCCGCCGAAGCCAGCGGTCAGGCCAATATGGTCGCCTATAACTACATCCGCACCCCGGCCAGCCAATTCGCCCGAAAGCTGATCGCAGATGAAGAGATTGGCGACGTTACATGGTTCCGCGCCGAACATACCGAGGATTTCTATGCTGATCCGCTGGCGCCGGCTTCATGGCGCTCCGAAGGACGCGCCAACGGCAATATGGGCGATCTGGCCCCTCACATCCTGAATGCCGCATTGGCGCTGATGGGTCCGATCCGCTCGGTAATGGCCGATATCGAAACCGTTCATGCAGAACGTCCTGGCGGCAAGGTGACCAATGACGACCAGGCACAAATCATGTGCCGGTTCGAAAACGGCGTGATGGGGCATCTCTATATCAGCCGGGTCGCAACCGGTCGCAAAATGGGCTACGCCTATGAAATCTTTGGCACCAAAGGCGCGATCCGGTTCGATCAGGAAGACCAGAACGCGATCTGGCTATATCGCGCCGAAGGACCCGAGGCCGAGCGCGGGTTCCGCAAGATCTTGACCGGCCCTGCGCATCCAGACTACCTGCCCTTCTGTCAGGGTCCGGGTCATGGCACCGGCTATCAGGACCAGATCATTATCGAAGCCCATGATTTCCTGAAGGCGATTGAGACCGGTGATCCGGTCTTTCCCACCTTCCGCGATGGGCTGGCGGTGAACCACCTCCTCGAAGCAGCCTGGACCTCGTCTGAGACCCGATCCTGGCAAGATGTTGCAACGCTCTGAGCATTTGAAAGGCACCAGAATGAGCATCAGAATTGGCAATGCCCCCTGTTCCTGGGGCGTGGAATTCGCGGATGATCCGCGCAATCCGGAGTGGCGCACGGTCCTGAAGGAATGCGCCGAGGCGGGTTATAAGGGGATCGAACTGGGGCCGGTGGGCTACATGCCGGAAGACCCCGCCGCGTTGAGCGAAGCGCTGGATGAGCATGATCTGGAACTGATCGGCGGCGTTGTTTTCCGCCCCTATCACGACCCAGCGAAATGGGATGATGTGCTTGATGGCACCCACCGCACCTGCAAGGCGTTGGCCGCACATGGGGCGCAGCACCTCGTCCTGATCGACTCGATCTCGGAGCGCCGCGCGCCTACCGCCGGTCGGGCGTCCGAGGCCGAGCAGATGGATGCCGCCGAATGGGCCGCCTATCGCGACCGCATTGCCGAAACCGCGCGGATTGGTAGCGAGGAATATGGGCTGACCGTGGGAATCCACGCCCATGCTGGCGGGTTCATGGATTTCGAACCCGAGCTTGATCGGCTTCTGAATGAGGTCGATGAAAAGCTGCTGAAAATCTGCTTTGACACGGGCCACCATTCTTATGCAGGGTTCGATCCCGTTGCCTTCATGAAGCGCAATGTGGATCGTATTTCATACATGCATTTCAAAGATATCGACCCAGAGGTTAAAGCTGATGTCATCGACAAGCGTACCGGGTTCTATGATGCCTGCGGGCAAGGCATATTCTGCAATCTTGGTGAAGGCGACGTGGATTTCTCCGCCGTGCGTCAGGTTCTTCTGGACGCAGGGTACAAAGGTTGGTGCACCGTCGAACAAGATTGTGACCCGACCCTGGATGTCCGACCGATGGATGATGCGCGTGCCAATCGCGAGCATCTTGAATCCATCGGCTTCAACTGAGGAGCGGGCAGATGGCGAAACTGCAATGGGGCATGATCGGCGGCGGTGAGGGCAGCCAGATCGGCCCGGCCCACCGTCTGGGCGCCGGCCTGGACGGGGCCTTCGACTTTGCCGCGGGCGCATTGGATCACCGGCCCGACGAAGGGCGCGCATATGGGCAACGTCTTGGCCTCGCCGCGGACCGGGCCTACGGCGATTGGCGTGAGATGCTCGAAGGCGAGCGGAACCGGGCCGATCGGATCGATCTGGTGACCGTGGCAACGCCCAACTCGACCCATTACGAGATTACCAAGGCCTTCCTTGAGGCCGGATTCAACGTGCTTTGCGAAAAGCCGATGACCATGACGGTCGAGGAAGGCGAGGACATCGTGCGCACCGCTGAGCGCACAGGCGCGATCTGCGCGGTCAACTACGGCTATTCCGGCTATTCGCTGGTGCGCCATATGAAAGCGATGATCGCACGCGGCGATCTCGGCAAGGTGCGGCTCGTCAAGGCCGAGTTCGCCCATGGGCACCATGCCGATGCCGAGGACGCCGACAATCCCCGCGTGCGCTGGCGATATGACCCGGCTCAGGCCGGTGTTTCGGCGCAATTTGCCGATTGCGGGATCCACGCGCTGCACATGGCCAGTTTTGTGACAGGGCAGGAGGTGCATCGCCTCTCCGCCGATACAGTCTCTTGCATCGCATCGCGCGAGTTGGAGGATGACGCGATGGTCAACTTCCGCATGGATGACGGCGCAGTGGGAAGACTCTGGACATCATCGGTGGCCATTGGTCGCCAGCATGGTCTGACATTGCAAGTGTTCGGCGAGAAAGGCGGTTTGCGCTGGTCTCAGGAACACCCCAACCAACTGTATCACATGCCTTTGAACGGGCGCTTGCAGATCATCGAACGGGGCGAAGCGAACTTGTCACCCGAAGCCGACCGCACAACCCGCGTTACAATCGGCCATGCCGAGGGGATGCCGCTGGCCTTCGCCAATATCTACACGGATCTGGCCGAGGCCATCCTCGCGCGAAAGGAGGGGCGCGCGATGGATCCGGCCGCGGATCATTATCCGCGTGCGACCGACGGGCTTCGCTCTATGGCGGCGGTGTTTGCGGTTGCCGAATCCGGCAGGAGTGACGGCGCATGGGTCGATGCGCGGCCACCTATGTACCGCTAACGGCATAATTCACATTCAGGAAAGAGCCGCTCAGATGGGCGCGGCTCTTTCTTCATCAGGCAGCAGGTCGCGGGTTCAGAGCACCTCTGCCGAAAACCCGCCATTGCGCCACTGTTCCAGCGCAGCTTCGAAACCCGGCCCCGAAAGCCCATCAATGGTGCTGTTGTAATAGCCCGCCAATTGCAAGCGCTTCTGCACCTCCATCAGCGTGTCGCGCGACCAGTTTCCGGCGCCATCCGTCATTTGGGCAATCGCCGCCCCGTCATCTTCGGCGGCTCCTCGCAACAGCATCTCTGCTGCACCTGCAGGATCGCGAGGTACACCCCTGCCCTCATCCAGCAAAATGGCCGCCGCCAAATAGCCCTGATGTTCGCCATCCCGCGCGGCCTTCTGAAAATAACCCAGAGCGTCCTGTGATGTGCCGACAAGACCATCCTGCGCCAGAACTCCGAGATTGAAGGTGGCCTTCGGCGAGCCTTCACGCGCAGCGCGTTGCAAGAGTTTGATCGCACGCGCATCGTCCTTCGGAACGCTTGTGCCCTCGAACAAGGTCACCGCAAGGTTGATCATCGCATCCAGCGATCCCCCCTCTGCCGCCGCCTCGTTCAACTCCACCGCGCGCGCCACATCCTGTGGGACACCCATGCCGCTTTCATAAAGCTGTGCAAGGCTGACCATCGCCCGCAAATCGCCCCGCTCGGCGGCGCGCTGATAAAGCGTTACCGCTCGGTCCACATCGCCCGCCGCAATGGTCGCTCGCGCCAGCAGCGCCACGTAATGGGGCAGATCGGGCGATTGCGCTGCCGCCGCTCCGCAGGCCTGAATGGCGGTCAAAGCGTTCTGCTTGAGCCGTGAAAACGGCACACCGGTCAGCTTGGCCGTGCTGTCGCGGGGGTGGGTGGCCAATCGTTCGCACATGCCACCCGGCGTAGTATCCTCGGGTCGCGGAATGGACTGCACCAGGCGGCGCGCCTGTTCGGCATGGGCGCCTTCGGGGTATTGTTCCAGATAAAACTCCAGCAGCGGCCGCATCCGGCTGCGCTGCGCCAGTTTCCACAACCGTTCAGCCTGCCCATCTGGGTCCTCGACGGTCAGTTTGCGCGTAAGCGTCGAGGAATTGTCCAGAAAGGCCAACACGTCGCTGGTATGAGAACCCTGCGGATAGCGATCCATATATAGCTGCATCAGCTGCGGGTCCTGTGCGCTGGCTGCCACCTGCCAGAGCAGCGTCTCCTCCGAGGCGGTAACGGGGCTGTTGTCGAACCGGAACTGACGGGTGAGTGAGGAATTGTCCCACGGTACCTGCCGTCCGCCGGTAGCCGCGATTACGTCCTTGCGCACCGAAATGAGCAGGTCCGAGATATCCTGACCCGGAGTGTAGATATGGCTCAACAGCGCTTCAGTAAAAAAGCTGTTCCGCCCTGTGCCGTCATAGGCCACATTGTCGGGCTGCGTGGCATAAGCGAACATGAAATCCGCTGCACTCCCAATCCGCGCCAAGCCGCCCTCGCCCGAAAAATCCTCGAACGGATTGTCGCGGCAGGCATCCAGAATAATCAGTTTTAGCCCTGCGGACCGCTCCATCCGGCTGACAATATCGCCCATCGGCACGGTTTGTTCGGGGATATCCTCACCCGAGGTCAGATTTGCATCGACCGGCACTAGATAGTTCTGCCCGCCCACCTGAAACCCGTGCCCTGCGTAAAAGAACAGAGACACATCCGAATCCGCCGCCGTCACGCCATAAGATTCTGCCAGCGTCAGCATCTCGTCGCGAGTCAGGTCTGTGCCGAGAAACACCCGAAATCCAAGCCCTTCAAGCGCAATCGCGAGGTCTGAGGCATCATTGACGGGGTTATCCAGCTCTCCCACCGACTCGTAATCCGAGTTTCCGATGACCAATGCCACACGCTTTTCAGCAATTGCCTGTGTGGCACACAGCAACAGCAGGCCAAAGGCCATGATCAAACGGATCAAAATCACTCTTTATTTCCCAGTCGTCAGAGTTCCAGCACACGGGACAGACCGATCTCGGCACTGCCTACAGCAGCTACTATCGTCTCTACCTGCTCTCTTTGCAAACTCACAAGCTCGGGATCTTCGGCGCGGATCAGCGTGATCGCCTTGCGAATCTCGGTCTGCGCACTGCGGATCGCGACGCGGGCCTCTTGAATGGCCTCGCGGCGGATCTGCTGGCGTTCCGCTTCGGTGGTGGCCAGCGCCAACCGCGCCTGTGCCTTTTCACCGGCGGCGCGGACGCCCGCGCTGGCACCGTTGATGATGTCGCCGATGCTCTCCAGACCTGGCGGCAAGCCTTGCGCGATGGCGTCCAAATCCTGGGCATAGTCATCCATCGCATCGGCCACACAGGCCAGATAGTCGGATACGTCTTCGCTGGCACAGCCCGAGGCCTGCGCTTCGAACTCGGTCGAGGCAGCATCAACCGTTTCCAGCGTACCCTCAGCGGCCACTACAGGGTTCACTGCCGTGCCACCACTGCTGCCGCCCCCGCCGCCGTCGCCATCACCGCCGCTGCCACCGCTGTTGCTGGTGAGGCTGATCCGACCCTGCGGCGTCACTTCGATGGTTGGAATGGGTGGCGGCGTCAATCCTCCCGGCGGGACAACAAAGAAATCCCCACTTTGCAATGTGATTGCATAGTTGCTCAATCCGCTTCCCGAAACCTCGGAGATATTGATGGAATATGGTGATCCGTCGACGCTGGCATCCGCATTCGCCCCTTCACTGGACAATCCGGCAAACGTGACCGAGTCGGCGGGGTTCACCAGCCCGGACGTCGAAAACTCGGTGCCCGCAAATGTGAAGCTGTCGCCATCAAGTTTGATCTGATCGGATGCGGTGACAACCAACGGCGCTGGATCCACCTCCAGAAAGCCAATCTCATATCCGATGTCGTAGTTCCCCGCACCATCGCCCGAGGCGTTGTCCGCAAGAATTTGATATGGCGACGGGCTGCCCCCATCTCCAATTGTCAATACCGGTGCGAATTTCTCGGCCCCCGCACTGGTCAGTTCGACAGTGCTGATGTCACCTTCGCGCACCTCACCGATGGCGGTGAATTCCGTTCCGGTGAAAGCGAAGTCATCGCCGTAAACGCGGGTCGCATCATTCGGCACGATCAGCAAAGAGGCGCGGTTCACGTCCAGATTGCCATCAACATAAGTGATGTCGTAATTGCCGGTGCCCGATCCCGTCGCATTGCTGGGCGTTATCGCGTA
Source organism: Paracoccaceae bacterium (assembly GCA_040830705.1). Classification (GTDB taxonomy): domain Bacteria; phylum Pseudomonadota; class Alphaproteobacteria; order Rhodobacterales; family Rhodobacteraceae; genus Ruegeria_C. The sequence continues at coordinate 43,953 of JBFOME010000017.1, read as the reverse complement.
GGGTGTATCCGACGCAGCGGCGAAGGCTTCCGCACCCGCACTGGTCAAGGTGACGCTATCAACCGAGTCGGCAGGGTTGACCAAACCCTCCACGGTGAATTCGGTTCCTGCAAAGGAAAAACCATCGCCGTAAACCCGCGACAGATCATCCGCTGTCACTGTTAGCGCCGCCGGGTCAATCGTCAGGGCTCCAGATTCGTAGGTGATGTTATAGTTGGAGAGCCCGGTCCCCTGCGCTCCGCTGGCGTCGATCGCATATGGGCTATCTGCCACCAGTGCAAATTGCGCCGTGCCCAGGCTGGTCAAAAGAACGGAATCCAGTGTGTCCTCGAAGAACAACTCGCCAGTCAGCGAGAACTCCGTTGTACCGAGCGAAAAGTCGTCGCCGTATGTGCGTGTTTGGTCGTCAGCAGTAATCGTCAGCGGGGCGGGCGTGATCGTGGTGTTCCCGGTCAAAGAGATCACTTGATAGGGCTGCCCGAAGTCGCTGTTAATGCTCGTATCAGTCGGCACGAAGGTGGTGTCGCCCACGCTCACCTGCCCAAAGCTCAACGAGGAAAGCAATCCGGATGTATCCAGGTTATCTCCTTCGGGGCCAAAGACATAGTCTCCGGCACCGCCTGAGATAGTTCCGGTCGTGCTCGCGGTTTCCGTTTCACCGTATTGCACCGACGCGATATCGTTTGGCTGTACGAATACCACCGGGCTGGTGGTCAGGTTCAGCGGGTGTTGCCCCGAGGTGCCGGGTGCCCAGTCATTCAGGTAATCCCAATCAGCGCTTGTCCGGTCAAAGAACCCCTGGGTGTCCTGGAATTCTGCGGTGGTAAGCCCGGTGCCGCCAGCACTGGTGGTCTGCCCCGAAGTCTCTGTGTCCCAGAACGATGCGATGTCCGTACCGCTATTCCCGGTGGTACCTACAAGACCACCGGCGATATTGGTGTCAAAGTTGCTTACCGTGACAGCCGCCGTGGAATAGCTGTCGATGATCTGTCCGTCGTTCAGCCCGACCAGACCGCCGGCCCGTCCGGTGCCGCCGTCTGCGAACTGCACCGCCGACACGTCCGCCGTTGCGTATGAGCTTTGAATCGTGCCGAAATTGAGGCCTGCCACACCACCTGCGTTGACCGTGATACCAAGGTTAAAATCGCTACCCAGCACATCCCCGGTTGCGTTCGATCGGGTAATTGTCCCGTCGTTGATACCTGCAATCCCACCTGCCGCGACCCCGCCTTCGGTGCCTTCACTGCCGCCCGCATCTACCGAGACATCGGCCGTACTATCGGTGATGGAACCGCCATTGAAGGCCACGATGCCACCCGCCAGACCATCGAAGCTGCCTACCGTTCCGGTAACAATCACATTTTCGATCGAGCCGTCATTGTTGGTCGCCAGAATGCCCACTTCGGCCCCGTCGATCTCAGCGTTGGTCACGCCGAGGTCGAAGACCCGGGCCGTTTCGTTCAAGTTCTCGAACAACCCGCCCTGCGAAGCGTCAATGACCACCAGACCGTCGATCCCATGCTGGTCACCATCCAGCGAGCCATCGAAGCTAAAAATCGGGGCGAACCCGCCTTCTCCACCGCCCCAGTTTACAGTCCCCGATGCGTCGATATCGTTGCCCAGCCGGAAATGCGAACTATGAAGGCTGTCGCTATCCATCCCCTGCAGGCCAAAGACATCGGTTAGGATATATGGGTCAGCTTCGCTGCCATTACCGTTTAGGGCGCGCAAAAAGCTGGCGTCAGTCGGGTTGAACTGGAAATCTGTGACGGTGAAACCTGGAAGTGTTAGGTTTTCCTGAAACCAGTCACCCGCGTCCAGAATGAACGTGTCCACATTGATCACACCAGCGGCGCTGGTGGTGATCGTGCCGCCCGCATCCAATGCAAGGGTGCCGCTGGGTCCGCTAACCTGGGCGTTCAACGCGATGTCGTTGTCTGCGAGCAGCTCGAACTGGTTAAAGGAACTCCAGGTGATATCGCTGTTAATGGTGATATTGCCCTCATCGGGACCCGACGCGCTTGTGTCCAGCGTGACATTGGTGGACTCAAGATTGCCACTAATAGTCGCCGCGTCGGCGGCATCCACAATGATATCAACCGGATCGAGCAACAGGCTGCCCGCCTCGCCGTTCGGCGCACGGGTATCGGTCAGGCCGCGGTATCGGAGCGTCTCCAGGCCCGAGACCTCGACAAAGCCGCCATAGCCGCTCAGATCACCGCCCTTTGCAGAAATTGTTCCGTCGAACTCGGTCAGGATATCCGACCAGACCGCAATCCGGCCACCGGACCCGGATTCTCCACCATCGGCCGAAATGCGTGTCGCCGCATCGACAAAGGTTGTCGCCGCGCGCTGCAGGCTGCCATCTCCGGCGAAGTCGCCGCCCACACGGATCAGGCCGCCATCACCGGCGCCCGCGCCGCTGGCGTCTAAATCGGCGCCGGCCAAGGTGATCGCCTCTCCAGTGATGGTGATGTCTCCGCCCTGGACCGGTCGCGCAACTGGCCTTGGAGATGTCTCCACCAATACCACCTCAGCCGAGGTGTTGATACGCCCGCTCACCCGAACGCCGCCACCGCTGCCGCCCAGCACCACGGCACCATTGCGCCCGCTGACCGAGCGGGCCTCGATCACACCCGACATGTTGACCACCTGCCGTGCCGCGTCGCGCGCGCTGGCCGCCATCAGCTGAACCTGACCGCCATTGGCCTCAATCACACCGGAATTCTCGACCAGCGCCTCCATCGTGTCGTCACCATTCGACGGCACCGCCACCTGCAGGAACCCGTCGCCGGTGAAATCCAGCGTCACCTGTTCGCCCGCTCCAAGACCGACCTTGCCCAGCGGTACGCGAATGACGCCGGAATTCTTGACCTTGCCACCGATCAGCGCTGCGTAGCCGCCCGGCACGGATTGGATCACGCCCGCATTTTCGACGCCTGCCGAAGCACCGTTGCCCTTGAACCGGTAGCGGCCCGCCATGAAGTCGTCGTTTTGGATGGCGAGCGTCGAGGCGACGAAGCCGCTGGTATTAATACGGCCGTTAGGTCCGATGAAAATGCCGTTGGGATTGACCACAAACACCCGGCCATTGGCATTGATCTGACCGTGAATGGAACTGGTCGTGTCACCCGTCACCCGGTTCAGAATCGCCGACTGGGCCGAAGGCTGATTGATATCGACCTGGCCACCCTGCCCAACCGAGAAAGAATTCCAGTTGACCACAGCAGAGTTGCTGCTCTGATTAATCGTCATTTGTCCGGGCGCGGTTGTTGCGATGGTTGCTGAACCCGCAGCCACCGTGCCGCCGGTGGGCAGTTCCTGCGCGACCAGAGGCGCCGCAGTTAACAAGAGCGCAGCCGGAGCGGCGCTCAACCATAGTTTTGCGCTGAGCCGCCTAGAACCTGCGGCTGGCAACGATTCCGAAACGATTGCCTTCTGGACCATCGTCATCGCGTTCTCCCCTCCCGAACTCCAGGCGCAGGGAGCCAGATCTGAAGGAATCCTCCTCCAGCGTCAGTATTTCGAGCCCCACACCATAGGCCGATGCTTTTGTCGTACTTTGTTCCAAAACGGTGGGTTCTTCCAGCCCCAACCGGCTATATCCACCAAAGAGATAGGGTTTAATCAGTAACGGGAAGCCCCGAACCGCCGTCCGGCTTTGCCGGCCGATCTCGGCACGCAGCACGTAGCCATCATCACCGCGCAACGTGCCCGCGTCAAAGGTGGACATCTCGCCGCTGCCCGCAACGCTCATCTGCTCAGAGCTGACAAGTGGATCGCCAAAGCTGGTTTGCGCCCGTCCACTGACGCCCAGAACCCAGTTGGTATTGAAGGGCACGTCATAGCGCGCAGTAACGACCAGCTTGCTGAATTCCGCGCTGGCGCCCGCCCTCGACAGCGGAGTGTCATCCCCTTCGGGATCGGCCCGTGCGCCAAACGCATCGATGCCTTGTGAGTAGATCACACCTGCCTGTAACGCCGCGCCGCTGTCGAGGGTCCAGCCACCGTCCAGCGTCGCGCGCAGCACACTCAGATCGTCTTTGTATATGGGGTCCTCGGTGCCGCCATCTGGCGTGAAGTTCTGCTCATCCCACACGCGGTCGAGAATGAACTGCGATGTAAGATTGAACTGACGCGACCTGATCCACGGATAGTAGAGCCGGAATGACAGGCGGTCGAACTCGCTGTTGGTTGGCAGGAAATCGACGTCAGGCGTGGCCCGGCTTGCGGTGCCTTCAAGATTGAAGGTCATGCCGTTTGTCCCGATCGGCACAACCGCGCCCGCCGCAAAGATCCGATACCGCGGATCGCTTGAGAAATAGTCCTGAAACGCGCCGCCGATCCTGCCATAGAAGGTCTCGCCCAGACCCAATGCGCTGTTCAGTTCCAGCCCGGCATTGAAATTTACTGTGCCCAGATCATCCTCGAGCAGGTTGTCGAAGCCGTACGACCCGGTGAGACGCTTGTATTTTCCATCCAGCACCAGGATGGTGCCGCCATCTGCCTGTCCGGTTTTCAGGGCCGAAGATAGCCTTACACCATAGGTATCGCCCGCCAGAAGCAACGCCCGCTCGATATCACGTAGACGGACGCCTCGCTTTCCGATCAACGGGTCTGTCAAGCTGACGACGCGATTGCGGACCGGTTCCGGCACGCGGCTCGAATCGATGCTCTCGATGAAACCGTCAACAACAACGATGCGCAACGTGCCGCCGTCGCGCAGCGTCTGCTGCGGCAACACCACGCGCGCCAAAACAAAACCCGCATCGGCATATTGTGTCTCTAGACGTCGCGTCGCACTGAAAATGCGTGCAACGGCGACTTGCTTGCCGATGAGCGACTGGCGAAACGCGGCATTGGCCTCGGCCATCTGCGGCAGAGCACCCTGCAGGTCGACACCACCGATCGTAACGAAAAGGTTCTCGGAGCCGGGCGGCGCCGATGCGCCCGGGTCGCGCGCCACGGTGACGGGTCCGCTGGATGGTCGCAAAGCCTCGGGCTGAAACGTGGACGGCGCGAGGTTTGACGCCGATTGCGCCAGCGCTGGCGCATCAGACAGCAAGATCGCAGTCAGAAACGTTGCCAAAAGGGACGCGCCCTTCTGAAATTTGTCGAATTTCAAATATGCCATTGCGCTGCCTTAACAAATGACCTGCCCCAGACAACTCAAAAGCACGCCTTTTCGCAAGGGGCGTAACATTAACATTTGCGGCAGGTAGGATTCTTTGCATCGCTCACAAAAGTTGTTGGCGATTACGCATTTGAGCGCCACACTGCCCCAAAGACTGCTCGCCAGGCAACCACCGAGGCCCGACCAAATGCTGACACCGACCCAACAGAGCTTTCTTGAGCGTTTCGGAATTGCCGTCCGTGGCGAACCGGGCGACGCTGCCTCGACCTATGATGCATTGCTGGCCGAAGCCGAAGGTCGCCTGAACCGCGTCCGCGCCCTGCCACCTCGGGCAGGACAGTTGCTGAAGGACCTCACCGCGCCCATCGCAACCGCCATTGCCGCAGCTCGCAAACACGCGGCGCAAGGCGCTCAGTCCGACGCAGCTGCAGCATTATCCGCGCAGGCAGCGCTTGGCCGCAAGCTGGACCGGGAAATCGACGATGTCACTGAGTATCTGCGCGAAGCCAAAGGCTTTGCTGCGCGCCTGACCGAGACCCGTGCTCAGGCCCGTGGCCATGGTGCCGCAGCGGTCGAGGACTATCTGAAACGGCTCGAAAGTGATGACAAACGTCGTCAGGCCGCCGAAGCGCGCGGCGAATTCGATCAGGCCACCATCGCCTGCGAAGCGCAGGAGGCCCGACACGCGGCGATGATGCAGGAGGCAGAACGCGCGGCAAATTGCAACAAGGTCCGGCACGAGATCGAGGCCGAGATCGAACGGTTGGAATCACGCGCTCCGGGTGGCGGCAATGCAAGGCCAGTGATCGCCGCCGTGCGCGAGATGATGAACGATGCCAATAACTTCGCCAAAAGCGCCAACTGGGTCGGTGCCGCGCTGACCATGCGCAAGGCGCGGACCGAGTTGCAGCTCGGCACCCGCGGACTGGATCTGATGGACAAGCTGCGCCCGACCGAAGAGGCGACAGAATTCACGCGCGCGCATGGACAGATATTGGCCCACATCAAGGCGCTGCAAGGTCTCAAGAGCGGTGGGCCGATTAAACGCGAGTTGACCCGGATCATCGAGATGACCAAAGACGCCCGCAAGGCCCTGCCCGACGAAAACAAGGCGCTGCACCTGCTCAACCAATCGCGGGCGGCCTGCATCGACCTGACTCAGGCGGTGCTGGATAACGGTCGTTATGCCAGTTCCTTCAAGCAGCTCTTCCGGCAGCGCGATCAGCTACGGCAGGTCCAGCAGGACAAATGCGTCCAACAGGAAATAAAGCATGTGACGAAACTACTGCGCGAGGCTGATACCCTGACTCGCCGTCTCGATTTCCCCGCCGCAATTGCGCAGGTGGACGCGGCGGCCAAGACGCTGCAGACGGGTCTACAGGCCGCACATCTCTATGTTGATACGGTACGGCCTGCACGAACGGCGCTGGCACGCAAAGCGCAAAATGACGACAAGAACGCGGCACAATCGGACCTTGCCGCTTTGGATGCGGCATTTCGACAGCGCGATCTGAAACGGGCGGAATCCCTTGCTCAGACCGCGCTTGGTGGTGAATGAAGGGGCAATTGGATCAAGAGTTAGGGAAAATCATAGCTTTATCGCCCAAGCTGATTGCCATGTTGGCGCATGCGCAATAAGAGGCGCGATAGCCTGCGCCACGATTTTCACTGTAAGATCGCGGAGCGAGGGTATTTGCTTTGTGGCGGGCATCCGTTAGGGAAGCACCACTTGCGGAGTCGAGCGTGCAACAACGTAGCGAGCCAATGCGGACATTCGATTTGAAAAAAGGGCTGAACCTGCCGGTGGACGGGACGCCTGAACAGACCATCCACCCGGGACCCGAGTACCACAGCGTAGCCGTTCTGGGATCGGACTATATCGACCTGAAGCCCAAGATGCTGGTTCAGGAAGGTGACGAGGTGCAACGAGGTGCGCCGCTCTTCTGTCACAAGGATGCGGCGCAGGCGATGATGGTCGCGCCGGTGAGCGGCAAAGTCACTGCGGTCAACCGAGGCGCGCGACGGGTGCTGCAAAGTGTGGTGATCGGAGTTGGCGACGCCAACGATGAGGGCATCGATTTCAGTGCGATCGGCAATGCCGAGACTGCCGAGGGGCTGACCGAGAAACTTTGCGCCGCCGGTCTTTGGACAGCGTTTCGTACCCGGCCATACTCAAAGATGCCCATCCCCGGCACCGCGCCGCAGGCCATTTTCGTTACCGCAATGGACAGCGAACCGCTGGCCGCCGACGCTGCGCTGATCATCGCTGACGCGCCGGAAGCTTTTGCAGCCGGTGTGAAAGCGGTGTCGCTGCTGACCGAAGGTACAACCTATCTCTGCCAAAAAACCGGCGACACGATCCCGGGTGGCGATCTGCCCGGTGTTGAGGCGGCGGCTTTCTCAGGCCCCCACCCCGCTGGTCTTGCAGGCACTCACATCCACTTCCTCAGCCCGGTTCGCTCCGAAGACAATGTGTGGACCATCGGTTACCAGGACGTGATCGCCATTGGCCGGCTGGTCCAAACCGGACATCTGGACCCTAGCGTTGTTGTGGCGATCTCCGGCCCCATGGCCGCGCGCCCGCGCCTTGTGCGCACTGTGCTAGGCGCATCAACCGACGATCTGACCCGGGACGAGATCAACGGCACCGATCCGGTCCGCGTCGTTTCTGGCTCGATCCTGAGCGGGCGTCAGGCCGAGGGGCCAGAGGCGTATCTGGGCCGCTTCGCGCGACAGATCACCCTGATCCGCGAAGATCATGACCAGATCCCCATGGGCTGGATTCGCCCGATGCCGTCAAAGTACGCTGTGCAGCCGGTCCTGGGTTCGGCCTTTGCCAAAAAAGTTTATGGACTGACCAGTAACCTGAACGGAGGCCGCCGCGCAATGGTGCCCACCGGCACTTTTGAGGAGCTGATGCCGCAGGACTATCTGCCGACACAGCTGCTTCGGGCCATGCTGGTGATGGATACCGACAGCGCGCAGGCGCTTGGCGCGCTGGAGTTGGACGAAGAAGACCTCGGCCTTGTGGGTTTTGCCTGTCCGGCAAAGTATGAATACGGGATGGCCCTGCGGGACTGCCTGACCAAGATTGAAAAGGAGGGCTGAGCCGAATGGGTTTGCGCAGCTTCTTTGACCGGATCGAGCCGAATTTCACCAAAGGCGGCAAGTACGAGAAGTTCTTCCCCATCTACGAAATGGTGGAGAGCTTTATCTACACGCCAAAAACGGTGACCAAGGCCGCGCCTCACGCCCGGTCCTACGTGGATATGAAGCGGATCATGACCTATGTCGTGATCGCGACGATCCCCTGTATTCTGATGGCCTTCTACAACAACGGCTATCAAGCCAACCAGGCGATCGCCACTTTGGGACCCGACTCTGCTACCGGCTGGCGGATCGCATTGCTGCAGATGTTCGGTATCTCGCTGAACCCTGACAGCATCTTCGCCAACATGGCCCATGGGTTCCTTTATTTCCTGCCGATCTACGTGACCACTCTGGTCATCGGCGGTATCTGGGAGGTGGTCTTTGCCACCGTGCGCGGACATGAGGTCAATGAGGGCTTCCTCGTCACATCAATGCTCTACACACTGATTATGCCCGCCACCGCGCCGCTCTGGCAGGTGGCATTGGGCATTTCCTTCGGTGTGGTGATTGGCAAAGAGGTTTTTGGCGGGACCGGCAAGAACTTCCTCAACCCGGCCCTGACTGGCCGTGCCTTTCTTTACTTCGCCTACCCGGCCAACATGTCGGGCGACACGGTCTGGACGCCGGTTGACGGGTTCTCGGGCGCGACGACCCTGTCGATTTCGGCCTCAAATGGATATCAAGATCTGGCTGCTCATGGCATCACGTGGATGGATGCGTTCTTGGGCTTTATCCAGGGCTCGCTGGGCGAGACTTCGACTCTGGCCTGCATGATTGGTCTGGCCTTCCTGTTGATCACCAAGATCGCCAACTGGCGCCTGATCGTCGGCTGCTTGGCGGGCACAATCGGCATGTCGCTGCTCTTTAACTTGATCGGTTCCGACACCAACCCGATGTTCGCCATGCCGTGGTACTGGCATATCGTGCTAGGCGGTTATGCCTTTGGACTGGCCTTCATGGTCACCGAGCCTGTTTCGGCCAGCCACACCAATGTGGGCCGTTACTGGTACGGCGCGCTGATCGGTGTCATGGTTGTGTTGATCCGTGTGGTCAATCCGGCTTTCCCGGAAGGCATGATGCTGGCAATCCTGTTCGGCAACGTCTTTGCGCCGCTGATCGACTATTTCGTCGTACAGGCCAACATCAAGCGGAGGGCGCGTCGTCATGTCTGATGCACAAAACCCCGAACCCAAGGGCCTGATCGGGCGTTTTCTCGCGATGCCCGCCGACTCGGTGCCCAAGACTATCTTTGTCGCCGTGGCGCTCTGCCTCTTCGCCTCTATGGTTGTGTCCGCCGCCGCCGTATCCTTGCGCCCTGTGCAAGAGGCCAATGCGCTGCGCGACAAGCAGTTGAACGTGCTGCAGGTCGCAGGTGTCTATGAACCCGGCATGAATGTCGCCGAAGCCTTTGCCGCGTTTGAGCCGCAGGTGCTGGACCTCGCCTCTGGCGAGTTCACCGACCAGTTCGATGCCGCCACTTTCGACGATATCACCGCCGCCTCGGACCCTGAACTGAGCATCGCGCTTGACAATGACCCCGCAGGGATCGGTCGCAAGGCCAAGTACCGCGTGATCTATCTGCTGAAAGCCGAGGACGGATCGCTCGATAAGGTGATCTTGCCGGTGCACGGCTATGGCCTGTGGTCGACGCTTTACGGCTTCATCGCGCTGGAAAACAATGGCAACGACATTTTCGGGTTGCAGTTCTACCAGCATGGCGAAACCCCCGGCCTTGGGGCTGAGGTGGACAACCCGCGCTGGAAGGCGCTGTGGAGCGGCAAGAAGCTGCGCGATGACAGTGGCGAGGTGCAGATCACCGTTGCAAAATCACAACCCGCGGCTGGCCCGGAGTTTTATGTGGACGCCCTTGCCGGCGCCACCCTGACCTCGGTCGGCGTGGACAACCTCGTGCGCTTCTGGGTGGGTGAAGAGGGCTACGGTCCCTTCCTGGCACGACTGCAAGCAGGAGAGATTTGATGTCACAGACACGCAAGGAACTTCTGGTCGACCCGTTGGTCGATAACAACCCGATCACCTTGCAGGTGCTGGGCATCTGTTCGGCACTGGCGGTGACCTCGTCGCTGCAGGTGTCGATGGTGATGGCGCTGGCGGTGATCTTCGTGACGTCGTTTTCGTCCTTCTTCATCTCGTGCTTGCGCAACCATATTCCGGGCTCGATCCGGATCATCGTGCAGATGGTGATCATCGCGTCGCTGGTGATCCTGGTGGACCAGATCCTCAAGGCCTACGCCTTCGAAATTTCCAAGACACTCTCGGTCTTTGTGGGGCTGATCATCACCAACTGCATCGTGATGGGCCGTGCCGAAGCTTTCGCCATGAAGAACCCTCCGGTCGCGTCCTTCATCGATGGTGCGGGCAACGGGATGGGCTATGGCCTGATCCTGTTGATGGTGGGCTTCCTGCGCGAGCTTTTCGGGGCCGGGTCGCTGTTCGGCGTCACCATCCTGCAAACCGTGAATAATGGCGGCTGGTACGTGCCCAACGGCATGCTGCTACTACCGCCTTCGGCGTTCTTCATCATCGGGCTGATCATCTGGGCCTTCCGCACATGGAAGCCGAACCAGGTGGAAGAGCGTGAATACAAAATCCAGCAGGTAGAGGCGCACTGATGGAAGGTCTCATCTCACTGGCCGTGAAGGCCATCTTTGTCGAAAACCTCGCGCTCAGCTTCTTCCTTGGCATGTGTACCTTCATCGCCGTGTCCAAGAAGATTTCGACCGCCATCGGTCTGGGCATTTCGGTCATGGTGGTGCAGGCGATCACCGTGCCCACCAACAACCTGCTGCTGAACTATCTGCTGAAGCCCGGTGCGCTGTCCTGGGCGGGCTTTCCGGATGTGGACCTGACCTTTCTCGGGCTGATCTCGTATATCGGCGTGATCGCGGCCATGGTGCAGATCCTCGAGATGATCCTCGATAAGTATTTCCCGCCGCTCTACAACGCGCTGGGGATTTTCCTGCCCCTGATCACTGTGAACTGCGCCATCCTGGGCGGTTCGCTCTTCATGGTGGAACGCGACTACAACTTTGCCGAGGCAACCACCTACGGGCTCAGTTCCGGTTTCGGTTGGGCCCTGGCGATCACCGCCATGGCAGGCGTGCGTGAGAAGCTGAAATATTCGGACATTCCGGATGGGCTTCAGGGGCTTGGCATCACCTTTATCACCGCAGGGCTGATGGCTATGGCCTTCATGTCCTTCTCGGGCGTCAAACTGTAAAGGGACTGGCACATGGAAACCTTTACGCTTGGCATCGTCCTTTTCACCCTGATCGTTCTGGCGCTGGTGACAATCATCATGGTCGCCCGCTCACGGCTGGTCTCGACTGGCAATGTCAACATCACCATCAACGGTGAGAAAACCATCTCGGTCCCTGCTGGCGGCAAGCTGCTGCAGACGCTGGCCGAACAGAAGCTCTTCGTTCCCTCGGCCTGCGGCGGCGGTGGCACCTGCGCGCAATGCCGGGTGAAGGTGCATTCCGGCGGCGGCTCCATCCTGCCAACCGAGGAAAGCCATATCACCAAACGCGAAGCCTCCTGCGGCGACCGCCTGTCCTGTCAGGTCGCTGTCAAGCAGGACATGGATATCGAAGTCCCCGAAGAGGTTTTTGGTGTCAAGAAATGGGAATGCACGGTGCGCTCGAACGAGAACGTGGCGACCTTCATCAAGGCGCTGACGCTGGATCTGCCTGAAGGCGAGGACGTGAATTTCCGCGCGGGTGGCTACATCCAGATCGAAGCACCTGCGCACCAACTCGCTTACACCGATTTCGACGTCGAGGAGGAGTATCGCGAGGATTGGGACAAGTTCAATCTGTGGCAATACAAGTCCATTGTGAGCGAACCGATCGAGCGCGCATACTCCATGGCCAACTACCCCGAAGAACGCGGCATGATCATGCTGAACGTGCGCGTGGCCTCGCCACCTCCGGGCTCCGAAGGCATCCCCGCAGGACAGATGTCGTCCTACATCTTCAACCTCAAACCGGGTGATAAGGTCACCATTTCGGGGCCGTTCGGCGAATTTTTTGCCCGTGACACCGAAAAAGAAATGGTCTTCATCGGCGGCGGCGCGGGCATGGCGCCGATGCGCAGCCATATCTTCGACCAACTCAAGCGGCTGGGATCGAAGCGCAAGATCAGCTTCTGGTATGGCGCACGTTCGAAACGTGAAATGTTCTTTGTCGAAGATTTCGACGGGCTGGCCAAGGACAACCCGAACTTCGAGTGGCACGTGGCGCTAAGCGACCCTCAGCCGGGCGATGACTGGGATGGCTATACCGGCTTCATCCACAACGTATTGTTCGAGGAATACCTCAAGAACCACCCCGCGCCCGAGGATTGCGAATTCTACATGTGCGGACCTCCGATCATGAACCAGTCGGTCATCAACATGCTGCTGGATTTGGGCGTAGACCGCGAAGACATCATGCTCGACGATTTCGGCGGATAGATCATGAAAACCGGCCCCGCGCGGGCCGGTTTTCTTTTGCCCAGGTCACCGCGAATCCACCTTGCCATTCAGCCTGCCCAACTGTAATCACCCCATCAGAAACCGCTCCGGGGCCTGGCCCTGCGATGCCGGTTGCCGCTGTAGCTCAGCTGGTAGAGCACGTCATTCGTAATGATGGGGTCGGGGGTTCGAGTCCCTTCAGCGGCACCATTCGGCAATCTTCTGAAGAACGCCCTCCAAACCTTCGTGCAGGGCAGAACGGTGTCCGTCATTGCCTCTCTTGTGCCGGCCGCCCGCGATCGGCAGCCTGCGCCGGCTTGCCGAAATTGCGCGGCATCCTCAATTGATCCTCAACACATTAATTGCCTAAAAAATGATCTGAATCAATTTGCCTCCGCCCAAAAAATAATAGCGACAACGGATCAGAAAATTCTTCGGGTCGCCAGCGCATGAACCACTTGACCACCAGAGGCGCATTTCTTCGCACTCCGGTTCCCCGGGACCAGACCGGAGCCATCAAACCCTCGGGTGCAATGGATGTCTGTTCTGGTATACTTTGCACCCAAAGTGGCGATCGCCTTTCTACCTGCCCTGAGAACATCATCACCGTCGACGCGGACAGCTTTCCCGTGATAGAGGTAAGTGTCGGCGCCTGCACGTTCTCTGACGATTGCACCGGATGCTGCATATCAGCATCGCCTGTCGTCGAGCGCTTGCTGGACTGGCCTCGGCACGCCACTGTTGAGCCTGCCGCATACCTGTCATTGCGCAGCGTTAGCCGCCGCAACTGTCAGGATGGCTGTGATCACGGTGCTATTCGCTACAAGCCGCAGCTTGGCGGGCGAGCCGAACCCATACTAGACCTCGTCACCTGTACCGGGTGCGGGGCCTGCGCGGCAGCCTGCCCCGCCGGCGCCGTCCAACTCCAACGCCGCACCCACCACGGGTCGAAAGAGGCACAATGAACATCTGTGGTTGCCTTATACATATCGCCCCGAACCGCGCTGGCTCGGCTCATCTGGCGATCACCGAAACGCCCGGTGTTGAAATCCACGCCGTCACCGAGGATGGACGATTTGTCGTAGTCGTGGAAGACACTTCCTCTCGACTGGCTTCGGAAACCATCATGGATCTGCATCAGATCCCTGGCGTTATTTCTCTCAGCCTGACTTACCACCACTTCGAAGACGTAGCGGCAGCCCATCCGCGATCCGATGCCCCAAGCCAAGCGCCCAGCAGGAGGCCTATGCCATGACCACTTCCGAATCACGCCGCACATTCCTTAAGGCGTCTGCCGCAGCCGCGACCGCTTCGGCCGCAGGCATTCCGATGACCGCAGGTCAAGCAAAAGCCCAAGCCGCTCCTGATATTCGCTGGGACAAAGCCCCCTGCCGCTTCTGCGGCACTGGTTGTTCGGTTCTGGTCGGCACCAAGGAAGGCCGGGTGGTGGCCACCCAGGGTGATCCAGACGCACCGGTCAATCGCGGATTGAACTGCATCAAAGGCTATTTCCTGTCCAAGATCATGTATGGTCAGGACCGCCTGACCACGCCACTGCTGCGCAAGACCAACGGCGCTTACGACAAGAACGGAGAGTTCGAGCCGGTCAGCTGGGACGAGGCGTTTGACGTGATGGCCCAGAAGTGGAAAGAGGCGCTGGCCAAGAAGGGTCCCACCAGCGTTGGTATGTTCGGCTCAGGCCAGTGGACGGTTTGGGAGGGCTATGCGGCGTCCAAACTCATGAAGGCAGGCTTCCGTTCTAACAATATCGATCCCAATGCCCGCCATTGCATGGCCTCTGCCGTGGTCGGTTTCATGCGCACTTTCGGTATCGACGAGCCGATGGGCTGTTACGACGATCTGGAGCATGCCGACACCTTCGTGCTTTGGGGCTCGAACATGGCCGAGATGCACCCGATCTTGTGGTCGCGCCTGACTGATACGCGTCTGACCAAGCGGGGGTGTCAGGTGCATGTCCTGTCCACTTTCGAGCATCGCTCATTTGAATTGGCCGACAATGGTATTGTCTTCCAACCGCAGACCGATCTGGCAATTTTGAATTATATCGCCAACTACATCATCCAGAACGGCGCGGTGAACGAGTACTTCGTCAGGAACCACGTCAACATCACGAAAACCGCAACCGACATCGGATATGGGTTGCGCGAAACCAACACGCTGCAGCAAGAGGCCGAAAACCCGGATTCGGGCAAGCTGGAGAGTATCAGCTTTGAGGAATACGCCGAAGCCGTTGCGCCTTACACGCTGGAATACACCTCGGAATTATCAGGCGTTCCGGCGGAAAAATTAGAGAAACTTGCTCAGCAATACGCGGATCCGACCCGCAAAGTGATGAGCCTGTGGACCATGGGCTTTAACCAGCACACGCGCGGGTCCTGGGTGAATTCGCTGATGTATAATGTGCATCTGCTGGTCGGCAAGATTTCGGAACCCGGCAATTCGCCCTTCTCGCTGACCGGTCAGCCCTCGGCCTGCGGCACCGCGCGCGAGGTCGGAACCTTTGCCCACCGTCTGCCCGCCGACATGGTGGTGGCCAATGACGAGCACCGCAAGATCTGCGAAACCGCTTGGAACATCCCCGAAGGCACCATTCCGCCCAAGCCCGGTTTCCACGCGGTGCTGCAGCACCGCAAATTGAAAGATGGCGAGTTGAACGCCTATTGGGTCCAGTGCAACAACAACATGCAGGCCGCGCCCAATATAAATGAAGAGGGCTATCCCGGCTATCGCAACCCGAAAAACTTCATCGCTGTCTCGGATCCCTACCCGACTGTCACCGCAGTCTCCGCCGATTTGATTCTGCCCACCGCCATGTGGGTCGAAAAAGAAGGCGCCTATGGCAACGCCGAACGCCGCACCCAGTTCTGGCGGCAACAGGTAAAAGCGCCAGGTGAGGCCAAGTCCGACCTGTGGCAATTGATGGAATTCTCTAAGCGTTTCGCCATCGAAGAGGTCTGGGACGAGGATCTGTTGGCCAAGATGCCCGAGCATCGTGGCAAGACCATGTTCGACGTCCTCTTCGGCAATGGCAAAGTGGATCAGTTCCCGCTGTCCGAGACCGCTGAAGGCTTCGACAATGACGAGTCCGAGCATTTCGGGTTCTACGTTCAGAAGGGCCTGTTCGAGGAATATGCCGATTTCGGGCGTGGTCACGCCCACGACCTTGCTCCGTTTGACACCTACCACAAGGCGCGCGGGCTGCGCTGGCCAGTGGTTGACGGAGAGGAGACCCTCTATCGCTTCCGCGAAGGCTATGACCCCTATGTCAGCGATGGGGCTGATGTGGAGTTTTATGGCCACAAGGACGGCAAGGCCAAGATCATCTTTGCCCCCTATGAACCCGCCGCCGAAGAACCCGACGAGGAATATGATCTGTGGCTGAGCACCGGGCGTGTCCTGGAACATTGGCACTCAGGCTCGATGACAAGGCGGGTGCCGGAACTGCACCGCGCATATCCGTCTGCCGTTGTCTATATGCATCCCGAGGACGCAAGCGACCGTGGCCTAAGGCGCGGACAGGAAATCGTGCTGTCAACGCGACGGGGCAATGTCACCAGCCGGGTCGAGACACGTGGGCGCAATAAGGTGCCACGCGGTCTGGTCTTCATGCCCTGGTTCGATGAACACCAACTGACCAACAAGCTGACGCTGGACGCGACCTGCCCGCTGTCGAAGGAGACCGACTACAAGAAATGCGCTTGCAAGGTTGAGCGCGCGTAACCGGCAAGGATCACAAAGGTCGTCCCCATGTATCCCCTTGTCGACTCACCCCTTTCGCTGCCGAGGCGCCGATTCCCACAGGACTCGGCGTGGGCGGCGGATGGATGCATAGCTGTCAGGTCGGGCCGGCCAGCGCGCTGCCCGCCGCGTCGATGTCTGCGTCGGAGAGCTTTGTTGTCGCTCCTAACGCCAACGCAGTTAATTTCTTCAACACTTGCCACCGGTTCGACGACCACGTCGCCAGACCTTCCGATCCAGTTCCCGCGCCCAAACCGCGCGCCGCCAGACTACATTAAGGGAGTGCCAAGATGAAAATATCAATCGCGACAGGTGGACTGGCCTTGATCCCCCTCCTGCTCCTGAGCGGGTTCGCCCTTGCCCAATCTGCCCAGGTGGAGACATTGCGTGGAGCGGACGTGGACGAAGCGATCCCGCTGGATCGTATTCACGGAACAATTGAGAAACGGATGCAGCGCAATTATCGCCAGCAGCCGCCGCTGATCCCGCATTCGATCGAACAATACCAGATCGACATTCGCACCAATCAGTGCCTGTCCTGCCATGACTGGACCAAAGCGGGCGAGCGCAACGCGCCCACCTTGTCCATGACCCACTATCTCGATCGCGAAGGGCGCGAATTGGATCAGATCGCAGGCACCCGGTACTTCTGCAACCAGTGCCACGTGCCGCAGGCGGATGCGCCGCCACTGGTCGAGAACGTCTTTCAGCCGTCCTCGGGAAATTGATCCAACACAAGAATTGAAAGGAGCACCGATATGGCAGACTCCCCTGAAAACCGCGGTTGGATCCGCCGCCTCTGGAGCTGGATCTGGACCCCGGCCGTAGCCTTCAGCTCGGGCTTTCTCATTCTCGCGGGGTTTCTGGCTGGCATCCTGTTCTGGGGCGGCTTTCACTGGACGATGGAACTGACCAATACCGAGGAATTCTGTGTTTCGTGCCATACGATGGAAACCAATCTTGGCGAATATCGAGAAACCATCCACTACAACAACCACTCTGGTGTGCGTGCGATCTGTTCCGATTGCCACGTACCCCATGAATGGAACCACAAGATCAAAGCCAAGATCATGGCCGTAAAAGACGTCTATCACGAGCTTGCTGGCACCATCAGCACCCCCGAGAAATACGAGGCGCACCGGCTGAGCATGGCCGCCGCCGTGTGGAAAAAGATGAAAGCCTCCGACAGCCGGGAATGCCGGAACTGTCACAATTTCGACTACATGGATTTCACGCTTCAGGAAACGCGGGCTGCGTCTGAGCACCAACGCGCGATCGACAACAACATGACCTGCATCGACTGCCACCAGGGCATCGCGCACAGCCTGCCGCCCAATTATCTGGAAACCTATCAAGAGATCACCGAAGCTCTGACCCCTGAAACCAAAGGGTTAGCCCACCACCAGATTGCAGAAAACGGCGAAGCGATCCGGTCTTTCCTGATCTCCGACGCGGACTAAAAGGGGCAGAATATGCTTAATATACTTGGAACGATCGGCGGAAATGTCCTCAGCCTGCCTGGCATTCTGGGGCTTGCGCTTGGCATGATGACCCGCCGCTTGTGGCTGGGCGCAGCCTTGGGCGCACTGGTAGGTCTGATCGAGACGATGCTATTCGCCGGATGGCAATTCGCCCATGTCGAAATGCTGGAGCTACTGATCGCCCTTGTCGTGGGAGTTTGCGCGGGCAGCCTCGGCTGTCTGATCCGCCTCAAGGGCGCGACCGCCTAAACGATTTTTGCTTTCTTCAGGCGGAGCGATCATTTCATCAATTGGCGAGACGCGTTGTCAAACCCATGGTCTCAGTTGTCAGCTAGGGTTTCGCAAAAGAACCGCTTCAACCTGGCTATGTCTCAAGCAAGGCCAGCACATCTTTCCGATAGGGAATGGCAGCCGCCGCACCAGTTTTTTGTACCTTCAGCGCGGCGCCCGCGCTGGCAAAACGCAAGGACTGTTCCACAGACTCACCCTCGGCAAAGCGCGCCAGAAACATGCCAAAAAACGTGTCCCCTGCCCCGGTCGTATCCACCGGATCGACCGGGAAGGCCGGGACAGACACTTCTTGACCTCGTGACCAGTGAACAGCTCCTTTGCTGCCATAGGTGATCAGAAATTCGGGCGTGGGCAGATCGCGAAAGGACCCGCCTATGGCGGCCTCGAATTGCGCAGTCTCCGTCTCGTTCATCGACACCAAATCCACTTGCCTGATCAGGTCGGGCAGGGTTTCGGCATCAAACGGCGCAGCCACAAGCGCAACTTTCATGCCTTTTTCGCGCGCGACTTTGAGGCCCGATTCACTCGCATTGGTTTCGTTCTGCAACAACAACCAATCGCCCTGCAACGCCCCTGCCAAAGCTTCGCGTACCATATCTTCGGTAAAGCTACGATTGGCCCCACCTTGCACGACGATGCTGTTTTCCGAAGAGGCATCCACATAGATTATCGCATGGCCCGTGCTGGCATCCACATCCGCAATCAGGGCGTCATCCACGCCCAGATCGCCCAGCATCGCCCGCACCTGCGCGTCGCCGCGCCCGACCGCGCCGATATGACGGATATCTCCGCCCGCGCGCAGAGCGGCGACTGTCATGTTCAGCCCCTTGCCTCCCATGTTCACAAGGTAGTCGCGCGCCGATAGGGTCTCGCCAGGGGCGGGCAGATGCTCGACCATGTATACGTGGTCGATGTTGATCGAACCGAGATTGTAGATGGTCACGTTTCGCCCCTATCTAAGTGTAGCCACGGTGTCGAAGAACCTCGCCTTGACCGCATCGGCTTCGATGCCAAGACAGATGTCAACCGGCGGGTTCGACGCGTCGCGCCTTGTTTCGCCCAACGCCTCTGCGCCCAAATCCACGCTCACACCGCTGTGGTCCGTGGTAAACAGTTCCATATGCGTGGCCGCGATAACGGCAGTGGCGTCATGCATGGCGCAGCCCGTCTTGCCGACCACGGTTTCGTAGAAATTGTGGTAGAACTCGCTGATATTCAGCAAAAAACCGCCAGCCTTGGGCGCGCGGGCGGCAAGCGCCTGGAAATCCTCGCGCAGGCAAAGCGTCTGCATGGTGACGTCCAGCCCCACCAACGTGATCGGCGCACCCGAGGCAAAGACCTCGGCCGCCGCGTGCGGGTCGTGAAAGATGTTCGCCTCGGCATGGCCCCGGATATTGCCCGGCACATCCACCGCCCCGCCCATGATCACGATGCGGCCCACATTCGAGGCGAAATCTGGATCTAGGCGCAGCGCATCGGCAATGTTGGTGAGCGGCGACACGGCGCAGACCACCAACTCGCCAGGGTTTTCCCGGGCCATACGCACCAGAAACTCCGCCGCGCTTTCGTCGATGGGCGCGCGCTTGGTCTCGATCTCCACATGATCGCCGAACCCTTCGGACCCGTGCACATGGGATGAGGGTTTGAACCCAGAAATCTCATAAGGTGCGCCGGCCCCTTGCGCCACAGGGCAGTCGGCACCCAGAAACTCCATCAGGTAATTGGCGTTCCGGGTGGCCTGTTCGACCCAGACATTGCCGAAAACGGTGGTCAGTCCCACAAGCTCGATATCCGGCGCAGCATGGGCATAGAAGATCGCCATTGCGTCGTCTACACCCGGATCGGTGTCTATGATGATCTTCATCGGTCCTCCCACTCTAACCGCCCTGCACCTAGCTAGGCAGACCTGCCAGATACGCCCTAAGCGCGCCCGGATCAAATGGCTTGTGCAAAAGCCGCGCCCCGAGGCGCTCCGCCGCATCGTTCAACGCGATGTCGCGATTGGCAGAGATTAAACAGGCTGGCAAAAGGCCAAAGCGCGCGCGCAGGGCTTTGATGGCGTCCGAACCCAGCCGCCCGTCATCCAGCTGCATATCAGCAACCACCACATCGGGCGCAACACCGATCTCGTCTAGCAGCGCCATCGCCTCGTCTTCACCGCTGCAGGCCAGCACGTCGAGGCCCCATTGCTCTATCGTAACGGTCAGTGCATTGCGCAATTCGGTGTCGTTTTCAATCAACAGAACGATGCGATGGGCGATCTGGCCGTTATCCGAAGCAACCGGCACGGCAGCGGACGCGGCGCCCGTCCTTGCCCTTGGCAACTCGACCGAAAACACCGTGCCCTTGCCCAGCTGCGACGACAGGCCCAGAGGATGACCCAGCAGCGCGCAGGCCCGTTCGACAATGGCCAGCCCCAGCCCCATTCCGTCTGCGGCGCTGGCCGTAGCATTCAGTCGCTGAAATTCACCAAAGATGCGATCCTGCTCATGATCCGCAATGCCCGGCCCGGTATCCCAGACTTCAACTCGGACTGCGTGCTTCAACTGACGTGTACCGACCAGGACACGACCGGTTTTGGTGTAGCGGATCGCGTTCGAGATAAGGTTCTGCAGGATACGCTGCAAATAGGTGGTATCGCTCGCAACCTGTGCGCTGGTGCGCAGGACGCGAAAATCCAGCCCCTTGGCGCTGGCCATTGGTCGCATCTCGTCTCGTAACTGCCCCAGCATCAGGTCCAATGAGATCGGTGTCGAATGTGCGATCGCCTGCCTGGAATCCAGCTTCGAGATATCGAGCAGCGCGCCCAAGATGGTCTCGACGCTTTGCAGCGCATTAGCAGCTTTCGACGCCATCTCATGTGGTTGCCCTGCGACAAGGTCATGTTCCAGTGAGGCCAGATAGAGTTTGGCCGCCGACAATGGTTGCAGCAGGTCATGCGAGGCAGCCGCCACAAAGCGCGATTTCGAGGCGTTTGCGCGCTCCGCCTCTGACAGAGCGTCCTCAAGTTCCAGCGTGCGATCCAGCACGCGCTGTTCCAGCGTATCCTTGGCCTCGGTTACCGCCCGGATCGCCTGGCGCTCCGAGGTCACATCGGTGAAGCTGATGACAAAACCCCCATCGGGCATCTGCTGCATAAAGACGGTCAGCACTCTGTCGCCGCGGCCTTGTATCTCGAAGGAAAGCGGCGCGCGCTTGCCGTCCTTACTGGCCCAGGCTTGCACCTCACTAGGCGAAGCCTCGGCGGAGAAGCTGTAGTCGTCGCGTAGCCGGTCGAAAATGGTCGAAAACTGGCTGCCGATTTGAAACTGCCCCACCGGGATCGACAGTAACTCCCCGACAAGCCGGTTCCAGCCCACCAGACGCCCCTGACTATCGAAGATGCACACGCCCTGTTTCAGATGATCCAGTGTCGCCCGGATCAGCCGCGCCTGATCGTCGAGCATCCGCTCGCGCTCGCGTCGTTCCAGCCGCATTATGTCGGTCACGTCCGTTTGCAGGATAACAGTGCCACCATCTGGCGTGCGATGCTCACTGACCTGCACCCAACGTTTGCCGGTCATGCGGGCGTTGAAGATCACGGAATTGTCCTGATGGTGTTTCAGTCGGCGTTGCGCCCAGTCTGCGGGGGTTTCACCCTCGGGCAGAGAGAGGAACACGCTTTCGCTTACGATCTGCACATAATCGGGAAAGACCAGCCCCGGTTTCAGCTTCCGCCGGATGTCGGGCATATGCATACCGAACCGGCTGTTGCACATCACCAGCTCATCCTCGGCGTTGAAAAGCGCAAACCCCTCCTGCACCGTCTCGATCGCATTGGCGAGGTTCGAGCGCGCGGCCTCGGTTTCGCGGTTGGCGATGGCCAGCCGCGCATTGGAATCGTTGAGCAAATCCAGCGCGCGTTCCAGATCCTGGGTGCGCGAGCGCACTTCCTCTTCCAGCATCACCGCGCGCTGGAACTGGGCATAGGCCATGCCGGACGCATCGGTGTTCTGCTCGACCCGGCGCATCAGTGTTTCGGTGATCTTGAGCAGTTTCTCGTTCTGCCGGGCCAACGAATCTCTCGGGTCGATCAGCGTATGGGGCATCAGTCAGTGTCCCTCGGGCGGATAGATCGCGACGCCTGTCAGGGTCTGGTTCACATGCATGGAATTGACCTGCTCACCATAGGTGCTGAACCCCACCACTCGGTGTTCCGAAAGCAGCCGCGACAATTCGTGGGTCTTCTGTTTCTGCTGCGCCTCAAGTTTCCGGAGCAGGCAATCGCAGGCCAGAATGATGTCGGGTGGCTTGTCGGCGGTCAGTGCATCCAGTTCCGATTGCAGATGCTCGCCCATGTCACGCGGGTCGGCCAGCGTCAGCACGACGCCCTCGTCTATCGCCGAGAAAAACACCAGATCGCCGTTTTTCGCCACCCGCTGGATCGAGCGGACATGGTGCTGCCCGCCCAGCCGCACCACCACCGGATGGGCGGCAAATGTAAAGGTGTCAAGCTGCTCGGGGTCCTTGCCCAAGAGCCGCGCATATTCCCGCGCGGCGGGTTCTGCGTTGATCTCGTGTACGATCCGCCGCGCCGGGTCGGCCCCAGTCACCACCATGCGCTGCTCGGTCGGCAGCAAGTGGTCGGTGTTGAATACCCGGATCGGACAATTGGTACGCACCTGCACCAAGACGGCAGCGTTTGATCGCGCCAGGCCATCATTGAGGATAAAGGTCTGCCCGAAATTGGTACCATCCCCCGAGGATCCACCAAACAACGGAACTGGCCCAAGGCCAGGGGCCAGGTCGGCGGTCAGCGCATCCTCTTTGATCGACAGCCCGTCGATTATCATGAAGGTGAATTCCGACCGCCATTCGGGCATTTCGCGCGCCATCTCATTGCGGTGACGGATGATCTGATCAATCAGGCGCTGGCTGTCATAATGGTCCAGATCATCAACCGGCAACACGCGGGTGCAGAAGTTGCTGCGCGGCAAACCGATCGCTACGATCCCACCGTCAGAATATCCCTGCTCGGACAATTCGCCCGCCGTGGTGCAACCCACCACGTGAGCCGGGGCCAACATGTGCTGCGCCTGCTCGGTTACACGTGCCAAGTCGGTCGAGGGCGACAGGAACAGGATCACAAGCTCCAGATCCTCGGGCTGCAGGTCACGGGCAAGCCGGCTGACTGCATCCGGATCACCAGCATTCGCAAAGGCTGAGCGCACGATATCTGGGGCCCTCGCAAGCGCCCGCGCAAGACCATGGGCCTGGCTCATCGGGTCTCCTCCCCAATTATATGGGCGGATGGTATGCCGCTCAGGCGCGATCTTGCAAGACGTTGGCGAAACTGGTGCCTTTTGCGATCAGCACCGCCTGTGTCCGGCTCTGAACCCCCAGCTTGCGCATGATCGCGGTGACATGGGCTTTGACGGTGGTTTCTGCAATCGACAGGTCATAGGCGATCTGCTTGTTCAACTTACCTTCACAGATCAGCTGCAGAATGCGCGTCTGCTGATTTGTCAGCGATGCCAGACGCGAGATCGCATCATCCGGCCCTGCTTCCTCCTTATCCAGCAGCACTTGGCCCGGCGGTAAGAACCGCTCGCCTTCGCGCAGCGCGCGGAAAGCGGCCTGAAACACCTCGCGCTGGCTGTGTTTGGGCACAAAACCCGCCGCGCCTGCGTGAATGGCCGAACTGATGATCCGATCATCGGCCATAGAGGACACCACGATCAGCGGCGCCTTGACCATGTTGCGCAGCCGCACAAGCCCCTCCAGCCCATTCACATCGGGCAAGCTCAGGTCCAGCACAATCACATCCGGCGAGCCGTTCCGGGCGACGGCCTCCACTGCGCTCTTCAGATTGGCCGCGGTCCAGACATCGCTGATGCCGATTGACGCTTTGAGCGTCATCGATAGCGCATCGCAAAAGAGCGGATGGTCATCCACGATCAGGGCAGACTTGAATTCGGGGGCCGGATGATCGGTCAAACTGCTCATGGTCCTCTGTCTGTCGTGCATCGCCATCTTATGTTAGCAAGATGGCACAGCACATCCTACTTGCCGAATGGTCGTAGCAGCAACGCGGTCGGATCGGGCTGACGCGCCAACCAGCCAAAGAGCGCATATAGCGCGCAACCGCGCCTTTGGTCGAATATGCCGAACCGCCACTTGAGCTTAGGGTCGGCCAAGAAGTTGGAGAACAATGCCATGCAATTGAGCGACAGCCGCACCATAGCCGCTCCTCGCCCCGAGGTCTGGGCCAACCTCTTATCCGCTAAGACACTTAAGGAATGCGTGCCGGGATGCGAGGAGATGACCGGCTCTGCCGAGGATGGGTTCGAGGCGGTCGTGGTGCAAAAAGTCGGCCCGGTCAAGGCGACCTTCAAGGGCCGTGTCACCATATCAGATTTTGTCGAGGGAGAGAGCCTGACGCTCACCGGTGAGGGAAAAGGTGGGGCTGCGGGCTTTGCCAAGGGCGGCGCGAAGGTGAGGCTCTTGGATGCCGAGGGGGACGGCACCCATCTGGAGTATGATGTCGAAGCCAAGGTCGGGGGCAAGCTGGCCCAGCTTGGCAGCCGCATTATTGGCGGGTTCGCCAAGAAGATGGCTGACCAGTTTTTCGAGCGGTTTCAGACGGCTGTCGAAGGGCCGAAGGAGGAAATTGTAGCCGAAAGCGATGAATCGCCTCAAGATGGCGGCGCCGATACCAAGAAAAAGGGCTGGCTCGGGCGCGTTCTGGGCAGCTGAACTATATCCAGGGAGGAAAGGATCACATGACCAAAGTGACCATCACCGTCAACGGGAAGACCCGGTCGGGCGAAATAGAAGGGCGTACGTTGCTGGCGTCATTTCTGCGCGAAGAGCTGGGAATGACCGGAACCCATGTGGGCTGCGACACGAGCCAATGCGGCGCCTGTGTCGTGCATGTGAACGGCAAGGCTGTCAAAAGCTGCGCCATGTTTGCGCTAGAGGCCGACGGCGCCCAGGTCGACACGATCGAGGGGCAGGCCAATGCCGACGGCTCGCTTAACGTGATCCAGCAAGCGTTTCAGGACCATCACGGGCTGCAATGCGGCTTCTGCACACCGGGCATGGTGATGAGCGCGGCAGCATTGCTCAAGGAAAACCCCAAGCCCAGCGAGGCGGAAATCCGTCACTATCTGGAGGGCAATATCTGCCGCTGCACCGGCTATCACAACATCGTCCGCGCCATACTTGCCGCCAGCGGCCAGGACGTGCCGGCGGTCGCAGCCGAATAACGGGGATCAGGGAGGAGACATCACATGCCTAAGGATAGTGGCATCGGCGCCAGCACCAAGCGGCGCGAAGACGTCCGGTTTCTGACGGGAACCGGCAATTATACCGACGACATCAACATCAATGGCCAGACCTATGCGTATTTCATCCGCTCGGATGTGGCCCATGGCAAGATCAACAGCATCGACACCGCCGCCGCCGAAGCGATGGACGGCGTGCTCAAGGTATTCACATCTGCCGATTTCGCAGAGGCGGGCGGCATCCCCTGCGGCTGGCAGGTGACCGACCGGCATGGAGATGCGATGCAGGAGCCCAAGCACCCGATCCTCGCCGAGGGCAAGGTGCGCCATGTGGGCGACCCGATCGCCGTGGTGGTGGCCGAAACGCTAGAACAGGCCCGCGATGCGGCCGAGGCGGTCGAGATCGACATCGACGAGCTTGAGGCAGTGATCGACATGAAAGCCGCCGTGGCCGAAGGTGCCACCAAGGTGCATAACGATCTGACCTCCAACCTCTGCTATGATTGGGGCTTTGTCGAAGAAAACCGCGAGGCTGTGGACGAGGCGATCAAGTCTGCCGCCCATGTCACCACGCTGGAACTGGTGAACAACCGTCTGGTGGCGAACCCGATGGAGCCGCGCGTGGCCGTTGGCGACTATAACCGGGCCAATGATGAGCATACGCTCTACACCACCAGCCAGAACCCGCATGTGATCCGGCTGTTGATGGGGGCCTTCGTGCTGTCCATCCCCGAACACAAGCTGCGAGTTGTGGCCCCGGATGTGGGCGGCGGCTTTGGCGCCAAGATCTATCACTATGCCGAAGAGGCGTTTGTGACCTTCGCCGCCAAAGCGCTGAACCGTCCGGTAAAATGGACCTGTTCGCGGTCTGAAGCGTTCATCTCGGACGCGCATGGCCGCGATCACGTGACCAAGATCGAACTCGCGATGGACGAGAACCACAAGTTCACCGCGATCCGAACCGACACTTACGCCAATATGGGGGCGTATCTGTCGACCTTTGCGCCTTCGGTGCCGACATGGCTGCATGGCACTCTGATGGCTGGCAACTATACGACACCGCTCATCTATGTGAACGTGAAGGCGGTCTTTACCAACACCGTGCCGGTGGACGCCTATCGCGGAGCCGGGCGGCCCGAGGCGACCTTCCAGCTGGAACGTGTCATCGACAAGGCCGCGCGTGAACTGGATATCGACCCGGTCGAACTGCGCCGGATTAACTTCATCCAGCCCGACCAGTTCCCCTATGACACGCCCGTGGCGGTCAGCTATGACACCGGCAACTATCAGGCCACGATGGACAAGGCGCTGGAGATCTCCGGCTATGCCGATTTCGAGGCGCGCCGTGCAGAAAGCGAAGCGCGCGGCAAGCTGCGCGGCATAGGTGTCGCCCATTACATTGAGGCCTGCGGCATCGCGCCGTCGAACCTCGTCGGCCAGTTGGGCGCGCGCGCCGGGCTCTACGAATCTGCTACAGTGCGCGTCAATGCCACCGGCTCGATCAGCGTCTTTACCGGCTCACACAGCCACGGTCAGGGTCATGAGACCACCTTTGCACAAGTTGTGGCCGAAATGATCGGCGTGGATGCCAGCCAGATCGACATCGTGCATGGCGATACGTCGAAAGTGCCAATGGGCATGGGTACTTACGGGTCCCGTTCCATTGCGGTAGGTGGCTCAGCCATGGTGCGCGCCACCGAGAAGATCATCAACAAGGCCAAGAAGATCGCGGCCCATCTGATGGAGGCCTCGGAGGCGGATATCGAGTTGAAGGATGGTCAGTTCAGCGTCGCGGGCACCGACAAATCGGTGGCCTGGGGGGATGTCACCCTGGCCGCTTACGTGCCGCATAACTACCCATTGGAAGAGATCGAACCGGGCCTTGAAGAAAGCGCCTTTTACGATCCGGCCAACTTCACCTATCCCTCGGGCGCCTATATCTGCGAGGTGGAAGTGGACCCCGAAACCGGCGAAGTCGACATGCTGAACTTCACCGCGGCCGATGATTTCGGTAATGTCATCAATCCGATGATCGTCGAAGGTCAGGTCCATGGCGGTCTGGCACAGGGCATCGGGCAGGCGATGATGGAAAACTGTGTCTATGACCAGAATGGCCAGCTATTGAGCGGGTCTTTCATGGACTACACCATGCCGCGCGCTGACGACATGCCGATGATGAATGTGGATCACTCTTGCCAGACGCCGTGCACCCACAACCCGCTGGGCGTAAAGGGCTGCGGTGAGGCCGGGGCCATCGGATCGCCACCGGCTGTCGTGAACGCGGTGATCGATGCGCTGCACAGGGCCGGGCACAAGGTCGAGCATATAGATATGCCCGTATCTCCGGCACGCGTCTGGAAGGCCATGCATGGGTAACGCCGGGATCGCTGTGGGGGCCTGCCCCCGCACTCGACGGGATATTGATAGCCAGATGAAGGGCAGATCAGCGCTCTTTGGAAAGGTAAGACAAGATGTACAATTTTGAGTTTGTGAAACCCTCGACGGTCGAGGAAGCCGCCGCAGCTTTGCAGAATGAGGGCGCGCAAGCGCTTGGTGGCGGGCAGACCCTGCTGCCGACGATGAAACAGCGACTCGCCGCGCCAGAGACATTGGTAAGCCTGACCGGTGTTGAAGGCATGGTTGGCGTAACTGCAAGTGACGGGACGGTCACAGTGGGAGGGGCCACCCCCCACGCGCAGGTGGCAGCAGAGGCTGCCTCGGCCTACTCGGCACTGGCAGCACTGGCTGGAGGGATCGGAGACCCGGCGGTGCGCAATCGCGGCACCGTGGGCGGATCGCTTGCCAATAATGATCCCGCCGCCTGCTACCCTTCGGCGGCGCTTGGATCGGGGGCCTCGATCTCGACCAACAAGCGCAACATTGCGGCTGACGACTATTTCCAAGGCTTGTTCGAGACCGCGCTGGACGAGGATGAGATCATCACTTCGGTAAGTTTTCCGGTACCCGAGGCGGCGAGCTATCAGAAGTTCCTTCAACCCGCCTCGCGCTTTGCCCTGACAGGTGTGTTTGTCGCGAAGTTCCCCGGTGGTGTCCGGGTGGCGGTCACTGGCGCGTCCAACAATGGCGTGTTCCGCTGGACCGAGGCCGAAGAAGCGCTAACCAAGGAATTCCGCCCCGACGCGCTGATGGATTTGCGGATCAACCATCTGAACATGATCGCCGACCTGCACGGATCGCAGGAATACCGCGCCCATCTGGTCGGCGTGATGACACGACGCGCAGTTGAAGCCGCAAGCTGAGATCAGTTTTTCTATTTGAACAGGCCCCGTTCCGTCGGGGCCTGTTCTGTTACGCTCGGCGATCAGAATGTGTAGCCGAAAACATCAATGTCGCGCTGTAATATATCCCTTACAATCTCGATGGCTTCTTCGTCGTAGAACTCTCTGTAGTTCTTCTTTCTGCCATTGGAATTGACATGGAGCCGGTTGGGGGCGGGAAGAGACAGTTTGTTCCATATTCTGCCGACGTCTTCGGCAAAGTTCTCTACCCTCACCATATCATCCATGAGGTATCTGCCATCTTCGAAGAAGAGGTTCTGATATCGGGTGTTTATGGCGGCATCCTGAATCGAGGAATCCCGGATGAACACGCTGAATGAGCCCGCTTCGACCGCGCGCGTGTGCCATCGGGATCGCGGGGTCCGCACACCGAAATGATATCGCGACACCATCTTGTCCCATGGGTTTCGGATGGACGAAAAGAAGAAATAGGTGTCGGGATCTTCTCCGCGAGACTAGAGCAACTCGCGAACGTGACCGGGATGCAGGTGATTGGAGATTTTCATGCCCGCTTCCGCAAAGTTCTTACCCGATCCGAAATCGGACACCTTGTTCAGCATCGAACGCAGCGAAGTGCTGGCGCATTGGGGATTTGCGATAAAGCAAAACCGGTGTTTTGAAGAAATTCTCATTCTATGCCCTGCTCATAAAACGGGTCAGCCAAGCCGGATCTCCCGACTTGCGGCTGCGTGCAGGACGTCGCACGACTAACCGAGAGAGGGCAATAGCCATTCGTACCGAAATCAGCCCCGCAGAAATGGCAACGCTATGGCGATGAAATTTGTGCGTAAGAGCAAACAGTTCAGACCGACACGCCCGCCAGTACATCCTCACGTTTCAGCTCATCCTTGCGACCCGCCAACGTCACCGCGCCCCGGCGGAGCACAACAAAGCCGTCGGCCAGCTCGTAGGCGAAGTCGAAATATTGCTCGACAAGAACAATAGCCATCTCGCCCTTGTCGCGCAGCATGGAAATCACCCGGCCGATCTGCTGGATGATGTTGGGCTGGATGCCCTCGGTCGGCTCGTCCAGCAGCAGCAGTTTCGGCTTTGTGATCAGTGCGCGGGCGATAGCTAGTTGTTGCTGTTGGCCACCCGAAAGGTCGCCTCCGCGCCGGTCGCGCATGTCGTGCAAGACCGGAAACAGATCAAAAATCTCGTCTGGAATGTGATGCGCCTCGCGCGGCAGGCAGGAGAACCCGGTCTCCAGATTTTCCCTCACTGTCATCAGAGGAAATATCTCGCGCCCTTGAGGGACGTAACCGACCCCCAACCGCGCCAGCGCATGGGCTGGCAGAACATCAACGGCTTGCCCGTCCAGCGACATCTCTCCACTCGAGCGCGCGTGCGTGCCAGAGATGGCCTTCATCAAGCTGGTCTTGCCCACGCCATTGGTCCCCACCACGCAGGTCACCGCGCCCTGTGCAGCCTCCAGCGAGACGTCATAGAGGATTTGCGAATGCCCGTAATGCAGGGTCAGGTCCTTGATACTCAGCATGATCTAGCGTCCCAGATAGACGTCGATGACGTCCTGATTTGCGGTCACATGGTCGAGGCTGCCCTCGGCCAGCACCGCGCCTTCGTGCAGCACGGTCACCTTGCAGTCGAGTCGGCGCACGAATTCCATGTCATGCTCGACCACCACCACCGCGCGGGTCTTTGATGCCTCGGCCAGAATGCGCGTCGTGTGCTCGCGCTCCTCGGGCGTCATTCCCGCTGCAGGTTCGTCGACCAGCAGCAATTGCGGCTCCTGCGCCAGCAGCATGCCGATCTCCAGCCATTGTTTCTGACCATGGCTCAACTCGCCCGACTTGCGGTCCATCTCGTCCTTCAGCCCGATGTGATCGGCCAGATCGGCCACGCGCGCGCGGTCGTCCTCCGACGGCCGAAAGAACAGCACCTGCAGGATCGAGCGGGGCTTTTTTAGCGCCAACAGCAGGTTTTCCTGCACCGTCTGATCTTCGAACACTGTGGGTTTCTGAAACTTCCGCCCTACTCCGGCCTGCGCGATCTGCGCTTCGTTCAAAGCCAGCAGCGACACGCTCTTGTCGCCCCAAATTACCCGGCCCTCATCAGGTCTGGTCTTGCCCGTCACGATATCCATGAAAGTGGTCTTGCCCGCCCCGTTTGGGCCGATGATGGCACGTAGCTCGGCCTGGCCGATCTGGAAGGACAGGTTGTTGATCGCCTTGAACCCGTCAAACGAAACCGAGACGCCCGAGACTTCAAGAAGTGTACTCATTCCAAAGCCTCCTTCTCGCGCAGCGATCCCATATCGGGGCCAAGATCGGCACCATGGCGATCGGGCGAGCGGCGTTCCATCCACAGGTCGACCAGCCCGCCGATGCCTTTGGGTGCAAAGAGCGTGACCAGAACAAAGGACAGCCCCAGTACGATCTGCCACCAATCGACCCATTTGATCGTGTAGACCCCCAGCGGCAAATCGGGCGCGAGCCCGCCGGTGAACCAACTGGACAACAGACTGACAACCGCCGCGCCTACAACCGCACCATAAAGCCGCCCTCGACCCCCGATCGCGACCCATACCGCCAGATAGATCGACGCGATCGGCGCCAGTTCGGCCGGGTTGATGATACCTGCTTGAGGGTAATAGAGCGCGCCCGCGATCCCGGCGATGCAGGCGGTCAGAGTAAAGACCGCCAGTTTGTAGCTTTCCACCGAATAGCCCAGAAACCGTACCCGCGCCTCATCATCCCGGATGCCCTTAATGACCGAACCGAACTTGCCCGACATCACCCAGGCCCCCAAGAGATACCCTAGCCCCAGCGCCAAGGCCGAAGCCCAGAGGAACCAGAGCGAGATCGTGGCCTGCGGCACGGCTTCAAGCCCCGGCAGGTTTTGCAGGCCCGACAGACCATTGTTGCCGCGCAACCCGCTGTCGTTCTGGAAGAGGTACAGAGCCAGTGCGAGCGTCATCGCCTGTGTCAGGATCGACAGGTAAACGCCAGTCACCCGGCTGCGAAATGCCAGCCAACCAAAAACCAGCGCCAGCAGCCCTGGCACCAGCACCACCAGCACCAGTTGGATCACCAGGCTATCGGCAAAGGCCCAGACCAGCGGGAACTCGTTGGATCCCACAACGCCAAAGATCTGCGTGCCGATGGCATCGACCACCTCCTGCTCGGTCGGTGGCAGCGGCGCTTCGCTGAGCGAGGTGACGACGATGTCGCGCGTGCGCTCATACATCAGCCACATGCCGATCATATAGCCGCCCAACCCGAAAAAGGCGAAATGCCCAAGGCTCAGGATGCCGCAATAGCCCCAGATCAGGTCCATAGCGATGGCCACCAGGCACAGGCACAGCGTCTTGCCCAGCGTTTTGACGAACGAGGTCGAGATCACGCCGATACCGAACCCCTCGGCCATTACTGTGACCATGAGCGTGAACAGAGCCAGAAGCGAGATGAAGATCAGCACCGACGGGTTGCGGGCAAAGAAACTACGCTCCATGGCTCAGTCCCCCGCCGCCCGGCCCTTGAGCGCGATGATCCCGCGCGGTCGAAATTGAATGAAAATGATGATGAAGACGATCATGTAGGTCTGCGCCGCGAGCGTGTTCGATGGGTTCAGCCACTCAACGCCTTTCTGGAAGAAACCGATCATCGTGGCCCCCGCAAGCGCGCCCCAGATATTGCCGACACCCCCAACAACTACGGTCATGAAACTCTGCACGATATAGGCCGAGCCGAGTTCAGACGTGACTTTTGCGAAAAGCCCGATGGCCACTCCCGCTACCCCGGCGATGCCCGAACCAAAGCCAAAGGCCAGCATGTTCACCCGTCCCGGATTGATCCCCATGCTCGCCGCCATACGCGGGTTCTGGGTGACGGCGCGGGTTTCCAACCCCAGCCGCGTGCGCTTCATGATGAACAGGAACACGGCAAGGAAAAACAGAGCCAGAACAAAGATCGCAATGCGGATATAGCTGATCGAGACCACGTCGTTCAGCACAAGCGACCCGTCCAGCCAACCCGGCGCGGTCAGGGGCCTTGCCTGCGTGCCGAAGATGTTCTTGGCCAATTGCTGCAAGGCGATCGAGATGCCGAAAGTGGCCAGCAAGGTCTCCAGCGGGCGGTGGTAGAGATGGCGGATCACCAGACGCTCCATCGCCACGCCCGCGCCAAAGGTCACTACAAAGGCCAGCGGGATCGCCACGAGGATCGAGGTGGTGTGATCCGGGATCACCTGCTGCACCACGTAACCCGTATAGGCCCCCATCATGATGAACTCGCCATGCGCCATGTTGATCACACCCATCACGCCAAAGGTGATGGCGAGCCCAATGGCGGCGAGGAAGTAGATCGAGGCCAGCGACAGCGCATCAAGCACCAGATCAAGCCCCTGCCCCGCAGCCACCCGCGTGCTGATACTGCCCATCGTCTGCTCGGCAGCATCCGTCACGGCTTGCGACGGGTCCAGATAGACTTCAGCAAACTGGTATTGCGAAATGATCTCGCCAATCCGGTCCGGGGTCACACCGGGCTGGGCCTGCCCCTGCTCCACCAACGCCTGGTAGGCCTCAGCGCGGGCGGCGTCGGTGTTCAAACCCACCAGCGCGGTTCCAGCCACAAACCCACCGTCAATATTTGCGATCAAAGCCTTGCGAATGTCATCGGGAGTGAGGAGCTTTGTCGCGAGCCCCTCGGCAACCAGCAGGTCATAGGCCTCATCCAACGACAACGCGTCGCTGCCAGGGGTCAGCACGGATTTGACATTCAGGTCATCGGTGATGTCACCCTCAAACACCTGAACGCGCGCCTGCAGGATTGGGTTCAATGTGGCCCGCACATCAACGCCCAAATCGCCAGACATTTCCTCAATCGCGGCAACCCGCTTAGCGTCATCGGGGTCATAGGCCATGGTCAAAAGCCGCTCCAACCGCTCTTTGCGGGCCTTCAAGGTGGCGTTTTCTTCGCCTGCAATGGAAGCACGCAAAGGGTCCAACGCTGCCGCCGAAGGATCGCGTTCCAACGATTGGAGGGCAGCAGCCCGATTGGCTGCATTGGGATCGGAAAGCTGGAATTGCACCAGCGCGGTGGCGATCATCGCGCGAATTCCGCTATTGGGTTTGATCTGTTTCAGATCGCGTTTGCCTGCTTCACCCACCTGTGCGCCGGTATCAAAATCAAAAAGCGCATAATCGCCACTGTCGGTTTTCTCCGCTCGGAAGAACCGCTCGTCTTCCTTGCGCAACCACATGTTCTTGCCCTGCCAGGCCTCCAGAACCTCTTGCGCCTGTGGCAACCCGCTTGTCGCCACCGCATCAATCGCCGGCGCAATGGTCTTGCGAGAGCTTTTGACAATCACGTCGCGCTGTTCTTGCAGCACCGTCTGCATCGGCCCGTCCTGCGCCCAGGCGGCACTGGTCATCAGGCACAAAAAAAGCACGTATCTGAGGATGCGCGACATGGGGCACTCAGTCCTTCAAGTGGCCAGAGGGGCGAACCCCTCTAGCAATTGTATGGAAGATCAGTAGTTCGACTTGGTCTGAACGCAGGTCGAGGTTTCGGTGTTGTACATACCGCAACCCAGTTCTTTCCAATCCGACTTCAGCAGCGCCGATTCCGGCAGGAAGTCGGTCCAAGCATCGCCCGGCACTTCTTCGGTCTGGCTGATGATGTCGAACTGACCATCGTCGAGGATCTCGCCGATCAGCACCGGTTTCGCCAGATGGTGGTTGGGCAGCATTACCGCCGTACCGCCGGTCAGGTTCGGGAATTCCTGGCCGTACATGGCCGCGCGAACCGCATCCACATCGGTGCTTTCCGCTGCTTCGGCTGCATTCACCCACATGTTAAAGCCAATATAGTGCGCCTCCATCGGGTCGTTCGTCACGCGTTCCTCGCCCATGCGCTCTTTCCAGGTTGCGATGAACTCTTCATTCGCGTCCGACTCGGCCGACTGGAAATAGTTCCACGCCGCGAGGTGACCAATTAGGTTCGAGGTGTCGAGACCCGACAGCTCTTCCTCGCCCACCGAGAAGGCGACAACCGGGATATCGTCAGCAGATACGCCTGCAGCGGCCAGTTCCTTGTAGAAGCCGATATTGGCGTCACCGTTGATGGTCGAGATCACGCCAACCTTCTTGCCGTCCGCGCCAAGCGCCACAACGTCGGCCACGATCTTGGACCAGTCGGAATGGCCAAACGGCGTGTAGTTCACAAAGATGTCGCTATCGGCCACACCCTTGGATTGCAGGTAGGATTCCAGAATGTTGTTCGTTGTCCGCGGATAGACATAGTCTGTCCCCAACAGCGCGAATTTCTCGACGCCCAGCTCATCGAGGAAGTAGTCGGTCGCTGGGATCGCCTGCTGGTTCGGAGCGGCGCCGGTGTAGAACACGTTCTTGGAGCTTTCCTCCCCTTCGTACTGGACCGGGTAGAACAGCAACCCGTTCAGCTCCTCAATCACTGGCAGCACCGATTTGCGGCTCACGCTGGTCCAGTTCCCGAAAATCACATCGACATCATGTACCGTCAGCAACTCGCGCGCCTTTTCCGCAAAAAGCGGCCAGTCAGAGGCCGGATCGACCACGACGGCCTCGATCTCGCATCCCAGAACGCCGCCCTTTTCGTTCTGCTGGTCGATCAGCATCAGCATCGTGTCTTTAAGCGTGGTCTCGGAAATGGCCATCGTGCCGGACAGCGAATGCAGCACGCCCACTTTTACGGGGCAGTCGGCCGCGTGAGCGACGCCGGTCAGCGCCGTGGTTGCGACCGCAGCCGCCAGTGTGGTTTTCAGGAAGTTCATATTGTCTCCTCGCGGGGCGGAACAGCAGCGCACGCTTGCTTTGGCAGGCGCCTCTGCGTACCAATTCCCCCGCAACTTAAATGTTGCACCCGTGTGGCGGCTGATCCGAGAGCCAATCGATCCGGCCGTCACACACCCTTGACCGGTCCCCCCGGCCTGAGTGCCATAAGCGTTTCTGCAACGCGGCAAATTAGGCAACGATCAGCTTCCGGTTTTCTGCCCCGATGCAAGAAGCCGATTAATTTTTGACCTCATTGGGCAGTTTAGGTCATAATTTAGGCAGATTACGGTGGAATGGGACCGGATTACCCTGATTGATCTGGTTGTCCCCGCCCCTCTGATCGACAGTCGCCTCCGAAATCGCCTGAATCGGAGGCAGTTATCCAACTGGCCGCACCCATATCGATGCAATCTTCACCGTCAGCGCTGCCCAGAGCGCGCGGTGACATACGCCTGACGGTCAAGCCGCAGTCAAGGCGCAGTGTGCTTGATGACCTGCGCATGTCAGGGTCCTATAAATGCGTCTTCCCGAGACCAAAGGGGGACGCGCTCGACGCGGTTCTGGTCAACACGGCAGGCGGCATCACGGGCGGCGATCGGTTCAGGGTCGAGGCACAAGCTCAGACCGGAACCGCGCTGACCCTGACCACACAAGCGGCCGAACGCGCCTATCGCACCCAGCCTGGTCAGATCGGGCAATTACGGACCGAACTGCACGTCGAAGCCGAGGCGCGCCTGCATTGGATGCCGCAAGAAACGATCCTGTTCAACGGCTCAGCCCTGACCCGCAGCCTGCGGGTCGAACTGGCGGAGAGCGCCCATTTCCTGATGGTCGAGCCGCTGATCTTTGGCCGCCCGGCAATGGGAGAGACGCTCACAGACGCGCATTTCCGCGACCATATAGAGATTACCCGGGCAGGCCGGCCGCAGTTTCTGGACAAGCTGAACATGAGCGGCGATCTGCAGGCCCATATGGCAAGGCCATTTATCGGGAACGGCGCGGGCGCAATGGCGTTGCTGGTCTATGCTGCCCCGGACGCAGAAACCCGCCTGAACCGATTGCGCGACCTATTGCCTGAGACCGCCGGCGCCAGCCTGATCCAGGACGGATTGCTGGTTGCGCGGGTGCTGGCATGCGAGGGCTTTGCCCTGCGACGGGTGCTGGATCCGGCGCTGAAATACCTGTCGCAAAGTGAATTACCGAAATGCTGGACACTCTGACATGAACCTGACCCCAAGAGAAAAAGACAAGCTGCTGGTTGCGATGGCCGCAGAGCTGGCCCGCAAGCGGCTGGCGCGCGGCGTTCGCCTGAATCACCCCGAAGCGATTGCGCTGATTACTGATGCGGTGGTCGAAGGCGCGCGTGACGGTCGTTCTGTCGCCGACATGATGCAGGCAGGCGCGCAGGTGATCACCCGCGACCAGTGCATGCAGGGCGTGCCCGAGATGATCCATGAGGTTCAGGTCGAGGCCACCTTTCCCGACGGCACCAAACTCGTCACTGTTCACAACCCAATCCGCTGATCCAACCTGGAGCTTTCCATGACCCGACTGATGCTACCCGCCCTGATGTTCGCCTCGCCCGCACTGGCCCATGATGCCGGTCATATCCACGCGCACGGAAGCGACTACTCGAACCTTGGCTTGGGTCTTGCCCTGATCGCGCTGGCCGCAGTTGGCCTCGCAGCGACCCGCTCCAAATGATCCCCGGCGAGGTCATGCCCGCAGCGGGCGAGATCACACTGAATGCGGGCGCTGACACTGTGACACTCATGGTCGCCAATACCGGCGACCGGCCCATTCAGGTCGGCAGCCACTACCATTTTGCCGAAACCAATCCCGCTTTGGACTTCGACCGCGCCGCTGCCCACGGGCTGCGCCTGAATATCGCGCCCGGCACCGCCGTCCGGTTCGAGCCGGGCCAGCGCCGCGAAGTATCGCTGATCCCGATCAGTGGGGCGCGGCGGGTGTTCGGGTTCAATCAACAGGTAATGGGCGAGCTCTGATGCCAGCAACAATCAAACGTTCCGACTACGCTGCGATGTTTGGTCCCACGACAGGCGACAAGGTCAGGTTGGCCGATACCGACCTGATCATCGAGGTGGAAAACGATCTCACCACCTATGGCGAAGAGGTCAAATTCGGCGGCGGCAAGGTGATCCGTGACGGGATGGGCCAATCTCAAGCCACCCGAGCCGAAGGCGCCGTAGATACCGTCATCACCAATGCACTGATTGTGGACCACTCTGGCATCTACAAAGCGGATATAGGTCTGAAAGACGGACGTATTGCCAAAATCGGCAAGGCCGGGAACCCCGACACACAGCCGGGCGTTGATATCATCATCGGTCCGGGCACCGAGGCCATTGCGGGCGAAGGTCGCATCCTCACCGCTGGTGGCTTTGATAGCCATATCCACTTCATCTGCCCGCAACAGATCGAAGACGCGCTGCATTCTGGCCTGACCACCATGCTAGGCGGCGGCACCGGCCCGGCGCATGGCACGTTGGCGACCACCTGTACGCCGGGGCCATGGCATATCGGGCGGATGTTGCAGGCCGCCGATGCCTTTCCGATGAACCTCGCCTTTGCGGGCAAAGGCAACGCGTCGCTGCCTGCCGCTTTGGAAGAGCAGGTGAAAGCCGGTGCCTGCGCGTTGAAACTGCATGAGGATTGGGGGACGACGCCTGCCGCCATCGACTGCTGCCTGTCAGTCGCCGATGCGATGGACGTGCAGGTGATGATCCACACCGATACGCTGAACGAGTCCGGTTTTGTGGAGAACACCGTCGCCGCTATGAAAGGCCGTACTATCCACGCCTTCCATACCGAAGGTGCTGGCGGCGGCCACGCACCGGACATCATCAAGATCTGCGGGGAGGAGCATGTCCTGCCCTCCTCCACCAACCCGACGCGTCCTTTCACGGTAAACACAGTCGAAGAGCATCTGGATATGCTCATGGTTTGCCATCATCTCGACAAGTCGATCCCCGAGGATGTGGCCTTTGCCGAAAGCCGCATCCGGCGCGAAACAATTGCGGCCGAAGATATCCTACACGACATGGGCGCGTTTTCGATCATTGCATCCGACAGTCAGGCCATGGGCCGCGTCGGAGAGGTGCTGATCCGCACCTGGCAAACCGCGGACAAGATGAAGAAACAGCGCGGACGCTTATCTGAGGAAGCCGGAGACAACGACAATCTGCGTGTCCGTCGCTATATCGCGAAATATACTATCAACCCCGCCATCGCGCACGGGCTGAGCCATCAGATCGGCAGTGTCGAAGAGGGCAAGCGCGCTGATCTGGTGCTTTGGAACCCCGCCTTCTTCGGCGTGAAGCCCGAGATGGTCCTGCTCGGGGGCACAATCGCTTGCGCTCAGATGGGCGATCCCAACGCCTCGATTCCAACGCCGCAGCCTGTCTATTCCCGCCCGATGTTCGGGGCCTATGGCCGTTCGGTCGAACGCTCGGCCATCATTTTCGTGTCAGAGGCAGCGCAGGCCGACAGGATCGGCGATGCGCTGGGGCTGGCCAAGGACACGGTGGCTGTGCAAGGCACGCGCAACATCGGCAAACGCGACCTGGTGCTAAACGACGCCACACCGCAGATCGAGGTAAATCCCGAGACCTATGAGGTGCGCGCTGACGGCGAATTGCTGACCTGCCAGCCCGCCGAGGTGCTGCCGATGGCACAGCGATACTTCTTGTTCTGATCAATTTTTGTGCTGCGTTGCAGCATTCACAACGCAGCCATGATCAAAAACCCACTATACAGAGAGGGTCAAATGACAAACACTCAATGCCATGGGAGGACCTGCTTAACCCGTCTTTATGGAGGTCCTAATGGCACAATCCACACTTCAAGAACGCCCCGGTTTCTCGGTTTCCGAATTGCTCGGCAGAATAGGATCATCAATCTATGCGGTTTTGGTCAACTTGGCCGAAGCCCGCTCTCATGCGAAAGAGATCCAGTTTCTACAATCGCTCAGCGACAACGAACTGAAACGCCGCGGCTTGTCACGCGACCGTATCGTGCATCACATCTTTGCGGGTTCAGTCTGGCGCATCTGACTGATGCGCAACCCAAATCAGAGGAGGCGCGTGCATGACCGCCCTCTTCTCTGCTGCGCGCGCCTATTCCGATCATCTGCATGGCGAGCCTTCGAACAGTCTGTCCCTGACCTATGAAGACCGCTTCTTGCGCCGGAAAGTCCTAACCTGCGAAGACGGCGAGAGGATACTGGTCGATCTGGCGCAAACGACCTCGCTGGACCATGGCGGAGCGCTGATGCTGGACGACGGGCGCGCGATTGAGATTCACGCCGCGCCCGAGCCGCTGTTGGAAGTTTCGGCGTCCGATCTGACCCGTATCGCCTGGCATATCGGTAACCGCCACACACCCTGCCAGATCGAAGGTGACCGGCTGCTCATCCAACGCGACCACGTAATGCGCGACATGTTGGCCAAGCTTGGCGCCACCCTGCGCGACGTCGTGGAACCTTTCACACCCGAAGGCGGTGCCTACGGGCATGGGCGCACCCATGGCCACGCCCACTGACACTTTGACCCTGCTGCAATGGCTGTCACCCGCCTACCCGATCAGCGCCTACGCTTATAGTCATGGGCTGGAAGCGGCTGTGGATGCAGATTGGGTCAAAGATGCCGATAGCTTTGATGCCTGGTTGAGGGATGTGTTGACCGCCGGCTCCGGCTGGTCCGATGCTCTGTTCCTGGCGGCGGCCTATCATGCCGACGGGACAAAAGCGCTGACCCGTATCGATGATCTGGCACGGGCCTTTGCACCCTCCCGCGAACGGCTGCTTGAGACCGATCAGCAAGGCGCGGCCTTTTGCCGGACCATACGGGCAGTCTCTCAGCCCGGCTTGGGGCCTTGGGTCTATCCGGTGGCTCTGGGTGCTGCGTCTGCGCAAGAGAGCATTCCGCTCGACCTGACCCTGCGCAGCTATCTGCAAGCCTTTGCCGCCAACCTGATCGCAGCGGCACAACGGTTGCTGCCGCTTGGCCAGACAGAGGGGCAAGTGATGTTGCACGCGCTGATCCCCGTTTTCGACAACGTCGCTCAGGCAGCCGAAACTGGCGATCTAGACGAGCTTGGCAGCACGGCTTTTCTAAGCGACATCGCATCGATGAAACACGAAACCCAATATTCGAGGATATTTCGGACATGAGCAGTATGAACGGCCCCCTGCGCATCGGCATCGGCGGCCCGGTGGGGGCGGGCAAGACCACTCTGACGGCGGCATTGTGCGAGGCGCTGCGTGACCGGGTTTCGCTGGGCGTGATCACCAATGACATCTACACGCAAGAGGATGCCGATGCGCTGATGCGGATGCAGGTGCTGCCATCGGACCGGATCATCGGGGTGGAAACCGGCGGCTGCCCCCACACAGCGATCCGCGAGGATGCCTCGATCAACCTCGCCGCCGTAGCGCAGATGGTTGACCGGCACCCCGAGGTCGAGGTGGTGCTGATCGAAAGCGGCGGCGACAACCTGTCGGCCACGTTCAGCCCGGAACTGGCCGATCTGACTCTGTATGTGATCGATGTGGCCGCTGGTGAGGAGATCCCACGAAAGGGCGGCCCGGCAATCACGCGCTCGGATGTTCTGATCATCAACAAGACCGATCTGGCCCCGCATGTGGGCGCTGATTTAGGGGTGATGCAAAGCGACGCAGCACGCATGCGCAAGGACAGACCCTTTGTGATGGCAGCGCTCCGGCGTCGGCAGGGCGTGGCCGAAGTCGTTAGTCTGATCGAAGAGCTTGGTGGCCTAAACATCAACAGCCCCGCCTTCAGCGAAACCGTGCCCTGACCCCGCCATCAGAGGGCGGATTCACTACGTATGAAATTTTTTTTAACCTTATGTGGCCTGGATCACAGAAAGTCTCGCTCGTTTATGGCTCAATGACCACATGCGGTAAGACATTGACCGCTGTAGTTTGGGACAAATTGACCGAAACTATTTGGAAGAAGCGCAAGACTATTTTCTGCGTTGGTCTGGAATTTCTGACAGGCCGCGCCTCCGGAGATCGATATTCGATCAGTGAGTGGCCGGGTGATGAACATGCGCGAGACAGACGATTATTGGCCGCAGTGCGGTGATTTATTTAACGCTACCCAAAGGCGTTATGTACCGAAACGGGTTTCTCGTTTCGGTACATATTTTTTGTCAGATAGGTTTTTCTCGGCGACTTGGTCGACATGCTCATGGGCGTGACGGACGCCGATCCCGCGAGCGACTGCCTATCAGCAACACGATTGCGGCCACACAAGCCACGCCAGAGGCCACAAGAATCACCGTTCGGAAGTCATAGGCCTGGGCGATCAGCCCGGCTGCCGGCCCTGCCAGAATCCCGGTCACCATTAGCGTATTCCAGTAGAGCGCGGTCGCGCGCGCGGGCCGGTTTGGCGCAAGGGACTGCACAAAGCTGATCCCAAGGCTGGCATAAAGCCCATAATACAGCCCCTCCATTGCCGCACCAGCCAGCATTTGCGGATAGCTTTGCACCGATGCCAATATCTGAATGGTAACGATCGCGAGCAGCGTCACCGCCAAAAGCGACTTCCGCAATCCGAACCGCGCGATCAGATAGGGCGTCGAAAAGATCGCGAACACTTCGACAAGAGTCTTGATACTAAACGCGGTTCCCGGTGCATATCCCGGCAGGCCAACCTCCTGGACATAGAAAAGCGGCAACGCGGTAAAGGTCAGCGAATGCGCCGT
The DNA here is from genome assembly GCA_040830705.1 of Paracoccaceae bacterium. GTDB lineage: Bacteria > Pseudomonadota > Alphaproteobacteria > Rhodobacterales > Rhodobacteraceae > Ruegeria_C. Next base: position 1,584 of record JBFOME010000017.1, on the reverse strand, counting down.
GGACAGGCAGAAGACAAATGCGGCAGCCAGCCACAGGCCGGTATTGAGGCCTCCCTGCCCTTGCTCGGGCATTTGGCCTTGCTTGGCATCCAGGCGAATGTCATGCGGCACCGCTTGACGCCATAACACCAGCCAGAGCAGCGACAGCGCTGCGCTGAGCTTGAACACCGCCGTCGCGCCCAACTGATCGGCAGCCAGAAAGGACACGGCCGGGCCGATCATCCACGCGGTCGATGTGGTTGCACGCATATAGGCATTGAACCGGCTTCGGGCGATCCCATTCCTTTCCGCCATGCTTCCGCCGAGGCTGAACAGGGTCGAGACAGCGCTGGCGCTGATCCCGAAACCCACAGCTCCGACGCTCAGTACCACCCAGAAAACGGGCGCAATCGACAGCACCAGGTTGGCCACCAGAAAACTTGCCGCCGCTATGCCGATCAAAGGAAAGGCATTGTCTCCGCCATCCAACCGACCGGCAAAATTCCGGTTCACCAAAATCGCGAGACAGGACACCAAACCGGCATAGATGCTGATCGTCCAGGGCTCACGCCCCAGACCGTTGACGATAAAGAACCCCATATAGGGTACGATCATCGCGCTGCAGAGCGTTCCCACAAACAGAAGCAGAAGAAAGGGTAGAAGCACGGTGGGGAAAGACCGGGGCATGAGGCTCAAACAACTAATGAAATTCAGTGCATTCGATATGGCACGGGTGACCATGCAGCACAAGCCGCGGCCGCCGGTTGGCATTGCTACTCGGAACGGTAAAATTGCTGCAAATCGCGTCTGTTTAAACAGGATTTGGCCCCATGCCCGTATTGCATTTCTGGTACGAATTTGCCTCGACCTATTCATATCTCAGCGCCATGCGGATCGAAGATCGCTGCCACAGCACGGGGGTTGAACTGGTCTGGCACCCGTTTCTGCTGGGCCCGATCTTTCGCGCACAAGGATGGGACAGTTCACCCTTCAACCTTTACAAGGAAAAAGGCCGCTACATGTGGCGCGATCTTGACCGGCGCGCCAGCGCGCAAGGGCTGCCAAAGGTCCATCGCCCGGATCCGTTTCCGCAGAACGGCCTGCTTGCCGCGCGCATCGCCACCATCGGTGTGGACACATCTTGGGGTCCCGATTTCACTCGGGCGGTCTACTACACGCAGTTTGCCGACGGGAAATGCATCAGCGACCCCGACCTACTGAGCGCTTTGCTGGACGATGTCGGCGAGAACGGATCACAAATTGTCGAGCGCGCGCAAACTGATCCCCTAGTCAAGGACAGGCTGCGCAAATCGACAGAGAAGGCGCAGTCTTTGGGCATATTCGGCGCGCCAAGTTTCATTGCCGATGACGGAGAACTGTTCTGGGGCGACGACCGGCTCGATGAGGCCATAGATTGGGTCGGGCGTCCAATAACGTAGTTATTCCCAATTCCTTGTGCAAATATTCTAGGGTCAGGATGCATTGATTTTCAAAGCGCTGCGTGATTCACGGCTCGAAAAACGGAGCGGTGATATGAGCGACCTTTTCTGGCTGACCGACGAGCAGATGGCCAAGCTTTCCCCTTTCTTCCCACGGTCGCATGGC
>JBFOME010000016.1:0-217361 GCA_040830705.1 Paracoccaceae bacterium | reverse complement strand
TTCTTCATGACTGCCGGTCAGATCAGAGACTACACGGGCGCCAAGGCACTTCTGAGCAGCTTGCCAGCCGCAGATTGGATGATTGCTGATCGAGGTTACGATGCCGACTGGTTCCGAGACGCTTTGAAAGACAAAGGGATATCCACGGCGTTACACTAGGAGGCTAGAATGACAAGCAGCGGACCAGTCCTGAGAATATTCGAAGTTCAGGTCAAAGATGGCCATATCGAGGAACTTCTTGAAAACTTCGCCACTACCTCTTCAAAAGTCGTCGAAGGGCATCCTGGCGATCGCGGATACTTCTTCGGCCAGTGCCTACAAGGCGGCTAAAACATGGCGATGTTCGTGTCCATCTGGGACGATCTGGATGCTGTGAAACGGCACTTTGGAGAAGACTGGCAGGAGTCCTACTTGCCGGAAGGCTACGAGGACCTTATCGAAACGTGCTCGATACGACATATCTATGTGGGTTCGGGATGGAATGCCTACAGCAATTGAGTGGGCGTCCATCGGGACAGGCTTTTCTCATATTCAGTGATTGATTTTGAAATCCACTGCATGAACAGTTTTGCCGCTGGACGTACCGGACCAGGCAGTGTGACTAAGTAATAGCCAATCTGCGGTATTGGATCATCAAACAGCGCCACGAGTTGTCCTGACTTCAACTCGTCAGAGATAAAGGCCGGTACCGTCGCTCCGATACCGTCACCTCGGCGGATGCCATCCAGCAGCATGTTTCCCGGCATGCGGACCACTCTTCGGTCCGCTTCCGGCGGGATCCCGACCTTCTCCAGCCACAGATCAAATTCGATCGACGCTTGTTCCTGAAGAAGAGTGAATTCAAGCAGTTCTGCAGGTTCTGAGAGCACCCGGTTTCCAATCAGTTCGCGGGACGCGACGACCGTCAGACAGCCGGGTAGCAGCATCTGCGAGACAAGCCCTGGCCAGCGACCTGTTCCGTATCGGATGGCCATATCAATTCCTCCCGGCTTGAGGTCGACTGCCTGGATCGTTGAATCGATCCTCAATTCGATGTTGGGGAATTCGTCAATGAACATCGACAAACGCGGCATGAGGAACGCGCTTGAAAACATTGGAGTCGCGCTGACCACCAGAGGTCGAACCGCCCCTGCACGTGACACGCTCTCAGTCACGTTGGCTATTTCAGCGAAGGCTTCAAGCAAACAAGCCGACAGGAACTCGCCTTGCGATGTAAGAGAAATGCCGTGCCGGGTACGTGTGATAAGCCGAGTGCCGAGACGTTTTTCGAGGCCGCGAATTTGCTGGCTGACTGCGGAATGGGTTACGTTCAGTGCCTCTGCTGCCCGGGTCAGATTTCGAAACTCGGCAGCGGCGGTGAAGGCTCTGAGTGATGTCAATGAGGGAAGTGTGCGCCAATTCATAAGTTAGATCATCTAATAATATAGAAAAATTAACAACTAGGTGATCTCCCGATGCAGGCGCATGCTAGTGCAGGAATTCATTTGCGGACACGGGCGGCTAACTTCATGAATCTTGCTGTATTGGGACTGGGCAACATGGGGTCAGCGCTGGCGCAATGCCTGCTCAAGGCAGGCCACGATGTCAGCGTTTGGAACCGCACGCCGGAAAAGACAGAAGTCTTCGCTGAAGCTGGTGCCACGATCTGCTCCTCAGCGGACGATGCCGTTGCAGCGTCTGAATTTGTTATCATCTGCATAAAAGGCCACAAGGAAACGGTTGAACTGGTCAAAGGTCTAAGTGTTTCCCTAAGGGGTAAGACCATCTGCGACATGAGCACGGGCGATACCTCGGATGCCGATAGACTGCTTTCCATCCTGGAGAGACAAAAGGCCGACTACATGCTGGGTATGATCAATTCCTACCCTTCCGGTATTGGTGGTGACGAAACCACGATCCTGACGGTCGGCAGTGCCGGAACCTGGGACCGTTATGGCGGCATCATAAGAGAATTAGGTAGAAAGTCCGCCCACGTTGGCGAGAAACCAGCGGCGCTTGCTGCACTCTTCGCCGGCCTCTTCACAGTTCGGCAAGGGTTCATGTTCGGAATGATATACGGTGCACTTGTCTGCCAGAAAGCGGGCATTCCTATGCAGGTTTATGTGGACCAACTCCCTGCCACGATCAAATTGGTCAATGACTACTATGATCTCTTTGCCAGAACTGTTCCAACCGAAGATTACGAGAATGCCGAAGCCTCGTTGAAAGTCTATGCATTGGCGCAAGAGGATGCGCTGAAGACCTTCAATGCTGCAAATGCTCCGTCTGATTTCATCCGGTTGATGCATGACCGCACAAGAGCAGCTTGGACTGAAGGTCATGGCGACAGGCAACTGACCTCGCTGGTCCAGCATATGGCGGGTACATGATGCAAGCAGTCTCTAACGGACCATTGCAGAAGTTGTGTATCTCAAATTTTAGCAGCTGCAGCAAAATGAATGTCGAAACTTCAGGCTGCATTGCAGAAAGTAAGGCATACATTCGCTGGCAGTGCAGCGAATACTTGGGCATCAGCGTCCGAGTAGCTGACTTGATTGAAGACACTCCGCTCCGCTAGTATGGCAGCGCCAAATTTCATTCTTACCGAGGGAATTCATGACACCTGATCTGCAGACCGCCCGACAGTTGGCGCAATCGCATTGCGATGCTTGGACTGGTCGCAACCCGCAGGATGTCGCCAATCGCTACGCGAAAGTTACTACCATGGGAATGAATGGTGGCGACCCTATGACAAGCCAAGCTGAAATCGCAAAAATGGCGGCAGGCTTTATGGCCGATTTTCCGGACCTTGTCCTAAAACTCGACACGGTTCTGGTCGCGGACCACCATATGGTTTATGCTTGGACCTTCGAAGGTCACCACAAGGAGACCGGGAATCATGTAAGTTTCTCGGGTTGGGAAGAATGGGACCTCGACGGCAATCTAAGGGTAACCCGATCGCTTGGCTGGTATGATGCTGCTGACTACGAACGGCAGGTCACAGGAGAGTGAAGACGGCCGTTTTTGAATTAACCCGGATCGTCACTCCAACGTCCGCTAAGTCTGCAGACTGTTAGTTCGAACGGCTCTAGATTTTGCATCGCAGCGAATGGCCGATCTGACGGGCCATTGCGGCAATGATGGCGGTCGCTGTACGGCAGATTTGGGTTAATTCGGTTTAAAAACAAAGTTTTGCGAGTGCATAAAGTACGGCGCCAACAGGATCTTGCGTGCCTTTCTTATGAGGCTTTTGGGCCGTCGAGTGCGTCGATCAAATATGTAGTTCTACGAAAGAGCGAGGATTAGCCCATTGAGCAGATCAAGGAGCTCTCCGAAAATAGCCACCTGATCTTGCGGGTCGTGTTAGGTCGGACGCGATTGCGCCCGCAAACCTGCCTCGGGGATGGGCAGCGATGATCTGTCCGCCATAGCGTCTGGCCGAGCGTCGTCGGCAAATTTCATGCAGTTGTGGATCGACTAATCGGTGGCGCGACACGGTGCTTGAAGAAAACAATTTCTTTTCGCGTTGAAGGTATCTGATGGTAGAACAAAGCTACCACGTGGCTGATTGCTTTGAGGCCTGGGGAAGGACACCTACCGGCTAGGTCATGCGGCGAGTTTCTGAGTTTACTTCGATGCAGATTGTAGGAACGGACAGATGTGTATTAGGCTATTTGGATCGGTAGTTGCCGCGGCCATCATGACCATCACAGGTCCTTCGACCGCACAAGACATTGCCGACACCATCTATACGGGCGGACCAATCCTGACGATTAACGATGAACAGCCGACTGTCGAGGCCGTAGCTGTTAAGGACGGACGTATCCTGGCGCTAGGTGACCTTACAGAAGTCTTGGGCAATCAGGGAGATACTACCGAACTGTTCGACTTGGATGGCCGGGCGATGCTTCCGGGATTTATAGACAGTCATGGGCACGTTGTGTTTGGCGGATTGCAAGCGCTGTCAGCCAATTTACTGGCCCCGCCTGACGGCCAGGTCACGGACATAACAAGTCTTCAGGACACGTTGCGCCGATGGGTAGAAGAAAATGCCGAAATAGTCGCACGCGCAGGTGTCGTCATCGGGTTTGGCTACGATAACGCTCAACTCGCCGAGCTGCGGCATCCAACCCGCGAGGACTTGGATGCGGTGTCGACTGACCTGCCAATTATCATTGTGCATCAATCCGGGCACCTTGGGGTTGCCAACTCCAAGGCGCTTGAACTTGTGGGCTTTGACGCATCCACTCCCGATCCTGCGGGTGGCATCATACAACGGCTCGCAAATGGTGAACCAAATGGGGTTCTTGAGGAATATGCGTTCTTCGGCGCGCTTGTCCCAATTCTGGGTCAACTTGGCCCGGAAGCCCTGTTGGCATTTGCAGAGGCCGGGGCGAAACTCTGGGCAAGTTTTGGCTACACGACTGCCCAAGACGGGCGTTCTTCTGCAGAGGTAGTCGAAGCCCTCAAAGCCGTTGCCGCCGAAGGCAAAATCCCGATCGATGTCGTAGCGTTCCCAGACGTTTTGGAAGCGCAAGACTACATCGCCGAGAACACCTCCATCGAATATACAGACGGTATCCGCGTTGGCGGTTGCAAATTGACCATCGATGGGTCGCCGCAAGGCTTCACAGCGCTTCGGGATCGACCCTATTACGATCCGGTGGGTGACTACCCGGCGGGCTACGCTGGCTATGCCGCCGTAACGATGGAACAAGTGCAGGAAGCGGCGAACTGGTGCTACGAGAACGGCTTCCAGATTATCACGCATGCCAATGGCGAAGGCGCCTCGGATATGCTGATCGCAGCGCTGGAGGTTGCCCAAGCCAAATACGGCGACCCGGGAAATCGCCCGGTGCTCATCCATGGTCAGTTCATGCGTGAAGATCAGGTAGATGCCTACAAACGCCTCGGCGTGTTTCCGTCTCTTTTTCCGATGCACACCTTTTATTGGGGTGATTGGCATCGAGATCACACTGTCGGACCGATCAACGCGGACAACATTTCACCCACAGGCTGGCTCGTTCAACGAGACATGATGTTCGGATCGCACCATGATGCTCCGGTGGCGTTTCCGGACAGCATGCGCATCCTTGATGCGACCGTTACACGCAGGACCCGCTCAGGGGACATTCTTGGGCCACACCAACGCGTTGACGTCATGACCGCCCTGAAGGCTTTGACCATATGGCCAGCCTGGCAGCATTTCGAGGAAGACCAAAAAGGCTCGATCGAGGTTGGAAAACTCGCGGATTTTGTCCTCTTGGCGCAAGATCCCACCGCTATTGATCCTGAAAAGTTGGATGAGAATCGCGTCGTTGCAACGATCAAGGAAGACGAAACAATCTACGAGGAAGGCATACGCGAGGGTCGTCTGCACTACAAACCACGCTACAATGGCAGCGATCCCTATGCAGATTTCCTGCGGTCCTTCGCAATTGCCCAAGAGATGCAAAAATCGCCCGGAGCGCTGAGCCGGATGCGGCCGTCGGTTCTGTCGCGAGCACCGCATTCGGGAACCTGCGTGGTGCGTACGTTAGGAGACATTGTTACGGCATCGCTTGTCGCGCCCTCCGAAGGCAACCAGTAAGCGACAACAGGGTGTCTTAATAAATTGAAGCACACAATCAGCACACAATGAGTTCAGCTAGCTGTCGATTTCGTGCCTGCAGGATCGGGTGTGGTCACTTCAGGTTCGGATTGGGCCGCCAGCGACGGCGACCCGTTACGATAGCATTAGGTCTCGATTGCAGAAAGAAATTCGAATTCGTCTGACAGTACCCATGTAACATTAGTTCGGCCGCAATCAGCCGCAGTTTGGGGCTCGGCTAGACTTCTTTTGGTGCCTTCTGTGCAGTTTTGGCCTCAGATTACCTTTATTGGTCTGGATTGAGTGAAACATTTAGGCGCGAGCGCAAAAAAAAGTATTGTCATCAGCAATATCAAAAACAAAGTTGCCGCATGACTATTTCTGCCAGCCTATATCACCTCACCCATTATCAGTATGATCGACCGGTCACTCTGTCTCCGCAAATAATCCGGTTACGGCCTGCACCGCACAGCCGCACGCGCGTCATCTCACACAGCCTTAGGGTTTCACCGGCCGGGCATTTTGTGAACCACCAGCAAGATCCCTATGGAAACTGGATGGCGCGTTTCGTGTTCCCTGAACCGGTCAGAGAGCTAAAGATCGAGGTGGATCTGGTCGCCGACATGACGGTCTACAACCCTTTCGACTTTTTCGTCGAAAGCGCGTCTGAAGAGTGGCCTTTCGACTATCCGGTCGACCTCAAGGAAGATCTCGTCATCTACCGCACCCCCGAAGCCGAGGGGCCGCGTCTGGCGCAGTTTATCGGCTCAATTGAACCCGACCAGACCCGCACTGTGGATTTTCTGGTCGAGTTGAACGCACGCGTAGCGCAAGAAATCAACTACACAATCCGGATGGAGCCCGGTGTCCAGACGCCAGAGGAAACGCTGGAAAGGCGCTCAGGATCGTGCCGCGACTCCAGTTGGCTTCTGGTGCAGGTGCTTCGGCACCTTGGCTTCGCGGCGCGTTTCGTTTCCGGCTATCTCATTCAACTCAAACCCGATGTTAAGGCGCTCGATGGGCCTTCGGGGACAGACCATGATTTCACCGATCTTCACGCCTGGGTCGAGGTCTATATCCCCGGCGCAGGCTGGATCGGGCTTGATCCAACCTCTGGCCTCCTAACCGGGGAAAGCCATATCCCGCTGGCGGCGACACCGCATTACAGGAACGCGGCACCAATTTCGGGCGAAGCCAGCTTTGCAGAGACGAATTTCAGCTTCGACATGCAGGTCAGTCGGATTGCCGAACATCCGCGTATCACCAAGCCGTTTTCGGACGCGGCCTGGGACAAGCTGAACGCAGTGGGCCGGACCGTCGACAAGACGCTCAAGGACGGTGACGTGCGGCTGACCATGGGCGGTGAGCCTACCTTTGTGTCGATCGACGATTTCGAAAGCGACGAATGGAACACCGCCGCCGTGGGTCCGACCAAACGGACACTGGCGGACCAGCTAATTCGCCGTCTGCGTGACCGTTTCGCACCCGGCGGTTTTCTGCATTATGGGCAGGGCAAATGGTATCCGGGCGAAACGCTGCCCCGCTGGACCTTCTCGTTATACTGGCGCTCGGACGGCAAACCGGTTTGGTCGGACGATGCGCTGGTGGCAAAGGAGGATGAGAACACCGGCGCCACGGCCGATCAATCCGAACAGTTTCTGGGAGCGATGGCAGAAAAGCTGGGGCTTGACCCTGAATTTGTTGCTCCAGCCTACGAAGACCCGGCCGAGTGGATGATCAAGGAAGGCAATCTTCCAGAGAATGTGACCCCGGAAAACTCGAAGCTGAAAGATCCTGAGGAACGCGCCCGCATTGCCCGGGTCTTCGCCCGCGGCCTAACCGAGCCGGCTGGGCACGTTCTACCAATCCAGCGCTGGCAGTCGAAGGCAACCGGCCCCGTGTGGCGATCCGAGAAATGGAAATTGCGGCGTGGCAAGGTCTTTCTGGTCCCCGGAGACAGCGCTGTGGGGTACCGGCTGCCACTGGGCACGCTTCCTTACGTGCCACCATCGCAGTTTCCCTATACCTACATAACGGATCCGACGGTGGAGCGCGGTCCGCTGCCCGACTATCACGCCGAAGCGGGTGACGAGCTGCCCGAAGCCAGCGCAGGGCACAGCCAACCTGTCTCGGAACTGAAAACATCCGGCCCGACGCAAGAGCTTGTCGGGCAAAGCCTCGGACCTATCGACGGCGCGGTTCGCACGGCGATTTCAGTTGAACCCCGCGAAGGGCGACTCTGCGTATTCATGCCTCCGGTTGAAGATGCCGAGGATTATCTGGACCTTCTGGCCGCTGCCGAAGCGACAGCCCGCGACATGGGGCTTCCGATCCATATCGAGGGTTACGCACCGCCCCACGATCCGCGCCTCAATGTCATACGCGTGGCCCCTGACCCCGGTGTGCTGGAGGTCAATATTCACCCCGCCTCTGGCTGGGAGGATTGTGTCGCCACAACCGAAGCGATCTACGAGGAAGCGCGAAATTGCCGTCTGGGCGCCGACAAGTTCATGATCGACGGGCGTCATACCGGAACCGGCGGCGGAAACCATGTCGTCGTGGGGGGAGCCACCCCCAATGACAGCCCGTTCCTGCGCCGCCCGGATCTGCTCAAGTCGTTGATCCTGCTCTGGCAGCGGCATCCCTCTCTGTCATACTTGTTTTCAGGGCTGTTCATCGGGCCGACCAGTCAGGCGCCCCGGATCGATGAGGCACGGCACGACACACTCTACGAACTTGAAATCGCGCTGGCACAGATCCCGAAGCCGGGTGCCGGGGATGCACCCCCGCCGTGGCTGATCGACCGTCTTCTGCGCAACATGCTGACCGATGTCACCGGCAACACGCACCGGGCCGAGATTTGCATCGACAAGCTCTATTCGCCCGATGGGCCGACGGGGCGTCTGGGTCTGGTCGAGTTCCGGGGCTTCGAAATGCCGCCTCACCCCCGGATGAACCTGGCGCAGCAGCTCTTGTTGCGGGCACTGATCGCCCGGTCCTGGAAAAACCCTATCGAAGGCCGTCCGGTGCGCTGGGGAACGGTTTTACATGATCGCTACATGCTGCCGCATTTCCTATGGGAGGATTTTCTGACCGTGCTTCGGGATCTCGAAGAACACGGATTTCCTCTCGATCCGCTTTGGTACGAGGCGCAGGCAGAGTTCCGTTTTCCGTTCTGTGGCGAGATCGATGTGGAGGGCGTGAACCTGGAGTTGCGACAGGCGCTTGAACCCTGGCACGTGCTGGGAGAAACCGGCGCAATCGGTGGGACCGTGCGCTATACCGACAGCTCGGTTGAGCGGCTGCAGGTCAAAGTGACCTCCGCATTTCAGGACCGCTATCATGTCATGTGCAATGGTCGGATGCTGCCCTTGACCGACACAGGGACGTCGGGTGTCCGTGTGGCGGGCGTCCGCTTCAAGGCGTGGCAACCGCCAGAGGCCCTGCATCCGGTTCTACCTGTGAATGCGCCTTTGACTTTCGATATCTACGATCGCTGGAGCCGGCGTCCCATTGGTGGCTGCGTTTACCACGTGGCGCATCCCGGTGGTCGCAACTATGAGACCTTTCCTGTCAACGGCAATGAGGCCGAGGCCCGCCGTCTGGCCCGGTTCGAAGCCAATGGCCATTCGCCCGGCGCCTATGAGGCGCCCCTGGAAATGCCGCATTCGGAGTTCCCGACCACGCTGGACCTGCGCCGCGCCCCAGGATTGTCATGACGGGCACTGTGGGCAAAGAAGAGTTCCAGCAATCGCCGTTGCTTGAGGACTACGCTTTGCAACGCGGCGTCGCGGACGAGCTTTATGACGCCGACGGCACAATGCGACCGGTTTGGAAACCGTTCATCAATTTACTCCAACGCCTGTCGCCCGAGGATTGTGCTGCACATTTCGCCCGGGGGGACCAGTATTTGCGCGATGCAGGCGTCTTTTTTCGCCAGTATAGCGCGGATCCGCAGCAAGAGCGTAACTGGCCGCTGAGCCATATCCCCGTGATCCTGCATGACGACGAATGGAAGAGTATCTGCGCCGGGCTCGAACAACGAGCAGAGCTGCTTGAACGTGTTGTTGCAGATCTTTACGGCGATGCGCGGCTGGTTCAGGAGGGGCATCTGCCCCCTGAACTTGTCGCACGCAATCCAGAATGGCATCGTCCGCTCGTGGGGATTACCCCGGCCTCAGGTTATTACCTGCACTTTCTTGCGTTTGAAATTGGCCGCAGCCCGGACGGATCCTGGCTGGTGTTGGGGGATAGGACGCAGGCGCCGGCGGGCGCAGGTTTCGCGCTGGAAAACCGCAGGGCCACCTCGCGCATTTATCCCGAGTCGTTTCCGCGCAGCAATGTGTACAGGCTCGCGGGATTCTTTCGTGCATTCCGTGAGGCGATGGATGCCTTGCCCGGGGCCGAGGGCCGTCTGAGCGCGATCCTGTCTCCGGGACAGGGAAACGACACCTATTTCGAGCATGCCTATATCGCCAGATACTTGGGGTTGAAACTCGTCGAGGGTGAAGACCTCATCGTCGAAAACGGTCGCATTCAGATCAGAACTGTATCCGGACCGGTCGAGGTCGGCGTTCTGTGGCGGCGGTTGAACGCCGCATTTGCCGACCCGCTCGAGCTTGACGAAGCCTCTCAGATCGGAACACCCGGCCTTATGGAGGCGCTGCGTCAATCCAGTGTGAGTATGGTGAACGCCCTGCATTCGGGAATACTCGAAACACGGGCCTTTCTGGCTTTCATGCCGAAGATTTCCGAAGTTCTCATAGGCGAACCGCTGCAATTGCCAAATATCGCCACATGGTGGTGCGGCCAAAAGTCGGAACGCGACTACGTCAAACAAAACGCAGAACGCATGTTCATCGGAGAGGCGCTGAGCCGTGGTTTGCCATTTGATATGAGCATGCCGTCGGCCTTGGGCGGCACGCTGCAAGGCGCACCTACGCCCGACCTGTCAGGATGGGTTGACAGTTACGGGCTTAACCTCGTCGGACAGGAAGCCGTCACACTTTCAACGACGCCCGCATGGGTCGAAGGACGGCTATTGCCCCGGCCGATGAGTGTAAGAGTCTTTGCGGCGAGAACTCAAACTGGATGGACGTTCCTTCCCGGCGGCTATGCACGGATCGGTCGAACTGGCGATGCCACGGCGCTGTCGATGCAGCGTGGCGGGTCTGTGGCTGACGTTTGGATCGTCAGAGACAAACCGGTGCCAGAGGAAACGCTGCTCGACAGCGGCAACTTCCGGCGCGAGGAAACCGGCACATTGCCCAGCCGGGCCGCTGATAATCTCTATTGGCTTGGCCGCTATGTCGAGCGTACGGAAGGCGCTGTGCGACTTCTGCGTGCGTACCATCTCAGGTTGGCCGAAGCGAGCACGCCCGATGACAAACGAATTGCGAATGCGGCCGAGCTGCTGCGACAACTTGAAATTGACCCAGACCAATCCCTGCGCGCGACGCTGGATCCTATGCTTCAGGCGGCCAGTGTCTGCGCCGGAAAAGTCCGGGATCGGTTCTCTGTCGACGGATGGTTCGCTCTTAGTGATCTTATATCCAGCCTGGCTTCGCTTACCGACGACCTGCAACCGGGCGACGATAGTGCCCGCGCGTTGCGAGTGCTGCTGCGGAAGATCAGCGGCTTCAACGGTCTCGTGCACGAGAACATGCATCGCACATCGGGGTGGCGCTTCCTGACACTTGGCCGCGCTGTCGAGCGCGGCGACGGCGCGGGGGCAGTGCTCGCGGGCTTTGCTAGTAGCACTTCACCCGAGGGTTTGGCGGAAATCGCATTGGAATACGGCGACTGCTACATCACCCATCAGCGCCGGTACCGCATCGATCCCACGCTGGTTACAGTAGCGGACCTGATGGCACTCGATGTCGACAATCCACGCTCGATACTTTATCAGGTCGCGGTCATCAGGAGCGTCGCTGAGACATTGCCTAAATCACGCTGGCGTGGTCGCGTGTCTGCTGTTTTGTCCGTGCTTTTGCCACTCGAAGCTGAACTTTCGGTATCTGCCCCATCCGATATCACCCCAGAGCGGCTGGCAGAGCTGCGCGACAGTATCGCGGACATCTCTGATCGCCTCTCTGCGGCCTATCTCGTGTGAAGGACCTGAGGATGCGCTACGATATCAAGCTCGAGATAGAATACGCCTATGGCGGCCCATCGGATCACGCCCGCACCCTGGTCAGGGCGTTGCCTTCGGATTTACCAGGCCGGCAGATCGTCAGCAAAAGGCTGCTGACAGTGGACCCAATGCCGTCAGAACGAAGCGAACGCAGAGATTTTTTTGGCAACACCATGATCGCACTAGCGTTTCACCAGCCGATCGAACGGTTCGAGATTTCTGTTCGCGCGCATGTCGAACGGCTGCCACATCCTGTGGGCTTGGACCTGTCTCCAGACCTGAGAGGCCTGTCTCGTGATATCGCCCAACACAAGGGCCTGAGGGCAAAAGCGCCTCATCACTATCTCGGTCCGTCCCCGCGCGTTGCCCAAGACACGGCCATTGCCACATTCGCAATCCACCAATCCGAACCCGGCATGACAGCGATTCAGATCGTTGAGCGGGTCGGACGGGCACTACACGCTGAGATGCAGTTCGACTCCGAGGCGACGGACGTCGAGACCCCGCCATCGGTTGCGTTCTCAAACCGACGCGGCGTCTGCCAGGATTTCTCCCATATAATGATCGGTTGTCTTCGTGCGCTGGGTATACCGGCGGGGTATGTTTCTGGGTTTTTGAGAACTATCCCGCCACCGGGACAAGAAAGGCTTGAAGGCACCGACGCGATGCATGCCTGGGTGACAGCGTGGTGCGGCGTAGAAGCAGGTTGGATCGAGTTCGATCCTACGAACAAGTGTGTGGCTGACCTCGATCACGTTGCTGTCGCTTACGGCCGAGACTATTCCGACGTTGCACCGGTCAAGGGTGCACTGCGCACGTCGGGCGACCAATGGAGCAAACAACAGGTCGACGTGGTCCCGATTTGATCAAAATAAGCGTCGGATATGTCGCAAAAGTCTTGCAAGAAGAACTTGGTTTGGGGCGGGCAGGGGGCTTTCTTAGCTTCTACTCATGAAAAGACAATCGCTCACTATTCAAGTGTTGCAAAACCAGCCCCGAGATCATCGTCCTGGCGGTTAGACTGTAGATCCGGTTTCCACTCTAGCTTCGGAATGCTGAGGACCTTTGCACGAGCGAGGGATCGAACCAAGCCACGAGACTGTCCGATTTTGGTGGAACCGCATCGGCCCGAATTTCGTATCAAAGATCCGAAGAAAGCGTGATCAGCAATTGCGAGCATAATCGAATTGGAAATGGTAGGTCGAACAGGTCTTTGTGAATCTGAATGGCAAGCGACGTCGCTTTGTACCGCAACTTGTGTGTCCAAGTGTCCATATTTGTCGCGACTGAAGCGAATGCCCGGAAAGCGGGCTGCAAACGCAGCACTCTAGAACCTTTACGGAAGTCGGTTTTGGGCCGTCACTTTTCCGACAGACCAACTACTTTTTTATTTGGTGAATACTAGTCGCTCAGCTGCCGTGGAAAAGGGAGGCTGGGCATGGCAAGGAAGCGAACCTAGGCAAGCAGCTTGAAGGCCAGCTCAATCCATGCCTTCAGCCAGCCGAATGCTGCGGGCGCAGTTTCTGATAGCTTGAGTAAGAAGGCCCCAACTGATCCTGCCGCGACGGCCGACAACGGCGCAGCATATGTTTTGGCCAGGGCTTTGGCCGTTTCACCAGCTGTTAGCTTGAGGACATGAAAGACTGCGCGGGCCATATTGGACAAAAGGCTGATCGCGGCAAACAGAGCCGCCTTAGTACCATGTGCGAGTAGCGATTTGAGACGTGTGGCGACTGGCTCCTGCACAACGTCGTCATCAATACTAAGCTCATCTACAGCTTCGGACAAATCGAGTTGAGTGGTTTCGGATAATACCGCGTCCGCCAATGCGGCCGCGCTTTTTTGCAAAGCTTGCCAGCCAGGCAGTTCAACAGCTACGCGTTCCGCGACGGTAATGATTGTTTGAATGAACCCAACCCGTTCCGGGTTCTCTGCTTCGAGAGAAGCGCGCATGTAGTTGAATTTCTGCCGGAGACCTTCGACCTGCAAACCAAAGTCGACTTCATCAATGGCCTCGACGTCGGGCTTAATGGCTGTTTCGGCGAAGTATTGAATGGCATTGTGCAGAATTGGTGACGTATTGGCCACTCCGCCAAATTCTAGGAAGTTTCGACATTCAAATCTTAGCGTGTCCAAAACGCGCTTGATGTCGTGTTCGTCCAGTTCAGCTTTGCGCGGAGACAGGACCAACTGCCCATCGATCAGGTTGGCATCGTCACCCGGCATGGGCCGATTTGGTAGGTGCGGCAAAGCCATCTTATCGTTGCTCAGCGCGGCGACAACGTCCTGCATCGACTGGAAACGGTCTTCTGGTAAAGGCGCGCACATCCGATCAATTACGCTACGCAGTGGTTGTGCAATTCCTTCGGTGTCGACTTGGCGCTTTTTTGCCTCGATGGTTTCCAGGATGCTCATACTAGAAAATGTGTGCCGACCTCGCAGGGCGAACAGCATAACCAGCCCAAGCGCGTAGATATCGGTTCGCTCATCGGCGATACCTTCGAATTGCTCATATGCCGCGTAAGTAAACTTGCCCGCAAACTGGCCGCCTACGATGGTCTTGGCTGCATCAACACGATGCACGGCTACACCGAAATCGATTACCACAGGATGTTCGATCTGGCCGCCGAGCAGTATGATATTGTCCGGAGAAAGATCGCGGTGGACGACACCAGCGTCATGCGCAACCGCCAAACCAGAAGCCAAATGTCGGAGAAGAGATATTGCATCGGATTCGTCCAAAAGGCGATTTTTGCAGGCCGTTTCCAGATCAGTTCCTTCGAGAAAGTCCATGGCCAGAACAAGCCGGCCCGACTCCGTTTCCAATAGATCATAGTACCGAACGATCGCGGTGTGTCGCAAACCGCTGAGGGCTGCCTCGCGCTGTATGATGTCCCGCCGGTCATCATCGCTTCCAAAAAAAATGTGGAGGGCCTTTAACGCAACGACGAGGCCAGTGGTTTCGTGCACTGCACGCCATACCTCGGACATACCGCCCCGACCTATGAGTCTGTCAACGCGGTACGGACCCAAAAGCATTCCTGGCGTGATGCTTTCGGATGTTGGCGATTGCCAGTGATCATTGTCTTGCACGGCCACAATGGCCCTCCTTCAACAACCAACGATGATGCCCCGTAGTCACGTGTGTCAACCGCGCCAACGCGCTTAGGCCCGATGAACGTCCGCTAAATGATCAGTCCACTGATGCGCTGACAGATCCAGCCAAAGTCCGGTCTAGACCGAATTCACCGAAAGGGTGCCGCTTCTGCGTGACCCGGACATCGTAGCGTGTGATCCATCGGGTGGGCTCCTGTCGCGACAGGCGCAAGCTGCGAATGGAGATCAAAAATTGCGTCTGGCGAACTAAGTGCCGCGCTCGTCTATGAATGCCATTCCGACCAGATCGCAGATCGCGTTCGAAGATTGCTTGCATGCTCCCGCTCAAAGACGCCCAGCCACTATGTGCCTCACAGCTTCGATGATCCCTTTGACAGTTGCGCTGGGGCGCGGCTCATGACGCTTCTCGTCGCCAGGTCGGTATTTTCCAGTTCGGACAAGTATCGCCGCGCCCAGCCCCGCGTTCAGGGCGCCCGCGATGTCACTTTCGGCGTCATCGCCGATCATCACAACATCTGCTGGCTCTTGACGCATGCTTTGCACGGCGGCGTGGAAGAAGGTGGGCGAAGGTTTGCCAAACAACCTAGCTTGTGTCCCGCTTGAATATTCGAGTGCTCGGACGAAAGCACCTGCATCCAGACTTAACTCGCCATCGGTATCGCGAAAGATCCTGTTGGCGGCCAAGGCAAGAAACGGAGCCCCGTCATTGATCAGGCGAAAGGCCGCGTTAAGGCGATCATAGGTGAAGTACTGGCCGGCATCCCCGACGATCACTGCTTGTGGGCCCGAACTGGGGCAGGCAGCGAAATCCTCTTCCAGATCCGGGTGAACGAGCAGATGGGGTGTGTAGCCGTGTTCTTCCAGCCAGATACAGGTGGCAGCGGCAGGCGTTAGGACTTCCTCAGCCTCTGCGTCGATGCCAAAGCCGTGCAGTTTATTCAGAATGATGCGCTTCGGACGCCGGGTCGAGTTGGTTAGAAACCGAACTGGAAGTCCCGCGCGCCGAATGATCGCTACAGCCTCTGCAGCGGCGGGCAGGACCTTGTCGCCTTGGTAAAGAACACCTGCGATATCGAGCAAAACTCCGCGCATCACACCGGCCTCATATCATCCAAAGATCGCTCTCCACCTAGGGCGTCTCATCCAAGCTGGACTTCGTGCTTGACGCCAAAACAGCCATCAAATAAGCAGGCAAAACTGTGAGCGGGTATAGCTTAATGGTAAAGCCCCTGCCTTCCAAGCAGGCTATGTCGGTTCGATTCCGTCTACCCGCTCCAAAGAACACTTCTGGGACATTTTCTGCAAACAGACCTTAATGGACTTTGGTAAGCCAATTGTTTTGAACGGGTTTGTGATGGATTGTCTGTCTCTCTTCCAAACTTGAGCTGCGGGTTCGATTCCCGCTAACTGCTTCAAGAATGCAATCCCTTCACACAACTTGCACAAAGGCCAGATCAACGCCGGTTAATCATTTGATTCTTATGCATCTTTTCACGGTTTATCCTTTGGCGAGCGAAGCGGCGTTCGGTCCTTTTGGTCTAAGGCGGTCCCGCATCTTCCGTCGTCTTGCTGCGGGTTGTGTGTATTGGCCGCATGGGCGGGTGCGCGCATTTGCTTGACCTGCCGAGGGCGCAGGGCCATGAAGCGGGGCCAACGGGGTATTGCGCCCCGAAAAGACCCAATGCGAGACCGATGTCATGGCCAGATCGAAACCCGCTCAGCCCGCGCCAAATGCCAGCGAAGAGCGTGCGACTTCACGCAGGCTGGGTGTGCTGGGGGCGCTCTGGCCCTTCATGGTGCCGTATAAGGGACTGATGGCGGGGGCCGTGGCGGCGCTGATCCTCACGGCTGCGATGTCACTGACGCTGCCGCTTGCTGTGCGCCGCGTAGTGGACAATTTCCGCATCGAAAACGGGGACCTGCTTGATCGTTACTTTCTTGCAGCACTTGGGATCGCCGCCATCCTCGCGCTGGGCACTGGCATCCGCTATGCGCTGGTGACCCGCCTGGGCGAGCGGGTGGTGGCCGATATCCGCATGGCCGTGTTCGACCGGGTGATTGGTATGAGCCCGGAGTTTTTCGAACGGATCATGACCGGCGAGGTGCTCAGCCGGATCACCACGGACACCACGCTGATCCAGTCGGTGCTGGGGTCGTCGGTATCAATCGCATTGCGCAACATGCTGCTCTTTGTCGGCGGGTTGGTCCTGATGCTGCTGACCTCGGCCAAACTGACCGGCATGGTGCTGCTGCTGATCCCCATCGTGATTGTCCCGATTCTGGTTCTGGGCCGACGTCTGCGCCGGATCAGCCGCGAGAACCAGGACTGGATCGCGGCCTCTTCGGGTAGTGCGGGCGAGGCGCTGAGCGCGGTGCAGACAGTGCAGGCCTATACCGGCGAGGCGGCGAGCCGCGCGCAGTTTGCCGAGATGACCGAGACCTCATACGACGTGTCACGCCTGCGCATTCGCACCCGCGCGATCCTGACCGTGATCGTGATCTTTCTGGTCTTCAGCGGCATTGTCGGCGTGCTTTGGATGGGGGCCAATGCGGTGCGCTCGGGCACGATGACCGAGGGGACGCTTATTCAGTTCGTGATTTATTCGGTGATCATGGCGGGCTCGGTCGCCGCATTGTCCGAGATCTGGAGCGAATTGCAGCGCGCCGCAGGTGCGACCGAGCGGTTGGTAGAACTGTTGCACGCGGCAGATACCGTACTTGATCCCCCTACGCCCGCGCAGCTACCCGACCCGGTGAGGGGCGAGATTGCGCTGGATGCTGTCAGCTTCCGCTATCCGTCACGGCCCGAACATCTTGCGCTGGATGATATGTCACTGACCGTGGCGCCGGGTGAAACTGTGGCGCTGGTCGGCCCCTCGGGCGCGGGCAAGACAACGGTGATCCAGATGATACAGCGGTTTTATGACCCCGATCAGGGGCGAGTGACGTTGGACGGGATCGATCTGCACAGCCTGTCTCGTAACGATTTCCGCCGCCACATCGCGCTGGTTCCGCAAGATCCGGTGATCTTTGCCAGTACTGTAAGGGATAACATCCGTTTCGGGCGCCCATCCGCCAGCGACGCCGAGGTCGAGCAGGCCGCCCGTGCCGCCGCCGCGCATGACTTCATCGCTGCCTTGCCCGAAGGGTATGACAGCTATGTGGGCGAGCGGGGCGTGATGCTGTCGGGCGGCCAAAAGCAACGCATCGCCATCGCCCGTGCCATCCTGCGCGACGCGCCGGTGCTGCTGCTGGACGAGGCAACCTCGGCGCTGGATGCCGAGAGCGAGCGTGCGGTGCAGCAGGCGGTGGATGTGCTCTGCGCGGGACGTACCACGGTGATCGTCGCGCACCGTCTGGCGACCGTGAAGAAAGCTGACCGTATCGTCGTGCTTGAAAACGGCCGTATCGTTGCGCAGGGCAAACATGATGAGCTGGTGGCGCAGGGCGGTCTTTATGCACGGCTCGCGCGGCTGCAATTCACCGAGGGAATGGCGGCGGAATAAACGCGCCTGCAGAAAATCGATAAATGACGTGGCGGTATTCCCTCGCACGCGCTTAAATTGACGCTAGGGTGTTTCTTGCGTTGATCCCTGCTTTCTCGCAGGTTGTGCCGACTGCGGACGGGTTCTTGCACCGTTGCGCATCTAAAGGGAGGAAATCACATGACCTTTGCGGGCGTTGCGGATCGCGATGCAATCGAAAATGAAATGCCCTGGGCAGAGCGCGACGTTCCGGTCACGCTTTATCAGCTTCTGTCATCGACGGCGGGAAAATACCCAAATCACAATGCGATCAGTTACCAGATTTTCTCTGGCCCCGCAGACAAAGCCGAGACGCTGAGCTGGGCAGAACTCAAGGACAAGGTCACGCAAGCCGCCAACCTGTTCAGATCGCTTGGTGTGGGCGAAAAGGACGTAGTTGCCTATGTGCTGCCTAACTGCAACGAGACTTTGATCACGATGCTGGGTGGTGCCGTTGCGGGTATCGTCAACCCCATCAACCCGCTATTGGAGCCCGAGCAGATCGCTTCGATCCTGCGCGAAACCAACGCCAAGGTTGTGGTGACGCTCAAACCCTTCCCCAAGACCGATGTGGCCCAAAAAGTGGCCGAGGCTGTCCGCCACGCGCCCAACGTGAAGACGGTTCTAGAGGTGGACCTCAACCGCTACCTGACCCCGCCGAAGTCCTGGATCGTGCCGTTGCTGCGTCCCAAGATGGAAGACAAGCAACACTTGGCGCATGCAGACTATATGAACTTCAACAAGGCCATGTCTCAGCAACCGAACACGCTGGCGTTTTCCGATTCTACCGAGGATCGGGTTGCCTGCTACTTCCATACCGGGGGTACCACGGGCATGCCGAAAGTGGCGCAGCACAAATATTCCGGTATGATCTACAATGGATGGCTGGGGGACACGCTGCTCTTTGGTCCCGACGACAACATCATGTGTCCGCTGCCGCTGTTCCACGTGTTCGCCTGCCACGTGATCGTGATGGCTGCAGTCTCGTCGGGTGCGCATGTGGTCTTCCCGACACCGCAGGGCTATCGCGGCGACGGGGTGTTCGACAATTTCTGGAAACTGATCGAACGCTGGAAAATTTCGTTTATCATCACGGTTCCAACGGCCATTTCGGCCAAGATGCAGCGTCCAGTAGATGCCGATATCTCCACCATCAAGACGGCATTCTCGGGCTCGGCCCCGCTGCCGCTGGAGCTATTCCGTCGGTTTGAGGAAGCCACGGGCGTCACCATCGTCGAGGGTTACGGCCTGACCGAGGCGACCTGCCTTGTGTCCTGCAATCCGGTGGATGGAGAAAAGAAGATCGGCTCGATCGGTGTGCCGCTCCCCTATACGGATGTGAAGATCTACAACGATACGTCCGATGGGCCGGTCGAGGCCAAGATCGACGAGGTGGGCGAGATCTGCATCTCGAACCCTGGAGTCTTTGCCGGGCACACCTATACCGAGGTAGATAAGAACCGCGATCTTTACCACAACGACACCTATCTGCGCACGGGTGATCTGGGCCGGGTGGATGCGGATGGGTATCTGTGGATCACCGGGCGCGCAAAGGATCTGATCATTCGCGGCGGCCACAACATTGATCCCGCCGAGATCGAAGAGACCCTTCTGGGTCATGAGGCGGTAGCCTTTGCCGGCGCAATCGGCCAGCCCGACGAATATGCGGGGGAGGTTCCCTGCGTCTACGTCGAACTGATTGATGGCGCATCCGCGACCACAGAGGAGCTGATGAAATACTGCGAAGTGCATATCCATGAACGCGCAGCGCACCCCAAGCATCTCGCCATACTGCCCGAGCTTCCGAAAACCGCCGTTGGCAAGGTCTTCAAGCCTGATCTGCGCAAGGAAGCGATCACGCGGATCTACAATATGGCGCTTGAAAAGGGCGAGGTGGCGGCGCGGGTGATCTCGGTCGTTGACGACAAGAAACGCGGCCTTGTCGCGCAGCTTGACGCCAACGGCACCTCGGATGAGGATGTGTCAAAGATTCTGGGCGATTACACCCGCCCTTGGGAATGGGCTGCCTGATCGGGAGACCGAATGGACTATGACACCAAGCTAGACGCGGAGATGCGGGATTTTGTCCGCCGTACGGCAGACTGTTATCCCGAGGATGCGGTGGACCTGTCGATCGAAGAACAGCGGCAGGTCTACGACCAGATGTGCCAAGCCTTTAGGCAGGACGAATCGGGCGGGATCCCGTCAGAGGATTTGGATGCAGATGGCGTTCGGGTCCGCGTCTATTCTGCGGGTCAACCAACGCGAACGGTCATATACATTCATGGCGGCGGGTTTGTTCTGGGCGGGTTGGACAGTCATGACGACGTCTGCTCAGAGATCTGCGCCCAGTCGGGGTATCGCGTGGTAGCGGTCGACTACCGCCTATGCCCCGAACATCGACATCCAGCGCAGTTCGAGGATTGCTGGGCGGCGGTTGAATGGGCGGCAAGAAGCTACGGCGATCCGCTTGTACTGGCTGGTGACAGTGCGGGTGGCACGCTGGCGGCCTGCGTGGCGCATCACGCGCGCGGGCGTTTGCAAGACGTGCTGGGGCAGGTGCTGATCTATCCAGCCCTCGGCGGCGACCTGGATCAGGGCTCATACTTGGAGCATGCGCACGCACCGATGCTGAACCGTACGGATGTAAAGTTCTATTCCAGCATCCGCACTTTGGACGAGGCACCGACGGAAGACCCCACATATGAGCCGTTGCAAGACAGCGATTTCGCGGGTCTTCCGCCGACGTTGATCTTCACCGCCGATTGCGACCCGCTACGCGATGACGGGCGCGATTATCGCGACCGGTTGCTGGCGGCGGGCGGAACGGTGTGCTGGATCAACGAAGAGGGATTGGTCCACGGCTATTTGCGCGCCCGCCATATGGCGGACCACGCACGCGCCAGCTTTGAGCGGATCTCACTGGCAATTGAGGCATTGGGGCAAGGGCTCTGGCCCTATGATTGACGGTCCAAGGCCGTTCGAACGGCCTTGGACACGCGAACTGCAAATCGCGTGATGAGAGCCTTTGAAGGCACTTGTTCAAGGCGCATCGAAGCGCCTCACCACCTGCCTCAGCGAAGGAAAGGGTCCCCTAGCATCGTTGGGGCCGCGGAGGCACCAAGGCGGGATAGGATCGTCGGGGCCAATTGCAACTGGTCGATGACCACATCGCTTTCCGGCCCACGGGCCTCCCCAAAGTAATAAAGCGCGGTTTCCTGTTGCAACGGGTCCCGCCCGCCATGGTGGCCGCGCGCGTCTTGGCCGTGATCGGCAGTCACTATCACCTCATATCCCATCTGCCTCCAGCGTGGGATGAAAGGCGCCAGCATCTCGTCCATCACGAAACAGGCGTGGTCCATCTCGTGGCAATCATGGTGAAACCGGTGGCCCATACTGTCGAGCGTACTGGTATGAAGCAGGCCGTAGTTGAGGTCGAAACGCTGGCACAGATTGGTCAGCGACGCGAAGAGGTCGAGGTCGCAGGGCGTCATCTGATTGGCATGGCCATAGCCGGTCATGCTGTGGAACCGGCCATGATTGATCGTTTCGCTGTCGGGCTCGTCATATTCCACGTCGCGCACATGATCGAATGGGTTGCGGTTGAAGAACTCTGACCAGAAGCTATGCGCCACTGCCCCGGTCACCCCGCCTGCCGCCCGCGTTTGTGAGAACACGTCCTTATGGGATAACCGGAACACATTGCCATTGCCGGTACATCCGTGTTCTGCCGGGACCACCCCGGTATGGATCGAGGCATAGCAGCATGCCGAGGTCGAAGGCAGGACCGAGCGCAACCGCCAGACCCGTGCCTCGCCGCTATCCATCCAACCTTCGAGATTGCCAAACAGACGGCGGAAATTGCGCCAGGGCACACCGTCCAGAATGATCAGTAGCAGTTTTTGGTCCATCCCGGCCTCCCCGTTTCTTACCGCCTTTGTGGCGGCGAAGGACGCGCCGGGCAACGGGAAATTGCACCTCACCACCGCGTCAGATCGCGTGAACGGATTGTGAGGCGCGCTGGGTGCTGTTTTGGGCGTATTCTGCAGCAAACCGACACTGAAGGAGGCGCTGGATCGTGGCGAAGACATCGAAGCGCAAGCAGGCGCAGAAGGCACGACTGGACAAGGCGGCGGCGCAGCCCGAGGTCAAACGTCGCGATATGCTCAGACTGCTGCGCAACGGTGCGATCGGCGCGGTCGCCCTGAGCGCTGGCGGGTATTTCACCCTACGGTCTGTCCGCGCGCTGGCCCATGAATATGATCTCAGCCGCATTGGGCAGGGCAAGCCAAGCGTCGTACAGGTTCACAACCCGCAATGCCCGACCTGCAACGCGCTTCAGCGTGAGACCCGGCACGCCATGGAACAGTTTGGGGAATGTGACCTGGTCTATCTGGTCGCGGACATCACCACGCCGGATGGTGAGGCTTTTGCCAATTTCCACCGGGTGCCGCATGTGACGCTGCTGTTGTTTGACGGCGAAGGGCAGTTGCAACAGACCTTGCAGGGAATGCGCGAGAGCGACGAACTCGCGCCGATCCTTGCAGGCCATTTCGAGCGTTTCTCCTCCTCCTGACGGTCAGGGTGTCACTTATAGGCGACCGCTGCGCTGGATTGGCTTGTAAGAGGGATCACCTCGAAGCGACGGAACCCTGCCTCACGCCCCCATTCGATGAACTCGGACGCCGTGTAATCAAAGGCGCGGTCGCCGAACTCGATCAGCATGTTCAGCGACAGGAACAGGCCGAAAGTGTTCTCGCGCCGTGCGTCATCGATCAGGGATTCGATCACCATCAAGGCACCGCTGGGTTCGAGCGCTTCATAAGCTTTCCGAACCAGCAGCTTCTTCTTTTCCAGATCCCAATCATGCAGGATCATCCCCATCGTGATGATGTCGGCCTTGGGCAGCGGATCGGTAAAGAAGTCGCCGGATACTGCGCTGATACGGTCGCTCAGGCCCTCCTCTTCAATGCGCTTTTGTGCGATTGCGGTGACAGCGGGTAGATCCAGAGTCACAAGGCTCAAATGATTATGTGAGGCGGCCAGAAGGCGGGACAGCAGCCCATCGGCCCCGCCGACATCGGCAACAGTCTTGTAGCGATCGAAGGGAAAGCGTGTTGAAAGGCGTTCGAACAAAAAGCGCGACGACCCGGTCATCGCGTCCATAAACGCCTCTAGCCGCGCAGGGTCCGCGTAGAGGCTTTCGAAGAAACCTTCGCCGGTCTTTCCGCTCTCACTTTGCGGCTCACCTGTTTGGCAGGCGTTGGTCAACCCGGCCCAGAAACCAAAGTTCCGGTTCTCCCACAGCTCGATGATACCGCCGACATAGCGTGGCTTCGCGGGGTCCAGAAATTCAGCAGTCTCGGGCGTGTTCTGGTAGAGGGCGCCTTGACCATCGCCTTTCCGGTCCAGCAATCCAACGGAAACCAGCAAATCCAGAACATCCATCGCCGGACGTTGCCGCAAGCCGTACTCAGCGATGATGTCCTCCAGACTCATGGCCCCTTTTGCCAATCGCCCGAAAAGGCCCAGACTGGTTGCTGTCAGCAGCGCCTTCGACACGCCATAACCTGATGCAACGCTCATGATGCGTTCGGGGGTCGGTTCATCCATCGTCGCAATCTCCCGTGTACGCCTGCATTGATCTACCAAGAGGAACTCTAGCAGAGGTTGCCGCGTTGGGAGGCGCAAAAAGAAACGGCGGGCTCTGGGCCCGCCGTTTCTCTGTATCCAGAGTGCGCCTAGTTGCCTGCGCTTTCCATCTTGCGGTGCGCGACCACATCTTCCAGCCAACCCAATTTCATCTCGGGCACGGAGCTGAGCAGCAGGTCGGTATAATCGTCGAAGGGTGGGCTGAGCACCTCTGATTTCGAGCCATAGCGCTGCACCTTGCCCTGATACATCACAGCGATCGAGTCGCTGATGGCACGCACCGTGGCAAGGTCGTGGGTGATGAACAGATAGGCCACATCCTCGATCTTCTGCAGATCCAGCAGCAGTTTCAGGATGCCATCGGCCACAAGCGGATCAAGCGCCGAGGTGACCTCGTCGCAGATGATCATCTTGGGCTTGGCCGCCAGCGAGCGAGCGATGCAGACCCTCTGTTTCTGACCGCCAGACAGTTCGGCAGGATAGCGGTCTATGAACTTTTCGCCCAGTTCAATTTCGTCCAGCAACTCAATGATCCGCTTGCGTTTCTCCGAGCCGCGGATGTTGAAGTAGAACTCCAGCGGGCGCCCGATGATCGTGCCCACCGTCTGGCGCGGGTTCATGGCCACGTCCGCCATCTGGTAGATCATCTGCAACTCGCGCAAATCCTCGCGGGTGCGCCCGGCCAGATCGCGCGAGAGCGTTCGCCCGGCAAAATCGATCTGCCCGTCGCTGGGCGGCAGAAGGCCAGTGATGACCCGCGCAAGCGTCGATTTGCCCGACCCGGATTCGCCCACAACCGCCAGCGTCTGGCCCGGATGCAGATCGACGGTCACGTTCTTGAGCACGTCGAAATTCAGACCCTTGTAGCGCGCCGTGATGTTCTGGACGCTCAACACCGGTTCCGGCGTGGGTTTCTTTTCTTCGTGTTCGATGGACCGCACCGAGACTAGCGCCTTGGTGTATTCTTCCTTGGGTGCGTTGATGATCTGGTCGGTGTCGCCGTATTCGACCATATCGCCCATTCGCAGCACCATGATGTCGTCGCTCACCTGCGCCACAACCGCGAGGTCATGCGTGATGTAGAGCGCGGCGACACCGGTGTCGCGGATGGCCTCCTTGATCGCCATCAGCACGTCGATCTGCGTGGTCACATCCAGTGCCGTGGTGGGCTCGTCAAAGACCACAAGGTCGGGTTCGGGGCAGAGCGCCAGCGCCGTCATACAGCGCTGCAGCTGGCCACCCGAGACCTGATGCGGATACCGGTCACCGATATTGTTCGGATCGGGCAGGCCCAGCTTGGAAAACAGCGTGCGCGCCCGTTCTTCGGCTTCCTTACGGCTGAACTTCTTCTGTTCGACCGCCGCCTCGACCACCTGATCCATGATCTTCTTGGCCGGGTTGAAGGAGGCTGCGGCGGATTGCGACACATAGGTCACCTCCGCCCCGCGAAGATTGCGGATGTCCCTGAGCGGTGACTTCAGAATGTCGCGCCCGTTCACCCAGACCTCGCCGCCGGTGATCTTCACACCACCGCGGCCATAAGCCATCGAGGCAAGCCCGATGGTTGATTTTCCGGCCCCGGATTCCCCGATCAGCCCCAGCACCTTGCCGCGTTCGAGGTCGAAACTGACCCCGTGCACGATCTCGATGTCATGGGGCTTTTCGCCCGGCGGATAGACGGTTGCGCCAATTTTCAGGTTGCGGACTTTGAGAAGTGTATCGCTCATCCCCGGCCTCCTTTCAGCGATGTGGTGCGATTGAGCACCCAGTCGGCCACCAGGTTCACCGAGATCGCCAGTGTGGCGATGGCGACAGCCGGTAGCAGGGCGGCGGGAATTCCATAGACGATGCCTTCCTTGTTCTCCTTCACGATACCGCCCCAATCCGCTTCGGGCGGTTGCACGCCAAGGCCGAGGAACGAGAGCGTCGAGACGAAGAGAACGGCAAAGATGAAGCGCAGACCCATCTCGGCGATCAGTGGGCTGAGCGCGTTGGGCAGGATCTCGCGGAAGATGATCCAGCCGATCTTTTCGCCGCGCAGACGTGCCGCCTCGACATAATCCATGACCGAGATATCGACGGCCACAGCCCTCGCCAGACGGTAGACGCGGGTCGAATCGAGCAGACCCATGACCAGGATCAGGATCGGGATGGTCACAGGCATCACCGACAGCACCACCAGCGCAAAGATCAGCGTCGGGATCGACATGATCAGATCGACGAAGCGCGACAGAACCTGATCCACCCAGCCGCCCATCACGGCGGCGAAGAAGGCCAGGACCGACCCGGTCACGAAACTGAGGATCGTGGCGGCGGTGGCGATGAAGATCGTGGTGCGCCCGCCATAGATCATGCGGCTGAGCAGATCGCGGCCGATATTGTCGGTGCCCAGCCAGAAATTCGACTCGGTGAAACCTGCGGGCGCGATCCCAAGCATGATCTCGATCTTGGAGGGTTCCCAGACATCGCCGACCACTTCGGCCATGCCGTAGGGCGCGATGAGCGGCGCGAACAGCGCCATGAGAAAGTAGAGGGCCGTGAGGAACAGCCCGATCATTGCAGAGATTGGGATGTTCTTCATTTCGGGTGCCTCAGTCTCGGGTTCGCCAGGATCGAGACGATGTCGGCGATCATGTTCAGGACGATATAGACCGCCGCAAAGATCAGCCCGCAGGCCTGTACGACGGGCACGTCACGTTTCGATACGTGATCCACCAAATATTGTCCCATGCCGGGGTAGACAAAGACCACCTCGATCACCACGACGCCGACGACTAGGTAGGCGAGGTTGATCATCACCACATTCACGATCGGCGCGATGGCGTTCGGAAAGGCGTGGCGGTAGATGACTTGAAACCCGCTCAGGCCTTTCAACTCGGCGGTTTCGACATAGGCCGACTGCATCACGTTCAGGATCGCGGCTCGTGTCATGCGCATCATATGCGCAAGCACAACAAGCGTTAGCACGATCACCGGCAGGGCGATGGATTGCAGCTTTTGCCCCAGGCTCATGTCGTCATTGATCATTGCGACCGACGGGAACCAGCCCAGTTTTACCGCAATGAAATACATCAGCAGGTAGCCAATCAGGAATTCTGGGATCGAGATCGAGGCCAGCGTCACGGCCGAGATCAGCTTGTCCGGCCAGCGATCCTTGTAACGCACGGCGATCAGGCCGAGTAGGATTGCCAGCGGCACCGAGATGATGGCAGCCCAGAAGGCAAGGAAAAGCGTGTTCGACAACCGCTGGCCGACGCTTTCGGCAATGTCGCGCCCGTTCGTCAGCGCTGTGCCAAGGTCACCCTGCAAGGCTGCAAAAAGCCAGTTGAAGTAGCGGGTGACTGCGGGCTCGTTCATTCCCAGCTCCTCGCGCAGGTTGGCGAGGGATTCAGGAGTGGCGGATTGTCCGAGAATGGATTGGGCCACGTCGCCCGGCAGGATCGTAGTACCTGCAAAGATCAGAACCGACGCGGCGAGGAGGAGAAGGGTGCTCAGCACAAGGCGCTGAGCAACCAGTTTCACTACGGGATGCATACCGTCCGGACCTTAGGCCGTTTTCCAGGTCTTCTTGGGGGCCTTCCAGTACATCAGCTCGCCATTCGGGTCGCCTTCGTAGCCCTGCACCGATGTCGAGACCGCGTCGATGAAGTCATTGAACATCGGGCAGATCAGACCGCCTTCTTCGTTCAGCAGACGACCCATCTTGGAGTAGATCTCTTTGCGTTTGGCCTCGTCCGTTTCAGCCCGCGCACTGATCATCATCTCGTCGAACTCAGGGCGTTTCCAGCGGGTGTCGTTCCAGTCAGCAGTCGACAGATATGCGGTGGTGTACATCTGATCCTGCACCGGACGGCCCGACCAATAAGAGGCACAGAAGGGCTGCACATTCCACACTTCAGACCAGTAGCCATCATTGGGCTCGCGCTTGATCTCCAGCGGAATACCGGCGGCTTGCGCCGATTGCTGGAACAGGGCCGCCGCGTCCACCGCACCCGGGAAGGCGCCATCGGCTGTGCGCAGAATGATGGGCGAGCCATCATGGCCGGACTTGGCGTAGTGCTCTTTGGCCTTTTCCAGATCATGAGCGCGCTGCGGGATAGTTTCGTCGAACAGCGGATAGGCTGCGTTGATCGGGATGTCATTGCCCAGACCGCCATAGCCACGCAGGATCTTGTCGACCAGTTCCTGACGGTTAATGGCGTATTTCAGCGCCAGCCGCAGCTCGTTGCTGTCAAACGGCGCCGTATCCACATGGGCGATGAACACATAGTGGCCACGGCCCGAGACGTTGTTGACGTTCACATTTGGTGCGCGCGCCAGCAATTGGGCGATCTTCGGTTCGACCCGGCTGATCGCGTCCACCTGACCCGATTGCAGCGCAGCGGTCCGCGCAGTGGCGTCGTTCAGAACCAGAATCTCGGATTCATCGTAATGCGCAAACTTGTCCAGCGCCCAGTAGTTCGGGTTGCGTACGAACTGCATCCGCACACCCGGCTCATCGGATTCCAGAACATAAGCACCGGTGCCAATGGCGGCGTTTGGATTGTCAAACCCGCCGTCGGGTTGGACGATCAGGTGATAATCCGCGATCAGGTAGGGCATGTCGGCATTGCCGGATTCCAGCGACAACTCAATAACATCGCCGTCGACCTTCATCGACTCGATGCCCTGCACAATGCCCAGAGCGCCCGATTTCGAATCCTCGTTGGTATGACGCTCGATGGTGCGTTTGACATCCTCGGCGGTCACGGTCTTGCCGTTCGAGAACTCGATACCCTGACGGATCTTAAAGCGCCATGTCTTGGCGTCGTCCGAGCCTTCCCAGCTTTCTGCGACCAGACCGTTCAGCTGGCCTTTGTTATCAACTTCGACCAGTGTCTCGCCCCAGTGGAAACCGCCCGCAATGGGTACATCGGAAGCATAGAGCGCCGGATCTTGTGTGTTCGTGCTTTCACCGCCCTGAACGCCCATACGGAAGGTGCCGCCCTTGACCGGATCGGCGGCCTTGGCGGCCTTGGCGAACATGGTGCTGGCAACCGCTGCAGACACACCTAGCGCCGCCGCTTTGCCCATGAACTCACGGCGTGTCATTCTCCCAGCCGTCACGCGGCCGGACATATAGTCAAGTTGGTCGTTCATCGAGATCTCCCGGTTGATGAGCTGCGCGCTTCGCGCGCGTTTTTGTTGATTGACGGATCAAGGTTTGCGTATTTCGCCCGGTCCGGCAAGGCTTAATGTCCGACGATCTGGCAGTAGGACAATCTTGCTCAGCGCTCAGTTTGCAGTGTGATGTCGCTCTGCATACCCGATTGGTCGTTTCCATGCTTGAATCGAAGGGTCAGCCGGCGCGCCGCAGAGCGAAGTGAAGCGTTTGCTTTTCGTGTCCCAAAGCAGATTGAACCAACCCGTTGCGCGTTTCCGACCTCATCCTGAGACCTGCTTTCCGCGCTGAGACATGGCGTGATTCCAGACGCTTTGTGCGGCCTGTTGGGGATTAACGCCGGTCCGAACTGTCCATCCATATCGTGACCGGTCCGCTATTGGTCAGGTCGACCGCCATATCCGCGCCAAAGACCCCTCGTTCAACCGGGATGCCCAGTGCCTGAAGCTGATCCGCAAAGAATTCATAGAGGTGCCGACCGGTATCTGGCGGTGCCGCTTCGGAAAAGCCCGGCCTGTTGCCGCGTCGGGTATCTGCGGCCAGTGTGAACTGGCTGACAACCAGCGCCGCGCCGCCCGTGTCGAGTATCGAACGGTTCATCTTGCCGTCTGCATCCCGAAAGATCCGCAGCTTGGCGATCCGCGCGGCAAGCTGCGTCGCTGCCGCCTCATCATCGCCCTGCATCGCACAGATCAGGATCAGCAGACCGGCCTCAATCTGGCCGACAATCTCATCCTCTACTGTGACGCTGGCCCGAGTCACCCTTTGGATCAATGCGCGCATCTTGACCTTAGCCCCCGGTTATTCGTGCCAGCGGGTGAACGCATCCGGCGCGGCGCGCTCGGTCCGAAATCCGTTGGCGGGATGGGTCTGGTCGGAATAGCCGAACGAAATTGCGCAGAGCACCAGAAAATCCTGCGGAATGTCGAAATATCGATGCAGGAATGGCGCATAGCTGGCCACCGCTGCCTGCGGGATCGTTGCCATGCCAAGCGCCTTCGCGGCCAGACAAAAGGCGGTGACGAAGCCGCCGCAATCCATCGCGCCATAAGGGCCCAGCTCCACCGGGCTTGAAACAATGACGCAATGGGGCGCGTCAAACAGGGCAAAGTTCCGCATCATCTCGCGCGCAGATCCTGCGCGGTCACCTTTGGTGACCCCGACTGCCTCATAGAGCGCCCAGCCACAGGCCCGCCGCCGTTCCTGATAAACCCCGCTATAAGAGCTTGGGAAGGGCAGGTCGGGCTTGGGAGCAGCACGCTGTGCTTCGTCCGTCAGCGCGGCCCGAAACCTGTCGGTCGCCGCGCCGCTTGTCAGATCAACCCGCCAGGGCTGGGCGTTGCACCAACTTGGCGCGCGCCGGGCGGTGGCAAGGATCTGGTCGATGGTTGCCTTGGGGATCTGGGTGGGTTCGAAGGCGCGGCAGGAATGCCGCCCTGCCATCAATGCGTCAAATGCCTGTAGATCCATCCATCGTTTCCTATGCCTATTGATTGGTCGCCACCACATAGCCGACGCCAGCCGCCAGCAGCAGACCCACAACAACCGCAATCGCGATCTTGATCACTGACCATGGTCGTTCACCCTGTACCCGACCAGTCCTGCCATTCACCACGAACCTGAAGGTCTCGCCACGGAATTTGTAGGCCGCAAGCCAGACCGGCAGCAGAATATGTTTGAAGGTCACGTCCGAGACCGAGGTTTCGATCCCGTGCACACGCTGCCGGTCGCCGCCAATGTCAAAACGCACGTCGCGGTCGATCACCCGGTCCATATGATCGCGTGCCTCGCGGTAACCTTCCTTCAATTCGACCGTATAGGCCTCGGCCCGGAACCCGGCCAGGTATTCTGGTTGATAGGGCTCCAGTGCAGGCAGGTCCCATGGCTCCAGCGCGTCGGTGTATTTCTTCGGCAGCGAGCGTGAGGCCAGCACAAGCACATCATCGAATAACCGCGCGACCCGGCCCGATTTCGGTGTCCAACGCACTTTCGGAACCTGTTGCTGTACCCGCTTTCCGTCCCGCATGACCGTGCGGGTCTCATAATAGACGATCCCGCGCTCGCCGCGATAGCGCGACTTGGTATCCGCGTCGAAGGTCCAGTAGGGCACGTAGACACCCTGCATCTTGCGCCCTTTGCGAGCGTATTCTTTCAGCCCGTCGGGCGCAAACCAGAGCGCGCCCAACCAATCCGACATGGCTTTTTGCGCATTGCGCTCATCCAGCGCAAAGGGCAGAACGCCGCGCGGCTTGATGTGGCGGTTGATACCGGTGTCGGTCACAACCGGGGTGGCGCAGAAGGGGCATTCGGCAGCGTGGGTATCGGGGTCGAACTCCACCTGTGCGGCGCAGTTGGGGCAGGAAAGGACGCGGGTTTCCTCGATTTCCGCCTCGGGCAGGGCTTGCGCGATTGCAGTATCAAAATCCAACTCGCGCAGGCTGCTGCCTTTCCACGGTCCCGCACTGATCTGCTCGGTATGTCCGCAATGCCCGCAGACCAGCGTTCCGCTGGCGGGTTCAAACCGGTAGTCGGCCCCGCAGTTCTCGCAAGGAAAGCGATGCTCAGACAGCGGAGTGGTTTGGTTCTGGGTCATCAATAGTCGTAGCCCAGATAGCGATTGGGTTGGTCGATGTCTGCCTCATGCCCAAGAAACGCAGCCCACACGCCGCCCGGGCGCCAAATGCCCTCCATGAGTGCTTCAGCGGCAGTACTGTCGCCGTGCCACTCCCGGGCGAGGCGCAGCATGAAGGCGGAGACGCGTGCGTTGTAAATGCAATGCACGTGCACACGTGCGTCGCCGAGCGCGACAAGAGTATCGGTAAAGGCAATGTAGTCCTGCTCTGTCGGGTTATCGAAATCGACGGGTATGTAGTGATATGTCATCCCCGCTGCCGCGACGGTGCCTGGTTCATCTTCCAGAGCGCCCTTGTTGTCATGCGGCCCGAGGTTGATGATATCCGTCACTCCGGCGTCTGCCAGCGCGGTTATTTGGTCTTCCGTGGGCTGACCGGACAGGGTGAGCCGGTCACTGACCTGACGAAAATTGAGAATGTCATCGAGTGGCGACATGGATCGGCCTTCCTGTTGACGTGCTATGCGCCCGGTGGGGGCGGCGGCAGGATGGTAAAGAGCTGCGCCAGTTCCTGCACGTCTTCGGCGCGTTTCCAGCCGTCCTGACCGGCGGTCCAGACATAGGTTTCGCGGGTGATCTCGCCAGCGGTTGCCATTCGCCCCAGCTTGGCCTTGGAGAACGGGCCAGAAGTCTGCCCGTCAACCGCGATATGCCACACATGCTCTACTGGCGGCGGAGGCGGCGGTGCCACGGATGCTGCGGGTTGCGCGGCAGCGGGGACGGGCGATCCCCAGGGGCCTGACGGTTGACCCGCTGCCATGTTCCCCAGTTGCTGCGCCATCGCCATGCCCATTCCCATGCCAAGACCCGCGCCCATGCCGCCACCGCCGCCGGGATTGTTGGCCGCAGCGGTCATGGCCTCGGCAGCTGAATACTGGGTAAACTTGCCCAGATCCCCCGCCAATCCCATCGAGGTCCGCTTGTCCAGCGCCGCTTCAACTGCGGGTGGGAGCGATATGTTTTCAATGTAGAATTCCGGCATCTCCAGGCCGTAGGCATCGACCACGGGCGAGACCTCGGCGGCGATCAGCTTGCCCAGATCAGCGGTGTTGGCCGCCATATCCAGCACCGGGATGCCTGACGCGGCGATGACGCGGGAAAACTCCTGCACGATGATGTTGCGGATCTGATAGCTGATCTCGTCCATGGTGAACTCGCCATCGGTGCCGACGATCTCGATCAGGAACTTGGCGGGGTCCTTCACCCGCACGGTGTAGGTGCCGTAGGCCCGGATGCGGGTTGGCCCGAACTCCGGATCGCGCAGCATGATTGGGTTCTTGGTACCCCATTTGAGGTTGTTGAACCGGGTTGTGTTGACGAAATAAATCTCGGATTTGAACGGGCTTTTGAACCCGTGATCCCAATGCTGCAGCGTCGTCATGATCGGCATGTTATTGGTTTCCAACATGTAGAGCCCCGGCGTGAATACATCCGCCAACTGCCCCTCATGCACAAAAACCGCCGACTGCCCCTCGCGCACGGTCAGCTTGGCGCCGTATTTGATCTCATGCCCTTCACGCTGGAACCGCCAGACCATGGTGTCGCGGGTGTCATCTACCCAATGGATGACGTCGATGAACTCACCGGAAAGAAAATCAAAAATACCCATGGTGCAGTCTTTCTCCTGTCTTTGGGCCTATGAAGAGGGGCCCGTCAGTTCCCGCGCAATAACCTCGGACACGGGCCGCGCCTGATCGGCAGTCATGCCCTGTCGCAGGCGCGGGTCGTACAGCATTGTCAGCAGTTTTTCGTCATGGCTGGTCAGCAGCGCAAACTCATCATCATCGTTAAAGATCGAAGGCCGCGCGGCTGGGCTGTCATTGGGCAGGCCCAACCCTTGCGAAATCTCTTCGTGGATGCAGCTCAGCCGCACCAGATCGGGGTGCTCGGCGCGTACAAGCGCCACGGCCCGGGTATAGTTCTGCGGTGCGCCATTGGCCGAAACCGCCACGACAAGGCAATAGAACGAGCGTGGCAGGTTGTCGAAAAGCGCCAGTTCATTTGCGCTGATCGACGGGATGATCTGCTTTAAGCGCGCCTGCACGAAATCTGTATCGTCTTCACCGGCCACAAAAACATGGAAATTGGGGTTGCGATTGCTGGCGGTGATCGGATGTTTGGTCAGCCGGGCGAGGCGATCCGCGAAATTGGAGACATTGCGCGCATCCTGCTCGCGACGATCGAGAGGCACGGATGCCCCGAATTCCGTGCTGATGCGCACCGGTCCTGACCAGCGGCTGAGTCGCCCGCTTGCGCGGCGGCTGGAGAGCGGTGCGGCGACCGGGGAATATTCATCAAAAAAGGCGATGACTTCGAAGTTGCGGACCAGATCTTCGGCGTCATAGGGCGTATCAGGGCCGCCCCCATCGGTGCGCAGCAGCCCGCGCGTCAGAAGGTCATTCTGTACCTTCTCATAGTAACGCGCCAGATCCTGACTTTTTGCGGACGGGGTGACCGCGACTGGTTCTGTCGGAACCAAATCGTCGGGGCGGGCAGGGGGCGTGAGCGAGGTCTGAAGACCCTGCTCGCACGCCCCAAGCAGCATAAGCAGCAGGGCCGTGGCCCCGATCCGGGTCGCCCCGATCCGCGTATCTGCCCGAGCGTGCGCCATATAGGATCAGCCGGGAACCGCTGTTGACGCAGTATCGCCCAGACCGTCCTTGCGCGCCTTGGCCGAAGCCAGTGTGTCGCGCAGTTCGGTTTCCATCTTCTTGAGCTCCTCTTCGGCGGCGGCGCGTTTGGCCTTGCCCTCGTCGGCGATGGCGAGGCTTTCATTGATGGTGCCGATCAGATCGGCATTGGCCTGCTTGACCGCTTCGATGTCAAAGACGCCGCGCTCCATCTCTTGCCGGATCATTTTGTTGCTTTCGCGCAGGTTTGCGGCATTGGCGGTCAGCAACTCGTTGGTCAGGTCGTTGGCGTCACGCACGGCGGCGGCGGCTTCGGCGCTGCGCTGGATGGTGACTGCCTGCGCCAATTGCGTTTCCCAGAGCGGCACTGTGTTGACCAGGGTCGAATTGATCTTGGTCACCAGCGACTTGTCGTTTTCCTGCACCAGCCGGATCGAGGGCAAAGACTGCATCGTCACCTGGCGCGTCAACTTTAGGTCATGCACCCGGCGTTCCAGATCGTCCCGGGCGGCGCGCAGGTCGCGTAGTTCCTGCGCCTTCATCACCTGTTCTTCTTCCGGCGCGGCCTCGACCGCAGCTTCTTTTTCAGGGATTTCGGTGCTGTCGAGCTCGGTCAGCTTTTCCTCGCCCGCCGCAATATAAAGCGCCAATTCGTCATAAAAGCCCAGCGTCTTGTCATAGAGCAGATCGAGCGATTTGATATCTTTCAACAGCGTATGTTCATGGCCCAGCAGATCATCGGTGATCTTGTCGATCTGGCCCTGCACCTCTTCGAAACGCGCAGTGAACTTGGCGAAAGGCGCCGCCCGGCCCATCAGCCTTTCCCACCAGCTTGCCTTGCGCCGCACATCCAACTCGCTGACCGAAAAACCGCGGATTGTGGTGACGATATTGCGCAGGCTGTCGCCCGCCGGGCCCACATCCTTGTTGCGCACATCGGCCAGCATGGCCTGGCTGATTTCCTGCAATTCGGCCTGCGCACCTGACCCGAAGGACACGATCGAGTTCGTATCATCCATGTTGATCTCGTCCATGCGCTGCCGGATTTCGGCCTTGACCGGCTCGTCAGCCTCTTCCAGAGGAACAATCGCGTTCTGCGGTGCGGGTAATTCGATCTCGGTCACTTCTTTGACGATTGCCGTTGCTTCTTCGGCCTTCTTGCGGACGGTGTCAGACATTAAAATCTCCCCTATTCAAATTTTCGCCGGTCAGTCCAACCGTACGCCTTCGCGCTGCAGTCTTTCACGCAACACGTCTATTTCAACAGTCAGGTCGCTGCGATCATCCAGCAGCATCTTGCGGGTGCGCGCGGCGAAGTTCTGCTCAAGATCGTCCAGCAGCGCGGTGTAATCGGTCAGAGCCTGCGCATCGCGGGTGCGGGCGTAGATGTCGGCGAACTTGACAGAGGCGTCGCGGGCGCCGCGCAGATAGACCGTCAGGTATTTGCGGGCGGCGGTCAGGTCGCGGGGGTCTTCTTCGACCGTGCGGAATAGCTCGCGCGCGGTGGTCTGAAACCGCTCGACCCGCGCCTCGACCTTGCGGTCGCCCGCGCGTTTGATGGCGTCGCTCATCTCAGCCAGCAGCGTTTCCGCCTCATCCACCGCGCGGGCCACGCGGTCTTGCTGAAAGGTGTCGATGCCTTCCATGCCCTTGTCCTTCATCGGGTCGAGCCCAAACGCAGTGCCATGCAGAGCGGCGGTGACGATGCCATAAAGGGCAGGGGCCAGCAGGCTGGCGGTGCCTGCATCCATCAATTCGTTCTTGTAGGCGGTCAGGCCAATGCCCAGCCCGGTCAGAACCGAGGAAAAGATTTTGCGCGGAAAAGCCGGGCGGCGCGCGACTTTCCGGGCGTGATAGGCGCTTTCGGCGCGCAAACCCTCGCGCAACAGCCAGGCTGCGAGCACCAGCAGGGCGGCAGCGACCAGCCCCATGGTCAAGCCGACTGCCCCATCATTGAGTGAAAAGAACGCGATCAGCAGCGGCGGCAGGAACAGGATGTTGGTGCGGAAACCCGCCGGATCGACCCGCGCGCCGTCAAACTGGCCGCGTTTGGCCTGCGCCTGCCCCGTCTCATCCTGTGATTGCGGGCTGTATTTTCCGCCAAATTTCTGTGCCATGGCGTCAGAGTCCACCGATCCAGCCGGTGGCAACACCCAGCATCAGGATCAAAAGCGCGATGAAAGCGGCTTTCTGGATGCCAGATTGAGACATAACTCCCCCGAACTCGGATGCATTGGCTGCGAATCTAGGCGATGCAGGCGCACCTTGCTAGGGGGAAGGTTGCGTTAAACCGCTCATGAGCGGGAGTTTTTTGGCGCCCCCCTGCGCTGACGCTGTTGTCGGGCGGGGCGTTTCTGGTCGGGCTTGCCCTCGGCATCCAGCCCAAGCTGGTCGCGCAGCACCCTGCGGCGGACCTCTTCGACCTCGCCTTGTTTCAGGTTGCCAAGCTGGAACGGGCCGTAAGACACCCGGATCAGACGGTTCACCGCAAAGCCGATATCCTCCATCGCGCGGCGAATCTCTCGGTTCTTGCCCTCGCGCAGGCCGATTGTGACCCAGGCATTTGCACCCTGCTGGCGATCAAGCGTCACGGTCATTTTCTGAAACCGCTCACCATCGATCACCAGACCCTGCCGCA
The DNA here is from genome assembly GCA_040830705.1 of Paracoccaceae bacterium. GTDB lineage: Bacteria > Pseudomonadota > Alphaproteobacteria > Rhodobacterales > Rhodobacteraceae > Ruegeria_C. Next base: position 180,305 of record JBFOME010000016.1, on the reverse strand, counting down.
AGGGCGCGAAATCCTCGTCCTTGGGGCGGCCATTGATCCGCACACGGTATTTGCGCAGCCACCCGGTCGAAGGCAGTTCCAGCTTGCGTTTGACGCCGCCATCATTGGTCAGCAGCAACAGCCCTTCGGAGTTGAGGTCGAGCCGCCCGACGCTCATCACCCGCGGCAGATCCTCGGGCAGGTCGTCATAAATCGTTTTGCGACCCTTCTCGTCGCTGGTCGTGGTGACCAGCCCAGTAGGCTTGTTGTAAAGCCAGAGCCGCGCGGGTTCAGGCTCGCTCACCGGTTTGCCGTCGACGGTGATCTTGTCCTTGGCCGTCACGTTCAGCGCCGGGCTGTCGATCTTCTTGCCGTTCACCGTAATACGACCTGCTTCGATCATCCGCTCGGCTTCACGGCGCGAGGCGATCCCGGCGCGGGCCAGAACCTTGGCGATCCGGTCGCCGGGAGGGGGTGTGCTGCTCATGGCCGGGCTTTAGACCATTTGCCGCGCTTGCGAAACCCGAAGATGTGCGGCAGTCAGGGGCATGGTGTTCCGATCCCATATGGCGCAGGCCCTCAGCGAAGCGCGCGCCGCCGCTGAACGCGGCGAGGTGCCGGTGGGCGCGGTGATCGTCTCACCCGATGGTGCGGTTGTGGCCGCTGCCGGAAATCGCACCCGCGAGATGAACGACCCCACCGCACATGCCGAGATATTGGCTTTGCGTGCGGCCTGTGCGGCGGCGCGGTCCGAACGCCTGCCGGGCCATGACCTTTACGTGACGCTGGAGCCTTGTGCCATGTGCGCCGCCGCCATCGCCGCCGTCCGGATCTCCCGGATCTATTATGGTGCGTCTGATCCAAAGTCCGGCGGCGTGGCCCATGGCGCGCGGGTGTTCTCTCACAGCCAGTCGCATCATGTGCCCGAGGTCTATGACGGCATCGCGGGCGAGGAAGCGGCAGAGCTGTTGCGGAATTTCTTTCAGGGGCGGCGCTAGCCCTGTGCACCTAAGCCGTGCTCTGCTGGCCCGCGATGCAACGCCGGCCAATCGGCACGACCAGGAGCGTGACAAGACCCACCAGAAGAAAGAGCAACGGATAGCTTTGCGTTTCGGCCAGAATCGCGCTGCAGGCGGCCAGGCCGAGGCTGCCGCCCAGCATCTGGATCGTCATGTTCATTCCGCTGGCCTGCGCGTGCTTGTCCTTGGGAACGGCGTTCATCTGCACCCGCCTGATCGGGATCGCGATGCTCGGCATCGACGCGCCCCATAGGATCAGCGGCAGGAATGCAAGCAGGTAGTTCTGCTGATACGTCGCAGCGGCGAAGAGAACGATCGCGATACCGTGCACGGCCGCGCCCCGGGTCAGCGTTAGCCTGGACCCGAAGCGATCCGTCGCCTTTCCGACAAGCACGGATGTCACCAGCGTCGGAAGGATGGCCAGCGAAACCACGACGCCCGAAAGGATCGGGGATTTGCCCAGCACGGTCTGGAAATACTGGGCGGCAAAAACAAAGATCGCGATCTTTTCCAGTTGGAAGATGGCAAAGACCATCACGCCGCCTCCGAATTCCGGAATTTTTAGCAAGGCAAGATCCAGCAGCGGGGCCGGATGTGTCAGTTCCTGCCGCAGAAACAGTGCCAGCACCGCAAGGGCCGGGATGACGAGCCCGAGCGACAGTGGCGAGGCCCAACCACAGCTTGGCGCCTGCATCACATAGGTGACCAAACCGAAGAGCCCGGCGATCAGCAATGCCGGTCCGGTCCGCTCCAGCCTCGTTTGCGATGTCGCCGCTGGTCGCTCCGGATCGTAGGTGGGCGACCAGATCAGCCAGAGCAGCAGGGCGATCCCGATCACAATGGGGATGCCGATCCAGAAGATCAGGCGCCAGGACAGCATTTCGGTCAGCAATCCGCCGATCAGCGGGCCCGAGGCCATGAAGATACCGCCGAAGGTGGTTTGGTATCCAAAGGCAAGGCCGCGTTCCTCCGGCGCGAATGCCGCTGTGATCAGAGCGATCGATGTGGGGAAGATCACCGCTGCGGCAATGCCCTGAAAGGCGCGCGCCGCAATCAGCGTCGCCCCGTCGGTGGCCAGCGCCGCCAGCAACGAGGCCGCGGCAAACACCGCCGCGCCGGCGGAGAAGTAGCGCTTTCTGCCAAAGTGATCGCCCAGCCGGCCAGCGATGGCCACTGCGCAGGTGAAGCTTAGCAGATAGGCGTTGACCACCCAATGCGCCGCCGAGACTGACAGGCCCAGTTCGCTGGTGATCGAAGGCAGAGAGACCGCGACGATGGTTTCATCCAGCACGATCAGGCCCAGCACACCGCTCATCGCGCCAAGCAGCCACCATTTTCGTTGGGCGTCACGTTCCAATTCGCTGTTCACCACCCGCTCTGGAGCACCTTTCATGTGTCGGTCAGACAGTGATTGCTGTCATCACCTCTGGCTCGATCACCGCCACGCCCGGCAGCCCGTCGATCAACTCCTGGGCCGATTGCGCGAGGATCGGGAAGGTCTTGTAGTGACAGGGGATTACGGTTTTGAAATTGAAATAGCGTTTGGCCGCATAGGCCGCTGCCTTCATGTCCATGGTAAAATACCCGCCTGCGCTGAGCACGCCGATTTCGGGTTTGTAATAATCCCCCATCCACTCCATGTCGGCCATGATGTCGGTGTCGCCGGAGATATAGACGGTCTTGCCCTCGGCACGCAACATAAAGCCAACCTCGCTTCCACCGGTGCGCAAACCTTCGGGCGTCGAGAAGGTCGAGCTGTGCGAGGCGGGCACCATGGTCAGGCTGACCCCGTCCAGATCGATGGTGCCGCCCTTGTTGAAGCCCACAGTTTCGATCCCCTCGGCCTCGCCCCAATATCCCATCAAATCATATTGGCCGATCACTGGAATGCTCAGTTTTTTCGCCAGCGGCAGCACATCGATCACGTGATCGAAATGGGCATGGGTCAGCAGGATGTGGGTTGCACCGGCGATGGCGTCGTCATGTTTGTCCTCGGGCAGTTCCGGGTTTCCGGTCAGCCACGGGTCCAGCAGCAGAACCTTGTCGCCTGTTTCGATCCGAAAGCTGCCATGGCCGAGCCAGATGATGTCCATGAGATCACTCCTTTTTCCCTGTTGGCGCCAGCCTAGCATCGGCTAAGTAAAAATCCATGGAATGGATGCGCGAAATCGACGGCTATTGCGAACGGCTCGATCCGGGATATTGGGCCGAGCCGATCAATGCGGTGACCAATGCCGCTTTTCTTATCGCGGCTCTCATCATGTGGCGACGGGTGCGGGGGCAGGGCCTGCCACTGGCGGTGGTTCTGGTCGGGATTTTGGCGGCGATCGGTGTGGGCAGCTATCTGTTCCACACCCATGCACAGGTCTGGGCGGCGATGGCAGATGTGGTGCCGATATTGCTGTTCATCCTGGTCTATTTCTACGGGGTCAACCGCGACTTTCTGGGGCTGAGCCGTTGGCCCGCTTTGCTGCTAACTACGTTGTTCATTCCCTACGCGGCCCTCACCGCGCCTCTTTTTGCGATGGTTCCGGGGCTTGGAGGGTCATCAGCCTACGCCCCTATTCCGCTGTTGATCTTGGTCTTTGCGTTTGGCTTGAGGTCACGCGCGCCCGATACAGCTCGGGGTATGATCATCGGTGCGGTGATCTTGATGCTGTCGATCACCTTCCGGTCGCTGGACGACCCGATCTGTTCGGTCCTCCCGATGGGCACGCATTTCCTCTGGCATATCCTGAATGCGACTATGCTGGGTTGGATGATCGAGGTCTATCGGCGTCACATGGTGCAGCCAGCGCGTTGATCGGGAGGTAGGACAAGATGGCAGAGCTAACGGCGGATGTTCTGGTCATCGGAGGTGGCACAGCGGGTTTCGGTGCAGCGGTGGCGGCAGGGCGACAGGGGCTCGACGTGATCCTGCTTGAGGCGGGGCCGAAACTGGGCGGTGTGATGGCCTTTTGTCCTGGCATGCCCTGGGGCGCGGCCTATCCGCAGGATGTCAGCATCGGCGGGCTCATGGAGGAACTGGAGCAGCGATTGACCGAGATGGACCCGCCAATGGCCGAAAAGCGCCCTTGCACGCTGGAGAACTTTGGCCCCGAGATTCAGTATGACCATGACATTGCAACGCTCACGATGTTTGAAATGCTCGAAGAAGCGGGCGTGCGGGTACATGTGAACAGCACCGCAATACTGCCTCGGATGCAGGGCAACAGGATTGAGGCGATCGAGTTCTATGACCGCCACGGCCTGCATCTCGTCCGCGCTGGGGTTGTCATTGATTGCTCGGGCGATGGCGACATCTCTGCCAAAGCGGGCGTGCCTTATACACTGGGCGACGGGCAGGGGAATATGATGGGCGTGACACTGTCCTTCCTGATGGTGAACGCAGATTGGAGCCGGGTCTTTGCCGAGAACGACCCCTATTTCCGGCGCTACGCGGCCAAAGGCATCGCCGAGGGTCGCCTGCATGAGCATCTCGCGCAGCTTTATCTGATGAAGGGCTTTCACCGCGACACGGTGTTTTGCAACTCGGTGGTGATCCGCGGCATCGATGGCACCGATCCGCAGGCAATGGCACAGGCCACGCAAGAAGGCCGCCGGCGCTGCCGCCAACTGGCCGAGTTTCTGCGCAGCGACGTCCCGGGCTTTGAACACGCGCGCCTGACTTATCTGGGACCCACCGTGGGTGTGCGCGAAACCCGCAAGCTGGAGGGCATGGTGCAGGTCACCGGTGCCGATCTGGCGCGCGGGCGCAAGTTCGAAGACGGGATCGTGGCCTGCGACAACCCGATTGATGACGTGATGCGCGCCTCGGACGAGATGACCCATGACGCCATGGTCGAGCGGGGCGGCTATTACACCATTCCGTTTCGCTCGCTGGTGCCGAGACGGATCGAGAATCTGATGTTCGCGGGCCGCATCCTGTCGGCGGATCCCACGGCCTTTGCCTCGGTGCGCGGAATGCCGCAATGCATGGCGATGGGGCAGGCCACAGGCATTGCGGCAGGAATGGCGCAGGCTCGAAATGTTCCGGTGCAGGAGATCGACACCGACGCTTTGGTGGCGGAGTTGCAAGCGCAGGGCGTACGCGGCCTTGGTGGCACCCCATTGACCAATTGAATCGCGTGCCACAGCCCTTGCGACCGGGCGCGCACGGCGGTAAATGCCCCCTGACACATATGAGGGAAACCGATGTCGATTGACCAAAGCACCGCCGCCAAAGTGGCCAAGCTGGCCCGGATCAAGGTCGAGGATGACGCGCTGCCGGCGCTGGCCTCGGAATTCAACACGATCCTCGGGTTCATCGAACAGCTCAACGAGGTCGATGTCGACGGGGTCGAGCCCATGGTCTCGGTTACGCCGATGCGACTGAAACGGCGCGAGGATGTGGTCACGGACGGCAACCAGCAGGACAAGGTGCTGGCCAATGCCCCCGATGCGCGCGAGGGCTTCTTTGCGGTTCCGAAGGTGGTGGAATAATGACTGAACTGAACACTCTGGGCCTGGCCGAGGCTCGCGATCTGCTGCGCAAGGGTGAGACCACCTCTGTCGAACTGACCGAAGCCTGCCTGAAGGCCATCGAGGATGCCGGCGCGCTGAACGCTTTTGTGCACAAGACCCCAGAGATCGCGATGGAACGCGCCAATGCGGCGGATGAACGGATCAAGTCGGGTGATGCGCCCGCCATGTGCGGTCTGCCGGTGGGCATAAAGGATCTGTTCTGCACCAAAGGCGTGGAGAGCCAAGCCGCCAGCGCGATACTTGAGGGCTTTAAGCCGGAGTACGAATCCACCGTCAGCCAGCAACTGGCCGATGCGGGTGCCGTGATGCTGGGCAAGCTCAATATGGATGAATTCGCGATGGGTTCGTCGAACGAGACCTCGACCTATGGCAACGTGGTGAACCCGTGGCGGCGCGGCAATGACGATGCGCCGCTCACACCGGGTGGGTCGTCGGGTGGCTCGGCCAGCGCCGTGGCGGCTGACCTGTGCCTTGCCGCGACCGGCACCGATACCGGTGGCTCGATCCGCCAGCCAGCGGCATTCACCGGCATCACCGGCATCAAGCCCACCTATGGCCGTTGCTCGCGCTGGGGTATCATCGCCTTTGCCTCCTCGCTGGATCAGGCCGGGCCGATGACCAAATCGGTGCGCGATGCCGCGATCATGCTGGAAGCAATGTGCGGCCATGACCCGAAGGATTCTACCTCCGCCGATCTAGCTGTGCCGAATTTCGAAGCGATGCTGACCGGCGATATCAAGGGCAAGAAGATCGGTATCCCGAAAGAATACCGGATGGATGGCATGCCCGGCGAGATCGAACAGCTCTGGGCCGATGGCACCGAGATGCTGAAAGCCGCCGGAGCCGAGATCGTCGATATCTCGCTGCCGCACACCAAATACGCGCTGCCTGCCTATTACGTGATCGCACCTGCCGAGGCTTCGTCGAACCTGGCCCGCTATGATGGCGTGCGCTACGGCCACCGGGCGCAGTTGGCGCAAGGGGACGGCATCACCGAGATGTACGAAAAAACCCGTGCCGAGGGCTTCGGCCACGAGGTGCAGCGCCGGGTAATGATCGGCACTTATGTGCTGTCGGCTGGTTTCTACGACGCATATTACAACCGCGCGCGCCGCGTTCGCACCCTGATCAAGAAGGATTTCGAGGACGTCTTTGCACAGGGCATCGACGCGATTCTGACCCCGGCCACCCCTTCGGCGGCCTTTGGTCTGGGCGAGATGGCGGATGCCGATCCTGTTCAAATGTATTTGAACGACGTCTTTACAGTGACCGTGAACCTGGCAGGACTGCCGGGCATCTCGGTGCCCGCAGGGCTCGACAAACAAGGGCTTCCGCTGGGTCTGCAACTGATCGGGCGGCCGTGGGAAGAAGGCGATCTGCTGAATACGGCCTATGCGCTGGAATCGGCTGCCGGTTTTGTGGCCAAAGCCGGGAAATGGTGGTAGATACCCGCCGTAGCAAAATCAGCAGGACGATGGTCATGCGCGTACTCTATCTGGTTCCCGTTTTTGGGGTTCTGGCAGCTTGCCAATCGACGGTTCCCGATTCCGGGGCAGGATTCAATACACCCACCTATCAGGCGCAGCGAGAGGCTGTGCTTGCCGGCCAGACAGTGACGGGCGACCCGTTGGCACCGCCCTCTGCCGTATCGTCGGAAACCCTCACCAGCTATGACACGACAGGTGCGCCGCTTTCGGCAACGTCCAATCCGACACCGGGCGTATCCGGCACCGGTACGTCGCTGCCCGCCACCGGCAGCGCCGAGGATATCGCCCGCGAAACCGCCTATGCGTTGCAACAGTCGCAGGGCAATTCGGGCGTCGCGCCGGTACAGGCCAGCCCAACGAACGCCGCACCACAGCTCATCAACAATCCCGGGATTTCTGACGAGAACGATTTTAGCGCCGTTTCCAGTCGCCAGACCATTGAAAGCGATGCGCAGCGTATCGCGCAGAACCGGGCCAACTATCAGCAAGTGGCCCCCACCGCCGTGCCCGAGCGTAGCGGGTCGGCACAGCCCAATATCGTGCAATACGCACTGAGCACCTCTCACCCGAAGGGCACCAAGCTCTATTCGCGGGCCGGATTCAACCTGCAGGCCAAGGCGCAGCGCAATTGCGCAGGATTTGCCTCGCCCGATCTGGCGCAGATCGCGTTTCTCGAAGGTGGCGGGCCGCAGCGTGATCGCAAGGGGCTGGACCCCGATGGCGACGGCTATGCCTGCGACTGGGATCCGTCGTCTTACCGCAACGCGGTCAGCAACTGAGGCGTGGAGCCGATCTGGCATCCGTCCCCGAATTTCGGACCGCGCCGAGACGGTCTGACGCCGCGTTTCGTAGTGATCCACTACACCGCCATGACCAGCGCCGAAGCCGCGCTGAAACGGCTCTGCCTGCCCGAGGCCGAGGTCTCGGCGCATTACCTGATTGGGTCCGATGGCACGACATGGCAGATGGTGCGCGAAGAGGATCGCGCCTGGCACGCCGGTGCTGGGGAATGGCGCGGGATGAGTGATATCAACTCGCGCTCGATCGGGATTGAGTTAGACAATGCCGGGGCGACACCCTTCGCGCAGCCGCAGATGGTCGCACTGGAGGCGCTGCTGCGCATCATTCTAAAACGCTGGGATATCCCGCCGCGGAACGTGATTGGCCATTCCGACATGGCGCCGGGCCGAAAGATTGATCCGGGACCGCGATTTGACTGGCTGCGGCTCGAAAAGCTTGGCCTCGCGGCGCGCGTGCTTGGCCCGAATGAAACCGACGGGGTTTCAAACGCGGATTTCCGCGACTTGGCGCGGCGGGCGGGATATACAGCGGATGTTGATGACAGCACGCTGCTCTCTGCGGTACGCCTGCGCCATCGCCCGCATGCCAGCGGCGCGCTGTCCGCAGCCGATATCGCGTCCTTGGCAGGCGAAAAAGCCTAGCGTAGCCAAGGCAGTTCGAACGGCCATGGCGCGGGGTGGTGCCGTATGCTCTTGACCGCGAATGAGGTGCCGCATAGGTGGGCACTAGCGCGGAGGGCCGGATGGCCGCGGGAGGGCAACCTCACGAGGAAAGTCCGGACTCCCTGAAGCAACGGTGCCGGGTAACGCCCGGGCGGGGCAACCCGACGGAAAGCGCCACAGAAATGAAACCGCCCCGGTTCGTCGAAGGTTCGCCTCCGGCAACACGCCGGGGTAAGGATGAAACGGTGGGGTAAGAGCCCACCGCGCCGCTGGCAACAGCGGTGGCACGGCAAGCCCCACCGGGAGCAATGCCAAATAGGACCCCCGCGCGGGCAGGTCGGCGCAAGCCGAAACCGCCGCTAGGCTCGCTTCAACCGAGAGGGGTCGGGTTGGCAGCTGGAGGTGTCCGGCAACGGACACCCTAGATGAATGGTCATCGAAGGGGAGAGATCCCCCGAACAGGATCCGGCTTATAGGCCCTCCGCGCGCACAGGGCTTCGCTATTTGACGATATAGGTAAAGCTCTTGCCCTTGCCCTTGGCGCGTGTGACGCGAAACTCGTCTCCGCTGACCTCCCAAAGCTGGCAATCCGTGTTTTTGCTGTGGGATTTCAATGTCCGGCACCAATAGCCGTCGCGCCATTGCCAGGCGCCTTTCAGCTTCTCACCGTTGAAGTCGCCCTTGAGGCTGCCATTTTTTCTTATGACGAACCAGTTCTTGCCGAGGGTCAGCTTTTTCCCGACAACCAACTGCGAAAACTCAGCCTCTGTGGAGATTCTTTCGAAAGTCTCTGCCGCAAGAGAATGGGGCGCAATCAGGAAAATGGCTGCACTGATACCGGCGAACGCGACGCGAGACAGGTGCGGAAATATCATTCTAAGCTCCAAATTGTTGATCAAAGACCGTGGTCCAAACCCCTGAACGTTAACACAAGATTTTGCCGCCACAAAACCGGCCATCCGTCTTGGGTTGTGATGTCTGGGCAATCGTCGCGAGCCTCTTCAATCGGCGATCAAATAGATCGTCATGGTCACGATAGAGCCCCGCCGCTACAGTGGTGGCCTGTTCCGGAGGAGGATTCACGATGAGTTTCATGAAAACGCTGGCCTCGGTCGCTGTTGGTTTTGCTGCTGCCAAAGGTATGGAAAAGTACCAGCAGATGGGGGGCATGGCCGGATTGCAGAACATGTTCCAAGGTGGGCAGGGCCAGATGGGATTGGACCAGATCGGTGTAATGGCCGAGAAGTTCGGGCTTGGCGGCGCAAGTGAGCAAATCCAGAACATGCTTGGCCAGTTTGCGGGCGCGGGCGGGCAGGGCGCGGCTATGGCGGGCCTGGGCGGATTGATGTCCTCAATGCAAGGCGCGGCCCTGTCAGGGGGAAAACAATCTGCGGATATGATGAGCGCGATGTTTCGCGGTACGCCCGTTGAAACCGCAATGGAGGAGCAGGCCAAGCTGATGCTGCGGGCGATGATTCAGGCTGCCAAAGCGGATGGCGAGATCGATGATGCAGAACGGCAGGTCATCCTAGACGCCCTGGGCGACGATATCAGCGCCGAGGAGCGCGCTTTTGTCGAAGAACAACTGGCCGCGCCGATGAACATTGCAGGGCTTGCGCAAGCCGCGCAGGGTGCCGCCGCCGCACAGGTTTACGCAACATCGCTTGCCGTCATGCGCATCGATACCGGAGCCGAGGCGCAGTATCTGGATCTGCTCGCGCAGTCGCTTCGTTTGAGCGATGCCGCGCGGCGTCAGATCCATGCCCAGATGGGCGTGCCTTTGAGCGGGTAAGCCCTTCTCCCTTCTCGTGTTCATGCATGGCAGTTGGGTCGCACAGCTAGCTGCGGCCCAATGACGGCCTCGTCATCTTGTGCAGGAAATAGGAACCACCAAGGCTTTGTGGAAAGCGCCACTATTACCCAAGGCCGCGTCCCCACGTTCCGCGCCCGTGCAGCCGGTTTGCACGCGGGCCAGTTGGGCAAGATCCACGACAGCTTTGCGCGGGTTGAAGGTACCTTTCAGGCCCAGCGTGACCGGGTCATATACCGCATAGCTCGTGGTCCCGAAATCAATCCGCCTCAAGGTTCCGCTATACTCTCCTGTCGAGACCGGGACACCGCTTGTTTTTCGGGCAGCCTTGATCACGCGGTCCATTTTACGGTTCAGATAAGGCGTGGAGGGCAACGGGGCGAGTTGGTAGACAGGCACGCGAGACGTTCCGTCGGGTGTTTGAAGCGCTGCAGCTGCAGCGGTCGCTTTGGGGGCTGTCGTTTGTTGTCCACTGCCATAGCGATAGGTCTCGACCACCGCGCTGGGGCTGGTTCGTGTAACCGTTACCGTCTCATTGGCCGACAGGTGCCGCGTAGTACCGCCAGCTATGATCGATCCCGATCCAGCAAGAGGTGTGACCACAGCAGGCGGGTCCTGACCAATGATCGAGGCCGGGCCGCCGGGTTGCATAGAGCGTGGAAGGTTTCGATTGCTGACACTGGCATCCGGGGCTGCGCAAGCGGCAAGCGCAAGGGTGGAGGCGATCAGGATATGGCGCATGGGGGATTCCTTGGCAAAGAGCTCACTCCGAAGATCACCCGTCGAGGATGGCGCAAATAAGGCGGTGATACGAAAAAGATCGTGCCGCCGCGAAAGGTCAGCAGATATCAGGCGCGGGATGCAGAATCTGGTTGACTCGGTGGGTGCTGCGGGTAAAAGCGCACGCTCATAGGAATTCAACCGAGGGCCGCGCGCCTTTCGGGCGCAGGAGTAGAGACCATGGCGAAACCGACGACCATCAAGATCCGTCTGAACTCGACCGCAGGTACGGGCCACTTCTACGTGACCAAGAAAAACGCACGCACCATGACCGAAAAGATGGTCGTGCGCAAATATGATCCGGTGGCCCGCAAGCATGTCGAGTACAAGGAAGGCAAGATCAAGTAAGCCTTTCCCTAACTGGAAATGACACGGCAAAGGGTCACGTTATCGCGTGACCCTTTTTCGTTTCGGAGCGTTCTGATGCAACGGGTTATGATCGTCGGCCAGCCAGGGTCCGGCAAAAGCACTCTGGCCCGACATATGACGGCGGTGACCGGGCTGCCGGTCTATCATATGGATCACGTGCACTGGCTGCCCGGATGGCAGGAGCGGCCGCGCGTCGAAAAGATCGCCATGGCGCACGAAATCGAGGCGCAGGCCCGATGGATTTTCGAGGGCGGGTTGTCCGCCACCTATGACAACCGGCTGGCGCGGGCAGATACGCTGATCTGGCTGGATCTGCCGGTGGGGCTGCGCTTGTGGCGGGTCACCAAGCGGATGATCCGCAATCGAGGTCAGAACCGCCCTGACATGGCCGAGGGCTGCATTGAGGGGTGGCATAGCGAAACGGTGGAATTCTATCGTTTCATCTGTCGGACAAGGCGGACCAGCCGCGCGCGGCTGCAGCAGCTCTTCGCCAGTGCACGCCCGGACCAGCAGCGGTTCCACTTCTATCGCCGGGCGCAGGTTTCGACCTATCTGCGCGGGTTGGAGGGGGCGGGATGATCCGGGTTCGGGCGGCGGAACGGGCCGACATGGCCGAGGTTGATGCGCTGTTGGCGCGCAGCTATCCGCGCCTGCTCAAGCCCGATTACCCGCCGTCGGTTCTGGTGACGGCGCTGCCGATCATCAGCCGGGCGCGCCCCGAGTTGTTTGGCTGTGGTACCTACTTTGTGGCCGATGGGGCGGAGGCGATACTTGGGGCGGGCGGCTGGACACGAGACCACAAGCAACGCGGCCTGGGCCATATCCGCCACGTGGTCACCGATCATCGGGCTTTGCGCCGGGGCGTCGGGCGGGCTGTTCTGGCCCACGCACTATCTCAGGCGCAGGCTTCAGGCATCGCCGAAATGGAGTGCTGGTCGACGCGCACGGCGGCGCCGTTTTACGCTGCAATGGGGTTTCAAAGCGAAGGTTCGATACAGGTTCCGTTGCAACCGGGCATCAGCTTCCCAGCCATTCGTATGCGGCTGCGCTTGTCATAACGGGCTCGCTGCCGTTACCCTGACCAGCATCTGCCACAAAAACCTGAGTGCCATGAAACACTTTCTGCTGCCCGCCCTCGCTGCCTTGTCCTTTGCCTGTGCCACGGAAGCCGCACCCAGAACCGGTGTCGGTTTCACCGGTATCGACGGTGAACCACGCACGCTGTCGACCCGAGACACCGAGGCCTATTTCGGGCGCAGCGTTTCCGTTCCGGTGGCGTTTGCGGAACTTCCGCCGAGACAGGTGATCAGCGATGCGCCGGATCAGAGCGGTCAGGCGCTTGTCGCGATCGACAATGGCGGGCGGGTTGTCGGCAACGCGGTCGAGGTGGGCGGCGCAGATCGCGTGCTCATGCTTAGCTCGGTTGCGGTGAACGGGTCGCTCTATGCCGTGTTGCGCGCGCCCGCGAATGCCCTTTTCGAGATAACGCCAGCCACTACGGCCAGTTTCGGAGCGGCTGTGCCGCGCCTGACCGGGTGCTTGACGGCGGGCAATGTCTATCAGAAGGGCAGATCCGCCAAACGGACCGAAGGCCTGGCGGTGCCGCTCAACTGTCGTTGAGCGCGTCCTATTCAGGATTTGCGTTTTGCATAGATCATTGTTGGCTGGAACCCCAATGACGCCATCAGCGCGGCTGAGCTCGTATTGAAGCTGGCATAGGCTGTCCCGTAGTCGGTGATGCCGATCGGTGCCAGATGCGCCTGTGCGGCCCGAAACAGTGCCTGAGCGACGCCGCGCCTGCGGTGGCCTGCATCGACACAAATATGCTGCAACATCGCGTGGGTGCGCGCATGTTTCAGAACCGTCTCGGGCTTTTGCTCAATCTCAAGGATCGCATAACCCACCAGCGTGCCGTCGCTCACCGCACCAAACCCATAAACCGCATCTTGCAACAGCCACTCCTCAAGCCAGTCCACCGCCCGCTGATCCGTGGTGATGGGATGATATCGTTCGGGCAGGTTCATAACATGCAGGTCATGGACCTGATGCAGCAGTGGCAGCAGACGCCGTGCATCGGTGCTATGCAGTCGGACGATATCCATCAATTGAACCCTCAAGGCAAAAGAAAAGGGCGGGTCCGTTCTGGCCCGCCCTCGAAGGTCTTGGTCTTTAGCAGAAGCGTTATTCGCGGTTGCCAAGCAGCTGGAGCAGGAACATGAACATGTTGATGAAGTCCAGATAGAGGCTCAGCGCGCCCATGATGGCGGCTTTGCCCAGCCATTCCTGATCGCCCGCATGGGCCATCTGCAGGTAGGTGTTCTTGATGTTCTGCGTGTCATAGGCGGTCAGGCCGGCAAAGATCAGAACGCCCAGGATAGAGATCGCGAAGGCCATGCCGGGCATCGGCCAGAACATGTTGATGATCGAGGCCACGATCAGGCCGATCACGCCCATGATCAGGAAGCTGCCCCAGCCCGAGATGTCCTTCTTGGTGGTGTAGCCCCAGAGCGACAGGCCCGCGAAGGCGATCGCGGTGATCAGGAAGACCTGAATGATCGATTGGCCGGTGAAGACCAGGAAGATCGAACTGATCGACAGGCCCATGACAGCGGCGAACGCGTAGAACACCGTCTGTGCAGTGGCCGCTGACATCCGGTTGATCGCGGCGCTGAAGCCGAAAACGAAGATCAGCGGGGCGAACATGACCAGATATTTGAGCGCCGAGCCGTAGATCGCATAGCCGAACGAAGTCAGGTACAGCCCCTCGCGCAATTGCGCCGAAGCCGCCGACGGATCGGAGGTGACCGCCAGCCCCGAGATCGCCCAGGCAGCGGCAAAGGTGATCAACATGCCTACGGACATGGTTCCGTAGACCTTGTTCATATGGGCGCGCAGACCCTCGTCAATCTGGGCCGCGCTTACGCCTGCCGCCGTTGACCGGATCGTGTCGAATTCAGCCATTAAAGCTCTCCATCAGCAAAGACTCTCTCCCCGCCGGCGAGTGACCGGCAGCTTTCCTTGGCAAATATCGGCAAGCTGGCGGGGTAATTCAAGCTTTTACGGCGGAAAACTCACGAGTTTTCGCGAATAGTTTGGTCGATTTGCCACGAGCGGGGCCTCGCGCTGCCCAAATTCACCAACGCCAGGTTTCGGGCGCGTCCCAGAATGGGCGGCGGGCCTCGCGCATGGCCTCGCTGCGTGAGACGCCGATATCCTTGAGCGCGGCATCGTCAAGCTTCTCCAATCTGCGGCGTTGACGCCAAACAGCGCGTGCGCGGGCCAGGGCGCCTTGCAGGGATTTGCGGGTCTTGTGTCGAATTTGGCGTTCGGTCGTCAGTGTCATCGGTCTACCCTTTCATCGGTGATGATTTCGTGAACTCCCATCAATTTCCTTGAACAATATGGAGGGGTGTGTTTCATTATGAAAACGAATGTTTTTGATGTAAGCCATCAAGGAACGTGAATATGCGAAATCTCGATATCACCACGCTGCGCTCGTTTGTGGCGGTGGCCGACAATGGCGGTGTGACCCGCGCCGCCGGTTTTCTAAACCTGACGCAATCGGCGGTCTCGATGCAGCTCAAGCGGCTGGAGGAGCTTTTGGGGCTGGACCTGCTGGACCGGTCGGGCCGCGGCATTGCCCTGACCGCATCGGGCGAGCAATTGTTAAGCTATGCGAGGCGGATGGTGGCCCTGAATGACGAGGTGATCGGCCGGTTGACCGATCAGGCCTTTGAAGGCGAGGTGATGTTGGGCGTGCCCCATGACGTGGTGCATCCCTTCGTGCCGCGCGTCTTGCAGCGCTTCAATGCCAGTTTTCCCCGAGTGAAGGTCAATCTGGTGACCTCCAACACCCGAGAGTTGAAAGCGGCTTTTGCCAAAGGCACCTATGACCTGATCCTGACCACCGAAGGTCCGGCAGGTGAGGGGGCGGAAACCCTGCAAGAGACACCGCTGCGCTGGGTCGGCGCGCTGAACGGCTCGGTCTGGCGGAAGAAGCCCTTGCGTATCGGGTTCTGCCGGAACTGCATTTTCCGATCCGGGGCGACCGCCGCGCTGGATGAGGCGGGCATCAAATGGGAGATGGGCGTCGATAGCGACTCGGACCGCACGGTCGAGGCGACAGTCAGCGCCGATCTGGCAGTTGGTGTGCTGCTGGAAGGAACACAACCCGCCCACCAAGAGGTGATTGACCACGGAGGTGCGCTGCCCGAACTGCCGCGACAGCACATCAATCTCTATGGCGCTGACCGTGTGCGAGAGGGCTATGTCGAGGAGCTGGCCAACCTGATCCGCCAAGTCTTTCGCAATCCGGCCCCGCACCCCCTCAAGGCGGTCGGCTGAAGCGACCCGGCGCATTATGCCATCGAGATCACGACCTTGCCGGTGGATTTGCGTTCTTTCAGCAGGCGCAGGCCCTCTGCCGCGTCTTCCAGTGGAAGGATATGCGAGATATGCGGTGTCAGTTCGCCGTTTTCGCACCAGCCCAGCACCTCGGCAAAGCTTTCGCGCAACGCGGCGGGGTTGAACGACAGATAGGCCCCGATATTGACACCGATCACCGTCAGGTTCTTGACCAGTACGTGATTGGCGGGAATTTGCGGCACCTCGCCACCGGCGAAGCCAATCGGCAGGATGCGGCCCTCGGGCCGGGTGGCGCGGAAAGCGGCGCGGAATACCTCGCCGCCGATGGTCTCATAGACAACATCCGCACCGCCCAGCTCCAGCACCCGTTCGCGCAGATCTTCGGACGATTCGATGAGGTTCGTGGCCCCTGCCTTGCGCGCGATTTCGAGCTTTTCGACGCCGCGCGCCTGTGCGATCACGCGCGCGCCCAGCCTTGCGCCGATCTCGACGGCTGTCAGGCCAACGCCGCCGGCAGCGCCGGTCACCAGCAGCGTCTCGCCTGGTTGCAACCGGGCGCGGCGTGCCAGCGACAGGTGGCCAGTGCCATATGCGATCAACACGGCGGCCGCGTCTTCGAATTTCATCGTATCGGGCAGTCTGACGGCGCGGGCGGCGTCAAATACCCCTTGATCGGCCAGGCCACCCTGGCCGGAATAGACGGCCACCCTGTCACCTGTGGTGAATCCCTCGACCCCTGCGCCGGTCGCGCTTACAACCCCGGCCAATTCCATACCAAGTGTGAAAGGCGGCTCGGGAGTGTCCTGGTAGGTTCCCTTGATCATCAGAAGATCGGCGAAATTGAGCGCGCAAGCGCGGATGTCGACCGCGATCTGCCCGGGGCCGGGCGCGGGCAGGGCAATGTCGCAATGCTGCGGAGGTGTGCCAAACCGGCTGACTTGATATGCGCGCATGAGGAATCCCTTTGCTTTGAAGCGCATAAACCGCCACACTGAGCACTGTGTCAAACGCCACGTTGCCGCGATGCAGCAGCGGCGATGTCACGAAGTTGATCCAACTGTACCGGTTTGAAACCAAAAAAATTTCACGTTTCAACCCTGAACATGTGTATAGTTGAGGAGAATCAACCGGGCTGTGTTCAACCTAGATGCTGGTTTCATCAGTGTTGAGGTGCGGTTTTTGGGGCGCATGACGAACGTTAGGACGTTTTTAAATGGCGCCGACTAGAAGTTAGATAGTGTCGAGGCGCCATACGCAGAGCCCGGGCGGTCGTCAAAGAAGAACAAAAGGAGATACCCATGACCCATCCCGTTGATGTCCATGTGGGCAAGCGTGTCAGACATCGCCGCTGGCTGATTGGAATGACGCAGCAACAGCTTGCTGAACAGGTTGGAATCAAGTTTCAGCAGATTCAGAAATACGAAACCGGCGCGAACCGGATCAGCGCCTCGCGCCTGTGGGACATCGCCGAATCGCTGGACGTACCGGTCAGCTTTTTCTTCGAGGGTCTCGATGAGGCGCACAAGACGACACCGGAACGCCCGAATGTTCCCGCTGATCTGATGGGCGACAAAGAAGCGCTTGATCTGGTGCGGTCCTACTACGCGATCCCTGAAAACCAGCGCCGTAGGTTGTTCGATCTGGCCCGTGTGCTGAGCGACGTCGCATAATCAATCGCGCAAGATTGTTGATATTTGGGACAGCGGGTGGCAAGCCACTCAAATGACGCTTGCTGACCAGACCGATCTTGATGTTGCAAATCGCGCAGCGGATGCTGCGCGTTTGGCTATTCTGCCGCATTTTCGCAGCTTAGAACTGGATACCGACAACAAGCTTGCAGAGGGGTTCGATCCGGTCACAATTGCCGATCGCGCCGCCGAACAGGCAATGCGTGCAGTTCTGGCAGAGCATCGGCCAAATGACAGCATTCTGGGCGAGGAATTTGGCGAGACGCCAGGAACCAGCGGTCGGACCTGGGTGCTTGATCCAATCGACGGCACGCGCGGGTTCATCAGCGGAACGCCCACCTGGGGTGTGCTGATCGCGCTTTCGGATGCGGATGGTCCATTTCTGGGCATCGTGGACCAGCCATATATCGGTGAGCGCTTTTCAGGTGACCGGCGCCATGCGCAACTTGTAGGACCACACGGCTCACGCGCGTTGCGCACCAGATCGACCGCAGATCTTTCGGAGGCGGTGCTGTTCACCACCTTTCCCGAGGTTGGCACAAATGAGGAAGGCCGCGCTTTTCATGCCGTAGCCCAACATGTCAAGCTGACCCGCTACGGGATGGACTGTTATGCCTATGCACTCTTGGCGGCGGGGCAGATTGATCTGGTGATCGAAGCCGGTCTGAACCCCTATGACATCCAAGCCCCCATCGCGGTTATTCAGGCGGCGGGCGGCGTAGTGACCGACTGGCAGGGTGGCCCGGCCCATGACGGTGGCCGGGTGCTGGCGGCGGCAAATCCCCGGATCCACGCCAAGGCGCTCGGTATCCTGCAGCGCACTTGACCGGCCCGGCGCCGGATCGCTAGGTTGATACAAGGCCGGTTCTTGACCCGTTTTCCGCTGGCCTCTCACACTCTCACGAAACGGGCGCGAGCGGAGTGTGGATATGACTGAATTTCTGATACGCGGGGCAGAGACCCTTTTGACCATGGACGACGCCCGGCGTGTGCTGGGCGGTGCGGATGTGCTGGTGCGCAATGGCGTGATCGCCGATATCGGCGAAGGCCTGCATAGCGATGGTGAAATCGTCGAGGCGCGGGGCTGTGTCGTCACGCCGGGGCTCATCAACACGCACCACCATCTTTATCAGTCCCTGACCCGCGCGGTTCCCGGGGCGGAGGATGCGCTGCTCTTTGGCTGGCTGCGAAGGCTCTATCCGATCTGGGCGGCGTTCGGTCCCGAGGAGATTTATGTTTCGGCGCAGGTTGGTTTGGCCGAACTCGCGCTGTCGGGCTGCACGCTGTCATCTGATCATCTCTATGTCTTTCCAAACGGTTCCCGGCTTGACGATACAATCGCCGCCGCCGCTGATATCGGCCTGCGCTTCCATCCAACGCGCGGCGCCATGAGCATTGGCGAAAGCGATGGCGGGTTGCCACCGGACGCGCTGGTCGAGCGGGAGGCCGCCATTCTAGAGGACTCGATCCGCGTGATTGATGATGCCCACGATCCGTCTGAGGGATCGATGTGCCGTGTCGGTCTGGCGCCGTGTTCTCCCTTTTCAGTCAGCCGCGACCTGATGCGCGACGCGGCGCTGCTGGCGCGCGACAAGGGGGTGATGTTGCACACCCATCTTGCAGAAAACGAAGAGGATATCGCTTACTCGCTGGAGAATTTTGGTTGTCGTCCGGGTCAGTATGCCGAGGATCTGGGATGGACCGGCAGTGACGTGTGGCATGCCCATTGCGTGAAGCTGGACGGTAAAGAGATTGCGCTCTTTGCCGGATCGAAGACCGGCGTTGCCCATTGCCCTTGTTCAAATTGTCGTCTGGGCAGTGGCATCGCGCCGGTGCGCGCAATGCGGGATGCGGGCGTGCCCGTGGGCTTGGGGGTCGATGGGTCGGCCAGCAATGATACCGGCAATCTGATGGCTGAGGCGCGGCAGGCAATGCTGCTACAGCGCGTCGCGCGGGGCGCGGATGCGATGTCCCCCTACGAAGCGCTGGAGATCGCGACGCGCGGCGGAGCTGAGGTGCTAAACCGGCCCGATTGCGGGCAGTTGGCCATCGGCAAGCGGGCGGATATCGCGATATGGGATGTGTCTGGCGTTGAAAGCGCGGGCAGTTGGGACAAGGCCGCATTGCTGCTGGCCGGTCCTACACGTGTCAAACACTTGTTTGTCGAGGGGCACCAGATTGTGCGCGACGGGCAGGTGGTGACGCTCGACCTGCCTCGGGTGATCGAGCGCCAGAACCAATTGGCGCAGAGCTTGCGGGCGCGATTGCCGGGGTGACTGCCCGCTCACGCAATCTGATGCGTGGCCTTGCGGCCGCCGATCCAGACCTCGGCGATGGCCCGGTCATCGCCCATCATGATTGTCGGGAACACCGCCTCCCACAGGTGGTCCGCCTCGGCATGGCGTTGAGCGATGGCGGGGGTGGAGGCTAGGTCGAGCACGATCAGGTCTGCCTCCATCCCCGGTTCGATATTGCCGATCCGGTCGTCCATCCGCAGGCTGCGGGCCGAACCCACCGTTGCCAGCCAGAGCAGCTGCGCCGGGTGCAGGGCGGCGCCGCGCAACTGTGCGACCTCATAGGCCGCGGCCATTGTGTGCAGCATCGAAAAGCTCGACCCGCCGCCAGTGTCGGTGGCCAACCCGACGCGCTGACCCTCCGCCATCAGCCCGGCCGTGTCGAACAGGCCTGAGCCTATGAAGGTGTTCGAGGTTGGACAATGGATCAGCGCCGCACCATGTTCGCGCAGCCGATCCCGTTCACGCGGTTCCAGATGGATGACATGCCCATAAAGCCCGCGCGCGCCCAGCAGCCCATGCGCCTCGTAAGTATCGAGATAGTCACGCGCCTCGGGAAACAGCGACCGGACCCATTCGATCTCGTCGGTCTGCTCGCTCAGATGAGTTTGCATCAGACAATCGGGGTGTTCGGCCCAGAGCGCGCCCATTGCCTCAAGCTGTTCGGGCGTCGAAGTGGGCGAAAAGCGCGGTGTGATCGCATAGGAAATCCGGTCAACGCCGTGCCACTTCTCCAACAACGCCTTGGACTGGTCATAGGCGATCTGCGGTGTGTCGCGTAACCCCTCGGGCGCATTGCGGTCCATGCAGGTCTTGCCCGCTATAACCCGCTGCCCACGCGCCTTGGCCGCGATGAAGAAGGCATCGACGCTTTCGGGATGGATGGTGCAGAAGCTGCACATGGTGGTGGTACCATGCGCGGTGGTCAGATCAAGATAGCGCGTCGCGATCTCCATCGCGTAGTCGGGCGCGCCGAACTTCATCTCTTCGGGGAAAGTGTAAGTGTTTAGCCAGTCGATCAACCGCTTGCCCCAACTGGCGATCATCGCGGTCTGAGGGTAGTGCACATGGGCATCAACGAATCCTGCCAGGATCAGCTTGTCGCCATGATCGATGACGCTGGCTTGCGGATGGGCCTCTAGAAGGCGATCTGCCGCGCCAAGGGCCGCGACCTTGCCATCGCTCAGCGCCACCGCCTCATGCAGGTCGACCGCCTCTTCGGGGTTCCCGTCGAACGGAGATCCGGTAAAGGACAATACCTGCCCTTTCAGGATGGTTTCCTGCGTCATTTTCTTCCTCACTTCGCGGCTTGCTTGCCTGACAGAGAATAAGCCCGCGTGAATTTTCGGTAAATCGCGCCATTCTCATTGTTTTCCCATAGATGCTTCTTCTATTTTGCCGGCAATCAAAAGAGGGCAGCGCATGACCACGGACGACATTTCAACCGAATCCGACTGGCAGCGCGATGACGAGTCCTATGAGTTGGACCGCAAGCTGGTCACTGCGATCCTCTATGCGGTGGACGTGCAGGACCGTGACAAGCTGATCGAGCTTATGGAGCCGCTCCACGCGGCGGACATCGCCGACCTTCTGGAACAGATCAATGCCCATGATCGCGCCCGCCTGATCCGCCTCTACGACAAGGATTTCGATGGCGACATCCTGTCAGAGCTGGACGAGTCAGTTCGCGAAGAGGTCATCAATGTCCTGCATCCGCATGTTCTGGCCGAAGCGGTCCGCGATCTGGAAAGCGACGATGTTGTCGATCTGGTCGAAGATCTGGAAGAACCACAGCAAGAGCAGATCCTCGACGCGCTCGAAGATGCAGACCGGGTCGCGGTCGAACAGGCACTGAACTACCCTGAGAACTCCGCCGGGCGGCTGATGCAGCGCGAGGTGGTGATGGCACCAGAGCATTGGACCGTTGGTCATGCCATCGACTACATGCGCGGCACCGATGATCTGCCCGAGCAGTTCTATCACGTGATTCTGGTTGATCCACGGATGCGGCCCATCGGAAACGTAGCGCTGGGCACGCTTATGGGCGCGAAACGCGACGTGTTGCTATCCGACATTGCCGAGGAAGAGTTTCAAACCATCCCCGTCGATCAAGATGAAGAGGACGTGGCTTATGCCTTCAACCAGTATCACCTGATCTCTGCTCCGGTGGTGGATGCGGATGGCAGATTGGTGGGTGTGATCACCATCGATGATGCGATGGTTGTTCTGGACGAAGAGCACGAAGAGGACATCCTGCGCCTCGCCGGGGTCAGCGACGAAAGCTCGCTGTCCGATAGTGTTGCCGCGACCAGCCGCCGTCGTCTGCCCTGGCTCGCGGTGAACATGTGCGCCGCGATCTGCGCCTCGCTGGTGATTTCGCAATTCGAGGAAACCATCGCCGAGCTGGTGGCGCTGGCCATCCTGATGCCCATTGTGGCCTCGATGGGTGGCAATGCCGGAACCCAGTCGCTGACCGTCGCGGTGCGGGCGCTGGCCACGAAGGACCTGACCGGGTCCAACGTCTGGCGGGTGATCCGGCGCGAGGTGACCGTGGGCATGTTGAACGGTATGTGCTTTGCCATTGTATTGGGTGTGGTCGGGATGATGTGGTTCGCCTCGCCGATGCTGGGTCTGGTGATCGGCTCTGCGCTGATAATCAACATGGTGGTGGCCGGGCTTGCGGGAACGGCGGCGCCGGTTCTGCTGGACCGGTTGGGTGTCGATCCGGCCCTGGCCTCGGGCACCTTCGTGACAACAACAACCGATGTGATGGGGTTCTTCACCTTCCTCGGTCTGGCATCGGTGGTTTTGTTATGAGCGATTTGAACGAACGCAAGGCCGCAGCGCGCAAGGCTGGTTTTGCCCGTCGCAAAGCGGCGTTTGATGCCCGCCCACCTGGCTCGGCGGGGCGCTTGTCCGAGGTTCTGGCAGGTTATCGCGGCGTGCCGCTCTCAGGTTTCATGCCGATCCGGACCGAAATCGACCCGTTGCCCGCTATGGCCGAGGCCGCCGCATACGGTTCTGTTGGCGTTCCAGTCATCCAGGCGGCCGGGCAAGCGCTGAAATTCTCGCGCTGGGTGCCCGATGGCCCCCTGCGCGATGGGCCATTCGGGGCCAAGGTGCCCTTGGTGGATGACTATTTCGACCCCGAGATCCTGATCGTACCGCTGGTTGCCTTCGATGCAAAAGGCGGGCGGCTGGGCTATGGTGGCGGCTTTTATGACCGCACGCTGGAGGGGCTGCGCGCCAAACGCGCCACACTGGCCATCGGCTTTGCCTTCGATGCGCAAGAGGCCGAGGACCTGCCACTGGAGCCAACCGATCAGCCGCTCGATATGCTGGTCACCGAAAGCCGGGTGCTGAATTTTCGCTGACGAGATCAGCCGGCATTGTTCTCGCGGAAATACTCCCAGGCGTCGAACTCGGTGCCATCGGGCAGCGTGCAGATCCCGACCTGCCCGGCCTCGCCATCGCGGATTTCGTATTTTGCACCGCTGTCGATGCAATAGGTGGCCGCCGGGTTGGCCAGTTGCGGCTTTGTCTGAGGGGGCGGATCGCAGGCGGCGAGCGTGGTCAGGCCAAGGGGGATCAGCAGGAAGCGGGACATGCGGGAACTCCGGTGGGTTGCAGGATGCCTCCCCACCTTAAGCGCTTGCGCTCTGGATGCGCCACACTTAGGACCAATCCCATGAAGATACTTTTCCTTGGCGACGTGATGGGCCGCGCGGGCCGTGCAGCGGTGCAGGCGCATCTAGCGCAACTGCGCGACGCGTGGAAGCTGGATTTCGTCGTGGTCAACGGCGAAAACGCCTCGAACGGCATGGGGCTGACCGGCGATCACGCCAAGTTGCTGCTGGAGGCCGGCGCTGATTGCGTGACGCTTGGCGACCATGCCTTCGATCAGAAGGATATGTTGCAGTTCATCGAGAAAGAGCCCCGCGTCATCCGGCCACTGAACTACTCCAAGGCGGCACCGGGCAAAGGCCATCGCCTGTTTGATGCGCCGGGCGGGCGCAAGGTTCTGGTGGCGCAGGTGCTGGGGCAGGTCTTTATGAAACGTCCCTTTGACGATCCGTTTTCAGCCATCGAACCGGTGCTCAAGTCGCATCCGCGTGGCGGGCTGGCGCAGGCGGTGATCGTGGACATGCATTGCGAGGCGACCTCGGAAAAGATGGCGATGGGGCATTTCTGCGACGGGCGGGCGAGCCTGGTGGTCGGCACCCATACCCATATCCCGACCGCTGATGCGCAGCTGTTGCCCGGTGGCACCGGATATCTGAGCGATGCGGGTATGTGCGGCGATTATGATTCCGTGATCGGCATGGAAAAAACCGAGCCGATGCGCCGTTTCCTGACCGGCATGCCCAAGGCGCGCTTTACCCCCGCAACCGGAGAGGCCACGCTCTCGGGCGTCTACGTGGAAACCGATGATCGCAGTGGCGTGGCGCAAAAGATCCGCATGATCCGTATCGGCGGTCGCCTGGAACAGGCTGAGCCCTGACCCGCTAGGCTTTCGCTGCGATAACCTGCCGGATATGGGTGATGGCACTGGCCAGCCTATGACTCTTGCAGGGGTGTCGCGAGCGCGCCGCATGGTGCAGCGCGATGGCGACCGAGAAGGCTTCGGCGAGATCGGCGTCACATTGATGGTTCGATGACTGGGCGCGATAGCCGTCGAATACCTTCTGGAAATTCTGCACGCCGTGAAAATACCGGACCGATCCCAGATCCCAATGGGGATCGAGCAGCGTGGCGTCGCCGAAATCGAGCAGACCAACAAGCTGATCACTATCACATATCAACTGCCGCTCGTGCAGGTCCGAATGGCACAACGCTGGCGGCTGTTCTGCGATCTGCGTGGAAACCGCGTCCAGTAATGCCCGTGTGGCGGGCTCGATCTCTGGCGCCGCAGCAAACGCGGGATGGCTGAGGTCCCCGGCACAGTGATCGGGCAGAGGATCTTCAAAGCGCTGCAGCACGCCAGCAACGGGATCGGAGGTTGACCCGAGGATGCAATCCCGGTCCAGACGCGTCGGTCGCCCAAAACCGCGCACTGGAACCTGATGCAGCGCCGCCAATGTCTTACCCAATGCGCGGCAGGCCGGTTCGGGCAGCGCGCCACGCGCGGGATGGGTGCCGACCAGTAGCGGTTCAAGGGTCCAGGGTCTGCCCTGCCAGAGCGTGCCACACTCGTCGGAGGACAGAAAGGGACAGGCCACGCGCCCGCCGCGATCGCTGACCGACTTGCGCAGGAACCGGTCGATGGGGCCGCTCAGAGTACGGTCCGGCGTGTCCGTGACGCGCAGCGCAAAGGCGCGTTGGTCAGACCAGATTTCCCAGACCCGGCTGGTTGCGCCCTGGGCCAGAAACCCGGTATGGCGCATCGTTTCGCCAAGATGTTCCAGCATTTCAGTTGCAAATGCTTCCACGGAATGGTGTTGCATGTCCCCTCCGAACCGGGCCCGCGGCCAATGATCGGTGCGGCAGGTCGTGATGGCAATGCCTGCGCCGCGCGGTTCATGACGATACTGGCCGGAAACCCGAATATTCTGACCGAAACCGCCGGTGCGGATGTGTCGGCGAATCCCATATCACTGACAAGACCGGGAATGGTGAGCTTGTAGAAGGGGTCAAGCTCACCGGGCCGGACAGAAGCACGAAAACTGCGCTGTCCGGCCCTCGGTCTGCTATCACTCACGGCGGAACGTGCAGGTCGGGCTTGCCCCGGCCTGCACAATGCGGGAAACTGCCTCTCGGCACATCTTCGGGCCGGGCTACGGGCAACGATCTGACTCCATGCAGCTTCTCCAGCTTTCCGATACCGCCAGTGCACTTCTGGCGCTTTTGATCGTCGCGGGGATGTTCGTGATGTTCCTGCGCGAAACCTTCCCAACCGAGGTGGTGGCGATCAGCGGGGTCGCTTTGATGCTGGTGACAGGTATCCTGCCGTATCAGGCGGCGCTGCCAGTGCTGGCCAACCCCGCGCCTTGGACCATCGCGGCCATGTTCATCATCATGGGGGCGCTGGTGCGCACTGGGGCGCTGGATGCGTTCACCTCTACCGCGCAGCGCCAGGCCAAGGTCAATCCACGTTTCGCCATTGGGCTGCTGATGGCGTTTGTCGTTGTTGCCTCGGCCTTTGTGTCGAACACGCCCGTCGTCGTGGTCATGATCCCGGTCTTTGTGCAGATCGCGCGCACGCTTGGGGTTGCTGCGTCGAAATTGCTGATCCCGCTCAGCTATGCTGCCATTCTGGGCGGCACGCTGACATTGATCGGCACCTCGACCAACCTGCTGGTCGATGGTGTGGCACGCGCGCAAGGACAGGCCCCGTTCACGATTTTCGAGGTTACGCCGCTGGGCATCATCCTGGTCATCTACGGCATGATCTACCTGCGCTTCATTGCGCCGAGGCTCCTGCCTGATCGCGACAGCATGGCGACGCTGCTGAGCGACAAGTCGAAGATGAAGTTCTTCACCGAGGCGGTGATCCCCCCCGACAGCAACCTGATCGGCCGCGAAGTGACTGGCGTGCAATTGTTCAAGCGGCAAGGTGTCCGCCTGATTGACGTGGTGCGGGGCGATGCCTCGCTGCGCCGCAATCTCAAGGGTGTCGAATTACAGGTGGGCGATCGGGTGGTGCTGCGTACCCAGATGACCGAATTGCTGAGCCTGCAGAGCAACCGGGAACTCAAGCGCGTGGATCAGGTCTCGGCGGTCGAGACCTCGACGGTCGAGGTACTGATCACGCCGGGCTGCCGTATGGTCGGGCGTTCGCTGGGCATGCTGCGCCTGCGGCGGCGCTATGGTGTCTATGTCCTGGCGGTACACCGCCGGAACCAGAATATCGGTCGGCAGCTGGATGATCTGGTGGTGCGGGTGGGCGATACGCTGCTGCTTGAAGGCGCGCCGGAGGATATCCAGCGGCTGGCGTCGGACATGGATATGGTCGATGTCTCGCACCCTTCAGCACGGGCCTATCGGCGCGGTCACGCACCCGTTGCCATCGCCACGATGGTCGGGCTCGTGCTGCTTGCAGCATTCGGGCTGGCGCCGATTCTGCCGCTGTCGATCATGGCCGTGGCCGTTGTGCTGGTGACGCGCTGCATCGATGCGGATGAGGCGTTTTCATTTGTCGACGGACGTCTGTTGGCGCTGATCTTCGCGATGCTCGCCATCGGTGCCGCGCTGGAAGCTTCGGGTGCAGTGCGCCTGATCGTCGAAGCGATTGCGCCGTTCCTCGGCATGATGCCGCCCTTCCTGGTGGTCTGGGCGGTTTATCTGCTGACCTCGCTCTTGACTGAGCTTGTGTCAAACAACGCCGTGGCGGTGGTTGTCACGCCGATCGCCATCGGATTAGCTGGCGCGATGGGCATTGATCCGCGCCCGCTGATCGTGGCTGTAATGGTGGCGGCCTCGGCCTCGTTTGCGACGCCAATTGGGTATCAGACCAACATGATGGTTTATGGCCCCGGCGGCTATCGTTTCACCGATTTCATGCGCGTGGGCATCCCACTGAACCTGACAGTGGGTATGTTGGCCTCGCTCGTGATCCCGTTCATTTGGCCCTTCTGACCCGCCAAAGTTGAGCACTATTCGGCCAATCAAGCGCAATACATCTTGAAACCATGCGACCGACCCCGAATCTTTTGCGGTACATCGCATCGGAAGAGGACAAGCGAGATGATTTTTCGGGGTCTTATGGCGGCGCTGTTGACCGGTGCCGCGCTTGGGACGGTCGCGATGGCGGGAACCGTCGAAGGGATTGCCACCTACAGAGAGCGGATTGCCGTGCCCCCTGGGGCGGTGCTGCAGGTCAAGCTGGTTGATATCTCGCGCGCGGATGCGGCGGCGGTAGAGCTTTCGGGCAAGCGCTACGCATTGACGGGTGTGCCAGCGGAGTTCAGCCTCGACTATGACGATGCGCTGATCGACAACAACCGAAGCTATGCCGTCGAAGCCTCGATCCTTTTGGACGAACAGCTTCTGTTCACGAATGACACGGTGCATCCGGTGCTGACCCGCGGCGGTACCAACACAGTCGACATGGTATTGGTCAAGGTTTCGGCCTCGGAGGAAACGCAAGTGCTGGACAACAGCAAGTGGCAGGTCAGCGAGATGGCAGGTGAACTGGTAGCGTCCGAGAAGAAACCCGAGATCGCCTTTTCGGAGGATGGCCAATTCGGTGCGACCGGTGGCTGCAACCGTTTTACGGGCATCGCAGAGATCGGCGCGCGCACGATCGATTTTCCGGACAACATGGCAGGCACGTTGATGGCCTGTCCGCCCGAGCAGGACGCTGTCGAGCAGCAATTCCTGAATGGGCTGACCCGGACGACCGGCTATGTGGTCAACGGTAATCTGCTGGCTTTGACTGACGCCTCCGGTGACACGGTCATGCGGCTGACCCGGTTGCCCTAAGGGGCTTAGCGGTTGCGGTACCAGAGGATGAACGGGATCGACACAGCATACATCGTGATGCCGTAAACCGCCGAAGGTAGGGCCAACACGCTGAACCCGGTCGCGGTTCCGGTGATCAGCCCCGCCATCGTGATGCCCAGCGTCGAATTCTGGATGCCGGTTTCGATCGAGATGGTTTTGGTTTCCTGCCAGCTCAACCCTGCGCTGCGCGCGAGTGCGAGGCCAAGCAGCAGGAGTACCAGGTTCAATGTGATCAGACTGGCCCCCATGGTGCCCAGGTTTTCGACAAAAACCGTCCAGTTCCCCGCCAAGGCGGCGATAACGATGAGCACAAAAAGCGTGGTTGCCAGAGTCGAGAGCGCTTTTTCAATCCGCAAGGCAAAGCTGCGGGCAAGTGACCGGATGGCGACTCCAATGGCGACGGGCAGGGTTGTGATCAGGAACATGGCAACTGCCAAGCCTGTGATTGACACGTCAGGTGCCTGTTCTCCCAGGAAATGGCCAACCGACCATGCGGCGAGGATTGGGACGGTCAGGATGGATAGCAGACTGATGATCGCCGTCAGCGTCACAGACAGAGCAACATCGCCCTTTGCCAGTTTCGACAGGATGTTGCTGGTCACACCTCCGGGGCAGAACGAAAGCAGCATCAGGCCTGCTGCGATCTGAGGCGGAAGGCTGAACAGATAGGCAATTGCAAAGGCCACGAGCGGTAACAGCACCACCTGGCTGAGCGCACCGATGGCAAAGGCGTATTTCCGGGTCAGGACACGCCGGAAGTCCGAGATCTCAAGTCCAATGCCCAAGGAGAGCATGATGATCGCCAGCGACAGCGGCAGACCCACATTAATAAGAATATCCAAACCGCTCCTCCCAAAACATTTCGCCGACGCTAGAGGAAAGCCGGACAGGCAGGCAACTGGGGTGCCGTAAGGTTATTCGTATCTTTTGACAAAACGGCGCAGAATCTCGCCGGGTTCGGTGACATCAGCGGCCTTACATTCGGCAATCAGCCGCGCGGCGTCGGAGGGGGGGAAATACCCGTAATCCTTGTAGATCTCGATCCGCTGCTCGAAATCGCGCGCATCTGCTTCGGGGTGGAACTGGGTGGCATAGACGTTTTCGCCATGCCGGATCATCTGATAGGGGCAGGCCTCGGACCTGACCAGATGCACGCAGCCCGGTGGCAAATCCTGCACCGCTTCTTTGTGACCCACAAAAGCCTCGAATTCCGGTTTCAACCCGGCGGTGAGCGGGTCTGCAGCGCCATCCCGCGTTAGCGCGCAATGTGTAGGGCCAACGGGCTCACTATAGCGGGCCTTGCTGACCTTGCCGCCCAAGTGGGCCGCCAGAACGCCGAGACCGTAACAACAGCCCATGAAGGGATGATCCTGTTCGATGATCTGTGGCATCAACCCCATCACCTGCGCCTCGATCCGGGCCTCTAGTGCGGGTTTGGTGGCGGGGTCGTCGCTGACGCATCCCGGCCCCCCGCCAACGATAACCCCGGCATAATCACTCACCTGCACTCCGTCGGGCAGATGCTCGCAATCCAGTCGGATACGGTGGGTGCGATCCTCGCTCAGCCCGCACTTGTGCAGGATCGAGGCATATTCGGCATCCGCCGCATCATGTTCGGGGCGCAGCTGCAGGATCAGAAAGCGTTTCATGGCGCGGCTTTAGCGCGATATGGCCGGTATTGGCAACGCTTCTTCGGGCGGCTTGCCATCCGGTGCCGCCGCGATAGTTTGAGCGTTCTGCATATGGTGGAGAGTGTTATGTCTGAGCTTCCGGTCATCGCGTGGGATTTTGACGGCGTTCTGAACCGGAATCTCCGCGACGGGGTATTTGTGTGGGCAGAGAGCTTTGAGAACGATCTCGGTCAGTCGCTGGCAATCTTCACAAAACACATCTTCGCCGAAGATTTCGACCGGATCATCACCGGGCAGGAGGATTTGCGGGATCGCGTGGCCTCTTGGGCCGAAATGGTTGGATTCGCCCCGGGCCCGGACGCTTTGCTGGACTACTGGTTCAGAAACGATGCTCTGCCTGACGCCGACGTTCTCAATGTGCAGGCGGCGCTGTCCGCGAAAGGTATTCAGCAGGTCATCGCCACAAATAACGAAGCGCGTCGCGCGCGGTATATCGAGGTTGAGATGGGCTTTGCCGACCGGGTGGCGCATGTCTTCTCTTCTGGCCGGATGGGCGTGCGCAAGCCGGATGCCCTGTTCTACGAAACGATCACCGAAACGCTGCAGGTCTCACCCGGGCGCATGATTTTAGTTGATGATTATCAGGCCAGCGTCGACGCGGCGCGCGCAGCAGGATGGCAGGCGCATTTTTTCTCGGATGAGAGTAGAGAGGACGTTCTGAACCAGCTGCGCGCTTTGCTGTCGTAAGGCCGTTTTGGTCCACCCTACATCGGCCAGAACAGCAGGATCGCGGGTATAGATACAGCCACTACCAATATCTCCAAAGGCAGGCCCATGCGCCAGTAGTCGCCAAATCGGTATCCGCCGGGGCCGAGGATCAGTGTATTGTTCTTGTGGCCGATGGGCGTCAGGAAGGCTGCCGAGGCAGCAACAGCCACCGCCATAAGGAAGGGGTCTGGCGAAACACCCAGTGTATTTGCCATCTGGATGCCGACAGGCGCGGCGACGATGGTGGTCGCCGTGTTGTTGAGCACATCCGACAGCGTCATCGTCACCACCATCAGCACCGTCAGGATCGCCCAGGCGGGCAGGCCACTGGTGAATTGGATCAAGGCGCTCGCGATCAGTTCGGTTCCGCCCGAGCTTTCCAGTGCCGCACCTAGCGGGATCATCGAGCCTAGCAGGATTACCACCGGCCACTCGATGTGATCGTAGAGCTCAGCAATGGGTAGGATGCGGGTCAGCACATAGGCCACCACCACCAAGCCCAACGCAACCGGCAGGTAGATCAACCCGACGCTTGCCGCCAGCACGGCAGCGGCAAACAGCCCTATGGCGAGCCACACCTTGTCATTGGCGGTCACGGCCAGCCCGCGCTCGGCCAGCGGCAGGCAGCCCAGCCAGTCGGTGACATCAGCCGTTCTGTCACGCGGGCAAAGCAGCAACAGGATATCGCCCGGTTCGACTTCGGTCTTGCGCACTTGGCTCAGGATACGCGTGCCCTGCCGCGATATACCCATCAACAATGTGCTCTGCCGCCAGGCCAGCCCGATGCCTTGCGCGGTGCGCCCGGTGATCCGCGCGCTTTCGGGGGCCACAACCTCGGTGACTTCCAGGCCTTCGCCCGCCGCCGTCAGCAGTTCCTGCCGCTGGGCGTCAGAGAAATCCAGCGACAGAGCGGAACGGAATTCGTCCAGCGCCTCTGGCTTTGCCTCCAGCACCAGTGCATCGCCAGCCTTGAGAAGCGCGTTTGCAGCCCGGCCATAGCGGCGCTTGCCGTCGCGGATCAGACCGATGATGGCCACATCTGACTGATCCGCGGCATCGTAGAACTCGGCGACGCGTTTGCCGATATGAGGCGACTCTTCGGGGATAGTAAGCTCGGCAATATAATCCGCCAGCGTCGTTGCGGTATCACCCTCGGCACCGCGATCCGGGATCAAACGCCAGCCGATCAGGGCGACAAAAGCAAGCCCGGCCAGCGCAGCAGCCCCGCCCACTGGGGCAAAATCGAACATGTGGTAGGGCGTGCCAACCGCCTGTTCGCGGATCGAGGCGATGATGATATTGGGCGGCGTGCCGATCAGTGTGGCCATGCCCCCCAGAATGGTGGCGAAACTTAGCGGCATCAGCGATAGCCCTGGCGCGCGGCCCGCCTTGCGCGCGGTCTGGATATCCACCGGCATCAGAAGAGCAAGTGCTGCTACGTTATTCATGAAGGCAGACATCACGGCCCCGATCCCGCCCATCAACGCAATATGCGTGCCCAGCCTGCGACCCGAATCCACCAGCGTCCGCGTGATCAGGAACACCGCTCCCGATCGCACTAGCCCGGCGGAAACCACCAGCACCAGCGCCACCACCACCGTGGCGGGGTGACCGAAGCCCGAGAACGCATCCTTGACCGGGACAACGCCCAGCACGACACCAATAAGCAAGGCGGAAAAGGCAACCAGATCATAACGGTAGCGGCCCCAGAGCAGCATACCGAAGACCCCGATGAACAACACGAACAAAATCATCTGATCCAAAGTCATGCTGCCACAATAGGCAAGAGGCGCGCGTGGGCAAGCCGGTCCCTTGATCCTTTCGCCTGCTAGGGTCTATATGATCGCCAGTCAGCATATCGAGCAACGAGGACAACATGGCCGGCCATTCCAAATGGGCAAATATTCAGCACCGCAAAGGGCGTCAGGATGCGGCGCGCTCCAAGCTGTTTTCCAAGCTCAGCAAGGAAATCACCGTCGCGGCCAAGATGGGCGATCCCGACCCCGACAAGAACCCGCGCCTGCGTCTGGCGGTGAAAGAGGCTAAGTCGAACTCGGTCCCCAAGGACGTGATCGATCGCGCGATCAAGAAATCGCAGGCGGGCGAGGGCGATGATTACGAAGAAATCCGTTATGAGGGCTATGGCCCCAATGGCGTGGCGGTGATCGTCGAGGCGATGACCGACAACCGCAACCGCACCGCGTCCACAGTGCGCTCGACCTTCTCGAAAAATGGCGGAAATCTGGGCGAGACCGGCTCGGTCGGGTTCATGTTCGAACGCAAGGGCGAGGTGATGTACACCGCCGAAGCGGGTGACGCCGATACGATCTTCGAGGCAGCGATCGAGGCTGGCGCGGAGGATGTGGAGAGTTCCGAAGATGGCCACATCATCTATTGCGCCGATACCGATCTGAACGACGTGTCCAATGCGCTGGAGGCGGCGCTGGGTGAATCCGAATCCACCAAGCTCGTCTGGAAGCCGACCACCACGACAGAGCTGGATCTGGAAGGCATGCAAAAGCTGATGCGTCTGGTCGATGCGCTGGAAGATGACGATGACATTCAGCGTGTGACGACCAATTTCGAAGCTGATGACGAGGTCATGGCTCAGCTCTGATCGGCGCGTTCACACGGTGCTGATCAACCCATCCTGCGCGGCCTGTTTCACGGCGCGGGTGAGCGGTGCCAGGGCCGGGGCCATGACCCGGCTGACCTGCCAACTCAGCGCAATATCAAGCGGTTGGTTCGCAAGCAGCGTGACCAGTTGCCCTTCGCGGACGGGACGTTGTACCAGCGGTTCGGGGTTCATGCCCCAGCCCAGCCCCACGCGTGCGGCATCGACAAAGGCGTGGGTCGAGGGCAGGAAATGGGTGGGCGGCGTTATCCGCTGGGCGACAGCTCTTTCGATCCAGATCCTTTGTAATTCGTCCTTCCGATTGAAGGTGATGCAGGGTGCCTGAGACAGGGTTTTTGC
Source organism: Paracoccaceae bacterium (assembly GCA_040830705.1). Taxonomy (GTDB): domain Bacteria; phylum Pseudomonadota; class Alphaproteobacteria; order Rhodobacterales; family Rhodobacteraceae; genus Ruegeria_C. The sequence goes on along the minus strand of JBFOME010000016.1, from coordinate 146,712 downwards.
GGTCACGCCGTGCTGGAACCAACGTGCATGAAACGCCGGGCTGGCAGTGGCGAGATAGCGCAGAGAACCCAAAGGCGTGGCGTCACAGCCCGGAACCGGCTTGTCTCCGGCGCAGATCGCGGCGCTGACCGCGCCCCGGCGCAGCCAGTCGGCGGAATGATCCTGATCGTCGAGCACCAGATCAAAGAGCACGCCCTCGACCTGCGCCATCGCGTCGACGAACCATGTGGCCAGGCTGTCGGCATTGACTGCGATCCGCAGGCGGGTTGGGCCGGTACGCGTGTCCAGTGACAAATCCCGGCTTAGCTGCGCTTCGAGCAAACCCACATCCTCGGCATGTTTGGCGATCCGGACGCCTGCGGGGGTACCGCTACAGGGTGTCCCGCGTTCGATCAGCGACGTGCCCACCCGCTCTTCCAGCGCCCGGATACGTTGTGAAACGGCCGATTGCGTCACCGCCAATTCTGACGCCGCTGCCTCGAAACTGCCAAGCCGCAGGATCGAAGCAAGGGCACGGAGCTGGTTGGGATCGAATCTCATTAGCAGATCTTATCTGACGTTATCATCTTTAATTTGATAGCCATCTCCCCCCCGTCTAGTCAAACCCTGTCTAGGGCGGAGGTCACATGCTCACATCGTTCATTCCCGGCTTTTTTCTAGGGTTCAGCCTGATCCTTGCCATTGGGGCGCAGAACGCGTTTGTCCTGCGGCAGGGGTTGCGTCATGCGCATGTCTTTGCCGTTTGTCTGACCTGCGCCATATCAGACGCTCTGTTGATTGCTGCGGGTGTCGCGGGCTTTGGCGCTTTGGCGACCGCGGTGCCGTGGTTCGAACCACTCATGCGCTTCGGCGGTGCAGCGTTCCTGATCGTCTATGGTGCCCGCAGTTTCTACTCCACTTGGCGTGGCGGCGAAGCGCTGAAGACCGGAAATGGCGCAGGGGCCGGTTTGTGGGCGACGCTGGCCACGCTGCTGGCGCTGACCTGGCTCAACCCGCATGTCTATCTGGATACCGTGGTGCTGATAGGATCGGTTTCGGCGCAGTACGCTGACCGGCTGAGCTTTGGCCTGGGGGCGGTAACCTCCAGCTTTGTGTTCTTTTTCTCGTTGGGCTACGGTGCGCGATTGCTGGCACCGCTGTTTGCCCGACCGCGCGCGTGGCAGGTTCTGGACGTGCTGATTGGTGTGATCATGTGGGCGATTGCCGCCAAACTCATTGCGATGTGAAGGGTTGTTCCGACCCGCGATTGGGTGTTCAACAGCCATATGCAATTGATCGCCCCTCCGCAGCAACGCCCGCTTGTCGGCATCCTTTGGATGGTCGCGGCGGGCCTGTGCTTTGTGCTGATGACGGCGCTGGTCAAGGTGATCGGTGTCAGGATGCATCCGGTCCAACTTGCATTTTTGCGCTATGTGCTGGGGCTTGTCTTCGTGCTTCCGGTGATCCGTCCCTTGGTCACAACGCGGTTCACGCGCCGCCAATGGTCGCTGTTCTGCATCCGGGGCGCATTGCAATCGGTCGCGGTGATGTTGTGGTTCTTTGCGATGACCCAGATCCCTCTGGCCGAGGTTACGGCGATGAACTACCTGACTCCGATCTATGTCACGCTCGGTGCGGTGTTCATGCTGGGTGAGAAACTGGCCGCGCGCCGGATTGCGGCGATTGCCTTGGCTTTCGTCGGCGGGCTTATCATCCTGCGCCCTGGGTTTCGCGACGTATCCGATGGCCATCTCGCGATGCTGGGCGGAACGTTGATGCTGGGCGGCTCTTACCTGTTGGCCAAGGTCACTGTGGACGAGGTGCGCCCGGCGCTGGTTCTGGCGCAGATGTCACTTTGGGTGGCGCTGTTTCTGGCGCCATTTGCGATGGTGGTCTGGCAGCCCTTCAGCACGTCTGACCTTGGCGCGATCTTTCTGCTCGCCGCGTCAGCGACCGCCGGGCACTACTGCATGACACGTGCGCTTCATGCCGCCCCGGTTGCCGTGACACAGCCCGCCACCTTCCTGCAACTGGTCTGGTCCGTGATTCTTGGTGTGCTGGCCTTTGACGAGGGGATTGACCCTTGGGTGGTCGCGGGCGGGACGCTCATCCTGGCGTCGGTCAGCTTTATCTCGTGGCGCGAGGCGGCGTTGGAGCGGCGCCAGATTACACCCGTCGACATTGCGCCGAAACTCTAACGGCGGGCCAAGCATCGCGGCGCTCAGGGTTATTGATTGACGAGTCAATAAAAAGGCCCTAGCTGTTTTCCCCAGCCTGACGGAAGGGGAGCAATGATGCCAAAACTGGGAATGGAACCGATCCGGCGCGAAGCCATCGTGCGGGCAACCATTGCCGAGCTCGGCCAGTCGCGCTCGCTTGATGTGACCGTCAGCCAGATCGCCAAGCGGGCGGGCATGTCCAGTGCGCTGGCCCATCACTATTTCGGTGGAAAGGACCAGATTTTTCTGGCGGCGATGCGGCGGATTCTGGCGGATTTCGGTGCCGAGGCACGCGCCGAACTGAAAGCCGCCGCGCCAGAGGATCGCGCCCGGGCAGTCATCCGCGCCTGTTTTGCGCCCTCCTGTTTTACGCCCGACGTCATCGCTGCCTGGATGACCTTTTATGTGATGGCTCAGACCAACCAGGACGCGCTGCGGCTCTGGCAGATTTACCAGTCCCGCATCCGCTCCAATCTAGTGCATGCGCTGAAAGGCCGGGCCGAAGACCCCAGAGATGCTGCAGAAACGCTGATCGCGCTGATTGACGGGCTCTATATCCGGGCCGCACTTGGTGCGCCGGAACAACCGGAACTGGCCGTACGGCAGGCCACCACAATTCTCGAAACGCTGACAGGGAGACGTTCGTGAGCCAGCCCAATATTTTGATCCTGATGGTCGATCAGCTTAACGGAACCCTGTTTCCTGATGGGCCTGCCGACTGGCTGCACGCGCCGAACCTGAAGCGTCTGGCGGCGCGCTCGACCCGATTTGCCAACGCTTATACTGCCTCGCCGCTTTGTGCACCGGGACGCGCGAGTTTCATGTCGGGGCAATTGCCATCTCGCACCGGCGTCTATGACAACGCCGCCGAGTTTCGCAGCGACATTCCCACCTATGCGCACCATCTGCGCCGGGCAGGCTACTATACGTGCCTGAGCGGTAAGATGCACTTTGTCGGCCCCGATCAGATGCACGGGTTCGAGGACCGCCTGACCACGGACATTTACCCGGCAGATTTTGGCTGGACGCCCGATTACCGCAAGCCAGGCGAGCGGATCGACTGGTGGTATCACAACATGGGTTCGGTGACGGGCGCCGGTGTGGCCGAGATATCGAACCAGATGGAGTATGATGACGAGGTCGCCTATAACGCCACCGCCAAGCTTTATGATCTGGCACGCGGCAAGGACGACCGGCCCTGGTGCCTGACCGTCAGCTTTACCCATCCGCATGATCCTTACGTGGCGCGGCGGAAATATTGGGATCTTTATGAGGATTGCGCGCATCTGCAGCCCGAGGTGGCGGATCTGGGCTATGAAAATCAGGACCCGCATTCACAACGCATCTTCGATGCCAACGACTGGCGCAGCTTTGACATTTCCGAGGATGATATCCGCAAGTCGCGGCAGGGCTATTTTGCCAACATCTCGTATCTGGACGACAAGATAGGTGAGATCCTGTACGTGCTTGAAACCACACGGCAGGAGGCGATCATCCTCTTTGTGTCCGACCACGGTGACATGCTGGGCGAGCGGGGTCTCTGGTTCAAGATGAACTTCTACGAGGGTTCGTCGCGGGTACCGCTGATGATCTCTGCACCTGATATGCCTGTCGGGCGGATCGACACGCCGGTGTCGACCATCGACGTGACCCCGACTTTGGGCGCACTGGCAGGCGTCGATATGGCTGAGATCGCGGCGTGGACGGATGGAGAGGATCTGGTGCCACTGGCAAATGGCACCGAACGCACCGCACCGGTGGCAATGGAATACGCAGCCGAGGCCTCTTATGCGCCGCTCGTGTCCCTGCGCTATGGCAAGTGGAAGTACAACCGCTGCGCGTTGGACCCTGATCAGCTTTTTGATCTGGAGGCCGATCCGCATGAACTGATCAATCTGGCCGAAGACCCCGCGCATCAGGGCACCTTGCAGACGCTGCGGGCCAAATCCGAGGCCCGATGGGATTTGGATGCCTATGACGCCGACGTGCGGGCCAGCCAGGCCCGGCGCTGGGTGGTTTACGAGGCGCTGCGGCAAGGCGGCTACTACCCCTGGGATTATCAGCCGCTGCAACGCGCCTCGGAACGTTACATGCGTAACCATATGGACCTGAACATCGTTGAGGAAAGCCAGCGCTTTCCGCGTGGCGAATAACCCGGCGACCTTTTTGAACGGCAAGACCTTATGACCTATGCGATCCAACCCGTGGCCAGCCATTTCATCAATGGTGCCTATGTCGAAGACACAGGCGGAACGCCGATCGAGGTGATCTATCCCGCCACTGGCGCGGTGATCGCCACGGTGCATGCTGCCACGCCTGAGATTGTCGAACAGGCGATCACTTCGGCCCGCGCGGCACAAGGTGCCTGGGCGGCATTGCCGGGAACCGAACGCGGCCGCATCCTGCGCAGGGCAGCGGATCTGATCCGCGAGCGCAATCACGATCTCAGCGTGCTGGAGACCCATGACACCGGCAAACCCTATCAGGAAACTTCGGTGGCGGATGCCACTAGCGGCGCAGATGCGCTGGAATATTTCGGCGGGCTGGCCGCGACGCTAACGGGTGAGCATATCCAGTTGGGCGAGGATTGGGCCTACACGCGACGTGAGGCGCTGGGACTTTGCGTGGGGATCGGGGCGTGGAACTACCCAACCCAGATCGCCTGCTGGAAAGGAGCGCCCGCACTGGCCTGCGGCAACGCGATGATCTTCAAACCCTCCGAGACGACCCCGCTTTGTGCATTGAAAGTGGCCGAGATTCTGCATGAGGCGGGGTTGCCCGCCGGGCTTTACAACGTGGTGCAAGGCATGGGCGAGGTTGGCGGAGAGTTGGTCGGTGATCCGCGCGTCGACAAGGTCTCGCTGACCGGGTCGGTGCCCACCGGGCGCAAGGTCTACGCTGCCGCCGCAGCGGGGATCAAACATGTGACGATGGAGTTGGGTGGCAAATCGCCCCTGCTGATCTTTGACGATGCCGATCTGGAAAACGCGGTCAGCGGCGCGATCCTGGGCAATTTCTATTCCTCTGGACAGGTCTGCTCGAACGGCACGCGGGTTTTTGTTCAGAAGGGCATCAAAGAGGCATTCCTGGCGCGGCTCGCCGAACGGCTTAAGGGTGCGGTGATCGGCGATCCGCAGGACCCGGCCACCAGTTTCGGGCCAATGGTGAGCCAGCGGCAGATGGAGATCGTGCAATCCTATATCGCCAAAGGCATCGACGAGGGCGCGAGGCTTGTGGCCGGCGGCAAGCGGGTGGAGCGCGATGGCTTCTATCTGGAACCCACAGTTTTTGCTGATGTAACCGACGACATGACCATCGCCCGCGAAGAGATTTTCGGTCCGGTGATGGCGGTGCTTGATTTTGACACCGAAGACGAGGTGATTGCCCGCGCCAACGCAACAGAGTTCGGCCTGTCAGCAGGGGTCTTCACTTGCGATCTTGCTCGCGCTCACCGTGTCGTTGCGAGGTTTGAGGCCGGGACCTGCTTCATCAACTCTTACAATGACGCGCCGGTCGAAGTGCCGTTTGGCGGATCGAAGCTGTCGGGGGTGGGACGCGAGAACGCGAAGGCCGCGATCGAGCACTATAGCCAGTTGAAATCCGTCTATGTGCGCATGGGCGATATGGAGGCTCCGTTCTGAACAGGGCTGTTTCCAAATTGAGCGCTACCGCGCGCTCTTTTTGACAATGACAGATGTGACGTGCCGGGTCGGGCCCGGCGGAGGTGGAAATGGAAGCGGATTTTGTGATCGTTGGCGCGGGCAGCGCGGGCTGCGCGATGGCTTATCGGTTGAGCGAGGCAGGGGCCTCGGTTCTGGTGATCGAACATGGGGGGACCGACATTGGCCCTTTCATCCAGATGCCGGCAGCGTTGAGCTACCCGATGAACATGTCGCGTTATGACTGGGGCTTCAATTCCGAGCCGGAGCCGCATCTGAACAACCGACGGCTGGTGGTCCCGCGCGGCAAAGTGCTTGGCGGGTCCTCGTCGATCAATGGCATGGTCTATGTGCGCGGCCACGCGATGGATTTCGACACCTGGGCCGAGATGGGGGCTGAGGGCTGGGCCTATGCGGATGTGTTGCCATACTACAAGCGGATGGAGCACTGGCATGATGGCGGTCATGGCGGTGATAGCGAATGGCGCGGCACCGAAGGCCCGCTGCATGTCAGCCGCGGGCCGCGTCGTAACCCGCTTTACCATGCATTTGTCGAGGCGGGGAAACAGGCGGGGTATGAGACCACCGGCGATTACAACGGCGAGAAGCAGGAAGGCTTTGGCCCGATGGAGCAGACCGTCTGGCGCGGGCGGCGCTGGTCGGCGGCCAATGCTTATCTGCGGCCCGCGCTAAAGCGCGACAATTGCGATGTGGTCAACGGGCTGGCGCAGCGGATCGTGATTGAGAACGGGCGCGCCGTGGGCGTCGAGATCAAGCGCGGCGGCGCGACACAGATCATTCGCGCGCGGCGCGAGGTGGTTCTGGCGGCCTCGTCGATCAACTCTCCCAAGCTGCTGATGCTGTCGGGGATTGGACCGGCGGCGCATCTGGCCGAACATGGGCTCGACGTTGTTGCGGACCGGCCCGGTGTGGGTGCGAACCTGCAGGACCATCTGGAGGTGTATTTCCAGATTGCCTCGCTTCAGCCGATCACGTTGTACCGGTATTGGAACCTGATCAGCAAAGCGGTGATCGGGGCGCAGTGGCTGTTCACCAAGACCGGGTTGGGGGCGTCGAACCAGTTCGAAAGCGCAGCCTTCATCCGGTCGCGTGCGGGTATTCCTTATCCGGATATTCAGTATCACTTCCTGCCGATGGCGGTGCGATACGATGGTCAGGCCGCCGCCGAGGGGCATGGCTTTCAGGCGCATACCGGGCCGATGCGCTCGCCCTCGCGCGGGGCTGTGACGCTGCGCTCGGCGGACCCGGCCGAGGCGCCGGTGATCCGGTTCAACTACATGTCGACCGAACAGGACTGGGACGAGTTCCGCACCTGCCTGCGTCTGACCCGTGAGATATTCGGGCAGGAGGCATTCAGGCCTTTTGTGGGAAAGGAAATTCAGCCAGGCGCCGAGCTGCAAAGTGATGACGAGCTTGACGGTTTTATCCGCGAACACGCCGAGAGCGCCTATCACCCTTGCGGCACTTGCCGGATGGGTCGCGCCGATGATCCTCATGCCGTGGTCGATCCCGAGGCACGGGTGATCGGGGTTGATGGGTTGCGGGTGGCGGACAGTTCGATCTTTCCGCAGATCACAAATGGTAACCTGAACGCCCCTTCGATCATGGTGGGTGAGAAAGTGTCCGACCACCTGCTGGGGCGCGGGATGCTGCCGCGCTCGAACGCGCAGCCATGGGTTCATCCGGATTGGGAAACCGCGCAGCGCTGACGGTGTTGAATTTTGCCGTCTCCATGCACAGCTTGATCCGTGTCAAAGCAACAGTTTGCGCCGCGATTCTAATCTGAGGCGCAGATCAAGATCAGGAGCACAGATATGTCCCACACACCGCATGAACTGGCCGAAGAGTTTCCCGACAAAGCCGAGCTCATGAGCCAGCTCAAGCAGAGTGACGCGCATTTTGCACGGCTCTCGGACGAGTATCACGAGGTCAATCGCGCGGTGCATCGCGCCGAGACAAATGTGGAGCCCATGGAAGAGTTGGCCGAGGTCGATCTGCGCAAGAAACGGGCAGCCCTCAAAGATGAAATCTGGGGCATTCTGTCCAAGGCTTGATTACCGTTTGGATCGGGGGCGGCGATCCCGCCCTTGATCCGCATTCAGCTTGCCGACCCGCTTCAGTCAACGACGTAAGGCAAGGTCCCGCGTGTATCGGGGTCGATTGTCAGCCTGCGCTCCAGCGGTGGTACCGAGCGCTGGTGACAGGTGGCGCGTTCGCAGATTCGGCAGGAGATGCCAATGGGTTCAAATGCGCTGGCATTGGTGACGTCGAGATTGTCGGCATAGACCAATGCGTCGGCGTGACGTATCTCGCACCCTAGCGCGATTGCGTAGCGGCGCACCGGAGCGCCAAAGGACCCGCCCGGTTTCGATACATCCCGTGCCAGCGAGATATAGCGCACCCCGTCGGGGGTTTCGGCCAACTGGCGCAAGAAATGCCCCGGCGTCTCGAAAGCGCGATGCACGTTCCAGAGCGGGCAGGCCCCGCCAAATCGCGCAAATTGCAGCCGAGTGGCAGAGTGGCGCTTGGTGATGGTGCCAGCCTGGTCAACCCGCACAAAAAAGAACGGGATGCCCTTTGCGCCGGGCCGTTGCAGGGTGGACAACCGGTGCGCGACCTGCTCGACCGACGCGCCAAAGCGATGGCCTAGCAGTTCCAGATCATGACGTGTGGTGCGGGCGGCCTCCAGAAAGCGGCCATAGGGCATCAGTGCAGCCCCGGCGAAGTAATTGGCAAGCCCGATCTTCGCGATCGAACGCGCAGCCTCGGTCTGGAACCGTGCGAAATCGAGTGTCGCCTCAAGCAGTTTGTCCTGCGTCAGCAGTGCAACCTGAAGCAACATCTGGAACACGCGCGTTTCGGGCGCTGCGCGTGAGGAAAGCCTCAGAAGCCGCGCCTCGGGGTCGTAGCTGCGCAGTGTCTCTCCATCAACGTGTCTGACGGTGATGCCCTGCGCGCCCAGCTGGGCCTCGACGGCAGCCTGGATGCCATTGTCGCGGTTGGCTTGTTCTGCAAAGCGTTCGGCACTGCGATCCACCGCGTCGATATAATTGTCGCAATAGTGAAAGAAGTCGCGCACCTCTTCCCAAGGGCTCGCCTGTGGGCGCGCATCCTCGCGGCCCAGAGCCTCGTCCAGTGAGGCCAGCCGTTCATGGGTCTGGCGGTAGTGTCGATGTAGCTCGATAAAGGCGCGGGCCAGTGCTGGGGCGTTCGAGGCGGTCAGACGCAGATCGGCGGGCGGCGGCATGGTGTCGGCGAAGATCGGGTCAGCCAGCGCCTCGCGCATGTCCGAGACCAGCCGCTCACTATCGCCGCTGCTCAGCTCGGTCACGTCCAGTCCGAATTCCTGCGCCAGTGCCAGAACCACTGTGGTCGAGACCGGGCGGTTGTTGTTTTCCATTTGATTGGCGTAGGGCAGGGAAACGCCAAGCTTGGTGGCGAATTCCTTCTGGGTCAGACCCAGCCTGTTGCGGATTTCGCGCAGCTTTGCACCAGCATAGAGCTTTTGGGGAGGCATGGGCGGCCTTTGCAGATTTACCTAGTCGTCAGGTTAGATTTGCAAACCCGCCAGCGCAAGTCACCCCAAAGCCAACTTTCGCTCGCGTCGGATGACCAGCGCAATAGATACGATCCCGAGAATAGCTGTGCCCAGCATCAGGCCCAGCAACGGTGCCTCAGAGCTGCCTGGGCCAAGCAATGCGCCCGCCATACCGCTGAGGGCCGCACCTCCGCCCAGCATGATCGCGCCAGACAATCCCGAGGCAGTACCCGCCAGATGGGGGCGCACCGATAGCGCACCAGCCGTTGCATTGGGGATCGACATGCCATTGCCGAGGCCCACGAAGGTCATGAAGCCAAAAAAGGTCAGGGCCGAAGCTAGGCCCGAGACTGTCAGAAACAATGAGAGACCGACCGCGATCGCATTCAGAAGACAACCCCAGAGCACCATCCGGTTCACGCCAAAGCGCATGGAATAGCGCCCGGACAGGAAATTTCCCAGAAAGTACCCAAGGGCAGGTGACCCGAAATATACCCCCATGACCGAAGGTGGCATTCCATAAATCTCGGTGCCGACAAACGGCGCGCCGCCCAGATAGGCAAAGAAGGCCCCCGAACTCATCCCTGAGGCCAATGAGTATCCCCAGAAACGCGGTGAGGTCAGCAACTCGGGATATTCGCGGAATTGCGCAATTAGCGTCTTGCCGCTTTTCAGGGCGGTCTCGCCGAAATCCACGTAAGTAAGGGCAAGCGTGGCCAGGCCGAGGATGAACAGCAGCCAGAAGTTTGCATGCCAGCCAAAGAGCTCGTCCAGAAACCCGCCGATGGCCGGGCCGATCATCGGTACCACGGCCATACCCATAGTGACATACCCGATCATCGAGGCCGCCTGATCCTGGTCGTACATGTCCCGAACGGCGGCCCGGCTGAGCACCATCGCCACAACCACCACGGCCTGGCACATGCGCGCGGCCAGAAACGCCTCGGCGCTCGGGGCGTAGATGCAGGCTAGGGTGGCTATCAGAAACAGTGCCAACCCCCACAGGATAACAGGCCGCCGTCCGGCTTTGTCTGCGATCGGGCCGATCACGATCTGCATCATTGCGTTGACCGCCAGATAGAGCGCGACAGACAATTGCATCAACCTGTAGTCGGTTTCGAAATGCAGCGTCATGTTCGGCAGGCTTGGCAGAAAGATGTTCATGCCCAATGCCGACAGCCCCGATAACAGGATCAGGGTTGTGATCGTGGGCGGGCTGCGTTGCGCCGAAGTCTCATTCTGAAGCTGGGTCATTCCATCGGATGTATTCGCAGGCGGGTGGTCTGTCCACACAGGAAGCGAACCGAACGGTTCATTTAACAAATTTGCAATATCCAAGAAATCAAATTCAATAAGTTTGCAAATTTGCTGAAAAGCGCTTTGGCCGTGTCGTCAACGCATATATGGTCCGCCCGACTTTGAAAGGGACACCGGCCATGAAAGATATTCTCTCCGAGCTTGAAAACCGCCGCGACGCGGCGCGTCTGGGTGGCGGACAGAAGCGGATCGATGCGCAGCACGGACGCGGCAAGCTGACCGCGCGCGAGCGGGTTGAACTGCTTCTGGATGACGGCAGTTTCGAAGAGTTCGACATGTTCGTCAGCCATCGCTGTACCGATTTCGGTATGGAAAAGCAAAAGCCTGCGGGTGATGGCGTGGTGACTGGCTGGGGCACGATCAATGGCCGTCAGGTCTACGTGTTCAGTCAGGATTTCACGGTGCTGGGCGGTTCGGTTTCTGCCACCCACGCGATGAAGATCTGCAAAATCATGGATATGGCTGTGGCCAATGGCGCGCCGGTGATCGGGATCAACGATTCTGGTGGTGCGCGGATTCAGGAAGGTGTCGATTCGCTCGCGGGTTATGGCGAGGTGTTTCAGCGGAATATCGAAGCCTCGGGCGTTGTGCCGCAAATCAGCGTTATCATGGGCCCCTGCGCTGGCGGTGCGGTCTATAGCCCGGCAATGACCGACTTCATCTTCATGGTCAAAGACAGCTCTTACATGTTCGTCACTGGCCCCGACGTGGTGAAGACGGTCACCAACGAGGTGGTCTCGGCCGAAGAGCTGGGCGGCGCGTCGACCCATACCAAGAAATCCTCGGTCGCAGACGGCGCGTTCGAAAACGATGTCGAGGCATTGGCCGAAGTGCGCCGTCTGGTCGACTTCCTGCCGCTCAACAATCGCGAGAAACCGCCGGTGCGCCCCTTCTTTGACGAGCCGGGCCGGATCGAAGCCTCGCTGGACACGCTGGTGCCGGAAAACCCCAATACGCCCTATGATATGAAAGAGCTCATCACGAAAGTGGCGGATGAGGGGGACTTCTATGAGCTTCAGGAAGATTTCGCCAAGAACATCGTCACCGGGTTCATTCGTTTGGAAGGGCAGACGGTTGGTGTTGTGGCCAACCAACCAATGGTGCTGGCCGGGTGCCTCGACATCGACAGCAGCCGCAAGGCGGCACGTTTCGTGCGCTTCTGCGACTGTTTCGAAATACCGATCCTGACCTTTGTGGACGTGCCGGGCTTTCTGCCCGGGACCACGCAGGAATATGGTGGCGTGATCAAGCACGGTGCCAAGTTGCTCTTTGCCTATGGTGAATCGACTGTGCCAAAGGTCACCGTGATTACCCGCAAGGCTTATGGCGGCGCATATGTTGTTATGTCGTCCAAGCATCTGCGCGGCGATTTCAACTATGCGTGGCCGTCCTCCGAGGTGGCGGTGATGGGGGCCAAGGGCGCCACCGAAATCATCCACCGCGCCGATCTGAAGGACCCTGTTAAGATCGCTCAGCACACAGCCGACTACGAGGACCGCTTTGCCAATCCCTTTGTGGCAGCAGAGCGCGGCTTCATTGATGAGGTGATCATGCCGCATTCAACCCGCAAACGGGTCGCGCGCGCCTTTGCCTCGCTGAGGGGCAAAAAAAGCCAGAAGCCCTGGAAAAAGCACGACAATATTCCGCTCTAAGCATATCGGGCCAGAAATTAGCAGGTTGTGACGTCACAGCCTGCGGGCCCGTCTCAACCGCAGGGACCCGTCGCGAATGCTTCGCCTCGTCAAAAATCAAACCTCTCGCGTCGCGCCGGCCGGGCTGTCCCGTTCTGTGCGAGGTGCTGGTTTGGCGCTGTGTTTCTTGGCGGGGTCGGCGCTGGCGGATGCGCGGGTGCCAGTGCCATCTGGACAACCAGTGGAGTTGCTGGATGTGCTGCTCGACACGAATCCGGGCGCGCTTTGGCTGCGGTTCCGTTTCATGGCTCCAGCGATCGGCGAAGCGAATGCGCAGGTGGACTATGATGTGGCCTCTCAGGATATGGAGTTCCTGTGCAACAAGCTTGCTGTTCCTTACGTCGGCAAACATGATCTGGATCCCGCGCGTATCGTGATTTCGCTCTCGGATCGGTCGGTGGAATTCGGCCAGAGCGATCCCCTCGCAACCCAGTTTTTCGAGACCTATCGGCTGGAAGACGCGCGCTGCATATGGGAGGAATACTGATGATGCCACAAGATGTTGTGTGCCTGTGGCGGCATGAATCGCGCGGTGAGGGCTTGCCCGATGGGAACGCACCCTGGCCACTTTTTGCATGGGCATTTGCGACCTGCTCGCCTATGGTCGCCGTGATCCGTGATCTGACGGATCGCAATCAAAAGAAGACGTGGGCAGGGGGGCGACCCGCTGCAGAGGCTGCGTTTTTATTCAGGAGAAGCAGATGTCGAAGAGCATCAAATTTGTCACTATGCTTGCCTTTGTCGGCACCGTCGCCGCATGCGCCGGTCAGCAGGAAGAAGAAATCGTCGTGGTTGAGCCGGTTTCGACCGAGCCGGTCTTCACGGGCAAATACAAGTAATACCGGTCCGGGGCCGGCCCGCGCGCCGGCCCCGACCCATCCATGGCACCCTGTCCGGGGGGCGATGCCATGCTGAAACATCGCGGTTTCCCAGGCCGTCTTCCCGGTACCGATTTCCAGTTCACCATCCGTCGACCGAACCCCAAGGGCGTGACTCCACTGGCCGCGCGCGAACGCTATCGCGATCGCAGACCGGCGGATAAACGCGCCGATTCGGGCTTCATGGCGGCACTTTGGGAACAGTTCGGCGACGCGCCCTTCGAGCGTGGCAATCTGGACGCAGGTCGCCTGAACTGGCTCTTCGGACGCGAGGTGATTCCTGCAGAAGACCCTTTTGATCCCGAGAGTTACGAGGCGTTGCTGATCATTAACGTGAACGTCGCGCGGGCCTCGTTTCCCGACGTTTTTGAAGGTTGATCGGCATGAACCCGCAGGCGATGAGCGCAAATCGGCAGAAAGTGGCTCAAAGTGAGCCTTGCCGCTTGTCTCGCTTGGTTTGTGGCGAACTGTCGGTCATCGTCTCAACTGTGGGTGGCTACGCATTGCCTGCGTCACCTGCAAACCATCTATTCCGTACCCCTTCTCTGTGCGGGCAGATTGATGATCCCCCCTTCAATCTGCCCGCCTTTTTTTCGTCCGACGCCACGCGTGGCGGTCGGCGGGGATTTGCGCAGGTCTGTCGCTCAAACCGAATTGACTTGCCCGTGACTGTAGCGGGGCTGCATGACTGCGCGCATAAACCTTACGGAAAAGAAGGAAGAGCAGCATGTATTCGAACAAGATTGTACTGGCCTTTGCGGCCTGTGCCGGTCTGTCCGCCTGCGGCGACAACACCACCGAGCAGGTGCTCTATGGCGGTGCAGCAGGCGCTGCTGGCTCGGCGATCCTCGACACCAACGTGGTCGCGGGCGCGGCGGTCGGTGCGGCGGCCAATGTCATCTATTGCGAGGAAAATCCCGGCAAGTGCTGATCGCACTGCTGGCCAGCCCTCTCTGAAAACGCGGCCCCTTGGCGGGCCTTCTGAAATCATGCGGAACGCCGCCCCGGACCCACAGGTCCGGGGCGGCGTATTGCGTCTGCGGACTTACAAGATAAAGGACTGCCCATGTTCAACAAGATCCTGATCGCCAACCGGGGTGAGATCGCCTGCCGGGTCATCAAGACCGCCCGCAAGATGGGCATTTCAACTGTCGCCATCTATTCCGATGCCGACAAACAGGCGCTGCATGTGAAAATGGCCGATGAGGCGGTGCATATCGGCCCGCCGCCAGCCAACCAGTCCTATATCGTGATCGACAAGGTGATGGAGGCCATTCGCGCCACCGGTGCGCAGGCCGTGCATCCCGGCTATGGCTTCCTGTCAGAGAACGCCAAATTCGCCGAGGCGCTTGAGGCCGAGGGCGTTGCATTTGTTGGTCCCCCGGTGGGTGCTATCGAAAGCATGGGTGACAAGATCACCTCGAAGAAGATCGCGCAGGAGGCCAAGGTCTCGACCGTGCCCGGCTATATGGGGCTGATCGAAGATGCCGAAGAAGCGGTGAAGATCTCCAACGAGATCGGCTATCCTGTGATGATCAAGGCCAGCGCCGGGGGCGGCGGCAAGGGAATGCGGATCGCCTGGAACGATGAAGAGGCGCGCGAGGGCTTCCAATCGTCCAAGAACGAGGCGGCCAGTTCCTTTGGCGATGACCGCATTTTCATCGAGAAGTTCGTCACCCAGCCGCGTCATATCGAGATTCAGGTGCTCTGCGACACCCATGGCAACGGCATATATCTGGGTGAGCGCGAATGCTCGATTCAGCGCCGGAACCAGAAGGTGGTGGAAGAGGCGCCCAGCCCGTTCCTGGATCCCGAGACCCGCAAGGCTATGGGCGAACAGGCCGTCGCGCTGGCCAAGGCGGTTGGCTATGCCAGCGCGGGCACGGTAGAATTCATCGTCGACGGTGACAAAAATTTCTACTTCCTGGAAATGAACACTCGCTTGCAGGTGGAACACCCGGTGACCGAGCTGATCACCGGCGTCGATCTGGTGGAGCAGATGATCCGCGTTGCAAACGGCGAGCCGCTGACCATCACGCAGGACGATGTCACGCTGACTGGCTGGGCTATCGAGAACCGCCTTTATGCCGAAGATCCTTATCGCAACTTCCTGCCTTCGATCGGGCGTTTGACCCGCTACCGCCCGCCAGAGGAAACCGCGGCAGGCCCGTTGCTGGTCAACAATAAGTGGCAGGGCGAGGCCCCTGAGGGTGAGGCAGCCGTGCGCAATGATACCGGCGTCTATGAAGGCGGCGAGATCAGCATGTATTACGACCCGATGATCGCCAAGCTCTGCACCTGGGCGCCGACCCGTGAAGCAGCAATCGAAGCGATGCGCGTGGCGCTCGACAGTTTCGAGGTCGAAGGGATCGGCCACAATCTGCCTTTCCTGAGCGCGGTGATGGACCACCCGAAATTTGTTTCGGGCGACATGACCACAGCCTTCATCGCTGAGGAGTATCCGGATGGGTTCGAAGGCGTCACGCTGCCCGAGGAAGACCTGCGCCGGATCGCAGCGTCCTGCGCCGCCATGCACCGGGTGGCCGAGATTCGCCGTACCCGTGTCTCGGGCCGGATGGGAAACCATGAACGCAAAGTCGGCAGGCGCTGGGTCGTGACTGTTCAGGGTCACGAGTTTGCCGTCAAGGTGAAAGCCGATCGGGAAGGTGCGACCGTCAAGTTCGAGGATGGCAGCAAGCTGCGCATCTCCTCCGACTGGACCCCGGGTGACCAGCTTGCCGTGCTCAAAACCGATGATGTGCCTTTGGTTCTGAAAGTGGGCAAAGTCTCGGGCGGGTTCCGCATCCGTAACAGGGGCGCGGATATGAAAGTGCATGTTCGCACGCCCCGGCAGGCCGAACTGGCCCGGCTGATGCCCGAGAAACTGCCGCCAGACACCTCGAAAATGCTGCTCTGCCCGATGCCCGGTCTGATCGTGAAGGTCGATGTCGAAGTGGGCCAGGAGGTTCAGGAGGGGCAGGCGCTCTGTACCATCGAGGCGATGAAAATGGAAAACATCCTGCGTGCAGAGAAAAAGGGCGTGGTGTCCAAGATCAATGCAGGCTCAGGCGACAGTCTGGCCGTGGATGACGTGATCATGGAGTTCGAGTGATCTCGAATTCCACAGGAAAGGCGGCAAAGTGACTATTGTTAAGGTGAAATCCGACTGGTGCGATCAGCGACGGGATCAATTGAACCCGCGCTGCTCGCGCAGTTCGCGCTGTCGCAGCGGCATCTTATCGATGGATCGGCTAATCTCGCGTACGCTCCACGGGAACGGTTTGCGCAGGCGCACGCCGCCATCTTTGCCGATGATCACCAGCTGGAATCCGCGCGGGCGCAACTTTCTGCGTAACTCAGAAGGGTTGGATGGATCGGTGTCGGTCAGAACCACCACATCGCGATCCGTCAGCATGCCTTCTTCGGCCATCAGCATGTCTATCTGCTGCTGGTACCGTGGATCGGCCTCGGTATCTGCAAAGACCACGATGGGCCGGTTCGTCCACAGAAACTCGCTCAGATCGCTATCATCCGCAGTACGGATCATCCCGGCCTCATCCGGCTCGGACCCATCCGTCGCGGTTGCCGCGAAGGGAATTAATATCGCAAAAACAAGCGCGAGCGTGCGTTTCATACTCTCTCCCTTTGAGTTGAATATAGACGCGCCGCCGCGGAATGCGACCGCCGATTTGCACCTGTTCACCAAAATGTTGTGCACGTCGCGGCCCCTGGCGGGTCAAGCGGCGGGCGCACCCATTCAAGAAACATCTGGCAAAGCCCGCTTTGCCATTCTCCGACAAGACGAGAGGACCCCGAGATGACGACGACCGCTGAATGGCGGGCCCTGGCCGAAAAGGAATTG
This sequence comes from Paracoccaceae bacterium, assembly GCA_040830705.1. Lineage (GTDB taxonomy): Bacteria > Pseudomonadota > Alphaproteobacteria > Rhodobacterales > Rhodobacteraceae > Ruegeria_C. Next base: position 129,548 of record JBFOME010000016.1, on the reverse strand, counting down.
CGCGGCCGCCCATTGGATGACCTGAACCGCGAAACGCTGGAAGGGATAGAGGTCAAACCGCTCTATACCGCCGAAGATACTGCCACCCTCGACCATATGGGCACCTTGCCCGGCTTTGGCCCGTTCACTCGAGGGGTAAAGGCCACGATGTATGCCGGCCGTCCCTGGACCATTCGGCAATATGCCGGGTTTTCCACCGCCGAGGAATCGAACGCTTTCTACCGCCGAAACCTTGCTGCCGGGCAGCAGGGTGTCTCGGTGGCCTTCGATCTGGCCACACACCGGGGCTATGACAGCGATCATGCACGCGTTGTGGGTGATGTGGGCAAGGCTGGCGTGGCCATCGACTCCGTTGAGGACATGAAAATCCTCTTTGATGGCATTCCGCTGGACAAGGTTTCGGTCTCTATGACGATGAACGGGGCGGTGGTGCCGGTTCTGGCCAGCTTCATCGTGGCGGGCGAAGAGCAGGGCCATGACAAGTCGCTGCTGGCGGGCACCATTCAGAATGACATTCTGAAAGAGTTCATGGTGCGCAACACCTATATCTACCCGCCCGAACCATCGATGCGGATCATTTCGGACATCATCGAATACACCTCGAACGAGATGCCGAAATTCAATTCGATCTCGATCTCCGGCTACCACATGCAGGAAGCAGGCGCGAACCTGGTGCAGGAACTGGCCTATACGCTGGCCGACGGACGCGAATATGTCCGTGCAGCGACGCAGGCCGGTATGGATGTAGATAAGTTCGCAGGCCGTCTGAGTTTCTTTTTTGCCATCGGCATGAATTTCTTCATGGAGATTGCTAAGCTGCGCGCCGCGCGCACACTCTGGCATCGCGTCATGACCGAATTCGGTGCGAAATCCGAACGCTCCAAGATGCTGCGCACCCATTGCCAGACCTCGGGTGTGTCCCTGCAGGAACAGGACCCCTACAACAACGTGATCCGAACTGCCTATGAAGCGATGAGCGCGGTTCTGGGCGGCACACAAAGCCTGCACACCAACGCGCTGGACGAGGCGATTGCGCTGCCCACCGATTTCTCGGCCCGCATCGCGCGAAACACCCAACTCGTGTTGCAAGAGGAGACCGGTGTGACCGACGTGGTCGATCCGCTGGCGGGGTCCTATTACATCGAAAGCCTCACCAACGAGCTGATCGAAAAGGCCTGGGCCCTGATGCAGGAGGTCGAGGAGATGGGCGGCATGACCAAGGCGGTGGCCTCGGGCATGCCCAAGCTGCGGATCGAAGAGTCTGCGGCGCGTCGTCAGGCAATGATCGATCGGGGCGAAGAAGTGATCGTTGGCGTCAACAAGTATCGCAAGGAACAGGAAGACCCGATCGACATTCTCGATGTTGACAATATGGCGGTGCGCGACGCGCAGATCGCGCGGCTCGAACGCATTCGCACCACGCGCGATGACGCGGCCTGCGTGGCCGCCCTTGACGAGTTGACCCGTGTGGCGCGGGACGGTGGAAATCTGCTTGCCGCAGCGGTCGAAGCCGCGCGGGCACGAGCATCAGTTGGAGAAATCAGCATGGCGATGGAAAAGGAATTCGGCCGGCACCGCGCCGAGGTGAAAACGCTCGCCGGTGTCTATGGCGCGGCGTATGAGGGCGACGAAGGCTTTGCCGCGATCCAGAAATCCATCGAGGATTTCGCCGAGGCCGAGGGCCGCCGCCCGCGCATGCTGGTGGTGAAAATGGGCCAGGACGGCCATGACCGTGGCGCCAAGGTGATCGCCACCGCATTTGCTGATATCGGGTTCGATGTGGATGTGGGCCCGCTGTTCCAGACACCCGACGAAGCTGCGCAGGATGCGGTGGACAACGATGTGCATGTGGTTGGCATCTCGTCCCAGGCCGCCGGGCACAAGACGCTTGCACCGCAACTGGTCGAGGCGCTGAAAACAGCGGGCGCCGAAGATATCATCGTGATTTGTGGCGGTGTGATCCCGCAGCAGGACTATCAGTTCCTCTATGACCACGGGGTCAAGGCGATCTTCGGCCCGGGCACGAACATTCCCGAAGCGGCGCAGGATATCCTGAAACTCATTGCCGAAGCGCGGAACTGAGGTTGGGGGCTGTTGGCCCCCCAAGGTTCACGCCGAGAAAGTTCAATACCAGCTAAAGGGGCGGATCTGCGCCCCTTTTTTGCGTTGCGCGCCGGTCGAAGCGCTGTAGCTTGACGGGCGGGAGGATCGCTTATGCGTTTGGATCATCTGGCCGTTTTGGGCACGAGCCTTGAAGAGGCGGTGGACCACGTCGAGGCATCGCTTGGGGTCACGCTTGGCCCCGGTGGACAACATGCCAAATACGGCACCCATAACCGGCTGATGGGTCTGGAAGGCGGCTTGTATCTTGAAGCAATCGCCGTAGAGCCAGGGGTAGAGCCGCAAGAGCGGCCCCGCTGGATGGATCTGGACCGGTTCAGCGGACCTGCGCGGCTGGCCAATTGGATCATCCGCTCTGACGATTTGGATGGGGACCTCGCTGAACTGCCCTCACCGTCGCAGCGGATCGTGAATCTGGACCGCGGCGATCTGCGATGGAAGATGACCGTGCCGACGGACGGGATTCTGCCCTTTGGCGGCATGTTCCCGTCTGTTTTGCAATGGATCGGGCGCATGCCGGGCGGCAGTTTCGCCCCGACCGGGTGCTCGCTGTTGCGGCTGACGATAAGCCACCCGCAGGCGGAGGACTTGCGCGTGGCGTTGGCGCGCGTTTTGTCTGACGACCGCGTCTCGGTCGAGGCCGGTTCGATTGGCATGTCCGCAGATTTCGACACGCCGTCAGGAAGTCGGATTCTGGAATGATCATCCGGCAGGCGGTGACCAAGGATGCACCTGCTGTTGCTGGGTTGATCAATGAAATGGTCCGCGGATCGCTCAGCACGTTCTCGACCGAAGAACGGGACCCCGCGAGCGTTGCAGAGCAGATTAGCCAGAACGCATATCGTTTTCTGGTGGCCGAGGAGGCGGGGTCGGTGTTGGGTTACGCCACTTACAAGCCGTTTCGGCATGGCCCCGGCTATCGCCACAGCATGGAACATTCGATCTCGCTGGCGCCTGCCGCCCATGGGCGTGGAATCGGGCGTTCGCTGATGGCCCGGCTAGAGGCGATTGCTGCAGGCGATGGCGTGCATGTGATGATCGCTGGCATCAGCGGGGCCAATCCGGGGGCGATAGCGTTTCATACGGCGCTGGGGTATGTCGAAGTCGGACATATGCCGCAGGTCGGCCGCAAATGGGATCAGTGGCTGGATCTGGTGCTGATGCAGAAAATTCTTGCGGCTGATGCTGAAACCCTTACCTGACAGTGTCAGAAATCCGCAGTAGGCTATGACCATGTCACTCTGGACCAGAATATCCGAGGCGTTGAGCGCGCTGGCCAAGGGCGAAAGCCTGTCGGACGTGTTCGAGCGCTTGCGCACGCCGCCCGAGCGGTCGGTGGCTTTTGCGATCGCCGTCGTGGCGCTTGGGGCCAAGATGGCCAAGGCGGATGGCCGGGTGACCCGCGACGAGGTCACCGCCTTTCGCGAAGTGTTCCAGATTGCGCCCGAGGATGAAGAGGGCGCGGCGCGGGTCTTTGACCTCGCCCGCAATGACGTGGCCGGATACCAGGACTATGCGCGCAAGATCAAACGCATGTTCGAAGAGGATTCGACAACGCTTTGCGATCTGATGGAGGGGCTTTTCCATATCGCAATGGCGGACGGGTTCTATCACCCCAATGAAAACGAGTTTCTGAAAGAGGTCAGCGGCATCTTCGGCCAGACTGAACAGCAGTTCCGCGCCTTAAGGGCGCGTTTTGTGCCGGATGCGCCCAAGGACCCCTATACGGTTCTGGGCGTGGCGCCGGACATGCCGCGTGACGAGATCCGCAAGGTTTGGCGGCAATTGGTGCGCGACACTCATCCCGATGCGATGATGGCGCGCGGCGTGCCGGAAGAGGCGGTCAAGCTGGCCGAAAAACGGATGATCGACATCAATCGCGCCTGGGACGAGATCAACCGGGCCGCAGCCTGAGCCATGCGGCTTGCGACCTACAACATCGAATGGTTTGCCTCTCTCTTTGACAATGAAGACATCCTGCAGATGGATGACGCGCGCTCCGGCCGCTACGGCGTCACCCGGGCCGAGCAGGGTGAGGCGATTGCCAAGGTTCTGACCGCCATGGACGCCGATGCTGTGATGGTCGTCGAGGCACCCAATACCGGTCGCAAGCAAAGCACCGTTGCGGCGCTTGAGGGGTTTGCCGATGCCTTTGGGCTGCGGACGCGCAAGGCGCTGATCGGTTTTGCCAATGACACTCAGCAGGAAATTGCGCTGCTTTATGACCCCGCTCAGCTCAGTGTCCGGCATGATCCGCAGGGTGAGGAAACCGGCAAGAAGGGCAGTGACGATGCGCCGCGATTTAACGGGGTCTTCCGCATCGATCTGGACATCGACGCGACTGAGGATCTGGTGCGTTTTTCGAAACCTCCTCTTGAATTGGCGGTCAAGACCGCCGCCGGCACGCAACTGCGCATGATCGGCGCGCATCTGAAATCCAAGGCCCCGCATGGGGCAGAGACCCGCGATGAAGTGATCCGCACCTCGATCGCCAACCGACGCAAACAACTGGCGCAGGCGATCTGGCTCGCCACGCGGGTCGAGGCGCATGTGGCGGCAGGGCAGGACGTGATCCTGCTGGGCGATTTGAACGATGGGCCGGGCCTTGACGAGTTCGAGCATCTCTTCGGGCGCTCGTCGGTCGAAATTCTGCTGGCTGCAGGGCTTTATGATCCGCATGCGGATCAGGCGCGGCGGCTCCGGCCCGGTTCTGTGCCGACCACTGCTCGCTTCCACCTTTCGGGTCAGGACCGCTATCTGCGGGCGTTACTGGACTACATCATGGTCACGCCCGAACTGCGCAAGCGGCGGCCTGCCTGGCGCATCTGGCACCCGTTCGATGATGTCGATTGCTGGTCGGTGCCCGAACTGCGCGATGCGCTGCTGACCGCGTCCGATCATTTTCCGGTCACACTGGATATCGCGATATGACCTTTGAACGCAGGCCAAAGCGCGTCTATACTTCGGGCATGCGTATGATGCTTGCCATAGCTCTGACCGCCGGTCTCGCGGTACCTGCTTCTGCCCAGGAGGATGAGGGAAAATCGCTGATGGAACTGGGGGCCGAGCTGTTCTTTGACGGGTTGCGGCAGGAAATGGAACCGGCGCTGGAAAACCTGCTTGGTCTTGCGGACGAGTTTGGCCCCTCGATGCTGAGCTTTTTCGAAGAGATGGGGCCCGCTTTCGCCGATATGACGAAGGAGGTGAAGGATTGGAGCGTCTATGAGATGCCCGAGATCCTGCCCAACGGCGATATCATCATTCGTCGCAAGCCAGAGCCGGAGGTCAAACCCGATACACCCGAGCAGGGCGAGGCACCCAATCTCGAAGGCACTGAAATCTGAGCCGCGGGATCAGCCGCGGATCAGCATCTTTGTGTCAGCCTTAAGCGCGGAACTAAGCGATTTCAGCCGTGCTTCTGCCACTTCACTGAAGAGCGGCTGCGCCGAGGCGGGCATTCTGAGTTCCAGCAAGCGCTTTTTGGGGAACCAGTTCAGCTTACCGATCTTGGCATCCTCGCGCATCCACATCATCGCCCCGAACCGCATCGCCTTGCCTAGGATCTCGGCCTGTTTCTGGCCCTTCTCATCCAGCAAACCATAAAGAGGCTCGAACCGGTTGCCTTCGCGCTTGTTGCGGTAGCGGTGTTGCAGGGCAAGCCCCAGAAAGACCCGTTCAGAGTGTTTCAGGCCACCCAAATTGGCGCGGGTCACATAGTCGAAGCAAACTTCGGCGCGGTAGTCGGGATGCGCCCTCCAGCTGACGTCGTGCAGCAGGCAGGCCGCTTTGACCAACCGCCTGATATGGGCGGGATGCGATTTGAACAGCGGCATGACAAAATCGAAAAGCTGTTTGCCGAAGCCGGGCAGGCGGGCATCCTTGGATTCGGCAAAGCGGCAGGCCTCGATCAGCGGGTCGCGGTCGCGCAGCCGTTGCGGCATCTGCTCATAGAGCAACCCCTCACGGATGCCATAGCTGGAGATGGCAATGTCCTTGGGCTTGAAGGTGCGGATCAGGCGGGTGAGCACATCCATCGCATAAGGCACCAGCGCCATGCGCGAACCAGACACGCCAGCCACGCTGCGTAACTCTTCGGGGTCACCCGCTTCGATGAATTTTACCGTCTTGCGGATGTCCGACGCGGTCATGCGGTATTCGTGCAGAACGGCCAGCGGATAGCCCCGGCGCAACATGTCCAGACGCGCGATGGCTCGCCAACTGCCGCCGACTAGAAACAGCCGGTCGCGTTGTGGTCCCAATTGGTCGCGCAGGTCTTCCATCACATTCTTGATCTGCGCCTTGCGTCCGCGCCTGCCGCCACGAACATCCCGCAGTTTCAACGGACCCAAAGGCGAAGTCAGACGCTTGCCGACCTGACCGTCAGAGATTTCGGCCAGTTCCATGGACGAGCCGCCGATATCGCAAATCAGGCCGTAGGCGCCGGGCCATCCCAGCAACACGCCCTGCGCCGATAGCCGGGCCTCTTCATCACCGTCGATGACCTGAATCGTTAGCCCGGTCTTTTTCTTGACCTCAGAACAGAAGTCCGGCCCATCCTTGGCCTCGCGTACCGCAGCGGTGGCCACCACACGCAAGGGGGGCAAACCCAGCCCGTCGGCCAGATGCTGAAACCGGTGTAGCGCCGCCAGTGCCCGTTCGCGGCCCTCGGGGTTGAGCTTGCCTGTCTCGGACAAACCAGCCCCCAGCGCACACATGAGCTTTTCGTTGTAGAAATAGGCAGGTGAGCGGGCGGCCCCGTCAAAGATCACGAGACGAACAGAGTTCGAGCCGACATCGACCACACCAACACGCGAAAGGGCTCGCGCGCCGGGATCATTGAACAGCGGGGTTCCGAACTCTCCCCAATCCGGGGCTCTGAGTGTGTGCTGGTCCATATCGTGCCTATCGCCGTTCAGAGGATGCAGGGTCGCGTCGCATGGGTCAATTCCCTGCTGTGGCCAGATCGGCGTCTTCCGCCATCAAACGGGCGGCTAGGGCGCGCGTGATTTCACGCTTTTCGGTCAGCGCGATATGGTCCAGCCGGTCGACCATGCGCGCGGCGGCGTCAAATCGGCGGTCCATGTGGCGTACCAGATAGCGGATCAGATCGGGACGCGGGTTGAGCTGGCGGTCGAAGAAGAGCTTGGCGATCACCGCCCCCAGCAACTCGTCATCGGGTGGCTCCAGCGCGACATGCTGCGCGCCCTGCACCCGGCTTTGCAGGTCGGGCAGGGGTAAGGCCCAGAAGGAAGGCGCGGAGCGGCCCGTCATCAGCAGAGGGTGACCATTGGCGAGTGTCAGGTTGTGCAGATGAAACATCGCATCCTGCGCGGCAGCGTCGGTGGCGATCAGGGGAATGTCCTCGACGGCGACGGGGCCTTCGGAGAGGGATAGAATGTCCTCAGAGGTGATCCCGGTCGCAGAGACGATGCGTGCGCCGGTCTCGTTGGCCCATACATGGGTCAAATGGGTCTTGCCCGATCCCGCCGGTCCACTCAGTACCAGCTTGCCGCCCGGCCATGTCGAGGCCGAGAGCAGTGCCACTGCCATCGCGTTGGAAGGCGACACGAAGAAATCCTCGCGTCCGCGCGCGGTTTTTGACGGCAACTCGAAGCTGAGCTGTTCGGCCATTTACGGGAGGTCCTGTTTGCTTTGATCGCCGTAAAGCCTGCTGTCCAGATATTTCGCTGTGCCGAACCGCGCCAAAACGCCCAACGCGGCCGCTATTGGAACAGCGACCAGCATACCGACAAACCCGAACAGCGCGCCAAAGACCGACAGGGCCAGCAGCAGCCAGACCGGATGCAGACCAACCGAACTGCCCACCAGCTTGGGCGTCAGGAAATTGCCTTCGACCATTTGCCCTATGGCAAATATCACTGCGACCAATCCGACCGAGACCCAATCGCCCCAAAACTGAAAAAGAGCGAGGCCGATCGCTAGCGCGCCGCCAATCAATGCTCCAAGATAGGGGATGAACGTGACAAGCCCCGCAATTGCACCAACCACAAGACCGAACTGAAGCCCGACCAGCATCAACGCCACGGCGTAATAGGTGCCAAGTATCAGGCAGACCGTTCCCATGCCGCGTACGAAAGAGGCCAGAACGGTGTCGATCTCTCCCGCCAAACGGCGAATGACCGCCACGTGTTCCCGAGGCAGCAATTGATCAATCCGCGCAATCATCCGGTCCCAGTCGAGCAGCAGATAGACCGCCACCACCGGCGCAACGATCAGCAAAACCACGATATTGATTGCCGAGGCAGCCGATCCGATAACCGTTTGCAACAGGTCACCGGATTTCGATTTTATGGATTCGCCAATCGACGTAAGGATTTGATGCACATTGGAGTTGCGATCCAGCAGCGAGGGAAACTTGTTCTGTATGAAACTGCGCGCGTCCTGAAACAGTTGCGGCAGGATGTTGATCAGATCGGCCATCTGCGTGATCAGCGCTGGGATAACCATCAGCAGCATAACAACAAAAAGCAGAACCGACAGAATGGTGATTAAGGCGGTTGCCCCGACCCGCGAGAGGCCCATGTTTTCAAGCCGGTCCGCGACGGGATCAAGGAAATAGGCAATCGCTGCGCCGATGACAAAGGGCAACAGAACATTGCCTAGGCCCCACATGACCAGAACGAACACCGCCGCAGCGATGCCCCAATACCGAAGCTGAGTTGCAACTGGGAGTGACATAGGACCTCTCTGCGCTTGCCACACTCATCGCCCATGGGGCGCGGGCAATCAAGAGGGTGTTCCCTGTTTCGCGACCGTATCGGAACCCAGAAGAAGAGCCTGCACCACTGGGCCCGTACAGGTTGCCAAAAAGCGCTGGGTTGTTCAGTGGAGTCTGACGCCCTGCCGGGTTAATTCTGCCTGAACCGCGCCCAGGTCGATCTCGTCCAATGCACGGTTGCTTTTCAGGGACAGCGCAGCGGCAACGCCAGCACCTTGCCCCGCCACGGCACAGCAGGACATATTGCGTGTGGCCGCATGGGCGATCCGGTCACCACCGGTCGATCGGCCCGCAACCAGCAGTCCGCTGATTCCTTTGGGCAGCATCGAGCGGTAGGGGATCTGCATATACCGTCCTGTGGTCGGCAGGATCAGGATGCCGTAGCCGTCAATGAATTCGGGATAGATACCAATCGTATCTTCGAACCGACCTTCGTGGCGGACGTCATTTTCGGTCATGTTGTAGGCAGCATCGATCTTTCGGGTGTCGCGCACGCCGATGGTCATGCCGAAATTGCGCAGCCGCGCGTTTTCGCAGCCGGGCATGAACCGGCGCAGCGCCTCGATCGCCAGCATCGACTGCCGCCGCCCCTCGATCTCGCCCTTGGTCAGGCTGTTCGGGTCGGTGCCGTCCACCGCGTCAAGATGGATCAGGTTCATATAGGTCAGCTCGCCCGTGTCATGCAGGGCTCCCCAGGTTCCGGCGATGGTATTCAGGTGAGCAGGGATCAGCCCCTCTTTGATCGCCTGATCGAAGGGTTTCTTGATGAAGGGCGAGAACATGTCGTCCTCTTTGCCGCTGGTCTCGATCACCCATTCGCCGCCACCGCCCCAATCCTTGTAGGTTTGCGGGTCGGATTTGATGCCCTCCATGAAGGCGCGCTTGTCGACACCGGCCAGATGGAACATGACCGAGGCGGCCATCATCTGTTCTGGGTCCGTCTTGTAGGTGGGCGCGCCTGCGCGATGCGCCACATCGGCGTCGCCGGTGGCGTCGATGATCACACGCGCCAGAATAGCCTCGCGCCCGGCCTTCGATTCCACGATTACGCCTGTGACGCGGGTGCCCTCCATGATCGGGGCCACGAAGTGCCGGTGCATCATCGGATGGATGCCGGCCTCTTGCACCAGCTTGTCGGCGACCAGTTTGAACCCTTCGCTGTCCAACTCGTAGCTGAGCGATTGGGATTCCGGCACCGCCGCGCCCATCTCCTTGGCGCGTTGCTCGAATTCCCAGCCGATGCCGCCTGCTTCGACGGTTTTCTCGTGCCGGTACCAGGCAAAACCTTCAACGCCTACTGCGGTTATGTTGCCGCCGAAACAGCCGAACCGTTCCAACAATGTCACCTCGGCGCCCGCGCGCGCGGCTGCAAGCGCGGCGGCCAGGCCACCGGGGCCGGACCCCACAACCAAAACCTCGGTGCGATGCACCACCGGTATTTCACGCGACGGTTCGGTTATCGTGTCGGTCATCCTGCTCTCCGCCTTCTTTGCTTCGCACCAGAGTTCGGGATAGCGGGACCTTTGGTCAATCCCAATAGCGACGGCTTGCAGGTCGCTGCGCGGCGCAGACACGGATTGCCCCCGCCGGGGCTTTGGCATAATCACGGTTCAACTCGAAATCTACCTTCAAGGTCAAACCATGCGCCTCAGCCGTTACTTTCTGCCCGTTCTCAAGGAAAACCCCTCCGAGGCCCAGATTGTCAGCCACCGGCTGATGCTGCGCGCAGGCATGATCAAGCAGGCCGCCGCCGGGATCTATTCCTGGCTACCGCTGGGCTTCAAGGTGCTGCGCAAGATTGAAAATATCGTGCATGAGGAACAGATCCGGGCGGGCCATATCCCGATCCAGATGCCGGTGATGCAATCGGCGGACCTGTGGCGCGAGAGCGGGCGTTACGAGGCCTATGGCCAGGAAATGCTGCGCATGAAGGACAGGCATGACCGCGACATGCTGTTCACGCCCACTGCTGAGGAGTTGGTGACCGACATCTTCCGCAGCCATGTCAGCAGCTACAAGGACCTGCCGCTGACGCTCTACCAGATCCAGTGGAAATTCCGCGACGAAATCCGCCCGCGTTTCGGCGTGATGCGGGGCCGTGAATTCTACATGAAGGATGGATACAATTTCGACCTGACCAAGGAAGACGCGCTGCACGCCTATAACCGCCATCTGGTCAGCTACCTGCGCACCTATGAGCGGATGGGGCTGCAAGCGATCCCGATGCGTGCTGATTCCGGCCCCATCGGTGGCGATGACACACACGAATTTCTTGTTCTGGCCGACACGGGCGAGTCCGAGGTTTTCTATGACAGCGCCGTCACCGATCTGACCTTTGGCGATCGCGAGATCGACTATGATGATAAAGCGCAGTGCCAGGCGATCCTCGAAGAGTTCACCAGCAAATACGCGCGCACGGACGAAACCCATGATGAAGCGTTGTTCAACGCCATTCCCGAAGAACGCCGCCGCGTAGCGCGCGGGATCGAAGTGGGGCAGATCTTCTATTTCGGCACCAAGTATTCCGAGCCGATGGGCGCCACGGTGCAAGGCCCTGACGGCAAGCCGGTGCCGGTGCATATGGGCAGCCACGGGATTGGCGTCAGCCGTCTGGTTGGCGCAATTATCGAGGCCAGCCACGACGACAAAGGCATCATCTGGCCCGAGGGTGTGACGCCGTTCCATTGCGGCATTGTCAACCTCAAGCAGGGTGATGAACAGGCGGATGCCGCCTGCGATCAACTCTACAAGGCGCTGACGGCCGTTGGCCTAGAACCGCTCTACGATGACCGCAACGAGCGGGCCGGGGGCAAGTTCGCCACAATGGATCTGATCGGTCTGCCCTGGCGCATCACGGTCGGCCCGCGCGGGCTCAAGAACGGGGTGGTTGAACTGACTAGCCGCCGTACCGGTGAAAGCGAAGAACTGAGCCCCGAAGAGGCGGTCGCCAAGGTTGCCCGAATCTACGCGCCGCATCTTCGGCCCCGGCTAGGATAAGCACACGGTCATGTCCGGACCGTTGATATCGGTGATTACCGTCACCCGAAACCTGATTGAGGACGGGCGGCGGGACTCGATCCGGTCGGCGTTGGACTGTGTTCAGGCGCAGACCTGTCGCGATATCGAACATGTGGTTTGGGATGGTGAATCGACCGACGGCACCCAGGACCTGCTCGAAGGCCTGGTCGCCCAGATACAAGGCCAACCCGATCACATCACGCTCAAATACATCTGCGCGTCAGACAAGAGCATTTATGACGCAATGAACCAGGCTGCAGAGGCAAGCCGCGGAAAATACGTGATCTTCCTCAACTCGGACGACCTTCTGGCGGCACCTGACTGCCTTGAAGCCGCTGCAGCCGCGCTGCGAGCCAGACCGGTGGACTATCTGGTGGGTGAAACGCTCTATGATCTGGAAAGCGGAGAGCGACAGCATGCCAGAAAGACAACGTTAAAGGGTATGCTGCAAAGCATGCCGTTCTGCCACAATTCAGTGCTGTTCGACCGTGTAGCGTTGCAGCGCTTTGGTGGGCATGACACGCGTTTTCGGATTGCTGCGGACTACGATCTGCTGCTGCGGATGATCCTCGCGAATTGCCCCGGCGCGGAGTTGCCGACGCCGCTTGCACTGTTTCGGCGCGGTGGGATTTCCACCGATGTCGAAACGGCCAAGGCTGAGATGCGGGTGTCGTGGCGCAACAACTTCCAACCCTATTGCGACATGACTGGCTATTCTGATGAAGAGATGCAGGGCTGGATGCGCAAGGGTCAGTTGCCATTGCGTTTATCCCTGGCGCTCTACGGGGCCTCCAAGGGCAATCCGGCCCTGCGCCGCGCCGCCTCGTACAGCCTGATCAAAACCGTTCGGCGGCGGCTTCAGCCCTGGCGTCGCTGGGGCTGAGAGGCGGGTCGCATGCCGGTTTTCGCGAGCCAGTCAGCCCAACCAAATTCGCGCTTGCCAGACAGTTTGCGGCCAATGGGGCGCAGAAACCGGCTGCCCTTGCTTTTGATTGTATCCGCCCGAAGCACGCAGGGCCCGGGAATCTCGGGCAATCCATCGCGATAGAAAGTCGAGAAGGTGCCGGGACCGCGCCACTTGTCCAGATGCCAGGGTTTGCGCGCGCCGGTGAAATGAAAGATGCGCGCCGCACTACGGATCATCTCCAGCTCCATCACCGGACTCTGGCAGTTCCATGACACATCGATCGGCTTCCAGGCTTCATCGCATACGCGGTTCAGAGCGCATTGATCCCCAAATGGAAGTTCGGGGTGCTGTTCCAGAAAACGGATCGCCCGTTCACCGGTCTCGGCCTGCAGCCACTGAGCCCAATCGATCACAAGGACCCCGGAATTGAAGTAGCGACCTGCCGCCTCAAGCCCGAGACCCGCGCGCAGCGCCCCCGCCTCACCTTTCTCGACAATCGCAAGATCATCGACGGCGCCGACCATCTGACCATCCAAGGACACGTTGAAGTCAATTGCGATCGGACCTGACAGGGTGTCACCGTCAAGATAGATAACCCGTTCGTAGTCGCTTGAAAGCCACTGATGCATTTGCAACCGACCGAAGGAAGCTGGAGTGAGGTGGTCCAGAATTCTGAACCCGCTGCCCGTGGTCATGTTGGCAGACCTGACCATAACCGATGAGCCGCTCTTATTCAGCCAGCTTTGTACGCTGTCCAGCAAGTTGTCGGATGCGTCGGTTACGAAAACGATGATATCCGCATCGCCGACCAAGTTCTCGAATGACCGGGCTGATAGCAGCGTCGGGCCGAGGAACTGCGAATCGGAGACGTAGACAAGCGCGGTGGACATTCTGCTCTGATTGGTGTGCATAGGCCGCTATGGTGCGGCGGATTGGGGCCGGAGGCCGAAGGGTTGGAAATCTATTGCATAAACCTGGATCGCGATCCAGAGCGGATGGCCGGCATCCGGAGGCAGTTCGAAGCTGTCGGGATGGCGGGCGACCTGCTGCGCTTCGCCGCAATTGATGCCCGTGCCGGTGGCTTTCACGCTCCGGGCCATGCGCCGCATAGCTGGCGCGACCGCTGGGAATTGAAGCCGTCCGAGCAGGCGGTGTTCGAAAGCCATCGCGCAATATGGCAACATGTCGCCGATGGTAGCGCTCAGGGTGCGGTGATCTGCGAGGACGACATTTTGGTCTCGCGCCGGTTTCCCGAGGCCGTTGGCGCGCTGGATCTGGCGAGGTTTGGGGTGGTGAAACTTGATGGGTTCGACGCGAGCAGCCACTATGGTCCGGAGCATGAGATGAACGGCTGGAAAGTGCGTCCTGTGCGACAGGCTGTGCCAAGCGCGGCTTGTTATGCGCTGTCCCAAACAGCCGCGCGGAAGTTGTTGAAGGATAGCGGGCGTTATTGTGAAACGCTTGATGATTTCGTCTTCCGGGCGCGGCCCGGACTGCATCCGGTGCAGCTTTTTCCCGGCGTCGCGGTGCAGGGCGTCTGCGTGGCGGAAGCCCAAGCGGCTCCGCAGGAAGACAGCAGCCGGATCAGTGCACGCGAGGCGGAAGACCGGGCGGGCGCGGTAAGACGGTCTAAGGGGCCCGCGGCCTACCGCCTCTACAAGGAATTGCGGCGAAATCTGCGCAAGCTCCGCCTGTCAATCGGTGAGGGTGTTATCTGCCGCCCGCCGCTTGCTGATGATCTGCCGCCCTATGCCCGCTGAAGGCGGTCCGATGCCGCAGCATCGGGAATTGGCAATCACCGCTTGACCTCAGCCGGGTCCCGGCACAGGGTCCGCGCGCGAAATAGCGGATAGGCGCATATGTCAGGTACACCGAAACCCTTTGCTGTCTTCGAGTGGAAAATCGCGTGGCGCTATCTGCGGGCGCGGCGCGCCGAGGGCGGCGTCAGCGTGATGACCTGGATCAGCCTGATCGGGATCACCCTGGCGGTGTTTGCGCTGATCGCGACACTTGCCGTGCGCTCTGGCTTTCGGTCCGAATTTGTGGGGACCGTTCTGGGGGCTAACGCGCATGTGACGGTCTATAGCGTGGGCAATGTGGATGCGCAGGGGCGCGTTGACAGAACAATGCCGGACTATGACGCCATGGCCGAAAAAGTGGCACAGGTGCCCGGCGTGACCCGGGCGGCACCACTGGTGCGCGGGCAGGTAATGATCTCGCAACACGGTCGCAATGCCGGGGTGCAGGTTCGGGGGCTGTCCGCGGATGATCTTGCCAGCCTGCCGGGCATTGCGGATGGCGAGAACTCCTACGGAGATCTGTCCCGCTTCGACGAGGGTATCGCAATTGGGTCCGGCGTCGCGCGCACCATCGGTGCCAGCGTCGGCGATCGGGTCAAGCTGATCTCGCCGGACGGGGCCAAGACGGCCTTTGGCACCTCTCCGCGGGTCAACGCCTATGAGGTGGTCTATGTGTTCAGCGTCGGGCGCTATGACATCGACAACACGCGGGTGTACATGCCCTTTGCCGAGGCGCAAAGTTTCTTTAATCGCGAGGGTGTAGCGGACGAAATTGAAGTAATGGTCGAAGAGCCCGAAGCGTTGGAAAAGGTGATGATCCCGATCCTGGTGGCGGCTGGTGACACCGCCCGCGCCTGGACGTGGGAGGACGCGTCGGGCGGGTTCCTTCGGGCGCTTGAGGTCGAGGACAACGTCATGTTCATCATCATGTCGATCCTGGTGCTGATCGCGGCGATGAACATCGTTTCCGGCCTGATCATGCTGGTTAAGAACAAGGGGCGCGATATCGGCATTCTGCGCACCATCGGGTTGAGCGAGGGATCGATCTTGCGGGTATTCTTCATCTGCGGCGCCTTCACCGGGCTGATCGGAACCGCATTGGGCGTGGTGCTGGGCTGTCTCTTCGCGATTTATATCGATCCGATCTTTTCCTTCGTGAACTACGCGATGGGGGGCGGGGTCTGGGACCCGGCGGTCCGCGGCATTTACGCCTTGCCAGCCGAGCTGCATCTGTCGGACGTGCTCAAATCGGTTGGCCTGTCGCTGGGCCTGTCCTTTCTGGTCACCTATTTCCCCGCCCGTCGTGCGGCGCGGATGAACCCGGTTGAGGCTTTGCGCTATGAGTGATCCGGTGCTGAGCCTGTCGGGCCTGACAAAATCCTACAAGCGTGGCACGCCCGGCGAGGTGGCTGTGTTGCGTGGTGCCGATCTTGAGATCGCGGCAGGTGAGGTGGTGGCGCTTGTGGCGCCGTCTGGGGCGGGAAAGTCCACATTGCTGCATATCGCGGGCTTGCTGGACAAGCCAGATGCCGGGGACGTGCGGATCGGCGGTCAGGACATGACCGGCAAGAACGATCGTAGGCGCACGGCGACAAGGCGGCAGGATGTGGGATTTGTCTATCAGTTTCATCATCTGCTGCCCGAATTCACGGCGCTAGAGAATGTGACCCTTCCGCAACTGGCCAACGGGGCGAGCGAGGCAGAGGCGCAGGCCCGCGGAAGGGACCTGCTGGCACGGGTCGGCGTCGCAGAACGGGCAGATCACCGGCCCGCAGCGCTGTCGGGTGGTGAACAGCAGCGGGTGGCGTTCTGTCGCGCGCTGGCAAATGCGCCGCGGCTGCTGTTGGCGGATGAACCGACGGGCAATCTTGATCCCGGCACATCGGATCAGGTGTTCGACGCGCTGATGGATCTGGTCGCAGGCACTGGTTTGTCAGCCTTGATCGCGACCCACAATCTTGACCTCGCGGCGCGTATGGACCGGGTGCTGCGGTTGGAAGATGGCGTGATCAGGCCAACTGCGTGATCGCCACGCCTGCAGCCATCACAGCTATGCCCGCGGCCCGCGTCAGGTTCAAGGGGCTCACCTGCGCACCGAATAGCCCGTAATGGTCGATGGCTGCGGCCGAGATCAACTGACCGATCAGCACGAAGAAAACCGCATTGCCGACCCCGAAATGCGGCGCGACATGGGTGATCGACAGCACATAGAACGCCACCAGCAGGCCCGCCAGAAACAGGTGTTTCGGCGCTCCGCCCAGCTTTGCCAATGCCTGAGGGCCGGGAAAGAGCATCATGATCAGCGCCGAGGCGGCAAAGGCCACGGCAAAAAGGACGACGCCAGCAGCGGTCGGGGATCCGATCAGCTTGCCGAGCGCCGCATTCAGCGCGGCAAGCACCGGAATGCCGATCCCGGCGGCCAGCATGATCAGGGCGTATTGTGTCATCGGATCCGGTCCTTGGGTCTATTTGGGGTTGATCTGGATCATTGCGGCAACTGCCCCCGCGGGCAAGCTGTTCCGAGGCAATTTGTTGTGCGGAGGGAAGCCCATGAAAGCACCGTTGATCTGTCTGTTTCTTGCGATGGCATTACCCGTCGTGGCACAGGATGTCGAAAACGGCGAGGCGCTCTATCTGACGCACTGCGCCACCTGTCACGGGATCGACGCGACCGGGCAGGGGCCCATGGCTGGTGTTTTGATGATCAAACCGGCGAATCTGACGCAGCTAAAGGTCGATGGGGTTTTCCCGACCGAACGGGTCGTGCGGCGTATCGACGGGCGTGACCCTCTGGTGAGCCATGGCAGCCCGATGCCGGTCTATGGCGATTTCTTTGAAGGCGAAGACAAGGCCACAAAAACACATTCCGGCCAGCCCATATTGACCAGCGCACCGATCATTGATCTGCTGACATATCTCGAAACACTGCAGCCAAGCTAAAGGAAACTGAGCCTATGACGCGCGAATTCACCCTTGTGTTGTCCATGATTGGCGTCTTGGCAGCTTGCGCGAGCGAGAATGTGATGCCCGGGCCCGAAGAAGGCGCGGTGCTCTTTGCACAGAACTGCGCCGCCTGTCATGGGGCAGACGCCACGGGTGGAACTTTGGCGGAAGGTCAACGCGCACCCGACCTTACCCGCATTTCCGTGCGAAATGGCGGCGCGTTTCCGCGCGCGCAGGTCCTTTCGCAGATCGACGGCTATGGACGGGGCAAAGCTCCGACGAGTGTGATGCCCGAATTCGGAGCGCTGCTGGAAGGGGATACGGTTCCGGTCGATGTGGATGGGACCCTGACGCCCACGCCGCGCCCGCTCGCGGCATTGCTGGCCTATCTCGAAGGCATCCAGGTCGGCGGTTAGTCGCAGATACCCTCGATCTCTACCCCGTCCCAGGGCAGGTAGACATCGCTTTCTCGCACCTTCGGCAGTTCTGATACTGGAAATGCTGCGCTGAGCATATCGTGCAGGCGCTGGGTTCGCGCGGCATCGGGCGCGAGAGCGCGGCAGCAGACATATTCCTCAACAATTGTGCCCTGCTGCTCGAACCCGTACTCCAGAAAATTGGGCGTTTCGTTCAGATCGAACAGATATGGGTCACTAGTCCGGCCATGCTCCGCCGCTGCGCGCAGCGGATGATAACCGGTCTTGCGACGGTTCTGCCATTGCCAGACATGGGTCAATTCATGGGCGAACAGCATCGCCTGCACCAGATGAAGGCGATCTGGATATTCCTGCGCATAGTCCTCCAGATACCAGTCCCGCGTGAACAGAACATGGTTGAACAGCGCAACGGCGGCCGGTTTCGAGGTGACAACCTCCTCCTTGACGGGCGGAAGGATACGTTCGCGGCAGGTCACGCGCGGGCGCGGTTCACGACGGAAGGTGATGCTGCCCACCGGTGCCCCTTCGATCAGCCGCACCCGGTCCAAATCCAGCGCGTCCCCATGGATGCGCCCTGCGAAGTCCTTTTCGGTTTCGGTCAGGGGGCGACCGCAGGCTGCAACCAGAAACAGGATAACAAAGAGACGCAGGCACATAGCGAAAACCCTAGCCCGACGGCTTTCCGCCGCAAGCGTTTTTTCACCGATGACGCAGCTGTGTACAGTTCGGCACTGGTCCTTGTATGAACGTCAGTTGGAGGCCGCAGTCTTCGCTGACCGCTTTTGCGCGGGAATGACCGCCAATTCGGATGTCAGGCCACTTTTTCCTCGACAAAACCCACGTCACCTGATTGATGATTGACTGGTCAATCAAGAAAAGCGTGCAGGTTGCACCGCGTGACACCGGTCAGGAATCATCCGATAGTGCCGGGCGACGCAAAACACGCATAACAGGGAGAAATACAAATGAAGACAGCAAGCTTGGGGATCGTTCTAAGTGCAGTGGCTGGCATGGTGCAGGCTGCGGACATGGGCGCGGTGGACGAACCGATCAAACTCGCCGTCAACGAATGGACCGGCCAGCACGTTACCACACATGTGGCAGGTGAAATGCTCAAGGCCGCGGGTTATAACGTGGAATATGTCACCGCCGGAATGATGAACCAGTTCCAGGCGCTGGCCGATGGCGACATTCATGCGACGCTGGAAATCTGGTCGTCGAACGTTTCCGACGAGTATGCCAAGAAGGTCGACGAAGGTACGGTTGTCGAAATCGGCGATCTGGGCCTCGATGCCAAAGAAGGCATCGCCTATCCGGCGCATGTGGCCGAGCTTTGCCCGGGCCTTCCCGCTTGGGAGGCGCTGCAGGATTGCGCGCAGGTCTTTGCAACTGCCGAAACGCTGCCCGGTGGCCGTCTGGTCGATTACCCGGCCGACTGGGGTACACCCGGTGCTGATCGCATGACCGGACTGGACTTGCCGTTCAAGGCTGTGCCCGCGGGTTCCGAAGGGGCGTTGATCGCGGAACTACGCGCCTCGACCGAGCGGAAATCGCCGTTGCTGATCACCTTCTGGCAGCCGCATTGGGCCATGTCTGCCTATGATGTGCAATTCGTCGATCTGCCCGTGGGTGAAGAAGCGTGTTTCAACGATCCGGCCTGGGGGCCGAACCCAAACGCGGTAAATGATTGCGATTTCGCACCCTCGCGTATCTTCAAGGCTGGCTGGTCCGGTTTTGCGGACAAGTGGCCCGCTGCCTATGAAATCCTGACCAATTATGAGCTGGCGGTCGAAGACCAGCAGCCGATGATGGGCGCGATTGATGTCGATGGCGGTGCCGTCGAAGAGGTGGTCGCTACCTGGATGTCCGAAAACGAGGGCAAGTGGCGCCCGGTTGTCGACGCTGCCACAAAGTGAGCCAGCACAGGTGACGCAAGACAATACGCCAGCCATCGCCTGCCGGAACCTCTGGCAGGTGTTTGGCGATGGCGCAGAGAAGGCCCTGACCGACGCGTTGGCTCGGTCAGGCAATGATGCGGATAAGGCCGCCGCTGTGCTGCGCGACGGCGGTATGATCCCGGCGGTTCAGGACGCCAACTTCCAGGTTCACGAGGGTGAGCTCTTTGTCATTATGGGGCTTTCCGGCTCCGGTAAATCCACGCTCATTCGTTGTATCTCGCAGCTTTTGTCCGGTACGGGCGGGGAAATCCGCATTGATGGCGAGGATGTGCGTGGCGCCAGCAAGAAACGCCTGACCGAACTGCGTCGCCAGAAGCTGGGAATGGTGTTCCAGCATTTTGGCCTGTTCCCGCATATGACGGTGACCGAGAACGTGGCCTATCCGCTTCGGGTTCAGGGTGTCAGTCGCAAAGAACGCACCGCACGGGCGCGCGAGGTAATCTCTCTCGTCGGGCTTGAAGGGCGCGAGGACAGCTTTCCGCGCCAGCTCTCGGGTGGGCAACGGCAGCGCGTCGGCATTGCGCGCTCATTGGCGGTGAATCCCGATATTTGGTTCTTGGACGAGCCGTTTTCGGCGCTTGATCCGCTCATCCGGCGGCAGTTGCAGGACGAGTTCCTGAACATTCAGGCGACGCTTAAGAAATCCATCGTATTCATAACTCACGATATCGCCGAGGCCCTGAAGCTGGCCGACCGCATCGCGATTATGCGCGATGGCAAGATCGTGCAGATTGGCACCCCGACCGAGATCGTGTTGCATCCCGTCGACGACTATGTGCGCGAGTTTTCCAAGGATGTGGCTAAGGGCCAGCACGCCATCGTGTCCTCGGTCATGCGGGAAGGTGAGACGCAGGTGGGTCCGGATGATCCGGGGCTGCAAACCGGCATGACGCTGGATGCAGCACTTGCCAAATGCATGAACCTGTATGAGCCGGTGCCGGTGCGTGATGCCAGCGGCGCGGTTGTGGGCACGGTACACCCCTCCGATCTAGCCGCGGCCCTGCAGGTGGATGAGGCATGAGTGTCGCCGAACAGCTTACGCCTCCGGCCTTGGACCGTTTGAGCAAGGGAAGCCAAGCCGCGCTGATCACCCTACTGGTTGGTGCGCTGTGCCTCGCGCTTGAGCCTTTGATGCCCTGGCTGGTGACGTGGCCCGACGCATGGGCGCTGCCTGCGACCGACTGGGTGGGCGCCGCGCTGAAGTGGTTTCTTGAGGGGATCAAGCCGGTTGCACGGCTGTTCTCGGAACTGATGCGATATCCGATGGATTGGGCGAATGTCGCGCTGGGCGCCACGCCTTGGCCCATCGTGATCGGGCTGGTCACTGCCTTGGGCTGGTATATCGGCGGCCTGCCGATGGCGGCACTGGGCTTTCTGGGGCTGAGCTTCGTGCTCTCCTCGGGCTATTGGCCGCAAAGCATGAACACGCTGGCGCTGGTGGCGGTTTCTGTGCCGCTGGCGCTGGTGCTGGGCGGCGCTATCGGCATCCTGGCCAATGAGGTGCCACGGGTGAAGTCTGCGGTGCAGGCGGTACTCGATGTGATGCAGACCGTGCCGACCTTTGCCTATCTCACGCCTTTGCTGCTGCTCTTCGGCTTTGGACCGGTGGTCGGGCTGATCGCCTCGGCGATCTATGCGGCGCCTCCGATGGCGCGCAACGTGATGCTGGGGCTGGAGCGGGTCGAGCCCGAGATCAAGGAGGCCGCCATCATGTCTGGCGGCACGCGGTTCCAGCAGCTTTTTCAGGTCGAGATCCCCTCGGCCATCACCCAGATCATGATCGGGGTGAACCAGTGCCTGATGGCGGCGCTGTCGATGGTCATCATCGCAGCCGTGATCGGCGGTTTCAACGATATCGGCTGGGAGGTTCTGCTGACCATGCGCAAGGCGCAGTTCGGCGAGTCGCTGCTGGCGGGTATGGTGATCGTGGTCTTTGCCGTTGTCATCGACCGGATGAGCGGCGCTTTGGCGACCGAACGCAAGCGTCACGATCGCCGGGTTGTCTGGGCGCTGGTGGCATTTGGAGTGGCCTTCACCGCACTCTTCTGGTCCAGCCTGCCGAACGCATCGGAGTTCACTCTGATGGACCCGGTTGCCGCTGCGGTCGATAGCGGGCTGACCGCGTTTACGCAGGCCAATGGCCCTTGGCTGGATGCGTTCAAGAACAACGCGATGTTCTATGTGCTGCTGCCATTACGGATTGGGTTGGATCAAGCCGTGCTGCCCTTCACCTGGGGGTTCGCCTGGACCCCTTCGATGAGCTATGGGCTATTTGCGGTGGGTGCCGTCGTCGCGGCGCTGATGGCCTGGCGTGACCATGTGACTGGCGGGCTGATGGTGTTGATCGGCATCGGTATGCTGGAAACCGGTATCGCCAATCTGCCCTGGCCCTTTGTCCTGACCAGCACGGCTGCGCTGGGCTGGGTGGCGGGGGGGCGCAAGCTGGCCGTGATGTCAGTGATCCTGCTGTCCACGATCCTCGTGTCGGGCCTGTGGGAAAGGGCGCTGCTGTCGCTCTATCTCAGCGGTGCGGCTGTTTTTGCCTGCGCTGTGGTTGGCGGGGCCATCGGTCTGCTCAGCGCGGTCAGTGAGACCGCCTGGAAGATTGTGCGCCCGATCTGCGATATGCTGCAAACCATCCCGCTTTTCGTGTTCCTGATTCCGGTTCTGATGGTGTTCCAGATCGGTGAATTTTCCGCCTTTCTGGCGATTTGCGCCTATGCTGTCGTCCCGATGATCCGCTACACGCGGCACGGCTTGGTCAATACCCCGGACGAGATGATGGAGGCCGCAATCTCCAGCGGGGCTACCGAATGGCAGATCCTGCGCGACGTGCGCGCGCCTTATGCCGCGCCGACGATCCTGCTGGGGCTGAATCAGACGATCCTCTATGCCTTTGCCATGTTGGTGATCGCGGCACTGATCGGCACCACCGGTCTGGGCCAGTCGATCTACTTGGCGCTGGGGCAGGCGGATGTGGGTCTGGGCATTTCGGCAGGCGCCGCGATGGCGATCCTTGCGCTGATCGCAGACCGCATGGTGCAGGGGTTTGCCGAGGAACGCAGGCAGGCGCTCGGTCTCTGAACCTGTTCCGGCGACTTGACCTAAGACAAGGCGCAGGCGGATAGCCTGCGCCAGAACAAGCGCAGAGTTACACAAGGCGCGACACATGGGCGGCTGGACTGATTTCACACTGGCGCTGCTGGCCTTTCTGGCCAGCCACATGATTCCGGCCCGGCCCCGGATCAGATCGGCGCTGGTCGGGGCGGTCGGAGTGAAACCCTACATTCTGGGTTATTCGCTCTTGTCGGTGCTGATCCTGATCTGGTTGGTTTCAGCGGCGGCGCAGGCACCATACGTGCAGGTCCTGCCACCCCATGCCGCGCTGCGCTGGGCGCCCGCGCTCCTGATGGCGCTGGCCTGTCCGCTGATCGTAGCGGGCATCTCGATCCGCAACCCGCTTTCCTTCGGCGGCATGGGGCAGGGGCAGTTCGATCCCGAACATCCCGGCGTCCTTGCGCTGTCGCGCCATCCATTGCTGTTGGCGCTCGCGCTCTGGTCGCTAGCGCATCTGCTGGCCAATGGCGATCTGGCCCATGTCGTCCTATTTGGTGGCTTTGCGGCATTCTCGATCATGGGCATGACGCTGATCGACCGGCGTAAGCAACGGATGATGGGGGAGGAATGGAGCCGGTTGGCCCGCAATACCGCGCGATTTTCGCTGCGCGGCGCGGGCGCGTTGTTGCATGCACATGCGCTGATCGGCGGCGCGGCGCTTTACCTGCTGCTCTTCGCGTTGCATGCGACGGTGATCGGGGTCTCTCCGGTACCATAGTGCAGTTGGTCGAAGCGGAAAAACCATGCTATCTGAATGCGATGAGGTCAGAAAAAGGAAAAGGCCCATGAAACTCGCTTGTGTCACGACAACCGAGCGCGGCGCGACCGATCTGCTGCTCAGCGCCTTTGCAGAGCAGATGTCTCAAGCCGGGATATCGCTGGCAGGTGTGGTGCAGACCAATACAGAATGCGCAGACGGTTACAAATGCGACATGGACCTCAGGGTTCTGCCCACGGGCGAGACCATCCGGATATCGCAATCTCTAGGAGCCAATGCGCGGGGGTGCAGACTGGACCCGGCCGAACTTGAGCGCGCAGTGGGTCTGGTTACCCATTCTCTGGACGCAAGCCCGGAGTTACTGATCATCAACAAATTCGGCAAGCACGAGGCAGATGGTCGAGGCTTTCGCCCGGTGATCGCGGACGCGCTGGAACGCG
Source organism: Paracoccaceae bacterium (assembly GCA_040830705.1). GTDB lineage: Bacteria > Pseudomonadota > Alphaproteobacteria > Rhodobacterales > Rhodobacteraceae > Ruegeria_C. The sequence goes on along the minus strand of JBFOME010000016.1, from coordinate 105,351 downwards.
AGATTCCGGTTCTGGTTGGTGTCAACGGGCTGAATCTCGACCGGTTTCAGGATTTCGCCGGCGGCATCGCCGAGGTTTTGAACGCCGATATCGACGCCCTGCGGAACTGGCTCGGCCCGGCCTCATCACGTCCGGCACGGGCCAGGACGGTCTGACAACTGGTCATACTTTGGGCCTTCGATGAGATGTCGCGCCAATAGTGACACATTGGTCGGTTCGCCGCTCTAGTGCTTGCCATCCAAATTTGCTTAAGGTTCGAGGTTGGTACTGACAGTACGAACCGAGTCTAAAGCTTCCGAATGCGCGTCCAGGCACGATCCAGGAAGTCTCCTTTCTGCGGTTCAAGCATATTCTCCCTGAGAAACCAGAAAAAGTACTGTTCGTAGGGAAAGTTCCCAAGTGCCTGAGGCGCGGTTCGGACGCTGTTTTGCAGCTCTTCGCCAGTGCGCGCAACCAATGTTGCATGGTGATAATCGCTCCGGCCACATGTCACAACCGGTCTTTTGTGCATCAACGCCTCGAACCCTGCTGCCGAGTTTTGCGAGACCGTTACGGCCGAGGCCTGGATCAGTTCGTGTACATTTTCAGAGGAAACCCCGACGTTGGGGAACTCGGTACATAATTGCAGCACACGTGGTCTGGTCTGATCAGATTGCGCCGGGTGCAGTTTGACATTAACGCGATCCTTGATTGCCAGAGCTGTATGACGGATCATCTCGGGCGTATCCAGATAGTGGACCGGCGTTTTGAAATTGTCGATTTCCTGCAGGAATACTGTTGCGGCGGCGGGCGTCAGCGGGACATCTGATCGCGCCGGCTGCGCAAGCCTGGAGATGTTCTCGCGCGTCATGTGCCCGCTGACCCCATCAAAGAAATACTTGGCACTGCCGGGGTCTATTGCCGCGGCGTCGAACTGCGTACCAGCCAGGGAAGAGGTCCAGTAATAACCCTTTGGATCGAGATACCAGAAGCCCCAGAGGTAGCTCGTATGCGCATGTAGTATTCTCGCCCTCTGCGCTTTGCGCAAACCAACGACGATGTGCTTGTGATCCATTGTCAGTGCGAGTCTGGATTTGACGGTTTTCGCGCGTACCAGCAGAGGTTTGTGCCCGTTTTCCGAGGCGCTGGCGGCGATTTTCTCAAAGAAATCGATCTCGCCCCTGACGAGCTTTTCATACCAACTTTCAGTGGCATGGACGACAAGAGGCGTTTTGCCTGTCAGTAATTGGCCCAACGTCTACAGCTTTCGGAAGCTGCGCCTGTCTGGCACTCCTGACTTGCTCACCGCATCTGATCCGAACGAAATGATGTTTTGGCGTGCAAAGAAACACAGCCCTCCCTGCTTGGAAAGGGACCGGCACGATGTATATGCGGTTCAAGCTCCGTAAAAGATCAGGTGGGACACTGATCGCTTTGCCGGGTGGGGCTGTTGGTTCGATCCAGACGACCGACAGCCTGTTCATCGGGTCAAAAATATACCGTAGAGCACAGCAGAGCCTCGCAAATCCTGCTATAGCCACCTATCTTGACGCCGAACAGTCAGAGGCAGCGATTTGGTTCTATCTTCAATTGCCGACACGTTGGTGCGCGGCGTCGAAAATGCTGGGGATGCGGTTTCCGAAGCGCTGTTCGAACCAGTTGTCCGTTTGGGCGTGACCGGATTGGCACGGTCGGGGAAGACGGTGTTCATTACCTCTCTGGTCGCCAATCTGTTGGACCGGGCGCGCATGACCGGGCTTGTGGCAGAGCAGGGCGGCCGGATCGAGGCCGCCTATCTTCAACCGCAGCCTGACGATACCGTGCCGCGTTTCGACTATGAGACGCATCTGGCCGCGCTGACCTCGGACAACCCGCGCTGGCCGGACAGCACGCGCGCGGTATCAGAACTGCGCCTGTCTTTGCGGGTGCGGCCATCGGGCTTACTGGCCGGGCTATCAGGGCCGCGCACGGTGCACATCGATATTGTCGATTACCCCGGCGAATGGCTGCTGGATCTTGCGTTGCTGGAAAAGTCCTACGCTGATTGGTCGCATGAGGTACTGTCCCGGCTGGCGACGCGTGACTGCGCTGCTGGGTTCCTTGCACAGCTTGGAGATATCGCGCCAGAGGCAGCGCATGACGAACTGACAGCACAGGCGCTGGCGGGCAGCTTCGCCCAATATCTGGTCGCTGCGCGGGATCAGGGCCACTACGATTGCACGCCCGGACGGTTCCTTTTGCCCGGTGACCTCGAAGGCTCGCCGGTTCTGACCTTTGCACCATTGCTGGTCGAGGGCGCCGCACCGCGCCGATCACTGCATCGCGAGATGGAGCGGCGGTTCGAAGCCTATAAGTCTCAGGTGGTTAAGCCGTTCTTTCGCGACCACTTTGCCCGGATAGATCGACAGGTGGTGCTGGTCGATGCGCTGGGCGCGATCCATGCTGGCCCCCGCGCGGTCGAGGATCTGCGGCGGGGCATGGGGGAGATCCTTTCGGCTTTCCGACCGGGCCGAAACGCCTGGTTGACGCGCTTGCTGTTAGGCAAGCGGGTCGAGAAAATCCTGTTCGCGGCCACCAAGGCGGATCATTTGCATCACAGCCAGCATCCTCGATTGACCGCGATCATCGAGGCAATGACGCGCGAGGCGCGCGACCGTGCCCGCTTTGCCGGCAGTGAGACGGCGGCGCTGTCCATCGCTTCTCTACGTGCCACCACCGAAGAGATGCGTGATCACCAGGGCCGAGAATTGCCCTGCGTGCGGGGTCGGTTGCTGGAAAGCGGCAAACAGGCCGCGTTTTATCCCGGCGATCTGCCCGAGGACCCCGCGCACCTACTGGGACCGGCGCGTGACGGTGCGGGCGAGTGGTTGTCGGGCGACTATGAGGTGATGAGCTTTGCGCCGGCGCGGTTGACGCTCAAGCCGGGGGAGGGGCCACCGCATATCCGGCTGGATCGGGCGGCGCAATTCCTGATCGGAGACCGGTTTTGAATGTCTTGCTGCGCCCGGCGCGGCCCACTGACGCGGGCCGGACCGGTGAAATTCTGCACAGCTTCGCGCGCGACAATGACTGGATGCCCGAATTGCACAGCGCTGCCGAGACCATCGCCTTTTGTGGCACGATGATTGCGCGCGATTGGATGACCGTGGCTGAACTGGATGGCACGGTCGAAGGGTTTCTGGCCCGCGACGGCACGCTCATCCATTCGCTCTACCTGTCGCCGCACATTCGCGGATTGGGTGTCGGTGCCCGTCTGTTGGCAAGGGCAAAGGCGGAAAGCGAGCGGCTGGAGCTATTTGCATTTCAGGCCAATCCGCGCGCCGCGCGCTTCTACCTGCGCGAGGGGTTCACCGAGGTTGCCCGAAGCGACGGGCGCAACAATGATGAAAACCTGCCCGATATCAAGTTCATCTGGTCCAGAGAGGCACAAAAGACATGACAAAAGGCCCGGTCCTGATCGATCTCGAAGACGAGGGTACACCCGCGCCAAGCGTCGCCGACGCCCCACCGGTTCCCGATGCAGGGACAGGTCGTGCGATGCAAATGGCCGCGCAGGTCGCCACCCGTCGCCCGTCGCGTCTCGCGCGCTGGTTCTGGGGGCTGCTGGCGGCGGTGATCGGCGCGATGGTGTCCATAGCGGCCTGGGATTTCGTCAACAACCTGTTGCTGCGGACGCCCTTGCTGGGCTGGGCTGTCACCGGCCTGCTGGCGGCGCTGGTTCTGGTTGCGGTCATTCTGGTGATCCGCGAATTGGCGGCGCTGGGCCGTTTGCGCAGCGTTGACGGGTTGCGACAGGCAGCGGCGCAGGCGCTGGCCGAACATGATTTGAGCCAGGCGCGCGCGGTCAGCGACCGGATCGAGGCGCTCTACAAGGGGCGCGAGGATACGCGCTGGGGTTTGCAGGGTCTGGCCGAGCGCAAAGCAGACCAGTTCGATGCGGATGCCATGATGCAGTTGATCGAGGATCAGGTTCTGGCCCCGCTCGATGCTGCAGCCAGCCGCGAAGTTGAAAACGCCGCCCGTCAGGTTGCCACCGTCACCGCACTTGTGCCGCTGGCGCTGGCCGATGTCCTGACGGCGCTGACCGCCTCTTTGCGGATGATCCGCCGCATTGCCGAGATCTATGGCGGACGCGCGGGGCTGCTTGGCAGTTGGCGGCTAACCCGCGCGGTGTTTGCGCATCTGGTGGCAACGGGCGCCGTCGCGGTTGGGGACGACCTGCTTGAGCCCCTGCTGGGCGGCTCATTGCTCAGCAAGTTGTCGCGCCGCTTTGGCGAAGGGCTGGTGAACGGTGCACTCAGCGCCCGCGTGGGCGTGGCCGCGATGGAGGTCTGCCGCCCCTTGCCCTTCTCGGACCGCCACAAACCCTCGGTTCGCGGCATTATCAAGCGGGCCCTCAGCAGCGTGTTTTCGCGCGGCTGACACTGTCTAACCTTGCGTTCCGATGTCGCGGCGGGCGCTCTTCGGGTTTTCCCGGTTCTTCCCGGCTGTAGGGTGTCAGGACAAACAGCCTGATCCGAGGTGATGAATTGACCACGCATATTCTGGTACTAGGGGCGTATGGCTTTATCGGCAGCGCCGTTGTCAGGGCACTGAACGACAAAGCGCTTCGTGTGACCGGCCTGGTGCGCAATCCGCGTTCCGCCGCGCGGGTTCTACCCGGTGCCTCGATCAGGGTCGCTGATCTGAGGGCGCTGACCGACCCGACGCATTGGTCCGATCTGTTGAACGATATCGACGTCGTGGTGAACTGCGCCGGTGCCTTGCAGGATGGCGGCGAGGATGATCTGGAGGCCGTGCACCACCATGCCATCGCGGCATTGGCTGTGGCCTGCGCGGAGCGGAACATCGCCGTGATCCAGATTTCCGCTGTTGGCGCCGCCCCCGACGCATCTACCCAGTTCATGCAGAGCAAGGCGCGCGGTGACGCGGCGTTGGACCGGTCGGGTGTCGCGTTGCACCTGCTGCGGCCCGGTCTTGTGATTGGCCAGAGCGCCTATGGCGGGACGGCGTTGCTGCGCATGTTGGCGGCTGTGCCGATCGTCCAGCCACTCGCTTTGGGCCGAGTTCCGATCCAATGCATCGGCCTCTCAGACTTGTGTGAGGCCATCAGCCAGGCAATCGACGGGCGCTTGCCGCCGGGTCGCTACGATCTGGTTGAGGCGACCCCACGCGATCTGGCCGGAGTTGTGGCCGCCACGCGGGCATGGTTGGGTTTCAAATCCGCAAGATTTGTGATCGAGATGCCGGGCTGGAGCACCCAGGTTTTGTCGCGGGTTGCGGATATGTTGGGCCATCTAGGGTGGCGCTCGCCGCTTCGGTCAACGGCGTTGACGGTCCTGCGTGACGGGATCACCGGTGATCCCGGCGCGTATGCAGCGACCGGAGGGCATATCAGGCCGCTGCCCGAGGTCTACGCGAGCCAGTCTTGCACCCGCGCCGAACGTCAGGAGGCGCGGCTTGCCTTGCTGATGCCGCTGATTTTGGCGGTACTGTGTCTATTCTGGTGCGCCTCTGGGGTGATCGGTTTGCTGCGGTTCGATGTGGCTTCCGAGATTTTACGGCAGGCAGGGTGGGGCGCTTCGGTATCGACCCTGTCGGTCCTGTTCTGGTCCATGGCCGATATTGTGCTGGGCGCCGGTCTGTTGCTGCGGCGCTGGGCGGCGCGGGCTTGCCTCGGACAGGTTGCGGTCTCGGCGACCTATCTGTTGGCCGCGACCTTTGTCACGCCGCAGCTTTGGGTCGATCCACTGGGTCCGCTGGTCAAGATCCTGCCTGCCGCGATACTGTCATTGGTGCTTTATGCGCTGTTGGAGGACCGATGATCGCGATTGATCTGACCTTGCTCTGGCTGCACGTGATCGGGGCCTGCGTTTTGCTCGGAACCGGGGCGGGGATCGCCTTTTTCATGGTGATGGCGGCGCGCAGCCGCATCCCAGCAGTGATCGCGCAAGTGGCGGGCTGGGTGGTGCTTGCGGACCTGATCTTCACAACAACCGCCGTTATTGCGCAGCCGGTGACCGGTCTGCTCTTGGCGCATCAACTGGGCTGGGACCTGACCGAAGGCTGGCTTCTCCTCTCGATCGCGCTTTATGCGTTTGTCGGGGTGTTCTGGCTGCCGGTTGTCTGGATACAGCTGCGTCTGCGTGACCTTGCGCGCGCCGCCACTGCGCAGGGCGCAGCCCTGCCCAAAGCATTCGATCGCCTCTACCGCATCTGGTTCTTTTGCGGTTTTCCGGCGTTCTTTGCCGTGCTGGCGATCATCTGGCTTATGCTGGCGCGACCGGATATCGCGCTTTGGAGGTGAACGTGACCGCTTTACCCCGGTTGGAACCCGCCATATAAGGCGGCCATGTCCTGCCTGAAGGCCATCATTATTCGAATTATAACCCCGGCGCTCTGATCACCTGAGACGCCGGGCAAAGGTGTTTGAGACCTCGCACCGTTCCGACATCCGAACCAAATGCCATCGACAAGGACGCCACCCATGTGCGCCGACACGACCCAAACGCCTGACTATAAAGACACGCTGAACCTGCCCAAGACCGACTTCCCCATGCGCGCCGGCTTGCCCAAGCGCGAACCCGCATGGCTGGAACGCTGGGAACAGATTGGCGTCTATGACCGCCTGCGCGAAAAAGAGGGCCGCACGCCCTTCACGCTGCATGACGGCCCTCCTTACGCCAACGGCCACCTGCATATCGGCCACGCGCTGAACAAGACCATCAAGGACATGATCGTGCGCTCTCATCAGATGATGGGCTTTGACGCGCGTTATGTACCCGGCTGGGACTGCCACGGCCTGCCAATCGAGTGGAAGATCGAGGAACAATACCGCAAGAAAGGCAAGAACAAGGACGAGGTGAACATTGTCGACTTCCGTCAGGAATGCCGCAAATTTGCCGACGGCTGGATCGATATCCAGCGTGAAGAGTTCAAGCGTCTGGGGATCACCGGTAACTGGCCCGATCCCTATATCACGATGGACTATCACGCCGAGGCGGTGATCGCGGACGAGTTCATGAAGTTCCTGATGAACGGCACGCTCTATCAGGGCTCGAAGCCCGTGATGTGGTCGCCCATCGAAAAAACCGCGCTGGCCGAAGCCGAGGTTGAGTATCACGACAAGGAAAGCTTCACCATCTGGGTAAAGTTTGAAGTTTCCGCCATCTCATCTCCTCAAGCCGGCAGCCAAGGTGACGAACCAATCGGCGACATGCCGGAAGACCTGATGGGTGCCTATGTCGTTATCTGGACCACCACGCCCTGGACCATGCCGTCAAACAAGGCCGTGGTGTATGGCAAGGACATCTCGTACGGCTTGTACGAAGTCACTGACACACCGGAGGAATGCTGGGCCAATGTTGGCGACAAATTCCTGCTGGCCGACAATCTGGCCGCCGATGTGCTTGGCCGCGCCCGTCTGAATGATGATCAGTGGACGCGCGTCCGGGACGTGACGGCTTATGAGCTGGAGGGTGTCCAACTGACCCACCCGCTGGCTGGTGCCGAGGGCGGCAATGGCGAATGGGACGATATCCGCGACTTCCGCGCCGCCGAGTTCGTGACCGACACCGAAGGGACCGGTTTTGTTCACTGTGCGCCTTCGCACGGGATGGAGGAATTCGAGCTCTACCGCGATCTGGGCATGCTGGAACAGGTCATCACCTATAACGTGATGGATGATGGCTCGTTCCGCGCCGATCTGCCATTCTTTGGCGGCACATACATCCTGTCCCGCAAGGGCGGCGAGGGTGACGCGAACAAGGCTGTCATCGACAAGCTGGCCGAGGTCGGCGGGCTGTTGGCGCGGGGCAAGATCAAGCACAGCTATCCGCATTCGTGGCGCTCGAAAGCGCCGATCATCTATCGCAACACGCCGCAATGGTTCGCATCCGTCGACCGCAAGCTGGACGATGGCATGGGTGAGATGGGGGATACCATCCGCGAACGCGCCCTGCGATCCATCGATGAGTTGGTGAAGTGGACCCCGCAGACCGGCCGCAACCGTCTGTATTCGATGATCGAAGCGCGCCCGGATTGGGTTCTGTCCCGCCAACGCGCCTGGGGCGTGCCGCTGACCTGCTTCACCAAGAAAGGGGCCTTGCCCACTGACGCGGATTACCTGCTGCGCAACGAAGACCTGAATGCCCGCATCAAGGCGGCGTTTCAGGAAAACGGCGCCGATATCTGGTACACCGACGGGTTCAAAGAGAAGATCCTCGACGGAATCGCCAACCCCGACGACTACGATCAGGTCTTTGACGTGCTGGACGTGTGGTTTGACTCGGGTTCGACCCACGCCTTCGTTCTGCGCGACCGTGAGGATGGCACTGAAGACGGCATCGCGGACGTCTACATGGAAGGCACCGACCAGCACCGCGGGTGGTTCCACTCGTCGATGCTGCAGGCCTGCGGAACCAAGGGGCGCGCGCCCTATCGCAACGTGGTGACCCACGGGTTTACGCTGGATGCCAAGGGCAACAAGATGTCCAAATCGTTGGGCAACACCATCGTGCCGGAGGAAGTCGTCAAGCAATACGGCGCCGATATCCTGCGCCTTTGGGTGGCCCAGACCGACTATACCGCTGACCAGCGGATCGGGCCGGAGATCTTGAAAGGCACCGCCGACAGCTATCGCCGCCTGCGCAACACCATGCGGTTCATGCTGGGTTCGCTGGCGGATTTCACCGAGGCCGACCGGGTCGCGCCGGAAGATATGCCGCGTCTGGAACGCTGGGTGCTCAGCCGTCTGGCGGAACTGGATGAACAGGTGCGTAAGGGCTATGCGTTTTTCGACTTCCAGGGTGTGTTCAGCGCCGTGTTCACCTTTGCCACGGTGGATCTGTCCTCCTTCTACTTCGACGTGCGCAAGGATGCGCTCTATTGCGACGGGGACAGCCTGCGCCGCCGGGCGGCCCGCACCGTTCTGGATATCCTGTTCCACCGCCTGACCACATGGCTGGCACCGGTGCTCGTGTTTACCATGGAAGAGGTCTGGCTGGAACGCTTCCCGGCGGATGATAGCTCGGTCCATCTGGTGGATTTCCCCGAGACGCCCGCCGATTGGCGCAATGCGGAACTTGAGGCCGGAATGGCCAAGATCCGCCGCGTCCGCCGCGCCGTGACCGCTGCGCTGGAAGTGCAGCGGCAAGACAAGGTGATCGGCTCCAGCCTCGAAGCCGCGCCGATCGTGCATGTCGAGGATGGTGAAACCCGCGATCTGCTGGCCACGTTCGACGTGGATGACATGTGCATCACCTCCGGCCTGACAGTCACCGGCGACCCAGCCCCGGCCGAGGCATTCCGTGTCCCCGAAATCGAGGGCGTTGGCGTGGTGTTTGAAAAGGCCGAGGGTGCCAAATGCCAACGCTGCTGGAAGATCCTGCCCGATGTGGGTCGTCACACACATGCAGGTGTATGCGGGCGTTGCGACCAAGCACTAGCGGGGTGATGTCGGGACCAAGCCGCTTGCAAGAGGCTTTCACCGTTGCGACGCAGGAATAGGCTTGCAGCCAACCATCAGCGTCTGTCAGGCTGCGATCATGAACATGATCGCAGTCGAGACACGGTTTGGCACATTGGGCATCGGTGAAGAGGCCGGGGCGATCACCTCGGTCGTCTGGAACGGTGTTGCCAGCGGCGATGAGACGCCGGTGCTGCGAGAGGCCGCTTCGCAGATGCGCGCCTATGATCGGGGCGAGTTGGAGTGCTTCGATCTGCCGTTGCGCGTCGATGGTTCCGACCTGCAACAATCGGTTTGCGCCGCGATCTGTGCAATCCCTTTTGGCTATACCCGCACTTATGGCGAGATTGCCCGCGATCTGGGTGTGCCCGCGCAGGCGATAGGGCAGGCCTGCGGCGGCAATCCAATCCCGATCATCATCCCGTGCCATCGTGTGATGGGCGCAAAGGGATTGACCGGATTCTCCGGCAAGGGCGGGGTCGAAACCAAGGTTGCTCTGCTGCGTCACGAAGGAGCTGCAGGGCTGCTTATTTGAGACAGATCAATGTGTTGAGGCCGGATCTTCGGGCATCCTGCGCTGCATTGATGAAAGAGGGAAGACGACAATGACGGATCGCGCCTCGTTGAAACAGACTGTTGTGGCAAAGCTGATGTCACTGGAGGAGGCCGAACTGGCAGATGCCATCGCCCATTACGACGCCTTCATGGCGGATTCCCGACTGGACGAGCGAGAGACACATGACAAGGACGATCTGGCCGCATCACGCGAGAATGCTGATCTGGCCGCCGCTTTTGACGCGCCGGTTCAGGCACATCACGCCAAGATCGACGTCATTGAAAACACCGATTTCAGCCTAACCGACAGCATCGGCCCCGGTGCCATCGTCTCGTTCAAAGATCGCAATTTCGTCATTTGCGTCTCTACCACCCGGTTCGAGGTGGAGGGCAGCACCTATATGGGCCTCTCCACCGCCAGCCCGATCTACAAAGCGATGGCGGGTCTCGAGGCGGGTGAGAGTTTTGGTTTCAACGGGACTGAGTTTGAAATTCAGGATGTTCTGTGAAACCCACGACTGATGCCTCGGTCGCAGATATTCTCGCGGCCTACGACAAAGCTGCGGATACTCTGACACAGCGGCTCGAGACACTGAGTACGGCGACAGTTTTGCGGCCTGTTGCGGGTTTTCTGCCTGCTTCTCCGTCGCGGGTTCTGGATGTGGGCGCGGGAACCGGGCGCGATGCGGCTTGGTTTGCGGGGCAGGGTCATCAGGTCTGGGCAGCGGAACCGGTCGACAGTTTGCGAGAGGCGGCTCAGAGCCTGCACGGCTCGTCAGCCATCACATGGATTAATGATGGGTTGCCGGATTTGGCCCGCTGTACCGCGCTTGGCATCGGCTTCGATCTGGTTCTGCTCAACGCGGTGTGGCATCACGTACCCCCGGCACTGCGACCTGCGTCGCTATCGGCTCTTGCCAGTCTTGTCGGGTCGGGGGGACGGTTGATCATGTCCCTGCGTGAGGGGCCCTCAGACCCTGCGCGCCCTGCTTTTCTCGCAGATGTGGACAGAACCGTCGCCGAGGCTGAGGCTCTGGGCCTCCGGCTGGCGCGGCGCAGTTGGGTCGAGGCAGTGCAACCTGAAAACCGGCGCAGCGGCGTGATCTTTACCTGGCTGGTTTTCTTGCGGGAATGATCTGCTGGGCGATGCCGGCAAATGTCAGATAGAGGCTGGTAATCACAAGCCCCCAATGCGCCCAGCTTTCGGGGTGGAAATCGACCCAGGCGGCCCAGCCGGCAAAGAATGTCCAGGCCAGGGCCATTGAAAGGCTGAGCGGTCGCCAGCGGGCGGTGCGCACTGGATGAATGAACTTGAGCGGCAGAAACATGGCCAGAGCCAGCGCGCTGACCAGACAGAGGCTGACCCAGAAATTCGGTTCCAACGCAAAGATCACCAGAACCACCATGTTCCAGCAACCGGGAAAGCCCGAAAAGGAATTATCCTTTGTTTTCATGCGTGTGTCGGCGAAATAAAGCGCGCTGGCAAAGGTGATGACGATGATCGCGAACCAGCCGGTCCACCCATCCATCAGGCCTGATTTGAACAGAGCGAAAGCGGGGATGAACACGTAAGTCAGATAATCGATGATCAGATCCAGCAGCACGCCGTCAAACTCGGGTGCGTTTTTCTTGACGTGATAGTGCCGCGCCAGCGGGCCATCGATTCCGTCGACGATGAAGGCAACGACAAGCCACAGAAACATCAGATCCCATTTGGCATCGACTGCGGCCAGCATGGACAGCATCGCAAAAACAGCGCCCGTGGCGGTAAAAAGGTGAACGCCAAGAGCGCGTTTTCTGGGTGTCATTCCGGTTTCATGACGGAATTCGATCCGAACTGCAAACCCTTGATGGGGGTTTGTGATGTGAACCGGCGTCAGGCCTTAGGATGGGTGCGTTCATAAACTTCCATCAGGCGCGCGGTATCGACGGCTGTGTAGGCTTGGGTTGTGGAAAGCGAGGCATGACCCAGCAACTCCTGTATCGACCGCAGATCGCCGCCTGCGGCCAGAAGGTGCGTGGCGAAACTATGCCGCATCGCGTGCGGCGTTGCCGAGGCGGGCAGGCCAAGCTGCGCGCGGGCGCGGGCCATCGCGGCCTGGATCGCGCCGGGATTGAGCGCCCCGCCGCGCACGCCCCGAAACAACGGCGCGTCAGTCTCAAGGGGATAGGGCGACAGGCGTAGATACGTCTCAACGGCATCTCGCGCCGCTTCGATCACCGGTACGACCCGTTCCTTGCCGCCTTTGCCAAGGATGCGCAGCGTTGCGGGCAGCGGCGCGTCTGCGCCATTCAATCCCAACGCTTCCGAGATGCGAAGCCCGCAGCCATAAAGCAGGGTGACCACCGCGACATCGCGGGCGGCAACCCAGTCGGTGGTGGATTGCAATTCGACCGTGTCGATCATGGCGCGGGCGGCATCTTCGGCCAGTGGACGTGGCAGCTTCTTCTGGAATTTCGGCGCGCGCGCGGACAGGACGGCGGTGGGTTCGAACCCCTCGCGTTCCGCCAGCCAGCGATAGAATGTTTTGACCGCCGACAGTTTGCGGGCCAGCGAGCGTGCCGCGATGCCGTCCTGCCGCGTCTTTGCCATCCACGCGCGCATATCCGCCACGGTGATGCGTTCCAGCGCACCAAGGCCCTGCGGCGCGCCCTTGTGCAGGGTCATGAAGGAAAGGAAATCAGCGACATCGCCGCTATAGGCGGTGATTGTGTTCTCGGCATTGCCCGCCAGCGCCTTCTGCGCATCTAGCCAGCGTTGCAGCGCGTCGCGGCAGGCGGGTGAGATCAGGCTCACGACAGCCAGTGGCGCATCGCCCTTTCGAAAACGCCAGCGAAAAAGGCCAGCAGGTCGGTGCCCTGCTGGGGAGTAAACTGATGCGAGTCTTCGGCCCCCATCGCCAGCATGCCCGGCAACCGGCCCGAGCCGAAATCAAGTCGCAGGCAAGCTTCGGATCTGATTTGTCCGGAGCTCTGCCCATAGACCTGCGCTGAGCCTTGTTGCAGCTGGCGTAGCGTCACCTGACGGGGGCTGCCGTCGCGGGCGCTGGGTAGATAGCGGTCGATGAAGCCAGGTTCGGCAACCATCAGCACCTCGCCCAACCGCTTGACGGCGGGGTCGTCCTTGTCCTGCGCGGTTTCCAGCACCAGCGTCACCTTATCAACCCGCAGGATGTCGGCCACCTCACCACCCAGATCGGCCAGAAAGGTTTCGAACGTCGTCGGGTCTAGCATCCGCAGGATCGCGCGGTGGACCTGATTGGTGCCTGCCAGGTTTTCATAGGCGGCGGCGATAACGGAACGATGGGTGTCTTCCAACCGCCCCAGCCGTGTCTCCAGCCGCTCCATCGCGATGCCGCGCAGATCGACGATATTGCCACCCATCGACCGCTCGTTTGCGGCTACCAGTGCACGCATTACATCCTTGTCGTCGAGGATGGCGTCGGGCTTGGCGATGATCGCATCACGCAGGGTTTCGTCCAGCTCGGCGCTATCGCCCAGCTTGGGTTCTTCGTTTACTTTCGGGCTACTGCTCATTTGTGCCTCGTTTTTATCTTGAGGGACTTATAGCACAGCAAATTCGAATTGCGCGCCCAAAATCCGCTCCACCCACTAAATCTGGTGGGGGTGCAACAGGATCGACGCTTTTGTGCCACAGCCCGGCGCGAGAACACAAAAAAGGAGCGCGCGGGCGCTCCTTTGCAAACATAGCATGATTTGGCTTACAGGATTTTCTGCCCGGTCTTGGCCCAATCCGCCAGAAACGCCTCCAACCCTTTGTCGGTCAGGGGGTGATCGGCCAGTTTCTTGATAACGCCCGGGGGGGCGGTGATCACGTCGGCCCCGATGCGCGCGCTTTCGGTGACGTGGTTCACGGTCCGGATCGAGGCGGCGAGGATCTGGGTTTCGAACCCGTAATTGTCATAGATCTCGCGGATATCGGCGATCAGGTCCATCCCGTCCATGTTGATATCGTCCAGCCGCCCGATGAAAGGCGAGATGAAGGTCGCGCCCGCCTTGGCCGCGATCAGTGCCTGATTGGCCGAGAAGCAGAGTGTCACGTTGACCATGTGGCCGTCGTCGGTCAGCGTCTTGCAGGTTTTCAGACCGGCCCAGGTCAGCGGGACCTTGACGGCAATATTCGGCGCGATCTTGGCCAGCTTGCGTCCTTCGGCGATCATGTCATCGGCTTCGGTGGCAACAACTTCGGCTGACACCGGCCCACCGACCAGGTCGCAGATTTCCTTGGTCACTTCCAGAATATCGCGGCCCGATTTCAGGATCAGCGAGGGGTTGGTGGTCACTCCATCAACCATGCCCAGATCGTTCAGCTCGGCGATTGCGTCGATTTCGGCGGTGTCTACAAAGAATTTCATGGCGGCGGTCCTTTGATGGGTTGGCGCGGGATCGGCTTGGCTTTACCTCATAGGGACCCGTGCGGAAACCCCTGAATCAGAGGTTTCGTTAGCGCAAACATGTTTTCTGCCCGAAAGAGGCCAATTCTTGGACGATCCCGGCTTTTTCGACGAAGGTGCTTTGGTTGCGGTCCTGACCGCGCAGCCGCTGGACAGGTTGTTGGATTACAAGGCCCCCAAGGGCGGGTGTTTTCAAGGTGCCTTTGTCGAGGTGCCGCTGGGGCCGCGCAAGGTTCTGGGTGTGGTTTGGGGGCCGGGTAAGGGCGATTATGACCGGTCCAAGATTAGGTCGGTGATAAGGGTTCTGGATGTGGCACCCATGCGGGCGGAAATGCAGAGCTTTCTGGCCCGCGCCGCAGACTACACTCTGACGCCCATGTCCGCGATGTTGCGGCTTGCCACCCGCGCGCCGGGGCTGGGCGATCCACCCTCGATGCGCAAGATCTACCGCCTGGGCGATAAGACCCCTGATCGCATGACCGAGGCGCGGACACGCGTTCTGGAGGTGTTGCGCGATTATGGCGGGCTGGCTTTCACGCTCAAGGAACTGGCCGAGATGGCTGGCGTGACCTCATCCGTGGTCAAAGGGTTGGCCAAGCTGGGTGCGGTCCGCGAAGAGGACAGCCCGCGCGATCTACCCTTTCCTCATCTCGACCCTGACCTGCCCGGCAAAGCCCTGACCGAAGATCAACAGGCCGGGGCAGACGCATTGCGCGCAGCGATCCGGTCGGGGGGTTATGGGACAACGTTGCTGAAGGGCGTGACCGGCTCCGGCAAGACCGAAGTCTATCTGGAGGCAGTGGCCGAGACACTGCGGATGGGGCGACAGGCGTTGGTCCTGCTGCCCGAGATCGCGCTGACGGCCGAGTTCCTGACCCGCGTTGAGGCCCGTTTCGGCGCGCGCCCCGCCGAATGGCATTCGGGTGCGACCATGACCGAGCGGCGGCGGATTTGGCGCATGGTCGGGCAGGGTGATGCGCAGCTTGTGGTCGGCGCGCGCTCGGCCTTGTTCCTGCCCTTCCAGAACCTTGGGTTGATCATCGTCGATGAAGAGCATGACACCTCCTACAAGCAGGAGGATGGTGTTTTGTATAATGCCCGTGACATGGCGGTGCTGCGCGCTGCAATCTGCGGGGCGCAAGTGGTTTTGGCCAGTGCCACGCCCTCGTTGGAAAGCTGGGCCAATGCCGAGGCCGGCAAATACAACCGGCTGGAACTGACTGCACGGTTTGGCCCGGCGGTGCTTCCCGACATGCGCGCCATCGACATGCGCGCCGAGCAGATGCCTGCGGTTAGCTGGATTTCCCCCAGCCTCCGGCGCGCTGTGACGGACCGATTGGACAAAGGCGAACAGTCGCTGTTGTTTATTAACCGGCGCGGCTATGCGCCGGTGACGCTCTGCCGGGCCTGCGGTCAGCAGATCGGCTGCGATCACTGTGACGCGCGCATGGTCGAGCACCGGTTCCTCAAGCGGCTCATGTGCCACCAGTGCGGCGAGACCAAACCGATCCCTCAGGCCTGCCCCTCTTGCGGGGCTGAGGACAGGCTGGCCCCGGTTGGTCCCGGCATCGAACGGCTGGCGGAAGAGGCCGAGGCCGCCTTCCCGGACGCCAAGATCGCGGTGCTGAGTTCGGACATGTTCGGCTCGGCCCGCGCGCTGAAGGCCAAGATCGAAGAGATCGCCGAGGGAGACGCCGACATCGTCATCGGCACTCAGTTGGTCGCCAAAGGGCATAACTTTCCCAATCTGACGCTTGTGGGTGTGATTGATGCTGATCTGGGTCTGCAGGGCTCCGACCTGCGCGCGGCGGAACGAACCTTTCAACTGATGCGGCAGGTGGCAGGGCGGGCAGGGCGCGCCGAGCGGCCCGGAACCGCGCTGTTGCAGACCTTCCAGCCCGAACATCCGGTGATCCGCGCGATCCTTTCCGGAGATGAGGCAGGTTTCTGGAAGGCCGAAGCCGCCGAGCGTCAGGCGGCAGGCGTGCCACCCTTCGGGCGGATGGCGGGGATCATCCTGTCGGGCAGCGATGTGGGGCAGGTCTTTGACATCGGTAACGCTTTGGCCCGCAATGACATGGCAATCCGCCAGATCGGAGCGCAGGTTTTTGGTCCGGCCCCGGCCCCCATCGCCCGGATTCGGGGGCGGCATCGTGTGCGGCTGCTGATCAAGGCCCCCAAAGGTGTCGCGCTGCAAGAGGCGATCGCGCATTGGATCGCACCGCTGCGGCCGAAAGGCGACCTGCGCCTCAGCGTCGATATCGACCCGCAGAGCTTTTACTGAGCCAGACAACCCTCTGTGCAAAAACGCAGGCCCGCTGCGCGTCTATTCCCTCGCCAATCCAAAAGAATGGGCGTAAGCACAGTTCATGTTCAGACCCTTGCCCCTTGATCAAGCGCGTGATCTGCCCCTCTGGCGGCGGCCCGTTACGCTGTTGTTCCTGATGGCGCTGACCATGCCGATCGCCTTCAACGGTTGGAGCGCGCTGCTGAACAACTTTGTCATCGAGGTGGCGAATTTTGACGGTGCCGACATTGGCCTGCTGCATACGGTGCGCGAGATCCCGGGCTTCCTTGCTGTAGGCGTGATCGCGGTGATCATTTTCGTGCGCGAACAGGTTCTCGCCATGATCTCGCTGATCATGTTGGGGGTCGCCACTGCGGTCACCGCATGGTTCCCGTCGCTGGGCGGGTTGCTGTTCGTCACGCTGATCAGTTCGATCGGCTTTCACTATTACGAAACCGTAAACCAGTCGCTGCAACTGCAATGGCTGCCCAAGGACCGCGCGCCTCAGGTTCTGGGCTGGTTGGTGGCGGCGGGATCGGCTTCTACCCTAGTGGTCTATGGCCTGATCGTCCTGACATGGGAGCGGTTTGACCTCTCTTATGATCTAGTCTTCATGCTGACCGGCGGGGCAACTGCAGTCTTGGCGATCTTTGCGATGCTGGCCTATCCGCAATTCGATGCCCCGACGCCGCAGACCAAGAAGATCGTCCTGCGCCGCCGCTATTGGCTTTATTACGCTTTGCAATTCATGGCCGGCGCCCGCCGACAGATCTTCATTGTCTTTGCTGGCTTCATGATGGTCGAGAAGTTTGGCTTCGACGTGCATGAACTGACCGGCCTCTACCTGATCAATCTGTTGGTCAACATGACTGTCGCGCCTTTGCTGGGTCGCGCTGTTGCCCGGTTCGGTGAGCGGCGCACACTGATCTTCGAATATACCGGCCTGGCGCTGGTCTTTGCGGCTTATGGCGGGATCTATTGGTTCGGTTGGGGCGTTATTCTGGCGGCCACCCTCTATGTGATCGACCACATCCTCTTTGCGCTGGCCTTCGCGCTCAAGACCTATTTCCAGAAGATCGCCGATCCGGCCGATATCGCTCCGACCGCCGCTGTGGCCTTCACGATCAACCACATCGCAGCGGTGTTTTTGCCCGCGCTGCTGGGCTTGCTCTGGGTGGTCTCACCAGGGGCGGTGTTTTTGCTGGCCGCAGCGATGGCACTGGTCTCGCTGACGCTTTCCTTGCTGATCCCGCGCAATCCCGAACCGGGTAACGAAACGGTCTTTTCGCGGCCCATCCCCACGGCTGCCGAGTGACCGCTTGACCTTGCGCCCGCCTACGCCTAGGCGCAGGGGCGCAGATCAGGAGAGCCCCATGCCCACATTCACCGCCCTGACCACCCTCGAAGGGAAATCCGCCGCCGATGCGTTGGGCGAAGCGCTGGAGCGACTGCAGCCCGAACCCACCGGTGTAGGTGTTTTCGAGGTCGAGGACGGATCGGGCCTGTGGGAGGTCGGAGGGTATTTCATTGAAGCACCCGACGAGGCAGGACTGGCGTTGCTGGCGACGGCCTTCGAGGCCAAGCCCTTCGTTGTCTCAGAACTGCCCGAAACCGATTGGGTCGCCCATGTGCGCCGCGAATTGGCACCGGTCGAGGCGGGACGTTTCTTTGTCTATGGGTCGCATGATGCCGACAAAGTGCCCGCAGATGCGATTCCGCTGTTGATCGAGGCGGCAATGGCCTTTGGTACCGGCCATCACGGCACCACGCTGGGTTGCTTGCGCGCGCTGGATGCGTTGATCGGTGAGGGCTTTGAAGCAGGCAAGGTCGCGGATATCGGGTGCGGCACTGCCGTCCTGGCAATGGCAGCGGCCCGGGTCTGGCAGGGCACGATCCTGGCCAGCGACATTGATCAGGTTGCGGTCGAGGTGGCCGAGGCCAATTTGCGTGCAAACGGGATGGCGGGTGCCGTACGCTGTGTCGAGGCCGCCGGGTTTGACCATGCCGAGTTGACCGATGACGCGCCTTATGACCTGATCTTCGCAAATATCCTGAAAGGCCCGCTGATCGCGCTAGCGCCGGATATTTCAGCCCATCTGCGCCCCGGGGGCTATGCGATTCTATCAGGGATTCTGAATGAACAGGCCGCGGATGTGGTCAATGTTTATTCTCAAAATGGAACCAATTTGGTGCGCAGCGACGAGATTGGTGAATGGACAACGCTGCTTGTCCAGAAAAAGCCATGATTTACTCAGGTTTACAGGGCATTTGAAAGAAGTGCCCTTGTTTCGTCACAATTGAGCCGTAGCCTGATCATCACTTTCGTGGGGGAAAAGTGATGGAGGCTTCGATGGTCGATTGCCACATGGATTTTGATAGGCGCGTTGCGCGTCTGAACAAGAAGCATCAGGCGATGGCGCGTGGATACACGGCGCGCATGCGCCCGGATGGTCTGGTTGTTGTGAAACCTCGGCGAATGCGGCTGTCAATTTCGCCGCGCAGCCTGTTTCTGTTTATCGGGGCATTTTTTCTGTTCAAGGGCTTCATTCTCGCAAATATCGGGGCTGCGACCTATGAGGAACGCCTTGATCGTCTGAAGAATGGAACCGGGGTCGAAATGGCTGGGGCATGGGTGATGCAGATTGACCCGCTCAGTCAGTTGATCGCGGATCAGATCGGGCCTGTCCTGCGCTGAGTTTCTGCACAGGTTCGAGTAAAAAAACGCCGCGTGATCTGCATCACGCGGCGCTCTTCCCATTAATCCCCACCGAGGGGAAGGGATGGACGTTTCTTAGAAAGCGCGACCGCTCCGAGCGACATCGTCGATGTCACCGCGGCACATGCCGATGTCTTCCAGCTCGCGGTCGGTCAAACCGGCCAGCGCGTTGCGGGTGATGCGGGCGTCGTTCCAATCGACGATCGCGCTCACCAGAGCGGTGAAAGTGGCGCCGATACGGCCAACAAGGCCGAACGAGCCAAAGGTGGTGCGGGTGGTGTCCAGTGCAGCCATATCCTGATCCTTTTGTGCGTGTTACAGTTGCGTCGTAAAGCGCATCTAGGGTGCCTAATTTTGCGCCACAAGAGACATTTTTTGCATGTGTCATATGCAATTTCTGCATACCGGTAACACCTTGAGAAATCACTGAAACATTTGTGAATTTTGCTTTATGTTCATGTCGTTTTCCGTGCCGCTACGTGTCGTTTTCGGACCCAGTGTCGTGGTTGGAACAGGGGGCTGTCGCTTTTGGGCGTCGGACCAATTCGCTTGGAAAATGTTCGCGTTTCGTGCTACTGCGTCAAAAAAGACATAAGAGCAGGGCGGGCCGGGACAAAACATGCGGATATTGGGCATTGATCCGGGGTTGAGAACCATGGGGTGGGGCGTCATCGAATCGCATGGCAGCCGGCTAAGCCACATCGCGAACGGCTTGTGCAAATCCTCGGGTGATGATCTGGGCGCGCGGCTATTGTCACTGCATGAACAATTGGTCGATGTGATTGCGCGTTACGCGCCAGATCACGCGGCCATCGAACAGACTTTCGTCAACAAGGACGGGGCTGGCACGCTCAAGCTGGGCCAGGCGCGCGGCGTTGCGCTCTTGTCGCTGGCCCAAGCGGGTCTGTCGATCGGAGAATACGCCCCGAACAGGGTGAAAAAGACCGTGGTTGGCGTGGGCCATGCCGAGAAAGGGCAAATCCTGCATATGGTCAAACTGCAATTGCCGGGATGTGAGCCTGCGGGGCCGGATGCCGCCGATGCGTTGGCCATTGCCATGTGTCATGCCCATTACGGTGGCAGGCCCTCATTGGAACTGCGCGAGGTGGGAACATGATCGGCAAGCTGACAGGACGGCTGGACTACCGCACGCCCGATCATATCCTGATCGACGTGCGCGGAGTGGGCTACATCGTCTATTGCTCGGATCGCACGATGGCCGCGCTGCCCGGCGTGGGTGAGGCGGTATCGCTTTACACCGACATGGTGGTGCGCGAAGACCTGATGCAGCTTTACGGGTTTTCCTCGCTGGTCGAGAAGGAATGGCACCGGCTGCTCTGCTCGGTTCAGGGTGTGGGGGCCAAGGTCTCGCTGGCCATTTTGGGCACGCTTGGACCCGACGGCGTCAGCCGGGCCGTCGCGTTGGGCGACTGGGCCTCGGTCAAGGCGGCCAAGGGGGTTGGTCCCAAGACGGCGCAGCGGGTGGTGCTGGACCTCAAGGACAAGGCACCCGGCGTTATGGCGATGGGGGGTACAATTGCCGAGGCCAGCGACGGTCCCGCGCTGGACGTTGTCGAGATGTCGGAACCGGCGGCCAAACCCAAGACCTCTGCCAAACCTGCGAAACGCGATGCAGCAGCACAGGCCGATGCGCTGTCTGCGCTGGCCAACCTGGGTTACGGGCCGGGCGATGCGGCGGCAGCCGTGGCCGAGGCGGCGGGGACCAATCCGGAGGCCGGTACCTCGGACCTGATCCGCGCGGCATTGCAGCTGCTGGCACCGAAAGGCTAAGCGATGATCGACGCCGACCCCACCATCCGCCCCGAACCGCTGCCCGAGGACAACGACCGCGCGTTGCGCCCGCAGGGCCTAAGCGAGTTCATCGGCCAGGCAGAGGCGCGCGCCAATCTTCGGATCTTTATACAGTCGGCCCGCCAGCGCGGCGAGGCGATGGATCACACGCTGTTTCACGGCCCGCCGGGTCTGGGTAAAACCACGCTGGCGCAGATCATGGCGCGCGAATTGGGCGTCAGTTTTCGCATGACGTCTGGCCCGGTTCTGGCCAAGGCGGGCGATCTGGCGGCGATCCTGACCAATCTCGAAGCGCGTGATGTTCTTTTCATCGACGAAATCCATCGTCTGAACCCTGCGGTGGAAGAGGTGCTGTACCCTGCGATGGAGGATTTTGAGCTTGATCTGGTGATCGGAGAAGGCCCCGCCGCTCGCACGGTTCGGATCGAGTTGCAGCCCTTCACGCTGGTGGGGGCCACTACACGTATGGGGCTTTTGACCACGCCGCTGCGTGACCGGTTCGGCATCCCCACGCGGCTGCAATTCTATACAGTCGACGAGTTGCACGAGATCGTCACACGAAACGCCCGCAAGCTGGGCGCGCCCGCCGATGACGCAGGCGCACGCGAAATCGCCCGGCGCTCGCGCGGCACGCCCCGGATCGCTGGTCGCTTGTTGCGCCGGGTGGTCGATTTCGCGGTGGTCGAGGGCGACGGTCGTATCACCCGCGATTTGGCCGATAGTTCGCTGACCCGGCTTGGTGTCGACAATCTGGGGCTCGATGGCGCTGACCGGCGGTATCTGAAGCTGATCGCCGAGAACTATTCCGGCGGTCCCGTGGGGATCGAGACACTTTCGGCAGCGCTCAGCGAAAGTCGGGATTCGCTGGAAGAGGTGATCGAGCCTTATCTTTTGCAGCAGGGATTGATCCAGCGCACACCGCGCGGTCGGATGCTGGCGCAGAAAGCCTGGGCGCATCTGGGCCTGCCCATGCCCAAACGGCAAAGCGATCTTTTTGGCTAGTGGTGCGTCGCGAGGGTGCCAATCCGGAACCAATGACCGCCCCAAGGCGTTTTTGTCGTTGAAACGCTGCCGGGGGCGGGCAAGATATGACGAAGCGATTGAGTAGAGTTGCGCGTATTTGATAGGAATGACGCGCATTCATTGAAAGGTTAAGGTCATGACGCCAGAGCAGGTTACACAGTATTTTTTGCGTGAGGATGGCGAGTTTGTTTTCGCGCGTTGGGGGCGGCCGATTGCCCCGGTTGTGTTTGGAGCGAAGGACGAGGCGCTGCCCCTGGTCAAAGGCGCGTTTGAGGCCGTGACCGAACTCGCGGGCCACAAAATGGCGGATACCGATCCCGAGATTGGCAGCAATTGCATGTTGTTCTTCTTTTCAGACTGGGACGAGCTGCTGGATGTACCCGATCTGGACAAGGCGATCCCAAATCTTGCAGACCTTGTCGAGCGCACAAAGGCGGCCCAGGCCAATCAGTACCGGTTGTTCCGGTTCGATGAAAACGAGGGCATCAAATCCGTCTTTATTTTCATGAAGATGGACGGCGATGTTTCAGGTGTTCCCGCGGAAACCATGCTGCTGGGGCAAGCAGTACAAAGCATCCTGTTGTGGAAGAATAATGCGTTCGATCAAGAATCGGCGTTTGATGAGGTGGACGGGAAGGCCGTGCTGCGCCGCGACATCGGAGAGTTGATCCGTGCGGCCTATGATCCGGTCCTGCCATCAATGACGCGCGACAGCTCGCATGCTTTGCGCATTCACGCGCGGATGAACGGCGCGCAATGACACACCGCTTCCCGATCCGTGTCTACTACGAAGACACGGACATGGGCGGGATTGTCTATCACGCCAATTACTTGCGCTATATCGAGCGTGCCCGGTCTGACTGGGTGCGCCATCTGGGCAATGACCAGAACGCCATGCGCGAGGCGGGCATCGTCTGGGTCGTGCGCAAGATCGAGGCCGAGTATTTGGCCTCAGCCCGCTTTGATGAAGAACTGATGGTTGAGACCAAGATGACCAAACTCTCAGGCGTTCGGCTGACCATGTCGCAAGTGGTCCGGCGCGGAGATACAGAGATATTTCGAGCCACGGTCACTGCGGTCTGCATGAATGCGGCGGGGAAACCTGTTCGCCTCCCGGCAGAGATTCGCGCATTGCTGTAACAATACTGCGCTTTGGACTGGTTATGTTGGCATTCAATGCCGATCTGCGTTAGCGTTCGCACCAACTAAGGCCGGACAAACCGGTACGCAGGCAAAAAGAGCAGGTTCATGGAAACAGAAACGCTGGTTCTGGCGCAGGAGATTGATTTCTCGCTGTGGGGGCTGTTTGCCCGTGCCACCTTTACCGTCAAGATCGTCATGCTGATGCTGATCGTGGCCTCGTTCTGGTCCTGGTCGATCATCTTTCAGAAACTCATCACCTACCGTGCGTCGCGGCGCGAGGCAGACACGTTTGACCGGGCCTTCTGGTCCGGCGAGCCGCTGGACGGGCTGTTCGAAAAGATCGGGCCGCAACCCGATGGCAGTTCGGAGAAGATATTTGCCGCCGGCATGATCGAATGGCGCAGGTCTCATCGCAATGATGGCGGCATGATCGCGGGCGCGCAGGCGCGGATCGACCGGTCGATGGACGTGGCCATCGCCAAAGAGGCCGAAGGGCTGCAAAAGGGCCTGCCGATCCTTGCGACCGTGGGGTCCACCGCTCCCTTCATCGGTCTCTTCGGCACGGTCTGGGGTATCATGAATGCCTTTATCGAGATCGCGGAGCAGCAAAACACCAACCTCGCCGTCGTGGCACCCGGCATTGCCGAAGCGCTGCTGGCGACCGGTCTGGGCCTGCTGGCCGCGATCCCGGCGGTGATCTTCTACAACAAGCTGAGCGCGGATAGCGACCGGATCGTTGGCAGCTATGAGGCCTTTGCCGACGAATTCGCGACCATCCTGTCGCGCCAGTTGGACAGCTAAGCCATGGGTGCCTCGGTTCAGCAAAGCAGTGGTGGCAATGGCCGCCGCCGTGGCCGCAGACGCGGCGGTCGGGCGCAGCCGATGTCCGAGATCAACGTCACGCCCTTTGTTGACGTGATGCTGGTGCTGTTGATCATCTTCATGGTGGCCGCACCTTTGCTGACGGTTGGCGTGCCGGTGGAACTGCCCAAGACGGCGGCCAGCGCGTTGCCCTCTGACAGCGAAGAGCCGCTGACTGTCACCATCACCGCCGAGGGCGCAGTGCAGATCCAGACCACGGATGTCCCGCGCGAAGAGTTGATCTCGCGCTTGCGCGCGATTGCCGCCGAACGGACCAGCGATCAGGTGTTCCTGCGCGCCGATGGCTCCATCGCTTATGAGCAGGTGATGCAGGTTATGGGCGCGCTGAACGCCGGGGGATTTTCGAATGTCGGTCTTGTGACCGATACCGGTGGTCCGACATTGGATGAGAGCGGAGAGTGAGGCAGCGGTTTGCAGACCGGCACCAAGATCTCGGCAGTGGCACATGTCGCGCTTATCGGCGTGGCGCTCTTTGGGGGTGCTTTCCGTTCGGAACCCTTGCCGTTTGAGGTGCAGGAAGTGTCGATCATAAGTGGCGAGCAATTTGCCGCGATGAGCGCCCCCAACGAGGCGCCCGAGATCACCACGCAGACCGAAGCGCCCCAGACTCCCGAACCAGAGGAAGAGGTGGCCGCACTGCCGGAACCGGAAACGCCTGAGCCGGAACAAACCCCGCCTGAAACCGTTCCAGAGCCCGAACCCGAACCACAGCCCGAGGCTGTTGTGGAACCGCCTGAACCCGAGGTGATCGAGGAGACACCTAAGCTGGACGAGCCCGAACCTGAGGTCGCCGTCTTGCCCGCCCCGCCGGGTGAAGTTGCGCCGTCGCGCCCGGCCGATCGTGTCGCGCCGCAACCTGTGGCTCCTCCGCCTCCCGATGCGACGCCGGATGAAGTGGATACGCCGCCTGTAGTCGCCGAGGAAGGCGCGGACGAGCCGCGCGAAGAGCAGGAAGCCACTGCACAAGAGGAAGCGACCGATCGGATCGTGACCGAGGCCGAGGAATCCGCCGAGATTGCCCCGCAACGCTCACCACGTCCGCGCGCGCGGCCCGAGAACCTGCGAAAGCCGCCTGTCGAGACGGCGGAAGAGGCTCCGCCATTGGTACCAAAGGACAGCGGTCAGGAAGAGGCTGTGGAAGACGCCTTGAGAGACATCCTGGCTGGCGAGGAACCAGCTCAGGAGACGGTCGCTGAGTCTGCCGCACCAGCACCCACGGGCCCGCCGCTGACAAGCGGCGAGAAAGAGGCGCTGCGCGTGGCGGTCTCCAATTGCTGGAATGTGGGCTCGCTCTCGACCGATGCGTTGGGCACCACCGTTACCGTAGCTGTGACGATGAACCAGGACGGAACGCCGAATAATGGCTCCATCCGGATGCTGGACAGTTCCGGCGGATCGCAAGCGGCAGCGAGACAAGCCTTCGAGGCGGCGCGGCGGGCGATCATTCGCTGCGGCGCGCGCGGCTTCAACCTGCCGACCGAGAAATTCAGCCAGTGGCGTGATATCGAGATGACATTCAATCCCGAGAGGATGCGGATCAAATGATGAGACTTCTGACCAGCATATTCCTGGGGGCTGCCCTGATGGCCGTCCCGGCGGTGGCGCAGAACACACCGCTCCGCATCGAGATCACCGAAGGCGTGATCGAACCGTTGCCCTTCGCGGCCCCGGATTTTGTGCCCGACACCCCGGCGGCGGCGCAATATGCCACCCAAATCGCACGTGTCGTGGCCGCAGACTTGACGGGCACCGGCCTGTTCCGCGAGGTCCCGGCAAACGCCTATATCAGCCAGGTAACCAGTTTCGACGCCCCGGTGCAGTTCGCCGATTGGAAAGCCATCAACGCGCAGGCGCTGGTGACCGGCGGGGTCAGCGTTTCGGGCAACACGCTGACAGTGCGTTTCCGCATCTGGGACGTATTCTCGGACACCGAACTGGGCAACGGTCTGCAATTCACCGGCACAGTCGATGGGTGGCGACGGATGGCGCATAAGGTTGCCGATCAGGTCTATAGCCGGATCACCGGCGAGGGCGGTTACTTTGACAGTCGCGTGGTCTTTGTATCGGAAAGCGGCCCCAAGGATGAACGCCGCAAGCGCTTGGCGATCATGGATTATGACGGGGCAAACGTGCAGTACCTGACCGACAGTTCCGCCATCGTGCTGGCCCCGCGCTTTTCGCCCGCGGGGGATCGGGTGCTCTATACCAGCTACGAAAGCGGCGTGCCGCGCATCTATGTGCTGGATGTGGGCGCGGTACAGCGCAATGTTCTGCCGACGCAGGAAGGCACGATGAGCTTTGCCCCGCGTTTCTCGCCGGACGGGCGCAGCGTCGTCTATTCGTTGGCGCGCGGGGGCAATACGGACCTCTACCTGATGGATATCAACAGCGGTCAAAGCCGCCAGTTGACCAATGCGCCGTCGATCGAAACAGCTCCCAGCTTTTCGCCGGATGGCAGCCAGATCGTGTTTGAAAGCGACCGGTCGGGCACGCCGCAGCTCTACATCATGCCGACCACGGGCGGTGAGCCGCGCAAGATCAGTTCGGGCAAGGGGCGCTATGGCACGCCAGTCTGGTCGCCGCGCGGCGATCTGATCGCCTTTACCAAGCAGAGCCAGGGCCGGTTCCATATCGGCGTGATGCGCACCGATGGCAGCGAAGAACGCCTGCTGACTGCCTCGTTCCTCGATGAGGGGCCGACCTGGGCGCCGAACGGGCGGGTGATCATGTTCACGCGTGAGAGCCAGGGCGCGGAGGGCCGCGCAACGCTCTATTCCGTCGATATTTCGGGCCGCAACCTGCGCCCTGTGCGGACACCCGACGGGGCAAGCGACCCGGCCTGGTCACCGTTGCAGAAGTGATGCCTGCCCGCGTTCACATGGGGCGGGGCCTGTGGTAAGAGAAACATAACAAAAATCAATGTGAGGCTGAGGGAATGAAAAGATCGAGCAAACTGGCCGCGCTGGGCCTTGTGCTGGCCGTTGCGGCCTGTACCAATAACTCTCCTTTTGCGGCGGGCGGTGGCTCTGGCGGGGCGGGTGGCGTCGATGGCAGCGTGCTGCCGGGATCGCCAAGTGATCCGCGCTCGCCAGCCTATTTCCAGCAGGCCGTGGGGGATCGGGTTCTGTTTCAGGTCGATCAGTCAACGCTGACTGACGCGGCCAAGGCCACCTTGCAGGGGCAGGCCGATTGGTTGATGCAAAACCCCGACTACAACGCGCGGATTGAAGGGCATGCGGACGAGCAAGGCACCCGCGAATACAACCTCGCACTGGGCGCGCGGCGCGCAAATGCGGCTCGCGAATACCTTATCTCGCGCGGCGTAGCAGGAAGCCGGATTACAACAGTGAGCTATGGCAAGGAACGCCCGATCGAGATCTGCAGCCAGGAGGCTTGCTATGCCAAGAACCGGCGCGCGGTTACGGTTCTGGTTGCCAATGTGACGGGATAACAAGATGCGGTTTGGCGTGATTGCCTTTGCGGCGGCGATGTTGGTGGGCGGAAGCGCGCTGGCGCAGGATCAGCAGACCTTGGCGGATATTCGTCAGGAACTGACGGTGTTGAATGTCGAGATCCAGCGCCTCAAGCGTGAGTTTTCCACCACCGGCGCGCCGCAGACGCAAGCCAGCGGATCGACCGTGCTGGAGAGGGTCGATGCGATCGAGGCGGAATTGCAGCGGCTCACGCGCCTAACCGAACAGCTTAACCAGCGGGTTGACGGGATCGTCAAGGACGGCACCAACCGCATCGGCGATCTGCAATTCCGGCTCTGCGAGTTGGAAAGCGGGTGCGACATCGCCACATTGCCGGAAACCCCGACATTGGGCGGCGAGGTCACTTCACCGCTCGTCGCCGCGCCCGAGACGGCACCAGCCCAACCAGGCGCTGGCGCTACGGAACTGGCCGTAGGCGAGCAGGCGGACTTCGATGCCGCCACCAAGGCGCTCGACGCGCAGGACTATGCGCGCGCGGCGGAACTCTATACCGCATTCAACACCAGCTATCCCGGCAGCCCTCTGGCAGCGCAGGCGGACCTGAATCGGGGTCGGGCGCTGGACGGTCTCGGCGATACCCGCGAAGCCGCGCGCGCCTATCTGGCGAGTTTCACCGGCGACTCAGCGGGGGCCACAGCGCCCGACGCGCTCTATCAACTTGGCGCGGCATTGGGCAGGCTGGGGCAAAATAGTCAGGCCTGTGTGACCCTTGGCGAGGTTGGGACTCGATTCCCGAACGCAGATGCGGTATCGGCAGCCAACAGCGAAATGACAGCTTTGGGTTGCAATTGATACATTTCAACGACGATCTTTTGGCGGCCCTGCTTGCGGGGCTTCCAAAACCGCTGCCCGATCGGATCGGCGTTGCCGTGTCCGGTGGCGGTGATTCCATAGCGCTGATGCATATGGCGAGCCGCGCGCTTGCGGAAACCGGGTGTCAGGTTCTGGCGGCCACGGTCGATCACGGATTGCGCCCAGAGGCCGCCGCCGAGGCTGCGCACGTCGCTGAACTGGCCGAAACGCTTGGTGTCGAACACACCACGCTAACCTGGCAAGGCTGGGACGGGCAGGGCAATCTGCAGGATCAGGCGCGCCGTGCGCGCTATCGCCTGCTGACGGAATGGGCGCAGGCGCAGGGCGTTTCGGTTCTGCTCACCGGCCACACCGCAGATGATCAGGCGGAAACCGTGCTGATGCGTTTGGCGCGCTCCTCCGGCGTATCGGGCTTGGCGGGGATGCCTGCAGAACGCGATTTGAACGGTATCACGTTGCTGCGCCCTTTGCTGGGCGTCAAACGGAAGGATCTGCGTTGCTATCTGCGGCGGCAGGACGTTGCCTGGGTGGACGACCCCTCGAATGACGATACCCGTTTCGAACGGGTCAAGGCGCGGCAGGCGCTGGACCTGCTGGCACCGCTTGGGATCACCAGCGACGTGCTGACCGATGTGGCGCGCAACATGGCGCAGGCGCGCGAAGCGCTGGAGCGTTACGCCCACTTCGCCGCCCAGATCGCGCTTGAAACCGATGAAGGCGATGTGCTTGTCGACGCCGAGGTTCTTGCCGGGCTGCCTGAAGAGATCAGGCGGCGCCTGCTGATCGGTGCCGTTGGTTGGGTCAGCGGCGAGGAATATCCACCGCGCCGTGCCGCCGTTGACGAGGCCATGGGTGCGATCAACGTCGGAATGGGGGCGGTCCTGTCGGGCTGCCGGATACTGGTGCAGAAAGGCAAGATCCGCGTCTGCCGTGAGCTTAGCGCAGTCGAAACCTCGACTTGTTCTGCGGGCGAGGTCTGGGACGGGCGCTGGCGTGTCTTTGGCCCCGAAACTGAAGGGGCCGCGATCCGACCACTGGGCGAGGCCGGGCTGGCGCAATGCTGCGATTGGCGCGCCACGGGGCGCCCCCATGCGGCATTGATCGCCTCGCCATCGGTCTGGGTTGGTGATAGACTGATCTCGGCCCCCCTGGCGGGGTTCGGCAATGGCTGGGCTCTCAGCTTGACACTGGATGAAGAAGCTTTGTTCGACGCGCTTTTATCGCATTGAACCTGCCCCAATCATCTCTATTTTAGTAGCCTAGCCGGCCGCATCCTGTTTTCGGCCGATAGTTTGGGAGACTTTCCTTGGGCAACGCACGCAACATCGCCTTCTGGGTCGTACTGTTCCTGCTGATTCTTGCGCTATTTAACCTGTTTAGCGGCTCTGGCGGCACGCTTCAGAGCCAGGAGCGGACCTATTCTGAGTTCGTATCCGCCGTTGATGACGGCGAAGTGACACGGGTGACGCTGGACGGTGAACAGATTCGGTATCGGACCAACGACAACAAAGATTACGTCACGATCAAGCCGGGCGATGCCGAGGTCACGAAGCTTCTGATCGACAAGAACATCCCGGTTCGCGCCGAAAAGCAGCAGCAATCGACGTTCCAGTCTTTCCTTCTGACGCTATTGCCCTTCCTGCTTTTGATCGGGGTCTGGATCTATTTCATGAACCGGATGCAGGGCGGCGGCAAAGGCGGCGCAATGGGCTTTGGCAAATCCAAGGCGAAGATGCTGACTGAGAAACATGGCCGCGTCACCTTTGACGACGTGGCGGGCATCGACGAGGCCAAGGAAGAGCTGGAAGAGATCGTGGAATTCCTGCGCAACCCGCAGAAATTCTCGCGCCTCGGCGGCAAGATCCCCAAGGGCGCGCTGCTGGTTGGCCCTCCGGGCACCGGTAAGACGCTGCTGGCCCGTGCAATTGCGGGTGAGGCGGGCGTGCCGTTCTTTACCATTTCAGGCTCGGACTTTGTTGAGATGTTCGTGGGCGTTGGTGCGTCCCGTGTCCGCGACATGTTCGAACAGGCCAAGAAGAACGCGCCCTGTATCGTGTTTATCGACGAGATCGACGCCGTGGGGCGCCATCGTGGTGCCGGGTATGGCGGCGGTAACGACGAACGCGAACAGACCCTCAACCAGCTGCTGGTTGAAATGGACGGTTTCGAAGCCAATGAAGGCGTGATCATCCTGGCGGCCACCAACCGTAAAGACGTTCTGGACCCAGCGCTGCTGCGTCCGGGCCGGTTTGACCGCAACGTGACCGTCGGCAACCCCGACATCAAAGGCCGTGAGAAGATTCTAGGCGTCCACGCCCGTAAGACGCCTCTGGGCCCCGATGTCGATCTGCGCATCATTGCGCGTGGCACGCCGGGTTTCTCGGGTGCTGACCTGGCCAACCTCGTGAACGAAGCTGCGCTGATGGCGGCACGCGTGGGCCGTCGCTTTGTCACCATGGAAGATTTCGAGAATGCCAAGGACAAGGTGATGATGGGGGCCGAGCGCCGCTCGATGGTGCTGACCCAGGATCAGAAGGAAAAAACGGCTTATCACGAGGCAGGCCATGCCGTGGTGGGGCTGGCCCTGCCAGAATGTGATCCGGTCTACAAGGCCACGATCATTCCGCGTGGTGGCGCACTGGGTATGGTTGTGTCGCTGCCCGAGATCGACCGGTTGAACTGGCATCGCTCGGAATGCCAGCAGAAACTTGCGATGACGATGGCGGGCAAAGCTGCTGAGATCATCAAATACGGCGAAGACAACGTCTCAAACGGTCCCGCCGGTGACATCCAGCAGGCCAGCCAACTGGCCCGCGCGATGGTGATGCGCTGGGGTATGTCGGACAAGGTTGGCAATATCGACTATGCCGAGGCGCATGAGGGCTATAGCGGCAACACCGCTGGCTTCTCGGTTTCGGCCCATACCAAGGAACTGATCGAGGAAGAGGTCAAACGCCTGATTCAGGAAGGGTATGAGCAGGCGCACCAAATTCTTACCGACAAGGGCGAGGAATGGGAACGTCTGGCTCAGGGGCTGTTGGAATATGAGACCCTGACCGGTGAAGAGATCGAGCGTGTCATGCGCGGTGATCCGCCCACTTCGGAAGACGACGAGGGTGATACGCCAGATCAAGGCAGCGCGCCCAGCGTGACCGCTATCCCGAAAACCAAGCCCAAATCCACGCCGCCCGAGGGCGGGATGGAACCGGAACCGACGACCTGAAACCGTCAATCGGGGTTACACAAAAGCGACGCGGCCGACGCTGCGTCGCTTTTTCGTTACCTTGATGAACTTCTTGCCAGCACGCCATTGCACGGCGTATGGGGCGTCCCTAAATTGTGACGACTTTGCTAAACCCACTCAATCCAGAAGGACGCCGCGCAATGGCGACATTGAATGATCACAGCACGATTTCCACGCCCGTTCGGGGTGGTGGCTCCTTGCTGCCCTTCTGGATCGCATGTCTGATCGTCGCTGCGTTCCTGATTTTCGGCGCGGGACTGTCACCCGATCCCAAAACATTGACCAGTGAAGGTGGGTCGGTTGAGACCGCCTCGGCTTTGTTGTGGGGCTATGCGGCGCTGTCATTGATCTGGTTCGCACCGGGCATTGCCTTGGGACGGGGTTGGCACTTTGTCATGTTGTTTCTGCTTTTTGCCGCCCGCGAACTGGATATGGACAAGGCCTATCTCAGCGAAGGGATCCTGAAAGCACGCCTTTATACCGGCGATGCGCCCCTCGGCGAAAAGCTGATCGGGCTTATGGTGATCGTGCTGATCCTCTGCGTCGTAATCCGTATGCTGCGCGAGAATCTGGGAGACTGGTGGCGTGCGCTCCGTCAGGGGGCAGCCTGGGCCTGGGCCGCGGGCGGCTCGCTGTTGCTGGCCGTAATGTCAAAAACCATCGATGGTGCGGGCCGCAAGCTGGCGCCGCTGGGCATTGAGCTGGACCAAACGTTCGACAAGGGTTTGGGCATCGCCGAAGAGTGGATGGAGTTGGGCTTTGTCCTGCTGGCCATTCTTGCAGTGTGCCTTTGGGCGCGCAGCCGTTCGGAGTTCGGCCCGGCCCACTGAACCGCGCTTTTTGTTGCCAAACTTGGGCAAGGCTTCAAACTGAGGCCACACGTGCACCAAGGGCGGAGATTCGGGATGCCGGTTCTTACGGAAAGTGGCTATGCGGGCGAAGTGGTCTGGTTGGGCCATGTCGCGGCAGGGGGCTCTCTGCGGGCGCAGTCGGTCGATCACTTGAATATGGGCTTTTCCGGGCTGTCGGGCGAACGGCATAGCGGCACCAACCGGGCATCCTGCTCGCGGGTGCGCAATCTGTATCCGGAAGGCACCGAGATCCGCAATGTGCGGCAATTTACGATCCTGTCGCAGGAGGAAGTCGACACCATCGCATCAGAGATGGAGTTGGATGCGCTTGATCCGGCTTTGTTGGGGGCCAATGTTGTCATTCAGGGTATCCCCGACTTTACACATATCCCTCCATCGTCGCGCCTGCAGGGACCATCCGGCGTCGTATTGACCGTCGACATGGAAAACCGCCCCTGCATCCTGCCGGGAAAAGAGATCGAGGCCGTGTCACCCGGTAGAGGCGCCGAATTCAAACCGGCGGCAAAGGATCGGCGTGGCGTCACAGCATGGGTCGAACGGCCCGGTGGGCTGGCGTTGGGCGACAGGCTAGTGCATTTCCAGCCCGATCAGCGGGGCTGGGCCCCCTAAAGGCGTGGCAAAACCGGCTCAGTTTCCGATTTGAAACAGTTCATTTTGCGCAACGCCGCTTCGCGACAAGAAAGTGTCGGAATCTCTATCTTTACCGAGGCAACCCAACGCTAGGAGTGTCGCAGGGCCGATTGCGTATGCGTCGGCATGCACCGCATTCTAGCAGGGATCGTCGCCAATGAGCTACAAATCCGATATCGAAATTGCCCGCGAGGCAAACAAGAAACCCATCATGGAGATCGGCGAAAAGCTGGGTATCTCCAGCGACGACCTGCTGCCTTATGGTCATGACAAGGCCAAGGTGAGCCAGGAGTTCATCAACTCGGTGCAGGGTCGCGAGGACGGCAAGCTGATCCTTGTGACTGCGATTAACCCGACGCCGGCAGGTGAGGGCAAGACCACAACCACCGTGGGTCTGGGCGACGGCCTGAACCGCATCGGCAAAAATGCGATGATCTGCATCCGTGAAGCCTCGCTTGGCCCGAACTTCGGTATGAAGGGCGGTGCTGCGGGCGGTGGCTATGCGCAGGTCGTGCCGATGGAAGAGATGAACCTGCATTTCACCGGCGATTTCCACGCGATCACCAGCGCCCATTCGCTGCTGTCGGCTATGATCGACAACCACATCTATTGGGGCAACGAGTGCGAGATCGACATCCGCCGTGTCGCGTGGCGCCGCGTGGTCGACATGAATGATCGCGCCCTGCGCCAAATCACCGCCTCGCTTGGCGGTGTTTCGAACGGTTTCCCGCGCGAGACCGGCTTTGACATCACCGTGGCCTCCGAGGTCATGGCGATCCTCTGCCTGGCCACAGATCTGAAGGATCTTGAAAAGCGTCTGGGTGACATCATCGTGGCCTATCGCCGCGACAAGAGCCCGGTCTATTGCCGCGATATCAAGGCCGAGGGCGCAATGACCGTTCTTCTCAAGGACGCGATGCAGCCCAACCTTGTGCAGACGCTGGAAAACAACCCCGCCTTCGTCCACGGCGGTCCCTTCGCCAACATCGCGCACGGCTGTAACTCGGTCATCGCCACCAAGACCGCGCTGAAGGTTGCCGACTATGTCGTGACCGAGGCGGGCTTCGGGGCCGACCTGGGCGCTGAAAAGTTCATGAACATCAAATGCCGCAAGGCCGGCATCGCGCCGTCTGCAGTGGTGCTGGTGGCCACCGTACGTGCGATGAAAATGAACGGTGGCGTCGCCAAAGCCGATCTTGGCGCGGAAAACGTGGACGCGGTCAAATTGGGTTGCGCCAACCTTGGCCGTCACATCGAGAACGTGAAATCTTTCGGCGTTCCGGTTGTCGTGGCGATTAACCATTTCGTCACCGACACCGACGCCGAAGTGCAGGCCGTGAAAGACTATTGCGGCGAGCACGGGGTCGAGGCGGTTCTGTCGCGACACTGGGAATTGGGCTCGGAAGGGTCCGCACCACTGGCCGAGAAGGTGGTCGAGATCGTCGAGGGCGGCAGCGCCAACTTCGCGCCGATCTATCCGGACGAGATGCCTCTGTTCGAAAAGATCGAAACCATCGCCAAACGCATCTATCGCGCTGACGAAGTTCTGGCGGACAACAAGATCCGCAACCAGTTGCGCGAATGGGAAGAAGCGGGCTACGGCAACCTGCCGGTCTGCATGGCCAAGACACAATACTCCTTCTCGACCGATCCGACCCTGCGCGGCGCGCCCACAGGTCACTCGGTTCCGGTGCGCGAGTTACGCCTGAGCGCCGGTGCCGGTTTCATCGTGGTTGTCTGCGGCGAGATCATGACCATGCCGGGCCTGCCGCGTAAGCCTGCTGCTGAAAGCATCAGACTTAACGACGCAGGACAGATTGAAGGCTTGTTCTAGGCCGCCAAATAAGACATCCCGTGGCCCGGAAGACTATTCCGGGCCGCAGGAGAACGTGATGCCCCCTCTGAAACCGCCGCAAGACTGCCATTCGATGCAGGATTTGCGGGTCCAGATCGACAGGCTTGATCAACAGCTGGTGGAATTGCTGCTGGATCGCGCGCGCTATATCGACCGTGCCTCGCAGTTGAAACCAGGTGAGGGTCTGCCCGCCCGCATCCCGGATCGCGTAGAAGAGGTGGTTGCCAATGTCCGCGCCAGGGCGGGCCAGTCCGGGCTGGATCCCGATCTGGCCGAGCGGCTCTGGCGTATTCTGATTGACTGGTCGATCGCCCGGGAAGAACGGGTGCTTGGCACCGATTGAAATCCATGACCTCGCACGGGGCTCTCCCCGTCAAAGGTCCGAGCAGGGGGATACCCGAATGGGCGCGCAAATCATCGACGGAAAGGCCTTTGCCGCACAGGTGCGTGGGCAGGTGGCCGAGCATGTGGCCAAGCTGAAGGAAGAGCAGGGGATCACGCCCGGTCTCGCCGTGGTTCTGGTGGGCGAAGATCCGGCCAGCCAGGTCTATGTCCGTTCCAAGGGCAAAATGACCGTCGAGGTCGGCATGAACTCCTACGAACACAAACTGGATGTCGACACGTCCGAAGAGGACCTGCTGGCTCTGATCGACAAGCTGAACAGTGATCCGGCGGTGCACGGCATCCTGGTACAGCTACCGCTGCCCAAGCATCTGAACGAGGATCTGGTGATCAACTCGATCGACCCGGCCAAGGATGTGGATGGGTTCCATATCTCGAACGTGGGCCTCTTGGGCACCGGTCAGAAATCGATGGTGCCTTGTACACCGCTGGGTTGCCTGATGATGTTGCGCGACCATCATGGCTCGCTCTCTGGGCTGGACGCGGTGGTCGTTGGCCGCTCGAACATCGTGGGCAAGCCGATGGCGCAATTGCTGCTGGGCGATAGCTGCACGGTGACCATTGCACATTCGCGCACCAAGGACTTGCCGGACGTTGTGCGCCGCGCCGATATCGTTGTCGCTGCCGTGGGTCGCCCCGAAATGGTGCCGGGTGACTGGATCAAGCCGGGTGCGACCGTGATCGACGTGGGCATCAACCGCATCGATGCGCCGGAAAAGGGCGAAGGCAAGACGCGTCTGGTCGGAGATGTGCATTACAAAAGCGCGGCGGAGGTAGCGGGGGCCATTACGCCCGTACCCGGCGGGGTTGGCCCGATGACGATTGCGTGCCTTTTGGCCAACACGCTGACTGCCTGCTGCCGCGCCAACGGTCTGGCAGAGCCCGAGGGCCTGACCGCTTAGATCGCGACGGGGACCATCGTGCCTTGCAAGAGCGCCACATGGGTTTCTTTGGCGCCCTCTAGCGCATAGACATCGGCTGAAACTATGATGAGTCTTCGGCCGGGTTTCACCACCCGGCCTACCGCGCGTAGTCGCTCGCCCCGCGCTGGCGCGAGCAGGTTGATCTTCATCTCTGCGGTCATCACGTCCTGATCCGCGGGGATCAGCGTCAGCGCCGCATAGCCCGCCGCCGAATCCCCCAACGCAAAGCTCAGCGCCGCATGGGCCGCGCCCTGCTGTTGCAGCGCGGTCTCAAGGATCGGCGCGCTCAGAACCACGCGACCCTCACTGATCTCGTCGACCCGGGCTCCGAAGGTGGTCATCATGGATTGACGCGCGAAACTGTCCCTGATCCGTTTTTTCATGGCTTGTCTGACTCGCTCGTTCAATTGTCTCGCGGCATCGGAACCGCGCGGGGCGGGGTGCCGGTCATGATCGCCAATGCGTCCGCGCGCATCAGGTCGCACAAGACCGGCTCGTTGCAATGCAGCCCGCCAGTATAAGTGCCATAAGCCGGCATCAGAACCTTGTCATGATCTGTCAGAAACGAAGCACGCGTAATAGAGCGCCCGCCGGCGCGCACCCGTGCTTTGGGGTGGTAATGCCCCGACACCTCGCCCACGGCACCCGCCTCAGCGATATGGCGGAATGTCACGGTGTCAATGCGCACCTCATGCCGGTGTTGGCCGCCGATCTCGACCGGACCGGGATCGTGGTTGCCTTCGATCCACGTCCAGTCTCTCCCCGCTTGTAGCGAGGCGATCCAGCGGCGGTCGTTTTCCGGCAGCGCACGCGCGGCATCCAGGTCGTCGAAACTGTCGCCCAGACAGATCACGATACGCGCGCCGGTCTGATCCAGATCATCAGCCAGCCGGTTCAACGTGTCGCGGGTTTCGTAAGGTGGCAGCGCGGGCGCGCCGCGTCGGGCAATCCGTTCGGATTTGCCCAGATGCAGGTCCGACACGCAGAGCAGCCGCCAGTCCGGCCACCAAAGCGCCCCTGACCCCAGTGCCACCAGTTGTTTGCCTGCAAATTCAAACTCAAAGCCGTTCATGCTCCGTTCTTCCCCCGGATCGCGCCCGCCCGCAAGGCCTTTCAAGCGCTTAAACCGGCCTGCGATAGCAGGCGTTCGCTTTCCTCTGCCAAAAGCCGCTCTTCCGCTGACCCCTTTACCGGTACTTTGCCCACTTCCAGCAGCAGCGGCGCGGCCAGCGGCGTGATCTGGGTGAGCCGCACAAGGTCAATCCGGTCGCCAACCCGCGCAATCATTTCTTCGATTCGCCCGAAATCAACCAACCCGCGCATCGCTTCGTCCCGTGTGATCTGCATCAGCACATGGTCGGGATCGTATTTCAGCAGCGTGTCATAGAGGATGTCCGAGGAAAACGTTGCCTGACGCCCGCTCTTGCGCTGGCCGCCCAGGTTGCGTTCGATCAGCCCAGCAATGGTGGCCGAGGCGCGAAAGGTGCGCTTCATTACCGCGTTGCCGGCCAGCCAGCTGTCCAGTCCCTCGCGCAAGCTATCCATCCTGAACAGCGGCGCCGCATCGCGCAGGGGGTCGAGCCCCCAGATCAGCGTGGCGTAATCGGTCGAGACAAAGCCCAGCGGGTGCAGGCCGGTTTCCTCCATCCGTTTGGTTAGCAACAGGCCCAGCGTTTGCATGGCATTGCGCCCGGCAAAGCCATACACGCAGACATGCTCGCGCCCGTCATGGGGGAAGCTTTCCACCAGCAAACGGCCCTGCTGCGGCAATTGAGAGACCTCGCGCTGCAAGGCAAGCCATTCAGCGGTGTGGTGCGGCAGTTGCGGCCAGCTTTCCTGCGCGAACATGTCGAGGATGCGGGCGCTGAGCTGGGTAGAAGTGGCGAATTTCGTACCCATGAATGTGGCGATCTTAGGCTTCTTGTCCGCGCGGCGGGTGACCTCGACCGTCATCTCGCGCAGGCCCTCGTAGCGCACGATCTGCCCGCCGATCAGGAAGGTGTCACCGGGGGTGAGCGAGGCGGCAAAGCCTTCCTCGATCTCACCCAGGGGTTTGCCGCCCCGATTCCGTTTCAGCCGCACCTTGAGCGTGTCTGTGTCCTGAATGGTGCCAATATTCATGCGAATGCGCGCCGCCGCGCGCGGGTCGCGCAATTGCCACCTTCCATCGGGGCGCTGTTTCAGCCGTTGCCAGCGGTCATAGGCCTGCAGCGCGTAGCCGCCGGTGGCGCAGAAATCGAGGCAATCGTCGAATTCCGTCCGGGTCAGGTCCGCATAAGGCCCGGCAGAGATCATTTGCGCATAGAGCGCGTCTGCGTTGAAAGGTCCGGCCGCGGCAGCAATCAGGATATGCTGGCAGAGCACATCGCGAGGGCCGCGCCCGCGCGGGTCGCCGTCCAGATCATGCGCCTTCACAGCCTCCAGCGCAGCGACGCATTCCACCACTTCGAACCGGTTGGCAGGCACCAGCAGCGCCTTGGAGGGTGCGTTATAGCGGTGATTGGCCCGCCCGATCCGCTGCACCAGCCGTTTGACATTTTTGGGCGCACCGATCTGGATGACAAGATCCACATCGCCCCAGTCAATGCCCAGATCAAGTGAGCCAGTGCAGACGATGGCCCGCAATTCTCCGCGCACCATCGCTGCCTCAACCCTCTCGCGCTGCTGCCGATCGAGCGAGCCGTGGTGGATGCCGATTGGTAGACCTTCCTCATTGGCAAGCCACAGATTGTGAAAGAAAATTTCCGCCTGCGCGCGAGTGTTGTGAAAGATCAGCGTGGTCTTGTGCCGCCGCACCTGATCCAGCACTGCCGGGATCGCGTATGCCGCGCCGCCGCCCGACCAGGGCGGCATTTCCAGCGTTTCCAGCATGGCGATATCGGGATCGGGGCCGGGATCGGCCAGCAGGATATCGCAAGGATCGGGGTGACGGGCCAGAAGCCGTGCGATGGCCTCTGGGTCCTCGACCGTGGCTGAAAGCCCCACGCGGCGCAGGCCCGGGCAGAGGGTTTGAAGCTGCGCCAGCGCCAGCATTAATTGATCGCCCCGCTTGCTTTCGGCCAGCGCGTGAATCTCATCGACCACCACCCGCTGCAACCCGGCAAACATGCGCGGCGCGTCCTCATACGAGGTCAGCAGCGCCAGGCTTTCCGGTGTGGTCAGCAGGATATGCGGCGGGTCAGCGCGCTGGCGTTTTTTCTGGGTGGCCGAGGTATCGCCGGTGCGATCCTCGATCCGGATCGGCAGCCCAATTTCGTCCACGGGGGCGCGCAGATTGCGTTTGATATCAGCGGCCAGCGCCTTGAGCGGCGAGACATAGAGCGTGTGCAGTCCCTCATGTTCACCACCTGCCAGTTCCGACAGCGTCGGCAGGAACCCGGCCATGGTCTTGCCGCCACCGGTGGGCGCGATCAGCAGGGTGGCGGGGTCCTGCGCCCAGTCGAACATGTCCTGCTGGTGTGGATGGATGCTCCAGCCCTTGTCGGCAAACCAGCGGGTGATCGGGGCGGGAATCGGCGGCATGGGCGCAGAGTATCGTCCATATCACGGAAGGAAAGCCATCTGACCGCACGCGTTGGGCCGGAGGCAAGGATTTTCGAAGATCCTTGCAAGAGCCTTCGAAGGCTCTTGGTCGCGCGTGCCCTTGCGGTTTTAGTGAACGATCTTTTCTTCTTTCACGAACATGTTCGCCCAGGCGCGGTCGATCAGAGCGGGGCTCATCTGGTAAGGAATGCCCTCAAACTCACAGATAGCGATCATCTGATCGATCAGGAAGACCGGCTGATAGTTCGCGTAGATATTGTCGATGGTCGGATATTTGACCTTGAGCAGATGCACCAGTGCTTCCTCGTCTAGAGGCATGCCCTTCTTGCGGGCCACCAGCGCAAAGATCTTCAGGAAGTTTTCCTGATCGGGCCCGTCGATTTTGATCTTGAAGAAGATCCGCCGCAATGCCGCTTTGTCGAAAATCTCGTTGGGGTGGAAGTTGGTCGAGAAGATCACCAATGTGTCGAACGGCACCTCGAACTTTTCGCCCGATTGCAAGGCGAGAATGTCCTTGCTTTCTTCAAGCGGGACGATCCAGCGGTTGATCAGGGCCTGGGGTGGCTCTGCCTGACGGCCAAGGTCGTCGACGATGAAGATGCCGCCGGTGGATTTCAGCTGCAGTGGTGCCTGATAGGTTCGTGCGGTCGGGTTATAGACCAGATCGAGCATCGACAGCGACAATTCCCCCCCGGTAACCACGGTCGGGCGCTCGCACATCACATAGCGGCTGTCGAAGCGTTTGCGGCGACGCAGTTGCGTGGGATCATCGGGTTCCTGTTCGATCGCGTTATGCACAATCGGGTCATAGACTGTAATGACCTGACCGGAATATTCAATGGCGCGGGGTACATAGACCCTGTCCCCCAGCGCATCGCGAATCCCGTTCGAGATCGAGGACTTCCCGTTGCCCGGCGGGCCATACATCAGGATCGAGCGACCCGCGCTTACGGCGGGCCCAAGGTGGTCCAGCAAGCTGTCGGGTAGAACCAGGTGGCCCATGGCGTTGGTCAATTGCTCGCGCGTGACCTGAATGTTGCGGATCGACTGGCGTTTGATCTGCTCACGATAGACATCCAGAGGCACCGGCATAGCGCCGAAATATTCAGACTGGCTGAGCGCATCCAATGCGCGCGCGCGGCCGGCATCAGTCAGTTGATAGCCCATTTCATTGCCATTG
This sequence comes from Paracoccaceae bacterium, assembly GCA_040830705.1. Classification (GTDB taxonomy): domain Bacteria; phylum Pseudomonadota; class Alphaproteobacteria; order Rhodobacterales; family Rhodobacteraceae; genus Ruegeria_C. The sequence goes on along the minus strand of JBFOME010000016.1, from coordinate 64,117 downwards.
TTGGCATTGAGTGTCCCGGTCGCTTCCAACAGTTTCTGATCGCGCGCCATATCAACCAGTTCCTGCGTCACCGATCCGGGCAGGCAGATCGCTTCGGCGATCTGACTGACCATATCTAAGTTCTTGCGGAAAATAGTCTTCAGCAAAATGTCTCGCATCATCACGATGGGAAGGCGCATCTCGCCCAGGCCATTGGGGGCGGGGGGGGCCATGACATTGGGGGTCTGCATATTCATCGGTAAAATCCGTCTTGGACAAGCTCATCAAAACGCTGCGGCGCACCCGCATGAGGCGAACTTGCCCACCTATTGTGGCAGCAGAAGGGCAAAGCCGGGGCAACGGCGGGGATTGTTCAACTTCCGTAAACAGCCCCAAGAATGAGATAGAGCCCCAGCGTAAAGCCCAGGCTCAATCCCATGGGGAATTTACGGCCCATATCCCAGCTTTTCCAATCCGGCACAACACGGCGCAGTGCCGTGTGTTTGGCCAACCTATGGGTGGCCACAGCAGCTAGAAGGCTGGCGCAGAGGATCATGAATAGCAGGCTCAGATCGCCAAGCGCGACATAGGGTGCGGCGGCGGCCACGAATTTGGCGTCACCCGCGCCCATCGCGCCAGCCGCATTCAGGACGATCCCGGCAACCAACACGATTCCCAATTGAGCCAGTTGCCAGCCATAAGCGGGAAAGCTCATCAGGAATGGCCCCATCACCACAAAGATCAACGCCAGCGCCACGACGGCCTGATTGGTGATGCGCATCTCACGCAGGTCGGTGAAGGCCACGTAAAAGCAAAGTGGTAACACAAACGGCAGAAACCACAGTGCGACCAGAGAGGGGATCGCCATGGATCAGGCGCTTTCCAGTGCGCGCAGCGAGTTGATTGCCTCTTCAAAATGCTGGGGATGGGTTTTGACGGCGTCACGCAGCAAGGACTTGCCCTTGGTGACATCGCCCTGCTTGATCGCAGTAAGAGCCATCGTATGCAGCAATTGAGCCCGCTCTACCTGATTCATCGGGACCACCGGCATTGCATAGTTGCCCTGCGCCCCGCGCGCCAAAACCAGATTGTTCTTTGCCGTGAATAGGCTGCTGTCTTGCCGGATCGCCTCGCCAAAGAGCTTCTCGGCCTCTGCATATTGGCCGCGCGTCAGCTTGGAATAACCCCAGTTATTGGTGACCGCTGCGGGTTTGGTGGTCAGACCGATGGCGGTTTCATAGAAGCTGTCCGCGCGTTTCCATTCTTTGTTGGAATCGGCCACCATCGCCTCAAGCCGGTAGCGTTTGAAGGTTTCGTGGGTTGGTGGCACCTTGTCGAGCGTTTCCTCAGCCTTTTTCCAGTCCCCGTTGCGGATGTAGGCATCGGCCAGTTCGACCGAGTCCGCATCATTGGCGCCCTCCATCCCCACCACCTTGGTCCAGGCTGACACGGCCTCGGTGTTGCGCTTGGCCCGGACCAGAGACATTGCAAGGCCACGCTGGAGGTCGATCCGGTCCGGTGCGGTCTTTGTGGCGCGCTGGAAATAAGCGACAGCCTCGTTCGGGTCGCCAACCGTTAGCATCACGTCGTTGATGCCAGTCTCGTCGATGACGTTCACATCCTGCAGCGCCCGCTCAACGGCCTGATCTTTCTTGCTTACACATGCGGATAGCCCCAGCCCGCCTGCAACAAGTGCCGGGATCAAAATAAGGTGGCGCATTTTTTGCGTCCTTTTACTGCTCTGCCCTATTTATGGTGTCTTGCGGATCAGGAACTGCCCCTCACCCCGCTGCACCAACTTGTAATCTTCGTTTGCCTCAGGCGCATTAATAGCAGGATTTTCGGATTTTGCGAGTGCTATCCGAAGATTATCCCGGATTGAGTCACTTTCGCCATTGTCCAGAGCGTAGGCTTTTTTGAACACTTGGGTGGCTTCTGCGGTCTCGCCCTTTTCCATCAAAAGTACGCCCAGATTGTTCCAGGCCTCGGGCCAGTCCGGCGTGTCGGCTACGGCGCGGCGCAGCATGACCTCGGCCTGTCCCAACCGTCCGAGCTCGAGATTGGCAGTGCCCAGACCAGTTAAGATTTCCGGCGTCATTCCTTGCTCCAGCGCGGCGCGCGTGAAGGCATCCATCGCTAGCTCATATTCCCCCGCAGCCATGAGGCGATGTCCAACCTCTACGCCGTTCACGGCCTCTGCCTTGTGATCGATACCGGGCGGGAAGGGATCGTCCGGCAGCGCGATCTCGTCAGATGTCGAACACGAAACCACCGCCGCAAGGGCGGCGGTGGCGATCAGGAGTTTTCGACTTGGTGCGGGTTCGTTCACACCGTCCACTTTCGTTTTAACCGGGGCTCATATTGCCCAGGTCCATGATGCCCTTCGCCGAAGGCCCGACAAGAATGACCAAGAGCGGCGGGACCGTTAGCATCATTGTGGCAAGGGTCATTTTTGTTGGCAACTTATTTGCGGCCTCTTCTGCGCGCATCACGCGTTTGTCACGCATCTCTCCCGCATAGACCCGAAGCGCCTCGGCGATCGAGGTACCGAAACTAGCCGACTGGATCATCACCGTCACAAAGGACGAGACGTCGATCACGTCGCAGCGGGTCGCGAAGTCGCGCAGGACCTTGTCTTTTTCCTTACCGGCTTTCATCTCATATGCGACGATCTCGAACTCATCGGCAAGGTAAGGGTACGAGGCGCGCAATTCACCCGAGACCCGAACGATGGCTTGATCCAGCGATTGACCGGCCTCGACGCAAACCAGCATCATGTCAAGCGAGTCCGGGAAGCCCGAAACAATGGCCTGCTTGCGTTCTTCAACGCGCCGGGTGATCCAGTATTTCGGTAGGAAGTAACCGGCTAGGCCGGGACCAAACACATAAAGAATCTGCGTCGTGCTGTCGAGTTCCTGGTCGCCGATGATGATCGTCACGTAAACCACGCCAATCAAAAGACCGAGCAGCCCCAGTGCGAATTGGGCAAAGTGGAAGACGCGGATCGCATCTTTGGACCGGTATCCGGCCTGCCGCATCTTGAGCTGCATCGCCGTAAACTCATCGGCATCCTGTGGTTCCAGGAAATTGGCAAAGCGTTCAAGCTGTTCGTTGCGGCTGCCTTGACGCAGCCGCTCTTTCTTGGGCACCCCCTTGGTCTTGGGGTTCACATCCCGTTTGAGTTTCTTGAGCGGATCCTCGGGTTGATTGAGGATGAACGGGATGGTCAGCAGGATCATGAACAGACCCGCGATGCCAACCACTATGAGCGGGCCGAACTCGCCCAGATGCTCGGTCAGGAGGTCATTGATATTCTGCAGGAATTCCATGGGTCCTCCAATTCAGACTTTGATATTCGTCAGGACGCGCATGACGATAAGATTGACAGTCAGCATGATGCCGACAAAGAAACAGGCTGGAATATACCAGGGGTGATCCATGACGTTGTCGTAGTAGCCGGGATCATTGACCAGGATCACCATCAGGCAGATCAGGGGGAAAGCGGACAGGAACTTGCCTGACCACTGTGCCTCGGCGGTGATTGCTTTGACCCTACGGAACAACCGGAAGCGTGCGCGGATCACCTTGGCCAGACCTTCGAGAACCTCGGCGAGGTTACCACCCGATTGCTGCTGGATCGATACCGCCACCGAAAGGAAGCGCAAATCCTGGATATCCAGGCGTTCTGCCATTTCCTTTAGCGCATCGCTTACGTCACGGCCATAGGCAGCTTCATCGGATATGACACCGAATTCGGTTGCGATCGGATCGCTGGCTTCTTTTGCAACGATTTGAATCGAGGCAACAAACGGGTGTCCGACCCGCAGCGACCGAACCATCAGTTCGACCGCATCGGGCAGTTGCTCTTCGATCAGCGCCATACGCTTCTTGGCCTTTCTGTTCACCCAGAAATAGACCGCACCGACACCGATAAAGACCGACGCAGCGATGCGCAGAGGCGGTTCGGTTTCGGTGCCAATGCTGAGGCCGACAAATGCCACGGCGCCGACGCCGATCATGATCATGATCAACTGGCGCGGGGTGAAGGCGATCGCGGCTTTTTGCGCCTTGTCCGCAAGCAATGAATAAAGCGGGATCGACTGGCTGCGCATATGCTGCTGCATTTCCTTGCGCAACTGTTCGAGCACTTCTTCGCGCCCGGCGCCTTTGTCCAGCATGTCTAGACGACGGTTCACCCGATTGTTGAGGCTGATCGACTTGCCGAAAACCAGCAGGTAGACCCCCTCGACGAGGAATAGGACACCGATAAATATCCCGATGTAGATGATTGGCTCTGCGCTGATAGTCATGGCCGGTTCCCCTACATATTGGTTGGTTCGTAGATCGTTGGGGGCAATTCATAGCCCCACATGCGGAACCGCTCCGAAAAGTGGCTGCGTACGCCGGTCGCTGTGAAATGGCCAATGATCTTGTTATCCGGTGTCAGGCCGACGCGCTGATAGCGAAAGATCTCCTGCATGGAAATCACGTCCCCTTCCATCCCAGTTATCTCGGTGATCGAGGTCATTCGGCGCGATCCATCCTGCAGGCGGCTGGCCTGCACGATCAGGTTCACAGCTGAGGAAATCTGGCCGCGCACCGCCTTGATCGGCATTTCGATCCCGGCCATGGCGATCATGTTCTCAAGACGGCTGATCCCGTCCCGGGCCGAGTTGGCGTGGATAGTAGTCATCGAGCCGTCGTGGCCAGTGTTCATGGCCTGCAGCATATCGATCACCTCTTCGCCACGGGTCTCGCCTACGATGATGCGGTCGGGGCGCATCCGCAGCGCGTTTTTGAGACAGTCGCGGGGACTGACCTCGCCCTTGCCTTCCACGTTGGGAGGGCGGCTTTCCATCCGGCCCACATGGGTTTGCTGGAGTTGCAGTTCCGCAGTGTCCTCAATTGTCAGAATGCGCTCGGCATTATCGATGAAGCTGGACAGCGCGTTGAGCGTTGTTGTCTTGCCCGAACCGGTACCGCCTGACACGATAACATTCAGGCGCGTGGCGACTGCGGCTTGCAGATATGCTGCCATTTCTTCGGTAAACGCCCCGAAATTGACCAGATCGTCAATGCCAAGCTTGTCCTTTTTGAACTTCCGGATCGAAACCAGCGATCCATCGACCGCAATTGGTGGCACCATAGCATTGAAGCGTGATCCATCGGCCAGCCGGGCATCGACATAGGGGTTTGACTCGTCGACACGGCGACCCACCGCCGATACGATCTTGTCGATGATCCGCAGCAGGTGCCGTTCGTCCTTGAACCGGATATCGCTGAGCTCCAACCGGCCATCGCGTTCGACAAATATCTGGTGCGGGCCGTTGACTAGAATATCGTTGACAGTGTCGTCCTGTAGCAGGGCTTCCAGCGGGCCCAGCCCAGTTACCTCGTCATAGAGGTCCTTGTTCAGCGTCTGGCGGTCGTCCCGATTCAGAACGATGCCTTTCTGTTCGAGAATCTCGGATGAGATCGAGCTAATCTCGTTGCGAAGATCTGCTTCCGAGGCATGTTCCAGCGCGGCTAGATTGAGGTTCTCCAGCAATTCACGGTGCAACTCGATCTTGATCTCGCCCAGACGGTCTTTGCGCTTGCGATCACGGTCTTGGGGTGCCGCTTCGGCTTTTTTGCCCGGCATCGGCTTGCGCAGCAGTTCCTTCTTGGGGAGCTCCGCGGCAATATCGGGGGCCTGCTTGGCAGATTTTTTTGGCTGCGCCGCCTTAACCGGTGCGGCGTCCTGCTTCTTGTATCTTGAGAACATCCTGGCCCCCTTCGTGAAACCCGTTAGGCCGCTTCCGCTTCGCCTGTTCCAAGTTCAAAAATTGATTGCGCCAGTTTGGCGATTTCCCGGCGCAGCGGGTTCTTTGCCGCAGACGCCGCCAGAGGTTGGCCATGATCGCCGCCCTGCGTCACTGGTTTGCCGCCATCGGGCAGCTGTAGTTCGATCGAAATTCCGAGCGATTCCGCCATTCTCTTGACGCGGCTCTTGCCGCTTAGATCGGTGAATTTCGGCGCTTTGTTCAGGGCAAAGCGCAACTTGTTGAACGGAAGGTCTTCGGACTGAAGCGCCCGCTTCATGCGCAGGGCATTCTGGGCCGAACGCATGTCCAGCTCGATCATCGCAAAATACACATGCGCGGCCTGCAGCACGGTCTCTGACCATTGGACCAGTGTCTTGGGCATGTCGATGATAACAAAGTCGAAATGCGCGCGAGCCAGCTCGATCACCCGGTCGATATCCTGCGGCGTCACAAGGTCGAGCGGTACCATGTCGGACGGAGCGGTCATTACCTGAAGCTTGTCCTCATAACTGACTAGGGCGTGGCCGAAGATTTCGTCGTCCATATTATCGGTATCAGTCAGCATCTCGAAAACAGCCTCGCGGCGCGGCAGGTCGAGATAGGTAGACACAGAGCCATGCTGCAGGTCGAAATCCAGCAAACAGACCGATGGCGACTCGTCACCTGACACATTTGCCAATTCCCACGCCAGGTTCACCGCCATCGTGGTAGAGCCCACGCCGCCAGCAAGGCCGTGAACAACGATCACTGCCCCCTCACGCGAACTGCCGGAGTTCAGCGGTGCGCTGCTGGACTGGTTCTGAGTGGCTTTTACATCTTCTTTGCTGCGCAGCCGGTCAATTGCCAGTTGCAATTCCTGCTCGGGAAGTGGGTAGGGGACAAACTCGTCCGCGCCCTTGCGAAGAAGCTGGTGCAGCGAGGCGGGCGTCACATCTTCGGCAATCAGAATGACGCCAATTTCCCGTGTTTTTGCTTGGGTGATGATCTCGCCCATCAGGACCAGATTGTCCTCGTCATCTCCGTCCAACGCCAGTGCAATGAATTCCAGCGTTTCCGCTTCGGGCTGTCCGAAAAAGGCCAGCGCTTCGGCAAAGCCCAGATCGCCCCAGCTTTCGCCCATCGCCGCTTCCATATCTTCGATCAGAAGATCGAAATTTTGGACATCCCGGCTGACCGTGCAGGCCAGGATCGGAGCGGTCTCAGGTTGCGGCATTCCACTGCTCATTACCTTTATCCTCATTCAAATACGGTGGGAACGTTGAACAGCGCGGCGCTGCATCCGGCTTGTGCCTCCCACCTGCGGCCCCGGAAAAGGCCGCAAATCACCTATTGGAGGCAGTGTCGTTGCGAAGTTGGGCGAGATTTGGGCCGAAAAGAACCAATTGTAGGGAATTGGGCGACGATCCCGCCCAATTCAACGTTATTGTGCTCAGTTTCCGAAGGCCGAGGAGTCTTCGGCCTCGAATCCGGTGGCCGGTTCGGCACTCGTGATATACTCGCGATAGATCACCTGAGCGTATTTGCCATCCAGCGTCTGGTTGCGCTTGATAAAGCCGGTCACCTCGGTAACCGTGCGCCGGTTGCGCCGATCCCGGTCGGGGGTATTGATCAACGGTTCACGTTCGCCCAGTGAAGACACTGCCTCAAGTCGGTTGCGACTGACGCCTTGTCTGGTCAGGTAGTTTACCACTGCCTGCGCGCGGCGTAGCCCGAGGCGCTGGTTGTAGCTGGGCGAACCGACCTTGTCGGTATGGCCAAATACCTTGAACCGCACTTCCGGGAACTGTTTGATCCAATCCGCTTGCTGTCGCAGGATTTGTTGTGCGGTGGGGTCAAGCTGTGCGCTGTTGAAGGCAAAGTTCACCTGATTTGGCACTTCACGGGCAAAGCGCTCTCCCAATATCTGGACATAGCTTTTTGCGCCGGTCTGAACTTGGGCATTGTTCAGGGTAGCGTTACCGAATGTACCCGCATCCACCTCGTAACCTGCATCATAGGCGCATGCGGTAAGTGCTGTGGACAGAGCAAGGATCGAGATCATCTTGTGCATGGGTTTCATCCTCCCGATCATTCAAGTACGTAGCCGTAAGACCCGCTGAAATCCTGCTTGGCTACCTCCGAGGCGGCACCACCACCCGCGCGGACCGTTGATGCCGTTTTTCCAAACAGGAACAGTTCGGTCTCGCTGGGCGGTCTCACTCGGTCGGTCGGCAGCGCCAGCGCTTCGCCACGGGTCGGCGATACCAGGTGCGCCGTCACGATGATCACCAACTCCGTTTGGCTGCGTTGGAAGTTCGCACTGCGGAACAATGTCCCCAGCACCGGCAGGTCACCCAGCCAAGGCAGTTGCGAGTTGTTGTCCAGGAAGTCGTCCTGGATCAGCCCCGCGATGGCAAAGCTCTCACCATCAAAAAGTTCAACGGTTGTAGAGGTTTCGCGGCGCAAGAACCCGTTGACGGTTGCACCATTGATCACCACCGCATTGGTTGGATCAAGCGAGGAAACGGCGGCCACCATTTCAAGATTGATCAGGTCTCCGTCCACCACCCTTGGAATGAAGCTCAGCTGGACGCCAAAGGGTTTGAATTCCACGGAAAACAGGCCATCTCGCTGAGCAACCGGGATCGGATACTCGCCGCCGGCCAGAAAGGTCGCCTCTTGCCCGGAAAGAGCCGAGAGGTTCGGTTCCGCCAGAGTGCGCACCACGCCTTTTTGTTCCAGTGCTTCCAGCAGCAGGCGAATCTGTGTGGCTCCAGCACTGAACCCGAACAGCAGCGCACCGGTGTTATCGTTGGAGGCTGGAATATTACCGTTCAACGCGCGGGTCAGGTTGGGATTGTTGTTAAGCGTGTTGATCCCTCCCGCGGCATTTCCGCCGGAAAATCCAAGCGAAGCGCTGAGCGATTTGGTTACAGAGCGCTGCATCTCGGCAAATCGCACCTTCAGCATGACCTGCTGGACACCCGCCACGCTCATCAAGTTCGAGACACGCTCGGGCGCGTAGCGTTCGGCCAGTTCCAACGCCCGTTGCAGGCGCGCGCTGCTGGATACATTGCCTGACAGCACGATGCCGTCATTGGCCGTACGCACTTCGATGGTTTCGCCGGGTAGGATTTGCCGCAGGCGTTCCTTGAACTCGGTCACGTCGGGCGCCACGCGCACGTTCACATTGGTGATCAGCCGTCCGGTCGCGTCCAGCAGCGTCATCGTGGTGACACCGGGGGATCGGCCAAGCACATAGATGCTTCGATCGGACAAGGACGAGATATCGGCAATGCCTGCATTGGCAATGCTGAGTTCTGCGAAAGGTTCGTCACTTTCGACCACAACCGCCCTGTTCATGGGCACATCGAGTGTCGAAGCCATATCTCTTTTCACCACTCGCAGCGGTTCAGACTGCGCGTGGACCACGACGGGATTACACAAGAAAGTCAGCCCCAGCAGGGCTGCCCTCATCCAGGTGTCGATTTTCATGTGACCTGCCTTTCCGATCACGCCTCGTTTTGGGTCTTTTCGCCCAGTATTGCGCCCACTCTGCGTCAGAAGCGGTTTTATTGCAATAATCAATGGTTTGAGCGCGGACTTTTATGTGGATAACCGGCAACAATAGAAAATGGCGATCCAGGTGAGTTGCCTGGATCGCCATTGTAACGCTTTGAAATAACGTCAGTTTGTGCAGGGGATCGGTATTTCGATAACCTCGGCACCGCGCCGGTTGCGGATGGTGCAGACCTTTTTCTGTTGAATTTCAGGGGCCGCCTCGCGGTCTCCCAATCCAAGCAGGGCGCGTTTGTTGACCTCTACGGTAGAGGCCACGGTGTCATCGGTCGCACCAACCAGCGCAAGCGTGAGCTTGCCGGTGTTCTGAGCTTGCGCGAGGATGGCGATTTGCTCAGGCTTGGCGGCAACGGTTACCGTCCGCGCGATGGAGGCACCATTGCGTTCCTTCCCTGCGCTCTGGTCAATGGCGATGAGTTGAATGTTCGTTTGGATCAGGCGCGTAACCTCGCCGCTTTCGCCTTCAATAGCACCCGCTGTGCCGCCGGTCCAATACACATCAACTCGGTCTCCGGGACGCAGAAAGCCCGAAACGCCACTGGTCACATCTACTTTGACTGCAAAAGCTCGCATCCCACGCTCTAGGCGCGACGTCAAACCAGCGTCTTCACCGATTTCAGTGACCTTTACCGCCAGTATTGCTTCATCTTTTTCCATAGTGCGGATGACAAAACGATTGTCTTTACTCTCGACCGCAAACAGATCTTCTGCCTTCGTGAAGGCACCCTCTGGAATAGCATCCACCGGCCATCTTACCACGCGCACATTTTCGGGCTTGAGTTGAAAGCCGTAGCGGAGTTGTGTGTCTGCAACCAAGACTTCTTGCGTGGGTACAATTTGCGCGCGCGCTTGTCGCTCCCGCTCAAGCTGAGTGCGGTGTTCTTCGATATAGCCGCGCGCCATCATAACAGCGCCCCCGGCCAGTGCCATTCCGACAATCAGGACAAGACCAAATACAGCTCGCATTCCCGCACCTCTTATCTGCTGTGGTTCAGTGCAAACCGATGCTACGCTAAGCACTGAACCAGTTTTTCATACCCATGAAATGTGTCGAAATAAGGGACAAAGCACGTGGTATGAAGAGATTTTGAACCAAACTTCCATAATCTCGTGCCCGTGGCTTCAATCGGGGTTCGGGTGCAATGTCACCTGGACTTCGGCTTCGCCGATCTGTCTGCCTATGTTATCAGCAAATCCGTTGCCCTGCGGTCCCACGAACGCAGCGATAGCTAGTCCGCCCATTCCGACAACGACGGCAGTAAGTACAACCCAATCGATCGTTACAGCACCAAGTTCCGATCTCAGGAAGTGGCCAATAGTCTTTCTTATCATTTGACAGCGCCTCCCTAAAAAGAAGGGCCACGCCTTTCGCAAGACATGGCCCCAAATTCGGATTAGGCTGAATTAGCCGTCGCCAGCGCTGCTACCCAGGCCGCCTTCGCTGCCAAGCGTCACGGACGTGCCGCTCATTGCTGCGTCGACGTTGCCTGCCAGGCCCGATGCGCCGCTGGAGATGCCGTTATAAGCAACGCCGCCCAGAGCAACAACAGCCGCGGTCAGCACAACCCAGTCAACGGTTACGGCACCGTCTTCGTCTTTGCGGAAGTTTTTGAAGAATTTGATCATTGTATGTCCCTCCTAAGGATCACGGTATGTTTCGTTAACCTCGCCGTCCGTTTGAACCGTCTCTCTCTCGTGGCCCGTGTCCGTCGTGGTATGCATAGAGTTTTGCCTGTTCTGCGTGGCAGGAATTGGGCCAAAACGCGAATTTTCGTGCCCAAGCTTAACTTTTCGTTCGAAAATGTCGTAAGCCTCTGATTCACAATGATAACTATCTGCATGTTTTTTTCATCAACTGCGATGTGCGATGCAAAATGGCGGCAATTTGGGCAAAAATGCCTCATTTCATACAGTTTTTCTGGTCTCAAGGGCCGGTTTCAGGGGAAAAAGACTCAAAATAATGATGAGAAGAGCAGATGTTTCTCAACAAATCCTTGCGGCTGGCGGGACTCGCTGTCTCGACAGGTCTGATGTTGGTTGCGGCTGTCCCCGATTCCGGTTTGGCGGAGGCTTTGTCGAAGCGAATTAAGCCGCCCTCAGGCGGTTCGGGTGCGCGCATCAATGTTCAGATATCCCCAGAAGAACACGCCAAAGCTCCTTTCGCGCCTTCGACGGGCTATCAGGAGCCCGTAGAAGAGGTTGTTTTGGCGCCGACGCCGCAGCTGCCGAACGCGCCAGACGCTGCGCCGGATCGCCCCAAGAGCAGCTATGCATGGTTCTGGGACAAGGTCTCGCCAGCGATGGCGGATGCGCGGCCCGGTCGCTTGGATGACGCAATGCAGGCGGTCAGCAACGGAGGCGTCGCTGCGCCACGCCTGCAATCGATGCAGGATATTGCAAAAGAACGCGGTATTCCGATCCTGCAATCCACCGTCGGCACCAATGTCTCACCAGCCTTGGTGCTGGCTGTGATCGCGGTGGAATCATCTGGGAGGGCCGACGCAGTAAGCGGGGCAGGGGCGCAGGGGCTGATGCAGCTGATGCCTGCCACTGCTGAGCGCTTCGGGGTCGAGGATAGCCTGTCGCCGCAAGAAAACATTGCCGGAGGCGTCAAATATCTGGACTGGTTGATGAAGGAGTTCGACAACGATCCGATTCTGGTCCTGGCGGGGTATAATGCAGGGGAAGGATCGGTTCGGGACCACAAGGGCGTGCCACCCTACGCAGAAACCCGCGATTACGTGCCAAAGGTGCTTGCCGCGTTTCAGACGGCACGCGGGCTCTGCGCCACGCCACCCGAACTGATAACGGATGGCTGTGTCTTCACGGTCATGAACTGATTGACGTCAAACAAAAACGACCCCCGCGCGTTGGCGGGGGCCGGAGAACGGTCGAGCAATTGATCAACCGACCAGTGTTGCCTCGGTCGCTGCGCGCATGTCGTCCTCGCTAACACCGTCGGCGAGCTCCACGATCTTCAACCCGCCTTCGACCACGTCTAGCACACCCAGATTGGTTATGATGCGGTCAACCACGCCTTTGCCGGTCAGCGGAAGCGTGCATTCCTTCAGCAGCTTGCTGTCGCCATGCTTGTTGGTGTGGTCCATCACCACCACCACACGGCCCACGCCAGCCACCAGATCCATCGCGCCGCCCATGCCTTTGACCAGCTTGCCGGGGATCATCCAGTTGGCCAGATCGCCGTTTTCATCGACCTCCATCGCACCAAGGATCGCCATGGCGATCTTGCCGCCGCGGATCATCGCAAAGCTCTGCGCGCTGTCGAAATAGGAGGTCTGAGGCAATTCGGTGATCGTCTGCTTGCCAGCGTTGATCAGATCGGGGTCCTCCTCACCTTCATAAGGGAAGGGGCCCATGCCCAGCATGCCGTTTTCCGATTGCAGCGTCACATGCACATCATCGGGGATATAGTTCGACACCAGCGTCGGGATACCGATGCCGAGGTTCACATACCAGCCATCCTGCAGTTCCTGCGCCGCGCGGGCGGCCATTTGATTCCGGTCCCAAGGCATCAGGCTGTCTCCTTCTTGCGGGTGGTGCGCTGTTCGATACGCTTTTCATGGTCGCCCTGGATCAGGCGGTGCACATAAATGCCCGGCAGGTGGATCGAGTCCGGGTCCAGCGAGCCGGTCGGCACGATCTCTTCCACCTCGGCGACGCAAATCTTGCCGCAGGTCGCCGCAGGCTGGTTGAAATTGCGCGCAGTCTTGCGAAACACAAGATTGCCGGTTTCATCGGCTTTCCACGCTTTCACGATGGAGAGATCGGCAAAGATGCCTTCCTCCATGATATAGGTCTCGGGCTGTCCTTCGGGACCTGTCGGGAAATCCTTATGTTCCTTGCCCTCGGCGATGACCGTGCCGACGCCGGTCTTGGTAAAGAAACCAGGGATGCCCGCGCCGCCCGCGCGCATGCGTTCGGCCAAAGTGCCTTGCGGGTTGAACTCCAGCTCCAGCTCGCCGGACAGGTATTGCCGCATGAACTCGGCATTTTCGCCCACGTAAGAGCTGATCATCTTCCTGACCTGACGGGTTTGCAGCAAGATACCGATCCCGAAATCATCGACGCCAGCATTGTTGCTGGCAAAGCTCAGATCCTTGACGCCCGAACGTTTGATTGCCTCAAGCAGCAATTCTGGAATACCGCACAGGCCGAACCCGCCCGCCGCGATCAGCATGCCGTCCTTCAGCACGCCCTCCAACGCGGCATCGGCGTCGGCATAGACTTTATTCATGGAAATCTCCCCAATTCTGGTGACGCGACAGCTTGTGCCGCCGCGTCACCGTGAAGTCAACGAAACTTGGGAGGGCGAGTATTTCTACGGATATTGGGTCAGCCGGGCAGCGCATCTTCAGTATACTGTGCGGCGAATTCCGCCGAAGGCGGGATTGGCGTGATGATGTCGATCAAAACGCCATTGGGGTCCTGCGTGATGAAATGGCGCTGGCCAAACGCCTCGTCGGTGATCGGCTTGAGCATTGGCAGGCCGGCGTTGCTCAGACGCTGATATTCCTGCGCCGCATCGGCAACCTCGAAATTCAGGATAATGCCGCCCACTGTGCCGCGTCCCGGTTCGGGAATGGTTTCGTGATGGGCATCCAGCACGGCGAGGTTTACCGACGGGTCGCTTTCGGATTGCAGATGTACATACCAATCCGCGCTGAAGGCCGGGCGAAAGCCGAAGTGGGTCTCGTAGAAAGCGGCGGTGCCAGCAACATCTTCGGTCTGGATCACGGGATAATATTGTGTGGTCTTCATCTTGCGTTTCCTCCGATTTACATACAGTCTGTATGTATGTGATAAATAAACATACAGGCTGTATGTATGCAAGAGAAACATGAAGCGATTCCCAACGCCGACCGCCGGGCGGCGATGAAGGCGCGTCTGATTGCAGCGGCGCGGCAGATATTCCTGGACAAGGGCTATGCCGAGACCTCCACCCCCGAGATTGTGAAAGCGGCTGAAGTGACGCGCGGTGCGCTCTATCACCACTACAAGGACAAAGAGGATCTGTTCCGCGCCGTGGTTACCGCCGAAGCAGCGGCGTTGGCGCAGGCCATCGATACTGCAGCCGATCCAGATGAGAACCCGCTGGCCCAGGGCAGCGCCGCGTATTTCGAAGCCATGGCCGCGCCGGGACGGGCCCGATTGCTGCTGGTAGATGGCCCGGCGGTTCTGGGCTGGGATGAGATGGATGCCATCGATGCCGGGGGCGGGCGGGCCAGCCTGCGCGTCGGGTTGTCCCACGCGGCCCCGGATCTCGACCCGGCCGAGTTGGAGGCGTTGGCGATCACACTTTCCGCAGCTTACGACCGCGCCGCCTTGGCCATCGCCGAAGGGGCCAAGGCCGCGCCCTATATCACTGTGCTGGAGCGGCTTGTGGTGTCAGCGGGTGAAGAAAATCGATAAGTGACTCGCCCCGCCTGCTCGGACGGGCACGCCCGCGCTATGAGCCTTAGATTTGTGATCGCGCAGGAACTACCGCTTCAGGCGTCCTTTGCCGCAGCCTTCTTCGCTGTCGCTTTCTTGGGCGCGGCTTTCTTCTTTGGAGCGGCCTTCTTGCGCCCACCCTTCTTTGCGGCCTTTTCGGCGATCAACTCGACAGCCATTTCCATGGTCACATCGGCGGGCTCCACGTCCTTGGGCAGGGTGGCGTTCACCTTCTCCCATTTGACATACGGCCCATAGCGGCCCTCCATCACGTTCACCGGACCGCCCTCTGCCGGGTGTTCGCCCAGTTCCTTCAGCGGTTTGACTGCCGCGCCACGTCCGCCGCGCGAAGCGGCCTTTTGCGCCAGTACCTCGACCGCGCGGTTCATGCCGATGGTAAAGACCTCGTCGGCCTCCTTGAGGTTGGCGTAGAGGCGGCCATGCTTCACGAACGGCCCATAACGCCCGATCCCGGCTTCGATCATCTCGCCATCTTCGGGGTGCGGGCCAACCTCGCGCGGCAGAGATAGCAGCATCAGTGCCCTTTTAAGGTCCAGATCGTCCGGCGACCAACCCTTGGGCAGGCTGGCGCGGGGCGGTTTCTTGTTCTCTTCCGTGGGTTCGCCGCGCTGCACATATGGCCCGAACCGACCCTTTTTCAGGCTGATCTCATCGCCTGCATCCTCGCCCAAAACGCGGTCGCCGGTATCGTCGGCATCACCGCTGATCGGTCTTGTATAGCGGCATTCGGGATAATTTCCGCAGCCCACGAACCCGCCGGTGCGCGAGGTCTTGAGGTGCAGCTGGCCTACACCGCATTTGGGGCAAATCCGCGGGTCCGAGCCATCCTCGCGCGGCGGATAAAGCTGAGGGGCCAGTGCCGCGTCCAGCTTATCAAGCACCTCGGTAATGCGCAGTTCCGAAGTTTCGGAAATCGCTGCCGAGAAATCGCGCCAGAAACGACCCAGAAGATCTTTGTAATCCGCATCGCCGGCGCTGACATTGTCGAGTTGCTCTTCCAGATTGGCGGTGAACTCATAGCCCACATATTGGCGGAAGAAGTTCAGCAGGAAGATGGTGACGATCCTGCCCTTTTCCTCGGGGATCAGCCGGTTCTTGTCCTTGCGCACATATTCGCGATCCTGAATCGTAGTTACGATCGAGGCATAGGTCGAAGGGCGTCCGATCCCCAGCTCTTCCATGCGCTTGACCAGCGTCGCCTCGGTATAGCGCGGCGGTGGCTGGGTGTGGTGTTGCAGCGCCAGAACCGCCTCGTTTTCGGCCAGCACAGCTTCTTTGGCAACTTTTGCGCCTTCGGTCACCTGCGCTTCGCCGGTGGCTTTGGCGAACTGATCGGCCAGCGACGACTTGGCGAACATCGCTGGTTCGCCTTGCATGATCTGGGGCAGGCGCTTGTCGTCATCGCTTTCGACATCGTCGCGGCCCTCTTCATAAACGCGCAGGAACCCGTCGAACAGCACCACCTGACCGGTGGCCCGCAAACCCACCTGCGCGTCTTCGCTAGTGATATCGACCGTCGTTCGCTCCAGCCGCGCCGCGGCCATCTGGCAGGCCAGCGTGCGCTTCCAAATCAGGTCATAGAGCTTGCGCTGATCCGGTTCCTTCAGCTTCAGCGCTTCGGCGTCGCGTGTCATATCCGTGGGGCGGATACATTCATGCGCTTCCTGCGCGTTTTTGGCCTTGTTCTTGTACATGCGGGGGCTGTCTGGCACGTATTCCGCGCCATAACGATCCTTGATCGCGTCGCGCGCGGCGGTGACCGCCTCGGGCGCCATGTCGATCCCGTCGGTCCGCATATAGGTAATGTAGCCAGCCTCATAGAGGCGCTGCGCCGTACTCATGGTCTGCCGCGCGCCCATGCCGAATTTGCGGCTGGCTTCCTGTTGAAGGGTCGAGGTCATGAAGGGCGCAGATGGATTGCGGGCAGCAGGCTTGGCCTCGACCGAGCTGACGCTCAGCGCACGGCTGGTGATGGCCTGCACGGCCAGTTCCGCCTGCGTGACATTGCCGATATCGTGCTTGTCGAGCTTTTTGCCTGCCAGCGTGGTCAGCCGCGCCTCATATGTCTGTCCGCGCGGAGTTTCGAACAGGGCCTTGACCGACCAGTATTCCACCGGCTTGAAGGCCTCGATTTCCATCTCGCGTTCGACGATCAGGCGCAGGCAGACCGATTGCACGCGGCCCGCCGATTTGGCGCCGGGCAGCTTGCGCCACAGAACGGGGGACAGGTTGAAGCCCACAAGGTAATCCAACGCGCGCCGGGCCAGATAGGCCTCAACCAGCGGCATGTCGACCTGGCGCGGGTTCTGCATCGCTTCCGTCACGGCGGATTTGGTGATGGCGTTGAACACCACCCGGCTGACTGGGGTGTCCTTTTTGATCGAGCGGCGCTTGGTCAGTGCTTCCTGCAAGTGCCAGCTGATCGCTTCGCCTTCGCGGTCGGGGTCGGTTGCGAGGATCAGTGCGTTATCTTCCTTGAGCGCGTCGGCAATGGCTTTAACATGTTTGCGGCTGTCGGTTCCGACTTCCCATTTCATGTCGAAATCATGCTCGGTATCGACCGACCCATCCTTGGGCGGCAGGTCGCGCACATGACCATAGGAGGCCAGAACTGTGTAGTCAGAGCCAAGATATTTGTTGATCGTTTTTGCCTTGGCAGGGGATTCTACAACAACTACAGGCATTTAGATGACAACCTCATGCAACGAACACGGCGCGTTCTATGGCCGGGCAAGATGTGGGGTGCAAGAGGGAATTGTCAATCCGGCAGAATTAGGGCCGACGAAAGGTCGCAATTTTCTGTGTCGGTTCGGCCTGCGCTTAGTCAGTGAAAAAGCATGTAGTGCGGCGCAGGCCACCCTTCCGGTCAATGGGCTAGTGCCAGCAGCCCGCCTGCCTGCCGCTGGATCTTGCCGTCCAGTTCCAGATCGACGATGGCGGGTCCGACGTCGCCGGGGCGCTGCGCCTAGATCGCGAATCAACTGGTCTTCGGCGATGGGCGAGGGGCCGAGCCGGTTCAAGATCTGCCCATGCAGTTGCGCGGTGTCGCGCAGGTTCCGTGTTTGCGGTGTCTGAGGCAATTCTCGTACAAGGTCAGTCAGGTCGGGTTGCGAGACAGAGGGTTCTTTTGCAGGCAATGCGGCGATCACGTCCTCGGCGTTGCGCACCAGTTGCGCGCCATCGCGGATCAGATGGTTGCAACCCGCCGCGCGCGCATCAAAGGGATGACCCGGCACCGCCAGCACCTCGCGGCCCTGGTCTAGCGCATCGCGCGCGGTGATGAGGCTGCCTGACTTGGCCGCAGCTTCGACCACCACAACGGCCTGTGCCAGGCCAGAGATGATTCGATTGCGGCGCGGGAAGTGCCGCGCTTGTGGTGACAGGCGGGCAGGTTGTTCGGATATCCGCAGACCTTGTGCCGCTATGTCATGGGCAAGCTGGGTGTTCTCAGACGGGTAGATCACATCCACTCCGCCTGCCATCACAGCGATGGTGCCGGTTTTGAGTGCGGCGAGATGCGCGGCGGCGTCGACCCCACGAGCCAGACCTGAAACAACCACGTAGCCCTGTGCACCCAAATCATGCGCCAATGCGCGCGCCATCCTTGTGCCCAGCGATGACGCGTTGCGTGCGCCAACCATGGCGATGACCGGGCGGTGCAAGAACGACACGTCGCCCATTGTCCACAGGATCGGGGGGGGCGTCATTCAGGTCGACCAGTTGACGTGGGTAGTCCGGATCGCCAAGGCACAAAAGCCGCGCGCGGGCGGCTTTTGCGGCCTTGAATTCAGCTTCGACCACGCCGGGAGGACACGTTTCATAATCCTCGACCCCGGCTTTGCGCGCCACTTCGGGCAGCGCCGCCAGCGCATTCTGCGCTGTTCCGTGTTCTGACATAAGCCGGCGAAATGTCGTCGGACCAACCCGTTTTGAGCGCAGAAGACGGAGCCACGCGACGCGATCCTCTTCCGTGGTGGGTGGGAGTGGGGGGTGATAGGAAGAAATTTGATCTTCGGTCATCCGTGGCTCCGCTTCTGTGCAGAACCGGTTTACGACTCACGAGGTTAACATCCTGTGAATCGGTGCAGATTTACCGAATTTGGCAGAATTTCCTGCTCAGGTCGCTGATCCCCCCACGGTCAGCCCGTCCATCAACACCGTTGGCTGACCGACGCCCACAGGCACCCATTGGCCATCCTTGCCGCAAGTGCCCATGCCGGGATCAAGCGCCATGTCATTGCCCAGCCCGCGAACCTGCCGCAGCGCCGAGGGTCCATCCCCAATCAGCGTCGCACCTTTGACCGGCGCGCCGATCTTGCCGTTTTCAACCCGGTAGGCCTCGGTGCAGGAGAACACGAACTTGCCGTTGGTGATGTCTACCTGACCTCCGCCAAAACCGACCGCCCAGATGCCATCCTTGATTTCGGCCACCAGATCCTCGGGGCTCGCATCGCCGCCCAGCATCACGGTGTTGGTCATACGCGGCATCGGTTTATGGGCATAGCTCTGCCGCCGCCCGTTGCCGGTGGGGGCCACGCCCATCAGGCGGGCGTTTTGCCGGTCCTGCATGTAGCCCACCAGAATGCCATCCTCGATCAGCGTGGTCCGGCCCGATGGCGTGCCCTCATCATCGACCGAGATCGAGCCGCGCCTGTCCGGAATCGTGCCGTCGTCCAGCACGGTCACGCCCTTGGCGGCCACTTGCTGTCCCATGAGCCCGGCAAAGGCAGAGCTGCCCTTGCGGTTGAAATCGCTCTCCAACCCATGGCCAATCGCTTCGTGCAGCAGAATGCCGGGCCAGCCGGGGCCAAGCGCCACTTCCATCACTCCGGCAGGGGCGGGCACCGCATCAAGGTTCACCTTGGCGATTCTCAAAGCCTCGCGCGCCTTGGCCTGCCAATCTGCCGAGTCAATCAGCCCGTCAAGGCCCACGCGGCCACCGCCACCGGCAGAGCCGCTTTCGCGGCGCCCGTCCTGATCGACGATGACCGAGATGTTCAGGCGGGTCATCGGGCGGGTATCACGTACAACCGCACCATCGGGGCGCAGGATCTCGACCTCTTGCAGCGACGCGGCGATCGAGGCGGTGACCTGCACCACACGTGGATCAAGGTCGCGAGTGAACGCGTCGATTTCGCGCAGCGTCTCGATCTTCACAGGAAACTCGGCCGAGGCGATCGGGTCTTCATCGGTATAAAGGCGCGTGTTGGTGGGGGCGGGGCCATCAGCCAGTTTTCCGCCGCCATCGCCCACGGCAAGCCGCGCGGTTTCCGCCGCCCTCCGCAACGCGGGGATCGAGACATCGGTGGAATGGGCGTAGCCCGCCACCTCGCCCCTAACCGCGCGCAACCCGAACCCCTCGGCGGCATCATAAGAGGCGCTGCGCAGCCGCCCGTCATCGAAGGTCAGCGACTCGGACCGGCGCCGTTCGACGAACAATTCCCCGTCATCTGCGCCGGTGGTGGCGTGCCGCAGCACATCCAGTGCTTCGTCCTGGGGAAGGGCGGTTTCGAACGGGCGGAACGGTGTCTCTGCCATGGTTTTGGTCTCTTTATTTGATCCAGATCAAAAATAGCGTCTGTTTGACGCAAGCATTTTGCTTTATCTGCCTCTCGGAATATGGTTTTTACCGCATCCAATGACAACGGTCGGAATCTGCAATGATTCATATCGGCCGGACAGGGACGCAAAGATCAACCGATCAGGACAGAAAATGAAGAACGTTTTGACGCTTTCGGGGCTTCTCGCCACCCTTACGAGCCTGCCCGCCATGGCTCAGGAACTTGAGGTTATCGGCAAGCCTGTCGATCGCGGCATGGGGTTCCAGCCCGCGGCGACCGAACTGGCCCGTGACCTGCAGTCGCTGGACAATTTGATTCTGGTGATCATTACGATCATCTGTGTCTTTGTCGCCGGCCTGCTGCTTTATGCGATTTTCCGGTTCAACAGCCGTGTAAACCCGACCCCGGCGAAGTTCTCGCACTACACCCCGGTCGAGATCGCCTGGACCGTCGGGCCCATCATTATCCTGGTGTTGATCGGGGCCTATTCGCTGCCGGTTCTGTTCAAACAGCAGGAAATCCCCGAGGCGGATCTGACCATCAAAGTTACCGGCTACCAATGGTACTGGGGCTACGAATATGTCGACCACGAGTTCGAATTCGAAAGCTTCATGCTGGGTCGTGAAGGTCTTGAGGCGGCGGGATACAGCCAGGATGAATACCTGCTGGCAACCGACACTGCGGTTGTGGTGCCGGTCAACAAGATTGTCGTGATGCAGGTCACTGGCGCGGACGTGATCCATTCCTGGACCATTCCCGCCTTCGGCGTGAAGCAGGATGCGGTGCCAGGGCGTCTGGCGGAACTGTGGTTCAAGGCTGACAAGGAAGGCATCTATTTCGGCCAATGCTCCGAGCTTTGCGGCAAGGACCACGCCTATATGCCGATCACCGTCAAGGTCGTCAGCCAAGAGGCATATGATGAGTGGCTGAAAGGCGCGATCGACGAATATGCCGGTCTGCCCCAAAGCTATCAGGTGGCATCCAAATAACGACGACCAACCGAACGAAATGATGCGGGGTGCGTGAATTCGCGCACCTTTCGATCCAGAAGGACCAAGATGAGCGACGCGAGCATCAACGCCAGCACAGCCCAGAGCGCGGGACGCGAGGACGAGGCCAGCTTCGGCGATTATTTCGCCCTGCTGAAGCCCCGCGTCATGTCGCTCGTGGTGTTCACTGCGCTGGTTGGCCTGCTGGCGGCGCCGGTGCCGGTGCACCCGGTGATCGGATTCTGCGCGATCCTTTTCATTGCCATCGGCGGTGGCGCGTCCGGCGCGCTCAACATGTGGTGGGATGCCGATATCGACAGGGTGATGAAGCGCACCAAGGGTCGCCCGATCCCGGCTGGCAAGGTCGAGGCGGGCGAGGCGCTGGCATTGGGGCTGGCACTGTCCGGGCTCAGCGTGATCATGCTGGGTCTGGCGACGAACGTTTTCGCCGGTGCGTTTCTGGCCTTCACCATCTTCTTCTACGCCGTGGTCTATACCATGTGGCTCAAGCGTTCGACGCCGCAGAACATCGTGATCGGCGGCGCCGCAGGGGCTTTCCCGCCGGTGATCGGCTGGATCGCGGCCACCGGCACCATGTCGGTCGAGCCCTGGCTGATGTTTGCGCTCACCTTCATGTGGACACCGCCGCATTTCTGGGCACTGGCCCTGTTCATGCGGTCTGACTATGACGATGCGGGCGTGCCTATGCTCACGGTGACCCATGGCCGCCGCGCCACGCGGGTGCATATTTTGGTCTACACCGCGCTGCTGGCGCTGCTGGCGGTAGGCACGGCATTCTCTGGCATAGGTGGCCCGATTTACTTGGCGGTTGCCGTGGTTTTGAACGCGCTCTTCCTGCGCGGTGCATGGCGCATTTGGCGCCGCGACGAAGAGATGTCGGAAGCCGACAATTTCAAGGTCGAGCGCGGGTTTTTCAAACTGTCGCTGCTCTACCTTTTCCTGCATTTCGGCGCGATCCTCGTTGAGGCACTGCTGAAGCCCTATGGGCTCGGGGGCTGGTCATGAGCCTGCGCCAGACCCATGAGCTGCACAAACGCCGTTATGGCCGGAACCTGGGCGTTGCTCTGACATTGGCTGCTTTCATCGTCATTGTGTTCGGTCTGACCGTGGTCAAGGTGACCCGCGGCGATTTCGAGCCGCCGCGCGGCGAGGTGCAAAACTGATGGCGATCAGCGGGCCTCAAAAGACGGTGTTGCAGACGGTTGGTGTCGTGGTGCTGATGGGCGGCCTCGCCTGGGCCTCGGTGCCGTTCTACGACTGGTTCTGCCGTGTCACCGGATTCGGCGGGGTAACCGGTGTGGCGGCCGCAGGTGCCGACACCGTGCTTGACCGGACCATCAAGGTCCGGTTCGACGCCTCGAAAGAGCGCGGTATGCCGTGGGAGTTCACCCCGGTCGAGCGCGAGATGGAATTGCGCATCGGGGAAACAGGACTGGCCTTCTACGAGGCCTACAATCCCACTGACCGACCCATTGCCGGACAGGCCTCTTACAACGTAACGCCTTACACGGCGGGCGGGTTTTTCGACAAGATCGCCTGTTTCTGCTTCGAAGAGCAGGTGCTGCAACCCGGCGAGCGGGTGCAAATGCCGGTGACGTTCTTTGTCGATCCCGAAATCGTCGAGGATCGGGACGGCAAATATGTACATACGATCACGCTGTCGTATACCTTCTACGAAATAGACCTGCCCGAGGGATATGCCGCCCTCGATACGCAGGCGCAAACCACTACGAATTAAGGCCGCAAGGTGAGGGACACTCATGGCACATGCTAAGAACCACGACTACCACATTCTGAACCCCTCTATCTGGCCATTGATCGGTGCGATTGGTGGTTTCGTCATGCTGTTCGGGGCTGTCCTGTGGATGCACGGTATCACCCCGTGGATGTTCTGGATTGGCTTTGTTGCGGTTCTCTACACCATGTTTGCCTGGTGGTCCGAGGTGGTGGTGGAAAGCCGGGTTGGCGACCACACGCCAGTGGTACGGATCGGCCTGCGCTATGGCTTCATCCTCTTCATCATGTCCGAAGTGATGTTCTTCTTCGCCTGGTTCTGGTCTTTCTTCAAACACCGCATCTACCCGATGCAGGATTATGTGGGTTCCGAATACGTGGCCCCTGCCATCCATGCTGTCGACCCGTTCCACCTGCCGCTGATCAACACGCTGGTGCTGCTGCTGTCGGGTTGTGCCGTGACCTGGGCGCACCACGCGCTGGTGCATGAAGGCGACCGCAAGGCGCTGGTGCAGGGGCTGGCCATTGGCATCGTGCTGGGCATCTTCTTTACCGTCCTGCAGGCCTATGAATATGCCGAGTTGCTGCTGCACGAAGACTGGACCTTCGGTGGCGATCAGTTCTACTCGAACTTCTTCATGGCAACCGGCTTCCATGGCTTCCATGTGGTCATCGGCACCATCTTCCTGACGGTCTGCCTGATCCGCGCGATGCGGGGTGATTTCACCCCTGAGAAGCATGTGGGCTTCGAAGCCGCCGCTTGGTACTGGCACTTCGTGGACGTTGTCTGGCTGTTCCTGTTCGTGGCCGTCTATATCTGGGGACAGGCCCCGCTCTACTGACGCGGCGGAGCGATAGCGGGCAAGGCGTTTACAAACGCCTTGTCCAAGCGGTTTGCAAACCGCCTTCAAGCCGCTTCCAAGCGGCTTTTTTGCGCCGTAAGCATATTCGGCGACCTATGGCGCAGATTGAGTGGTTGCAAATTGGCGCGTGGCGCAGGAAACAAGGGCCAACAGGCGGCTGATGCTGCGCTCGTGAACCTCGGACCGAAAGATGCACCGCATTCTCTTTCTGTTGATCTTTGGACTTGTTGGCTTTGGCCTGCTTGTCGCGCTGGGCAGTTGGCAGGTGCAGCGTCTGGCCTGGAAAGAGGGCGTGCTGGCCGATATCGACACGCGGATCAGTGGCGCACCTGCCGCACTGCCGGCCAACCCCGATCCCGATGCCGACCGCTACCTTCCGGTTACCGTGGCTGGCGAGATGCTGACCGATGAAGTCCACATACTGGTTTCGGTCAAACGCGTCGGCCCCGGCTATCGCATCATCGCGCCGTTTCAGACCGAGGGGCGCAGGGTTATGGTCGATCGGGGCTTCATCCCGCTTGAGGATCGCGACACACCCCGCGCCTTGGGGGCAATGGAGGTCACGGGCAATCTGCATTGGCCGCAGGAGGTCGACGGTTTCACGCCCGAGCCGGATATCGACGAAAACATCTGGTTTGCCCGCGACGTATCTGCCCTGGCAGACCAGCTTGGCACCAAGCCGATCCTGCTGATCGCGCGCAATCAGACCGACCCGAATATCACGCCCCTGCCGGTGGACAGCGCCGGTATCCCGAACGACCATCTGCAATACGCCGTCACCTGGTTTGGCCTCGCCGCCGTCTGGGCCGGGATGACGGGGTTCTTCCTGTGGCGCACCCGCGCCCGACCTGAAAGCGAGACCGCATGAAATATATCTCGACCCGCGGGCAGGCGCCCGAACTGAGTTTTGAAGAGGCGATGCTGACCGGGCTCGCGCGTGATGGCGGTCTTTACCTGCCAGCAAAGATTCCGCAGATGAGCCATGACGAGATCGCCGCGCTGGCGGGGCAACCTTATGAGGAAATCGCCTTTCGCGTGATGTGGCCCTATGTGAGCGGCTCTTTCAACGAGCAGGAGTTCCGCGACATCATCACCCGCGCCTATGCGGGTTTTGGCCATGCGGCCCGCGCGCCGCTGAAACAACTTAACGAAAACCACTTCCTGCTGGAGCTGTTCCATGGGCCGACGCTGGCCTTCAAGGACTTCGCCATGCAGTTGATCGGCCAACTGTTCCAGGTGGCCCTTAAGAAACGCGGCGAGCGTGTCACCATCGTGGGCGCGACCAGCGGCGATACCGGCTCGGCCGCGATCGAAGCTTTCCGCGGGTTAGATGCGGTGGATGTTTTTGTCCTCTACCCGCATGGCCGCGTCAGCGAGGTCCAGCGCCGCCAGATGACCACGCCCGGTGACAGCAACGTGCATGCGCTGGCCGTGGATGGTGATTTCGACGATTGCCAGGCCGCGCTCAAGGACATGTTCAACGATTTCGACTTCCGCGATGGGGTCAAACTGGCGGGCGTGAACTCGATCAACTTCGCCCGCGTTTTGGCGCAGATCGTCTATTACTTCTCCTCTGCCGTCAGCCTCGGCGCGCCGCATCGCAAGGTCAGCTTCACCGTGCCCACGGGCAATTTCGGCGACATCTTTGCGGGCTATCTGGCAAAGCGCATGGGCCTGCCCATCGACCGGCTTGTAGTGGCCACCAACCAGAATGACATTCTGCATCGGTGCCTGTCGGGGCAGGGCTATCACAAGGGCGACACCATCCCCTCGATCAGCCCGTCCATGGACATCCAGGTCAGCTCAAACTTCGAACGCGCGCTGTATTACGCCTATGATGAGGATGGCCGCGCCATCGCGGCATTGATGGACGAGTTGAAATCGGGCGGGTTCGACGTGAGCCAAGGCGCGCTGCAAGCGCTGCATGAAAGCTTCGATTCGGGCCGGGTTTCCGAGGATGAAACCATGGCGGCCATTAAATCGACACTGGCGTCGAGCGGTGAGCTGCTCTGCCCGCATTCCGCTATCGGTGTGAAAGTCGCAGATGAGCAACGCAAAAGCGACGTGCCGATGATTACGTTGGCCACCGCGCATCCTGCGAAATTCCCCGCAGCGGTCGAGAAGGCCAGCGGCGTGTTTCCCCCTCTTCCCCCGCGCATGTCGGACCTGTATGAGAGGTCGGAACGGGTGACCCGCATCGCTAACGATCTGGGCGCCCTCGAAGAGCATATCAAAGGGCATATACCTGCGTGACAGTACAACAGGATCAACTGGCCAACGGCTTTCGCATTGTCAGCGAGCACATGCCGGGGTTGCAATCGGCGGCTATCGGCATCTGGGTCACCGCCGGAGGGCGGCATGAGCGGATCGAACAGAACGGGATCGCGCATTTCCTTGAGCATATGGCGTTCAAGGGAACAGAGCGCCGCAGCGCCTTGCAGATCGCCGAGGCAATCGAGGATGTGGGCGGCTATATCAACGCCTATACCTCGCGCGAGGTGACCGCCTATTACGCCCGTGTCCTGAAAGAGGATGTGGCGCTGGCGATGGACGTGATCGGCGACATCGTGATGAACCCGGTGTTCGACCCGCGTGAGATAGAGGTGGAGCGTGGGGTCATTCTGCAAGAGATCGGCCAAGCGCATGACACGCCTGACGACGTGATCTTTGACTGGCTGCAGGAAGAAAGCTATCGCGACCAGCCTTTGGGCCGCACCATCCTTGGCCCCACGGAACGGGTCAGCGCCTTTTCCCGCGAGGATCTGTCGGCTTTTGTGGCCGAGCATTACGGCCCCGAAGAGATGATCCTCTCCGCTGCTGGTGCAGTCGATCACGACGCGCTGGTGAAAGCGGCGGAACAGATGTTCGGCCACCTCAAGCCCCGCAAGGGGCTTATCGCTGAGCCTGCTCGTTTCATCGGCGGCGAGGCGCGGCATGACAAGGAATTGGAACAGGCCCATTTCGCGCTGGCTCTCGAAGGGCCGGGTTATCGCGATGATGAGATCTACACCGCGCAGATCTATTCCAGCGCGCTGGGCGGCGGCATGTCCTCCCGCCTGTTTCAGGAGGTCCGCGAGGTCCGCGGTCTCTGTTACACGATTTTTGCCCAGACCGGCGCCTATGCCGATACCGGCACCACGACCATTTATGCGGGCACCTCAGCCGAGCAGGTCGGAGAACTGGCGGCGATCACCATCGACGAGATGAAGCGCGCCGCGGATGATATGACCCAGCAAGAGGTTGCGCGGGCACGCGCCCAGATGAAGGCCGGGATGCTGATGGGACTGGAAAGCCCCTCGAACCGGGCAGAACGGTTGGCGCGGCTGGTGCAGATCTGGGATGAGGTGCCGTCGTTGGAGGAGACCATCACCAAGATCGACGCAGTGACCACGGCGGATGTGAAGGCGTTTGCCGCCCGGATGGCGGGCGATGCACCCGCGGCGCTGGCGCTTTACGGCCCGGTTGCGGGCGCGCCCAGCCTTGTCGAGTTGCAGGAGCGGCGGGCAGCGTGATGCTGCTGGGCAAACGCAGACTGAAGCTTGAAACAGAGCGCTTGAGCTTGCGCCCGCCCGTGCATTCGGATTTCCGGGAATGGGCGGCGCTGCGTCAGACCAGTCGTGACTTCCTCGTTCCCTGGGAGCCCAGCTGGGCCCCCGATCACCTCAGCCGTAAGGCGTTCACCAACCGTGTCTACTGGGCGCAGCGCTCGGTCGCGGGGGGCACGGCGGTGCCGCTTTTTCTGTTTCGGCGCTCGGACGATTGTTTGATCGGGGCAATTACGCTGGACAATATCAGACGCGGCCCGGCGCAGGCGGGCACGCTGGGATATTGGACTGGTGAGGCCCATGTGCGGCAAGGCTATATGCGAGAAGCAATCGGCGCTGTGGTTCACTACGCGTTTGCCCGCCTTGACCTGAGCCGGATCGAGGCGGCCTGCCTGCCAGGAAACGAGGCCTCTCGTGGATTGCTGGAACGTTCAGGCTTCAAATACGAGGGCGTCGCGCAGTCTTATCTGCAAATCAACGGGCGCTGGCGGACGCATGTGCTTTACGCCTGCCTGCGTTCAGACCGGCGCGGCAAGACGCTGACCGGCTAGAGGCGTGACTTGTGGCGTCGTTGCGCTAAACTCCCCCTCATGCGGTGGATCATTCTGGCATTTATGCTGTTGGCAACAGGGGCGATAGCGCAAGAGCGTCGGCCTAGTCACTGTATCGCTATTGCAGATGCTGCACCCGGAATAAGCTACCTCCACAAGGCGAACTGGCAGGAACCGGTGCCGGAATACTCGGTCCGCATCAGCTATATCGCCCATGCCAGTTTTCTGATCCAGACGCGTGGCGGGTTGAATGCGGTGACTGATTTTACCGGCTTTGTCGGGTCTGCCCCGCTGATCCCTGACATTGTCACGATGAACCATGCCCATGACACCCACTGGACCGCCTTTCCTGATCCGGCGATCCCGCATGTGTTGGAAGGCTGGGGCGAGTTTGGGCAGGGGATAGATCATTATCTGGACCTGGGCGAGATTCTGGTCCGCAATGTCTCGACCGATATCCGCTCGCAATATGGCGGGCGCGAGGACAAGGGCAATTCGATCTTTGTGTTCGAGGTCGAGGGGCTGTGCATCGGTCATCTGGGCCATCTGCATCATGTGCCCACCGACGAACAGTTTGCAGCACTTGGGCGGCTGGATGTGGTGATGGCAGCGGTGGATGGTGGCACCACCATGCCGCTGCCCGAAATGATCCAGACGCTGCGGCGGCTGAAAAGCTCGGTGATCATACCGATGCATTGGTTCTCGCGCTATTCGCTGGGTGCTTTTCTAACCGGTATCTCAGATGTCTTTGCGGTCCAGCATGCGGGTGGGAGTTCGATTGAGGTGTCCCTGGCCAACTTGCCGGATCGGCCCACGGTTATCGTGCTGGAGCCCGAATATCTGATCGAACAGGAATAGCGGTTGCGGCTATGGCGCGGTTCGGGTGAGGCTGGCGCATGGACCTGAACCCAGCAGATGAGAGCTTTGCCGCCCGGCTTGCGGGACGTATCCCCGAAGATGTACTGCGGCCGGTCGCCCCGCGCTATCTGGAAGAGCCGCGTGGGCGCTGGCAAGGGCAGGCGGGGCTGCTTGCCTTGCCGCATGACACCGCACAGGTGGCGGAGCTGGTGCAGGCGGCGGGCGCGGCTCGGGTCGGGGTCTTGACGTATGGCGGTGGCACCGGGCTTGTTGGCGGTCAAGTCAAACCGGACGGTCCCGCGCCGCTTCTGATTTCATTGGAACGGATGAACCGGATACGGGCCCTCTACCCGCAAGAGAACGTCCTTGTGGCCGAGGCGGGCGCGATCCTTGCCGATGTGCAGGCTGCGGCGCAGGAGGCGGGGCGGCTTTTCCCGCTGTCGCTGGCCGCCGAAGGCTCTGCGCGGATCGGTGGCAACCTGTCGACCAATGCGGGCGGATTGAATGTGCTGCGCTATGGCAATGCCCGCGACCTATGTCTGGGGCTGGAAGCGGTGTTGCCCAATGGTGAGATCTGGAATGGCCTGAGCCGGTTGCGCAAGGACAATACAGGCTACGACCTGCGCGATCTGCTGATTGGGGCAGAGGGCACGCTCGGCATCATCACCGCCACCTCGTTGAAACTGGCCCCGATCCCAGCGGCAGCGGGTACGGCGATTATGGTTATACCTTCTCCGGCGGCGGCATTGGAATTGCTGTCATTGGCACGCGAACAGGTGGCCGAAGGCATCAGCGCCTTCGAACTTATCCATGGCGAGGGATTGCGCTTTCTGGCCGAGGTTCTCCCGGATGTACGACAACCTTTCAACGAGCCCCCCGAATGGTCGGTCCTGATCGAGTTTGGTCTGTCCTCCGGCCTGAACCCGCAAGAGCAATTGGAGCAGCTATTCGTTCGCGCGCTAGAGCGCGGCGACGTCAGTGACGGGCTAATCGCGCAATCAGAGGCGCAACGGCATGAGCTTTGGATGGTACGCGAACAGATACCCGAGGCGAACCGGCTGATAGGAGCAGTGTCGAGCCACGATATTTCGATCCCGATCTCCTCGATCCCTGAATTTGTCGTGCGCGGGCGCGAGGTGGTTGAAGGTATCGGGCCGTTTCGCATCAACGCCTTTGGACATCTGGGCGATGGCAACCTGCACTATAACGTTTTCCCGCCAAAGGGTCGAAATCGAGCGGAGTTCGCCAATCTCATGCCGGTGGTAAAACGCGCTGTGCATGATCTAGTCGATGAGATGGAAGGCTCAATCAGCGCCGAACATGGCATCGGTCGGCTCAAGGCCGATGATCTGCAACGCTATGGTGATCCGGTCAAGCTAAGCGCGATGCGTGCGATCAAGGCGGCTTTGGATCCGCTGGGGATCATGAACCCCGGTGCAGTGCTGCGGTAAGCGGGAACTGCCCCGATTGTTTTTGACCAAGTGAAATGCGGACAGGCGCGCTATTCGCCGTCAAACGCACATAGCGCGTGAACATCCATGCCAAGCTCCTCCAGCACCTTTCGGCCGCCCAGATCGGGCAGGTCGATGATGAAGGCGCAGGAGATGATCTCGCCACCCAAACGCTCGATCAGTTTGATGCCAGCCGCCGCCGTGCCACCGGTTGCCAACAGATCATCGACCACAAGGATCTTCTCGCCCGGCTGGATCGCGTCATCGTGGATCTCGACGATCGCCTCGCCATATTCCAGCTTGTAGTCCTGACTGATCGTGGTGCCGGGCAGTTTGCCTTTCTTGCGGATCGGCACGAAGCCGACGCTAAGCTGATGAGCGATTGCCCCACCCAGGATGAAACCGCGCGCCTCGAGCCCCACCACCTTGTCGATGCGCTCGCCCGCATAGGGGTGCAGCATCTGGTCTATGGCCATGCGAAACCCGCGCGGGTCGGCAAAAAGCGTGGTCACATCGCGGAACATGATCCCTTCATGCGGGAAGTCGACAATCGTTCGGATGTAGTCCT
Source organism: Paracoccaceae bacterium (assembly GCA_040830705.1). Classification (GTDB taxonomy): domain Bacteria; phylum Pseudomonadota; class Alphaproteobacteria; order Rhodobacterales; family Rhodobacteraceae; genus Ruegeria_C. The sequence continues at coordinate 33,163 of JBFOME010000016.1, read as the reverse complement.
TGACGGTGGCGTGTTTGGGCATGGCGTGCTCAGTCCTGTTGCGACGTCTGGCGGTTTGGCGCAACCGGTTTCAAGGCGCAAGGGAAACCGGCACCAGCGCGATCAGGCAGGACGCCGCAGCAGCGCCGTTGCCACACCCATGCCCATCAGCGTGACGCCACCCGCCCGCGTCAGACCGGTCACGACCGAGGGCCGCCCGACCCATTGCCGCAACCGGTCAGCCAGCAAGGCGTAGGCCAGCGCATTAATCCCGGCGAGGCCGACAAAGGTGGCAATGAGGATGGTGAATTGCGGCAGAAGGGGCTGTTCGGGGCGCAGGAATTGCGGCACGAAGGCGATGAAGAAGGCGATGGATTTCGGGTTCAGCGCGGTCACAGCAGTGGCGTGCCAGAACACGCCGCGCGCAGTAACCGTGCCACCGGTTGCCACGGTCGAAAGCCCCTCGGACGGTGCGCTGCGCAGCAGTTTGTATCCCAACCACAGCAAGTAAGCCGCTCCGACCCATTTGAGCACAGAAAACAGCGTGGCCGATGCCATCACCAACGCGCCCAGCCCCGCCAGCGAGGCGGTCATCGCGATGAGATCACCCAGGGCCACGCCCGAAGCAGAGGCGACGGCGACGCTGCGGCCTTTCGAGAGCGCATAGCTCAGTACCAGCAGCACGGTGGGTCCGGGGATGAGAAGCAGGGCGGTTGAGGCGGCCACGAAGGCGAGCCAGAGATCCAATGGCATGGGCGAATTCCTTTCCAAGGCAAACTGCGCAATGGTCCGCTGCTTTGCAAGCCCGGTCTTGGGGCTGTCCAACACCCAGATGAAGAAGACTTCATTTTGCAAGCTGCAGCCATGTCTTGAATGGGTTTTCCCTGCAAATCACATAGGGGGCAAGCACATGCTATGATGGAGGGCGACATGTCCGACGCAGTTGAGTTCGATATCGATAAGAAGCCGGCGCAGGACTCTGCCGGGCGCTCGCCCGCGCGGCGCATCCTGATCGGTGTTCTGGCGGCTGCTGCAGCAGCCTATCTCGCCGCGATGGCCTATATGTATGTGGCTCAGCGATCCTTTGTGTTCAAACCGGCAGGCGAGGTTGCGACCCCGGCGGCGGTAGGGGTTCCCGAGGCCACAGCAGCGACCGTGCGTATGGGCGATGGCACCGAAGTAGTGGTCTGGACGGCGCCACCTGCCAAGGAAGGCGCGCCGACCGTGTTGTTCTTTCATGGCAATTCCGGAAATCTGAGCGACCGGGCCGACCGGTTCCGTCATATACTCGACAGTGGCTACGGCCTCTATGCGCCAGGCTACCGGGGTTATCCGGGCAGCGAAGGCGCGCCCTCGGAAGCAGCATTTATTGCTGACGGGCTGGAGCATTTCGACCGTATGGCCATTGGCCAGACGCCGGTGATCGTACATGGGCAAAGCCTTGGAACGGGAGTTGCAACCGCTGTGGCGGCGCAGCGGCCTGGCGTTGACCTGCTGGTGTTGGAAGCGCCTTATACCGCAACCGTAGATATGGCGGCCGAGAAATACCCGTGGCTTCCGGTCTCGCTGCTGATGAAGGATCAGTTCGCATCGCGTGACCGGATCGGCGATGTCGAGGCACCGGTTTTCATTATGCATGGCACTGCCGATGACGTGATCCCGGTGGCCCATGGCGAGGCTCTGTTTGCCTACGCCAATGACCCCCGGTCGCTGATGATCGCCGAAGGGGCTGATCACGGCAACCTTTGGGACCATGGTCTCTGGGACGAGGTGCAGCGCCAGATCGATGGGAGGGGTCAGTGATGCGGATGCGTGAAACCCGTGGCTATTCAGTCAGCGCGACGTGGTTCAGTGATCCGGCGCATCAGGCCTTCCAATGGGCCGCGTGGGAAGATCTTTTGCCACATTACGGCGTAGACCGAGCAGAGCGCGCAGAAGACCAGCGCAATCAATGTGATCTGCGGCGCGGTAAGCGACCCGTCCAGCAGGCCGAGCTCGTCCAGAACGCCCATCCCGATCAGGATATGTGCGACGTAGAGCGTCAGGGCCTGCCGCCCCGGAGCGGTAAGAAAACGCCCGATCCGCGCGCGCTCGATCACGGGCCAGAGTTTCAGCGTCAGGCCGATGGTAACGCAGGCCGTCCCGGTTCCGGCAAGGATGTAGAACGGGCCAGGCGGAATGGATTCGGTGCCCAGATAAGCCGCAAGCTCGGGGTCTTGCGTCAGGTATTGTGGAATCAGCGCGACGAGCGAAGCGGCAAGTCCCCATAGGATCAGGCGATGCTGGATGCAGACCGTGTTCAGCTTCGCATGCCCGATTGCCATGCCGATCAGCAGGAAGGCTGCCCAGGGTAGGACCGGATGCCAGCCGTTGAAGACCGCATTGCGCAGGAAACCCGGCAGCGTCCACAGATCGGTATAGGTCAGACTCTCCCACTCCCAACCAGCGTCATAGTTGAAGAGTGCGACCGCGACAAAAGCCGCCGCCACGATCCCCGCCGCACCGGTCCAGAGCATCGCCGGTGACGCGCGCAGAAACGCCGCGCCAACAACAAAATAGAGCGCGTAGAAATGCAGAATATCGGCCTCGAAGATGGTCATGTTGACCACCCCCAGCACAAACAGGAAAGCAGCCCGGCGCAATAGCAGGTCTGCGCCGATCCGCGACAGCGATACGCCGATGCCGGCCAGCACCACAAAAAGCGCTGCAGCGCGCCCTTCGAGCGCATTGATCAGGGTCGAGGCCCAGTCGGATCCCGGCGCCACCTCGGCTGCGATCCGGAAATTGACCAGAACCATCCCGCAAAAGGCCAGATACCGTGCGGCATCCAGCCCTTCCAGCCGGTTCACAGGATGCGGCCCGCCACAGCGTCGAGCTTGGCCAGCAGGGCCGGGTCACGTTTGTCGGGAGCTGTCAGGATGGCGTATTCCAGCGCCCGGTCGCAGCCATGAGGGCAGGGCGCTCGTTCTGGCCCCAGCAGCGCGGGCAAGCCTTTGACCAAGGCGCGGCCCTTGTCGGCGTTGCCGGTCAGCGTTGCGATAATTGCGGCCACGTCCACCTCGCCGTGATCGGGGTGCCAGCTGTCATAATCGGTGACCATGGCGATGGAGGCATAGCAGAGCTCGGCCTCGCGGGCGAGTTTGGCCTCAGGCATGTTGGTCATGCCGATCACGTCGCAGCCCCAGTGCTCGCGATACATCTTCGATTCCGCCAGCGACGAAAATTGCGGGCCTTCCATCGCCAGATAAGTACCGCCGCGATGGATGTTAATGCCTGCCGCGCGGCCAGCAGTTTCGCAGACATCGCTCAGGCGGGGGCAGGTGGGGTGGGCGATGCTGACATGAGCAACACAGCCGCTGCCGAAGAAACTTTTCTCACGGGCAAAGGTCCGGTCGATGAACTGATCGACGATCACGAAGTCCCCCGGCGCCATTTCCTCGCGGAACGACCCGCAGGCCGAGACCGAGATCACATCCGTCACCCCCAGTCGCTTCAGTGCGTCGATATTGGCGCGATAAGGCACATCGGTGGGCGAATGCACATGCCCGCGCCCGTGACGGGGCAGGAAAGCCATCTCGACTCCTTCCAGAGACCCGGTGAGTATCTGGTCCGACGGCGCGCCCCAAGGGGTGTCGACGCTGACCCATTCGGGATTTTCCAGCCCGTCGATGTCATAAATGCCCGATCCGCCGATCACGGCGATCTTGGTCTTGTTGCTCACGATGGTCTCCAATCCGGTCCAACAGCCTGTTGTGCATAGTTGGAAGTTTTAGGGTCGTTTCACAAGCTTGAGAGACGCCTTTATTGCAACAATCCTCGCGACTTCGCCTGCACCTTGAAATCAGCAATCGCGGCCGGAAATTCCGCGAGCGGCCAGTTCAGGTCTCGCTTCGCCCCATGTCGATCACGGAATGTGAAGCGAAAGGTTCCTCCGCCCTCCATCACGGCCAGCAGTTCATCAGCGTCGCTGCCGGTAAAGGCGCAGTTCAATCCGGTCAGACATCCGGGCCACCGCGTGCGCCATGTCACCTTGCCCTCATGCTCGATCCGAAACCCATCTGGTGAAAACAATGTGCCGGGCTCGATTCCAAATTCGATCCGATAACCATCGGGTTCAGGTGTCACAAAGATAAACTGTCCGCCGAATTTGGGGCGGGGCGAGAATACGTCGACCCACCGCAGATAGCATCGCTGCACCAGAAGCGTGTCCTCGGCCCGTTCGTCGCAGATGGAGTTCCAGATGCCGAAGCTCTGGTAATGCGTGACGCGCCAGTCGCTCGCGGTGTCATTCCCTTGCCTGTCCTGCGCGGCGGCAGGCAGGGCGAAAAACAATGCCAAAAACCTGATCCATTTCATGGGTGCAAAGATGATAAGGCCGCCGGGCGGGGACAAATCACGTTGGTGAGAGCACCCAGCTATGATCAGGTTGCATGGCAGCATCCCGCCCCATGCGGTGGCTCAGAGGCCGTTCAGCCTGTATGACGCCCCATCGCCGCGAACAGACCCGATATCAGGACACAGCCATGCTAAGCGCCCTCAAGGCAGCTTTTGAAAGCCGATTCGCCTATCCCGACCTCAGATGGATGCCGGATGAGAAACTGACGCCCTCGCGTCTGCGGATCGAGCTGCTTTCGGGCTTGACCGTTGCGCTGGCGCTGGTGCCCGAGGCGGTGGCTTTTGCCTTTGTTGCGGGCGTGCATCCGCTGGTCGGGCTTTATGCGGCGTTTCTGGTTGGCTTGATCACCGCTTTGATCGGCGGGCGGCCCGGCATGATCTCGGGCGCGACCGGGGCGCTGGCGGTTGTGATGGTGGCGCTGGTGGCGCAGCACGGGGTCGAGTATCTGTTTGCCACTGTGGTGCTGATGGGCATCTTGCAGATCATCGCGGGCGTCATGCAATGGGGCAAGTTCATCCGTCTGGTGCCGCATCCGGTGATGCTGGGCTTTGTGAACGGGCTGGCGATCGTGATTTTCCTGGCGCAGCTGGGGCAATTCAAGGTGCCCGGCTCGATGGAGAATACCGGCCACGGCATGAGTGGAGGCGAGTGGCTCTCAGGCATGCCGCTTTATCTGATGCTGGGGCTGGTGGCGCTGACCATGGCAATCATCTGGGTAATGCCGCGCGTCACACGTATTGTTCCCGCGCCGCTGGCCGGGATCGGTATCGTTGCCATTCTGGTGATTGCGCTGGGGCTGGATGTGCCGCGCGTGGGCGATCTGGCCTCGATCCAGGGCAGCCTGCCGCCCCTCCATATTCCGATGGTGCCGCTGAACTGGGAAACCTTCGAAATTATCCTGCCTTACGCGGTTATTCTGGCGGCGATCGGGTTGATTGAATCGCTGCTGACGCTGAACCTTGTGGGCGACATGACTGGCAAACGCGGTGGTGCCTCGCAGGAATGTATTGCACAGGGTGTGGCCAACACGGTCACAGGCTTCTTTGGCGGCATGGGCGGCTGTGCGATGATCGGTCAGTCGATGATCAACGTGAAATCCGGCGGCCGGACCCGCGTGGCGGGCATCGCTGCGGCGGTGTTCCTGCTGATCTTCATTCTATTTGCCGCGCCGCTGATCGAGCAGATTCCGCTGGCGGCCCTCGTGGGCGTGATGTTCATGGTGGTGATCGGCACCTTCGCCTGGAACTCTTTCAAGATCATGCGCAAGGTGCCCTTGATGGATGCCTTCGTGATCGTGCTGGTGACTGTCGTGACCGTAATGGAAGACCTTGCTGTTGCGGTTGTTGTCGGCGTGATCGTGTCCGCGCTGGCTTATGCGTGGAACAATGCACGGCGCATCCATGCGGTGACCCGCGAGTCGGTAACCGAGAAGGGCGCGAAGGTCTATGAAATACAAGGGCCGTTGTTCTTCGGCTCGTCTGACGGCTTCGCGGAACTGTTCGACATCTCCAACGACCCCGATACCGTGATTGTGGATTTTGCTGCCAGCCGGGTTGTCGATCAATCTGCGCTGCAAGCGATCGAAGCGGTGGCTGGTAAGTATGAGGCGGCTGGCAAGACGCTGATGTTGCGTCACCTGAGCCGCGATTGCCATCAATTGCTGACCAAGGCGGGCCATCTGATGATCGACAGTGACGATGATCCTGAATACGGGCTGGCGGTGGATTACTCGGTGCGTACCGGTATCTTGGGTGGTCACTGAGGTTTTCTGATCCAGCGGAGCGCGCCTTCGGCGCGCGCTCTTTTTGATTTTGCTGGTGCTCGGTTGCTAGGTTTTACGCCGCGCTCCGGGGTGTTTCAGCGGGGCGGGGCGAATGCCCGCAAATGGCTGATCTCACCTGTGAGCAGAGCGGGTACTGCCTGTTCGACGAACTCGATTGGCCAGTCCCACCATTCCAGATCAAGCAGCAGAGCGACCGTCTCGGGCGCGAAACGCGGCCGGATGACCCGGGCCGGGTTGCCGGTCACGACGGAATAGGGTGGGATGTCTCCGCGCACGACGCTGCCAGCGCCGATAATGGTGCCGCTGCCGATCCGCGCGCCGGGCAGGATCAGGGCGCCATAGCCGATCCAGACATCGTGGCCGATCACCGTATCGCGCGTGTCGGGCTGATAGTCGGCGCGGTTTTCCAGATCGAAGGCGGGGAAGGGGAAGGTGGTCAGCCCGTCCATGGCGTGGTTGGCCGAGGCGGTGATGAAGCGCACCCCATGGGCGATTTGGCAGAATTTGCCGATGCGCAGGGTCTCTTTCGAGAAGTCGAACAGATAGGGGGCCAGATGCGCGCACCAGTTCTCGGGTGGGTCGAAATCGGACGCGTAAGTGAAATCACCCGCCTGAAACCGGGGATGATCGATCACCCGGTTGAGAAAGACCGAGCCCGTGTGGTCGGTGCCATCGGGCAGCGTGATCGGATAGCGCCGGGTTGGGTCGGGAAAGGGCATCAGTCGTCGGGCCGGGCAAGGCTGAAAAGCTCGGTGACCACCGAATAGTCACGATAGCCCAGCCGCGCGAGTGGTTGATAAGTGGTGATGTCGAAGACCCCGTCGCGCAGGCAGTCATCGCGCAGGTGGATGCCGGTCACTTCGCCGAAGACCACATGGTTCGACGCGCCCGGTAGGGACACGATCTGCGTCAGCTTGCACTCCAGTGCGGCGGGCGCATTCGCGATGCGCGAACAGTCGATGGTTTTACAGTCCAGCGCTGTCAGCCCGGCATGGGCGAACTCGTCCACATGATGAGGCAGCGCCTCGGAACTGGCATTCATGGCGTCGCGGGATGCGTATTCGACGATATTGACGCAGAATACGCCCGTCTGTCGGATGTTGGACAGGCTGTCCTTGCCCTGTTCCTGATCTTCCTTGCTACCGGTCGAGGCGAACATCACCTGTGGCGGCTCATACGCGACGCCGTTGAAGAAGGAATAGGGCGCGAGGTTATTTACTCCGTTTTTGTCCCGGCTGGATATCCAGCCGATGGGGCGGGGCGTGATGATGGCGTTGAACGGGTTGTGCGGCAGACCGTGGCCATCCTCGGGTCGGTAGAACATATTCAGCGTCTCCAAGCATTTGCCCAAGGGGTAACGAAGTGTTAGGGCGATTGCCACCGTTGAATGGAAGGCGCGCGGGTAGGTGATCGAAGTCAGGCCGGAACAACCCGATGACTGGTGGGAGGTCGAGGCCCTGCTGGACCTCTGTTTTGCGCCGGGGCGCGAGGCGCTGTCCTCCTACAGGCTGCGCGACGGGGTGGAACCGGTGCGCGGGCTGTCACATGTGGCGCGTGATGCGGATGGCATTCTGGCAGGTGCGATCCGGTTCTGGCCGGTACATGTCGGGGCGGCGGATGCGCTGCTTTTGGGCCCCATCGCGGTACACCCGACCCACCAGGGCGAAGGGCTGGGCGGCTTTCTGATTCAGGAGGGGCTTGAGGCCGGGCGCGACAAGGGCTGGGGTCGGGTGATGCTGGTCGGCGATGCGCCATATTACGGCCGGTTCGGTTTTACCCGGCTGGAGGCGGTAGAGATGCCGCCGCCGACCAACCCCGAACGCGTTCTGGGCCATGATCTGGTGCCGGATGCCTGGCGCGGCATTTCAGGTACCGTTTCCCGCTGGACCAGATAAAGCATTGAATTTCCCAACTGCCACTCCGATCTTGAGGGGCAGGAGGGTCTTTCATGCATGATGTCATTACCCCTGCGCCGGTCGATCTGGACGCCGAACTGGACCGGATCGCTGCCCGGTACAGGTCCGCCGGAGGCGCCGGCGTGCAGATGCTCAATCTGTTGGGTGGCAAGGCCGAAGGGTTGTTGGACCGGCTTCCCGAACCGGTGCGCGCGGGGTTGTATGAGGGAACCGAACAGGCGCTGAGAGTGGCGATGCACGCCGCGCAGGGGTCGCGCAAAGCGGTGCCGGATCAAAAGCCCTGGGTAAACACCGCTGTCACCACGGCGATGGGGGCCGCAGGGGGCTTGGGCGGCATGCCTTCGGCGCTGGTGGAGCTGCCTTTGACGACCACCATGTTGTTGCGCGCCATCCAGGGCGTCGCCGCAGCCGAGGGGTTCGATCCCGCTGCCGAGAATGTCCGGTTTGATTGCGTGCGGGTCTTTTCCGCCGCTGGACCGCTGGAGGTTGATGACGGCGCTGATCTGGGGTTTCTCTCAGTCCGCCTGACGCTCACCGGCACCGCGATGCAAAAGTTGATCGCCATGGTCGCTCCGCGCCTGGCGACCGTTTTGGGGCAGAAGCTGGCGGCGCAAACCGTCCCGTTGCTGGGCGCCGTGGCCGGAGCGGGGACGAATTACGTCTACACGCGCTACTATCAGCAGGTCGCGCATGTGCATTTCGGGCTGCGCAGGCTGGCTATTCATGCAGACATGCCACAGCAGGAACTGGTTGCACTACTTGCCGAGAGGCTGAATCTGCCACCGCCGCAACCTTAAAGTTCAGTCTTGTTTCCCAACGTCAATCTTGAGTTGCTGTTCTTAAAGTTTATTTTGATGTTAGACACCAAACTTGTATGAGTTGTTCGGGATATCGTTTTGGAAGTCAGATGATTCAATACGCGTTGAAATGCAGTCATGGCCACTGTTTTGATTGCTGGTTTCAGTCCGCTGCTGCCTATGAAAAATTGCGGGCGGCGGGCATGGTCACCTGTGCGATTTGTGGTGATCAACAGGTTGAAAAGGCCGTTATGACCCCGCGCGTGCGTCCGGCCCGAAATGCCGTCGCGGAAAAGACACCACCACCCAAACTGGCCGACGATGCGCCGCAGCTGAACGTTCCGAGCAACGCGGTCGAGCAGGCACTCACCGAGTTGCGCAAGCGGATCGAAGACAATTCCGACTATGTCGGACGAGAGTTTGCCAGCGAAGCGCGCAAGATGCATTTAGGCGACGCGCCCGCGCGGGCAATCTATGGCGAGGCAAAGCTGGATGAGGCCCGGGCGCTTGTCGAGGATGGCGTGCCGGTTGCCCCTCTGCCGTTTTTGCCAAATCGCAAATCAAACTGACCTTCATCGTGTGATCGCCGGTGCCCATTGTGGTATAGGCAAGGCACTTGCAGGCCGCTGCTGCAAGAGTTCGTATCTATCAGCCCGACTGGGTCCCTGTACGATTTCGCGAATTTTGATCAGGCAAAGTCCCGCTTTGTGAAGCGGCTTAAACCACCCTGCTTACTGAGGTTTAACGGCATTTGCCGGGACCTCAAAAACCTCATTGGGATCGATGAAAATCATCATGATATCGCCGCTGATTTCGTGATTCATTGGTGACGTGGAGCTGGATGAGGTCGGCTCACCATTCTCGAAATAGATCCGCCGCACATCTCCGGTGGGCAGTTGTACCGCGAGGGTTGCTTCGCCATTGTCCTTGTGGCGCAGCTCCGCCGGGCATTGCCCGATGGGTTGATCCGCGAGCGCGGTGCAGGGAATGGTCCCAAGCGCGTTCTGGCCATCGGTTCCGGACACGGTTGCGGATTGTGCCGCGGCCTGCGTCGCGGCAAATATCAGGGCCAGTGTAAGAACGCGCATGGGAAATCCTTTGGGCTGTGGGTTGCGCGGACGGTGGCACTCGCCCCGTACGTTGTAAAGCGGGTTGTTTCGGCAGCCATTTGGTCAATCGATATCCAGTTCGTGGACCGGGATGCGCACTTGCCCTTGCGCCGCCCCTCGCATAATACGCCTCTGATCGAAATTCCAAGGCGCGGAGATCTTTAGCCCAATGCCCACGCTCGTGATGAAATTCGGCGGCACTTCGGTGGCCAACTTGGACCGTATCCGCCGCGCTGCCAAACGTGTCGGCGTTGAAGTGGCAAAGGGCTATGACGTGATCGTCATTGTCTCGGCCATGTCGGGCAAGACCAACGAGTTGGTGGGCTGGGTCGATGAAACCTCGCCGCTTTATGATGCGCGCGAATATGATGCGGTTGTGTCTTCGGGCGAGAATGTGACCGCCGGTTTGATGGCGCTGACGTTGCAGGAAATGGACGTGCCGGCGCGCAGCTGGCAGGGCTGGCAGGTGCCGTTGCTGACCACATCCGCGCATAGTCAGGCCCGGATCGAGGAAATTCCAACCGAGAATATCAATGCGAAGTTCGCCGAGGGCATGAAAGTGGCTGTCGTGGCGGGGTTTCAGGGCATCAGCCCCGAGGGCCGGATTACCACGCTGGGCCGTGGCGGCTCGGACACCACCGCCGTTGCTTTTGCCGCCGCATTCGATGCCGAGCGCTGCGATATCTATACCGACGTGGACGGCGTCTATACAACCGATCCCCGCATCTGCGAGAAAGCGCGCAAACTGGACAGGATCTCGTTCGAGGAAATGCTGGAGCTTGCCTCGCTCGGGGCGAAGGTGCTGCAGACCCGCTCGGTCGAGTTGGCTATGCGGTTCGGCGTCAAGCTGCGTGTGCTGTCGAGTTTCGAGGAACAATCCGATAATGCGGGCACGCTGGTCTGTGCCGAGGAGGATATTATGGAATCCAATGTTGTGGCCGGTGTGGCCTATTCCCGCGACGAAGCAAAGATGACGCTTGTGTCGGTGGCCGACCGCCCCGGAATCGCTGCCACCATCTTTACCGCGCTCAGCGAAGCGGGCGTGAATGTGGACATGATTGTGCAGAACATCTCGGATGAGGGGCGCACCGACATGACCTTCTCGTGCCCGACTGATCAGGTGGCGCGGTCGGAAAAGGCCCTGCAAGAGATCAAGGACGCAGGCGAGCTGAACTATGCTGAACTGGTGGCTGACACGGATGTGGCCAAGGTTTCAGTCGTCGGTATCGGCATGCGCTCGCAATCAGGGGTTGCAGCCAAGATGTTCAAGGTGCTGAGTGATGAAGGAATCAACATCCGCGTCATCACAACCTCCGAGATAAAAATTTCGGTCCTGATCGATCGGAAATACATGGAACTTGCCGTTCAGGCGCTGCATGATGCCTTTGAATTGGACAAGGCGGCCTGAGGCGGACACCCGCTGAGGCTGCCGGTCAAAAGAGATTGAACGGGGCCCATGGCGGATAGTACGGAAAGCGGATCCAGAAAACTCCTCGGGCGCCTGCGCGAGGCTATGGCCGGTGAGTCTGCCGGTCAGGAACGCCTGGACAAGATCACCCATCTCATCGCGGACAGCATGGGCACAGAGGTTTGTTCCATCTACCTTTTTCGGGATGAGGACACGCTGGAGCTTTGCGCCACCGAAGGGTTAAAGGCCGAAGCGGTGCACCAGACCAGGATGCGCATGGGCGAGGGGCTTGTGGGCCGCGTTGCCCGGTACGGCAAGGTAGTAAACACGCCCGATGCGCCCTCGGCCAAAGGGTTCCGGTTCATGCCGGAAACCGGGGAAGAGCGGTTTTCCTCCTTCCTCGGTGTCCCGATCCAACGGCTTGGCGAGAAACTGGGCGTGCTTGTCGTCCAGTCGCGCGATTCGCGCGACTATCTGGCAGATGAGGTCTATGCGCTGGAAGTGGTCGCGATGGTTCTGGCCGAAATGACCGAACTTGGCGCCTTTGTGGGCGAGGGTGCGGCCCTGTCGCCCTTGCACCAGCAATCGGTTCTGCTGCGCGGCGGTACCGGTCAGGAAGGCACTGCCGAAGGTCATGTCTGGCTGCACGAGCCGCGTGTCGTTATCACCAACCCCATTGCCGATGATCCCCATGCCGAACTGGCCCGGCTCAAGGATGCGGTCGAGGAATTGCGCGTCGGCGTCAACAAGATGCTTGAGATGTCGCAGACCGGCGACAAAGAGCAGTTGCAGGTCCTCGAAGCCTACCGGATGTTTGCCAATTCCAAAGGCTGGATGCGCCGGATGGAAGAGGACATTGCGCGTGGGTTAAGCGCTGAAGCAGCAGTTGAAAAAGAACAGTCACAAGCTCGCGCGCGGATGGAGCAGGTTTCGGACGCCTATCTGCGCGAACGACTCGCGGATCTCGATGACCTGTCGAACAGGCTGCTGCGCATCCTGACCGGGCAGGGCAAAGAAACCGGTGTCGACCTGCCGTCCGACCCGATCCTGATCGCGCGCAATATCGGTCCGGGCGAGCTGCTGGAATACGGTCGCTCACTGCGTGGCATCGTGCTGGAAGAGGGTTCGGTCGGCAGTCACGCAACCATCGTCGCGCGCGCGCTGGCTATCCCGCTAGTAGTGCATGCCAAACGGATCACGACCGAGGCGTTGAACGGCGATCATATCATGGTCGATGGCGACCAAGGCATCGTGCATCTGCGCCCCGAAGATACGGTGGTAACTGCTTTCCGCGACAAGATCGCAATGCAGGCCGAGGCGCAGGAACGCTATGCCTCGATCCGCGACAAACCTGCGACCACCGTCGATGGCAAGCAAATCAGCCTGGTGATGAATGCCGGGTTGATGGCCGATCTGCCGTCGCTGCCCAGTTCCGGCGCCGAAGGGGTTGGCCTATTCCGAACTGAGTTACAATTCCTCGTGCGCAATCAGATGCCCAAACGGTCGGAACTGGTGGCGCTGTACAGCCGAGTTCTCGATGCCGCCGGTGGCAAGCGGGTTGTGTTCCGGACGCTGGATATCGGCTCGGACAAGGTTCTGCCCTACATGAAACCCACGGATGAGCCCAACCCGGCGCTGGGCTGGCGAGCCATTCGGGTCGGGTTGGACAAGCCGGGCATCATGCGGATGCAGTTGCAGGCCCTGATCCGCGCTGCAAACGGGCGTCCCCTGACCATCATGTTTCCTTTTGTGGCGCAGGCCGAAGAATACCGCGCCGCTCGCGCCGAAGTGGACAAGACCATCGCGCGCGAGGAACGGTTAGGCCATGTGCTGCCCGAAACGCTTGAGGTAGGCGCGATGCTGGAAACGCCGTCGCTTGCCTTCGCGCCGCAGAAATTCTTTGACGAGGTTGGGTTCCTGTCCATCGGCGGCAATGACTTGAAGCAGTTCTTTTTCGCTGCCGACCGCGAAAACGAGCGGGTACGCCGCCGCTATGATACGCTGAACGTGAGCTTTCTCAGCCTGATCGAAAGGATCGTCGAACGTTGCGCCATCTCGGGCGCGCCGTTGAGTTTCTGTGGTGAGGATGCGGGCCGCCCGGTCGAGGCGGTATGCCTTGCTGCCATGGGGATGCGAACGCTCTCGATGCGCCCGGCCTCAATTGGCCCCGTCAAAAGCTTGCTGTTGCGGACCAATCTTGACGAATTGCGCAAGGTGATCCTGGATTCCCGCCATCGCGGTGAACAAAGCGTGCGCCCGGCAGTAATGGAGTGGTTTCGACAGAACCGGTGACCAGCGGCGAGGTGGGGCTTTGGAGCGTTTGCCAGAGTTCACTCTTGCAATTGTGGCCCAGATCGGCAATTAAGCCGGTGAATTGTTATCGCTAACAGTGGCCGCTGAGCGGGTGCCTGCCCAAGGTGCCCGAGGGCCAGAACTGGAGCCAAGCCATGGTGTCACGTGTCATCCCCGTGGACCCTTTCGACCTCGTCCTGTTCGGTGCAACCGGTGATCTTGCGAAGCGCAAGATCTTGCCGGGTCTGTTTCACCGGTTTGAGGTTGGCCAGATGCCGCCAGAGGCGCGCATCATTGGATCTGCCCGTACCCAGATGGACGCCGAGGCGTTTCGGCAGACCACCAAGGAGGCGATCGAACAGTTCACCCCCGACAGCCCAAATCGTGCCAAAACACTTGCGCGGTTTCTGGAGCGGTTGGACTACGTGACGGTCGATGTCGCCTCCGACAAAGGGTGGCAGGCCCTAGCCCAAACGCTCAGACCGGATGTTGTACGGGCGTTCTACCTGTCCGTTAGCCCCTCGCTCTTTGCAGATATTGCCAACCGGCTGCATGAATGCGGGATGGCCACGCCGGACAGCCGGATCGTCGTCGAAAAACCCTTTGGCCGCGATCTGGCCTCGGCCCGTGCGCTGAACGAAGGTTTGCGCGCCTGTTTCGAAGAGCAACAAATCTATCGGATCGATCACTATCTGGGCAAGGAAACAGTGCAGAACCTGATGGCGCTGCGCTTTGCCAATTCGCTGTTCGAGCCGCTTTGGAACGCAACCCATGTGGACCATGTTCAGATCACCGTGGCGGAAAGCATCGGGATCGACGGGCGCGGGGCCTATTACGATCAGTCGGGTGCCATGCGGGACATGGTGCAGAACCATCTGGTACAGCTTCTGTGCCTGACGGCGATGGAGCCGCCCTCGAAATTCACGCCGAATGCGGTACGCGACGAAAAGGTGAAGGTGATCGAGGCGCTTGATCCGGTGGAACCTGGTGATATCGCGCGCGGCCAGTACCGTGCCGATGCGGGTGGGGACAGTTATGGCGATCATGTCGGCAACCCCTCCAGCAACACCGAAAGCTTCATCGCGATGAAGGTCAGCGTTGCCAACTGGCGCTGGTCGGGAACGCCGTTCTATCTGCGTACCGGCAAGCGGCTGCGGGCCCGTGAATCCGAGATCGCAGTGGTGTTCCGTGACCCGCCGCACACTATCTTTCCAAATGTGGGCAGGTTGCGAGGCAATGTTCTGGTGATCCGCTTGCAACCGGATGAAGGCATCACGTTGCGCACCACGATCAAGGATCCCGGACCGGGTGGTCTGCGCCTGTCAGAGGTGTCGCTGGACATGAGTTTTGCCGAAGCGCTTGGCGCAGATGTGCGCCAGCAGGACGCGTATGAGCGCCTCGTCATGGATGTGATCCGGGGCGATCAGACGCTCTTTATGCGCGGTGATGAGGTCGAGGCGGCTTGGGCCTGGGTCGATCCCATCATTCGCAATTGGGAAGAAAGCGGTGACCGGCCAGCGCCTTATGACCCGGGCAGTTCGGGGCCCGAAGAGGCGCTGATGCTGATGCATCGCGACGGCCGCCGCTGGCGCCAGATAGGAGGGTGACATGGACCTGCACCGTACCATTCAGGACGTAACGCAACGTATCATCGAGCGCAGCGCAGCCACGCGCGACCGCTATCTGGAGCGGATGGATCAGGCCGCCAGCAAAGGCCCGGCGCGCGCGCATCTGAGTTGCAGCGGACAGGCCCATGCCTATGCCGGGGCGGGCTCGGACCAGCAGGCGCTCGCTACCGGCTCGGCAGGCAATCTGGGGATCGTGACGACCTATAACGACATGCTTTCGGCGCATCAGCCGTTTGAACGCTTCCCCGATCTGATCCGTGCGGCTGCGCGTGACGCGGGCGGCACGGCGCAGGTAGCGGGCGGCGTTCCTGCCATGTGCGACGGTGTCACGCAGGGGGAAGCGGGGATGGAACTGTCTCTGTTCTCGCGCGACGCGATCGCCATGGCGACAGGCGTGGCGCTCAGCCACAACACCTTTGACGCGGCGGTGTTTCTGGGGGTCTGCGACAAGATCGTTCCGGGGCTGGTGATCGCGGCGCAGAGCTTTGGCCATTTGCCCGCCGTGTTCCTGCCCGCCGGTCCGATGACCAGCGGTTTGCCCAATGACGAAAAGGCCAAGGTGCGCCAGCAATTCGCCACCGGAGAGGTTGGACGCGACGCGTTGATGGCGGCGGAAATGGCCGCTTATCACGGGCCGGGCACCTGTACCTTCTACGGGACCGCCAACACCAACCAAATGCTAATGGAGTTCATGGGGCTGCACCTGCCGGGCGCAAGCTTTGTGAACCCCAACACACCTCTGCGGGACGCGCTGACCGAAGAGGGCGCAAAACGCGCGCTGTCGCTGAGCGCGCTGGGCAACAACTACACACCCGCTTGCAAGGTGCTGGACGAGAAGGCCTATGTGAATGGGATCGTCGGGCTGATGGCCACGGGGGGATCGACGAACCTGCTCATTCACCTGCTCGCAATGGCTCGCGCAGGTGGCATCCACCTGGATTGGCAGGACTTTTCCGAGATCTCCGAAGTCGTGCCGCTGGTTGCCCGCGTCTATCCCAACGGGCTGGCCGACGTGAACCATTTCCATGCTGCGGGCGGGTTGGGTTACACCATCCATACGCTGATGGAGGAAGGCCTGCTGCATCCCGATACGACCACGGTCGCGGGGCAGGGGCTGGCAGAATACACGCGCGAGCCAAAATTGATCGACGGCGCACTGGTCTGGCAGGACGGTGCGGGCACCTCGCTCAACGACAAAATCCTACGCCCGGCGGCGGACCCGTTTCAGGACACCGGTGGGCTGTCGCGGCTCAGCGGGTCGCTGGGAACCGGGGTCATGAAGGTCTCGGCGGTTGCACCGGAACACCGAATCGTCGAAGCACCCGTTCGTGTCTTCGACGATCAAGAACAGGTCAAGGCAGCGTTCAAAGCGGGGGAATTCACCGGTGACGTGATCGTTGTAGTGCGTTTCCAGGGGCCAAAGGCCAACGGCATGCCGGAACTGCATTCGCTGACCCCGGTACTGTCGATCCTGCAAGGGCGCGGGCAAAAGGTGGCCCTGGTCACTGATGGCCGGATGTCGGGCGCCTCGGGCAAGGTGCCTGCTGCGATCCATGTGTGTCCCGAGGCGCTGGATGGCGGCCCCATTGCGCGGCTACAGGATGGCGATCTGGTCCGGGTCGATGCAGTCTCCGGCGATCTTGAGATACTGACCGAAGGCGTGATGGATCGGGAACCGGTTCAAGCCGATCTGTCAGGAAATGAATTTGGCACCGGGCGCGAGATGTTCGCGCTGTTCCGCCGCAATGTAAGCCGGGCTGACGCCGGCGCCACCGTGTTTGGAGACTTCTGATGACATCGAAATCCGCCCGCGCCCGTGAAATCTGCGCCCTTGCTCCTATTATTCCGGTTCTGGTCGTCGATGACGTGGCGCATGCAACGCCGCTGGCCCAGGCTTTAGTGTCAGGAGGGTTGCCTGCACTTGAGGTGACCCTGCGTACTCCCGCTGCTCTTGATGTGATCAACGCTATGTCCAAGGTTACAGGCGGCGTCGTCGGGGCGGGCACGCTGGTGACACCAGAAGATGTGCGCGCCGCCAAAGCGGCGGGGGCGCAGTTCGGGGGCTCTCCCGGTGCAACCGACGCGCTGATCGCGGCCTGCGAGGCCGAAGACCTGCCGTTGCTGCCCGGCGCAGCCACCGCCAGCGAGGCGATGCGGCTGCTGGAAGCAGGCTATGACATGCTCAAATTCTTCCCCGCCGAGGCATCGGGCGGCGCGCCCGCGCTGAAAGCCATCGGCGCACCGCTGCCGCAGATCTCGTTCTGCCCGACAGGGGGTGTTTCGCCCTCCAATGCCGAAAGCTACCTGTCGCTGCCCAATGTGGTCTGTGCCGGGGGCAGCTGGGTGGCGCCGAAGGACAAGGTTCAGGCAGGTGATTGGGCGGCAATCCAGGCGCTGGCAAGCGACGCTGCCACTCTGAGCTGAGCTTGCCTCAGCCCGCGAGTTTGTTCACCATTCGGCGGAACCACGTTTCCTTGGGGACGCCAAGGTGCGGGGCTTTCGGGGTCAATGCTTCGACGCCTTTGGTATCGACAACCGTCAGCCCATCCTGGAATTGCAACCGATAGAGATCGGCATAGATGCCGCCGCGTGCGAGCATTTCATCATGTGTGCCCTCATCAACCACGCTGCCGCGATCCATCACCACGATCTTGTCCGCATTGCGGATGGTGGACAGGCGGTGCGCGATCACAAGGGTCGTGCGTCCACCAGATAGACGGTCGAGCGCTGCCTGCACCACCTTCTCGGATTGCGCATCCAGCGCGCTCGTTGCCTCGTCCAGCAGAAGGATCGGCGTGTCGCGCAGCAGGGCACGGGCGATGACGACACGTTGGCGCTGTCCCCCTGATAAGGCCGAGCCGCGCGGGCCAACCTGCGTATCCAACCCGTCGGCCAGTTTGGGTATGAAATCAGCCACATGGGCGGCTTCCAGAACCTCCTGTAGCTGTGCTTCGGACACGTCGGTCCGGCCCAGCAGGATATTTTCGCGCACGGATTCGTCAAAGAGCAGTGCGTCCTGAGTTACCACGGCAAATAGGCCGCGCAGATCGGGAAAACTCAGTTGGTTGACCGGGACGCCTCCGACGCTGACATCGCCCTGAGATGGATCAACCAGTCGTGTCAACACGTTGAAGACGGTTGATTTTCCGGCCCCGGATGCCCCCACAAGAGCGGTGGTTTTTCCCGGTTCGGCCACCAAGGACAGATCACGCAGCACTTGAGCATCGCCATAGCTGAGCGAGACGTTTTTGAGTTCCACGCCCGGGCGGCCCGTTGGCGCAGGCTTCGGTTCGGCAGGCGGCAGCAGCTTGACCGGTGCGTCCATCAGTTCTTTCACACGCTCAATCGCGGCAGCCGCGGCCTGCCACTTACCGCTCATCGCAGCGATACGCCGCGCCGGATCAAAAGCGAGACCAATCGCGGTGAAAAAGCTCATGAATTGACCAACGGTTTTGTCTCCGCTGATGATTTCGGCTCCGCCATAGAGCAGAACACCCATAAATCCGATGCCGGCCATCACGTCGATCAGGGCAGTGATCGAAGCCGTACCTATGGTCGACTTGATGCCTGCGCGCACGAATTTTTCGTTGCCCTTGGCGAAGCGGCTGACCTGATAATCTTCCAGACTGTTGAGCTTGACGGGCGTGATCCCATGAAAGGTCTCGTCCAGCCGTACCGCAAGCGACGCGCCTAGGTCGCGAACCTTTGAAGCTTGCCTGCGAACGTAGCGCTGCGCAGCTCCAATTGGCAGAAACAACAAAGGAATGCCAACCAGCATGATCGCGGTCCAGACGAAATCCACATTCATCGCAACGCCCAGCAGGACCAAGAGCGAGATAACGTTCTTGCCCATGCCGGTAATGATCATCTGCCAGACTGCGTTGACAGATCCGACATCGGTCTGCACGCGCTGGATCAGATAGCCGGGCGGGTGGACCTGGTGAAAGGACGTGTCCTGCCGCACCATCCGGGACAGCATATCGACACGTAAGCTGGCTGCCATCCTCTGCGAAACGCGCGCCAGCAGAATCTTCTGGGCGACACCGGCCAGGCCGCGTGTTGTGAAGATCAGGAAGAATACAATGCTGACCCAGACCAGCGCGCTTTCATTGCCCTGAACAAACACCTTGTCGAACATCGGCTGCATCATGTAGCTCAGCGCGCCGACCATGCTGCCCTCGATAAACATGAAGAAAAACGCCACCAACAGAACCCAGCGATACTTCCTCAGATAGTCCGTCCAGACCCACCCGATGAGTTCGCGGGCAGAATAGATAGGTTTGCTCATAAGTGGGCCTTGTGAGGGTGTGGGAAGGGGGATGACGTGCTATTGGCCATGACGCGCCCATTTAAGCAGGTGTCGATCACGTTGCAAGTTGTTGGGACTAAAGGGTGCCACATTGGTCCGGCGACTAACCCCATGGTCACACGAGGTCGACGCGGCCCTACTGACAGCGGTTAGGCGCCTTCTTTGCGGTCCCGCAGGCACGAGATACCATGGTTGAGCAGCGCTGCAAGTGCCAGCACCGAGAACAATCCGTAAAGCGCCCAGATCACAATGAAAATCCAGGTCAGATTGATTCCGGCCATGATCAGGGCAGCCAGCGTGTAGTCCGGCGCGCGCGGTATCTTGTGATCGTCCATGCCGGTCCTTACGGGGTCATGCCAGTAGGTGCGGGATGTCCTAGCGTATCAGACCGAGGCCGCGCGGTCCAATGCGCGGGGCAGTGCTGCTGCGAACGCGTCCAGATCGGCTTCGGTGCCGCAACTGATGCGGATGCAGCGATTCTGGGGCGCAGAAAACGGTATCCGGACAAAGATGCCCTGCTCAATCAGGTTCTCCAGCACGCGCTTTGCGAAATCGGCGCCGCGCCCGCAATCAATGGCCACGAAATTGGCCGCCGAGGGCAACGGCGACAACCCGTTGGTGCGCGCAATTGCCTCGATCCGGTTGCGCGATTGATTGATCGACTCGGTGACACGATCCAGCCACTCAGTATCTGCCAGCGCCGCCAGTGCCGCGATCTGGGCCGAGCGGTTCATGCCGAAGTGATTGCGCACCTTGTTGAAGGCGGCGATCAGCTCTGGTGCGCCGATTGCGTAGCCAACGCGCGCGCCTGCCAGCCCGTGGGCTTTGGAAAACGTGCGCAGGCGGATCACCCGTGGATCATCCGCGGCGATCAGCGGCGCGGTGCCTTCGGGCGCGCATTCGAAATAGGCCTCGTCCAGCACCAGCAGCGTACCTTCGGGCAGGTGATCCAATGCCGCGACAAGGTCTTCACCGCGATGCCAGGTCCCCATCGGATTGTCAGGATTGGCCAGATAGACCAGCTTGGCATCGACCTCCGCCGCCTTGCGAAACAACGCCTTCGGGTCTTCATGATCGTCGCGATAGGGCACCTTGTGCAACTCGCCGCCAAACCCCGCCACATGGTAGTTGAAGGTGGGATAGGCGCCTTCGGATGTCACCACCGCGTCCCCGGGCCCGACCATCAGGCGCACGAGATATCCCAGCAGGCCGTCAATACCCTCGCCAACGACAATGTATTCGGGGGCCACGCCGTGATGCCCGGCCAATGCGTGGCGTAGATCGTGGTTCTCGGGGTCGCCATACATCCATTGACCGGCGGCGCTGTCCTGAAGCGCGGCAATGGCCCTGGGCGAGGGGCCGAAGACGTTTTCATTTGCCCCGATCCGCGCCTTGAACGCTGCGCCGCGCGCGCGTTCCTGCGTTTCTGGCCCCACGAACGGGACGGTAGCGGGCAGCGAGCGGGCAAGCGGTGTATAGCGCGGATAGGTCATAGCCGCAGATAAACGGATCGGAGGTCGGGGAACAAGCCTTGCCACGACAAGGGGCTTGTCCCATGACTTGCTCAAACAGTGCAAGGACATGAGGAACGTGATGCGTTTTCTACTGCTGTTATTGGTGATTGCCGCAGGGTATCTGCTGTTCTGGCCTATCCCGCTGAACCCGGTCGCCCATGAACCGCCCAAGCCGCCAGAATTCATCGGCGATTTCGCCGTCAACAGCGCGCTCGACAAGACCGACCTGATCGCGCTTCCCGATGGCAGACTTGGGCCAGAGGACGTCGCCGTCACCCCCGATGGACAGGTCTATACCACTAGCCTTTCCGGCGAGCTCTTTCGCATCGATGGGCCCGAGCCCGTTCAGGTCGATGAATTGGGCGGGCGACCGTTGGGATTGAAGGCGGGACCCGACGGCGCGCTTTACATCGCGGACAGTTTTCGCGGGCTGCTGCGCTGGTCCGGGCCTGGCACGCTGGAAACTCTGGCCACGGAGATCGATGGCGCACCCATCATCTACGCCAACAACCTCGACGTTGCGCACGACGGTACGGTCTACTTCTCGAACTCCACCGACCGGTTCGATCCTGAGAAGCTGGGCGGGACCAAACCCACTTCGATCATGACGATCTGGGAGCAGTCCGATACCGGCTATGTTGCCCGACGCGATCCTGATGGCACGGTGGAAAAGATCGTCGATGGTTTCGTCTACACCAATGGCGTGGCGCTTTCGCCGGAGGAGGATTTCCTGCTGATCGCCGAAACCGGTCGTGCGCGGGTGCATCGCCTCTGGCTCAAGAGTGAAAAAGCGGGGCAGCGCGAGGTGTTCCTGGACAACCTGCCGGGCTATCCCGACAATCTTAAGGCGCAGGGTGATGGCACCTATTGGCTGGCCTTCGCCAGCCCGCGCGTCCCCTCCGAGGCGCTGATGCCATACCCATTCCTGCGCAAGGTCATCTGGCGGCTGGGGCCCTGGGTGCGGCCCGCGCCCATTCATCGCGGCATGGTCATTCAGTTCGACAGAACAGGCACCATCCTGCGCAATCTTCAGGACCCCGAAGGGCGGCTGGGCATCACCACCAGCGCGAAGCAGGTCGGCGACATGTTTTACGTCATGACGCTCGACTCCCCTTGGTTCGGGCGGATACCGGCTGCGGACCTGCCGCCAAGTTAGGGTGGACCCCCCCGACCATCACCGGCAGAGTGTCCCCGAGGCCAGCCGGGGAGGATCAGATGGCGCGCGTATCGGTCAAATACGAAAACCACGTTGCCCATGTCACGCTGACGCGGGGCGACAAGATGAACGCGCTGGATGACGCGATGGTCAAGGCGATCATTGCCGCCGGGCAGGAGGTGGCCGCCTCGGACGCGCGTGCTGTGGTGCTCTCGGGCGAGGGCGAGAGTTTCTGCGCGGGGCTCGACGTGGCCAGCTTCGCCGGCTTTGCCAGCCGCGATACCGAGGTCTGGCTTAACGCCCGCGATTACCATGACGCCAACGAGATGCAGGAGGTTGCTCTGGTCTGGCGGCGCGTGCCGGTGCCGGTGATTGCAGCGCTACAGGGTGCCGTCTATGGCGGCGGGCTGCAACTGGCGCTGGGGGCCGATATCCGGCTTGCCGCGCCGGATGCGAAGCTGGCAGTGATGGAAATGAAATGGGGGCTGATCCCCGATATGGGCGGCATGGTGCTGTTGCCGCATCTTATGCGGTCGGATGCGCTGCGGCAGATGGTCTATACGGCGCGGCCGGTCTCGGCCCAGCGTGGCGCAGAGTGGGGGCTGGTGACCGAGATCCACGACGACCCGTTGACCGAAGCCCGCGCACTGGCAGACGAGATCGCCGGCAAATCGCCCTCGGCCATTCGCGCCGCCAAGCGGTTGATCGATCTGGCAGAGTGCTCGAATCGACAGGAAGTTTTGCAGGCCGAGACAGCCGAGCAGATTGCACTGATCGGGAAACCGGATCAGATGGAGGTCATTGCCGCAAACATGCAGGGCCGAAAGCCCGAGTTCGAATAGGGGCGGTCATGTCTCCGCCACTGTCACGCCTGGTGCTCTACACAAAGCGCATGGACGATATGGTCGCCTTCTATGAGACCCATTTCGACTATCGCGCCGAACGGCTTGAGGGTGATCGGATTGTCGAATTGATCCCGCCAGGCGCAGGTGTTCACCTAATGCTGCATGCCGCTGGCAATGCCACGCGGGAAGGGCAGGTGACAGTCAAGCTTGTCTTCGATGTCCTCGATGTTGCTGCATTTTGCGCGCAAGCAAGGCGCAAGGGCCTGGAATTCGGAGCAATCCACAATGCCGATGGCTATGCGTTCGCCAATGCCAAGGACCCGTCGAAGAATTCAATCTCTGTTTCCAGCCGCGCCTTCGCCACGCGTTAGCGCATGAAGCTGCGACGGGCGTCGCGGGCCATGTTGTAGCGCATCTCCAGATCCGCGATCCTTGCCATCGCCGCCTTGCGGGCCTCTGGATCGGTCAGCTTCGGATATTGCGCCCGCGCGTCATCCAGCTCTTTCTTGAGCGTGAATTCTTCCGGCAGCACACCCGCTTGCGCCATGATCCGGTGACCGGCGGCCAAAGCCGGGTCGCCCATCGCCTCGCCTGAGCGGTTGGGTAGCGGTTCGCCTTCGCCTTGCAGCCCCTCAAGCTGTCCTTCGGCCTGCGCCTTCAGGATCTGACGTTCGGCCAGATTTCGTGTGTTGCCTGTCATGCTTGCACCCTAACGCAAAACCCCGCCGGGCGCGAGCGCGGCGGGGTCCGGGATTTCCGTATTTGTAAACGAGAAGAAGATCAGGCGATTTCAGCCAGACGCGCGAGCGCCTCGTTCAGTTTTGCCTCTTCTTCTTCGCGGGCGGCGAGGTTGGTCTTGGCTTCTGCAACCACTTCTTCGGGGGCCGAGGCCACGAATTTGGGGTTGTTCAGACGCCCGCGCAGGCCGCCCAGCTCCTTTGCCAGTTTGCCCTTGGCTTTCTCCAGCCGTTCTTTTTCCGCGCCGATGTCGATGATGTCCGCCAGCGGCAAGCCAAAGGACGCGCCGGGGGCGGCGATCGAGATGGTGCCTTTGGGCAGTTCGTTAGCTTTGGTCAGGCTATCGATCCGCGCCAGACGTTTGATCAGCGCCTCGTTGCGGTCCCATGCGGCCTGGCCATGGGCGTCGATCTCAGTCACCAGCATCGGCACGTAGAGGCCAGCCGGGACTCGCATCTGCGCACGGGCCGAGCGGGTGTTTTCGATCACAGAGATCACCCAGTTCATCTCACGATCTGCATCGGCATCCACCAAATCAGTGGCGGAATAGCTCGGCCAGTCGGCGTGGACGACCATCTTGGCGCGGTTGCCGGTCAGCCCCCACAGCTCTTCGGTGACGAAAGGCATGATCGGGTGCAGCAGGATCATGCACTGATCCAGAACCCAGCGCATAGTGGCGCGGGTTTCGGCCTGTGCTTCGGCATCATCGCCTTGCAGCAGGGGTTTCGACAGCTCAACGTACCAGTCGCAAACCTTGCCCCAGACAAAGGCATAGAGCCCGTTGGCGGCGTCGTTGAAGCGATAGCTTTCCAGCGCAGCGTCGACCTCTTCCCGCACGCGGGCGGTTTCGCCGATGATCCAGCAGTTCACGGCGGCTTTGGGTTTCAGGTCGGCCACATCCAGTTGTGGCACGGCATCGGTGAAGACCTCGTTCATCTCGGCAAAGCGGACAGCGTTCCACAGCTTGGTACCGAAGTTGCGGTAGCCGGTGATGCGTTCGCGCGACAGTTTCAGCACACCGCCGATAGCCGCCATAGAAGCGTTGGTGAAGCGCAGCGCGTCGGCGCCGAATTCGTCCACGATCTCCAGCGGGTCGATGACGTTGCCGGTGGTCTTGGACATCTTCTTGCCCTTCTCGTCGCGGACGAGCTGGTGCAGGTAGACGGTGTGGAACGGAATCTGATCGACCACGGCCAGTTGCATCATCATCATCCGGGCGACCCAGAAAAACAGGATGTCGAACCCTGTGACCAGAACGTCCGTGGGGAAGTAACGCTCCAACTCGTCGGTCTGCTCGGGCCAGCCCAGCGTGCCGATGGGCCAGAGGCCGGAGGAGAACCAGGTGTCGAGGACGTCGGGATCGCGCCAGACCGGATAGACCAGCTTGGTTGGGTCCTGTTCAACGGCGTACTGGGCGAGACTTTCGGCGAATTGGTGAATCGCTTCATGCTTGTCGGCAACTTCGACGACGCTTGCGTGGCTCAGCGGGCTGGGAATGTTGGCGTTGTCATCGAAGAATTTCTCTGTGACCGCCTCAAGGCTTGCCGCGCATTCCATCACATTGCCACGATGCAGCATGCCGCCTTCGTTCAGCAGGCGACCGAGTTCGACCAGATCAAGCGCGCCTTCATTCTCATCGCTCTTGAAGTCTTCGGCGGACAGATCGAGACCATACCAAACCGGTATCTGATGCCCCCACCATAGCTGGCGGGAGATGCACCAGGGCTCGATGTTTTCCAGCCAGTGGTAATAGGTCTTCTCGCCCGATTCCGGGATGATCTTGACCGTGCCGTCCTTGACCGCATCCAGCGCCGGGCTGACGACCTTTTCGGCGTCCACGAACCACTGGTCAGTGAACATCGGTTCGATCACAACTTTCGAGCGGTCGCCGAAGGGTTGCATGATCGGTTTGCTCTCGACCAGCGGGACCAGCGCAGCGGGGTCGTCCTCCTCACCCAGCTTGGTGCCCAGAACCGGATTATCGGCACGGGTCATGACGGCCAGACCGTCGGCGGTGATCTCTTCGACCACTTTCGCGCGTGCCTCGAACCGGTCGAGCCCGCGCAGGTGATCGGGGACGAGGTTGATCGCGTCGATCTCATTCTCGGTGAACTGACTACCACGCGCATATTCCTGCGCCTTGCCCGCTTCGTCGGCGTAAGGCGCGCCGTCCGCTCGCATCGCGCCTTTTGTGTCCATCAGGCGGTACATCGGGATGCCGCCGCGCTTGGCGACCATGTTGTCGTTGAAGTCATGCGCGCCGGTGATCTTCACCGCGCCGGAGCCAAAATCGGGATCGGGGTAGTCATCGGTGATGATCGGGATCTGGCGGCGGTGCTCTTTCGGGCCAACTGGGATTTCGCAGAGTTTCCCGACGATTGGCGCGTATCGTTCATCCGAGGGGTGTACGGCCACCGCGCCATCGCCCAGCATGGTTTCGGGCCGCGTGGTGGCGATCGAGATATAGTCGCGTTCCTCTTCGAGGATAACTTTTCCATCCTCGTCCTTCTCGACATAGGTATAGGTCTCGCCCCCGGCCAGCGGGTATTTGAAGTGCCACATATGGCCCGGGGTTTCGATATTCTCGACCTCAAGGTCCGAGATTGCGGTCTCGAAATGCGGGTCCCAGTTGACCAGCCGCTTGCCGCGATAGATCAGGCCCTTTTCGTACATATCGACGAAAACCTTGATGACCGCGTCGTGAAAGTTGGCCGAGTTCTCATGTCCGGTGCGCGGATCACCCGTGGCACCTGCCATCGTGAAGGCGTTGCGCGACCAGTCGCAGGAGGCGCCCAGACGTTTCAGTTGTTCAATTATCGTGCCGCCATATTCGCCCTTCCATTCCCAGACTTTCTCAAGGAATTTCTCACGCCCCAGCTCACGCCGACCGGGTTGCTGCGTCAGCATCAGCATCTTCTCGACCTGCATTTGGGTGGCGATGCCAGCATGGTCCTGACCGGGCTGCCAGAGCGTGTCAAAGCCGCGCATGCGGTGCCAGCGGATCAGGATATCCTGCAGCGTGTTGTTGAACGCATGGCCCACGTGCAGCGCGCCCGTCACGTTGGGCGGCGGGATCATGACGGTAAAGCTCTCGTCACGCGAACGGTTCGCGCCTGCCTTGAAGGCTCCGGCCTGTTCCCAGGCCTCGTAGATGCGGGCCTCGGCCTCGGCCGCGTTGAATGTCTTTTCCATCGCCATGGGGTGCGTCCTGCGTCAACGTATTCGGGTCAGCGCCTGCAATAGCGAATGGGCTCGGGAAGGGGAAGGGCACATGCGGCATTTGCATTTGGCTGCACCGCCGCAGAACCGGCAGTGCAGGGGGGTAAGTGCTTAGATCAGCAGATTGAAGCTATGGGACAGGGGCAGCGTGCGCGCCCGCCGGCCGGTCAGATCGAAGAGCGCGTTGCCAAGGGCGGGCATCGACGGGGGCGTGCCAGGCTCGCCTGCGCCGCCCATGTGGCGGTTGGTTTCCAGCACCCGCACCTCGGTGACCGGGGTGGTGTGTATGCGCAGCGCGTCGTAGTCGGGGAAGTTCCACTGCTCCACTTCGCCTTCCGAAAACGTGATCTCGCCATAACAGGCTGCCGACAGGCCATAGATCATGCCGCCGACCATCTGCGCCTCAACCGTGTTCGGATCAAGGGCCAGGCCCATATCGCAGGCGATCCAGGCCTTGTTGATGCGGATCGTGCCGTCTTCGTCGATCACTTCGATCACCTGCGCCACTGGCGTGCCGAAGCTGTAGCAGAAGCCTACGCCGCGCCCGACACCATCGGGGGTCTTGCCGGTCCAGCCGGACATCTCGCGCACCGCCTCTAAGCAGCCCGCCGAGGGGGCGTGTTCGGATTTCATCAACTCTAGCCGGAATTCCAACGGATCGCGGCCTGCTTCATGGGCCATCTCATCGAGGAAGGTGTCATGAAAGAAGCCGTTGAAACTGTTGCCGACCGATCGCCAGAAACCGACCGGCACCTGCAGGTTGGTGACATAACCACGCATCCGGTAGTTGGGGATGGCATAGGGCTGGTTGAATGCGCCTTCAACCAACACTTTGTCGGGACCGCCCGCAGGCACGTCGAGACGACCCATCGCCTGATAAACTGCCGATTGCGCCGCGATCTGACCATCATACAGCACGGCTTTGCCATCCTTCACGGCTCCCCGCATCCGCGCCATCGCGCCGGGGCGGTAGAAGTCGTGGCGCATATCCTCTTCGCGAGACCAGGTCGTTTGCACGGGCACATTGGGCATCGCCATCGCGAGTTTGGTGGCAATATTTGTATAATCATACTCGCCCTTGCGACCGAAACCGCCGCCCAGATAGGTGGTGTGGACTTGAACCGTCTCGGGGTCGAGGCCGGCCACCTCGGCGGCTTTCGACTGGATGATCGTCGGGGCCTGGTTGCCGGCCCAAATATCCAGCGTTTTGCCGGTAAAGAGCGCCGTCGCGTTCATCGGCTCCATCGTGGCATGTGCCAGATAGGGTAGCTTGTATTCCGCCGTGATCTCGGTGGCGCCCTCAGGCAGCACGCTGACATCGCCATCATCGCGCATGGCGGAGTTGGCCTTGCCGTCGAAACTGGCTGCGATGGCTCCGAACAGCGCGTCGGTTTCTGGCGGGTAGGGCGCGTCGCCCCAATCCACATCAATGGCCTCAACCGCCTGCATGGCGAGCCAGGTGTTGGAGGCGATCACCGCGACCCCATTGCCCAGATTGACGATTTTTTCGACGCCGGGCATGGATTCCGCTGCGCTGGCATCGAAGCTCTTCATCTCGCCGCCCAGTTTCGGGTTGATCCGCACGCTGGCGAATTTCAGCCCCTCGGGGCGGACATCTATGGCATATTCGGCGGTGCCGGTGGATTTGCCGACCATGTCAACGCGCGGATGATGTCTGCCCAGAATGCGCCATTTGGAGGGGTCGCGCAGTTCAACGCTGGGCGGATCGATCTGACCTGCGGCCACGGCCAACTTGGTATAGGGAATGCGGCTGCCATCCGGGGAGACCACCGCGCCTTTTTCGGTCTTGAGCAGGCTGCGATCGACGCCAAGCTGTTCGGCTGCCGCCTGTTTCAGCGTTTCGCGTGCGGTTGCGCCCGCCTCGCGCATCCGTTCGAACCCGTCCTTCATCGAGGTCGAGCCCCCGGTGACCTGCAAGCTCAGCACTTTGCCGAGCACACCAAGCGCTTCGGCCAGATTGTGTTGGAAGTCAGAGATGTCATAGCCTTTGTTGGGCAGCGCCTCACCCAGCATGGCGCTGTTGTAGTAAGCGGCGGCGGCCGGCCCGTGCAGGACGCGGATGTCATCCAGTTCCACATCCAGCTCCTCAGCGATCAGGGCGGCCCATGTGGTCATCACGCCCTGACCCATCTCGGCGCGGGGAGCGAAGAGTGTCACGCCTTCCTGATCGATCAGGACAAAGGGGTTTAGCGCTGCCTCACCTTCTTGCGGTTTCAGCGGGTTGGGGGCGGGGCGGTTCACATAGTAGACGCCAAAGGCCACACCACCGACGATGGCTGCCGACCCGATCAGGAAGCTGCGGCGAAGGATTTTTCCAACAGATGCCATGGTTTACGCCTCCCTCAGTTTGCCAGCGGCAGTATGGATCGCGGCGCGAATGCGGGGGTAGGTGCCGCAGCGGCAGAGGTTGCCCTGCATCGCCTCGTCAATCTCGGCATCAGTGGGTTTAGGGTTTTCGAAGAGCAGAGCGGCGGCCTGCATGATCTGACCGGACTGGCAATAGCCGCATTGCGCGACTTGATGGTCAACCCAGGCTTGCTGGATCTTGGCCATAGCCTCGGGCGTGCCGATGCCTTCGATCGTGGTCACATCGCCCCAGACATCGCTGAGCGCCACCTGACAGGACCGCACTGCCTCGCCATCGATATGCACGGTGCAGGCGCCGCAGGCGGCCACGCCGCAGCCGAATTTGGTCTCGGTCAGGCCGACCTCATCCCGCAAAACCCAAAGCAAGGGGACGTCATCGGGCAGATCGACCTCATGATCGGTTCCGTTGATTGTCAGGGATGCTGGCATGGCGCGTCACTCCGCAGATTCTACTTTGTGACATAAATAGTATATTTTGTCATAGTGTCAATTGACAATATCGACACTAAATGTCAAAGCTGACCCCATGAAAAATCTGGATATCGATCCCAAGCGGAAAACCATCCTCGAAGCAGCCTGGACTGCCTTTGCGACCTATGGCTATCGCAAGACTTCGATGGATGACATTGCGCGCGCGGCGGGTATGTCGAGGGCGGCGGTTTATCTGCACTACCGGAATAAAGAAGATATCTTTCAGACGCTTGTGCGGTATTGCTACGAGATGTGCACCATCGCGCTTACAGAGGCACTTTCGCGTGACGGTACCGTTTCAGAGGTGCTTGAGGCGGGGTTCTTTGCCCAAGGTGAGATAGTGGTGAAGCCGATGCTCGCCTCCGCACATGGAATGGAATTGCTGGAAGCGGGAACCACGACGTCGTCGGAAATGGTTCAAGAAGGCGAGGCAAAGCTGCGCGCGGTGTATACGGACTGGCTGAACAGACTCGTGGATGCCGGGTCTGCGACCTTGCCGGGACCGGCAGAGGATACGGCGGCCCTGATTACATCTTCATTGAAGGGCGCAAAGGTGACCGCCGGGTCGTATGAGGACTACTGCAGATCGGCGCGTACTTTGGCCGCCGTTCTAGGGGCGGCGGTCGAAAAATAGATCAGGTCACCCGTTTTCGAATCTTGTAGTCATTGCGGTCCCACAAGTCGTCTCGCATGATTTCAGCCAGGATTTCAACCGCTTGCCTGATGTCGTTTTCGTCCAGAAACAAGGGCGCGATGCCAAAGCGCATGATGTCAGGCTCGCGGAAATCACCGATCACGCCCCGCGCGATCAGCGCCTGAATGACGGCGTAACCTTCGGCAAAGCGAAACGAGACCTGACTGCCGCGCTGGTCTGGATCACGCGGGCTTGCAAGGCGCAGTTGCGGGCAGTGCGCCTCGACCAGGGCGATGAACAGCTCGCTCAGTTCAATAGATTGGGCCCGGACATCGGAGAGCCGCACGTTGTCCCAAATGTCCAGAGCTGCATCGAGCGCGGCCATGTGCAGCACCGGTGGCGTGCCCACGCGCATCCGTTCAATGCCCGGTCCGGCTCGATAGTCCAGATCGAAGGCAAAGGGCGCCTCATGGCCCAGCCAGCCGGATAGCGCCGGCAGCGCATTCCCGGCGTGACGAGGCGCGACATAGATAAAGGCTGGCGCGCCGGGTCCGGCGTTTAGGTATTTGTATGTGCAGCCAACGGCGAAATCCGTCCCAACAGCCGCGACATCAACAGCATCCGCACCGGCAGTATGCGCCAGATCCCAGATGGTTACGATACCAAGCTCATGTGCTTTCGCAGTCAGAGATCGCATGTCGTGTCTGCGACCGGTGCAGAAATCAACTTCGGTCAGCATCAATACGGCTACATCCTCGGTCAATGCTGCCTCGACCTGTTCCGGCTCTACCAGCCGCAATTCATGGCCCCAGCCCAGCATGTCCAGCAGCCCCTTCGCCATATAAAGATCGGTCGGGAAGTTGCCTTTGTCCGACAGAACGACCCGTCGATCCGGGCTGAGGTCGAGGGCCGCCGCAAGCGCCTGATAGACCTTGATCGACAACGTGTCGCCCACCACGACATGGCCTTGCTCTGCGCCAATCAGCCGCCCGATCCGGTCGCCAAGATGCGAGGGTTGCGCCATCCATCCGGCCTTGTTCCAGCCGGTGATCAGCATGTCGCCCCATTCCTCGCGCATGACCGCGTTCATGCGTTCGGTCGCGGAAATCGGTAGCGGCCCCAAAGAGTTGCCATCCAGATAGATCATGCCTTCGGGCAGATGAAACAGGGCCTTGGTGGCAGCGAAGTCAGTCATTGATCATCCCATTGGCGTTGGTGCCGCGACGATGGACTTCTTGTGGCGGGGGGGCAAGGGGGGCTGCGGCGTTGCGTCTGGGCGCAGCATTCGGGCCCATGTGGCAGGGTGCGTCCAACTGAACCCGGAGGCCGAAGAATGAAATGGCTTGATATTCCACCGGTCTGGCTGATTGGTTTTGTCCTGATCGCCTGGGTGCAGGCCCGATGGCTGGCGCTCCGATTCAGTTTTGGCGGGGCCTGGGCGGATCTTGCGGGGGGCTTGTGCGTTGGTGCGGGCGTTCTGTTGATGGTGTTGGCCCTGACTGAACTGCGGCGCCACCGCACCACACCGCTGCCGCATCAA
Organism: Paracoccaceae bacterium; assembly: GCA_040830705.1. Taxonomy (GTDB): domain Bacteria; phylum Pseudomonadota; class Alphaproteobacteria; order Rhodobacterales; family Rhodobacteraceae; genus Ruegeria_C. The sequence continues at coordinate 1,041 of JBFOME010000016.1, read as the reverse complement.
ACTGCCTCGGCGCTTGTGACCTCCGGCATCTTCTCTCGGTCGCGCAACCCGATTTATTTGGGGGATGTTCTGATCCTCGCTGGGCTGATCCTGCGCTTTGACGCGGTTCTGTCGCTGCCCTTGATCCCGATCTTTGTCTGGATACTGGAACGTCGTTTCATCCTTCCCGAGGAAGACAGACTGCGCCGTACGTTCCGAATGGACTTCGCCCGGTACGAGCAAAAAACCCGGCGCTGGATCTGAAGATTCGCGATGCGACAACCGATACCAATGCTGCGCTTGCGAAATTTTGTTGCGCAATATAGGTCATGGCATCGCGAACCGTTTCAATCTGCGTCCGGAAGCAGACAGCAAAAGGGGGCCTGACAGGTGAAGATAGGCACACCAAAAGAGAAATTTGGCGGCGAGGCACGCGTGGCAATGACGCCTGACTCAGCGCGTCAGTTGCAGAAGCTGGGCTATGACTGCGCCATCGAAAGCGGCGCGGGTGCTGCTGCCGGTTTTTCGGATGCAAGTTATGAAGAGGCCGGGGTTGAGATCATCAAGACCGCCGCCGCGCTCTGGAAAGCATCTGACATCATTGCCAAGGTACGCCAGCCCGATGCCACCGAGCTGAAGCGCCTGACCAAGGACAAGACGCTGATTTCTTTCTTTAATCCGGCTGGAAATGAAGACGGGATGGAGGCTGCCAAAGCCAAGGGTGCGAATGTCATCGCGATGGAAATGGTGCCCCGGATCAGCCGCGCACAGAAGATGGATGCGCTGTCATCCATGGCCAATATCGCAGGCTATCGCGCTGTGATCGAGGCGGGCAACAATTTTGGCCGTTTCTTCACCGGTCAGGTGACCGCAGCCGGTAAAGTGCCGCCCGCAAAGGTGCTGGTTGTTGGCGCTGGTGTCGCGGGTCTGGCCGCGATCGGGACCTCGACCTCACTGGGCGCGATCACGCTGGCCTTCGACGTGCGGCCCGAGGTCGCCGAGCAAGTCGAATCGATGGGCGCCGAGTTCGTCTATCTCGATTTCAAGGAAGAACAGCAAGAT